>NZ_JAUYNT010000007.1 GCF_030698175.1 Pseudomonas sp.
GGTAATGGTTATTCCCTTGCCAAGTCCTGCAACAACAGCGGGGGCCATTTCCCGCGCAACCCGAAGGGCCGGGCCTGTTTTTGCGCGAGGCGGCGTTTCTCGTCGCTCATTTGGAACAACCAAACCGCGCTCCTCGTGCCTTGCCTCGCGCAAAAACAGGTTCCGGCGCGGCCGCGAATGAAACGGCAACAGACCCTAGGCTTTATTCGTCCATCTGCGACTGCAGATAGTTCTGCAAGCCGACCTTGTCGATCAGCCCTAGCTGGGTTTCCAGCCAGTCGATGTGATCCTCTTCCGAGCAGAGGATTTCGCGCAGCAGGTCGCGGGAGGCGTAATCGGCGATGCTTTCGCAGTAGGCAATTGCCTCTTTCAGGTCGACATGGGCCTTGTGCTCAATTTTCAGGTCGCTGGCCAGCATTTCTGGAGTGTTTTCGCCGATGAGCAATTTTCCCAAGTCTTGTACGTTGGGCAGGCCTTCCAGAAACAGAATGCGCTTGATCAGTTTGTCGGCGTGTTTCATCTCGTCGATGGACTCGTGATACTCGTGCTCGCCAAGCTTCTTCAGGCCCCAGTCTTCGTACATGCGCGCATGCAAGAAATACTGATTGATGGCGACCAGCTCGTTGCCGAGGATCTTATTTAGATGCTGGATGACTTTCTTGTCGCCTTTCATGTCGGATCCGCCGTGCCAGGAGATTGAGTGGTCTTAAATTCTCGGCCGGCAATCCTTGTCTGTCAAATGCTAAGGCATTGAATTTAAAGCAAAAATTAATCTAAATAAGAGTGATTAAGTTCTGCGCTAGGCCGCTAAGCGCTTGAATTGCAGGCATAAAAAAGCCGGAGGCGAGGTCCGGCTGTATTGTTCGGGCTTGCTTCAGGCAGCGACGAAAGTGCAAGGGCGCGTTGCCGCGGCTTGGCCTAGCTGCATATCGCTGAGCGTTTCGCGTACCACTTGCTTGGCCAGGCATGCACATTTGCCGCACTGGTTGGCCACCCCGAGGGTTTCGCGCACATCGCGATAGCTGCAACAGCCGTCGTAAATGGCTTCGCGGATTTGACCGTCGGTAACACCTTGGCAGAGGCAAACGTACATAAGCGAGGGCTCACGGGCTATTGATTCGATGCGCGTATCTTAATCTTAATGCGAATGATTGTATATTGAGATGGCTGCCAAAACTTCGCCGTTCAGGCTAAGGCCCATGTTTTACAAGGACTTAGCGCTGCAAGGGGGGTGGTAAAAAGCGATGGGCGGTACAGAAATGGCCGGTGTATGATTAACGGCCCTGCGTCGCGCCGAGCGTCAGCACGCTATAGTGGATGGCGTTGGCAGCGGTCTGCAGCCCTGAATTTTTTAAGGAGATATGCAATGAGCGTACTGGTAGGCAAACAAGCACCTGATTTCACCGTGGCAGCGGTACTGGGCAATGGCGAAATCGTCGAAAGCTTCACCCTGTCCACCGCGATCAAAGGCAAATACGGCCTGGTGTTCTTTTACCCGCTGGACTTCACCTTCGTGTGCCCGTCCGAGCTGATTGCTCTGGATCACCGCATTCCAGATTTCCAGGCGCGCAATGTGGAAGTGGTCGGCGTCTCGATCGACTCGCACTTCACCCACAACGCCTGGCGTAACACCCCAATCAATGCCGGCGGCATTGGTCAGGTCAAGTACACCCTGGCGGCTGACATCACCCACGAAATCTGCAAAGCCTACGACGTTGAAGCCGCCGGCGGTGTGGCTTATCGCGGCGCGTTCCTGATCGATTTGAATGGCGTGGTGCGCGCACAAATCGTCAACGACCTACCATTGGGCCGCAGCATGGATGAGTTGCTGCGTCTGGTTGATGCCCTGCAGTTCACCGAAGAGCACGGCGAAGTCTGCCCGGCTAACTGGAAGAAAGGCGACAAAGGCATGACTGCATCGCCAGAAGGCGTAGCGGCATATCTGAGCGAGAACGCCAACAACCTCTAAGGTTGCGCGGCGCAATAAAAAACCCGGCATGCCGGGTTTTTTATTGCGCCGCGCAACCTTAGAGGTTGTTGGCGTTCTCGCTCAGATATGCCGCTACGCC
>NZ_JAUYNT010000018.1 GCF_030698175.1 Pseudomonas sp.
AAGCCTTGTGCGCAGTGATGCGCAAGTATCTGACCGGCGTTTGGGCCTGCATCCAGCAGGGCGAGCGCTTTGATTCCAGCAAACTGTTCAGCAGCATTCACCAAGTGAAAGCTTGACCTCCAACAGAGTATCTACAAAAGCTGCACGCATAACTGCCTTTAAACAGTTGAATGCGGCGCCCGAATCAGCCGCAGCGCGGCAATCACCAAGGCAAACACGGCCAAGCTCGCGGTATAAAGCACCAGGGCCGGCAAGGCCAAAAACAAGCCAATAGCCGCCAAAACCATACCGATTCGAGCGGGGGCAAAGAACCCCAGCACTGCACTCACCAGCGCCGCCCAGGCCAACAGCCGCCAATGAATCATCAGTCCCAAGCCGCTGCGCAGCTGACATTCCCAGCGGCCGGCGGCCTCTGCGGCCTCAGCGCAAATCCCCACCCACTGGCTGTCTTCCATAAAGGCAAAGCGCAAGCCATAACAGGCCGCCAGCCAAAGTGACAACAGCAGCAATAAAAATAATGGCAAACGGCGTGACATAGGACTCTCCAGTAGGCAAAAACGCCGGCCAGCATAACCGCCAACCGTGTCGATGCAAGTAAATGCGCCAGTAAAGCCTGCAGGCCCCGCATGGAGCTGCTATAACGTCGAAAAATATACCCAGCTTGCCAGGCGGTGTGAAAACGTAGCGAGCGAAGGTTAGGCAAGGCAAAAACAGGCGAGGACGCGGAGTTTACGAGTTGTAAATGAGCAGTACTCGCTGCGCTCGCCCTCCGGGCCGCACTGAAGTGCGTTCAGCGGGCAAGCCGCTGTCCGAGCCTGTTTTTAACGCCGCATAACCGAGCGCAGTAGTTTTCACACTGCCTGTAGCGGCCCGTTTTGTGCTTGTGTCGGCGCTAGGCGATGTGAATACTTAGCCACCTCTACCTCTAATGAGATTGCCCCATGCTCCGGCCTCTAAGCCTTGCCGCGCTGCTCGCGGGCCTATCCCTGACTTTGTCAGTGCAGGCCGCCAGCATCGATGCCGCCAGTTACGGTTACCCCATCACCAATGCCTTCGAAGCGACCATTGCCGGCACCCCGCCGGAGCTACGCCCCGCGGTTGCCAACGACGAAGATATCGACCAAGCCGACTACCGGCTCAACCTGCAAGCGGCGCGGGCCGAAAAGATGCCCGATATCTTTTGGAACGTCGAAACCCTGCCTTACCGACTGGCCAAGCAAGAGGGGCCGGCACCGCTGATTTTTATCATTGCCGGCACCGGCGCACAGTTCTCCAGCGGCAAGCCTGAGTTCCTCAAAAAACTCTTCTACGCCGCCGGTTACCATGTGGTGCAACTGTCCTCACCGACCAGTTATGACTTCATCACCGCGGCCTCCCGACGTGCCACACCGGGCATTTCCAGCGATGACGCAGAAGATCTGTACCGGGTGATGGAAGCCATCAAGGCCGCACACAGCGACCTACAAGTCACCAGTTACAACCTGACCGGCTATAGCCTGGGCGCGCTGAATGCGGCGTTTGTCAGCCAGATCGACGACAGCAAGCACAGCTTCAATTTCAAGCGGGTGCTGATGCTTAATCCGCCCGTGGACCTGCTGACCTCGGTCGGCAACCTGGATCGCTTGTCGAGGGTGCAGTTGGACCTGCATGGCAAGCCGCCGTCGTTTGACATGCTGTTTGATCGACTCGCCCATTACTTCAAGGAAAAAGGCCGGATCGAAGTCGATGAAGCGCTGATCTTCGACTTTCAAAACTCCAAGGAGCGCCTGAGCAGCCCGGCGATGGCCTCACTGGTCGGCAGCGCCTTTCGCTTCTCGGTCGCCGACATCGTCTACACCTCAGACCTGATCAATAAACGCGGCCTGATTACCCCGGCAGACATGCAGATCGACTACAGCACTGAGCTGGTGCCCTTCTTCAAGAAGGCCGCCGCCTGTAATTTCCGCTGCTATGCCGAGCAACATTTACTGCCGCTCTGGCAACAACGCAATAACGGCGGCACGCTGGCGCAGCTGGATAAAGAGGTCAGTCTCTATGCGCTGGAAAACTATCTGAAAACCAGCGCAAAAATCTCAGTAATGACCAACGCCGATGACCTGATCCTCGGCCCTGGCGACCTTAGCTTTTTACGCCGTACCTTCGGCGAGCGGCTGACCATCTACCCACTGGGCGGCCATTGCGGCAACCTCGATTACCGCGTCAATACCGACGCCATGCTGGAGTTCTTCCGTGGCTAAGCATTTTTTCCTGAGCGCCCTGCTGCTGGGCAGCAGCTTGGCTAACGCCGCCCAAACCAGCGCACAAGCAAACGACGATGAAGGCTTTACCGCGCCCCTGCAAAGCCTGACGTTTATCCCAGGCTTGGATAACTTTGTCGCTGCCTCGGGCTCGGCCATGGATGTCTATGACCCATTGGAAACCTGGAACCGCGGGGTTTACCAGTTTAACTACCGCCTCGATCAGTGGGTCATGCTGCCAACCGTGCGTGGCTATACCTATGTCACACCTAAGTTTGTGCGCACCGGGGTAAGCAACTTCTTCAGCAACCTGGGCGATCTACCCAGCCTGGGCAACAGCCTGCTGCAATTTAAAGGTGAGCGCGCCATGCGCACCACCGCCCGGCTGATGTTCAACACCATTTTTGGGGTTGCCGGCATCTGGGACCCAGCCACCGCCATGGGCCTGCCAAAAGAGCGCGAAGATTTCGGCCAAACCCTCGGTTACTACGGCGTGCCTGCCGGTGCCTACCTGGTGCTGCCAGTGTACGGGCCGTCAAGCGTGCGAGACACCAGCGGGCTGGTGGTCGACACGCTAGGCGAGCAAAGCGCGAACTTCCTCAATGTCGCCGAAGAGAGCAAGCGACATTTGGAAATCAGCCTGCTGCGCGCCATCGACACGCGCTACACGACGCCCTACCAATATGGCCAGCTGAACACCCCGTTTGAATACTCACGGGTGCGCTACCTCTACACCGAAGTGCGCAAGCTACAGATCGCCGAGTAATCCCCCGCCAATAAAAACGCCGGCCTGATTAGGCTGGCGTTTTTGTGTCCATCACTCACTGCATTCAACCCCACGCTACTCGCTGACCACCAGCGGTGCGGGAGCCAGACTCTCGAGCCCGAGGAAATTCATCAACGCAGTTTTTTGTGCCATCGCATCCTGATACCCCAACTCAATCAGCTCGCTGCAATAGCCCGACTCAAACAACAAATAACTCAGCACCCCTGCACCACTGGCCTTGGTCGCCCCCGGTCCGCGCAAAAATATCCGTAGCGACTTAGGTAATTCATGCCGGTGCCGCGCCGCGATTTGATCCAATGGCTGGCTCGGTGCGATCACCAATACCTCGACCGGTTTCAAACCCAACCCACGCGGATGCAAACCCGAGGGGACCAAGCGACTCATGTGATTGAGCCGTTCCAGCAATTCGATGTCGCCTTCCAAGCTGTCAATAAAGGTGCTGTTCAGAATATGCCCGCTGATTTGCGCCAAACTCGGTGAGCGCGCGATTTTACTGCGCACCACCTCCGGCTGCGGCGCGCCAGACTGCGGATTACCGCTCACCCCCACCACCAACACCCGGGTGGCGCCCAAATGCAACACTGGGCTGATGGGGGCCAATTGGCGCACCGCGCCGTCACCAAAATATTCACGATTGACTTTAACCGGCGGAAAAATCAACGGAATGGCCGTACTGGCCATTAAGTGCTCGAGATTTAAGCGCGTCGGCACCCCAACCCGGCGGTGGCGAAACCAAGGATCGATGGTGGCGCGGCCCTGATAAAAACTCACTGACTGCCCGCTTTCATAGCCAAACGCCGAGACGGCCACCGCCCGCAATTTGCGCCGGGCCACGGCGGCATGAATGCCGGTAAAATCCAGCTCGCGGCCCAGCAACTCACGCAGCGGTGAGTTATCCAGCAGCGCCGCCGGTGCATCGCCGCCCAGACCAAATAGACTGTGGCCGATAAACCGCCCCGCCTGGCGCAGCACCCCTGGCCAGTCCGTGCGATACACCTGATGGCAATGAAAACCTTGCCAAACGGCGGTTAAGCGCCGCACGGCTTCGCTAAAATGCAAGGCCCCACAGGCCAAACCCACCGCATTGATAGCGCCCGCCGAGGTACCCACTATCACCGGAAAGGGATTGCTGGCCGGATCGGGGAGCAAGTCGGCAATCGCCGCCAACACCCCCACTTGATAGGCCGCACGGGCGCCGCCACCGGAAAGAATCAAACCGGTGACCGGCGCTTTGGGGGTAACGGCTTGATTCATGAATGACTCTCAGGGCTTTTTGCTCAGTATAGAAGCCGTCCATCGCCGCGCGCTTGGATAACTGCGAAGCACCGCTATTGCGTCTAACGACGGCGTTTTTTATAGAGTTTCGGCTCGCCAAACGGGCGGGTTTTAAAGCGTCGATGGGCCCACAAGTACTGCTCAGGGCACGCACGCACGGCCTGCTCGATCCACTGATTAATCCGCAGGCAATCAGCCTCTTCACTGACACCCGGAAAATCCTGCAAGGGCGGATGAATCACCAGCTTGTAGCCCGAACCATCGGCCAGACGCTGCTGGGTAAAGGGCACCACCCGCGCCTTGCCCAACCGAGCAAACTTACTGGTGGCCGTGACCGTGGCGGCATTCACCCCAAACAGCGGCAAGAAAATGCTTTGCTTGCGGCCATAGTCTTGGTCTGGCGCATACCAAATCGCCCGCCCGGCCCGCAGCACCTTCAGCATCGAGCGCACATCTTCGCGCTCGATGGCCGTGGCATCCAGATTCTGTCGCTCCCGTCCGCTGCGCTGGACAAAATCGAACAGCGGATTCTTATGCTGGCGGTACATGCCATCAATGGTGTGCAACTGCCCCAACAAATTAGCGCCAATCTCCAGGGTAGTGAAATGCAGCGCCATCAAAATCACCCCCTGCCCCTCGGCGGCGGCTTGCTGTAAATGCTCCAGGCCTTCAACCGTGCCGAGCCTGCGCAAGCGCGGCTTGTACCACCACCAACTCATGGCCATCTCAAAGAACGCGATGCCCATCGAGGCAAAGTTCTCGCGCACCAGGCGCTGCTGCTCCTGCTTGGACAACTGCGGGAAGCACAACTGCAGGTTGCGTTCCACGACCTGCCGGCGCGCCCGCGCAAAGCGATACATTAGCGCCCCCAACAACCGACCCAGCGCCAACAGCCAGGCATAAGGCAATTGCACCAACAACCATAACAACGCCAAACCCAGCCACAGCGGCCAAAAACGCGGATGCAGCAAAGCTCGACTAAAACGAGAGCGTTCCATGAAAAAACCCAAGCCCACAACAAAGTCGCGCATTCTACCTCGGCTTGCGGCTTGCCGACGTTATCGCTATAAGTCCTCGCCTATTTAGTTAGACTAGGGTCTGTTCCCGTTTCACTCGCGGCCGCGCCGGAGCCTGTTTTTGCGCGAGGCAAGGCACGAGGAGCGCGATTTGGTTGTTCCAAATGAGCGACGAGAAACGCCGCCTCGCGCGGGAAATGGCCCCCGCTGTTGTTGCAGGACTTGGCAAGGGAATAACCATTGCCTGCGTCCTGCGCCTAACCGGGGGTCATTTCTCGCGGCAACGCGGCTCGCGATGAAACGGGAGCAGACCCTAATTAGCAGCCCTTCAGCCTTTCTGTGCAGACCATGAGCCAAGCCGACCTCCTCGATCAAGACCCCGTATTTCAGCTCAAAGGCAGCATGCTGGCCATTACCGTGCTGGAGCTGACCCATAACGACCTTGAGCGCCTCGACCGTCAATTGGCCAGCAAGGTCAGCCAGGCGCCGAATTTTTTCAGTAATACGCCACTGGTGCTGGCACTCGACAAGCTGCCCGACGGCGAAGGCGATCTCGATCTCAGCGAGTTGATGACCATCTGTCGCCAACATGGCCTGAGCACCCTGGCCATCCGCGCCAGCCGCGCCGAAGACATCGCCGCCGCGCAAGCCATAGCCCTGCCCGTGCTGCCGCCCTCCGGCGCCCGCGAACGGCCGATTGAACTGGCTGGCGCAAAAGAGCCAGAGAAGCCACCTGAGCCACAATTGCAGCCGAGCAAAATCATCACCACGCCGATTCGCGGCGGCCAACAGGTGTATGCCCAGGGTGGCGATCTGATTGTGCTGGCCCCCGTCAGCGCCGGGGCCGAGCTGCTAGCCGACGGCAATATCCATGTCTACGGCCCGATGCGCGGCCGCGCCTTGGCCGGCATCAAAGGCGACCGCAGCGCACGGATTTTCTGCCAGCAACTTGGCGCCGAATTATTGTCGATTGCCGGCCACTATAAAGTCGCCGAAGACCTGCGTCGCGACCCACTTTGGAGTGAGCCGGTACAGGTCAGCCTGTCGGGTGACGTGTTGAACATCACCCGCCTTTAACGGATACTGCGGCCAATTTTAGAGCCGTATAAAAAACGTTATTCACAGCGTTTTTAAGCGGTTTTCCAGGGACACACGGCAACCACCAAGCCACATTCTGGCTGGCAACGTTACCGTTCAATCGACATTTGGGGTGAAGTACCTTGGCCAAGATCATCGTAGTTACATCCGGCAAGGGTGGCGTGGGCAAAACCACCACCAGCGCCGCCATCGGTACCGGTTTGGCCCTGCGCGGGCACAAAACCGTCATCGTCGACTTCGACGTTGGCCTGCGTAACCTCGACCTGATCATGGGTTGCGAGCGCCGCGTGGTGTATGACTTCGTCAACGTTATCAACGGCGAAGCCACACTGACCCAAGCGCTGATCAAAGATAAGCGTCTGGAAAACCTGTTCGTGCTGGCTGCCAGCCAGACCCGCGACAAAGACGCGCTGACCAAAGAAGGCGTCGGCAAGGTCATCGACGAACTGTCGAAAAATTTCGAATTCGTCATTTGCGACTCACCAGCCGGCATCGAAACCGGTGCCCACCTGGCCATGTACTTCGCCGACGAGGCGATAGTAGTGACCAACCCGGAAGTCTCCTCGGTACGCGACTCGGACCGCATGCTTGGCCTGCTGGCGAGCAAATCGCGGCGCGCCGAGCAAGGCGACACCCCGATCAAAGAGCACCTGCTACTGACCCGCTATAACCCTGAGCGCGTGCTTAAAGGCGAGATGCTTGGCGTCGAAGACGTGGAAGAAATTCTCGCCATTCGTTTGCTCGGCGTAATCCCCGAGTCGCAGGCCGTACTCAAAGCCTCCAACCAAGGCGTACCGGTGATTCTCGACGACCAAAGCGACGCGGGCCAGGCCTACGGCGATGCCGTCGACCGCCTGCTCGGCAAGGAAGTGACCCATCGCTTCGTCGATGTGCAGAAGAAAGGACTCATGCAACGCTTGTTTGGAGTTCGTGAATGAATATTTTTGACTTCTTTCGCGAACGCAAGCCGAAGGAAACCACCGCCTCGCTGGCCAAAGAGCGCTTGTCGATCATCGTTGCCCACGAACGCGGCCAACGCAGCCAGCCGGATTACCTGCCAGCCCTGCAAAAAGAACTGGTTGAGGTGATCCGCAAATACGTCAACATCGATCAGGACCAGGTTCAGGTCGCCCTGGAAAACCAAGGCAGCTGCTCGATTCTTGAGCTGAACATCACCCTGCCTGATCGCTAAGAACAGCCTTTGCAGTGATGCCTGAACAAAATGGCGGCCTTGATGGCCGCCATTTTGTTCCAGCCTCATACACCACCTGTAGGAGCGGATTTATCCGCGAAGCTTTTACAGGCCAAGAGCATCGCGGATAAATCCGCTCCTACCAAAGCCAGCCCAAACGCCCATGCCGCTCACCCAGATTGAAATTCTCCACCAGGACGCCGCCCTGCTGGTCATCAATAAACCAACCTTATTGCTCTCAGTGCCCGGCCGCGCCGATGACAATAAAGATTGCCTAGTGACGCGCCTGCAAGAAAACGGCTATCCCGAGGCACGCATCGTTCATCGACTGGATTGGGAAACCTCCGGCGTTATAGTCCTGGCCCGCGACCCCGACAGCCATCGCGAGTTGTCGCGCCAATTTCACGACCGCGAAACCGAAAAAGCCTACACCGCCTTGTGCTGGGGCGAACCTGCCCAAGACAGCGGCAGCATTGACCTGCCCCTGCGCTACGACCCGCCGACCAAACCACGGCATGTGGTCGATTATGAGTTCGGCAAACACGCCCTGACCCACTGGCAAGTGCTGGAGCGCTGCGGCCATTACAGCCGCGTCGAACTCACGCCCATCACCGGCCGCTCGCACCAACTGCGCGTACACATGCTCTCCATCGGCCACCCACTGCTGGGCGACGGCCTCTACGCTCACCCCGAAGCCCTGGCAGCCTACCCGCGCCTGTGCCTACACGCCCGCATGCTCAGTCTGACCCACCCCACAACGGGCGAACGACTGCGCCTCGAGTGTCCGGCACCGTTTTAGCTAGCGGAAGTGGAGAATGGGGAGTGGGGAGTGGGAAGTACAGCGATGCGGTAAACTGCGGGCATAACAGCCCGGAGTCTCGTATGCGCGATGAGTTGAACCAAGGCCTGATCGATTTCCTCAAGGCCTCACCGACCCCCTTTCATGCCACTGCCAGCCTTGCCCAACGCTTGGAAGCTGCGGGTTATTTGCGCTTGGACGAGCGTCAGAGCTGGGCAATTGAGGCCGGCGGCCGTTACTACGTGACCCGCAATGACTCCTCAATTATTGCCATTCAACTCGGTCTACGCTCGCCCCTTGAGGCTGGCCTGCGTCTGGTTGGCGCCCATACCGACAGCCCGTGTTTGCGGGTTAAACCCAACCCCGAGTTGCAGAGTCAGGGCTTCTGGCAGCTTGGAGTCGAGGTGTATGGCGGCGCGCTGCTGACCCCCTGGTTCGACCGCGACCTGTCGCTGGCCGGGCGGGTGACCTTTCGCCGCGACGGTAAAGTGGAAAGCCAGCTGATCGATTTTCGCAAAGCCATCGCCATCATTCCCAACCTGGCCATTCACCTCAATCGCGAGGCCAATCAGGGCTGGGCGATCAATCCGCAAACCGAGCTGCCGCCGATTCTGGCGCAGATTGCCGGCGATGACGGCGCCGATTTTCGCGCCTTGCTGGCCGAGCAATTGAGCCTTGAGCATGACCTCAACGCCGATGCGGTGCTCGATTACGAACTGAGTTTCTACGATACCCAGAGCGCTGCCGTGATCGGCCTGAACGACGATTTTATTGCCGGCGCCCGCCTGGACAACCTGCTCTCTTGCTTTGCCGGTTTGCAGGCGCTGCTAAATGCCGACAGCGAGCAAAGCTGCGTACTGGTCTGTACCGACCACGAAGAAGTCGGCTCCAGCTCCGCCTGCGGCGCCGACGGCCCGATGCTGGAGCAAGTGCTGCAACGGCTGCTGCCGACCGGTGACGGCTTTGCCCGCTGCCTGCAGAAATCCCTGCTGGTTTCGGCCGATAACGCCCATGCGGTGCACCCCAACTACGCCGATAAGCACGACGCCAACCACGGCCCGAAGCTGAATGCCGGCCCGGTGATCAAGATCAACAGCAACCAGCGTTACGCCACCAACAGCGAAACTGCCGGCTTCTTCCGCCATCTGTGCCTGGAAAACGAGGTGCCGGTGCAGAGTTTCGTCACCCGCAGTGACATGGGTTGCGGCTCGACCATCGGCCCGATCACCGCCAGCCGTTTGGGCGTACCCACCGTCGACATCGGCCTGCCGACTTTCGCCATGCACTCGATCCGCGAACTGGCCGGCAGCCATGACCTGGCCCACCTGGTCAAAGTGCTCAGCGCCTTTTACGCCAGCCCCGAACTGCCATAGCAGCATTCAAGGGCAACTCTTGGCGCAGGCTTCAACGTCAGTGGCGAAGGAAAGATCGATTTGCGGCGGCTTAATCGCCAGCGCTAACAAACCGGAATTACTCCGGCACTTCGACACTGACATGGATGGTGTCGTGGCGCCAAAACTCCAGGTCGCAGTCGATGATCCGGCCGTGCTGGTCACGGTTAACCCGGGTGATGCGCAGCGCCGGGCTGCCGATGGCCAACTTGAGGTTGCTGGCGGCCTCGGATTGCAAGGCTGTCGGCAGAATATCGAAGCGCACCCGACCGTAGTGAATGCCGTACTCACTGGCATACAGGTCGGTCAGCGACAGAGTCAGGTCGAACTCCAGAATCCCCGGGAAATACGCCGGATTCAGATAATGCTCAACGTACAACACCAGGCGCCCATCGATCCGCCGCGCCCGGCGAATCTGGTAAACGCTGGAGAATGCCGGCAACTCCAGCAGCGCGCAGACCTCCACCGACGCCGGCAGCAGCCGCGCGCTCAGCACCTCGGTGGCCGGCAGCCGCTCTTGCTCGCTAACCATCGCATGGAAATGGCTGCGCACCAGCGGGTTATAGGCCAGGCGTGGTGGCGACACGAACCAGCCACGACGCTCCTCCCGGTAGATCAAGCCCTGTGCTTCCAGTTGCCCCAAGGCCTCACGCAAGGTGATACGGGTGGTAGCAAATAATTCGCTGAGCTTGCGTTCGGCGGGCAACTTGCCGCCCTTTGGCAGCAAGCCATGCTCAATTTGCTCCTGCAGAGATCGGCAGATGGCGGTAACGGTTCGCGGCGCATCTTCGCGCATCAACATGACTCCATTCTGGAATAGACCAGCAGCTAAAAATGCCTAATCAACGGCTAATGTGACTATCTTATGCAGGGTAAATGACTGATAGATGACATAAATCATAATTAGCCTAGGCTAGGCCAGCACTGCCCTGAGTCTTCTCGCCAGTCTGGATAAATCTATCACTCAGACGCCACGGCCGGCCGCGGAAGTCGTTCAGCAAGGACGACAAACCGCCGGCTGAAATAATAGCGTCATCTGAAACGCTTAAATTGGCCCATGTATTGCTGATCTAGACCAATCACCCAACCGCAAAGGAGCTTCACATGAAACGCTTGCTACTGGCGTCACTGATGGGAACCGCCATTAGCCTGGCCACTCAGGCCATGGCTAATGATGTGGATATCAAGAGTCTCGAACAAGCGGCGCGCGGCGAAGGCGCGGTCAACAGTGTCGGCATGCCCGACAGCTGGGCCAACTGGAAGGATACCTGGGGCGATTTGGACAAGCTCTACGGCCTCAAACACATGGACACCGACATGAGCTCGGCCCAGGAAATCGCCAAGTTCGCCGCCGAAAAAGACAACGCCAGCGCCGACATCGGTGATGTCGGCGCAGCCTTTGGCCCGATTGCGGTGCAACAAGGCGTGACCCAAGCCTTTAAACCGAGCACCTGGGAGCAGATCCCGGCCTGGGCCAAGGACCCCGATGGCAACTGGATGCTGGCCTACACCGGCTCAATCGCCTTTATCGTCAACAAGCAACTGGTCAAAGACGTGCCGCATTCCTGGGCCGACCTGAAAAAAGGCAAATACAAGGTTGCGATCGGCGACGTCAGCGCCGCGGCGCAAGCGGTAAATGGCGTGCTGGCGGCGGCGATTGCCAACGGTGGCAGCGAGACCAATATTCAACCGGGCCTCGACCTGTTCGCCGAACTGGCCGAGCAAGGCCGCCTGGGCCTGTCTAACCCGACCATCCAGACCCTGGAGAAGGGTGAAGTCGAAGTCGGCATCGTCTGGGACTTCAACGGCCTGAGCTACCGCGACCAGATCGACCCAAGCCGCTTCGAAGTGCTGATTCCATCCGACGGCTCGGTGATTTCCGGCTACACCACCATCATCAACAAATACGCCAAGAACCCCAACGCCGCCAAGTTGGCACGGGAATACATCCTCAGCGACGCCGGCCAGATCAACCTGGCCAAAGGCAATGCCCGGCCGATCCGCGCCGAACACCTGACCCTGCCGGCCGAGGTGCAAGCCAAGTTGCTGCCTAACTCACAGTACGCCAAGGTGCAGCCGATCAAGGACCCCAAGGCCTGGGAAGTCACCGCCAAGGCCTTGCCGCAACTGTGGCAAGAGCACGTCATTATCAATATGCAATAAGCGATCGTAGGATGGGTTGAGCGCAGCGATACCCATCCTACGCATCCATCGAGAAGTCCATGAATCACAACGTCATCCTGGTTATTTTGGATGGCCTGAATTTTCAGGTCGCCCGCCACACCCTGGGCCACCTGCAGGCGTACTGCGCGGCTGGCCGGGCCACCCTGTATCAGTTGCAATGTGAGCTGCCATCGCTGTCGAGGCCGCTGTACGAGTGCATCCTCACCGGCGTAGCGCCAATCGACAGCGGCATCGTGCATAACGATGTGGTGCGCCTGTCCAATCAGCAGAGCATCTTCCATTACGCCCGAAGCGCCGGCCTGACTACCGCGGCGGCGGCCTATCACTGGATCAGCGAGCTGTATAACCGCGCGCCCTTTATCGCCGCCCGCGACCGCCACAGCGACACACCCGAGCTGCCGATCCAGCACGGCCACTTTTACTACGCCGACCACTACCCGGATTCCCACCTGTTCGCCGACGCGGAACACCTGCGCCTGCGCCACAGCCCGAATTTTCTGCTGGTGCATCCAATGAACATCGACGACGCCGGGCATAAATTCGGCCTCGATTCGCCGCAATACCGCAACAGCGCACGCAAGGCCGATTTATTGCTGGCCGAGTACCTGCAGCGCTGGCTGGATGCCGGTTACCAAGTACTGGTGACCGCCGACCACGGCATGAACAACGACCGCTCTCACAGCGGTCTGTTGCCCGAAGAGCGCGAAGTACCGCTGTTCGTGCTGGGCGACGCATTCAGCCACGCTGCCTGCGCCCAGCCCAAACAAACCGAGTTGTGCGGCACCCTCTGCACGCTGCTCGGCGCGGCCCACGACAAACCCCTGTGCAAGGATCTGCTTAAGTGAGTGCCCCACCCTCTGCCGGCAAACGCGGCCGCTGGCTGGCACTGCTGTGTCTGCTGCCCTTCGCGCTGTTTTTTTTGCTGTTTCAGATCGCACCGCTGGTCTGGGTCGCCGTCCACAGCCTGATCAGTGGCGATAGCTGGAGCCTGGCGAACTTTCAGAAAATCTTCGCCTCGCGCTTCTACCTGCAGGCCATCCAGCACAGCCTGCAGATCGCCTTCTGGTCGAGTCTGATCGGCATGTTCTTCGCCATTCTCGGCAGCTATTCGTTGCGCCAGGTCGACTCGAAACTGCGCGACTTCGTCATGGCCTTCTCCAACATGACCAGCAACTTCGCCGGTGTGCCGCTGGCCTTCGCCTTTATCATCCTGCTCGGTTTCAACGGCACCTTGACCCTGTTGCTCAAGCAGTCCGGGGTAATCAGCGACTTCAACCTCTACTCCAAGACCGGCCTGATCGTGCTCTACAGCTACTTTCAGATCCCTCTCGGCGTACTGCTGCTCTACCCGGCCTTCGACGCCCTGCGCGCCGACTGGCGCGAATCCGCCGCCCTGCTCGGCGCCAGCCCCTGGCAGTTCTGGCGGCATATCGGCCTGCCGGTGCTGGCGCCTGCGCTGCTCGGCACCTTCGTGATTTTGCTGGCCAACGCCCTCGGCGCTTACGCCACGGTGTATGCCCTGACCACCGGCAACTTCAACGTGCTGCCGATCCGCATCGCGGCCATGGTCGCCGGCGACATCACCCTCGACCCGAACATGGGCAGCGCCCTGGCCATGGTACTGGTGGGCCTGATGCTGGTGATCACCGCCGCCCAGCAGTGGCTATTGAAGAGGAGCTACCATGTCGCGCACTGATGCCCAACCGGCCGCCCTCTATCACCGCTTGGTGGTCTGGCTGCTGTTCTTGATTTTGCTGCTGCCGCTGGCCGGCACCCTGCTCTATTCGCTGTCGACCAGCTGGTCGGCGACTGTTCTGCCGGACGGCCTGACCTTTAAGTGGTACCTGGCACTGTGGAGCGATAGCCGTTTTCTCGCCGCTTTCGGCCGTTCGCTGCTGATCTGCTGCGCCGCCTTATTGCTAGCGGTAGTGCTGATTCTGCCGCTGCTGTTTGTGGTGCATTACTACTTCCCGAAACTCGACCGACTGATGAACATGCTGATTTTGCTGCCCTTCGCCGTGCCGCCGGTGGTGTCCTCGGTGGGGCTGTTGCAGGTGTATGGCTCGGGGCCGCTGGCGATGGTTGGCACGCCGTGGATTCTGATCGGCTGCTACTTCACCGTGGCGCTGCCCTTTATGTACCGGGCGATCACCAACAACCTGCAGGCGATCAACCTGCCGGACTTGATGGACGCCGCCCACCTGCTGGGCGCCAGCACCTGGCAAGCCGCATGGTTAGTGGTGTTGCCGAATTTGCGCAAGGGCCTGATGGTCTCGCTGTTTCTGTCGTTTTCCTTCCTGTTCGGCGAGTTCGTGTTCGCCAACCTGCTGGTCGGCACCCGCTACGAGACCCTGCAGGTGTACCTGAACAACATGCGCAACAGCAGCGGCCACTTCAACAGCGCCCTGGTGATTTCCTATTTCTTCTTCGTGCTGCTGTTTACCTGGGCCGCCAACCGTTTGAACAAGGACAAGTCATGAGTTTTCTAAGCATTCGCGGGCTGCACAAGCAGTACGCCGCGACGCCGATTTTTACCGACATCAACTGCGAGATCGCCCAGGGCGAGTTTGTCACCCTGCTCGGCCCCTCCGGTTGCGGCAAGTCCACCTTGCTGCGCTGCATCGCCGGCTTAACTGAGGTCAGTGGCGGGCAGATCATCCTCAACGGCCAGGACCTGGTGCCGCTCAGCCCGCAGCAGCGCGGCATCGGCATGGTGTTTCAGAGTTACGCGCTGTTCCCCAATATGACGGTGGCGCAGAACGTGGCCTTCGGTCTGCGCATGCAAAAAATCCCTAAGGACGAAACGGCCCAGCGGGTCGACGACGCCCTGGCCATGGTCGAACTCGGCGCTTTTGCCAGCCGCTACCCGCATCAATTGTCTGGTGGCCAGTGCCAACGGGTGGCCCTGGCCCGCTCGCTGATCACCCGCCCGCGCCTGCTACTGCTCGATGAGCCGCTGTCGGCGCTGGATGCGCGGATTCGCAAACACCTGCGCGAACAGATCCGCAGCATCCAGCGCGAGCTGGGATTGACCACCATTTTCGTCACCCACGACCAGGAAGAAGCGCTGGTGATGTCCGACCGGATCTTCCTGATGAACGTCGGCAAAATCGTCCAGAGCGGCGCCGCCGAAACCCTCTACACCGCCCCCGTCGATGCCTTCGCCGCCGGCTTTATCGGCAACTACAACCTGCTGGACGCAGACGCCGCCAGCCGTTTGTTGCTACGGCCAATCAACAGCCGGGTAGCAATTCGCCCCGAATCGATCCAGCTCGGCCAGACGGGCGCCATCGAGGCGCAGATTCGCAGCCACAGCCTGCTCGGCAATGTGATCCGCTACCGGGTGGAAGCGCGCGGCGTAGAGCTGCTGATCGACGTACTCAACCGTTCGGCCGCCGATCTTTACGCCAATGGCCAGCAGCTCAGCCTGACCATTTCCGCCGATGCAATCCGGGAGGTGGCGTGATGACCCTGGCAATTTTTGATCTCGACGAAACCCTGATCGACGGCGACTGTGCAAGCCTGTGGAGCGCCTATATGGCCAAGCTCGGCTGGGTCGATGGCGAGTCTTTTCTTAAGCGCGACACTGAACTGATGGCGCTGTACTCCGAAGGTTTGCTGGCCATGGAGGACTACATGGCCTTCAGCCTGTCGCCGCTGGTGGGGCGCACCGCTGAGGAAGTCGCCCATGTGGTTGAGCCCTTTGTCGAAGACATTATCGAGCCGTTAATCTACAGCGACGCCTGTAAAACCCTGGCCCAACACCGCGCCGCCGGTGACCGGCTGCTGGTTATTTCCGCCTCTGGGGTGCACCTGGTGGCGCCGATTGCCGAGCGCCTGGGCGTCAAAGAAGTGCTGGCCATCGAGCTGGAAGAACAGCACGGCTGCTACAGCGGCAACACCCAAGGCATCCTCACCTACCGCGACGGCAAGGTAAAACGCCTGCAGGCCTGGCTCGTTGAACAGGGCGAAAGCCTTGACGGCGCCTACTTCTACTCGGACTCGCGCAACGACCTGCCGCTGCTGTCGCAGGTTGACCAGCCACGGGTGGTCAACCCCGATGCAGCCCTAAAAGCCCATGCCGAGCAGGCGGGCTGGCCGATACTGAGCTGGCGCTAAACAGGCCGATTAGCCGCACTGCGACAGCAATCGGTTAGCATGGCGGGGTCTACTTTGTTTTGGCCCCCCTATGTCTTACGCCGTTTCGCCGGTCGGCTTTGTCCGCAGCTGCTTCAAAGAAAAATTCGCCATTCCGCGCCAGCCGCAATTGGCCCCGGCGGCCCGCGGCGTGCTGGAACTGCTCGCGCCCTTCGATCAGCCGCACGCCATTGAGGGCTTGGAACAGGTCAGCCATGTCTGGTTGCTGTTTCTATTCCATGCGGCGCTAGAAGCTCAGCCACGCTTGCGAGTAAGGCCGCCACGTCTGGGCGGCAATCAATCGCTGGGGGTATTTGCCACCCGCTCGACCCACAGGCCCAATGGCATCGGCCAGTCGGTGGTCAAGCTGGACAAGGTCGAGCCGGGACGCCTGTATTTGTCGGGGATTGATTTACTGGATGGCACCCCGGTGCTGGATATCAAACCCTATGTGCCCTACGCCGATTGCTTGCCCAGCGCCGTTAACCAGATCGCCGCCACGCCGCCCGAGCTGATTGCCGTGGATTGGAGCGCTGCGGCCTTAAGCGCCGCCCAACAACACGGGTTGCGCCTGCAAGAGCCGCTGGTGGCGCTGATAGAGCAATGCCTGGCCCAAGACCCGCGCCCGGCCTACCAGCAGCCAACTGCGGAGCGGCGTTATGGCACCCGCCTGTGGGATCTCCAGGTGCGCTGGCACTACCCCGAGCCGACGCGCATCTGCGTGCTGGAAGTGGTAGCGGAATAAGCGCAGGCCATAAACAAGGCTATGTCCCCGTTATGTGTTGCAAAGAACCCTTTCGAGAGAGGGAATTAGCCTTGATACCTGTGCCGTCTGCACCGGCCAATCGCGGATAAATCCGCTCCTACAGGGTTGGCCAGCCGATGAAATTATTACAGGTGCCGGGCTTGTGTAGGAGCGGATTTATCCACGAAGCAAGCGTGAGTACGCTGACCATCCTGCAGGGCCACAAGCGTTCTTTATCCCAAATTCATCTGGGTCGAAAACCAGGGGCTACGGGACTTGCGCTTTGCAACACATAACTGGGAAATAGCCATAAACAAGGGCTATGTCCCAGCTATGTGTTGCAGGCGGCTTTTGGTCGGATGGGTTGAGCTTAGCGATACCCATCGGTTGCCCGCGATGGGTATCGCCGCTACGCGGCTAACCCATCCTACAAATGCCAGACCTTAAGCAGTTAACCACCGGCGGGGATCAACACATAACGGGTACATGCCCATAAACAACTAACCCGCCATCGGCGGGTTGGTTGTTTATGCGAACAGCTTACTTCTCGACGAAGGCCCGTTCGATCAAGTAGTCGCCCGGATCTCCCATGCGCGCCGAAATCTTCAGGCCAAAGGCGTCCAGCACTGCGCTGGTCTCGTCGAGCATGCTTGGGCTGCCGCAGATCATCGCGCGGTCGTCCTGCGGGTTGATCGGTGGCAGGCCGATGTCAGTGAACAACTTGCCACTGCGCATCAAATCGGTCAGGCGACCCATGTTTTCAAACTCTTCACGGGTCACGGTGGGGTAATAGATCAGCTTTTCTTTCAGCGCATCGCCAAAGAACTCGTTCTTCGGCAAGTGCTCGGTGATGAACTCGCGGTAAGCCACTTCGTTCACGTAGCGCACGCCGTGAATCAAGATTACTTTTTCGAAACGCTCGTAGGTTTCTGGGTCTTGGATCACGCTCATAAAAGGTGCCAAGCCAGTACCGGTGCTGAGCAGGTACAGGTGCTTGCCCGGCAGCAAATCGTCAAGCACCAGGGTGCCGGTCGGTTTGCGGCTAACCATCACTTCGTCGCCGGGCTTTAAGTGCTGCAGCTGCGAAGTCAGCGGGCCGTTCTGCACCTTGATGCTGAAGAACTCCAGGTGCTCTTCATAGTTAGGGCTGGCGATGGAGTAGGCACGCATCAGCGGCCGCCCGGTTTCCTGCTGCAGGCCGATCATCACGAACTGACCGTTCTCGAAACGCAGACCAGGGTCACGGGTGGTTTTGAAGCTGAACAGGGTGTCATTCCAGTGATGCACACTGAGTACACGCTCGACGTTCAGGTTGCTCATGCAGCTCTCCTCAATCAATTGCCTGTGCCAGACAGGCACCATTGCGCGCTATTCTACGAGCAGCGACAATATCTGTTAAATGAATTATCAAGATATGGAATATCGGTTATATCGATATGCATTTTACCCTCAGACAACTCCAAGTATTCGTCGCCGCCGCCCAGCAGCAAAGCGTTAGCCGTGCGGCCGAATC
Source organism: Pseudomonas sp. (assembly GCF_030698175.1). Classification (GTDB taxonomy): domain Bacteria; phylum Pseudomonadota; class Gammaproteobacteria; order Pseudomonadales; family Pseudomonadaceae; genus Aquipseudomonas. Next base: position 18,375 of record NZ_JAUYNT010000018.1, read on the forward strand.
CTTAGCACTTTCGCAGTCGGCGGCCAGCAGTTCGCTCAGCGAGTTAGAGCGCCAATCCGGCTGCCAACTGTTTGATCGCGCCGGTAAACGCTTAACCCTGAATTCCCTCGGCCATCAGTTGCTGCCACAAGCGGTGGCGCTGCTCGATCAAGCCAAGGCCGTGGAAGACCTGCTCAATGGCAAGAGCGGCTTCGGCTCCCTGGCGGTCGGCGCCACCCTGACGGTGGGTAATTACCTGGCCACCCTGCTGATTGGCCGTTTTATGCAGCGCCACCCGGAATGCCGGGTGACGCTGCACGTGCAAAACACTCAGCATATAGTGCAACAAGTGGCGCACTACGAAATTGATCTGGGTCTAATCGAAGGTGAATGCCAACACCCGGACATCACGGTCCAGCCCTGGGTTGAAGACCAGCTGGTGGTGTTTTGCGCACCCCAGCATCCGCTGGCCAAATGCGGCGAAGCCAGCATGGCGCAATTGGCGCAGGAAGCCTGGATCATGCGCGAACGCGGCTCGGGCACCCGCCTGACCTTCGACCAAGCCATGCGTCATCACCCGCAAGCGCTGAACATTCGCTTGGAGTTGGAGCACACCGAGGCGATCAAACGCGCCGTCGAGTCGGGCCTGGGCATTGGCTGCATCTCGCGCCTGGCGCTGCAAGACGCCTTTCGGCGTGGCAGCTTGGTGGCGCTGGAAACCCCAGAGTTGGACCTGACCCGGCAGTTTTACTTCATCTGGCACCAGCAAAAATACCAAAGCACCGCGATGCGCGAGTTTGTTCAGCAATGCCAGGCGCTGACGGCCGGGGTCAGCCGCAGCGATGAGATTGTCTTGGCTTCGATCGTTTAGCAGGCCGCTGAAAAACTACTGCGCTAGGCTATGCAGCGTTGAAATCGGCCTAAAAATGCTCATTTACAGCATGTAAACTGCGCTTTTTCGGCCGATTTCGCCTTGCCTAGCCGTCGCTCGCTACGTTTTTCAACGGCCTGCGGCAAATTACGGTAGCAGGATCACTGCCCACACACAGGCAATCAGGCTGAGGGCGACAAACTGCGCGGCGCTGCCCATGTCTTTGGCGTCTTTGGACAGTGGGTGCAGGTCCAGCGAGATACGGTCAATCGCCGCTTCAATCGCCGAGTTGAGCAATTCAACAATCAGCGCCAGCAAGCACACGGCAATCATCAGCGCTCGTTCGCCCCGGCTGACCGAGAAGAAAAACGTCAGGGGGATCAGCACCACATTCAGCAACACCAACTGGCGGAACGCCGCCTCACCGGTGAAGGCGGCACGCAAGCCGGCCATCGAATAACCGCCGGCATTGAGAATCCGCTTCAGACCGGTCTGACCTTTAAATGGCGACATAGTAAAAATAACCAAAAGTTGAGAGGCCGGCAGACTACCGGAAAAAGGCTCAAAAAAGCGTGAAAACCGCCGTCTTAACAGGCCGTTGAAAAATGTAGCGAGCGACGGCTAGGCAAGGCGAAATCAGCCGAAAAAGCGCAGTGTACGAGCTGTACATGAGCATTTGATTCGCTTTGCTCACCCCTCCGGGGCCGCGCTAAAGCGCGTTCAGCCTGTGGCTGTGAGGCTGATTTCAACGCTGCATAGCCGAGCGCAGTAGTTTTTCAACAGCCTGTTAAAGCACCGCAGGGCTGGCAGGTATGGCCTCCAACTGTTGCAACAACAGCGCCGCCTGGGTTCGGGTGCGCACCCCAAGCTTGCGAAACATCGCCGTCACGTGGGCTTTAACCGTCGCCTCGGAAACCCCCAACTGGTAGGCGATCTGCTTATTCAGCAAGCCGTCACAGACCATGGTCAGCACCCGAAACTGCTGCGGCGTCAAACTGGCCAAACCGGCACTGGCAGCCTTCGCCTCGGCCGACAAACTGGCGGCGGCTGAGCTTTGCGCCGGCCACCAGGTATCACCGGCCAGCACCGCATTCACGCCCTGCTGGATGCTTGGCAAGCTGCTGGATTTTGGGATAAAACCACTGGCGCCAAATTCCCGCGCGCGCACCACCACTGCCGCGTCTTCCTGCGCCGACACCATCAATACCGGAATCTGCGGATACTGCCCACGCAGCAACACCAAGCCAGAGAAGCCATAGGCGCCGGGCATATTCAGGTCGAGCAGCACCAGATCCCAATCGGTCTTCTGCGCCAAGCACGCCTCTAATTCGGCGATGCTGGCCGCCTCGACCAAACGCACATCCGGCCCCAAGCCCAGACTCAGGGCTTGCTGCAGGGCGCTGCGAAACAGCGGGTGATCGTCAACGATCAAAATTTCATAAGCGGCCACGGGCATTCCTATTATTTTTGTTAGGCAGTTGTCAGCCAAAAAGCGCTCGCCAGCATGCCGAGCACTGTCGGGGTGGTCAAGTATTCAACTTTAAGGCACAGTCGCAACCTTTGCCCACTGAGTTCTACCATGCCTAACCAAGCCCTGCGTGCCGACCTGTTGATGCTGCTCACCGCCATCATCTGGGGCTCGGCCTTTATCGCCCAACGTCTGGGCATGGACCATATCGGCCCCTTCCTTTACACCGGCCTGCGCTTTGCCCTGGCCGCCCTGGTGCTCTTGCCTTGGGTGCTGCGCCGCCCGAGCGCCGAGCAACCAGCCGCCGAACCCTGGCTCTATCGCGGACTGCTGATCGGTGGTGGCCTGATGGGGCTGGTACTGGCCCTCGGCATCAACCTGCAACAGGTCGGTTTGCTGTTCACCAGCGTCACCAATGCAGGCTTCATCACCGGGCTGTACGTGATTATCGTGCCGCTGATTGGCCTGTTCCTCGGCCATAAAACCGGCCTCGGCTGCTGGCTCGGCGCGAGCCTGGCGGTGGTCGGGATGTTTCTGCTGTGCGTGGGCGACAATTTTCAGGTGGCGTCCGGCGACTGGCTGCAACTGGCCGGCGCCTTCGTCTGGGCGACCCATGTGCTGGTGGTCGGAGTGTTCGCCAAACGCCACGATCCGCTGCGCCTGGCCTTTTTGCAGTTTGCCGTCTGCGCGGTGATTAGCCTGGCCTTGGCCTTGGTGTTTGAACCCATAGTGCTGGCTGCCATTATCGAAGCTGGCCCGGCGATCTTCTACGGCGGCGCCATCGCCGGCGGCATCGGTTACACCCTGCAAGTGGTGGCGCAAAAACACGCCATCGCCTCCCACGCGGCAATCATCTTCTCTCTGGAAGCGGTATTCGCCGCCCTGGCCGGCAGCCTGTTTCTGGATGAAACCCTGCAACTGCGCGGCTATATCGGCTGCACGCTGATGTTTATCGGCATGCTGATTGCCCAGTTGTGGCCAAGGAAAGCTGAGGCAGTAGCGCCTGACGCAGAAATTACTGCCCCCGCCCGATCAACACAGGCATGACCGAAACTGATTAATTACCGACAAGAAGCAGCCCCGATTATCGTTATTGCACTACGACAAAGGACTGCTATCGAGCCATAGTCGACAATCAGTTATGGAAAAGTAACCTGCCACCTTTTTCCATCCGCACGTCACGGTTAACGGAAAGATGGCATGCACATCGTTGCGCGCAAACAATCCTACTCACCTGCTGCGAGTCTGGTTACTGCGGAGGCGACGACCATCACAGCGATCAGTATTAGTACGACACCCGAAATCCGCTCCAGCCAAGGCAAGGCTCGTGAGAAACGATTGAGTACCGCTTTATTTCCAATCACAGCAGCCACCGATACGTCCCAAAGCAGCACTACGCTGAACATCCAGACGCTGTAAATTATCTTCCACTGCTCGCTGGTGTGGGTACTGCTCACCAAAGAGGCAAGACTGACATAGAACAGGGCATTCTTCGGATTCAGTACTCCCGAGAGAAACCCCATACCAACACCGCGCCACCACGAACCGCCCCAAGCAGAATAACGCTCTACACCGCCAGGAATTCTGACGATGGGACTGGTGCCTGCATGGCGGATGAACAGCCAGCCCATGTACAGCAGATACAGACATCCCACGAGCTGTATGGCGACAAACGCCGTACTGTCTGGGCGAAAGACAGATACCCCGCCGAAGGCCGCAACAATAAACACACCGTTTGCCAGCGCAATGCCCAGACATGCCCCAGTTGCCATCTTCCACCCGGAAGCCATTGAGGTGCGAGCAACGAGAAAAAAATCAGGGCCTGGCGAAATCAATGCCAGGAAATGCGCAGCGGCGATAATCAAAAACTGCTGCATGACTGTCCAACCTCCTAGGATGTAATCCATGGAAGTCTGCAAGCAGCCAAAGGTCTTGTATTGAAGAAAATTGCGCGGTGCTATGACCTATAGAGCCCAGGCGTCACACCAGCGTGCGCCTTGAAAACGCGTTGGAAATGGCTTTGGTCGGCAAACCCCAAGCGATAGGCGATATCGGCTAACTCCGCACCTTGACGCAGCCAATCGCGGGCCTGATTGATGCAGAGATTCAGTTGGTAGGCATGGGGCGTCATCCCGATTGACGTGCGGAACGCCCGAATCAACTGATAGCGACTCATGCCGGCCATTCGCGCCAGTTCAACCAGCGACTGCATACCCACCCGGTCGTGCTGCAGGCTATCCATAACGGTCTTAAGCCTGCGGCTGGCGAAGGCTGGCGTCATGGGCAAGGCAATCATGCCCTGACGGCTGCTATCGTAGTCGCCGATGAATTCAATGAGAGCAGTTTCTTTCTCATCCACGCTCGCGCCAGAGAACAAGAAGCTATTGAGTTGGCAAAATCTTAAGTAGGTGGAAATATCGCTGGTCAGCACCACACGCTCCTGTTTCCCGGCGCAGGACTCCAACTTGAGAGCGTCAAGCCATCCGGCATCCAGATGAAGCATCTGATAGCTCCATGCCGTATCGGGCAAGGGATTGCATGAGTGAACGCAAGCCGATGGCACGAACACCAGCGTTCCGGGCCGGATGAGCACCGGACCTCCTACCGCACCAATAAAATTACTTGTGCCTAAGTCAACCGCTCCGATGGAAAAGGTAGGGTGACTGTGCGGTTTGTAACACGCACGGCTATGGCATGCCCGCCGACTCTCTACATAGGGCATAGCTTGGTCACGCCAGAATTCAGTTTTTGTGTCCATGGGCGATGTAGAGCATTCGTTAGTGGTGAAGTAGGCGATGACTATCGCCACATAACCTAACACTGAACCACCACTAATTTCGTGGATGCATCTGACCGTCAACTATTGGCCGATTACAGCCTGTCACGAAAGGCCCGAACTGTAGTCAGCAACTGCATCGACAAATCAGTCCGCCACCACCGACAGATCAGCCGTAACAGCCTGCCCCGCCTGCCCCGCCTGCACAAACACCAAGGCCTTCAAGCCGCTGTCCAGGTTAATGTCGGCAAACTCCGGTGGGTTTTCCAGGCGCTCGGCAAATACCAGGCTCGGCGCTTGCGCCTGCATGCCCTCGATTAAAAACTCGGGGCCGGTGGTCGGGTCGTTGATGCAGGCCAGCACTGTGCCCTGCTCGCTGAGCAAATCGGGCAGACGGCGGAGGATTTTTTGATAGTCCTGAGTCAGGGCGAAGCTGCCCTTTTGAAAAGACGGCGGGTCGATGATGATCAAATCATAGGGGCCGCAACTCTTGACCTTGCCCCAGGACTTGAACAGCTCGTGACCCAAGAAACTCACCCGGCTCAGATCATGCTGATTGAGCCGGTGATTGTCGCGGCCACGGCTGAGCGCCGCGCGGGCCATGTCGAGGTTGACCACATGGCCGGCGCCACCGGCAATTGCCGCCACCGAAAAACCGCAGGTGTAAGCGAATAGATTCAATACCCGCTTGCCCTCGGCCTGGGCTTGCACCCAGCGGCGGCCGTAGCGCATATCCAGAAACAAGCCGTTGTTTTGCTTTTTGCCCAGGTCCAACTTGTAGTGCAGGCCGCCCTCGGTGATCAGCCACTCATCCACTGGCTCACCACACAGAAACTCGGTGCTGCTGTCGGGCAGGTAGCGGTGTTGCAGCAACAGATGTTGCGCGCCACTGCGCTGCCACTGCGGCGACTCGCTAAGGGCCAGCAGCATCTGTTTCAGCGCCAGTAATTCAGGCTCCGCCGGCTGGCGAAACAGGCAGACCAACAGCAGGCCTTGCAGCCAGTCGGCGGTGACATGCTCAAGCCCCGGCCAGCGCTGGCCACGGCCGTGAAACAGGCGACGGGTTTCGTTCGGCGGCGAGCTAAGCGCGCCGACTAATTGCTGCTGCAAGGTGGCGATGGCGTCGGTGTTCATGGCTGCTGCTTACTCATGGGTGAAGCCGATTGGGGCAAATTGCGCAGGGTATTGGCCGGCGATCCGGCAGGTTGCGCCTAGTTCGCTAGCGGCGCACAGAGGGCGCGCAGCCGCTGGTGCGCGGCATCCTCTAGGTCCAGCGGCAGGTAATTTTTGGCATTCAGGTAGTGGGTGGTGAACACCTCCAGATAGGCATCCAAGACCTCGCTGGCATGTTGCTCGCCGGCCAACTCCAGGCACAGCGCCGCCACCTCGCTGGTGCACAGGTGGTCATCGCGCTTGGAGCGGCGCAGGCGATAGCGCGACAGTTGCTCGGGCTGCAGGCTGAGCACCGGCAAGTGGGTTAAATACGGGCTCTTGCGAAACATCTTGCGCGCCTCCGGCCAAGTGGCATCCAGCAAGATAAACAGCGGCCGCTTGCCGGCCACCGGCAGCACTTGGGTGACCACCCGCTCGGGCGCGACAAACTCGCCGGGAAAGACCACGTAGGGCTGCCATTGCGGATCGGCCAGCAAGGCCAGCAACGCCGGATCTACCTCGGTGCGCGACCAGCCAAAGGCGCTGGTGTCAGTCACCAGATCGGCAATCAACCAACCGGTGTTGCTCGGCTTGAGTGGCTCGACGTCATACATGATCAGACACATGCCGGCACTGGTGGGCACTTGCGGGCGCAACGCACAGAGGCAATGGCTGAAGATCACCCGGCAATTCGGGCAACGCGGTGCCCGCGAGCCACGGGCGATAAAGGGTTTGACGCTGCGGGCCAAACGCTCGGCGCGTAAACGAGCCACCGCATGGCTCATGCCGAAACCTGCGAAAGGAGAAAAACGCTCAACATGGCAGCCTGGCCGAATCAAAGGGGCCGGCAGTTTACCAGAGCAGGTGCAAGGCAGCAGGCAAACGGGGGTATTATGCCGGCCCGTCGAACCGCCGCCATTATGGCCGGTCAAAGGACGCAACCTTTCTACGGAGATCCCCATGCACCGCTTATTCGCCCTGTTTGCCTTATGCCTAGTACTGCCAACCACCCAGGCTGCCTCGTTGAAAGACTTCGAGCTGACCAAGATGCTGGAGAAGGTGGCTAAAGAGAGCAGCGTTGGCACGCCACGGGCGGTCAATGAAGACATTCTTGATCAAGGCTATACGGTTGAAGGCAACGAGCTGATCAATTACCTCAGCGTTCGCGAAGGCCACGCTCAGCAGATGCGCACCAATGCGCAGAGCATGCGCAGCCAGCTGACCGCCAGCGTGTGCAGCAACACCGGCTACCGTCAATTACTGGCACGCGGGGCGGTGTTGCGCTACCAGTTCACGGTCTACAAAACCAACCTGCCGGTGGCCATCGAACGTTTCACCAAGAGCGATTGCGGCCTGAAATGATCGCGCTGCAAGATCAGCTTTTGCGTTGAGCCTGCTCGCTGCTGGCTTTGAGCTCGGCGAGCAAGGTTTCGATGTGCCGCGAACGCCGGATGCCACCTTCGAGGCGCCGCAGGCACTCTTCCTCCAGGCTGCTGGCATTACTGCGCGCCGCCTGCTGCAGCAGGCGGTACAGGTCCAGATCAATTTCCAGCGTAAGCTTTGGCATGCGCACTCTCCCTGTCTACTAACGACTTTTTAGTCTGCTGGCGCGGCGCCCCCCCCTAACGGTCGCGCGGCACGCTTAGCGCAAAGCGGCCGGATCACCCTCGCCCTGCACAGCGGCAATTTGCGCCGCAGATAACAGGCTGTCGAGGGGGACATTTCGCAGCTCCGCACAGGCCAGCAAAATATGCGCCCAAGTCGCGCCATTGGCAAACAGCATGCCGGCCTCATCCAGGGTGCCGCCGCGATTGCGATAACCGAGCACCACGCTGTTATTGGCATCCGGCAACAACGGCCACAGATGTCCGCGCGCCACCTCGGGACGCATATGGGTGAGCAACACCCGCAACTTATGGTCGCTGGGGAACAGCTGCTCACAGAGCACCGCACTGGCCAGCGTCGCCGCCTCCCAGTGATCGCGCGGCGCCCGAAAACGTCCCGGTTCCTGGATATACACCAACCGATAGGCATACCCGGCCGCGCGTAAATGCGAGGCGGCGCGGCGCATTTCGGCGAGCTGATAACTGCCGCTGGCCAGCAGCAATAACGGCTCACTACCGGCCAACTGTTCAACCAGCAAGGCGCCATCCACCGCCAATTGCTCGGCTTGCGCCTGGGTAAATACGGCCACCTGCTCACGCTTGGCAATTACCATGCAGGCCAGTTGCCCACGGACCTGGTAGATGCCGGGCAAGCAGGCCAGCACCGAGTTGTGATCGGCCGGGAATAGCACCCGAACCATGTCGCTCATCTCACCGAGCAAGGCTTCGCAAAAAGTGGTGTCTTGATGGGATTGCTGATTCTTGCCGTTTTCCCAGGTATGGGAGGTTGCCACCAAGGGCCAACCGAGCCAACCGGCCGGACGCCCGGCTTGTTTTTGCTGGCGGGCAAAAATCAGGCTCTGGCGCACCGCGCCGAGCATCTTCACGCAGAACGCTTCGTAACTGGCGACCAGGTTCAAGCCACCCTGATTAGCCAGGCAGGCCGACACCACCGCCTCCTCATTGAGCGCGGTGATGATCTTGCCATCCACCGCCTCCAGCTCACTCTCAGGCGCGCAGACCCGATGCTTCAGGGCATGCAGTACGCTGCACAAGCGATTGCTGGCCAGCTCATCGGGATTGCCCACCCGCGGGCGCAGCGCCGGATTGGCCGCGACCAAATCGACAAAGAAGCGATCCAGCGCCGCCATGGGTGAGCAGTCATCATTGCGATAAACCAGCGTCGGCAAGTGCGGCGCCGGCGGATGGCGAGTCGCCAACGGATTGTCCCGCTCCAGGGCGCGGCCAGCGCGGTGCTGCGCAAACAACTGACGCGCCGCCGCCAGCTCTGCCGGCGGTACCCACAGCGGCGCCACATGCTGATTAAACAGTGCCCGCACCGAAGCATCGCTATGCGGATTACCCGGTAATGGCAGGTTGTGCGCGGCATTGCTGCCGGCACCATAAAAGCCAAAACCTTTCAGAGTTTCGGCAATCGCGTAGGGCATCGGCAAGGGGTACTGGAGGATGCCGCCGTGCATTTCGTGCACGCGATGCGTCAAGCGCTGCTCCATCTCCCAGAGTGTGCAGACAAAGGCCGCCGGATCGCGGCCATCGAAAATCAGTGGATCAAAACCACAACCGCGTAAGTGCTGGGCAAAACCTTCAACGCCGGCATGGGTGCCCATTTCGGTGCGCTGCTCGATGCGCCGCCCGTTAGCAATCATCACCGGCAAGGCCAGGCCACAATCTTCGGCGCGCCACCAGCGCGGTATCCAATCGCTGCCGCGCTGCTCCTCTGCCGCGCCATCGGACAAAAACGCCACCAGGGTTTCGCCCGGCAACGGCAAGTGCGCGTACTGCAGTTCGGCAAAGCCGAGATAACCACCCTCGGCAATACCGCCGGCGGTATGCGGATTGACGTGACTGCCCAGCGGCGCCGACGGACTGCCATCCGCGCCTTGGGCGTAACCGTAAAAATCCGTCAGCAGGCGATTCATCCCGGCGCCACCGTCGCCGTAGCGCTGGGCCTGCTCGGGGTGCAAATTGCCGGTTAACAGGTTCAGCGCATCAATCGCCGCCACGCAGTGGCCCTGCCCCATCAACCAGCCACGGGTCTGGCCAGTCAGGGCATTGAGGCCCAGATAACCGGCATAGGCCGGCACCATATTCAATGCACCGCCGGTATGCCCCTGTGGCTCGGGCTTAAAATCCTCGGCGGCCAAAGGCACGCCATCCAGCCGCACTTGCTTGGCGTAGGTCATGTGTACCACCAGCCACAACCCGGTCACGCTTAGCCGGTCGAGGGCCTGCAACAGCTGGTAGACACTGGCCAGACCCGGCTGTTTACCGGCCTGCACCAGCTGATGGGCCAAGCGAAACACCGCCGCCTGCGTCTGCGGACTATGCTCAACGGGGCCGTAGCCCGCCTGCCAACTGGCAAACGCCGGCTCTTGTTGGCCGTGCTCAAGCAACTCGGCCAGACTTGGCAATATCTGCTGCATGTGCGGCGCCTCCAGAATCGCGGTACTGCAGTTTAGGCACAGCCAATTAGCCTTGATGCTGATATGCATCAATACCAAGCAACAGCCTTGGCGCAGTCTGTACAGACACACAACTTTGCGGAGGATCTATGGCCCTGCTCAGCTTTCTCGGTGCGACCCAGCAAGTAACCGGTTCCTGTTACCTGATCGAAACCCGCGACGGCTCCAAGGTGCTGCTCGAATGCGGTATGCGCCAAGGCCACCACGAGGCCGAAGAAGGCAATCGCGCGCCCTTTGCCTTCGACCCCAACAGCCTGAATACCGTGGTGCTCTCCCACGCCCACCTCGACCACAGCGGCTTGTTGCCGCGCCTAGTTGCCGCCGGGTTTCGCGGCCCCATCTTCGCCACCGAGGCCACCTGCGAGCTCTTGGAGTTGATGCTGCTCGACTCGGCCCACCTGCAAGAAAAAGACGCCGAATGGGAAAACAAATGGCGCGCCCGCTCAGGCCAACCGGCCATCACCGCGCTCTACACCGTCGCCGACGTTGAGCAAACCCTAAAACAACTGCGACCGTTGCCTTACGAATGCGAGCAACAGGTTGCCCCCGGTGTGCAGGTTACTTTCCATGAAGCCGGACACATTCTCGGCGCGGCCATCGTTGAGCTATTGATCGAGGATCACCACCTGCAGCGGCGCCTGGTGTTTTCCGGCGACCTGGGCAACACCTGCTCGCCACTGATGCGTGACCCGAGCATTTTGACCAAGGCCGATGTGCTGATGCTGGAATCGACCTACGGCGACCGCGACCATCGTTGCAGTGAGGACACCCTCGATGAGCTAGCTGAAATATTGCAGGCCGCCCATCGCGATGGCGGCAATGTGCTGATCCCTTCCTTTGCCGTTGGCCGCACCCAGGACCTGATCTACTACCTTGGGCGTTTTTATCAGGAAGGCCGCTTACCGCAACAGGTGGTGTTTCTCGACAGCCCGATGGCCATTCGCGCCAACGCGGTTTACTCCCATTACCGCGAGCAACTGGACCCTGCTGATCGTGCCCGCCTGGGCGCCAAAGGCGGCAAACGGGTGGAAGACTGGTTACCGATTTTACGCTGCACCGCCGACGCCGATGAGTCGATGGCGATTAACCGGATTAAAAGTGGCGCGATCATTATTGCCGGCAGCGGCATGTGCACCGGCGGGCGCATTGTCCATCACTTCAAGCACAACCTTTGGCGCCCCGAGTGCCACGTGGTCTTCCCCGGTTTTCAAGCCAAAGGCACCCTGGGCCGCAGCCTCGTCGACGGTGCCAGCAGGGTAAAAGTGCTGCATCAGCCGATTGCCGTGAAAGCCAAAATCCACACCTTGGGTGGCTTCTCGGCCCACGCCGGGCAATCCCAGCTACTAGACTGGGTTAAACACTTCGAGCATCACCCAGAGCTGTACTTGGTACACGGCGAGCTGGAAAAAATGCAGGCACTGCAACAGGTGCTTCACGAGAAGCTGAACTGGATCGCCAACATTGCTGAACCCGGAGAACAAATCGCACTCTGACACTGCGCCAAGATTAGGCGCTACAGGTGGCGACGGGTTCCCTCGCGCTACCGATAGCGCCAGCGCATAAGGAGTAGCTGCATGCCCTATTCACCCGACGATTTTCTATCGCGGCACTTTCAAGCCAGCGGCATCGACCTGAAAGACAAGGTCGAAGAACTGACCAATCTAGCCGTACCTCCCGCCAGCCCAAACTTACCCTTGTACCGTGAAATGCTGATGGCGGTGGCGCGCATGGCGCAAGCCGACCGCAACCGTTGGGACGCCAAGATCATGCTGCAGACCTTGCGCGAAATGGAGTACGCCTTCAGCCGATTGGAGCAGTTTAAACGCCGGCGCAAGGTCACAGTCTTTGGCTCCGCCCGCACCCATCCAGAACACCCTTTGTATGCCCAGGCCCATGAGTTGGGGGCCGCCTTGGCGCGCAACGAACTGATGGTGATCACCGGTGCCGGTGGCGGCATCATGGCCGCCGCCCATGCCGGCGCCGGACGCGAGCACAGCTTAGGGTTCAACATCACCCTGCCGTTTGAACAAGGTGCCAACGCCACAGTCGACGGCAGCGACAATCTGCTGACCTTCCACTTCTTTTTTCTGCGTAAGCTGTTTTTTGTCAAAGAAGCCGATGCGCTGGTGCTCTGTCCCGGCGGTTTTGGCACCCTCGACGAAGCGCTGGAAGTGCTCACCCTGATTCAAACCGGCAAAAGCCCACTGGTGCCGATCGTATTACTCGACCAACCCGGCGGCAACTTCTGGAAAAGTGCGCTGCAATTTATGCACGAACAACTGCAGGCCCATCACTACATCCTGCCCAGCGACCTGCAGCTGATGCGCCTGGTTTACAGCGCCGAAGAGGCGGTGGAGGAAATTGCCCGCTTCTATCGCAACTACCACTCCAGTCGCTGGCTGAATAAAAGTTACGTGGTGCGCATGAATCACCCACTCAACGAAGCGGCCTTGCTGACATTGGACAAAGAATTCAGCGACCTGTGCCTCACCGGCGGTTTTCATCAGCAGCCGGTGTGTGAGTCAGAAAGCGATGAGCCGGAGTTCTGCCACCTGTTGCGCCTGGCCTTTAACTTCAACGCCCGCGACCACGGCCGCCTGCGCGAGCTACTGGACTTTATCAACCTGCCACAGAACTGGGCGCGGAACGCTTAGTCAAATAACAGTTAAGCAATGGCCACCCCTGCACCACCGCGAGCTGACAAGCCTTGCTGAACAGTGGCCGGCTAACAGGCCATTTTTAATGGCTCTGTACCAGTTATGTGTTGAAACCTGTGGGTCGGTTAGGTTGTGCCTAGCAGCCTGTCGACAGGCTGCTAGGACGCGGTAATTCGTAGGGTGGGTTAGGCGCATGACCACGGGCTATTGGCTGATGCTTATTCAGTTGCGCCGTAACCCACCAGATGGAATCGGCCGATTACCGCTTGGTGGGTTACGTGGCGCCCATTTTTCGCAGTTGATGTGCTGACTCTGCTCTGCGCCACTAACCCACCCTACAAAATCGATCTGCAACAGCTCACGAGTACAGAGCCATTTTTAACGCCGTATTGGCAACGCAGGTAATTTTTCAGCGGTCGGTTAATCGTCAATGCCGCGCAACAAACGGCTGATCGAGTCCAGCGGATAGCCGCGATAGGCCAAAAAACGCCCTTGCTGCGCACGCTCCCGCGCATCCAGCGGTAAGTGCCCGGCAAACTTGCGTTGCCACACCTCACGCAGTTGTTCACTCCAATCGATTTCGGCCTCACGCAAGGCTTGCTCAATCACCTCGCGGGGTAAACCGCGCTGAGCCAGATCCTCACGGATGCGCAGCGGTCCTTGGCCGCCGCGGACGCGACTGGCCACGAAGCACTGCAAAAAACGGGTTTCGGACAGCAAGCCCTGCTCAGCCAAACGATCCAGCGCAGCCTCAATCAGCTCATCTGGCGCGCCACGCTGCCGTAACTTGCGGGTCAACTCGACCCGGCCGTGTTCGCGGCGAGCGAGTAGATCCATGGCCACCCGCCGCACCGCGACGGGGGTATCGAGTATCGCCGCCATCGCCTTGATCAGCTGTCGGCGTTGGCCAGTTCATCCACCGCGCTGGTGGCTTTGCCTGGCGTCGCAACGGCCAGCAGCTTGTCGCGAATCAGCTGCTCAACGGTGCGGCCGATCTCTGGATTGTCTTCCAGATACTTGGCCGAGTTCGCCTTGCCTTGACCAATCTTGCTGCCCTGGTAGCTGTACCAGGCGCCAGATTTCTCCAGGAAACCATGCAATACACCGAGGTCGATAATCTCGCCGTTACGGTAGATGCCCTTGCCATAGAGAATCTGGAACTCTGCTTGGCGGAATGGCGGCGCAACCTTGTTTTTTACTACTTTCACGCGGGTTTCGCTGCCGACTACTTCGTCGCCTTCCTTCACCGCGCCGGTGCGGCGAATATCCAAACGCACCGAGGCGTAGAACTTCAGGGCATTACCGCCGGTGGTGGTTTCCGGGCTGCCGAACATCACGCCGATCTTCATGCGGATCTGGTTAATGAAGATCACCAGGCAGTTAGCATTCTTGATGTTGCCGGTAATTTTACGCAGTGCCTGCGACATCAAACGCGCTTGCAGGCCGACGTGAATGTCGCCCATCTCGCCTTCGATTTCAGCTTTGGGCACCAAGGCTGCCACTGAGTCGATCACAATCACATCGACAGCATTGGAGCGCACCAGCATGTCGGTGATTTCCAGTGCTTGCTCACCGGTATCCGGCTGCGACACCAACAAGTCATCGACGTTGACGCCTAATTTGCCGGCGTATTCTGGGTCGAGCGCATGCTCGGCATCGACGAAGGCGCAGGTGCAACCGAGCTTTTGCGCCTCGGCAATCACCGACAGGGTCAAGGTGGTTTTACCCGAGGACTCTGGGCCGTAGATCTCGACGATCCGACCACGTGGCAAACCGCCAATCCCCAAGGCAATATCGAGCCCCAGCGAGCCGGTAGAAATGGCCGGGATGGCCTGACGCTCATGGTCGCCCATGCGCATCACCGCGCCTTTACCGAATTGCTTTTCGATCTGGCCCAGTGCTGCAGCCAAGGCGCGCTTCTTATTCTCGTCCATTGTAATCCTCACGTGATCAAGAGGGCCGGTCGGCCACTAACAACTGTATATGTAGACAGTATTATTCCACAGGGCAAGTCGCACGCCTAGCCCTCCTCGGGTTTTTCTCCAGCCGCCAGTCGAATCAGCCCAAACAAAGCCGCCGCGACTGTTTGCTCGCGCACCGCTTGCCGATCCCCGACAAAGTGCCGGCACTGAGCATACAACTGCTCGCCATCGGCCCAGGCCAGCCACACAGTCCCAACCGGTTTATCGGGCGTGCCACCGTCCGGCCCGGCCACGCCACTCACGGCCACCGCAAACCGCGCGCCGCTCATCGCTTGCGCACCAAGCGCCATGGCGCTCACCACCTCGCAGCTGACGGCGCCAACTTGCGCAAATAGCTCGACGGGCACGCCCAGCTGGCGAGTCTTTTGTTGATTGGAATAGGTCACAAAGCCGGCTTCAAACCACGCCGAACTGCCGGCCACCCGGGTAATGGCCTCGGCAATGCCGCCGCCGGTGCAAGACTCCGCCGTGCTGACCTGGGTTTTTAATACCTGTAACTGCTCGCCCAAGCGAGTGGCCAGTTGGGTTAGCCGATCCATACGCGTCTCCGGGGTTAAAGCTGCAAAGGCGATACCGTACACTAGCGCCTTTTGCACGCAAGGCCCGGCAATGAGTCAGCACGACCTCTCCGCACACACACCCATGATGCAGCAATACTGGCGACTGAAAAGTCAGCACCCTGAGTTGCTGATGTTCTATCGCATGGGCGACTTCTACGAGATTTTTTACGAAGACGCCAAGCGGGCCGCCAAGCTGCTGGACATCACCCTGACCGCACGCGGGCAATCCGCCGGCCAGGCAATTCCGATGTGCGGGATTCCTTATCACGCCGCCGAAGGTTACCTGGCCAAGCTGGTCAAACTCGGCGAGTCGGTGGTGATTTGCGAGCAAATCGGCGACCCCGCCACCAGCAAAGGCCCGGTGGAACGGCAAGTAGTGCGCATCGTTACCCCAGGCACCGTCAGCGATGAGGCGCTGATGGATGAGCGCCGCGACAACTTAATCGCCGCCGTGCTGGGCGATGAGCGACTGTTTGGCTTGGCCGTGCTGGACATCACCAGCGGCAACTTCAGCGTGCTGGAAATTCCCGGCTGGGAAAATCTACTGGCCGAGCTTGAGCGTCTCAATCCGGTCGAACTGCTGATCCCCGATGATTGGCCGCAAGGCTTGCCGGCAGAAAAACGCCGTGGCGTGCGCCGTCGTGCACCTTGGGACTTTGAACGGGACTCGGCGCTTAAAAGCCTCTGCCAGCAGTTTGCCACCCAAGACTTGAAAGGCTTTGGCTGCGAAAACCTGACCCTGGCCATCGGCGCCGCCGGCTGCCTCTTGGCTTATGCCAAGGAAACCCAGCGCACCGCCTTGCCGCACCTGCGCAGCCTGCGCCATGAGCGGCTCGACGATACCGTCATCCTCGATGGCGCCAGCCGGCGTAATCTGGAGCTGGACGTCAACCTGGCCGGCGGGCGCGAGAACACCCTGCAATCGGTGGTCGACCGCTGCCAGACCAGCATGGGCAGTCGCATGCTCAGTCGCTGGCTGAATCGCCCGCTACGCGACCGCGGCGTGCTTGAGGCGCGGCAAGAATCGATTGCCTGCCTGCTGGAGCGCTATCGCTTCGAAACCCTGCAACCGCAGCTGAAAGAAATCGGCGATCTGGAGCGCATACTGGCCCGCATCGGCCTGCGCAACGCCCGCCCCCGCGACTTGGCGCGCCTGCGTGATGCACTGGCCGCGCTGCCAGAGTTACAGCAGGCCATGACCAGCCTGGAAGCGCCAAATTTAAGCGCGCTGGCCCTGACCATAGCCACCTACCCGGAACTGGCCGCACTGCTCGCCAGCGCCATTAACGACAACCCTCCGGCGATTATTCGCGACGGTGGCGTGCTGAAAACCGGCTACGACGCCGAACTCGATGAATATCAGGCCCTCAGTGAAAACGCCGGGCAATTTTTGATCGACCTGGAAGCGCGCGAAAAAGCCCGCACCGGCCTGGCCAACTTGAAAGTCGGCTACAACCGCGTGCACGGCTATTTTATCGAGTTGCCGAGCAAACAGGCCGAATCGGCGCCGGCCGACTATATTCGCCGGCAAACCCTGAAAGGCGCCGAGCGCTTTATCACCCCAGAGCTGAAAGCCTTTGAAGATAAAGCCCTGTCGGCCAAGAGCCGCGCCCTGGCGCGGGAAAAACAACTGTACGACGCCTTGTTGGAGTTGCTGATTGGCCATCTGGGCAGTCTGCAAGACAGCGCCGCTGCGCTCGCCGAGCTGGATGTGCTGAGCAACCTGGGCGAGCGCGCGCTAACCCTGGATCTCAACCGCCCCCGTTTTGTCGATGAACCCTGCATGCGCATCCAGCAAGGCCGCCATCCGGTGGTCGAACAGGTGCTGAGCACGCCCTTTGTGGCCAACGATCTGGCGCTGGATGATGCCACCCGGATGCTGATCATTACCGGGCCGAACATGGGCGGTAAATCCACCTATATGCGCCAAACCGCACTGATTGTGCTGCTGGCACACATCGGTAGCTTCGTGCCGGCGACCAGTTGTGAGCTGTCACTGGTCGACCGCATCTTCACCCGTATCGGCTCCAGCGATGACCTGGCCGGCGGGCGCTCGACCTTTATGGTCGAGATGAGCGAAACCGCCAATATCCTGCATAACGCCAGTGACCGTAGCTTGGTGTTGATGGATGAAGTGGGTCGCGGCACCAGCACCTTCGACGGCCTGTCGCTGGCATGGGCGGCCGCCGAGCAGCTGGCCAAATTGCGCGCTTACACCTTGTTCGCTACCCACTATTTTGAGCTGACCGTGCTGCCGGAAAGCGAGCCGCTGGTGGCTAACGTGCACCTGAACGCCACCGAGCACAACGAGCGGATCATCTTCTTGCACCACGTGCTGCCAGGCCCGGCCAGCCAGAGTTATGGCTTGGCCGTTGCGCAGCTGGCCGGAGTGCCAGGGCCGGTGATACTGCGGGCTCGCGAGCACTTGGCGCGCCTGGAAACCAGCAGCCTGCCCCACGAGATGGCGCAGCAACACGGCAGCACGCCAGCCAAGCCGCTGCAAAGCGATCTTTTTTCCAGCCTGCCGCACCCGATTCTGGATGAATTATCTAAACTCAATCCCGATGATATGAGTCCACGGCGCGCGCTGGAGCTGTTATATACATGGAAGACGCGCATCTAACGCTATTGCCGACAAGCTGTTAGAATCGCGCGCACTTTTATAGATGCTTCGGCCTTTTAGCCTGGTGCCGCGAGCCATCAAATTGCCGAGCTGAGCAGTCCCAAGCAAATTGGGCTGCTTAGCCGTCGCCTGAGGAGAAACCAACCATGACCTTCGTCGTCATCGACAACTGCATCAAGTGCAAATACACCGACTGCGTAGAAGTCTGTCCTGTGGACTGCTTTTATGAAGGCCCGAACTTTTTGGTCATTCACCCAGACGAGTGCATCGACTGCGCGCTTTGCGAGCCAGAGTGCCCTGCCCAGGCAATTTTCTCCGAAGACGAAGTGCCGGAAGAGCAGCAAGAGTTTATTGAGTTGAACCGGGATCTGGCCGAAATCTGGCCCAATATCACCGAGAAGAAAGAAGGCCTGACAGACGCCGAAGAGTGGGATGGCGTCAAAGACAAGCTGCAGTATCTGGAACGCTAGTCACCCAGATCACCAGTTCGATTGCCAAAAGGCCCGCTCTAAGCGGGCCTTTTGCTTTTCTGCGGGCAAAAAAAGGGGCGGGGATTACCCGCCCACTTTTATCCCTACTCCCTTTATCTCCTACTCCATCATCCTGATGAGTCGCATCCTGCAACGTCCTGATCCGCATCCTTGCTGACCTGCACCTGTCCCTTGGCACAGGTGAGATAGTAGCTCGCCTGGCTAAACCAGCAAGCTCACTGAAAACACCTAAACGTCATCATAATAAAACTAATAACCCTTATATATCAGTATGTTATGCAAATAACGATTAAAAACACTCTAGCTTTTTAAGTCCATTACGACCAATACCTACACGACCTGTAAGCAAAGGCTTACACGGCCACACATAAAAAAGTCCCACAATCCAGACTGTGTGAAAACCCTACTGGGAGCTCGCCAAGTGATCGCACCAATGGATGGGTAATTCGTTTTTCAAGAAATACCAAAGCTAACTCCGTAAAAGCAAACGCCCCGAACCAGTCGGGGCGTTTGCTTTTGGACCGCAGGGATGCATATTCACCAGCCTGCGAAGCCTGGCTTGCTTTAATCAAGTGTCCCGTTACTTGAACAAGGACTCACTCGATAAGCCGTTTTTTTCCATGATTTCGCGCAAGCGCTTGAGCGCCTCCACTTGGATTTGCCGAACCCGCTCACGGGTCAGACCAATCTCCCGACCGACTTCTTCCAGCGTGCTGCTTTCATGCCCGCGCAGACCGAAGCGACGCACCACAACTTCGCGTTGTTTTTCGGTTAAATCAGACAACCACTGATCAATGCTCTGAGACAGATCATCATCTTGCAGCAGTTCGCACGGATCGGTTGGGCGCTCATCGGTAAGCGTATCCAGCAAGGTTTTATCCGAATCCGGCCCGAGTGAGACATCGACCGACGATACCCGCTCGTTCAAGCCGAGCATGCGTTTAACCTCGCCTACCGGTTTTTCCAACAGGTTGGCAATTTCTTCGGCTGAGGGTTCGTGGTCGAGCTTTTGTGTCAGCTCGCGGGCGGCACGCAGGTAGACGTTAAGCTCTTTGACCACATGAATCGGCAACCTGATGGTACGGGTCTGATTCATGATGGCGCGCTCGATGGTTTGACGAATCCACCATGTCGCGTAAGTCGAAAAACGAAAACCACGCTCTGGGTCGAATTTCTCCACGGCTCTAATTAAGCCAAGGTTGCCTTCTTCAATTAGATCTAACAGTGAAAGACCGCGATTAATGTAGCGTCGGGCGATTTTCACCACCAAACGCAGATTGCTCTCGATCATCCTTTTACGCCCAGCCGGATCGCCCTTTTGCGCCAAGCGGGCAAAATGCACTTCCTCTTGCGGGGTGAGTAATGGGGAGAAACCAATTTCGTTGAGGTACAGCTGAGTTGCGTCTAGCGCACGGGTGTAATCAATGTATTTGTGTTGTTTGAGTGAGCTTGCCTGTTTGGCTTTTGGACTAGCGAGAGAAAGCTCGGCTTCCTCATCATCGACATCATCGAGAGCGATGCGCTCCTCAAGTTGGAGAACATCATCGTCGACGTCAAACTCCGGCGCTTGTTTTTTTTTGAGTGCCATTTTTATTGTCCTTAGCTGAGTTCGACAACAAGCTCCGGCAGCACCTAACCCCGACATTCAACCAACACTGTTAAGTCGCGTTGGTTTGAACTCAGAGGACGTCCTTGGCAACACCCGAGCTCGGTCCTACTACGCAAAAGTACAAGTCAGCGGCAACTCAACGCTTGGGCAAATATTGCAGCGGATCAACAGGCTTACCTTGACGGCGAATTTCAAAATGTAGCTTCACCCGGTCAGTGCCCGTTGAACCCATTTCAGCAATTACTTGTCCGACTTTGACCTGCTGCCCCTCCCGCACCAATAACCTACGGTTGTGACCGTAAGCACTTACGTAGGTATCACTGTGTTTGATGATTACTAACTCGCCGTAGCCCCGCAATCCACTGCCGGCGTACACCACTGAACCATCAGACGCAGCAGAAACAGGCTCGCCCAATTCCCCGGCCAGATCAATGCCTTTATTCAAACTGCCGTTTGAGGAAAATCGCCCGATCAGCGCACCTTTTGCCGGCCAGGTCCAGCGACCAGTAAAGTTTTTCGCAACGGTGCTAACCGGACTAGACGCTACCGCTGTTGGTGCAGGCTTGCTGGCGACTATCGCCGCGTCATTAGCTCTAACTACCGCCGGCGGTACGCGGTTAGTGGCAGTGCTGGGCCGGCTGTTTTGCGCAACTATCGGAGCCTGATTTGTGCGCCCATCAAAACGAATAACCTGCCCTTTACGAATAACGTAAGGCGCCGCAATCCGGTTGCGCTCGGCCAGGGTCTTCCAATCCCAGCCAAACCGAAAAGCAATCGAGTACAAGGTATCGCCAGGCTGCACAACATATTGGCCAACACTTACCGGTTGGCGGGAGTTCCCAGCACTCTGCGCTCCGGTATTACGGTCGATAACTTGCACGCCACCGGTTCGCGTCGTGTTGCAGGCGCTGAGCGCCACGCACACCAAGCACAGGCTCAGCCAAGCCAAAGCCCGATGCCCTGCCGTACTGCAGACGGCCCGACGGCCGCTCAGTCCAAACATTAGGCCAAAGGTCCGTGCAGCAAAGGCACAAAACGCACCGCGTCCAGTACATGACGGGTGAAGCCCTGTTCCTCACGGACAATCAACAGCAGCTGCTGCTCATCGCCAGCGCCCACCGGGATCACCAAACGTCCGCCCGGTGCTAACTGATCGAGCAATGCTTGCGGCACGTCCGCCGCCGCTGCGGTGACGATAATGCCGTTGTAGGGCGCCAACGCTGGCCATCCTTCCCAGCCATCGCCCCAACGAAACACCACATTGCGCAAGTTCAGCTCCAGCAAACGCTCTTTGGCGCGCTCTTGCAGCGCTTGGATGCGCTCCACCGAAAATACCCGTTCAACCAGTTGCGACAACACCGAAGTTTGATAACCAGAACCGGTGCCGATTTCCAGCACCTTGTCTAAAGGCCCGTCCGCCAGCAGCAATTCAGTCATCCGCCCAACCATATAGGGCTGGGAAATAGTTTGGTTATGGCCAATAGGTAATGCCGTATCTTCGTAGGCGCGATGGGCCAGAGCCTCATCGACGAACAGATGCCGTGGGGTGCGGCGAATAACTTCCAGCACCCGCGGATTCGACAAGCCTTCTTCATACAAGCGCTCAATCAAGCGCTCGCGCGTACGCTGCGACGTCATGCCGATGCCATGGTGTTGCAATTGATCTTTATCCTGGTTTCGCGCGCGCATCAGAGCAACCCCTCCAGCCAGCCTTCCAGCCCGCTAAAGGCCTCAGGAAAAGTACGATCCAATTGCAGCGGGGTAATCGACACATAGCCCTGCATCACCGCATGAAAATCGGTGCCCGGGCCGCCGTCTTCGGCATCGCCAGCCACCGAGATCCAGTAACCTTCCTTGCCGCGCGGATTGACCACTTTAATCGGCGCCGCGGCGCGGGCGCGATGACC
Organism: Pseudomonas sp.; assembly: GCF_030698175.1. Lineage (GTDB taxonomy): Bacteria > Pseudomonadota > Gammaproteobacteria > Pseudomonadales > Pseudomonadaceae > Aquipseudomonas. The sequence continues at coordinate 40,537 of NZ_JAUYNT010000018.1, forward strand.
AAGACGGGTCAGTTGCACGCCGCGAATACGCTCCAGCGGTAAGTTGGGAATATTGACGTTCAACACGCAGCGCGGCGGCAGATTCAGCTCGGCGTGGGCGGCCACCAGTTTGCGCGCAAAATACGCGGCGGTTGGCAGGTTGTCTGGCTGACGCGACAACAATGAAAAAGCGAAGGCCGGCAGTTGCAAAAAACGCCCTTCCAAGGCCGCCGCCACCGTGCCGGAATAGAGCACATCATCACCGAGATTGGCGCCCAGATTAATCCCCGCCACCACCATCTCCGGCACCGGCTCAAACAAGGCATTCAGGCCCAGGTGCACACAATCGGTGGGCGTGCCATTGAGGCTGATAAAGCCATTGGCCAAGCGTTGCGGATGCAACGGCCGATCCAGCGTCAGCGAACTGCTGGCGCCACTCTTGTCCTGGTCAGGCGCTATCACCACACACTCGGCGTAGTCCGCCAGCGCCGCGTGCAAAGCAGCCAGGCCCGGAGCGGTAACCCCATCATCATTGGAAATCAGAATACGCATTAATTATCCGTCGGTCCCGCAGGCAGCAGATCGACCAGTTCGCGCACCATAGCGGTGGCAAAGCATCCGGCCGGCAGGACGAATTGCAGTTGCAAAATGTCTGGCTCGGGATAATGCCACGTCAAACCGCCGATGGGCAGACGCAGTATGCGTCGTTCGTGCGCCATGCCCGCTTCGACCAACCAGTCGCATAACCCCGGCTCACCTGCCGCCACTGCCTGTTCCAGAATTTGACTGGCACCCGCGGCCGGCGAATCACCGGCGCCCCACAGCGGCCCGGTTGGATGCAGATCGAGAATCGCCAGGCGCGGATCGCTGCACTCGGCTTCGCCTGCGGGGAAAAAACTGCGGCTGTCGGTGAACGCCAGCAAATCGCCAATCTGCGCCTGCTGCCAACTGCCGTCTGCGACCCGGGCGGACAGCACCTGATTGAACAGATAACTGCGCGCCGCCGAGAGCACGCGGGAGCGAATATTGCGTTGTTCTGGCAGCACCTTGGCGATGGCAAAATTGCGCGCCTGGGCCAAGTTACCGCCTTCATAACCAAAGCGCTGAGGGCCGTAATAGTTGGGCACACCCTGGGCGGCGATCTGCTGCAGGCGCGCATCCAGCGCCCCATGATCGGCGTCTAATTGAGTGAGGCGCAGGGTAAAGCCATTGGCCGCATGGGCGCCGCGCTGCAATTTACGCAGGTGCCGCACACTGTTTAAAATCCGCAGGCTGTCGCTTTGCGCAGCCGAGAAATCGGGGTCAGCCTTGCCCGGCAACTGGATGCTGAACCACTGTCGGGTCAAGGCCTGACGGTCCTTCAAACCGGCGTAACTCACGGTGCGCACTTGAACGCCGGCGGCGCGGGCCAGGAGGCGCGCTGCCTCCTCGGTATTCAGGCCGCGTTTTTCCACCCACAACCACAGGTGCTCACCCGTGCCGCTAAGTGGAATATCCAGCACTTCATCGACCTGAAAATCTTCCGCCGTGGCTTTTAATACGGCACGGCCAAGCGGCGCACCATAAGCACAGGGGCCAAGCAACTCAAGCTCGGTCATGCCGCCACCAACAAAGCCACAGCGTGCACGGCGATGCCTTCTTCACGGCCGGTAAAGCCGAGTTTTTCGGTGTCTGTGATAGTGGCGGCCTTGACGTTGACCTGATCCAGCGCAACCTCAAGATCGCTCATGCGCCCACCAGCAAAGCCACAGCGTGCACGGCGATGCCTTCTTCACGGCCGGTAAAACCGAGTTTTTCCGTGGTGGTGGCCTTGACGTTGACCTGATCCAGCTCGACCTCCAGGTCAGCGGCAATCAGTGCACGCATGGCCTCGATATGCGGCGCCATCTTCGGCGCCTGGGCGACTATGGTGCTGTCGACATTACCGACTTTCCAGCCCTTGGCCTTGACCAGCGCAAGCACTCGACGCAGCAACACACGGCTGTCGGCGCCTTTGAATTGCGCATCGGTATCGGGGAAGTGTTTGCCGATATCGCCCAACGCCGCGGCGCCAAGTAAGGCATCGCAGAGCGCGTGCAGCAACACGTCGCCGTCGGAGTGGGCAAGCAAACCAAAGCTGTGGGTGATCTGCACCCCGCCCAGGGTAATAAAAGCCCCTTCGCCGAAGCGGTGCACATCGTAGCCGTGGCCAATGCGTATAGCGTTGCTCATGAAAGTCAGGCCTTGCAGAAGTCAGGCGGCGATTCTACCCGGTTTGACTCCTCGCGAGCGCAGGCCAAGTTAAACCGCGCCCAAACCGGCACGATTTAAGCCTGCGCCCTTAAACTAGAGCCCTTAAGCCTGCAATGCCGCCGCGTGATGACGCAGATGGTCATCGATGAAACTGGCGATAAAGTAGTAGCTATGGTCATAGCCCGGCTGCATGCGCAGCCACAGCTGATGCCCATGCAGGCGCGCCTGTGCTTGCAGCGCCTCGGGTTGCAACTGAGTCAGTAAAAACTCATCGCAATCGCCCTGATCGATCAGCATCGGCAGACGCTCCTGGGCACCGGTCAGCAACGCGCAGGCATCCCATTCGCGCCAACTGTTGCGATTCTCACCCAGATAGCCGCTGAAGGCCTTCTCGCCCCAAGGACAATTGAGCGGATTGCTGATGGGCGCAAAGGCCGACACCGACTGGTAACGCCCAGGGTTGCGCAAGGCGCAGACCAGCGCACCATGGCCGCCCATGGAATGACCGCTGATGCCACGCCGTTGCGACACCGGAAAATGCGCCTCAATCAGCGCCGGCAACTCCTGCACCACATAGTCGTGCATCTGATAATGCTGCGCCCAGGGTTGCTGGGTGGCATTCAAATAAAACCCCGCACCCAGGCCGAAATCCCAGGCGCCCTCGGCATCGTCCGGCACCTCCAGGCCACGCGGGCTAGTGTCCGGCGTAACTAGCACCAAGCCCAACTCGGCCGCCATGCGCTGGGCACCGGCCTTGTGCATAAAGGTCTCATCGGTACAGGTCAGCCCGGATAACCAGTACAGCACCGGCAAGGGCGCGCCCTGCTCGGCCTGGGGCGGCAGGTAAATACTGAAGCGCATATCGCAACCCAGTACCGCCGAGCTATGCCGATAGCGCTTGTGCCAGCCGCCGAAGCTTTTCTGGCAAGACAGATTTTCCAGAGCCATGGCCGCCACCTTAGAAATGAATCACTGTGCGGATGCTCTTGCCTTCGTGCATCAAATCAAACGCCTTATTGATGTCCTCCAACCCCATGGTATGGGTGATAAAGCTGTCCAGCGGAATCTCGCCGCTCTGCGCCTTGGCCACATAGCTGGGCAGTTCGGTACGCCCACGCACACCGCCAAAGGCCGAACCGCGCCAGACCCGACCGGTGACCAGCTGGAACGGTCGGGTGCTGATTTCCTGCCCGGCGCCGGCCACGCCGATGATCACCGACTCGCCCCAGCCCTTGTGCGCGCACTCCAGCGCGGCGCGCATCAGCTGCACATTGCCGACGCATTCAAAGGAATAATCCACGCCGCCATCGGTCAGCTCGACTATGACCTCCTGAATCGGCTTGGCGTAGTCCTTGGGGTTGATGCAATCGGTGGCACCCAACTGCTTGGCAATCTCGAACTTGGCTGGATTGATGTCGATGGCGATGATGCGGCTGGCCTTGGCCATGGTCGCGCCGATGATTGCTGCCAGGCCGATGCCGCCCAGACCGAAGATCGCCACGGTGGCGCCCTCTTCCACCTTGGCGGTATTCAGCACCGCGCCGATCCCGGTGGTGACGCCACAGCCGAGCAGGCAGACCTTCTCCAACGGCGCGTCTTTGGGGATTTTCGCCAGGGAAATTTCCGGCAGCACGGTGTATTCGGAGAACGTCGAGCAGCCCATGTAGTGATAAATCGGCTGACCCTGATAGGAGAAACGGCTGGTGCCGTCCGGCATCACGCCGCGGCCCTGGGTGCTGCGAATCGCCTGGCAGAGGTTAGTCTTGCCGGATTTGCAGAATTTGCACTCGCGACATTCCGCCGTGTACAGCGGAATCACATGATCGCCCACCGCTAGGGAAGTTACACCTTCGCCCACCGCCTCGACTATGCCGCCGCCTTCATGGCCCAAGATGCACGGAAAGATGCCTTCCGAGTCCTCACCCGACAGGGTGTAAGCATCGGTGTGGCACACGCCAGTGGCAACTATGCGCACCAGCACCTCACCGGCCTGGGGCGGCGCCACATCGACCTCAACAATCTGCAAGGGTTGGTTGGCCGCAAAAGCTACGGCAGCACGAGACTTAATCATGAAGCTCTCCAGCAAATTAAGGATGGGACGCAGTGGTTCTAAGCCGCGGCCGCCACCGAGCATTGTCGCCGCAGCCGATTAATCGATAGATTGCTGAGAACGGCATTGACGAACGAGTCCGCGCCAACCGATGCCCAGCGCTATAAATCTTTGCGGCTGAACCAATTAGCGCTGTTGCAACCAGCGCTGCCGCAACCACTCGAGGTCTTCGGGGCGGGTGATTTTCAGATTATCGGCGCGTCCCTCGATCAAGCACGGCGCCTGGCCGGCCCACTCCACGGCAGACGCCTCATCGGTAATCGCCACGTTAGCCACCAAAGCATCCGCCAGCGCATGCTGCAAGGCGGCGCAGCGAAACATCTGCGGCGTATAGGCCTGCCAAACGTCGCTACGGTCGATGGTTGCGGCCACGCGGCCATCGGCGCCGGCACGCTTGAGGGTGTCGCGCACCGGCACCGCCAGCAGCCCACCTACCGGATCGGCGGCCAACTCGCTCAGCAACAGATCCAGATCGGCCCGTGACAAATTCGGCCGTGCGGCGTCGTGCACCAGCACCCAATCATCCTCACTGGCACCCATTTGCGTCAGTTGCAGCAAGCCTTGCAGCACCGAATCGGCACGTTCGGCACCGCCGTCGACACGCTGGATACGGGGATCATGGGCACAGGCCAGGGTTGGCCAGTAGGGATCGTCTGGTGCGAGACACACCACGGCGCCCATTAGGCCCGGGTGCTCGAGAAAGCAATCGAGGCTGTGCTCGATAATGCAGCGTCCGGCCAGTTGCAGATACTGCTTGGGCCGATCGGCCTGCATCCGCGCGCCAATCCCGGCGGCCGGGATCACCAACCAGAAACGCGGACTGTTCATGGCCGACTCACTCGTTGAGTTGATAGAGGGTTTCGCCCTCTTTGAGCATGCCCAACTCATGCCGGGCACGCTCCTCGACCGTTTCCACCCCTTGTTTTAACTCCAGCACTTCGGCCTCAAGGATGCGGTTACGCTCGAGCAAATGTTCGTTTTCACCCTGCTGGGAGACTATTTGCTGCTGCAACTCCTCTACTTGCGCCAAGCTGCCATCGCCCACCCACAGCCGATACTGCAGGCCAGCCAGCAGCAGAATGAGGACGAGAAACAACCAATAAGGACTGCGCATGACGAGAGGCCTCGACAGAAAAAAGGGCGGCTTAAGCCACCCTTTTTATCATTGCCGACTTAGCCGCGAAACTCGGCGCGACCGTTATAAACGGCTTTGGCACCCAGTTGCTCTTCGATGCGCAGCAGACGGTTGTACTTGGAGACGCGGTCAGAGCGGCACAGCGAGCCAGTTTTGATCTGGCCTGCGGCGGTACCCACGGCCAAGTCAGCAATGGTCGAATCTTCAGTTTCGCCGCTGCGATGGGAGATCACTGCGGTGTAGCCGGCCGTTTTGGCCATTTGGATGGCTTCAAGGGTTTCGGTCAGGGTGCCGATCTGGTTGAACTTGATCAGGATCGAGTTGGCGATGGACTCATCGATACCGCGCTTGAGGATTTTGGTGTTGGTGACGAACAAGTCATCACCGACCAACTGCACTTTCTCGCCGATTTTATCGGTCAGCACTTTCCAACCGGCCCAGTCGGACTCGTCCATGCCGTCTTCAACCGAGATGATCGGGTAACGCTCAGTCAAGCCCGCCAGGTAGTCGGCGAAACCCGCGCCGTCGAAGACTTTACCTTCGCCAGCCAGATCGTATTTGCCGTCTTCGAAGAACTCGCTGGCCGCGCAATCCAGCGCCAGGGTTACGTCAGTGCCGAGGGTGTAGCCGGCATTGGCCACTGCTTCACTGATGGCCGCCAGCGCATCTTCGTTGGACGCCAGGTTCGGCGCGAAACCACCTTCATCACCCACCGAAGTGCTCAGGCCGCGAGCTTTAAGCACTGCTTTCAGGTGGTGGAAAATCTCGGTGCCCATGCGCAGGCCTTCCGAGAAGGTCTTGGCGCCTACCGGCTGAACCATGAACTCCTGGATGTCGACGTTGTTATCGGCATGCTCGCCGCCATTGATGATGTTCATCATCGGCACCGGCATCGAGTACTGGCCTGGCGTGCCGTTCAAGTCGGCAATGTGCACATAGAGCTCTACGCCCTTGGCTTGCGCGGCGGCTTTAGCGGCAGCCAGCGATACCGCGAGAATCGCGTTAGCGCCTAGGGAGGCTTTGTTTTCGGTGTCGTCCAGGGCAATCATCGCCTGGTCCAAGGCTTGCTGATCAACCGGGTCTTTACCCAGCAACAGGCTGCGGATCGGGCCATTGATGTTGGCGACTGCTTTCAGTACACCTTTGCCCATATAACGGCTCTTGTCGCCATCACGCAGTTCCAGCGCTTCGCGCGAACCGGTGGAAGCACCGGACGGCGCACAGGCGCTGCCGATGATGCCGTTGTCGAGAATTACGTCAGCTTCCACGGTTGGGTTGCCACGCGAATCAAGTACTTCACGGCCTTTGATGTCGACGATTATTGCCATTGTTATAAGCACTCCAAAATTTGACGAAAACGGCGCTGCAGCAAAGTTGGCGCTACCGTCTGCGGTGAATCAAAACCAAGCAAAGCTACCGAGCCGATTATCTGACTAGCTAGTCAGCATGAATCGGCACGGCACTTTACCGAAGAATTAGCCGTTTAGGCAGTCTCAATCGCAGGAAAACTCTTCACTAAATCATCCAGCTGCTTGAGCTGGCTGAGGAAGGGCTCCAGCTTGTCTAGACGCAAGGCGCAAGGGCCGTCGCACTTGGCGTTATCCGGGTCTGGATGGGCCTCCAGAAACAAACCAGCCAAGCCTTGGCTCATGCCGGCCTTGGCCAGATCGGTGACCTGACCACGGCGGCCACCGGCGCTGTCGCTACGTCCACCAGGCATTTGCAGCGCATGGGTCACGTCGAAAAACACCGGGTAGTTGAACTGCTTCATGATGCCGAAGCCGAGCATGTCTACCACCAGGTTGTTGTAACCAAAGGAGGAGCCGCGCTCGCAGATAATCAGCTGATCATTACCGGCCTCCTCACACTTGGCGAGGATATGCTTCATCTCTTGCGGGGCGAGAAACTGGGCCTTCTTGATGTTGATCACCGCGCCGGTCTTGGCCATGGCCACCACCAGATCGGTCTGCCGCGACAAAAACGCCGGCAACTGAATGATGTCGCACACCGCCGCCACAGCTGCCGCTTGCTCAGGCTCATGCACATCGGTAATCACTGGCACGCCGAAGGTCTTTTTGACTTCTTCGAAGATCTTCATGCCCTCTTCCAGGCCTGGGCCACGGAAGGAGCTGACCGAGGAGCGATTGGCCTTGTCGAAGCTGGCCTTGAACACATAAGGGATACCGAGCTTGTCGGTCACCCGCACATATTCCTCAGCCGCACGCATGGCCAGGTCACGGGACTCGAGCACGTTGATGCCGCCAAACAACACAAAAGGCTTGTCGTTGGCGATGTCGATACTGCCAACCCGAATGGTCTTCTGACTCATGCCTTGCGCGCCTTCTGGGCCAATGCAGCATTAACAAAACCGCTGAACAGCGGATGGCCATCACGCGGCGTCGAGGTGAACTCCGGGTGGAACTGGCAAGCAACAAACCAAGGATGGTTCGGCGCCTCAACCACTTCAACCAGCGAGCCATCGCCCGAACGGCCGGTAACTTTCAGGCCGGCGGCTTGCAGCTCGGCGAGCAAATTATTGTTCACTTCATAGCGATGGCGATGGCGCTCAACAATCACATCTTTGCCGTAGCAGTCATGCACCAGGGAGGTATTTTCGAGCCGGCAATCCTGTGCGCCCAAGCGCATGGTGCCGCCCAAGTCCGAGGCTTCGGTACGAGTTTCCACGCCGCCGCTGGCGTCTGCCCATTCGGTGATCAAACCCACAACCGGATGGCCGCTGGCCTTGTCGAATTCGGTGGAGTTGGCATCGGTCCAGCCCAGCACGTTACGGGCAAACTCGATAACCGCCACCTGCATACCCAGGCAGATGCCCAGGTAGGGAATCTTGTTCTCACGGGCGTATTTAACCGTGGTGATCTTGCCTTCGACGCCGCGCAGACCGAAGCCGCCCGGCACCAAGATGGCATCCACACCTTCCAGCAAGGCGGTGTCTTTATTCTCGATATCTTCCGAGTCGATATAGCGCAAGTTGACCTTGGTACGGCTCTGGATGCCGGCATGACTCATCGCTTCGATCAGCGACTTGTAGGCATCCAGCAGTTCCATGTACTTGCCGACCATGGCAATGGTGACTTCATTTTCTGGATTGAGCTTGGCATCCACCACCCGATCCCACTCGGACAGGTCAGCAGTGCCGCACTCCAGCGCAAAGCGCTCGACGACGAAATCATCCAGCCCCTGGGCGTGCAATACACCTGGGATTTTGTAGATGGTGTCGACGTCTTCCAGGCCGATCACCGCACGCTCTTCAACGTTGGTGAACAGCGCGATTTTGTGCCGCGAGGACATATCAATCGGGTGATCGGAGCGGCAGATCAGCACGTCTGGCTGCAAGCCAATCGAGCGCAACTCTTTAACCGAATGCTGAGTAGGCTTGGTTTTGGTCTCGCCGGCAGTGGCGATGTACGGCACCAACGTCAGGTGGATCAGCATGGCGCGCTTGGCGCCCACTTCCACCCGTAGCTGGCGGATCGCCTCGAGGAACGGCTGCGACTCGATGTCGCCAACAGTGCCGCCGATCTCGACCATGGCCACGTCGGCATCGCCAGCACCCTTGATGATGCGGCGCTTGATTTCGTCGGTGATGTGCGGAATGACCTGAATGGTCGCGCCCAGATAATCACCACGGCGCTCTTTGCGCAGCACGTGTTCGTAAACACGGCCGGTGGTGAAGTTATTGTTCTGGGTCATGGTGGTGCGGATGAACCGCTCATAGTGACCCAGGTCAAGGTCGGTCTCGGCGCCGTCGTGGGTGACGAACACCTCACCGTGCTGAAACGGGCTCATGGTGCCCGGATCGACGTTGATGTAGGGGTCCAGCTTGAGCATGGTGACCTTAAGGCCCCGCGCTTCCAGGATAGCCGCCAGTGAGGCTGAGGCGATGCCTTTGCCCAGTGAGGAAACAACACCGCCCGTGACGAATATGAAGCGCGTCATGAAAAACCCTAGAAGTCTGCGTTTAAGCGGTCAATGCCGCCAGAAAAAGCCTAGCAAGGTCCTAAACCCTGCCGGAAACAAGCACGCTTTTGCCGATTCCAAAGGAGTCAGCAAAAGCTGTAATAAGACGGGAGAGTAGTCTACCGGAAAGGGCCTTTCAGCTCAAACCCTGGTCATTGGTCGGCACCTGCCAGACGAATTGCCAATTGCCGGGCGCGGCAACACTTAACTGCGGCACATTTGCCACCGCCAGTAACTCTTCTCCCTGATACAGCAGCGGCAGACGGTCACGCAAAAACCCTGGCACGCCAGCCTCATTAAGCAAGCGTTTTAGATCGCGCCGCCCACGCCCCGCCAACTGCAGCACCTCGCCGCCCTGGCGATAGCGCACCTGCAATGCTCCCTCAGGGGCCTGCCCCAGCAAGTAAATATGACCGTTGCCGGGTAGTGACAAGCGCGCAGCAGTCGTCAACGGCAGATCAATCGGTGGCAATGGCTGCAACCATGGGCCGGACAACCACCACAACCGGCCGTCGGCTCGTTGCAGCTCACCGCGGGCCAAACGCCAAATCGGCGCGGCATCGACCGCCGCATTTACCAGCGAGGTCCAGCCAGCCCAATGATCGCTGTCGGGCATGGGCGTCAGGGGTGCCAACCAGTGACGCAATAGATTGCGCTGGCGTGCGGCAGATAAGCTCAATAAGGACGTCAAGGGCAAAGATGGCAGCGACAGCCAGGCAAAGCGCGAATCTGGCTGCATTAGGGTCAAGTCGGCCTGTGCCAACTCATCCAGTAAGCCTTGCGCCTCACTCAGATGTGCGGCGCTGCGGGCCATGCTGGCCACGGCTTGCGGCCAGCGCTGGGTGAGCAATGGCAACACTTGCCGGCGCAGAAAGTTGCGGGAAAAGCGCTCGTCGCAATTTGACGGGTCTTCCACCCAGCCCAGCCCATTGCTGCGGGCATAGCCTTCCAGCTCGGCGCGTGACACCGCCAGCAAGGGCCGCACTAAGTGCCCAGCTCCCAGTGGCCGGCTCGCTGGCATGGCCGCCAGGCCACGGGCGCCGGCGCCGCGCAATAAGCGAAACAGCAGGGTTTCGGCTTGATCGTCGCAGTGCTGGGCGGTCAGTAGCACTTCGTCCGCACCGAGCAACTCCGCGAAGGCTGCATAGCGCGCATCACGAGCGGCTTGCTCAAGGCTAGCGCCAGGCTGCACTTGCACTTCATGCTGCAGCAACGGCACCCCGAGTTCGTCACAGACCTGCTGGCAATGCGCCGGCCAAGCCTCAGCTGCCACCTGCAAGCCGTGCTGGATATGAATGGCGCGCAGCGGCGGTAATTGCTGGCGCTGCGCCAAACCAACCAACAGGTGCAGCAGCACCGTGGAATCCAGCCCACCGGAAAACGCCACAGTCCAGACCGGCACGCTGCGCCAGGCGGATAGAGCCACCAGCAATTGGGCTTCTAGGGACATCAGCATTTAACCGCTTGTGAGTAGCCGCACACGTCAAAAAGCCTATAGCCACTGACCCATAACAGCGAACAAGAAAAAATGGCGTACTGCCTGAGCGAGTACGCCATTCGAATCGCTTAGCACTGAAACTTAAGCGATGCCATAACTCATCAGGCGCTCATAACGACGGGCCAGCAGCGCCTTGGTGTCGAGTTTTTTCAGCGCCTGGAGTTGGTGCGCCAGCTCTTTGCGAATCGACTCGGCCACCACTTCCGGGGCGCGATGGGCGCCGCCCAGTGGCTCGCCAATTACCTTGTCGACAATCCCCAAGCCCTTCAAACGCTCGGCGGTAATGCCCATGGCTTCCGCGGCATCCGGGGCTTTATCGGCGGTTTTCCACAGAATCGAGGCGCAACCCTCAGGGGAAATCACCGCGTAGGTCGAATACTGCAGCATGTTCAGACTGTCGCACACGCCAATGGCCAGGGCGCCGCCGGAACCGCCCTCACCGATCACAGTGGCGATAATCGGGGTTTTCAAGCGCGACATCACCCGCAGGTTCCAGGCAATCGCCTCACTCTGCCCGCGCTCTTCGGCATCTATGCCTGGGTAGGCACCCGGAGTGTCGATAAAAGTCAGGATTGGCATCTTGAAGCGCTCGGCCATCTCCATCAGCCGGCAGGCTTTGCGATAGCCCTCGGGACGCGGCATGCCGAAGTTACGGCGGACTTTCTCGCGGATTTCCCGACCTTTCTGGTGGCCGATAATCATTACCGGCTCGTCGTCCAGACGGGCAATCCCGCCAACAATCGCCGGGTCGTCGGAGAAATGCCGATCACCGTGCAGCTCATCAAACTCGCCAAAAATATGGCCGATGTAGTCGAGGGTATAAGGCCGCTGCGGATGGCGCGCCAAGCGGGCAATTTGCCAGCTGGTCAGGTTGCTGAAAATGGTTTCAGTCAGGGTTTGGCTCTTGTCCTGCAGGCGCGCAATTTCATCGCCGATATTCAGTGCGTTGTCATTGCCCACCAGGCGCAAGCCTTCGATTTTGGCTTGTAGGTCGGCAATCGGCTGTTCGAAATCGAGAAAATTCGGGTTCATAAATTTCCATCTGGCGTCGACGGCCACGCGGCCGGGGAGCGGTGTCTGCAAGCGTCTTACCTTAAGGGATCAGACGCGTGCAGGTCGAGAATAAACATTCAGCGCTCAAGCCTAGCTGCAAGCCGTGATACTGGCTGTTAACGCAGCTTAAGCGCCTAAAGTTAGCGATAGTTGAGAAAGACGTTGTCGCGCCCGAACTGGTCACGCAACGCCTGAATCAAGCTATCGGTCGGATCGATTCGCCAGTCATTACCAAACTGCAACACGGCCTTGGCCTCACTGGCGGTGTAGTCCAGGGTGATCGGACACTCACCGCGATGGCGCTCGCACAACTGCCCCAACCAACGCAGCCGATCACCCTGCAAGGCGCTGCTGGCAACTTTAATCCGCAGGCTTTCGGCCAGACCGGTGCGGGCATCTTCCAGGCTCATCACCCGCTTGGCGCGCAAGCGCAGGCCGCCGGAGAAGTCGTCGTTGCTGACCTCGCCCTCCACCACCACCATGGCATCGGTTTGCAGCAAGGCTTGCGCTGCGTTAAACGCCTCGGCAAACAGCGAGGCTTCAATCCGCCCGGAGCGGTCATCGAGGGTGATAAAGCCCATCTTGTCGCCCTTCTTGTTGCGCATCACCCGCAGATTGACGATCAGACCAGCGACGGTCTGATCACCACGAGCCGGCTTCAGGTCGATGATGCGCTGACGGGCAAAGCGGCGGATTTCTCCCTCGTACTCGTCAATCGGGTGACCGGTCAGGTACAGGCCAAGGGTTTCTTTCTCGCCGCGCAAACGCTCCTTTAAAGGCAATTCACGCGCGTTACGGTGCTTGGCGTAAACATCCGCTTCGGCATCGGCGAACACCCCGCCAAACAAATCCATATGGCCGCTGGCATGGCTGCGACTGGTTTGTTCGGCGGCCTGAATCGCCTCCTCCATCGCCGATAACAACACCGCGCGATTGCGGTCGATATTGGCCTGATAGGCTTTTATTTCATCGTAAAAGTACGGCCCCAAGCGATCCAGCGCGCCGCTGCGAATCAAGGCATCGGTGGTGCGTTTGTTGATGCGCTTGAGATCCACCCGTGCGCAGAAATCGAACAAATCCTTGAACGGCCCGGCCTGGCGCGACTCGACTATGGCCTCCACCGGCCCTTCGCCCACACCTTTGATCGCGCCCAGACCGTAAACGATCCGGCCATCGTCATTGACCGTGAACTTGAACTCGGAGCTGTTCACATCCGGCGCATCGAGGCGCAGCTTCATGCTGCGGCATTCCTCGATCAGGGTCACCACCTTGTCGGTGTTGTGCATATCCGCCGACAACACCGCAGCCATAAAGGGCGAAGGATAATGGGCTTTCAGGTAGGCGGTCTGGTAAGACACCAGACCGTAAGCGGCCGAGTGGGATTTGTTAAAACCGTAGCCGGCGAATTTCTCTACCAAGTCAAAGATGTTGCCCGACAGGTTCGGGTCGATGCCATTATTCGAGCAGCCCTCGATGAAACCGCCACGCTGCTTGGCCATCTCCTCGGGCTTTTTCTTACCCATGGCGCGGCGCAGCATATCCGCCTCACCGAGGGTGTAACCAGCCATCACCTGGGCGATCTGCATCACCTGCTCTTGGTACAGGATGATCCCGTAGGTCGGTAGCAGTACCGGTTTTAAGCCTTCGTATTGATAGTCCGAGTGCGGATAGGACAGCTCGGCGCGGCCGTGCTTACGGTTGATAAAGTCATCAACCATGCCCGACTGCAACGGGCCTGGGCGAAACAAGGCCACCAGGGCGATCAGGTCTTCCAGGCAGTCGGGCTTGAGCTTTTTGATCAGCTCTTTCATGCCACGCGACTCGAGCTGGAACACCGCCGTGGTTTCGGCTTTTTGCAGCAAGCTGAAAGTGGCTTTGTCATCCAGCGGGATGAACTCAATCACCAGCGGCGGCTCATCGACCTTGGCGCGCTCGCGGTTAATGGTTTTCAGCGCCCAGTCGATGATGGTCAGGGTGCGCAGGCCGAGGAAGTCGAACTTCACCAGGCCGGCCGCCTCGACGTCATCCTTGTCGAACTGAGTGACCAGGCTGCCGCCTTCGTCATCGCAATAAATCGCCGAAAAGTCGGTCAGCTTGGTCGGCGCGATCACCACGCCGCCGGCGTGTTTGCCGACGTTACGGGTAATGCCCTCAAGCTTCTTGGCCATCTCCCAAATTTCTGCGGCTTCTTCGTCGACCTTAAGAAAGTCGCGTAGCACTTCCTCTTGCTCGAAGGCTTTTTCCAGGGTCATGCCGACTTCGAAGGGAATCATCTTCGACAGTCGATCAGCCAAGCCATAGGACTTGCCCTGCACCCGCGCCACGTCGCGCACCACGGCTTTGGCGGCCATGGTGCCGAAGGTGATGATCTGGCTAACAGCGTTGCGCCCGTAGGTTTGCGCCACGTATTCAATGACCCGATCACGGCCTTCCATGCAGAAGTCGATATCGAAGTCGGGCATCGATACCCGCTCAGGGTTGAGAAAGCGTTCAAACAGCAGGTCGTATTCCAGCGGGTCCAGATCGGTGATCTTCTGCACGTAGGCCACCAAGGAACCGGCACCCGACCCACGGCCGGGACCGACCGGAATGCCGTTGCGCTTGGCCCACTGGATAAAGTCCATCACGATCAGAAAGTAGCCGGGGAAACCCATCTGAATGATGATATCCAGCTCGAAATTCAGGCGATCCTCGTACTCTTTGCGCTTCTCTTCGTAGTTGGGCGTGGTGTCTTTCGGCCACAGCACCGCGAGCCGCTCTTCTAAACCGTCGTGACTGACCTTGCGAAAGAACTCGTCCATGGTCATGCCATCGGGCACCGGAAAGTTCGGCAGAAAGCTCTTGCCCAGCAGCACCTCGATATTGCAACGCTTGGCGATTTCGACGGTGTTTTCCAGCGCCTCGGGCAAGTCGCTGAACAGCTCGAACATTTGCTCGGGGCACTTCAGGTACTGCTGATCGCTGTAAGTACGCTGGCGGCGCGGATCATCCAGCGCCCGCCCCTCACCGATGCAGACGCGGGTTTCGTGGGCCTCGAAATCGGCCTGCTTGATAAAGCGCACATCGTTGGTGGCCACCAAGGCCGCGCCACAGCGCTCGGCCAAGGCCACCGCCAGGTGCAGGTATTCCTCATCATTGACCCGACTGGTGCGCTGCAGCTCCAGATAAAAGCGCTCGGGAAAAGTCGCCTGCCACTCATGCAACGAGTCTTCGGCGCTGGCCAGATTGCCGGCCAGCAAGTTCAGGCCGATTTCACCTTCTTTGGCGCCCGACAGGGCAATCAGGCCTTCGGCCGCCTCCTTGACCCACTGGCGTTCGATGATCACTTCACCGTTGCGCTGGCCTTCGATAAAACCGCGGGAAATCAACTCGGTCAGGTTGCGATAACCCTTGGCGTTCATCACCAGCAGGGTCATGCGGCTCAGCGGGCCGTCTTCTTCTTTGCTCGCCAACCAGACATCGGCGCCACAAATCGGCTTGATACCGCCACCCATGGCGGCTTTATAGAACTTCACCAACGAGCACAGATTGCGCTGATCAGTCACCGCCACCGCCGGCATGCCCGCAGCGGCCGCGGCCTTGACCAAGGGTTTAACCCGCACCAAACCGTCGATCAGAGAAAACTCGGTATGCAAACGCAGGTGAACAAAAGTGGCGGGCATACGCATCCTATATAAAACGCAAAAACGACAAGGCCCGGATTGTACCGGGCCTTGCTGGAAACATCAGCTTGCTAGCTGAAGACTATTAACCTGACCGACATGCCGCTTGGCACGACGCGCTCGGTTTAAAGCTGCTCGAGCAACTTACGCACCGGCGCAAACGAGCGCCGATGAATCGGCGTCGGCCCGAGCCGCTGCAAAGCCTCCAGATGCGCAGGGGTTGGATAGCCTTTGTGGCCGGCGATGCCGTAGCCGGGGTACTGAAGATCGAGCGCTTGCATCTCACGATCACGGCTGACCTTGGCCAGAATCGAGGCCGCGGCAATCGCCGGAACCTGGCTATCGCCCTTAACCACGGCGGCGCTGGGCACATCCAACTGCGGACAACGGTTGCCGTCGATCAGCGCCAACTTGGGCGTAACGCTAAGCCCGGCGACCGCGCGCTGCATGGCCAGCATGGTGGCATGCAGAATATTCAGCTGATCGATTTCCTCGACCTCGGCGCGGGCAATGCACCAGGCCACAGATTTTTCACAGATTTCATCAAACAGCTGCTCACGGCGGACGGCGGTGAGTTTTTTCGAGTCATTCAAACCCAAAATTGGCCGAGCCGGATCGAGAATCACTGCCGCAGTCACCACCGCGCCACAGAGCGGGCCACGGCCGACTTCGTCGACTCCGGCCACCAAGGCTTCGACCAGGGTGAAGTCCAGGCCTAATTGCATGGCTGCCCCGCAATCAGGGCCAGCACGGCATCGGCGGCCTGTATAGAGGCATCCAGGCGCAGGCTAGTGTGGATGGCAGCAAACTCGCGGGTCTGACTGGCGCCATTGGCCAACAACGGCAACAACTGCGCAGCCAAGGCCGCAGGGGTTGCCGCGTCCTGAATCAACTCCGGCACCAACAAGCGACCCGCGAGTAAATTCGGCAACGACAGATACGCACTTTTCACCAACCGCTTAAGAATCCAGTAGGTCAAAGGGGCGACCTTATAGGCGACCACCATTGGCCGCTGACAGAGCAAGGCCTCGAGGGTCGCGGTGCCGGAGGCGATCAATACCGCATCACACGCCGCCAACGCCTCGTGAGACTGGCCATCGAGCAAGGTCAACGGCAAGTTGCGCCCGACCAACAAGGCCTCAAGCTGCTCGCGCCGTTCGGGGCTGGCGCACGGCAATACAAAACGCAGCTCCGGCCGGGCTTGCAGCAATAACTCGGCAGTATCGAGAAACAGGCCGCCGAGCTTGCCTACTTCACCACCACGACTGCCAGGCAACAAGGCCACCAGCGACCCCGACTCGAGCAAGCCGAGGCTCAAACGAGCGGCGCCACGATCAAGCTGCAGGGGAATGGTATTGGCCAGCGGATGCCCGACAAAACGTACCGGCACATGCTGAGCTTGATAAAACTGCGCCTCGAAGGGAAACAGCGTCAGCATCAGGTCGCAACCTTCGCGGATTTTCAGCACCCGTTTCTGCCGCCACGCCCACACCGAGGGGCTGACGTAGTGCACAGTCTTGATTCCGGCACGGCGCAGTTTGAGTTCGATATTGAGGGTGAAATCCGGCGCATCGATGCCAATAAAGACATCTGGTCGCTGCTCAATCAAGGTATTGATTAGGCGTTTTCGCCGCGCCAACAACTCGGGCAGCCGGCCTAATACCTCGACCAGGCCCATCACCGACAGACGCTCCATCGGAAAGTAGGAGCACAGCCCTTGGGCCTCCATGCGCGGACCGCCGACACCGATAAATTCGATCGTCGGATGCTGCGCCCGCAGTGCCTGCATCAAGCCAGCGCCAAGAATGTCGCCAGAGGCCTCACCGGCAACCAAGGCCACCCGCAATGTAGCGGAGCTGTTCAGCGGGTAATACCGCGAGTGGAGGCCTGAACCGAGTCGCGAAACAGCGCCACTTCGGGATACTGCGTAGCCAATTCGCTCATTTCACTCAAGGCTTGCTCGATGGTCAGGCCTTGGCGGTAGACGATCTTGTAGCAGCGCCGTAACGCTTGAATGGCCTCGGCGCTGAAACCACGACGACGCATGCCTTCAAAATTCATGCTGCGCGCTTCGGCCGGGTTACCGACCACGGTGACGAACGCCGGCACATCTTTGCCAATCGCCGTGCCCATGCCGGAGAAGCTATGGGCGCCAATCCGGCAAAACTGATGCACCAGGGTAAAACCGGAGAGAATCGCCCAGTCATCGATTAATACATGACCCGCCAACGCGGTGTTATTGACCAGAATGCAGTGGTTGGCAATCACACTGTCATGACCAATATGAACATAAGCCATGAGCAAATTGTGATCGCCGATGGTGGTCTCTGAACGGTCTTGAATGGTGCCACGGTGAATGGTCACACCTTCGCGAATCACGTTGTGATCGCCAATCACCAGGCGGGTATCTTCACCTTTGTATTTCAAATCTGGGGTGTCTTCACCAACCGAAGAGAACTGATAAATTCGATTGTGCCGACCAATCTTGGTTGGCCCTTTGATAATGACGTGCGGGCCAATAACTGTACCCTCAGCGATCTCCACATCAGGCCCAATGATCGACCAAGGGCCGACCTGAACGTCATCCGCCAGTTTGGCTGACGGATCGATGATGGCGCGAGGGTCAAGCAAACTCATATTTTGCGATCCGCACAGATAATTTCAGCCGAGCAAACACTTTTGCCATCGACAGTGGCCTTACAGGCAAACTTCCAGATGCTGCGCTTGCAGCTAATAAAAGTAGCCTCCAGCACCAGCTGATCGCCCGGCACCACGGGCTGGCGAAAACGCAGTTTGTCAGAACCAACGAAGTAATAGAGCACTCCATCATCAGGCTTAATGCCCATCATTTTGAAACCCAGAATCCCGGCCGCTTGCGCCATGGCTTCAATGATCAGCACACCCGGCATAATCGGAAACTGCGGAAAGTGCCCGGTAAAAAACGGCTCATTGATGCTGACATTTTTGTAAGCACGGATCTGCTTAGCGTCTAGATCCAAATCCACGACCCGATCGACCAGCAAGAACGGATAGCGATGGGGTAAGTATTCACGAATCTGGTTGATGTCCATCATATACGGGGAAGCCTGTAGTAAAAGTTAGTGCCGCGTAACATTCGCGGATCAGGGCTCTGAAGAGTCCTGATCCTTTGCGGTCACGGCTGCCAGACGTTTTTCGAGTTGCTGCAGACGTTTAGCCATGTCATCGAGCTGGCGAAAGCGCGTGGCACTTTTGCGCCATTCGGCCGAAGGCTGCATGGCCGTGCCCGAGGAGTAAGAGCCCGGTTCGGTAATTGAACGGGTGATCATGGTCATGCCGGTAATGAAAACGTTATCGCAAACTTCAATATGACCGACCAACCCCGCTCTGCCCGCGATCATGCAATGCTTGCCGACCTTGCTGCTACCGGAAATACCTGAACCACCGGCCATCGCCGTGTGATCACCGATCTGCACGTTGTGCGCGACCATGATCTGGTTATCCAGCTTCACGCCGTTGCCGATAATGGTATCTGCCAGCGCGCCGCGATCGATGGTGGTATTGGCGCCAACTTCAACGTCGTCGCCCAAGGTGACGCCACCGATCTGGGCAATCTTCTGCCAGATGCCTTTCTCATTGGCAAAACCAAAACCGTCGGCGCCCAACACCGCGCCGGACTGAATCACCACTCGCTTGCCAATACGCACGTCGTGATAAAGGGTCACGCGCGGCGCGAGCCAGCCATCGGCATCGATCTGCGAGCGCGCACCAATAAAGCAATGGGCGCCAATGCTCACGCCGGCGCCAATCTGCGCAGCACTCTCAACCACTACATAAGGGCCAATACTGGCGCTGGCATGCACCTGCGCATCGGCCGCGATGAGCGCGGTCGGGTGCACGCCGGCAGCCGCTACTGGCTTGCGATCAAACAGATGGGACAGCTGCGCGTAAGCCAGATAGGGATTGGCCACCAGCAAGGCGTCGCCGGCGTAGCCTTCGGCATCCGCAGGGGTCAACAGCAAGGCAGCGGCCTGGGTATCGGCAAGGTATTTACGATATTGCGGGTTGGCTAAAAAACTCAGCTGTCCAGCTTGCGCCTCTTGCAAGGTCGCCAGACCGCTGATTTGTTTATCCGCCGCACCGCGCAAGGTTGCGCCCAAGCGTTCGGCCAACTGGCCGAGAGTGAAAACTACCGCGCTCATCATTAACGCTGCTGATTCATGCGCTCAATAACTTGGCGGGTGATGTCGTACTGCGGTTTCACATCAACCACGGCGCCACGCTCGAGTACTAAGTCATAGTTGCCTTGCTTGATAACCTCTTCCACTGCTTTATCAAGCTTTGGTTTCAACTGCTTAAGCATTTCACGATCAGCAATGGCTTTGGCTTCATTCAGCTCTTTAGACTGAAATTGGAAATCGCGGGCTTTTTGCTTGAACTCCAATTCAAGGCGTTCACGCTCGCCTTGCTGCAATTTCTCGCCACCCTTTACCAATTTATCCTGAATGCTTTTAGCGCCACCTTCGAGTGACTTCAACTTGGTCAACTGCGGACCAAATTTCTTCTCGGCGTCTACCGCATAACGCTTGGCAGAGTCCGACTCCAGCAGCGCCATTTGATAGTTCATCACGGCGATTTTCATCTCAGCGAAAGCTGGAGTGGCCATCAAAGCTGCCATGCACAGAACCACTTGAGTCAACTTACGCACTTTGTTACTCCTGCAACGAAACTGTTGTCGTTAGTAAAAATTAAACGTGGATTAAAAGGTTTGGCCGAGCGAGAACTGGAAAATCTGGGTTTCGGCGTTATCCGGTTTCTTGATCGGTGCAGCCAAGCTGAAGCTCAGTGGGCCAAAGCCGGTAATCCAGGTTAGGCCAACACCGGTAGAAATAGCCAAGTCACCAAGATTGGGGGACTCGCATTCGCCCGCCTCATAACCGTCACAGTTGGTCTGGAAGACATTACCGACGTCCAAAAACAACGAGGTTCGTAGCGAGCTCTGATCTTTGATAAAGGGCAGCGGGAACAGCAACTCGGCACCACCTTGAACCAGCACGTTACCGCCGAACGGCAGCGGATCCTGGTCTGGATCGGTGTAGATGCCAGTCGCTGGATTGTAACCATTAACGTTAGCTGGACTGTTTGCCGGCTGGGTTGGATAAGCCCGGCTCGGCGTGCTTCTTGGACCCAGCGAACTGTCCTTGAAACCGCGAACCGAACCAAAACCGCCAGCATAGTAGTTTTCATAGAATGGCAAGCCGTCGCTCGAACCATAGCCATCGCCATAACCCAATTCGGTATGGAGCCGCAGCGTGGTGGCTTGGGTCAGCGGCTTAAACACCTGACCGCGGTAATCCAACTTAAAGAACGACAGGTCGCTGCCCGGCACCGTGGCCTGCAGCACCACGCTTTGCGAGTTGCCACGGGTGGCCAGCACGCCTTTATTCAAGGTTGAATCCGACCAGCCAACTGATGCTTTAAAGTTAGTAAAGCCCTCGCCTTCATTGGCAATAAAATCCTGAATCTGCTGCACGGTATAGCTGCCGCTGCTCAGATCATCCTGCTGCACGGTCAAGCCATAGGTCAGGCGCGATGTATCAGTGATAGGGTAGCCAATGGTTGCGCCAACCCCTTTACTGTCAATCGAATAACTCGATACATCGGTGTTCAGCTCATCATAATCAGTCTTACGGAAGAAGGCGTTGTAGCCCAAGCTGACGCCATCAACAGTCCAGTAGGGATCAACAAAACCAAAGTTCAGCGCACTCTGATACTCACTGCGCGTGACACCAAAGTTAACCTTGTTACCGGTGCCGAGGAAGTTGTTCTGACTGATGGAACCGCCGAGGATCAAACCGGCGTTCTGAGCAAAACCAACGCTGGCGGTAATCGAGCCAGAGGCTTGTTCTTCAACGCTGTAGTTGACGTCAACCAGGTCATCACTACCCGGCACTTTCGGGGTTTCGACGGTAACTTCCTTGAAATAGCCCAAACGTTCTAAACGCACCTTCGACTGATCAATCAGGTAAGTCGAGGCCCAACCGTCTTCCATCTGGCGCATTTCGCGGCGCAGCACTTCGTCTTCAGTCTTGGTGTTACCACGGAAGTTAATCCGGTTAACGTAAGCACGCTTAGCTGGGTCAACCACAAAGGTAATGGCAACCGTATGTTTATCATCATTGGCTTCAGGCAAGCCGTTGACGTTAGCAAAGGTATAACCATCGTTACCCAAGCGGCGAGTCAGCAACTCTGAGGTGGTGGTCATCAGCTTGCGCGAGAACACCTGGCCCGGCTGCACCAGCAGCAACGCCTTCAACTCTTGCTCAGGAACCTTTAAGTCACCGCTGAGCTTGACGTCGCTGACGGTGTATTTATCGCCTTCATCGACGTTAACCGTGATGTAAACGTGTTGTTTGTCTGGGGTGATAGAGACCTGCGTCGAGGTGATATCCATGTGGATATAGCCGCGATCGAGGTAGTAGGAACGCAAGCGCTCCAAGTCGCCGGAGAGTTTTTCCCGCGAGTATTTGTCATCGCTTTTGAAGAACGACAACCAGTTGGTGGTTTTCAGCTCAAACAGGTCACCGAGATCTTCATCGCTGAACACACTGTTGCCGACCACGTTGATGTGTTGAATGGCCGCAACCGAGCCTTCGTTGATATTGATCTTCAGCGCCACGCGATTACGCGGCTGCGGCACCACTTCGGCTTCAATCTCGGCCGAGTAGCGGCCTTGGGATACATATTGGCGATGCAGCTCGTTACGCACACCTTCGAGGGTGGCGCGTTGGAAAATCTCGCCTTCGGCCAGACCCGACTGAGTCAACCCCTTGAGCAGGTCTTCGGTTTTGATCGCCTTGTTACCTTCAATCTCGATACCGGAGATCGATGGCCGTTCGACCACACTAACAATCAGCACATCGCCATCGCGACCGAGCTGGATATCTTGGAAGAAACCGGTTTTAAACAACGCCCGTGTCGCTTCAACCAACTGGCGGTCGTCGACTTTCTCGCCGACGTTAACTGGCAAAGCGCCGAACACGCTGCCAGCGGAAACCCGCTGCAAGCCGTTAACGCGGATATCGGAGACAGTGAAGGACTCAGCGTGAACTTCAGTGATCATCAGTGCGGCGAGCACCGCAGTTAGGAGCAGACGTTTCATGAAGTCCTTTCTTTTATTAACTGACAATAAAAATCTGCTGCAAAAGGCGGCAGATTCAAAACAGGCTAACAGCTTGCGCTTGCGACTTAGAGCCGACCCAGATCGTTTACCAAGGCGAGTAGCATTATGCCGACGATCATACTGATACCGATCTGCATGCCCCACCCTTGCACCCGCTCTGACAAGGGGCGCCCACGAGCCCACTCGACCAAATAAAACAGCAGATGCCCCCCATCCAGCACGGGTATCGGCAATAAGTTCAGCACCCCCAGGCTAATACTCAGATAAGCCAGGAAATTAAGAAAATCCCCGAAACCCGACTGAGCAGAAGCGCCCGCCACTTTAGCAATGGTTATCGGCCCACTCAAGTTTTTTACCGAGAGCTCGCCAATCAGCATCTTTTTCATCGAATTAAGCGTCAGCACACTCATGGTCCAGGTGCGCTGCAAGCCTTCAACCACGGCCTCAGCCGGATTGAAGCGGACTTCTCGGAGCATATCCGCCGGCCACTCGGGGGCCTGCACTCCGGCGCCCAGATAACCACTGCGAGCCTTGTCCTCACCGCGCGCGGCCAGCGTCACCGGCACTTCGATGGTTTGATCGCCGCGCCGCACACTAAACAGCACCCGCTGCGCAGCCAAGCCGCGCACCTGCTCGACGACTTGCTGCCATTGGGTCAGTGGCGCGCCGTTAAGCGCCAACAGCCGATCACCCACTTTAAGCCCGGCCGCCAGGGCTGGACCTTCTGGATCAAATTCGGCCAACACTGGCGCAATTTCTGGGCGCCACGGACGAACCCCCAACGCACTAATTGGATCCGGCTCAGCCACCCCCTGCAACCAGTCGTGCAACTGCAATTGATGAGCGGTTTCTACATTGGAGCCCGCTTCACGCACCAACACCTCAAGGGTGCCGCTCTCGCCCAAGCGCCGCACCAACTGCAGGTTAACCGCCGCCCAGCCGCTGACAGGCTCGCCATCGACTGCAACCAACTCTTGACCGGCGACCAAGCCTGCACTGGCAGCCAAGCTGGCCGGCTCAACAGCACCAATCACCGGGCGCACCTGCTGGCTGCCGAGCATGGCCAGCAACCAGAAAAATACGAAGGCGAGAATAAAGTTTGCCAGCGGCCCAGCCGCCACTATGGCGATGCGCTGCCTCACTGGCTTACGGGTGAAGGCTTGCTCCAACAGCTCCGGCGGCACTTCGCCTTCGCGCTCATCGAGCATCTTCACGTAGCCGCCAAGCGGAATTGCCGCCAGCACGAACTCCGTGCCTTGACGGTCGTGCCAACGCAGCAGCGGCGTACCAAAACCAACCGAGAAGCGCAGAACTTTCACCCCACAGCGGCGCGCCACCCAAAAATGTCCAAATTCATGAATGGTCACCAACACCCCAAGGGCGATCAGGGTGCCGAAAAACATATAGAGCGCACTCATTGACTCTCTCCGAAGCTAGCGTTCATGGCGCTGCAACCATTGCCCTGCAAGTTGACGGGCCTGAGCATCGGCCTGAAAAACGCACTCAAGGCTTTCGACCGCAACTGTCGGCGCAAGATTCAATACTTCGCTGATGACATTGGCGATCTCGGGAAAGCGAATACGCCGCTGCAAGAATGCCTGCACCGCCACCTCATTGGCCGCATTCAGCAGCGCCGGCGCGCTACCGCCGGCGTCGGCCGCATCACGGGCAAGGCGCAAACAGGGGAAGCGCGACTCATCGGGCGCCTGAAAATCCAGCCGTGCGATGGCAAACAAATCCAACGGCGCCACACCCGAATCAATCCGCTCCGGCCACGCCAAGGCATGACTAATGGGGGTGCGCATATCCGGGTTGCCCAACTGCGCCAACACCGAGCCATCCACATAGTCGACCAGCGAATGAATCACGCTTTGCGGATGGATCAACACTTCGATTTGCGCAGGCTTGGCATCGAACAACCAGCAGGCCTCGATCAACTCCAGGCCTTTGTTCATCATGCTGGCGGAGTCGACCGAGATTTTCCGCCCCATCGACCAGTTCGGATGGGCGCAGGCCTGCTCAGGCGTAACGGCCTGCAACTGCTCAAGTGGCGTCTGCCGAAAAGGTCCGCCAGAGGCGGTCAGCAAGATCCGCCGCACCCCGACCTGAATTAAGCCGCGCCCATAATCGCCAGGCAAGCATTGGAAGATCGCATTGTGTTCGCTGTCGATCGGCAGCAAGACCGCGCCACTTTTACGCACCGCCTGCATAAACAAGGCGCCGGACATTACCAAGGCTTCCTTGTTGGCCAGCAGCACTTTTTTGCCTGCCTCGACGGCGGCCAGAGTCGGCTTTAAACCGGCGGCGCCGACAATGGCGGCCATGACCGCATCGACCTCAGGATGGGCAGCCACTTCGCACAAGCCCGCCTCGCCGACCAACACCTCGGTACTTAAGCCAGCGGCCTGTAGCGCGCCTTGCAACTCAAGGGCCACAACAGCAGTAGGCACCACCGCAAAGCGCGGATGGAAACGTCGACACAGAGTTTCTAACTCCAACAGGCGACTAAAACCACTGAGGGCAAACACCTGATAGCGCTCAGGGTGGCGAGCGATGACATCCAGGGTGCTCAGGCCGATCGAGCCCGTAGCCCCCAGCACGCTGATCTGCTGCAGTTGACTCACAACTGACCCCAGCCAACCGCCCAGAGCAGCAGCGCAAAGATTGGAATCGCCGCCGTCAGGCTATCGATCCGATCAAGAATGCCGCCATGCCCGGGCAATAAATTACTGCTGTCTTTAATCCCGGCCTCACGCTTAAACAGGCTTTCGGTCAGATCACCGACCACCGAAACCATCACCAGCAACGCCGTGCAGGCCAGCGCCAGCAACAACTCAGACCCCGACCAGTGGCGATACAAACCAACGCTCAAGGCAATCAACAAACAGGTCAGCAGGCCACCCAACACGCCCTCCCAACTCTTGCCGGGACTGACATGCGGCGCCAACTTACGCTTGCCAAAGGTGCGCCCTGCGAAATAGGCGCCAATATCGGCGCCCCAGACCAACACCATCACCGCGATGATCAAGCCATTACCCAACGGCCACTGCTTGAGCAGCATCAGCCCCTGCCAGGCCGGCAACAGGATCAACAGACCTATCAGCGGCTTGCTCAGCGACCCATGCAAATACGCTTTACTGCGCGGATAACTCACCACTAGCAACGTCGCCAGCAACCACCAAATCAAAGCGGCAAGCAGCAACCAAGGCGCCAACTGCGGTAGCAAATAAAGCACATACAACAAGCCCGCAACCACGGCGCCATAGGCAATCCGCAGAGGCTGTGCGTTAAAGCCAGCCAACTGCGCCCACTCCCAGCCACCCAGGGTCACTACCGCGCCGATAAACAACGCAAACTGCCAGCCATCCAGGAGGAAGAAACCGCCCAAAGCCACCGGCAATAACCACAGCGCAGTAATGATTCGTTGCTTAAGCATTATTGGCGGGCCTCAGCTTGCACTTGCTCGCTCGTTTTACCGAAGCGGCGTTGGCGCGTAGCGTAATCAGCCAGCGCAGCGCGCATGGCATGGTGTTTGAAGTCCGGCCAGAACAGCTCGGAAAAATACAACTCGGCGTAGGCCAACTGCCACAGCAAGAAATTGCTGATCCGGTGTTCGCCACCGGTACGAATACACAGATCCGGCAATGGCAGCCCCGCCGTTACCAACTGCCCTTCAAGCAACTGCGCATCGATTTGCTCAACTTGCAGCGTACCGGCCTGAACCTTGCGTGCCAACGCTTGCGCGGCCTGGACGATATCCCACTGGCCACCGTAGTTGGCCGCTACCTGCAGGACAAACTTACTCGGCCCGGCGGTTTCCGCCTCAGCCGCCAGCATGGCGGCCTGCAACTCCGGATGAAAACGCGAGCGATCGCCAATGATCCGCAGGCTGATTTCATTCTCTTTGAGCTTTTTCGCCTCGCGACGTAATGCCCGCAGAAACAACTCCATCAACGCGCTGACTTCTTCGGCGGGGCGCTGCCAGTTTTCACTGGAGAAGGCGAACAGGGTCAGGACCTCAACACCGGCCTCGGCGCATACCTTGATGACCGCACGCACGGCATCAACGCCGGCTTTATGCCCGGCAACACCGGGCAGCAGACGCTTTTTGGCCCAGCGATTGTTGCCATCCATGATGATCGCAACATGCCGTGGCACAGCAACAGGCACTAAGTTAGTCTTATCCATGACGGTACTGACCGTTAAACGGCCATCAAATCCGCTTCTTTCTGCTTCACGGCCACTTCGATCTCAGCCACAAACTTGTCAGTTAGCTTCTGCACATCATCGGCCGCGCGACGCTCTTCGTCTTCGCTGATATCTTTGTCTTTAACCAGGTCTTTCAACTGGCTCAAGGCATCACGGCGGATATTGCGCACAGCCACACGACCATCTTCCGCCGCATCACGCGCCTGCTTGGTAAAGCCCTTACGGGTTTCTTCCGTCAGCGCCGGCATGGAGATCAGCAGCAACTCGCCCAAGTTGGTCGGATTGAAACCCAGACCGGAACTCTGGATCGCCTTATCGACGGCCGCCAGCATATTGCGCTCGAAAGCCACCACTTGCAGGGTGCGCGAATCCTTGACGGTCACGTTGGCAACCTGATTCAACGGCGTGTCGGCGCCGTAGTAAGGCACCATCACGCCACCCAGAATGCTTGGGTGTGCCTGGCCGGTACGGATACGGCTAAATGCATGGAGCAACGACTCCAGGCTCTTTTGCATACGTTCTTGAGTGTCTTTCTTGATCTCATTGATCATTGCTTGTTCTCCTCAATCAGAGTTCCTTCGGCGCCACCGAGGACGATATTTAACAGCGCGCCGGGCTTGTTCATATTGAACACCCGCAATGGCATGTTGTGGTCACGGCACAGGCAGATAGCAGTCAAATCCATCACGCCGAGCTTGCGATCCAATACTTCGTCGTAGCTCAGGTGATCGAACTTTTCCGCATGCGGGTCTTTGAACGGGTCAGCAGTGTAAACGCCATCCACCTTAGTCGCCTTCAACACCACGTCGGCGTCAATTTCAATGGCGCGCAGGCAGGCAGCAGAGTCGGTGGTGAAAAACGGATTACCGGTGCCGGCGGCAAAGATCACCACTTCACCGGTTTTCAGATGACGCATGGCCTTGCGGCGATCATAGTGATCGGTCACGCCGACCATGCTAATGGCCGACATCACCAGAGCCGGGATGTTCGAACGCTCCAGCGCATCGCGCATGGCCAAGGCGTTCATCACAGTGGCAAGCATGCCCATGTGGTCGCCAGTGACGCGATCCATGCCCGCAGCACTCAGCGCCGCTCCACGAAACAGGTTACCGCCACCGATCACCAAACCGACCTGAACGCCAATGCCGACCAACTGGCCAACTTCCAGCGCCATCCGATCAAGCACCTTAGGATCAATACCGAAGTCTTCCGAGCCCATCAAGGCTTCGCCGCTTAGCTTGAGTAAAATGCGGTTATAGCGCGGTTGACGACCATTGACCTGCTGAGCCATGCGTATTTCTCCTGCGGCGTTTAAAGACTGTGCGCACACGACTGAGCAATGCTCGCCGCGTTTGCGATTATGAACGGTCGCCTGAGCAACGTCAGCAGCACTTTGTGTCTTAACGCAAAAGTGCTGCGCAGCTGCAAGCGAAACTGCCGCCCCTATTTGACAAAGAGGCCGCGCGCGTTAGCGGGCAGCCTCTCTGGGGCGACAGCGGTTAAGCGGTCTTACTTCTGGCTGGCAGCCAGTTGTGCAGCAACTTCAGCGGCGAAGTCAACTTCACCCTTATCAATGCCTTCACCCACGCCGTAGCGGGTGAAAGAAATGATTTCAGCGCCGGCTTTCTTGGCCAAAGCACCAACAGTCAGCTCTGGGTTTTTAACGAAAGGCTGCTCAACCAAGCTGGCTTCAGCGAGGAACTTCTGGATGCGACCAGCAATCATTTTTTCAACGATTTCGGCTGGCTTACCCTTCATTTTGTCTTCGTTCAGGCTCATGAACACAGCCTTCTCGCGAGCAACAGCCTCTTCAGACACTTCGGAAGTGTGCAGGAACTCAGGATTGCTTGCCGCTACGTGCATGGCGATGTCGCGAGCCAGTTCGCTGTCGCCGCCTTTCAGAGAAACGATTACGCCGATCTTGTTGCCGTGCAGGTAAGCGCCCAACACATCGCCTTCAACGCGGGTCAAACGACGGATATTGACGTTCTCGCCAACCTTACCAACCAGTTCAACCCGAGCAGTTTCGCGCGAAGCAACCAGTGGAGCGGCGTCGGTCAGCTTCTCGGCCAGAGCCTGGTCGATGCTGTCGCTAACGAATTTCTTGAAATCGTCCTGCAGGGCCAGGAAGTCAGTCTGCGAGTTCACTTCCATGATCACGGCAGTCTTGTTGTCATCGCTCAACTTAACCGCGATAGCACCTTCGGCAGCCACGTTGCCAGCTTTCTTGGCAGCCTTGATGGCGCCAGACGCGCGCATGTCGTCGATGGCTTTTTCGATGTCGCCGCCGGCCTTGGTCAAGGCCTTTTTGCAATCCATCATGCCTTCGCCGGTGCGCTCGCGCAGTTCTTTAACCATTGCTGCTGTAATTTCTGCCATGTCTAAAATCCTCTTGGATAGGTTTTAACCATTCCACCCGCATAACGGGCGATCAATTCTTTGCTCGCAGTACCGCACTCAATTCGCGAGTCGGCGCAGACAGAGGCCTAAGCCGCAGCCCTCACCACTCACTGATACATCCGAGCACTCAATTCGCGAGTGGCAAAAAGGGGGCTTAGCCCCCTTTTTGCGTACTGACAGACGCTAGGCGTCTTTTACTCAGCCTTCGGCAGCTTCAGCAGCTGGTGCTTGAGCAACAAACTCTTCAGCCAACACTGTGCCGCCATTGGCATTGTTGCGACCACGGATTACCGCGTCAGCCATGGCAACCATGTACAGCTGGATGGCGCGAATGGCGTCATCGTTACCTGGAATGATGTAATCAACACCTTCTGGGCTGCTGTTGGTGTCGACGATGCCGATTACCGGAATGCCCAGCTTGTTGGCTTCGGTGATGGCAATGCGTTCGTGATCAACGTCGATAACGAACAATGCGTCAGGCAGGCCGCCCATGTCCTTGATACCACCAAGGCTGCGATCCAACTTGATCAGATCACGCGAACGCATCAGCGCTTCTTTCTTGGTCAGCTTGGTGAAAGTACCGTCTTGCGACTGAATTTCCAGGTCGCGCAGGCGCTTGATCGAGGCACGAATGGTTTTGTAGTTGGTGAGCATGCCGCCCAACCAACGGTGATCAACGAACGGCGAGCCGCAACGAGCAGCTTCTTCGCGGATGATCTTGCCAGCAGCACGCTTGGTGCCGACGAACATGATTTTGTTTTTGCCCGAAGCCAGTTTCTCAACGAAAGCCAAAGCTTCGTTGAACATAGGCAGGGTTTTTTCCAGGTTGATGATGTGGATCTTGTTACGCGCACCGAAAATGTACTTACCCATTTTCGGGTTCCAGTAACGGGTCTGGTGACCGAAGTGCACACCGGCCTTCAGCATATCGCGCATATTAACGTAGGACATTTTTGTTCCTTAAATTAAATAGGGTTAGGCCTCCACGCATCCCAATGACCAACTTGCAGAGTCTCTCTACAAGCACCCAGGTCACCGTGTCGATACGTGTGTGGGTTTAAGCTCTACCGGCACTGCCCGTAAAGCGGCGCACTTTATATCACAAGATCGACCACGGCGAAACCGCTAAAGGCTATCGATAACTGCCACTGCACTGGGTGGCTCGACCGTCTGGGTCTGTTAGAATCGCGCCTTTGTGTATTGCCTTGCGTCCAGCGCACTGAGAGAGCCCGCATGACCGTCACTATTAAGACGCCAGCTGAAATCGAAAAAATGCGTATTGCCGGCCGCCTCGCCGCCGAAGTACTGGAGATGATCGGCGAGCACGTCAAACCTGGCGTCACCACCGACCAGCTCAATAGCATCTGCCACGACTATATAGTCAACGTGCAACAGGCGATTCCCGCGCCGCTGAACTACAAAGGCTTCCCCAAGTCGATCTGCACCTCGATCAACCATGTGGTGTGCCACGGCATTCCCAACGAGAAGCCGCTGAAAGATGGCGACGTGCTGAACATCGACGTCACCGTGATCAAAGATGGCTACCACGGCGACACCAGCAAGATGTACATGGTCGGCAAGGTCAGCGAGTGGGCCGAGAAGCTCGCACGCGTGACTCAGGAGTGCATGTACAAGGGCATAGAACTGGTAAAGCCGGGCGTACGCCTTGGCGACATTGGTGAAGTGATCCAGAAGCACGCCGAGAAAAATGGCTATTCAGTGGTGCGCGAATACTGCGGCCAC
Source organism: Pseudomonas sp. (assembly GCF_030698175.1). Taxonomy (GTDB): domain Bacteria; phylum Pseudomonadota; class Gammaproteobacteria; order Pseudomonadales; family Pseudomonadaceae; genus Aquipseudomonas. The sequence goes on from NZ_JAUYNT010000018.1 coordinate 71,698, forward strand.
GGCATCGGCGCGGTATTCCATGAAGAGCCGCAAGTGCTTCATTACGGCCGCGCCGGCACCGGCATGGAGCTGAAAGAAGGCATGTGCTTCACCATCGAGCCGATGATCAACCAGGGCCGTGCCGAAACCCGCCTGCTTGGCGACGGCTGGACCGCCATCACCAAGGACCGCAAGCTTTCGGCTCAGTGGGAGCACACCATCCTGGTCACCGCCACTGGCTATGAAATCTTCACCTTGCGCCAAGACGACACCCTGCCCCGCAGCTCCTCTGCGCAGAAGCTGGCCTAATCACCGGCCAACCCTGAACGCCATTTCAAGAAGGAACATTGCTGTATGCCGCAGGTGGATCCCGATTTGTTCGACCGCGGTCAGTTCCAGGCTGAATTAGCGCTCAAAGCCAGCCCGATTGGCGCCTTTAAAAAAGCCCTGCGGCAAATCAATGCGGTGCTCGATGAGCGCTTCAAAAATGGCCGGGAAATTCGCCGCCTGATCGAAGATCGTGCCTGGTGCGTTGACCAGATCCTGCGCGAAGCCTGGGCGCGCTTCGACTGGAATCGCGAGGCCGAGATCAGCCTGGTGGCAGTCGGCGGCTATGGCCGTGGTGAGCTGCACCCGCACTCCGACATCGACTTGCTGATTCTGCTCGATAACGAAGACCAGGAGCTGTTTCGCGACTCGATCGAACAATTTCTGATGCTGCTCTGGGACATCGGTCTGGAAGTCGGGCAAAGCGTGCGCTCGGTGGCCGAATGCGCCGAAGAGGCCCGCGCCGACCTTACGATCATCACCAACCTGATGGAAAGCCGCACCATCGCCGGCCCCGAGCACCTGCGCCAGCGCATGCTGGCAGTCACCAGCCCCGAGCAAATGTGGCCGAGCAAGCACTTCTTTCTGGCCAAGCGCGATGAGCAAACCGCCCGCCACGCCAAGTACAACGACACCGAATACAACCTGGAACCCAACGTCAAAGGCTCGCCAGGCGGGCTGCGCGACATCCAGACCATCCTCTGGGTCGCCCGTCGGCAATTTGGCACGCTGAATTTGCACGCCCTGGCCGCCCAAGGCTTTTTGGTGGAGTCCGAGTCGAGCCTCATGTCGGCCTCGCAAGATTTTCTCTGGACGGTGCGCTACGCCCTGCACATGCTCGCCGGGCGCAGTGAAGACCGCCTGCTGTTTGACCATCAGCAGAAAATTGCTGGCTTACTGGGCTTTAGCGATGCCGATGGCAAGCTGGCCGTCGAGCAGTTGATGCAAAAGTATTACCGCGCGGTAATGGCGGTGGCCGAGCTCAACGACCTGATCATGCAGCACTTTGAAGAGGTAATACTGCGTCACTCCGAGAATCTGCCGGCCGAGCCGCTGAACAACCGCTTCCAGGTGCGCAATGGCTTTCTCGAAGTCACCCATCCGGACGTGTTCACCCGCACCCCCTTTGCGATTCTGGAAATCTTCGTGTTGATGGCGCAAACGCCGAATTTGCGCGGTGTGCAAGCCGACACCATTCGCCTGCTGCGAGACAGTCGGCCGCTGATCAACGACGAGTTCCGCCAAGATATTCGCAACACCAGCCTGTTTATCGAGCTGTTCAAGTCCGCCGAGGGCATTCACCGCAGCCTGCGGCGGATGAACCGCTTCGGCATTCTCGGCCGCTATCTGCCGGAGTTTGGCCGTATCGTCGGGCAGATGCAGCACGACCTGTTTCATATCTTCACTGTCGATGCGCACACCCTGAATTTGATCAAGCACCTGCGCAAGCTGGGTAAGCCTGGCGTCAGCGAGAAATTCCCGCTGGCCAGCAAACTAATCGCCACCCTGCCCAAGCCTGAGCTGATTTACCTGGCCGGCCTCTACCATGACATCGGCAAAGGCCGCGGCGGCGACCACTCGGAACTCGGCGCAGTGGATGCCGAGCTGTTCTGTCAGCGCCACCAGCTGCCGGCCTGGGATTCGCGGTTAATCGTCTGGCTGGTGAAAAACCACTTGGTGATGTCGACCACCGCCCAGCGCAAAGACCTCTCCGACCCGCAAGAGATTCACAATTTTGCCCAGCTGGTTGGCGATCAGACCCACCTCGACTATCTGTACGTGCTGACCGTGGCCGACATTAACGCCACCAACCCAACGCTGTGGAACTCCTGGCGCGCCAGCCTGTTGCGCCAGCTCTACACCGAAACCAAGCGGGCACTGCGCCGCGGCCTGGAAAACCCGGTGGACCGTGAAGAGCAAATTCGTCTGACCCAGAACGCCGCCATCGACACCCTGGTGCGCGGCGGCAATGACCAGGACGAAGCCGAACAGCTCTGGTCGCAACTGGGCGATGACTACTTCTTGCGCCACACCGCCACCGATGTGGCTTGGCACACCGAGGCCATCCTGCAGCACCCGGCTGCGGCCGGACCGTTGGTACTGCTGAAGGAAACCACCCAACGCGAGTTTGAAGGCGCCACGCAAATCTTCATTTATGCCCAAGACCAACACGACTTCTTTGCCGTGACCGTGGCCGCCATGGACCAGCTGAACCTGAGCATCCACGACGCCCGGATCATCACTTCATCCAGCCAGTTCACCCTCGACACTTACATAGTGCTGGACGCCGACGGCGGCTCGATCGGTGACAATCCGGCGCGCAGCAAAGAGATCCGCCAGGGCCTGATTGATGCCCTAAAAAACCCCGACGACTACCCGACCATTATCCAACGCCGGGTACCGCGCCAGCTCAAGCACTTCGCCTTCGCCCCGCAAGTCAGCATCCACAACGATGCCCAGCGCCCGGTCACGGTGCTCGAACTGACCGCCCCGGATCGCCCCGGCCTGCTGGCACGGATCGGCAAGATCTTTTTAGACTTCGATCTGTCACTGCAAAATGCCAAAATTGCCACCCTCGGCGAGCGAGTTGAAGACGTGTTCTTTATCACCGATGCCCGCCACCAACCGCTGGCTGATCCCGAGCTGTGCGCCCGCCTGCAGGCCGCGATTACCGCCCAACTATCCGACGCCAACGACTCCAGTACGCCAACGTCGATTCGTATTTAGGAAATTTCAAGCCCGATGAACTCTGCATTCCAACAAGTTCGAAAAGCACCGCACCCTGCAGGCCAACATTCAACCGCTCAACTATTATCCGACGCCAACGATCAATCCGCCGCGCCAACAACAATACGTATTTAGGAAGTTGCAAACCCGATGAACAGTGCGCTCAAGCAGCTCCAACCCTACCCGTTCGAAAAACTCCGCGCCCTACTGGCCGGCGTACAACCGGCCGAGCTGCCGGCGATAGCCCTGTCGATTGGCGAACCCAAGCACCGCTCGCCGGAGTTTGTCGCAAACGCCCTGGCCGCCAACCTCGACCAACTGGCGGTGTATCCAACCACCCTGGGGCTGCCGGCGTTGCGCGAGGCGATTGCCAGCTGGTGCGAGCGGCGCTTCGGCGTACCCGGCGGCTGGCTGGATGCGGCAAAGCACATCTTGCCGGTCAACGGCACCCGCGAAGCCCTGTTCGCCTTTACCCAGACGGTGGTGGAGCGCGGTGACGACGCGCTGGTAGTCAGCCCTAACCCCTTCTATCAAATCTACGAAGGCGCTGCCCTGCTCGCCGGCGCGCAGCCGCACTACCTGCCGTGCCTGGCCGAGCATGGTTTTAACCCGGACTTCGACGCAGTCACTCCGGACGTTTGGCAGCGCTGCCAGATTCTATTTCTCTGCTCGCCGGGCAACCCTACCGGCGCACTGATCCCGCTGGCGACCCTGGAAAAACTGATCGGCTTGGCCGACCAATACGACTTCGTGATTGCGGCGGACGAGTGCTACAGCGAGCTGTACTTCGATGAGAGCACGCCGCCAGCCGGGCTGCTGAGCGCTTGCGTGAGTCTGGGTCGCAGCGATTTCAAACGCTGCGTGGTGTTTCACAGCCTGTCCAAGCGCTCCAACTTGCCAGGCCTGCGCTCGGGCTTCGTGGCCGGCGATGCGAACATCCTGCAAGCCTTTTTGCTCTATCGCACCTACCACGGCTGCGCCATGTCGGTACCGACTCAACTGGCCAGCATCGCCGCCTGGAACGACGAAGACCATGTGCGCGCCAACCGCGACCTGTACCGGGCCAAATATGACACAGTGCTGGATATCCTCAGCCCCGTGCTGGATGTACAACGCCCGGATGGCGGCTTCTATCTGTGGGCCAAGGTGCCCGGCGATGACGCCCAGTTCACCCGTGAGCTGTTCGCCCAGCAGCATGTCACCGTAGTGCCGGGCTCGTACCTGTCGCGCGAAGTCGATGGTTTTAATCCCGGTGCCGGGCGGATTCGTATGGCCCTGGTCGCGCCACTGGCCGACTGCATCGAAGCCGCCCAGCGGATTCGCGCCTATCTGCAGACGGTGCGCCCATGAGCATCACCCTCTACGGCATCAAAGCTTGCGACACCATGAAAAAAGCCCGCACCTGGCTCGATGAGCAAGGCATTAGCTACGTTTTTCACGATTACAAAACGCTCGGTATCGACCAGGCCAACCTGCAGAAATGGTGTGACCAGCACGGTTGGGAGAAAGTCCTTAACCGCAGCGGCACCACCTTTCGCAAGCTCGACGAGGCGCAAAAAACCGACCTCACCCAGGACCGGGCGATTGCCCTGATGCTGGCTCAGCCGTCGATGATCAAGCGCCCAGTGCTGGATCTGGGCGAACGCAGCCTGCTCGGTTTCAAGCCCGACATTTATCAGCAAGCGCTGGTCTAAGAACCGCGCGATGCCCTACGAATTAGCCACAATAAGGAATCAATCCATGTCGCAACACCCCGCCACTCAACAAGTGTTCAGCCTGGCCTTCGGCGTCGGCACCCAAAACCGCCAAGAAAGCTGGCTAGAGGTGTTTTACGCCCAGCCCCTGCTCAATCCAGCCACTGAACTGCTGGCGGCCATAGCACCCTTGCTGGGTTACACCGGCGGCAACCAGGCCATCAGCTTCAGCACCACTCAGGCCATCGAACTCGCCCATCTGCTCAAGCCACTGGATGCCCAGCAAGCCGCACTGCTGACCCGCCTGGCCGAAAGCGAGAAGCCACTGGTGGCGACTATTCTGGCTGAAGACCTGGCGCTGACCTCAACCCCCGAGGCCTACCTCAAGCTGCAGCTTCTCTCCCATCGCCTGGTTAAACCCCACGGCTTGAACCTGACCGGGATCTTCCCGCTACTGCCTAACGTGGCGTGGACCAGCCAAGGCGCCGTGGATTTGGCCGAGCTGGCTGAGCGTCAGCTAGAGGCCCGCCTGAAAGGCAAATTGCTGGAAGTCTTCTCGGTCGACAAGTTCCCGAAAATGACCGACTACGTGGTGCCGAGCGGCGTGCGCATCGCCGATGCTTCCCGCGTGCGCTTGGGCGCTTACGTGGGCGAAGGCACCACCGTGATGCACGAAGGTTTTATCAATTTCAACGCCGGCACCCAAGGCCCGGGCATGATCGAAGGCCGCGTCTCGGCTGGCGTGTTTGTCGGCAAAGGTTCGGATCTGGGCGGCGGCTGCTCGACCATGGGCACCTTGTCGGGTGGCGGCAACCTGGTGATCAGCGTCGGCGAAGGCTGCCTGATCGGCGCCAATGCCGGTATCGGCATCCCGCTGGGTGATCACAACACCGTCGAATCCGGCCTGTACATCACCGCCGGCACCAAGGTGGCGCTGCTGGATGACAAAGGGCAGCTGGTCAAAGTGTTGAAAGCCCGCGAACTGGCCGGCCAGACCGACCTGCTGTTCCGCCGCAACTCGCAAACCGGTGCCGTGGAGTGCAAGACCCACAAGTCGGCCATTGAGCTGAACGAAACCCTGCACGCCCATAACTAATAAGCACTTGTAGGATGGGTTGAGCGCAGCGATACCCATCAACAAGCACCGCCAAGGTAACCTCCGATGCTACTTACCTCGCCTTGGCGTTCTGATTTCCCAGCCCTCGCCGCCTTTGCCGGCGAGGGCCAAACCTATCTGGACAGCGCCGCCACCGCGCAAAAACCGCAGGCGATGATTGCGGCGCTCTGCGACTATTACCAAGGCGGCGCGGCCAATGTGCATCGCGCCCAACATTTGCCCGGCGAGCGGGCTACCCGCGCCTTCGAGCAGGTCCGCGAGCAGCTGGCCAGCTGGCTGAATGCCGGTAGCAGCGAGCAGATCATCTTCACCCGCGGCAGCACCGAGGCGGTGAACCTGCTGACCTATGGCCTGGAGCACGAGTTTCAGGCCGGTGATGAAATCGTCATCAGCGCCCTCGAACACCACGCCAACTTGCTGCCCTGGCAACAGCTGGCACAACGTCGCAACCTGAAACTGCTGGTGCTACCGCTGGATGCCAGCGGCGATATCGACCTAGTCGCCGCCCAGCAATTGATAGGCCCACGCTGCCGGCTGCTGGCGATCAGCCAACTGTCCAATGTGCTCGGCCGCTGGTTGCCGCTGACTGAGTTGCTGGCCTTGGCCAAAGCCCAGGACGCCCTGACCGTGGTCGATGGCGCCCAAGGTGCGGTGCACAGCCAGCCGGATATGCAGGCGCTGGGCTGCGACTTTTACCTGTTCTCCAGCCACAAGCTCTACGGCCCGGACGGCCTCGGCGTGCTCTATGGCCGCGGCGAGGCGTTGCAGCGTCTGCGCCATTGGCAGTTTGGCGGCGAGATGGTGCAGGCCTGCGACTATCAGCAGGCCAGTTTTCGCCCTGCCCCCCTGGGTTTTGAAGCCGGTACACCGCCGATTGCCGCCGTGCTGGGGCTGGGCGCCAGCCTGAGCTACCTGTGCGGTTTGGATGCAATAGCTGTGGCCGCCCATGAAGCGGCGCTGCACCGGCAATTGCTTCACGGCCTTAACTCCCGCGCTGGAATTCAATTACTCGGCACGCCACAGGTGGCGCTGGCCTGCTTCACCGTCGCCGGCGTGCACCACAGCGATCTGGCGCAACTGCTGACCGAACAAGGGATTGCCGTGCGCGCCGGTCAGCACTGCGCCATGCCCCTGCTGGCGAGCCTCGGAGTCAGCGGCGCGCTGCGGGTGTCACTGGCTTTGTACAATGACGGCAACGATCTGGCGCGTTTTTTCAGCGCACTCGATCAAGCCCTGGAGTTGCTGCAATGAGCCTGTCGCCATGAGCCTGCCCGCCGCCGCCGAACAAGCCCTCGCCGCCTTTAGCGCCGCCAGCGGCTGGGAAGCCCGCGCACGGCTGCTGATGCAGTGGGGCGAGCGCCTCGAGCCACTGACGCCGGCGCAATGCAGCAGCGAGCATCTGGTACAGGGTTGCGAAAGCCAGGTGTGGTTGCTGGCCGAACAGCATCAGCAGCACTGGCAGTTTCGCGCCGCCAGCGAGGCCCGCCTGCTGCGCGGCCTGCTGGCGGTGTTATTGGCACGAGTGAATGGCCTGAGCGGTGCAGAGCTGGCTAACGTCAACCTGCTCGACTGGTTTACTCAACTGGGCCTGACCCGCCAGCTCTCGCCGTCGCGCAGTAACGGCTTGCAGGCGGTACTGCGCAGGATGCAAGAGCTAACGGCCACCAGCAGCTAAGTAACAGCGCGCTAAAACCCCGGTTGCCAGCTAGCCCCATCTCCCGCCTCGAAGGCCTCTTGCAGGCGCTGCAAATCACCGTTATCACGCAACTGCTGCAGCCCCGCATCGAATACTTGGCGCAATTTTTCCCCGCGCGGATCTTTACGGAACAACAGGTCCAACGTCTCACGGCTAACCGGGCGCGGGTGAGCCAGCAGCTGCTGCTGTTGCTCAGGGCTGAATGAGCGTTTGAGCATGGCATAACCGACGGCGCGATCTTGCAGGTGCAGGTCAACCCGTCCAGCCAATAACAAACGCATGCCGGCGTCTTCACGGCTATCGGCCTGCACCTTAAAACGCCCGGCGGCGCGCGCACGGTCAAACTCGGCACCGTAGGCATAACCCTTAGTCAAAGCGATCGAGTAAGCCTCTAGATCCCTCAGCTCGCGCCAGTCAAAGGCTTGGTCGCGGCGATGAAAAATAGCCATCTGCGCCCTTACCAGTGGCTCACTGCACAGGCTAAAACTCGCCCGCTCTGGCGTGCAGACATAGGGCATCACCGCATCGATGGAGCCTTTTTGCAGCAAATAGACGTCCCGCGCCCAAGGGTAAAAAAAATACTGCACGCGGTAACCGGCGCGATTGAACACCGTACTAACCAGCCGGCCAAGAGGCCCGGCGTCGTCACGGGCTTGCTCGACGTAGGGCGCCCACTCGCCTGTACCAATCAACACCAGCTGCGGGTCAGATGCCCGCGAGTCAAGCTGCTCCGAGGACTGCGCCAATAAACTCAGGCTCAGCCCGACACAGGCCAGCAACCATGGCCTTGGTTTAATCGCACGCAGTAACAGATCGGTAAGCGCTAACATCGCCTCCACCTCTTCAGCACAAATGCGCAGCGGTAATCCCGCGATCCAACACGCCAAGCGCATGCTCTGAGCTTAGGCAAAAAACCTTGCCACTCATTACCGCTTGGCGGCTAGCCCAAGATTAACTGCGCTCAGATGGCCGCCGCGCGCCGGCCACCAGCTTGTCTACCGCCCGCGCCGCGGCAACCATGCCAAAGCTCGCGGTGACCATCATCACCGCGCCCATGCCACCGGCGCAGTCGAGTCGCACGCCCTGCCCCTCAAAGCGCTTTTGCAGACAGATACTGCCGTCGCCTTTGGGATAGCGCAGTTGTTCGCTGGAGAACACGCAAGGCACGCTGTAATGCCGGCCTGCGGTGCGCGAAAAACCGTATTCACGGCGCAGCTCTGAGCGCACGGCGGATGCCAGCGGGTCATTGAAGGTTTTGTTCAAATCGGCCACCTGAATTTGCGTCGGGTCCAACTGCCCGCCCGCACCACCGGTGGCGATGATCTGAATCTTACGGCGCTTGCACCAGGCAATCAGCGCCGCCTTGGCCGTCACACTGTCGATACAGTCGACCACACAATCGAGGTTCGGCGTGATGTACTCGGCCATGGTCTCGCGGGTAACGAAATCCGCCACCGCATGCACCACACAGGCCGGATTAATCGCCCGCAGGCGCTCGGCCATCACCGTCACTTTAGCCTGACCGACGGCGCCCGTCAGCGCATGGATTTGCCGATTGGTATTGCTGATGCAGACATCATCCAGGTCAAACAGCGAGATCTCGCCCACCCCGGAGCGCGCCAGCGCCTCGGCCACCCAGGAGCCGACACCGCCAATCCCGACCACCGCCACGTGCGCCGCCGCCAGCCGTTCTGCCCCTTCGCGGCCGTACAGTCGCGCCACTCCGGCAAACCGCAGTTCATCAATACTCATGCCCAGCCCTCAAAAATCAGCCGGCATTATAGAGACCAGCGAGGCAATAACACGCCATTAGTCGGTTAATCGCTCGCCGAACAACCCCTGCTTTTAGCTGCAAGCCGCAACGGCCCGCCCCAAGCCCACAACCCACGGCGGCCAGTACGCAGCGCCTCAAGAGCAACCGGGCAAAGCCTGCTTAACTGCCTACTGAGATGTGGCGAGGCATTGCCAGGCAAAATCCACCCAGCGAACTTATTCGCTGTTTGGCAGACCAACAGCCCAGACAATCCGTAACTGCACCGCACCGGCTCAGGCCACAGCTATACAGCCTTAAGAGGTCGCGGTAGGATGCGCGCCGACCGGCAACAGCCGGCACGTCAGGTCATGTGAAAACGTAGCGAGCGAAGGCAAGGCGCAACGCAGCGAAGCGGAGTAACAGCCGCAGGTTGGCCCGCAGGGCAAGCGAAGCGCAGTCAAAACAGGCGAAAAAGCGCAGTTTACAAGCTGTAAATGAGCATTTTGAGCCTGTTTTTAACGCCGCATAACCGAGCGCAGTAGTTTTCACATGACCTGACGCCCCGTTCCACCCTTTGGAACCTTGACTCTATATGCCATCGCGTAAACTTGGACTCAACCTGGTGATTTTCGTCGCTATCGCGGCGTTATTTACCGGTATCTGGGCGCTCTACAACCGGCCGGTCAGCGCACCGGAATGGCCCGAGCAAATTTCCGGCTTCTCATTCTCGCCGTTCCAGCAGAATCAGAACCCGCAAAAGAACATCTACCCCAACGATGAACAGATTCGAGCCGATCTGGAGTTGCTGAGCAAGCAAACCGACAGCATTCGTACCTACTCGACAGAGGGCAGCCTGGCCAACATCCCGCGCCTGGCCGAAGAGTTTGGTTTGCGCGTGACCGTCGGTGCCTGGATCGGCCTCGACCTTGAGCGCAACGAGCGCGAAGTCGCCAAGGTCATTGAACTGGCCAATAACTCACGTAGCGTCGTGCGCGTAGTGGTCGGCAACGAAGCCTTGTTCCGCAAAGAGATTACCCCCGAGGCACTCAGCGTCTACCTTGACCGGGTCCGCGCGGCCGTCAAAGTGCCGGTGACCACCTCTGAGCAATGGCACGTTTGGCAAGAAAACCCGAAACTGGCCAAGCACGTCGACCTGATCGCCGCGCACATCCTGCCGTATTGGGAGTTTGTGCCGATGGAGGACTCGACTGCCTTCGTGCTCGAGCGCGCCAAAGACCTGAAAAAACTCTTCCCGAAAAAACCCCTGCTGCTCTCGGAAGTTGGCTGGCCGAGCAACGGCCGGATGCGCGGCGGTGCCGATGCCTCCCCAGCCGATCAGGCGATTTACCTGCGCACCCTGGTCAGCACCCTGAACGCCAAGGGCTACAACTACTTCGTCATCGAAGCCTTTGACCAGCCCTGGAAAGCCACCGAAGAAGGTTCGGTTGGCGCCTATTGGGGCGTTTACAACGAAGCCCGCCAGCCAAAATTTGCCTTTGAAGGGCCGGTCGTGGCAATCCCACAGTGGCGCGTCCTGGCGATTGGCTCGGTAGTGCTGGCCATGCTCGCCCTGGCCTTGCTGCTGATCGATGGCAGCGCCATGCGCCAACGCGGTCGCACCTTCCTCACCGTGGTGGCCTTTGCCGGCGGCTCGGCGATGGTCTGGATCGGCTACGACTATAGCCAGCAATACAGCACCTGGTTCAGCCTAGTCGTTGGCGGCCTGCTGGGTCTCGGCGCACTGGGAGTATTTATTGTGCTGCTGACGGAGGCCCATGAGCTGGCCGAATCGGTATGGCTGCACGCCCGACGTCGGCCATTTTTGCCGGTCACCACGGACAATGCCTACCGGCCCAAAGTCTCGGTGCACGTGCCCTGCTACAACGAGCCGCCAGAAATGGTCAAACTCACCCTCGACGCCTTGGCCGCGCTGGATTATCCAGACTATGAAGTGCTGGTCATCGACAACAACACCAAAGACCCGGCCGTTTGGGAGCCTGTAGAGGCCTATTGCGCAACCCTCGGCCCGCGCTTTCGCTTCTTCCACGTCGCACCCTTGGAAGGTTTTAAAGGCGGTGCGCTGAACTATGCCCTGGAACGCACCGCGCCAGACGCCGAAGTGATTGCGGTGATCGACTCGGACTACTGTGTCAAGCCGAACTGGCTGAAGCACATGGTGCCGCACTTTGCCGACCCGAAAATTGCCGTGGTGCAATCGCCGCAAGACTATCGCGACGGTAATGAAAGCCGCTTCAAGAAGCTCTGCTACGCCGAATACAAGGGCTTCTTCCACATCGGCATGGTCACCCGTAACGACCGCGACGCGATCATTCAGCACGGCACCATGACCATGACCCGCCGTTCGGTGCTTGATGAGCTGAAATGGGCCGACTGGTGCATCTGTGAAGACGCCGAACTGGGTCTGCGGGTATTCCAGAAGGGCTTATCGGCCGCCTACTTTGAAGACAGCTACGGTCAAGGCGTAATGCCCGACACCTTTATTGACTTCAAAAAGCAACGTTTCCGCTGGGCTTACGGCGCCATCCAGATTATCAAGCGCCACTCCGCCAGCCTGCTGCGCGGCAAAGACACGCAATTGACCCGCGGTCAGCGTTACCACTTCGTGGCGGGCTGGTTGCCGTGGATTGCCGATGGCCTGAATATCTTCTTCACCATTGGTGCGCTGCTGTGGTCGGCGGCGATGATTATCGTGCCGAAACAAGTCGATCCACCGCTGCTGATTTTCGCCATTCCACCCTTGGCGCTGTTTGTGTTCAAGCTGGGCAAGATCTTGTTCCTCTACCGGCGCACCGTTGGCGTTAGCATGGGCCAAGCGTGCGCGGCGGCCATTGCTGGCTTGGCGCTGTCTTACACGATTGCCAAAGCGGTGCTGTATGGCTTTTGCACCACCACCATTCCGTTCTTCCGCACGCCGAAAATGGCCTCTAAACACGGCTTTATGGTGGCCATGGCGGAGGCGCGTGAAGAAGTCTTCATCATGCTGCTGCTCTGGGGCGCGGCGATTGGCATTGGCATAGTGCAAGGCTTGCCGAGCGCGGATGTACAGTTCTGGGTGGCCATGCTCGTGGTGCAATCACTGCCATACTTGGCGGCATTGGTGATGGCGCTGCTGTCGTCAATGCCACCACCGGCAGTCGCAGCACCGCAAGCGGATGAGCAGCAGGCGTAACCCGCCAGCTCAGCGCAACAATCGAAACGGCGGCCTGAAGAGGTCGCCGTTTTGCTTTATGATGACGCCCTTTTCGCCACACCCCTGCGGAGCCGCCATGACTGCCCAGTCCCCTACTCTTTCGCCGACCCTGGCGCTTGCCTGCGAGCTGATCAGCCGCCCTTCGGTCACCCCGCTGGATGCCGACTGTCAGGCGCTGATGATCCGGCGCCTGGAGGCGCTGGGTTTTGCCGTAGAGCCGATGCGCATCGAGGACGTCGACAACTTCTGGGCCCTGCATGGCGGCGACGGCCCGGTACTGTGCTTTGCCGGCCACACCGACGTGGTGCCCACCGGCCCACTAGAGGCTTGGCAATATCAGCCGTTCGACGTGCTGATCGACGAGCAAGGCATGCTTTGCGGGCGTGGCGCGGCGGACATGAAAGGCAGTCTGGCGTCGATGATCATCGCCGTTGAGCGCTTTGTAGCTGAGTATCCTAACCACAAGGGCGCCATCGCCTTTTTGATCACCAGCGACGAAGAAGGCCCGGCCCACCACGGCACCAAAGCCGTGGTCGAACGCCTGAAAGCCCGTAACCAGCGCTTGGACTGGTGCATCGTCGGCGAACCTTCGAGCACCACCCTGATCGGCGACATGGTCAAAAATGGTCGGCGCGGCTCGCTTGGCGCCACCCTAACGGTGCGCGGCCTGCAAGGCCACGTGGCCTATCCGCAGCTGGCCAAGAACCCGATTCATCTGGCCACCCCGGCGCTGACTGAGCTGGCTGCGCAGCACTGGGACGCCGGCAACGCCTTCTTCCCGCCGACCAGTTTCCAGATTTCCAATCTGAACTCCGGCACCGGCGCCACCAACGTGATTCCCGGTGAACTCAAGGCCATCTTCAACTTCCGTTTCTCTACCGAATCGACGGTTGAGGACTTGCAAGAGCGAGTCGCGGCCATTCTCGACAAGCATGGTCTGGACTGGCATATCGACTGGGCCTTGTCCGGCATGCCGTTTCTGACCGAGCCCGGCGCTTTGCTGGACGCGGTATCGAGCAGCATCAAGAGCGTCACCGGCCGCGACACAGTAGCCTCCACCAGTGGCGGCACCTCGGACGGGCGTTTTATCGCCACCATGGGCACCCAAGTAGTCGAGCTGGGGCCAGTCAACGCCACCATCCACCAGGTTAACGAACGGGTATTGGCCAGCGACCTCGAAGTGCTGACCGAGATTTACTATCAGACGCTCGTGCGGCTGCTGGCTTAAGCATGCTGATTTGTCCGATCTGCTCAGAGCCCCTCAGCGTCGTCGCTAACGGCGTCGTCTGCCCGGCCAAACACAGCTTCGACCGCGCCCGTCAGGGCTATCTGAACCTGCTGCCGGTGCAGCACAAGAACAGCCGCGAACCCGGCGACAATGCCGCCATGGTCGAGGCCCGCCGGCGTTTTCTCGACGGCGGGCACTATGCGCCACTGGCCAAGCGTCTGGCCGAACTGGCCGCCAGTTATGCGCCCGCGCGCTGGCTGGATATTGGCTGCGGCGAGGGTTACTACACCCAGCGGCTCGCCGATGCCCTGCCGGCTGCCGACGGCTATGCCCTGGACATCTCCCGCGAGGCGGTCAAACAAGCCTGTAAACGCTCACCTCAGCTAACCTGGCTGGTGGCCAGCATGGCCCGCGTGCCCTTGGCCGATGCCAGTTGTCAGCTGCTGGCCAGCGTGTTCAGCCCGCTCGACTGGCAAGAAGCCAAGCGCCTGCTGGCTCCCGGTGGCGGCTTACTGCGCATGGGCCCGACCCGCGAGCATCTGTACGAACTGCGTCAGCAACTCTATGACGAAGTCCGCGAATACGACGACCAGAAGCACCTGGCCCTGGTGCCCAACGGCATGCAGCTGGCCCACAGCGAAACCCTGAGCTTCAAGCTCAAGCTAGAAACCGCCCAAGCCCGCACCGACCTGCTGTCCATGACCCCCCACGGCTGGCGCGCCAGCGTCGAAAAGCGCAACGCGGTAATCGAGCAGGACTTAGAAGTCACCGTATCGATCCGCTACGATTGGTTTCAGCTCATTGAGAAGTAGATAGTGGGGAGTAGGGAGTGGGGGTTCAGCGTTTGTGCGAAGGTCGGCTTTTGCTCTGACGAAAACCAAAACCCCGCAAATATCAGTCAAGAGCACCCCACTTCCCACTATCCACTTTCCCACTGCCCACTCCCCACTTATGGAACATCAGCATGCGCCAACCTGATATCGAGATTTACCTGAAAGACGCCGAGCACCAGGCCATTGCCGCCTGGCTCACCGAAGCCATCGGGCCGTGCACCGAGTGGCAGAAAAAAGGCCAGACCTACCAGTGCAAAACCGGCAACATCGCCGTCACCTGGCTGCCCAAAGCCGTGGGCAAATGGCACAGTCTGCTGCTCAACAGCAACGCCACACCTTGGGCCGATGACCTCGAATGCGCCCAGGCGGCGTTTGCCGCCCTCAAGGTGGAAATCCGCTGCGCCCCGGGTAGCTGGCAAGAAGAAGAAAGCGACGAACAAGCCGATCGCTGGATGCGCATCAGCACCGATGGCGTCGAAGAAATCACCTGGCACACCGCCTGAAACTGCCTACAGCTTGTCGCAAGTTTGCGGTTTTTTGCCGTTAGACCTGCGATCAGCCACACTAACGCCCCTCCCGAGCAATTGCTCGTTTTACCGACTATTAGCAGACTTCGTATGACTCGTTCCCCGCTCCGCCGTCTGGTGTTTGGCGCCCTGCACCGCTTGCTGTATCTCTGGGTGCGCTCGGAAACCATCAATCAATCGGCTTTCACCCTCAAGCTCGACCACAGCAAGCCGGTGTTTTATGTGCTGCAACTGCCATCGATCAGCGATTTGGCGGTGGTCGACAGCGAATGCCGCAAAGCCGGGCTGCCACGGCCGATTCTGCCCGTAAGTGTCGGCAAGCTGGATGAGCCGAGCGCGTTCTTCTACCTGACCCCGGAAGCCGGCTGGTTAGGCGGTCAGGACAAGCGCGGCGCCTCGCCGACCCTGGTGCGGCTGCTCAACACCCTGAATGCCGACGCCGAACTGGACGCACAAATAGTCCCGGTCAGCGTGTTCTGGGGGCAGTCGCCGGCCAGCGAGTCGAGTCCCTGGAAACTGCTGTTTGCCGACAGCTGGGCGGTTACCGGACGGCTGCGCAAATTCCTGAGCATTTTGATGCTCGGGCGCAAGACCCGCGTACAGTTCTCGGCGCCGATCCAGCTGCGCGAGCTGATCGCCCAAGATAAAGGCCAGGAACGCACCCAGCGGATGGTCCATCGCTTGCTGCGGGTACACTTTCGCAACCAAAAAGCCGCGGTCATCGGCCCGGATATTTCTCACCGGCGCAATTTGGTCAAGGGCCTGATCCACGGCCCCCAGGTGCATCAGGCGATTCTCGACGAAGCCGAACGCAACAAGACCTCGATCGAAAAAGTCGAGGCACAAGCCCTGCGCTACGGCAACGAGATCGCCTCGGACTACGCCTACACCGCCATCCGTTTTCTCGAAGTGGTGCTCAGCTGGTTCTGGAACAAGATTTACGACGGCATCAAGGTCAACCATATCGAGGCGGTGCAAGAGGCCGCCCACGGCCATGAGGTGATCTATGTGCCCTGCCACCGCAGCCATATCGACTACCTGCTGCTGTCTTATTTGTTGTTTCGCAACGGCCTGACCCCGCCGCATATCGCCGCCGGCATCAACCTTAATATGCCGGTGATCGGCAGCCTGCTGCGCCGGGCCGGGGCGTTCTTTATGCGCCGTACCTTCAAGGGCAACCCGCTGTACACCTCGGTGTTCAACGAATACCTGCACACCCTGTTCAGCCGGGGTTTCCCGGTGGAGTACTTCGTCGAAGGCGGACGCTCGCGTACCGGGCGCATGTTGCAACCAAAAACCGGCATGCTGGCGATTACCCTGCGCAGCTTCTTGCGCTCCAACCGCCTGCCGATCGTGTTCGTGCCGGTGTATATCGGTTACGAGCGGGTGCTGGAAGGTCGCACCTATCTCGGCGAACTGCGCGGCGCGAGCAAGAAGAAAGAGTCGATCTTCGACATCTTCAAGGTCATCAACGCCATCCGTAAGCAGCGTTTCGGCAGCGTCTGGGTCAACTTCGGCGAGCCACTGAAACTGGCCGAGTTTCTCGACAGCGAGCAACCCGACTGGCGCAGCCAGCAGTTGGCGCCGCAGTATCGGCCGAGCTGGCTGAACGACACCGCCAATCACCTGGCCGAACGCATCGCCCGCCACCTCAACGAGGCGGCGGCGGTTAACCCGGTCAACTTAGTGGCACTGGCCTTGCTGTCCACCAGCAAACTGGCGCTGGATGAGAAAGCCCTGGCGCGGGTACTCGACCTCTACCTGGCCTTACTGCGCAGCGTGCCCTACTCGCCGCACACCACCTTGCCGGAGGGCGACGGCCAGGCCCTGATCGAATACGTGCAAAGCATGGACCTACTGGCCGCGCAGAAAGATGCACTCGGCAAGATTCTCTATCTGGACGAAAACAACGCCGTCCTGATGACCTATTACCGCAACAACGTGCTGCACATCTTCGCCCTGCCGGCGCTGCTGGCGAGCTTCTTCCAGAGCAACGCGCGGATCAGCCGCGAGCAAATCTTGCGCTACACCCGCGCGCTCTACCCCTACCTGCAGTCGGAGTTGTTTATCCGCTGGAGCCTGGACGAGTTGGACGGCGTGATCGACCAATGGCTGGCGGCTTTTGTCGAGCAAGGGCTGCTGCGCTTTGAAGACGGCGTGTTCCTGCGCCCGGCGCCAAGCTCGCGGCAGTTTGTGCTGCTGACCCTGCTGTCGCGGGCCATCGCCCAGACCCTGCAGCGCTTCTACATGGCCATTGCCCTGGTGCTCAACGCCGGACAAAACGCCCTGAGCGCCGAACAATTGGAAGACCTCTGCACCGTCATGGCCCAGCGCCTGTCAATTCTGCATGGCCTGAATGCCCCGGAATTCTTCGACAAGAGCCTGTTCCGCCACTTCATCCAGACCCTCCTGGATGAAGGCGTACTGCGCCAGGACGAAGCCGGCAAGCTCAGCTACCACGAGCTGCTCGGCGACCTCGCCGAAGGCGCCGCCAAACGGGTGCTGCCGGCCGAAATCCGCCTGTCGATCCGCCAAGTCGCCCTCGACCATAACGACGAAACCGCCGAGCCGTAAAACCCAGCAAGCTTCCCGCAAAAAATCTGCACAAACAAAGAGGCCCATCAATTGATGGGCCTCTTTGTTTGTGCAGGTACTACTTATTGCCAGTTGGCGGCAATCACGCTATCCAATGCCGCATGGTAGTCCGACGACAGACTGGTTTGCCCCGGAGCAGGCGGTGCGAAAGCGGCCATGGCGTTAACCAGGTTAGTCACTTGCGCATCGTTCAGGGCCAAACCATCGCTGGCGAGAATCTGCTCACAACATCGAACATCGGGTTTAGCTAAGGGAGCACCCTGCTCTGAAAAAGCAGGGCTGGGTGGCTTTGGTTCTTGACGTATGGCCGGCTAATGGGCGTCCCCTTTTCCCATTAACCTGGAACTGCCGATCAAGGGCGAATAAATGCTTTATGCGCGGCTCGCTGGCAAGAGCTGGAGCTATAGTTCTCACATGCGCCATGATCCTCCAGTCACGCGTGGGCATCAGGCAGACCTGTCATATTCCATGGACTTACATATTTGGAACCACTCAAGGGGCATGTTATGTCGAGCTACCGGGCAGAGGGTCGGGTGGCGGCCCCAACGCCCCCCCTTCCCGATGCACCTAGCAGCCTCTTTCGGCGTTTTTTTGACCACGTAAAAGAAGCCTACATTCTACTTCCCTTGCTGGCAGTGCTCCTACTGCTGGGTATCTGGGCGGCAGCCCTGTACCTCATCAAGGTTGAGCATGTGCGCGCAGAACGCACCGTGGCGGCGGCGAGCTTGGAAATAGGCTCAACGTACGAAGCGCAGATCTTGCGGGCCATGCGTGAGATTGATCAAACACTCAAACTCGTTAAATACACCTATGAGCTCAAGGGCGAGCGAAACCCGCTGCCGAAGCTGCAGGATAGAGCGCTGTTGCCACCGGCGTTGTTGTTTGACGTCAGTGTTGCCGACGCCAACGGCGCGATCATGGCAAGCACGCGCGCGAACGAGGTGGGCAATAGTGCCGATCAAGATGATCTTCAGGGGCTGCAGCACAACGATGGACTCTGGGTCAGTCGCGCGTGGAAAAGCCCCGTCACGGGAGAGTGGCGGCTGCGCTTTAGTCGCCGACTCGGCGCCTCGGACGGCCCACTCTCCGGCATGGTGATGGTCGAGGTCGATGCGGCTTACTTCGTCAGCAGCTATGACAGCTCGAAATTGGGTGAGCACGGGGTACTCGGTATATTGGGAACCGATGGCGTATTCCGGGTCCGGCGCACCGGGGAAGCGATTTTTGCCGGCGATGTGGTTGATTACGCTGCGCAGGTGCCTGATACCGAGGACGCCCAAGCCGTGCTCTCGGTCAATGGCTGGGACGGCGTGCAGCGTTATACCAGCGCACGGCAACTCTACGATGCCCCCTTGGCGGTGATTGTCGGGTTATCCGCAGAAGAACGGCTCGCTCCGGTTGTCCGGCAAGCCCATAACTATCTGTGGCGGGCAGCGGGCGGTAGTCTGCTGTTGGTGCTCTTGGTCGGGCTGCTCAGCCGCATGAGCTGGCAACTGGCGCAAAGCCGCTTGCGCGCTGCCCAAGCCAAGGTCGCCTATGCGCAAAGCGTCGAATATCTTGCTTATCACGATGGCCTCACGTCGCTGCCCAATCGCAGTCTGTTCAGCAATCTATTGAGCCAGAGCATCAGTGAAGCGCAACGCTATCATCGGCAACTGGCGGTACTGTTTCTTGACCTTGATCGCTTCAAACACATCAACGATACGCTTGGGCATGAAGCGGGAGACCAGTTGCTACAAGAAGTCGCCACCCGACTGCAGTCCTGTCTGCGCGATAGCGATACCGTTGCTCGTTTGGGTGGCGATGAATTCGTGGTGCTGCTGCCGGAGCTGTCCGAGAACAAATATGCGGCGACAGCCGCCCAGAAAATCCTCTCCGCCGTCGCCAAGTCATTCAACCTGCGGGGGCAAGAGTTTCGGGTGACCGCCAGTATCGGCATCAGCCTTTATCCGCAAGATGGTCTGGACGAGCAGACCCTGAAGAAAAACGCCGATATCGCGATGTATCAGGCCAAGCAACAAGGTAAAAACAACTTCCAGTTCTACTCCGAAGAACTGAACGCAAAATCGCTTGAAAGGCTGACGCTGGAGTTAAGTCTGCGGCACGCCTTGGAGCATCAGGAATTCCAGCTTCATTATCAGGCTAAGCAAGATATACGCAGCGGTCGGATTACCGGGGTGGAGGCGCTGTTGCGCTGGGAACATCCCGACCTGGGCCAAGTAGCCCCCATGCAGTTTATCCCTGTGGCAGAAGAAACCGGCTTGATCGTGCTGATCGGCAAATGGGTACTCAAGACAGCTTGCCTGCAGAATGTGGCTTGGCAACAGCAGGGGTTACCGGTTTTGAGTATGGCGGTAAACCTTTCCGAGCGTCAGTTCGCTGACGAGCACTTGTTAACGGACCTGTCCTCGATATTGGAAGAAACAGGTATGCCAGCGAACCTGCTGGAACTGGAAATCGCCGAAAGCATGCTGATGCAAGATATCAAAAGAGCTATGCGGGTACTGACCGGACTTAAACGACTGAATGTCCAGATTGCCATCGATGATTTCGGCATCGG
The DNA here is from genome assembly GCF_030698175.1 of Pseudomonas sp. Classification (GTDB taxonomy): domain Bacteria; phylum Pseudomonadota; class Gammaproteobacteria; order Pseudomonadales; family Pseudomonadaceae; genus Aquipseudomonas. The sequence goes on from NZ_JAUYNT010000018.1 coordinate 91,945, forward strand.
CTATTCTTCGCTATCCACACTCAAACATTTTCCGCTCGACTCCATCAAGATTGATCGTTCATTTATCCGCGACATTACCAGTGCTGTGGAAGACCGGGCATTGACCGACGCGATTATCGCGATGAGCAGGACGCTCAGTCTGACAGTGGTTGCGCAGGGTGTGGAAACAAGAGAACAGGCCGACTTTCTTCGCAATAACACGTGTGACAAATTCCAGGGCTATTATTTTAATAAACCGATACCCGCAGATCAGTTCGAGGCGCTATTACAGGCCCAAGCAGTGGTTGCAGACAGCAGTAACTGAGGGGCCAACACTAATACTCAGGGGGTGTCTGCGGTAAGGACCCTGACACTGTCATCCACATCTTTACTGTCGATATAGCCGATGGCATTGGGGTTCTGCGCGACAAGTTTTTTCACTTCAGCGCTATTTGAAACAGCGCGTGGCGGCTGCCCCCTGCCGGTGAAAATAATTTTCAACCAATGTGCCTTGAGCTGTGCGGCCGACTTGCCGGTGAACTTCATGTAAAACGCATCGCGCTGAGGTGAATCTTCCACCTGGTCGATGGGTATGGCGTGTCCTCCAGTGGGAAAACGACTCGTTTTCCCCAAAAAGATATCGGCCACCTGATTGTTGCTGAGTGTTTGCACCGGGCTGGCGGTGGGCACGACTGCCACGATGTCAGCCATAGTGGCAGCGGTGCAGATGCACAGCGCGAAGCCAATCACGGTCACTGCGGCGCGCTTCACACAAGCCATGAGCAGCCCCATCAGAATACAAAATCGACAGCGAGGCTGAGTATGTTGAACGAGCCTCCCGGTTCGAAGTCCGGCTGGGCATTGATCAATCGACCGGTTGCTCCAGTGTCCAGGCGCGTGTGGTCAAATTGCAGCTTGGCATCCATGTTTTTTGTGAAATCCCAACGCACGCCAACGGAAAGGGTTTGTTGCCCGGCGTTTGATTGCAAAATGGAGTTGAGCGCGCCATTGAGACTCGTTGCGGCCCCGGCCAGGAAGGGAGGCAGTGCGGACGCCGTCAACCCCGCGGTCGAGGATTCACTCTCCGCCCTAGAGCGGGCAAAGGTCACATAGGGTGTGAAAGCGTCAAGCCGATACCCGCCACTGACATACCAGCCGCTGCGCGCAATTAAACCCGAACGAAAGGCGTTTCGCCCCCATTCGCTCATAAGGAACCACTCGCCCGGGTCATAACTGGCACCCACCCCAATGAACTCAATGGGTTCAAGTTTGGGATCGTAGCGGTCCGCTAGGGCGTTTCCTTCTGCACCGAAGTATCTGAAAAAATCGAAAAAGGCGTTGAGCGGTTCTACGCTAACCAGTCCTTTTTGGTAGGCGAAGTGTGTGGTGAAGGCTCCGTACTGGGTCGTGTTGGCAATCCCCCACAGCTCCCTGGCCAGGGCCTTGCCCGCGTTCCCGGGCAGCCGACTGTCACTCTGGCCGTAGTTGCCCTGCACGGTATTGCTCAGCTCACCGACGTAGAACCTGTAGCTGAGGTCCATGCCGTCGAGGTTGCTGACCGGCACCAGGCTATAAACCTCGGTCGGGGGACGCACCCACGCAGTCGTATAACCCACTTTTCGACTATCGGAGTTCAGAAATGCCGGCAGTACGGTGCGACCAATACGCGCACTAAAATCCGGAGTGAACTGATATTTGATATTCGCCCATTCGACATAAGGGCTGTAACTGTTGTCGTAGCGTTGTTCCGAGATGACCTGCAGCACAGCTGAGAGCTGCGGGGTGAAATTGCCGGTGACCTGGACGCCGATCAAACTGTCGACGTCTGCGCTCCAACTACGGGAGTAACCTGGGCCATTGGGCTTGAAAAAACTGGGGGAATAGTCAGCTTTACTCTCGCTGGAATGAACAATGCCCAGAGTGCCAAAGCTTCTCAGTGAAAATATCGACGTGCCCGGCTCATCGGCGCTAGCGATAGCGGTATACAACGCCATCACAGCCAAGGCCACCAGGTTAAGTTTGGGTACCATTCGATTGCGACCTCATCAGGCAAACAGACGCGCCGGGCGTCTTAGCGCGCGGTCCCTAGGTTAAAACTAGCGAATTGGCAGGAAAGCCTGCGGCCACTTGTGTCTATGTTTTGTAATGCGCAAGAACAACTGGATTGCATAAAAGAAATTGTAGACGCCCTTACGCGCTCGGGAATAAACAAAGGGATATATGGATCTGATCCTCCAAGCCAGGCTCCACCAACTCGCCCGTCCAGCGCGCCTGCAACTCCTCGAAGCTCAGCACTTCTGGGCGCTCACCAGTGGGTCGTGGATCAGGGCTTTGCCGTCGTCCAGGCGGGCAATAATAAAAAAGCGACCGTCATGGCTGGCGACAATCGCAGGAAGTGGGGTGTGTTCCAGGCGCTCGACCTTGCCGCGCACAAACTTGGCTTTTAGGCCAAGCTGCTTGGCCGCCAACAACAATTCAGGCTTGGCAAACTGCCGGCCGTTGTCGAGGTATTCGTGGGTGAGCTGCTCGGGCGAGGCCGCCACGTTATGAAAGCGGGCAAGCATGACCAGGCAGGCAAGGCCCGTGTCAGCCTCAGCTTGAATAGCCGATTCTGGGTGTTCGTCGTGCATTAGAGTCCCTTCTTTTACAGCATCCATAGCCGCCGACCGATGATTCGCCAAATAGCATTAACAGGCGAACATGACAGCGAGTCAGGCAAGGGAGAACATCGACGTGCAGGCTATCCCTTGCCTAATAACTAAATCGTATCAATAACATGTGCCGCGCAAACTAAACGCCTTGCTCCCTCGCGGTCAAGGCACCCTCTCAAAAAGGTGATGCGGCGCATGGCTTCGAGCAAGCAGGGCATTAGCTCGATGACAAAGCCATGCACGCTTGCCTGCTCGCCTGCTCGCCTTCTCGGTCAAATCCGGGCTATTACGCGCATACGCACCCGCAGCCCATTCAATCATCCGCCGGCAACCGTCTTGCGGCGCAAGCGCTCGGCTGGCGCGCATGAGCAAGCTGGGCACGATTGAAACCCTTATCGCTTTTAGTCTTAAAGAAAATGACTTATAGGTCAGCATATTTGTTGACCGACAAGTCAATAAACTCTAAATTTGACCTACAGCAATGCTAGAAAACAATAAAAGTGTTCGGAGGTCATTTGTGATTCAGTTTTTACTCAATCAAGAGTTACGCAGCGAGTCGAGCCTTGATTCCAATGTCACGGTGCTCGAGTACTTGCGCAACCATGCCGGCAAGCCCGGCACCAAAGAAGGTTGCGCCTCTGGCGACTGCGGCGCTTGCACCGTGGTGGTCGGCGAGCTGGAGAGCGTCAATGGTCGCGAACGCATCCGCTATCGCAGCCTGAACTCTTGCCTGACCTTCGTCTCATCCCTGCACGGCAAACAGCTGATCAGCGTCGAAGACCTCAAGCACCAAGGCCAATTGCACAGCGTGCAACAGGCGATGGTTGACTGCCACGGCTCGCAGTGCGGCTTTTGTACGCCGGGTTTTGTCATGTCGCTGTTCGCCCTGCAGAAGAATGCCGACGGTCAGGACGACGCCAGCGTGCGCCACGCCAAGACCCATGAAGCGCTGGCAGGCAATCTGTGCCGCTGTACCGGCTACCGGCCGATTCTGGATGCCGCCGAGCAGTCCTGCTGCCAAGCTCAACCGGATCAGTTCGATGCCCGCGAAGCCGCGACCATCGCTCAGCTACAGAGCATCGCCCCGAAGGAAACCGCCGAACTCAACAGTGGCGACAAGCGCTGCCTGGTGCCACTGACCATCGCCGACCTGGCTGACCTTTACAGCTCGCACCCGGAAGCCCGGTTGCTGGCCGGCGGCACCGACCTGGCGCTGGAAGTCACCCAGTTCCACCGCGCCCTGCCGGTGATGATCTATGTCGGCAACGTCGCAGCCCTCAAGCGTATCGACAAGTTCGACGACCGCCTGGAAATCGGCGCGGCTACCTCGCTGACCGATTGCGCGCAAGCTTTGGCCGCCGAATACCCAGATTTCGGCGAGTTGCTGCAGCGCTTCGCCTCGCTGCAAATCCGTAACCAAGGCACCTTGGGCGGCAACATTGGCAACGCCTCACCGATTGGTGATACCCCACCGCTGTTGATCGCTTTGGGCGCGCAACTGGTGCTGCGCAAAGGCGATAGCACCCGCACCCTGCCGCTGGACGAGTACTTCCTCGATTACCGCGTCACCGCGCGGCAAGAAAGCGAGTTCATCGAAAAAATCATCGTGCCGCGCGCCAGCAGCAAACAAAGCTTTCGCGCCTACAAGGTGTCCAAGCGCCTGGACGACGATATTTCCGCCGTCTGCGCCGCCTTTAATCTGCGCATCGAAGCGGGCGTGGTCACCGATGCCCGCGTCGCCTTCGGCGGCATGGCGGCCATCCCCAAGCGTGCCAGTGCCTGCGAGCAAGCCCTGATCGGTTCATCTTGGTATCCGGCCACCATCGAGCGCGCCTGCGCGGCCTTGGCTGATGACTTTATGCCGCTGTCGGATTTCCGCGCCAGCAAGGAATATCGCCAGCTGATCGCGCAAAACCTGCTGCGCAAGTTCTTCCTCGAACTGCAAACCCCTGACCTCGCTACCCGGGTGACTGCTCATGTCTAATCATCACGTTGAAAAAACCCAGGCCGAGCTCGCCGCCCTATTTGCCCAAGGCCTGACCACCGGCGTCGGCCGTAGCGTCAAGCACGACAGCGCCGACAAACATGTGTCCGGCGAAGCCACCTATATCGACGACCGCCTGGAGTTCCCCAACCAGCTGCACGTCTATGCACGCATGAGCGACCGCGCCCACGCCCGCATCATCAGCATCGACACCGCGCCCTGCTACACCATCCCTGGCGTGACCCTGGTGATCACCAGCAAAGATGTGCCGGGACAGTTGGACATCGGTGCCGTGGTGCCGGGTGACCCGTTGCTGGCCGATGGTCTGGTCGAATACGTCGGCCAACCAATTCTCGCGGTAGCCGCCAAAGACCTGGAAACCGCCCGCAAGGCGGCGATGGCGGCGATCATCGAGTTCGAAGACTTAGAACCCGTGCTCGACGTCGAAGTCGCCCTGGCCAAGAAACACTTCGTGCTCGACAGCCATCAACACAAACGCGGCGACTCCGACGCGGCCTTGGCCACTGCGCCGAACCGCCTGCAAGGCAAGTTGCATATTGGCGGTCAGGAGCACTTCTACCTGGAAACCCAGGTGTCCTCGGTGATGCCCACCGAAGACGGCGGCATGCTCGTCTACTGCTCGACCCAGAACCCCACTGAAGTGCAGAAGCTGGTGGCCGAAGTGCTGGGCGTGGCCATGCACAAGATCGTCATCGACATGCGCCGCATGGGCGGTGGTTTCGGCGGCAAGGAAACCCAGGCGGCGGGTCCTGCGTGCATCTGCGCGGTGATCGCGCACCTGACCGGGCGGCCGACCAAGATGCGCCTGCCGCGCGTCGAAGACATGCAGATGACCGGCAAGCGTCACCCGTTCTTCGTCCAGTACGACGTCGGTTTCGATGACAACGGTCGTCTGCACGGCATCCAACTGGAGCTGGCCGGCAACTGCGGCTACTCGCCGGACCTGTCTGGCTCGATCGTCGACCGCGCCATGTTCCACTCCGACAACGCCTACTACCTGGGCGATGCCACCATCAACGGCCATCGCTGCAAGACCAACACCGCCTCCAACACCGCCTACCGTGGTTTCGGCGGCCCGCAGGGGATGGTCGCCATCGAAGAGGTGATGGACGCCATCGCCCGTTCCCTGGGCAAAGACCCGCTGGACGTGCGCAAGGCCAACTACTACGGCAAGACCGAGCGCAACGTCACCCACTACTACCAGACGGTGGAAGACAACCTGCTGGAAGAAATGACCGCTGATCTCGAGGCCAGCAGCGACTACGCCAAGCGCCGCGAGGAAATCATCGCCTTCAATGCCAACAGCCCAGTGCTGAAAAAAGGCCTGGCCCTGACCCCGGTAAAATTTGGCATCAGCTTTACCGCCACCTTCCTCAACCAGGCCGGCGCGCTGATCCACATCTACACCGACGGCAGCATTCACCTGAACCACGGCGGCACCGAGATGGGCCAGGGTCTGAACACCAAGGTCGCGCAGGTGGTGGCCGAAGTCTTCCAAGTGGATATTGAGCGGATTCAGATCACTGCCACCAACACCGACAAGGTGCCCAACACCTCGCCGACTGCCGCCTCCAGCGGTACTGACTTGAACGGTAAAGCCGCGCAAAACGCCGCCGAAATCATCAAGCAGCGCCTGGTGGAATTCGCCGCACGGCACTACCAGGTCACCGAGGCGGATGTCGAGTTCCGCAATGGTCAGGTACGGGTTCGCGATCAATTTCTGTCGTTCGAGGCGCTGATCGCCCAGGCCTATTTCGGCCAGGTGTCGTTGTCCAGCACCGGTTTCTATCGCACCCCGAAGATCTTCTACGACCGCAGCCAAGCGCGCGGTCGGCCGTTCTACTACTACGCCTTCGGCGCCGCCTGCGTCGAGGTGCTGGTCGACACATTGACCGGCGAATACAAGATGCTGCGCACCGACATCCTGCATGACGTCGGCGCCTCGCTGAACCCGGCCATCGACATCGGTCAGGTCGAGGGCGCGTTCGTCCAGGGCATGGGTTGGCTGACCATGGAAGAGCTGGTCTGGAACGCCAAGGGCAAGCTGATGACCAACGGCCCGGCCAGCTACAAGATTCCAGCGGTGGCGGATATGCCGATGGATATGCGGGTCAAATTGGTGGAGAACCGCAAGAACCCGGAAGACACGGTGTTCCACTCCAAGGCCGTCGGCGAGCCGCCGTTTATGCTCGGTATCGCCGCCTGGTGTGCACTCAAGGATGCGGTGGCCAGCATCGCCGACTACCGCGCCCAACCGGCCATCGACGCCCCGGCCACCCCGGAGCGCGTGCTCTGGGGCGTGCAGCAGATGCTGGCGGTGAAAAACAGCGCAGTCGCGGTTACCCAAACCGAGGCAGAACCGGCTTAAACCAAAACCGTAGGGTAGAAAACCGCGAAGCGTTTTCCACCGCCCTGGTGGATGGATAAAGCGTCATCCACCCTACAGCCCACCCTACGGTTGTTACCAACACCAACGGTGCACAACAATGACAAACCACACCGAGCCGAAAACCCAAGCGCCGCAGCCGACTCCGGTGCCCATACTGGACCCTTCGCCGAGCAACTGGCGCCTGCCACGTCCGGGACAACTGCCACCCACTTGGAGGCTGAGTAAATGAACAGCTGGATCAGCGCCCTCGCCGACTTGCAGCAACAGGGTCAAGCCTGCGTGCTGGTGACCATTATCGAGGAACTCGGCTCGACGCCGCGCAATGCCGGCTCGAAAATGCTGGTGACTGCCGAGCGAATTTTCGAAACCATCGGCGGCGGCCATCTGGAACACAAGGCGATGCAGATCGCCCGCGAGATGCTCGCTTCGCGCTGCCAGAACACCCGCCTGGAGCGCTTCAGCCTGGGCGCCAGTCTCGGCCAATGTTGCGGCGGCGCCACCGTGTTGCTGTTCGAACCCATGGGCCAACCCCAGGCGCAAATCGCCGTATTCGGCGCCGGCCATGTCGGTCGCGCCCTGGTGCCACTGCTGGCCAGCTTGCCGTGCAAGGTGCGCTGGATCGATTCGCGGGAAGCCGAATTCCCCGAGTTGATCCCGGCCGGCGTTGAACGGGTGCTGAATGATGAAGTGGTCGATGAAGTCGAGAATATGCCGGCCGGCAGTTACTTTATCGTCATGACCCATAACCATCAGCTGGATTTAGAACTGACGGCGGCGATCCTCAAGCGCAACGATTTCGCCTACTACGGCCTGATCGGCTCGCAGACCAAGCGCGTCAAGTTTGAACACCGGCTGCGCGAGCGCGGCTTTCAACCCGAGGTGGTGCAACGCATGCGCTGCCCCATGGGCTTGAGCGAGGTCAAAGGCAAGTTGCCCATGGAGATTGCCGTGTCGATTGCCGGCGAAGTCATCGCCACCTACAACGCCGCCTTCGGCCAGGAACGCAGCGGCCACACCGCCAGCCAGCGCGAAACCGTAGCCAAACTGCTGCCCAATTCACGGCGTAGTCAGGCCTGAAGAACATTCTCGACGCATACCTGTAGGAGGGGCTTTAGCCGCGATGCTCTTCAAAACCGCCAAGCATCGCGACTAAAGCCCCTCCTACGGACCGCATTCGACGCAGCAGCACTTAACCCTAATTCAACACCTTATCGAGATCACCATGAGCACCAGCACCCACGCTTACCGCGCCGCCATTTTGCACAGCATCGCCGACCCTGCCGTGGTCGGTATCGAGGCGTCCTATGAGTATTTCGACGACGGCGTATTAGTGGTCGAAAACGGCCTGATCAAGGCGGTCGGCCATGCCGTCGACCTGCTGCCCACCCTGCAGGGCGTGGCCATCAGCCAATACCCGAATGCGCTGATTAGCCCAGGCTTTATCGACACTCATATTCACTTTCCCCAGACCGGCATGATCGCCTCCTATGGCGAGCAGCTGCTCGACTGGCTGAACACCTACACCTTCCCCACCGAGCAGCAGTTTGCCGACAAGGCCCATGCCGCCGAAGTGGCCAGCATCTTCCTCAAGGAGCTGCTGCGTAACGGCACCACCACTGCTTTGGTGTTCGGCACCGTGCACAAGCAGTCGGTGGATGCCTTCTTCGAGGCCTGCGAAGTGCTGAACCTGCGGATGATCGCCGGCAAGGTAATGATGGATCGCAATGCCCCGGACTATCTGACCGATACGCCGGAATCCAGCTACGCCGACAGCCGCGAGCTGATCGAGCGCTGGCACGGCAAGGGCCGCCTGCACTACGCCGTGACCCCACGCTTCGCGCCGACCAGCAGCCCCGAGCAACTGAGCTTGGCCGGCGAGCTGTTCCAGCAATATCCAGACCTGTATATGCACACTCACCTGTCGGAGAACCGTCAGGAGATCGAATGGGTCAAGGGCCTGTTCCCCGAGCGCAAGGGTTACCTGGATGTCTATGACCACTACCGGCTGATCGGCCCGCGCGCGGTGTTTGCCCACGGCGTGCACCTGTGCGACGACGAATGCAAGCGTCTGGCCGAGACCGGTTCGGCGGTGGCCTTTTGCCCGACCTCCAACCTGTTCCTCGGCAGCGGCCTGTTCGACCTGCCCAAGCTCGAAGCCCATGGCGTGCGAGTTGGCTTGGGCACCGACGTCGGCGCCGGCACCAGCTTCTCGCAGCTGCAATCGCTGAACGAGGCCTATAAAGTCATGCAGCTGCAGGGCAAGAAACTCGACCCCTTCAAGTCGCTGTACCTGGCCACCCTCGGCGGCGCCCGTGCCCTGTACCTGGACGACAAAATCGGCAACTTCGCACAGGGTAAAGACGCCGACTTCGTGGTGCTCGACTACCAGGCCACACCACTGCTGAGCTACCGCCTGGCCCAAGCCACAACCCTGGCAGAAAAACTCTTCGCCCTGATCATGCTCGGCGACGACCGCGCCATCAAAGAAACCTTCGCCGCCGGCAACTCGGTGCATAAGCGCGATTAAGCCGCGCACAGCCGGGTGGAAAACCACGAAGCGTTTTCCACCTGAACACACCCAGGCTGCCTGGTTTGAACGAGCAGGAAGTTGATCTGCCCGGTTGTTAAGCGCTGCGGGTTTCACCCGCCCTACCTGATTATTCCCAAGCCGACCACCGCTCAGCCTTATAGCAACCGCCGCACCTGCAGAGGCACCTGTCCCGTCCAGCGGCGGAAAGCCCGGTTGAAGGCACTCTGCTCCGAGAAGCCCAACAACAAGGCAATATCGCCCAGACTGAGCGAATGATCGGCGAGGTACTGGCGCGCGAGCTGCTCGCGGGTGCGATCCAATAGCGACTGCCAAGTGATACCCCGCGCATCTAGGCGCCGCTGCAAGGTGCGCACCGAGACGCACAGCTCGCGCGCCACCCGCGGCAAACTCACCGCGCCCTCGGGCAGCAATTTCACCAGTAGCTGCTGCAGCGCCCGGTCAAAGCTGTCGGAATCCGGCAAGGCCAGCAACAGCGCCTGGGCCTGGCGGTCCAAGAGCACGCGCAAGCTAGGGTCGCTGTGCGGCATGGGCATGGCCAGGTAGCTGGCCGGAAAGCGCACCCGCGTGTAGCTGTCAGCGAAGCGCACCGCGCAGCCAAAGAACGCCTCGTAGTGCGCACGCTCTTGCGCCGTCGCTGGCGCCGGATGGACAAAACTGATCAGTGAGGCCGCCGGCGAACTGTCCACCTGGCGGCGCAAAAACGTGATCAACGCCGCCAGCCCCACCGAGTCCGAGAGCTGATTGAACAACGGCGCGTCCTTGGGCCAGCGGATCTCGATGTCCGCCCCGGCCACCACCACCGTCACCAGATCAACGCCATAAAACAACCGCTCATAACGCTGGTAGGCGAGCAGGGCCTCTCCAAGGTTACCGCTGGCGAGTACCACATAACCCATGACGCCGATATGCCGCGGCTGCACCCCGGCGCCAATCGCCAAGCCCGGCGCCAGCACCTGTGGGCGCAGCGCCACGGCCTGCGCCAGCAACTCATTCCAGACGGGCAGCGGGACCATCTCTTCCGGCGCCCAGCGCGCCAGCACCGCGCGAATAGCGGGCGCACTCAGGCCTTCGTGATCGAGCCAGTCGCCGAGCAATTGAGTCCAGGCACCGGTAACGCGAATGACGCTGGTCATGATTTCCCCCATGCCCTGTAGTGACGGCAGTCTGCCTGCGGCGTGGCATAGATTGTCAATAGAACGGCATAAAGGGTCAATCTTCATTAGCCGCCCAGGGCAACAATGACTGCGTCCCCTGCCTCGCCCGCCGACGGGGTGCGCCCTATCCACCCAGGGAAACTGCCATGCAACTGCTCGACCTGCTCACCGAAACCTGGACCCACAGTGGCCTTGCCGAACTCTGGGGCATTCTCGCGCCCTGGTTGGCACTGGATGAACGCCAGCTGATCTTCGCCATCGCCACGCCCTTTTTCATTGGCACCGCGCTGTGGGAATACTCGCGCATCAAGCACGACTCCAAATTAATGGACAGCCGCGAGGCCATCCGCAATTTCATGCTGGGTGCCGGCTACCAGCTCACCGAGCTGTTGTTCGCCGGCGTCCTGGCCTTTCCCCTGTACGCGCTGGCCTATCACTACCGGCTGCTGGATATCCCGCTCAATATCGCCACTGGCCTGCTGCTGGTCGTGCTGGTCGACTTCAGCTTCTACTGGATGCACCGCGCCGAGCACCGGGTGCGCTGGTTCTGGTGCGCCCACGTCACCCACCATTCCAGCGAACGGATGAATTTCTCTACGGCCATGCGCCAGAACGCCACCAATATCTTCAACGGCAACTGGCTGTTTTTCGTGCCGCTGGCCTTGCTCGGTTTCAACCCGGTGTGGATCGGCGTCTGTTTCGCCCTCAACCTGGTCTACCAGTTCTTCGTCCACAGCACCCTGATTCCGAAGCTGCACCCGGCCATCGAGTTCGTCTTCAATACGCCCAGTCACCACCGCGTGCACCACGGCCGCAACCCCGACTATATCGACACCAATTACGCCGGCATCTTCATCGTCTGGGATCGCCTGTTCGGCAGCTTCATCGAAGAGCGCACCCACGAGCCGGTGGAGTACGGCATCAGTCGCCAGGTCCACACCGCCAACCTGCTCCTCAGCTGGACCCATGAATACCTGGACATGCTGCGCGACATGGGCAAACCCGGCCCCTTGAACCAGCGCCTCAAACATCTGTGGATGCCGCCAGAGTGGCCGCGCGCCGAGAACCCCTCAGTGACAGCCAAGAGGGGTGTCAGAGAAAGTTAGCCACGGGCCCTGAGCTGTCCCGGCACCAACAGCCAGGCGGCTGCAGCCGCTCGGCGCAACTCGCAACGTAACGAGCCATAAAAAAGCCTCAAGGCCGAAACCTTGAGGCTTTTTTGTGCGCTGAAAAAAAGCCTGGAGAGCGTGATGCACCAGGGCGAGACCCAGCCAGAGCCGCACCCGGAACTCGCCGCCACCATAGACACGCTGGGGCGCAAGGTGCTCAACATGTCGGGCGCAGAGGTCAAGCTGCGCCTGAACAACCTGGATGCCAAGCTCAACGCTCAGTTCCGGCAGGTTCATCCGCTGCTCGAGCAACTGGAAGACGGCAGCGCCGAGAAAGAGACCCCGCTCGAGAATGCCCAGGAGCTGATCGAGGCTTTCCGCCGTTATGCCCAGACCGCACTGGCGCTGCGCGTGCTGCTGCAGCGCCGCGGCCAGACCCCAAGCGAACTGCGCCTACCCTTCGAGCGCGAAACGCTGGTGCGCCAGCTTCAGGGGCTCACCGAGCGGGAGCAGGCCGCGCGCAGGCAAGTCATCGATGAACTCCAAGCCATGGCCCGTGACCTGGACAGACTGCTGAGCAACCCAGGGCTGAACCCGGCCATGCAGGCGCTGCTAATCCGGCTACGCATGGGCTTGGCCGAAAACCTGGCGCACCTCCTCGGCGGCCAGAGCATCGAGAACCTGCCACTGCCGGTGGAAATGATCGACTTCGGCGAGACCCAGGCCTCAAACCACCCCGCTCGTGCAGATGAAGCCGAGGAGGCCCAGCCCGCAACAACCTCGACGCCTCAGCCCAAAGGCTCTGCCGAGGCCACAGCCGAGGCACGCCGGCGCTTCTGGCCCTCACTCTGGGCCTGGATTAATGCCCCCTGGGGCGTCACCTGGCAAGAGATCCGCTAGAGCAAGCGGCCTTAACCCTGTAGCGACTCGCCCAGTGGATCAATGGCGGTAGAGTCGAGGAATAGGCTAAAGCAGTCCCTTTCTTCCCAAGCCGTAGCAAACAACGAAAAACGCTGTGCTTTTGCTCCAGTAAGCTACAGCCCAACGATGGCGTGGGTTTGCGCGGAGCATTGTGGCAAACAGCGTTGTTTTCACGTTGTACCCTCTGCCGCTCGCGAAACCCGGCCAGCATACCTAAGCTGTTTGCAGTCCAACCTTTGCACGGGTGCTGCCATGGAAATGTCCTTCTCCTCTTTCTGCCATCGCTTTGCCCTGCTCCTGCTCGCCGGCGCTTGGGCGGCCTTGGCAATCGCCGCCTCGCCCGGCGAAACCGCCCAGGACAGCGCGACAGATCTCATCAAGGACGTGATCTTCCAATCCCTGGGGGCCGTCGGCGGCGTCGTCGACACGGTCGACGATCTCGCGCTCGATCCCGTGGTGAGCTATGCGACCACGGCCGACGACGCGCAGACCATCAACAACGAAGCGGCCGACGCGGCCTTCCTGAAACTCCTCGAAGGCAGTATCAACGTCACCTTTCCGGAACTCGGGTTCGCCATCAAGGGCGGCAAGCTGATCGTCGGCGGAACCGCCGCCGCCATCGAGATCGCCTTGAATGAGGTTTATGAATCCGGACGCGACGTGGCGCTGTACCAGACCATCTTCGGTAGCTCAGATGGCCCGGATGTTTTTCTCGGAAATATCGACCAGCTATTCGCGCAGCAATCGTTTTTCGGCGATTTTCTCGCCCGCCGCTCGCCGCCCATCACAGCCGAGACGATCGGCGCACAGGTGCAATCAAAACGCGAGCTGGAGAAGCTCTGGTTCACCTATTACAAGAACACGTTGCAAGGCGGCCCGCTCGGCCTGTCGCCGGCATTGCGCGAGCAGGTGGACAGCAGGCTAAACGAAGCCTGGCCACAGATGCTGGCCTATTGGCAGGCTAAGCGCGCCCAGGTCGTGCTGGCCAATGCGCGTACGGTCTATCACGACCGCCTGCGCACGGCTGTCGAGAAATTGGCCGAGCAGAAGCAGCAGGACCAGGAGCAACAACAAGCCGGCGCCGTGGAAAATGGCGGCGCTACGGAACAACCTGGCGTCGATCAAGAGCAGATCGCCGGCTGGCGCGCGACGCTCGAATGCCTGGAGGAAGGCGCGCGCAAGTACCCGAACTATTGGCAGGATTGCAACGGCAACTGGACCATGCGTTCGCGCGACGTGGAAATCGCCTACTACCGAAATTTATTGCGCCAGGCCGGCGTCGAGACCGGCGGCTCCGCCGCTGCAACGGCCCCGTCCGGTGAAGTGCTAGCCGGTCCGCTCGAGCAGGGCGTCAACCGCTTCGGCGGAGATTATCGCGGCGAGGAAATGTCGAACGCCGATCCGGGACAGTGCCAGGCGCTCTGTCTCAGCGAAGCCCGCTGCATAGCGTTCTCCTATGTTCGCCCCGGCATCCAGGGCGAACATGCCCGCTGCTGGCTCAAGGACAGCGTGCCGGAGCCTTCGGACAACGCCTGTTGCACCTCGGGCACCGTGACGCGCTGACTGTAGCGGTCTAATGATTCCAGATGGCAAAACCCATGCCGCGACGGTCAGGTGCTCGGCGATAGCGCTCTAAACAAGGTGGATTACTGAGTGCGAGGCGTAGCCCCAAGCTGCAGAAGAAGTAAGCCGGCAGGCAGCAAAAATGCTCTGTGGTCGTTAGGGTTGCGAGGAGCTAAGGTGCTGCGATCTTCGTGGGAGGGGCTTTAGCCGCGATGCATTTTGCGCTCTGTGGGCGCGCAGTTTGGCGACGCTGGTCGCGGCTAAAGCCCCTCCTTGCGCTACAGCCCGGTGCAACCCATAACCTGCCTTTTGCCTACTGCAGGCAGGGCTTTTAGCTCGGCGTCTTGCTGGCGCGGCCGATTTTCTTCTTGGTTTGCAGCAGGTGCGAGAACACCGCGTGCAGGTCATCCGAGGCGCTGTCTTCGTCGAGGTTGAGCTTGCTGTCGATGTGATCCATGTGATGCATCATCAAGCTGACCGCCTTGGCCGTGTCGCGCGCCTCGATGGCGTCGATCAGCTGATTGTGTTCATCGTAGGAGCAGTGCGAACGGCTGCCGCTCTCGTACTGGGCGATAATCAAGGATGTCTGCGACACCAGGCTGCGCTGAAAACTAATCAACGGGGTGTTCTTCGCCGCCACGGCCAGTTTCAAATGAAACTCGCCCGAGAGGCGAATACCGGCGCCGCGATCACCGCGCGAGAAGCTCGACTGCTCATCGCTGACCATCTGCCGCAACTCGGCCAGTTGCTCAGCCGTGGCGTGCTCGACTGCCAATTCGGTAATGGCCCGTTCGACCATGCGCCGCGCATAAAAAATCTGCCGGGCTTCCTCGACGCTGGGGCTGGCCACCACGCCGCCGCGGTTCGGCCGCAGCAACACCACGCCTTCGTGGGCCAGACGCGACAGTGCGCGACGAATAATGGTGCGGCTCACGCCAAAAATCTCGCCCAGGGCTTCTTCACTCAGCTTGGTGCCGGGGGCCAGACGCTGCTCGAGAATGGCATCAAAAATATGCGCGTAGACCACATCGTCTTGGGTGCCGCTGCGGGTGTTTTTGCCGGCGCGCGGTTGCTTCTTAAGCGGCTGTAATGATTCGTTCATGCGGGCTCGTATCAAAGAGGACGGCGAAACCAGACTCTACGATCATGCGCCGAGTTACGGACAAAAAAAGCGCAAATGCAGAGGGTAAAAAGACTGACGCATTGTACACAACCAAACCCAAGCACACACCTCACACACAGCCCAGCGTGGCTCGGCAGCGCTGCCAGCAATCCAGCGTGATCAACTTCACGTCCCCGACTCGACTGCCTATCGGACTAAGCCTGCAGAGCGCCAACAAATAAATTGTAACTAGCGCGTTTTTTTAATCGCCAAAAAACGCCACGAACAGCAAAAAACCTCGCCGTGACAGCGCTAAAAACAATTCACACAAATCTCTATCCATCTGTTTTATAAAGCTATTTATTGCTGAGGCCAGTCCCGTTCGGCACTGCTAAGCGCGTGTTTTCACCAGCAGTTGCGGGCCGAATAAACTGCGACAAAATCAAAAACATTAATTGCTTTTTTTGTATACAACCCGATAATCGACTCAGTGAGGTTTGCTGACCTAACAGTCAGAAAACAGCCTGCAGAGCACTCACTCATGCCTTGCCTCAGAGCGCCGCCAAAGCAATACCAGCAGCGTTCAGTGACTAAAAATAAAAGTAATGAGGAGTACCACGCAGTGGAAAGTAGCAAACCAACAAATGCCGCCTATGCCGTGAGCCCACCGGCCACTGGTCTGCTGGAACGCTTGTTCAAGCTGAGCCAACACCGGACCACGGTAAAGATCGAACTGGCTGCCGGCCTGACGACCTTTATCACCATGGCTTACATCATTTTCGTTAACCCCAACATCATGGTCGCCGCCGGCATGGACCATGGCGCAGCCTTCGTTGCTACCTGTTTGGCCGCGGCCTTCGGTTGCTTCCTGATGGGTCTGTATGCCAACTGGCCAGTTGGCCTGGCACCGGGCATGGGCTTGAACGCGTTCTTCAGCTACACCGTGGTTGGCGCCATGGGTTACAACTGGGAAGTGGCACTCGGTGCGGTATTCCTCTCTGGCGTGCTGTTTATGATTCTGACCTTCAGCAAGATTCGCGAATGGCTGCTTAACAGCATCCCGCCAAGCCTGCGTCACGCCATGGGTGCCGGGGTTGGCTTGTTTCTTGGCATCATAGGCCTAAAAGAAGCCGGCATTGTGGTTGCCAGCCCTGCCACCATGATTCACATCGGCGACATGACCGCAGCGGCGCCACTGTTGGCAGGCATCTGCTTTTTGATGATCGCGATATTGGAATACCACCGTGTGTTCGGCGGCATTCTGATCAGCATCCTTACCGTCACTCTGGCGGGCTGGGGCTTGGGCTTGGTCGAGTACCATGGTGTGTTCTCCATGCCGCCAAGCATCGCCCCCACCTTCATGGCCATGGACGTTACCGGCGCACTTAACGTTGGCATGATCAGCGTAATTCTGGCCTTCTTGTTTGTGCACATGTTCGACACCGCCGGCACCCTGATGGGCGTGGCGCAGCGTGCCAACCTGATTGCCGAGAACGGCCACATCGAAAACCTCAGCCAAGCCATGAAAGCTGACAGTACTGCCAGCACCTTCGGCGCCCTGCTCGGTTGCCCACCGGTGACCAGCTATGTCGAAAGCGCCGCCGGCGTTGCCGCGGGTGGCCGTACCGGGCTGACCGCAGTGACCGTTGGCGTGCTGTTTATCGCCGCGATGTTCTTCGCCCCGCTGGCCGGCATGATCCCCGCCTACGCCACCGCCGGCGCACTGATCTATGTAGCGATGCTGATGATGAGCGGCATGGCCCACATCGACTGGGAAGACCACACCAACACCATCCCAGCGATCATCACCGCCATCATGATGCCGCTGACCTTCTCGGTCACCGATGGTCTGGCACTGGGTTTTATCACCTTCGTGGCCATCAAGGTCGGTACTGGCAAGCATAAGGAAATCTCTGCCAGCCTCTATGTACTGGCGGCGATCTGTATTGCCAAGTTCATCTTCCTCTAAGTTTTAACGCAACAAACCACGCCCCAGCGCCTCGGCGCTGGGGCTTTTATGCATCTGGAGTAGGGCTAAATGAGTCTGGAAACCTGGCTGCTGTTTAGCAGCGCCGCACTGATCGTGATTCTGATTCCCGGGCCGCTGTCGCTGCTGATGGTCAGCAACAGCCTGAACTATGGATTGCGTCGTTCGTTACCGGCCTTTCTCGGCGGGGTCAGCGCCTCGCTCTGCCTGCTGAGCGCCTCGGCCCTCGGGCTGGGTGCCCTGCTGCTGAGCAGCGAGCAAGTGTTCAATACGCTGAAGGTTTTCGGCGCGCTCTATCTGTTTTACCTAGCTGGACAAAGCTGGGCGGCATCGCGCCAAGCGATCAAGCCGAGCACTTGCGCTCCAGCGCCAGGCAACCCAAGTTGGCGCACCCTGTTCTGGCAAGCCTTCGGCCTGGGTGCCAGCAACCCCAAGGACATTTTGTTTTTCGCCGCTTTCTTGCCGCAATTTATCAGCAGCGAACGGCCGTTATTGCCGCAGCTACTGCTAATGATCGCCACCTGGCCACTGCTAGACCTCGGCTGCAAACTGTTCTACGGCCTCAGCGCTCAGGCGGCAGCCGGCTACCTGCGCTCGGGTAAGGGGCAGGTCTGGTTCAACCGCGCCAGCGCCACCCTGTTTGCCGGGGCAGCCATGGCGGCACTGCTGAGTCATTGAGCGCAAAACGTAGGATGGGCTTTAGCACGCCTTGGCCCTTATCCAGCACTGCTGGGCTATACAAAATGGGTTCAACCACGCCCCACCCAACAAATCCCAGGCGAAAAAAAGCCCGTAGTGTGCACGGGCAAAAGCTTTCCAAAGGAAGGGGTCACCGGCGCGGCATTAACTGCCGCGGTAGGTGGAATAGCTGTACGGCGAGATCAGCAAGGGCACGTGGTAATGCTCCTGCTCGGCGCTGATGCCAAAACGCAGCACCACCACATCGAGAAAGGCCGGCTCCGGCAACTCTACGCCACGGGCGCGGTAGTAATCGCCGGCATGGAACTGCAGTTGGTAGACGCCACTTATGTAATCAGCGCCCTGCAGCACCGGCGCATCGCAGCGGCCGTCATGGTTGGTCAGTACGCGATTGATCAGCGTCAGTTGCTCGCCCTCAACCCGATACAGCTCGACTTTAATCGCACTGCCCGGGCAGCCGTGGGCGGCGTCCAATACGTGGGTGGTTAAACGTCCCATAGCTTCTGGGCAGCTCGGCTTAACTGTAAAGCGCTGGCTGCCGCGCCTCCTTAAAGATGATTGAGTTCAGTGCGCCACACAGACCAGAGCCCGAGCGCGAACTGAGAATAGCACGACAAATAAATACAGGACAGTTTTTGCATTTTTTGTACACAATATAAATTACCCCATTCCCAGAACCGTTTCTCGCCCCCGCTTTAAGCTCAAGGACTACCGGCAGTGCTTATTAGCCCGCACCGAAAAGCAGCATAGGGGCTCCAGCGGGAATTTACTGAAGGCGAAAGAAGAGAAAAAAGTTAATTTTAGATTTACAAACAACCAAGCATTTTGTATACAATTAACTCAGCACGATCACCCAAGCGCAAACCCTGCTGCCTGCCACGTGATCGCAACACATCTAAGTAAGGAAGACTGCAGTGAGCGCTGACTACCCTCGCGACCTGATCGGTTACGCCAACAACCCACCGCACCCGCATTGGCCCAACGATGCGCGGATAGCCATCTCCTTCGTGCTCAATTATGAGGAAGGCGGCGAACGCAACATCCTGCATGGCGACAAAGAATCCGAGTCATTTCTCTCCGAGATGGTCGCCGCCCAGCCGCTTGCCGGCGCGCGCAACCTGAGCATGGAGTCGCTGTACGAATACGGCAGCCGCAGCGGTGTGTGGCGGATTCTCAAGCTGTTCAAGAAATTCGATATTCCGCTGACCATCTTCGCCGTGGCCATGGCCGCCCAGCGCAATCCCGAGCTGATCCGCGCCATGGCCGCCGCCGGCCACGAGATCTGCAGCCACGGCTACCGCTGGATCGACTACCAGTACATGGATGAGGCCCAAGAGCGCGAGCACATGCTCGAAGCCATCCGCATCCTCACCGAGATCACCGGCGAGCGCCCCCTGGGCTGGTACACCGGGCGCACCGGACCGAATACCCGCCGATTGGTGATGGAGGAAGGTGGCTTTTTATATGACTCCGACACCTATGACGATGACCTGCCCTACTGGGAAACCAACAACCCGACTGGCAACGCCCACCTGGTGATCCCTTACACCCTGGACACCAACGACATGCGTTTCACCCAGGCGCAGGGTTTTAACAGCGGTGACGATTTTTACACCTACCTGAAAGACGCCTTCGACGTGCTCTACGCTGAAGGCGTGGAAGGCGCGCCGAAGATGCTCTCGATCGGCCTGCATTGCCGCCTGATCGGTCGCCCGGCACGCCTCGCCGCGCTGCAACGCTTTATCGAGTATGCGCAAAGCCATCAACAGGTGTGGTTTAGCCGCCGCGTCGATATCGCCCGCCACTGGCAGGCCACTCATCCGTACCAACAGCAGCCTTTCAAACCGGAGAACGCGCAATGAGCCGCTTTCAGACTTTGACCCCGGCGCAACTGCCCCGCGCCGAGTTCGTCGCCGCTTTTGCCGACATTTATGAGCACTCGCCGTGGGTCGCCGAACGGGCTTTTGACCTAGGCCTGGATGACAGCTTGAACACCGTCGACGGCCTCCACCAACGCATGGCCGACCTGCTGCTCAGCGCCGATAAAGTCACCCAACTGGCGCTGATCAATGCTCACCCGGATTTAGCCGGTAAAGCTGCGGTCCAGGGCGAACTGACTGACGCCAGCACCTCGGAGCAATCCGGCGCGGGCATCCACCAATGCACGAGTGAGGAGTTTGCCCGCTTCACCGAGCTGAACGACGCCTACAAGGCCAAGTTCGCGTTTCCCTTCATCATGGCGGTTAAAGGCAGCAATCGGCACCAGATCCTGGCGGCCTTCGAAGAGCGGATTCACAACTCCGCTGAGGTCGAATTCAACCGGGCCCTGGCCGAGATCAACAAGATCGCGCTGTTCCGGCTGCAAACCCTGTAGCTGCGAAACAACCGCCACCTCCCAGCCCCTAATTAAGGCAGTCCAATAATGAAAGCGTACGCCGCACCCTTCGAGAAGTTCGTCAACCTGGCCGATGCCCGTCTGGGCACCAAAGCCATCTCGGTCACCGACGATTGGTTCGCCGACGTCAACCGCCTGTTCCAACCGACCCCTGCGGTGTGGAAAGAAGGCGTGTTCGATGACAACGGTAAATGGATGGATGGCTGGGAGTCGCGCCGCAAGCGCTTCGAAGGTTACGACAGCTGCGTGATTCGCCTCGGCGTGCCGGGCTCGATCAAGGGCGTGGATATAGACACCAGTTTCTTCACCGGCAACTTCCCGCCGTCAGCTTCGCTGGAAGCCTGCTTCGTGGTTGAAGGTGACCCGAGCGATGCCACCGAGTGGACCGAAGTACTGGCCGCCGTTGAGCTGCAAGGCAACAGCCACCACTACCACGTCATCGACAACGCCCAGGCCTTCACCCACCTGCGTTTTAACATCTACCCGGATGGCGGCGTGGCGCGCTTGCGTGTGCACGGCGTGCCGTTCCGCGACTGGAGCAACGTCGGCGACAACGAGCAACTCGATCTGGCCAGCGCCCTGAATGGCGGCCGCGCCCTGGCCTGCTCGGATGAACACTTCGGGCGCATGAGCAACATCCTCAACCCGGGCCGTGGCATCAACATGGGCGACGGCTGGGAAACTGCGCGCCGACGCACCCCAGGCAACGACTGGGTAATTGTCGCCCTCGGCCATCCGGGCGAGATCGAACGCATCGTGGTCGACACCCTGCACTTTAAAGGCAACTACCCAGACAGCTGCTCGATCCAGGCGGCCTTTGTGAAGGGCGGCACCGACAACCAGATCGAAACCCAGAGCCTGTTCTGGCGCGAACTACTGCCCAACCAGAAGCTGCAAATGCACGCCGAGCATGAGTTCAGCGAACAGATCAAAGCCCTCGGCCCGATCACCCACATCCGCGTCAATGTGTTCCCGGATGGCGGTATCAGCCGCTTGCGGCTGTTTGGCAAGGCGAGCAAATAAATGCAAAACCTGTAGGAGCGGCTTTAGCGACCCACATGGATGTGGGAAATGCGGCGAGTCGTCTGGAACGGCTGCCGCCCGCGATGGCTTTTGCAGCCATCGCGGGCAAGCCCGCTCCTACAAAAGCAGTGCATCGACATCCAACGCAACGAATAGAAGACCCACATGCGCACATTGCAGATAGAACCGCTGACCAAAGAAGCCTTTGCCCCTTTCGGTGACGTGATCGAAACCGACGGCAGCGCGCATTTTATGATCAACAACGGTTCCACCCGCCGCTATCACAAATTGGCCACAGTCGAGACGGCGCAGCCGGACGACCAGGCCATCATCAGCATCTTCAGCGCCGAGGCGCTGGATATGCCGTTAACCGTGCGCATGTTGGAGCGTCATCCGCTGGGCAGCCAGGCTTTTATTCCGCTGCTCGGCAACCCCTTTCTGATTGTGGTCGCGCCGGTTGGCGATGCCCCGCAGTCGGAATTAGTCCGGGTCTTCCGTAGTAACGGCAGGCAGGGCGTTAATTACCATCGCGGCGTCTGGCACCACCCGGTGCTGACGATCGAAAAGCGGGATGACTTCCTGGTGGTTGATCGCAGCGGTTCTGGCAACAACTGCGATGAGCATTTCTTTAACGAGGATGAACAGCTTCTCCTCACCCACCAATAAGAGAAGGCCTAAAGCCCTTAACCCGGCGCTAGGTGCAAAGAGGTAACGACTGTGGAAGCACATCTGTTGGAATGGCTGAACCTGAGCATTCGCTGGGTTCATATGATCACCGGCGTGGCCTGGATTGGCGCCTCGTTTTATTTCGTCTGGTTGGAAAACAACCTGAACCGAGTCAACCCGCGCGATGGGCTGGCCGGTGACTTATGGGCGATCCACGGTGGCGGTATCTACCACCTGGAAAAATACAAACTGGCCCCGCCAAGCATGCCGGACAACCTGCATTGGTTTAAATGGGAAGCCTATTTCACCTGGCTGTCGGGTGTTGCCCTGATGCTGGTGGTGTACTACCTCAACCCAAGCCTATACCTGATCGCCCCCGGCAGTGACATGGCCCCCGCCATGGCCATCGCCATCGGCTTCGGCTCAATGATTGCCGGCTACGTGGCCTACCACTTCCTCTGTGATTCGGCCCTGGGCAAGCACCCAGCCCTGCTCGGTGCAGTGCTGTTCATCCTGCTGATCGCGGCGGCTTATGGCTTCAGCACCATCTTCAGCGGCCGCGCGGCCTATCTGCATGTCGGTGCCATCATCGGCACCATCATGGTCGGCAACGTGTTCTTCACCATCATGCCGGCACAACGCGCGCTGGTTAAGGCCATCGAAGACAACACCACCCCCGACCCGGCGCTGCCGGCCAAAGGCTTGCTGCGTTCACGGCACAACAACTACTTCACCCTGCCGGTGCTGTTCATCATGATCAGCAATCACTTCCCGAGCACCTATGGCAGCCAATACAACTGGCTGATTCTGGCCGGGATTGCAGTAATGGCCGTGCTGGTTCGTCATTACTTCAACACCCGACATAACAGCAACAAGTTCGCCTGGACCATCCCGGTTGCTGCCTTAGGGATGATCTGCCTGGCTTTCGTTACCGGCCCAAGCAGCACGCCTGCGGCCGCAGTCGCGGTGGTCAACTCCAACGCCGAAACCTTTAGCCAGGTGAACAAGGTGATCCAGGAGCGCTGCAGCACCTGTCATGCCACCAAGCCGACCAGCCCAATGTTCAGCGCAGCCCCTGGCGGGGTGATGTTTGACACCGCCGAGCAGATCCGCCTGCTGGCCCCGCGCATTCAAGCCCAAGCCGTGGCCACGCAAACCATGCCCCTGGGCAACCTGACGCAGATGACCCAGGCCGAGCGCGACCTGATCGGCGCCTGGATCAGCCAGGGCGCCAAGCTCAACTAAAACCCTTCAGCTGCCTGCGCCAGGCTTGGCCGTAAGACTAAGCCTGGCGCCGCATAACAGCTTCACCCAGCACCTGTTCCATCCATAACAACAACTAGGAGTAACTCGTATGCAGCGTACTTTTCCAAGCCTGATGCTCGCCACCGGCCTAGCCCTTAGCGGCCACGCCATGGCCGGCGACCTGCTGAAGTTTCAGGACAACAGCCTGACCTACCTGAACGGCGACAACTTCAACGAAATGAACTTCAACGATGAAGAGCAGCGTTCGCAAAGCACTTTCAGCTTCGAGCACGCCAGCGGCTGGGGCTGGGGCGATGTATTTATGTTCATCGACTACGTCAACGCCGACAACATGCAGTACAGCGGCAATCACCTGTTCAGCATGGACGCGAAAGAAAAAAGCAACTTCTACTACATGGAGATCAACCCGCGCGTCAGCGGCAGTTGGCTGACCGGCCAAAGCCTGGCGTTCGGCCCGGTCAAAGACGTGCTGGCAGCCTTCGTGTATGAAAAAGGCAATGGCGGCCCCGGCACCGAAAACTACCTGTACGGCATGGGTCTGGACTGGGACGCCCCGGGCTTTGCCTTCCTGCAGACCAACCTGTACCGGGTCAAGATCAACAACAACGTGTTCTTTGATTACGATTTCCTCGGCAGCGAGACCGCCGGCGATGCCGGCAATGGCTATGCAGAGCAGTTAACCATAGCCGGCGCTTACCCCTTCGCCATTGGCGAGCAGAGCTTCGTCATCGACGGTTACGCCGACTGGCGCAGCGCGTCCAAAGAGGCCAACACCCAAACCTCGCTGGGCTCCTCGATCCAGGTCAAATGGGATGCGGGCAAGGAACTGTTCGGCGAAGCGCGCAAGCTCTACGTCGGTACCGAGCTGAACATGTGGCACAACAAATACGGCATTAAGCCGATCGACGGCTCCGATGATGGCTTCGACCAGGTCGCCGTGCAGGGCATCGTCAAGTACCACTTCTAAACACCGTTTAAGCGCCTGACTCCACGCCCAGACAGCCCAGCTGCTGGGCGTGGTTGTTTAGCCCGCAGTAATCCCTCGCCAACACCGCGTCGCGCAACCTGTCACAGCCCTCCCTCGCAAACGCCACATCAGCATAGCCAGCGGCCTAAACAGCACGCCAACGCGCGCACATCGTAGTACGCATCGAAGTACCCATCGAAGTACGCATCGAAGTGCACACCTATCCGGTCATGCCCGGTAACGCCCTAGGCAATAGTTGCCGCACTTTCGCGCACAGTAACCATTAGTGCGCCAAAAAGTAGCAACCGCCGGCACAGCCGCCGCACCGGCGCGCGCCAAAAGTTTTAGCGCAATTAGCGCGACCGCTCAACATAGGGCTTTTCATCCCCCCATTCGAATTAAATTGTCTTTTCCTGTCCCTAAAGACAGCTTTGGCTTTGTTTTTGCTCTGGCAATAAAGCCTGACCAACAAGACAGTTTTATAAGAAATAATTCGACCCTTGCAGTACTCGCAGGACGCTTCAGCCACCGAACATCAGGAAAACACCCAATGCATGAGTTCGCCGCCACACCGGATCGCCAGCCAAGGCTGAGCTTAAAAGGCATTAGCAAGGTTTACCCCAGTGTCGTCGCCAACGACTGCATTGATCTGCAAGTGCTGCCCGGCGAGATTCATGCCGTCCTGGGTGAGAACGGCGCGGGTAAGTCGACCCTGATGAAAATCATCTACGGCGTGACCCGGCAAACGGCCGGCGAGATGTTCTGGGAAGGCCAAGCGGTCAAGGTGGAAAACCCGGCCCATGCGCGCAGCCTAGGGATCGGCATGGTGTTCCAGCATTTCTCCCTGTTCGAGACTCTCACCGTGCTGGAGAACGTCGCCCTGGCCCTGCCGGGCAAACCGGACATGACGGATCTCGCCCGGCGTATCGAGTCGGTGTCCAAGCGCTATGGTCTGCCGGTGGACCCGCGCCGGCATGTGCATGCCTTGTCTGTTGGCGAACGCCAGCGGGTCGAGATCGTCCGCTGCCTGCTGCAAAACCCCAAGTTGCTGATCATGGACGAACCCACTTCGGTGCTCACCCCGCAAGCGGTGCGCACCCTGTTTGAAACCCTGCGGCAACTGGCCAGCGAGGGCTGCTCGATTCTCTATATCAGCCACAAGCTCGATGAAATCCAAGAACTCTGCCACACCGCCACCGTGCTGCGCGCCGGCAAGGTTACCGGCGCCTGCATTCCGAGCGATGAAACGCCCAAAAGCATGGCCCGCCTGATGATCGGCAAAGACCTGCCGGCCTGCGAACACAGCAGCGCACAAAGCACCGGCGAGATTCGACTCAAACTCAGCGACCTCTGCCACACCCCAGCCGACCCCTTTGCCACCGCCCTCAAGGACATCCAGTTGGAGGTGCGCGCGGGGGAGATAGTCGGGATTGCCGGGGTCTCGGGTAACGGCCAGGCCGAATTGCTCGCCGCGATTTCTGGCGAAACGCCGCTGCGCGAGCGCGCCGCCGTGCAGATTTGCGGCCACTCAGCCGGGCGTTTGTCGGCCGGACGCCGACGCGCGCTGGGGCTGGGTTTTGTCCCGGAAGAACGCCTCGGCCGCGGGGCCGTGCCAAGCATGTCGCTGAGTGACAACGCGATTCTCACCGGCGCCATCTCCCAGTCGCTGGTCAAGCACGGCTTGCTCAACTTCAACGCCGCCAAAGCCTTCGCCACGCAGTGCATCGCGGCCTTCAACGTCAAATGTGGCGGCGCCGGCGCACAAGCCAGCGCGCTGTCGGGCGGCAACTTGCAAAAATTCATTATGGGCCGCGAGATCCTCCAGGCCCCCAAGGTGCTGGTGGCCGCGCAACCCACCTGGGGCGTGGACGTCGGCGCGGCGGCCTTTATTCGCCAGCAAATCATCGACCTGCGAAACAGCGGTTGCGCGGTGTTGGTGGTCTCGGAAGAACTGGATGAGCTGTTTGAAATCTGTGACCGCATCGCCGTGATCGCCAAGGGTCGACTGTCGCCGAGTCGGGCACCGAGCGAAACCTCGGTGGAAGACATCGGCGTATGGATGAGCGGCCTGTGGCCCGACGCCGACAGCGCCGCGATCGCCAACACCCACTAAGAATAAGGGACAACGAACATGCTGTCTTTCAAGCTTGAAACCCGCCCCGAAGCCTCGCGCACCATGAGTTATTTGTCGCCGCTGATCGCCGTGGCACTGACCCTGATTGGCGGCTTGCTGGTGTTCTCGGCCTTGGGTAAAGACCCGCTCGAGGGCTTCCAGGTATTTTTCCTTAACCCGCTGCGTAACTGGAACGGGGTCGCCGAGCTGCTGCTCAAAGCCACGCCGCTGATGCTCTGCGCCGTCGGCTTGGCCATCGGCTTTCGCGCCAACGTGTGGAACATCGGCGCCGAAGGCCAGTTTATCGTCGGCGCCTGCGCCGCCACAGGCGCCGCCTTGTTACTGGAGGACATCAGCGGCCCCCAGGTGTTGGTCGCCATGGTGCTCGCCGGCGCGCTGGGCGGGGCGGCTTGGGCGGCGATTCCGGCGTTTTTGCGTACCCACTTCAATGCCAATGAAATCCTGGTGTCGTTGATGCTGGTGTATATCGCCCAGCTGCTGGTGTCCTGGCTGGTATTCGGCCCCTGGATCGACCCGGAGGGGTTTAATTTCCCGCAGAGCAAGATGTTCTCCGACTCGGCATTGCTGCCGATGTTAGTCGAGGGCACCCGCTTGAACCTGGCCTTTGTACTGGCCCTCGGGGTGCTGCTGATCGGCTACCTGTTTATGCAAAGAAGCTTTCTCGGATTCAAGATGCGGGTCGCCGGCGAGGCGCCAGAGGCCGCGCGTTATGCCGGCTTCTCGGCCAAGTTGATGGTCTGGATTGGCCTCTTGGCCGGCGGCGCCTGCTCCGGACTGGCCGGCATGGCTGAGGTCGCCGGGCCCATGGGCCAGCTAACCGACAAGGTGGCCAGCGGTTACGGCTTTGCCGCCATCATCGTGGCCTTCGTCGGCCGTTTGAATCCGCTGGGGATCTTCTTCGCCAGCCTGCTGATGGCGCTGCTGTATATCGGCGGCGAACAAGCGCAGCAGTACTTGAGTCTGCCCTCCTCCATCTCCAAGGTGTTCCAGGGCATGTTGCTGTTCTTCTTGCTCGGCTCTGACCTGTTTATCAATTACCGCTTACGGATGCGCTGGGCACCGGCCAAGGCAGGGCATTAACAATGGATATCAACCTGATTAGCGCCATTCTGTTTGCCACTTTGGTGGCCGGCACCCCATTGATTATCGTCGCCCTCGGCGAGCTGATTAGCGAAAAAGCCGGAGTGCTCAACCTCGGCGCCGAAGGCACCATGGCCATGGGTGCGGTGGCGGGTTTCGCCGTCACCCACTACAGCGGCAATGCCTACCTCGGGGTACTGGCCGGGATGAGCGCCGGTGCCTTGATGAGCCTGCTGTTTGCTCTGCTGACCCTGACCCTGATGGCCAATCAGGTTGCCTCAGGCTTGGCATTGGCGATCTTCGGCGTCGGCCTGTCGGCCTTTATTGGCAAGCCGTTTGAGTCGCTGACCCTGCAAACCGTACCGACCCTGCGCATTCCCTTACTGGCCGATATTCCGCTGCTGGGCCCGGCCCTGTTTGATCATCAATGGCTGGTGTATTTCTCCTGGGTGCTGCTCGCCGCGGTGGTCTGGTTTCTGCGTAAAAGCCGCGCCGGACTGATCTTGCGCGCGGTCGGTGAATCGCCCTCATCGGCGCACGCCATCGGCTACTCGGTGATTGGCATTCGTTATCTGGCGGTAATCTTTGGCGGCGCCATGGCCGGGATTGGCGGTGCCTTTCTCTCGGTGTTTTACACCCCGCTGTGGGTCGAAGGCATGGTCTCTGGCCGGGGCTGGATCGCCCTGGCGCTGGTGGTGTTCGCCACCTGGCGGCCATTGCGGGTGATGGTCGGCGCCTACCTGTTTGGCGGCGTGATGATCAGCCAGTTATTCCTGCAAGGCTCAGGCTTGCCGATCAATGTGCCGTCACAGCTGCTCTCGGCCCTGCCCTACCTCGCCACCATCATTGTGCTGGTGCTGATCTCGCGTAATCAGCAAAGCATTCGCCTGAACTCACCGCTGTCACTCGGCCAACCTTACCGGCCGGACGCTTAATCGCGCGGCGCGGCCAGCAGCACACCGCGCCAGCACTTTAGTTAACCCTCGTACGCAACCTAAGCACGGCAACCAGGAGCACAACAGATGAGCAATCGCAGAGACTTTATCAAGGTCGCCGGTGGCATGACCGCCGCGCTGGTGTTTGGCGCCAACCTGTTCGGCCAGGCGCACGCGGCAGAACCGCTGAAGGTCGGGTTTGTGTATATCAGCCCAATAGGCGATGCCGGCTGGACCTACCAGCACGACCAGGGTCGCCTCGAGATGGAAAAAGTCCTGGGCGATAAGGTGCAAACCAAATACATCGAAAACGTCCCCGAGGGCGCCGATGCCGAGCGGGTGATTCGCGAACTGGCCAACAGCGGTTACACGCTGATCTACGCCACCAGCTTCGGTTATATGAACTTCGTGCAGCGGGTCGCCAAGCAGTATCCCGACGTGACCTTTATGCACGCCACCGGCTATAAAACCGGCAAGAATTTTGGCAACTACAACGCGCGATTCTACGAGGGACGTTACCTGAATGGCGTGGTCGCCGGCAAACTGAGCAAGTCCAATGTGCTCGGTTACGTGGCCGCCTTCCCCATCCCGGAAGTGGTGATGGGCATCAACGCCTTCACCCTCGGCGCCCGCAGCGTGAACCCCAAAGCCGAAGTACGAGTGATCTGGACCAACGGCTGGTATGACCCGGGCAAAGAGCGCGAAGCAGCCATGACCCTGATCTCCCAAGGCGCCGACATGCTCACCCACCACACCGACTCCACCGCCGTGGTGCAAGCCGCCGAAGAGAAAGCCGTGCATGCCTTTGCCTACCACTCCGACATGGCCAAATATGGCCCCACCGCGCAACTCTCCGGCACCACCCACCAGTGGGGCGACTACTACACCAAAACCACCCAAGCAGTGCTCGATGGCAGCTGGAAGTCGACCTCAACCTGGGGTGGCTACAAGGAGGGAATGATCAAAATAGTGCCACTCAATGCCTCGGTGCCTGCCGAGCTAAAGACTCAAATCAGCGCGTTGGAAGGCCAGATGCAAGCCGGCACCTTCAACCCGTTTAGCGGCCCGATAGTCGACCAGGACGGCAAGACCCGCGCCGCCGCCGGCCAAGTCATCAGCGATGAAGAGCTGAATAAAATGAACTACTTCGTCGAAGGCGTAGCCTCCAAACTGCCGCAAAAATAAACTCTTAACGCATAAAAAAGGCCAACCTCGCGGTTGGCCTTTTTCCTTGTGCCCAGCAACACGGTTAAAAACCGGTTTATGGATTGCCGCTGTTTTTATCCACATACATTGCCTCATCGGCATATTTGAGCAACTGCGCGATCCCATCACCATGCTCGGGGTAATGGGCAATGCCGATGCTCGGCAGTATGTGCACGTTGCGCCCTTCAAGATCCATGGGCTGGCTCAGGGCGGCGCGGATTTTCCCAGAGACCAGTACGGCCGTTTCCGGCTGTTTGATCGTTTCCAGCAGCACCACGAACTCGTCGCCGCCGATCCGGGCCACGGTATCGCCCTCGCGCACCACTTGTTTTAGCCGGCTGGCCACTTCCTGCAGCAGCAGATCACCGACGGCATGGCCGAAAGAGTCGTTGACCTGCTTGAATTTATTCAAGTCCAGAAAGATCACGCCAAGGCGTCCGCCACTGTGTTTGACCCTGGCCAGCGCGACTTGCAAGCGGTCATACAAAAAAGTTCGGTTGGGCAAGCCGGTCAGTTCGTCGTTTTGCGCCATATGCTGCAAGCGGGCATACAGCCGCTTGCGCTCGATGGCAGTGACCACCTGAGTGGCGACAAACTGCAGCAGCTCCAGGTGTTTTTCGGTGTAGCTGACACTGCCCGCGCGGCTCTTCAACACCAGCGCGCCGATGGTGCCCTGGCTCGAATAAAGCGGCACGCCCAGCCAGCAAAAGGTACTGACATCGACCGTCATGGATAAGGTGGCCAACACGCTGTTCAGCGTCTCGGGGGTCAGCAGCAGCGGCTGCCCGCTGCGCACCACCGCCTGGCAGATGCTAGTTGAGGGCTCCAGCGAGCTTGAGGCTTGATCCTGCTCTTCGACGTGATAGGGAAAGTTCAGCTGATCGCTTGGTGCATCGTACAGCGCCACGCAAAAACCCAGCGCCGGCAGCAGCGTGTCGATGATCTGATGGATTTGTTGAAACAGCGCGACCAGGTCTTTGGCCGCATGGGCCGCTTCGGAGATCGAGTAAATCGCGGTTTGTAGCGCTTGCGCTTGTTTCAGCTCGCTGATGTCGCGCGCCACGCCGATGCGCAGCTGATCGCTCTCCGACCAGCACGCCGACCACATGATGTGCACCTCGCGACCGTCTTTGCGCTTATAACGGTTCTCAAAGTGCAGCTTAGGCTGCCCGGCCATCACCTCATTGGCCGCCGCCAAGGTTCTGGCCACATCGTCGGCGACCACCATCTCGATCATGGCTTTGCCGCGCATTTCCTCCGGCGTGTAACCGAAAATACGCTCGCAAGCGGCGCTGGCAAACACGATGCGACCACTGGCATCCACCACGCAGACCGCGTCCAGCAGCAGATCGATAACACTCGCCAGTGATGTGGGGCTTGCTTTGTTCATAAGCGACTACACAGGTTGCTCAAGGCCGTGAATTTACGACTCAGAGCTAACGCTAGCATGCCGGCACAGCGCCTTTATTCATTTTTTCGCGGCGCGGCGCTAGTTGCCAGCATGCCCATATCGACCCCAAGCAGCCTGTCGTAGTAGCTGGTGGACGCGTAAACGTTGCCCACCCTACATCGTTCGCAAGTCCGCGCAGGGTGGGAAACCGCGAAGCGTTTCCCACCCTGTAGTGTCCAGGCTACTTGCTGAATACAATGTGTGCCCGATTATCCCAGGCCATGAATATGGCTGCACCGGACAAGGAACTCGCCGCCATGGCCTCCCCAGATAAACAGCAAAAACGCGCCCAGCGGGCCAAAGCCAAGGCCAAGCAGAACCGTTCGGGCAAGTCCAAAGCCAATGTCGTACATCCGCTGCTGGCCAATCCGCTGATCAACGAGCCATTCGATGATGTCGAAATCGACCTGAGCACCTTCGACTTCCAAGACATCGAAGAGAACGGTTTCGACCCGGCACTGTTCGACGACCTGTTCCAGGCGATGAACGTCGGCGAAGGCATCAGCCTGCTAGCGATGTGCCTGGTGTTCCTGCAATACCCGGTGCTGGAGCTGGTGGTCGCCGAGGAAGCGCAAGACCCGGCCACCGACTTTATGATGGGCCTGCTGATCACCTATCGCGGGATCTTCCACGCTGAAGACGAAGACACGGCAGTGGATTGGATCGGCGGCGATGCCTTCCAGATGGCCTACAACGAGGCGTCGCTGATCCTGCAGAAGAAGCACGCTCGCGGCGCCCCAGGCACCCACGCTTAAAAGAGCAAAAGAGTCGGTAGCGGCCCTTAGTGAGCGAGCGGAACCGACACGAAGCTGCCTGTCGCAGAAGCTGGTGGACAAGTAAACGTTGTCCACCCTACATCGCTCTCAAGTCCGCTAGGGTGGGAAACCGCGAAGCGTTTCCCACCGTGTAGATGCCCAGGCTACTCGCTGCCGGCCGTAACAGACCGCAATCGGCCAAAAGCTGCCCATCGAAACTGTCTACGAAACCAAGGTCTATTCACTTTAAGCGTCGGCTGTTTTCCAAAAACGATGTTTAGAGTACGGTAAATAAATCTACCCCCTTTGCCTCAGAGACTTAATACTCTGCTCCGGCATGCTTGGGGCAATGCTCACATCAGTAATGATATGGATAGCTAGGGGACGCGATGCAAGTTGCAGATTTCAGGTTGGTGGATGACCTGAGCCATAAAGATTTTGAGCACTTTGTGAAGGATCTGCTGCTTGCCTCGGGCTGGCAGGAAGCAGTGGTCACAGAGACTGGCAGCGAATATCGCTACGGTGATGGTGGGGTGGACATCTTTGCCTACCGCGACGGACGTAAGTTTGCAGTAGAGGTAAAACAACGCCAGCTGAACACTACGGTGGACGTCAGCGCTCTAAACCAATTGGTCACCGGGGCTCGGCTCGCAAATGTGAAACTGATGATCTTGGTCACCAACTCGTACTTCACCTCCGAGGTCAAAGTCCGGGCTTTGCGCTTAGGTGTTGAACTGATTGACCGGGACGCGTTGAAGAACTTGTTTGTGGTTCGCGGCTCGGAGATCGGCCGAAGGATTAAGCCGCGCGAATATCAGGTTGAGGTCATTCAACAGGCACTGGAACACTTCGATACAGGCAAACGAAGACTGCTGATCGAGATGGCAACCGGCCTGGGAAAAACTTACACCGTTGCGTTACTGATCAAACAATTGCTCGAACGTGCTGAGGTTAGGCCGCGCGTTCTGTTTCTCGCTCATCAGATCGAGATTCTGTTGCAGTCGGTGACCGCCTTCAAGAACGTGTTGGGTTTGGGGAGTTACAGCTTTTCTGCCTGCTTCGCGGGTTCTCGGCCTGAGAATACTGACTTGGTCTTTGCCAGCTTTGACACACTGTATGGCCAACTGGGCGACCTGGCGGCGGGTAGCTTTGATTACGTAATCGTCGACGAAGCGCACCACACGCCGGCCAGAACCTATGCGAGCGTTGTGGCGCACTTCCAACCCCGTCTGCTTATTGGCCTTACAGCAACGCCTTGGCGCACCGATAACAAAAGCGTTAGTGAATTCTTCGGCGGCGCGGACGGCCATATTGGCCGCTATGACCTGATCTGGGGGCTGCAGCATAAGAAACTGGCGTTTCCCAAGTACTTGGTTTTGCTCGATGACATTGACCAGGATCGCATTGACCAACTGGAGAGTGGTCTGTCGATTTCGGATCTGGATAAACGGCTTTTCCTGCATAAGAAGGATCAAGAAGTCGTGCGCCTGATTGAGGCTACGATCAAACAGAAGCAGTTGAGTAACGTAAAGGGCATCGTCTTCTGTCGGAACATCAGACATCTTCGGCACCTGCTCGGTTTCTTCGAAGCTGGTACCGCCACCAGCGTGCATTCGCGCATGCTGGATGCAGAACGCAGAGAAAATATCCGGCAATTCCGCGAAGGCGAACTCAAGTACATCTTGGTATGCGATCTGTTCAATGAGGGGATCGATATCCCTGAAACCAATCTGCTGGTGTTCATGCGATACACGGGTTCGAAAACCGTGTGGCTGCAACAGTTAGGGCGCGGCCTACGCAAAACCAAAAACAAAGATTGTGTTCATGTGCTCGACTTTGTGGGATCTCTGGACCGCTTGAAGGATGTTCAGCAGTTGGTCAAGGCTGTGCGCAGCAAGCCAAGAAAAAGGCTGACTGAGGACGATCTGGATGAGGCCCGTGATGATCAACACGATCTGCACGATGACACTATTGAAGTGACTTACAGCCAGTCGGCTGCGCGCGTGCTTGACCTGATCGAACGCCTGAGATACCGGCTCAATAGCCGTGAGGAAATGGTCGAGCAGCTTAGGCGTTATCAGAACGCCACCGGTAACGTACCGTCAATTGAGGCACTGGAAAGCAGCCTGGAAGACCTTTCTGTGGACCAGGTAGCTACGCACTTTGACTCCTATCAAGGGTATCTCCAGGCCGCGTTCGGCTGGGACATCGATACCGCTGCCATCAATAAAGAAGTAGCTAGAGCCTACAGGGGCTATCAGGAGAAGCACGGGGTGCCACCCAGCCCGAAGGCGCTGTCGTTGGAATTCCAGTACAAGACGCTGCCGTGGTTTACCGCAACGGAAATGGCTCGCTCAATCGCCAGGCTAACGCCGACACAGGTGCTCGATACCATTGCTCAGGGCGCGCTAGCGGCTCCTGAACCGGGGGGGATTACAGCGCAGGCCACAGCAGTCGTTCAGTCTGTCTCTGCTCCTGTGCTACCTGAGGATCGGGCACAGCTTGAGCTGCTCGCAAAATATCGCGGAGTTGTCAGCAGCCGCGCGGATCTGTTGACGCTATCCAAAGAGCAACTCGACCTAATAACCGCCGTGTTTCGTTCCACATCGGTGTTTTTGGTGCGGTTGAGAGGTTAGTAGAAATGCACGTTTTATCCGAAATGACGACAGCTGCTCGCTCGCTGAAAGCGCAGATGATCGCAGCAGGCCTACTCCCTGCAACCGAAACGTCGGGACGCCTAGATATCCTGATCGCCAAACTGGATGTTGAAGACTTTCTTAGTTTGCGTGCGCTTCCAGCTTTCTGGGAGCTGCTGGCTTTTTGGCAGATTCCGGCCGATATCGAGCAACCGTCTACGTCGCAGAAGGAACAGGGAGTGCTCACGTTCGCAGATGAGCAGCAACACCGCACACTCAATCCCCCCCCCCTTAGCTATCACGCGGACGTGAAGGCGGGGTCTTCAGCGACTGACGTTCCGCCACGTCTCCCACATCCTCAGACTCTGATCGGTGATGTGCAACTCGGTGGCCGCTTCGACAAATTGATTGCCCGACTGTGCCGTAGCGCGAGCCGCAGTGCTGGAGTCACGGTCACCTTCGAGCGGCTTGAGGATATTTTGAACCTGCCCGTAGAAGGCCTGCTCAGGCTTGATGGAGTCGGTAAAGCCTACAGGGATGACTGGCAGGAGCTCAAGGTCCTGTATATCCAGGCAGCCGAGTTTCTGCCTGTGCCACCAGATTTGTCAGGCGTCGTTGATCCTCTCGAACTCGTTCGAGAGGACATGCGACTCAATTTGACGCAGTTAGACGCTGCTGACCTTAAAGTCATTGCCAAGCTTGAGCGCGTTATAGGTCGTGCTGACATCAGGACTATTTTGAGCTTCGACTCATTGGAGCAAGATGCGACAGGTTCGCTGGTCGGTCGCACAAGAAGCCAGCTATTACAGGTGCGGGAACGTTTGGCTGCCGAGCTTCAGCTCATTACAACGGGCACTCTGGACTATCACACTGCCCCAACCTCGTTGATTACCTCCACGGCGCAATCGTTTGCATCGGTGGCGGAATTGGGTGGGTTTCTGCTGGATCGGGTGGATACTTTTCTGGCGACGCTTGATGAGAAAAGCCAGCTGATCTTCCAGCACCGTTGGGGATTCGTTGACGAGCGCCTGACGCTTTCGGAAATTGGCAAAAAATATGCTGTTTCCCGAGAGCGCATCCGCCAATTGGAAAGCAAGATTAACGAGCGGCTCAATGGCTATCTTGCTCTGGATTCCGCCGAGATTTGGCGCGCAGTAACAAGTCTGTCGCAGGAAACGCTGCACCTAGAGATGGCAGATCTGTCCGAATGCTTTGCGGAACAGGCCCACTTCCATGATTTTTTGGCATTCGTTAGCCATGGCCGTATCGTCTCTACTGTCTCTTCGACACACCCGCCACTGGCAATACTTGATGGGTACTTCGCCCTGTATGGCGCGGCTGTTGATCAGCTGGTTGTCCTTCAATATTTGCAACAAGAGCTGGGCGGGGATGAAAAGGATGCATCCAATGCGTTGCAATTCCTACATGCCAAAGCTCAAGTGGCATTCGAGAGCGGGAAAGTACTCCCGCTGAATCTAGGAAAGCACGAGGCGGCAGCGGCAGTGCTCAGTGAACACCCTAACGGCCTACCATGGCTGGATATTGCCCGACACGCGAACAGACGCGGTATATCCCGCAGTTCGTTTTCAGAGCAGACCAGTGGCCATGGATTGCAGGATTCGGCACTTATGTATGTCGCCGGCAAAGGAGTCTACAGACATACCCGGTACGTCGATTTTTCCACCGTCGACAAACCCGCCATTTTCCAAGCCCTGCATACCTACTTCGCTACTTCTGCACGGGAGGTGTCGCATTTAAGCGAGGCCCATGCAGGTTTACCGGAGCTGCGTAAACATGACTACTACATCCTTCGCTATGTAGTGAAGATGCACGGAGAAGACTACGGAATTTATTTCAACGGTAAATCGCAGACCGACTCCATAAGTCTGAATCCGGCGTTCGACTTGTACTCGCAAAAAAGTGTAATTCTGCACTCGATGCGACAAAGACTAGGGCCTTTAACCAGCAACGAGGTGGCGCAACTTTTGAAAAGCCGTAGTTCGCGACACGCAAAGTTTTATCTCAGCGAGTTAATGTTCACCAATCAGGTCGTGCAGGTAGACCGTATGCTTTACACCACTCCGGAGCATGCTTACGAAAACATCGACCTAGATGCAATGCGGCATGCGATAGAGTCGGTGTTACGAAGCCACGACAAGCCTGTAGACCCCTCAATCATTCAATATGAGCTGAATGCGTTGCAGGGCGAAGCCTACTCAAAATACTTCTACAGTTCGCTTGCTCGCTTTTTCGCCCAACTCGGGCATTGGCAACGCCGCCACAGCCTGTTCGCTCTGCAGCCTATTTCCTTTGCTAGTTTGACAGACGCGATCGATACGCTTTGTAAGCCAGATGATAGCCTCGAGCAGAACCTTCAATCGCTACGCTTGCATATTGCGATCAACGAGGAGGCTGCCAGAGTATCCCTCTATAACTGGAAAGCCGCGAAGGCACGACTGGCCGCTGGTGTAGGCGTACCTGAAGTGGAAGATGAATTAGAGGGTGAGTTGGAAATCGACTGAAATTGTGTAGGTAAATCAGCTCCTGGAGCGCTAAACAGCTGCTCTAGTGGCCTAGCCCGTTAACCTCTAAACGAATAGGCCCTGCCGCCCTAGAGACCTTAAGGCCCCAAAATTAGCTTCACACTCAGTCAGCTTTTGGCCATTCATAGTCTGTCGCGACCGGCAGCTCTTGGCCGACAGCAGCCAGTCATAACCTGCTGCGATCAAACCAATACAGGCCTCTCAACTGTCCGAAGAGCCACTCGCGGCTAAGACCTCAAGCAACCGATACCCAACCCCGGCTTCGGTGACGATAAAGCGCGGCGCTGCGGGGTCGTCGTTGAGTTTCTGGCGTAGATGACCGACTACCACGCGCAGGTAGTGGCTGTCTTCGGCGTGGCTGGGGCCCCAGATGTCTTTGAGCAGTTGTTGCTGGGTCAGCACCCGGCCGAGGTGGCGGGCGAGCGTGGCCAGTACCTCGTACTCCTTGCGGGTCAGCGCCACTTCGGCCCCGTCCAGGGTCACCCGTCGATAGGCAAAATCCACGGTTAACGGCCCGCTGCTGACACTGGCGGCCTGCTGCTCACCGTTGCCGGCTTGGCGCAGCAACACCCGCACCCGGGCGAGAAATTCCTGGATGCCGAAGGGTTTGGTCACGTAATCATTGGCGCCGCCGTCCAGCGCCAGGACTTTTTCACTCTCGCTGGCGCGCACCGAGAGCACCAGCACCGGCACCTGGGACCATTCGCGCAGTTCGCGCAGCACCGCCTGGCCGTCCATGTCCGGCAGGCCGAGGTCGAGTACCACCAAATCCGGTTTGGCCAGCGCGGCATGGGCCAGCCCTTCGCCGCCATTGCTGCCCTCCAGCACTTTATAGCCCTGGGCCGCCAAGCTGATGCGCAGGAACTTGCGAATCTGCGCTTCGTCGTCGATGACCAGGATGGTCGGTTGATTAGTGGTCATGTCTCTCAATCTGTAGGGCGGGTGCAACCCGCCAAAATCTGCACAACAAGGGCAATGCGGGCGCGCTCAACCGTAGAGCGGGTGCAGCCCGCGAAATATCTGCACAACAACGGCAATGCGGGTTGCACCTGCCCTACTCTTCTTCCGCTAGCGGCTGTGGATGCAACGGCAGGTGCAGGCACAGGGTAGCACCGCGGCCATCCAGGCCGTCATCCACCGTCACCCGACCGCCGTGGGCGCCGACCATGCCTTGGCAAATCGCCAGCCCCAGGCCGGTGCCCTGGCCGCCACGATCGCCGCGGGCGGCGGTGTAGAACATGTCGAAAATCTTCTCGCGCTCGTGCAGCGGAATGCCCGGGCCCTGATCGCTGACGGCGAAGCGCAGTTCCTTGGCATCGGCCTCGACGGCGATGCGCAAGCGGCCCTGGCTGGGCGAGAAGCGCGCGGCGTTTTCCAGCACGTTGATCAGCGCCTGTTCGATCAGCGCCCCGTGCGCGTACAGCAGCGGCAATTGCGCCGGCAACTGCACCTCCAGCTGCAGATCGGCCAACACCGGGCGCAGCCGCTGCACGGCACTGGCGACTATATCGCCGGGCGCCACCCAATCGCGCGCCAAGGCCAGGCCGCCGTGACCCAGGCGGGTCATGTCGAGCAGGTTCTGGATATAGCGGTCGAGGCGCTCGGCCTCATCGCTGGTGCCTTGCAGCAACTCGCGGCGGTCACTCAGGGAAATGCTTTCACCCAGGGTCAGCAGGCTGTCGATGGAACCGCGCATGGCCGTGAGCGGGGTGCGCAAGTCATGGGACACCGAGGCCAGCAAGGCGCTGCGTAACTCTTCGGTCTGCCCGTGCAGGCGCGCGGCCTCCAGCTCTTGCGCCAGTTGTGCACGCTCCAGCGCCTGCGCCAAGGGTTGCGCCAGGGCGGCGATCAGGCGGCGCTGTTCGGGTGGCAGCGGGCGGCCATCTTTGGGGCTGACGCCGAGCAGGGCCAAGGGCCCCTCCTCACCCGACAACGGCCACCACCACCAGCGCCCGCCAGGCAGCGTATCGGTGCCCAAGCCAGCCGGTTGTTCATGTTGCCAGGCCCAGTCGGCGGCGGCGCGTTCCTGCTCGACCAGCAGCCGTTGCACCCCGGCCTCAACCTGCCACAGGCCATCGGTGCTGCGCGCCAACAGGCTGATTTCCAGTTCGTGCCACTGGCCGAATTGCTGCAGCGCGGCGGCCAACACTGCCTGCCGATCGGTGGCGGCGGTCAGCTTGCGCGACAGTTCCAGCAAGGCGGTGGTTTCCGCCTGGGTCTGGCGTAGCGCCTCCAGTTGCCGGCGCTGGCGGGTGGCCAGATTGCCGGTCAGGGCCGCCATCAGCAGGAAGAACAACAGCGTCAGCACGTCTTGCTGGCGGGCGATGGTCAGCGACCAGGTCGGCGGGATAAAGAAAAAGTTGTAGGCCAGAAACGACAGCCCGGCGCAGGCCAGCGCCGGACCCAAACTGCTGCGCACCGCCACCAGCAACACGGCCGCAAGAAATACCAGGGAGATATTCGGCAGTTCGAGAAAACGCGACACCGCCAGCGACAGGCCGGTGGCCGCCAGCGCCGCCCCTAACGCCAACCCGTAGTCGCGCCACACCAGCGGTGCCGAGGCGCGGCGTGGCGCCGGCAGCAACTCGCTGGTGCTGTCCAGCACGCTGATTTCCAGCCCCTGGCCACGGGCCAATAAGCGCTCGGCCAGACCGCGACCGAACCAGCGCCGAGTCAGCCGCTGACGGCTACGACCGACCAGAATCAGGCTGGCGCGGCGCTCGCGGGCATGCTCGATCAGGGTCTGCGCGACTTCGCCGGCACGCAAGCTGACCACCTTGCCACCCAGACGCTCGGCCAGTTGTTGCGCGGCCTGCAAACAGGCCAGCCGTCGTTCATCACGCTCGCCGCCGGTATCCACATGCACCACCGACCAGGGCAAATGCCGGCGCTCGGCCACCCGGCTGGCATGCCGCACCAGCCGCTCGGCTTGCTCGCAGGCATCGATGCCGACCAACAAACGTCCGCGCAAGGTCGGCGCGACATGGCCTTGCAGGCGATAGCGCCGGTTAAGGTCGGCATCCACCCGCGCGGCGGCCGTTTGCATGGCCAGCTCGCGCAACGCGGTGAGGTTGGTCTGCGAGAAAAACGCATCGATGGCTGCCCGCGCCTGCTCCGGCACATAGACCTTGCCGTCGCGCAGCCGCTCCAGCAACTCGCGCGGTGGCAGGTCGATCAGCAGGATTTCATCGGCTTCTTGCAGCACCCAGTCCGGCAGCGTCTCGCGCACCTGCACACCGGTGATATCGCGGACCTGATCGTTGAGGCTTTCCAGATGCTGGACGTTGACCGTGGTGTAGATGTCGATGCCGGCCTCCAGCAATTCGCGCACATCCTGCCAGCGCTTGCTGTGGCGACTGCCGGGCACATTGCTGTGGGCCAGTTCATCGACCAACAACAGCTTGGGTGGCTTGGCCAGAATGCCGTCCAGGTCCATCTCGGTCATGGCCACGTCGCGGTACTTGAGGTGGCGCTGCGGTTGCTGCGGCAAGCCGACCAGCAACGCTTCGGTCTCCGCCCGGCCATGGGTTTCCACCACGCCGGCGCGCAGGTCGACGCCCTGAGCCAGCTGCGCCTGGGCGGCTTGCAGCATGGCAAAGGTCTTGCCGACGCCGGGCGCCGCACCGAGAAAAACTTTCAGCCGGCCACGCCCATCCTTGGGCATCTCGGCCAGCAGGGCATCGGCGCGTACGGCATCACTCATGGGGCTTACTCATCGCTATGTACCCGTTAATTGTTGAGGCGTGCGGCCGATCAAGCGATGCCTGAGCTGCGGTAATTTGTAGGGTGGGTTAGGCGCATGACCACGGGCTCTCAGCTGATGCTTAGCCTGTGGCGCCGTAACCCACCAGCGGGGGCAGGCCGATCATCGCTGGTGGGTTACGTGGCGCACACATTGCGCAGTTGATGCTCTGATTCTGCTCTGCGCCACTAACCCACCCTACGTTTTTGTCATCAACACTTAACGGAGACATAACCTTATTGATGGTCAAAGGAGGGGCGATTGTCGGCCAGGGCCAGGTTTAGAGCCAGCACATTGACCACCGCAGGACCCACCATAGGCTGCTCTGTGTGTTGCACCAACAGCCGCTCCAGCGACTCCACGGGCAGGCCACGGGCG
Organism: Pseudomonas sp.; assembly: GCF_030698175.1. GTDB lineage: Bacteria > Pseudomonadota > Gammaproteobacteria > Pseudomonadales > Pseudomonadaceae > Aquipseudomonas. Next base: position 133,231 of record NZ_JAUYNT010000018.1, read on the forward strand.
GCGGCGATACGGGCCAGCTGATAACGCGCGGCGGCCGGTGGCAGGTGCGGATCGAGGCCGCTGCCGGAGGTGGTCAGCAGCGCCATCGGCACCGCGCCCTGGCCGGCAACGCTGAGCTGCGCGGCATCGATGGCGATACGTTCGGCCAACGCCGGGTTGCTCGGCGCCAGGTTGCTGGCGGCACTGGCGACGGTGGCAAAAGCCCCGGCCGAGGGCCGCGACTGGAACCACTCGGCGCCGCTGAATTGCTGCGCCAGCAGCGCACTGCCGCGCACCTCTCCCTTGGCATCCATTACCAGGCTGCCGTTGGCTTGCGCCGGGAACGCCAGCTGGGCAATGCCGGTGACCGTCAGCGGATACAGCACCCCTGTAACCAGCGTCAGCAGGGCCAACAAACTCACGGCGGGACGAAGTTGTTTAAGCATGATCAGAACCTCAAGAGTTGAAAAGACTATGCGAATCAGTGTTATTCGTCGTTCCCGCGCAGGCGGGAACCCAGGGAGCGGCGCAGCTGGATCCCCGCCTGCGCGGGGATGACGCGTGAGCCTTACAAAGCACGCCGGTCGTCAAACCAGGCGGTAGGATGGGTTGAGCGCAGCGATACCCATCATTGCAACCTCGTTGGGTATCGCTGCGCTCAACACCAACCTACAAAAACACGCCGGCCGTTAAACCAGCCCCACTGCCACCAGCAGCAGGTCAATCAGCTTGATCCCGATAAAGGGCGCGATGATGCCGCCCAGGCCGTAGATCAGCAGGTTGCGGCGCAACAAACTCGCCGCATCCAGCGCCTGTACCCGTACCCCGCGCAGGGCCAGCGGAATCAGCGCGACTATGATCAGCGCGTTAAACACAATCGCCGAGAGGATCGCGCTCTGCGGGCTGTGCAGGCCCATCAGGTTGAGCACGCCGAGCTGCGGATAGATGCCGGCAAACAGCGCCGGCAGGATGGCGAAGTACTTGGCGATGTCGTTGGCCACCGAGAAGGTGGTCAGCGCGCCACGGGTCACCAGCAATTCCTTGCCGACCTGTACCACGTCCAGCAGCTTGGTTGGGTCGCTGTCGAGGTCCACCAGGTTGGCGGCCTCGCGGGCGGCCTGGGTGCCATCGTTCATCGCCATGCCGACATCGGCCTGGGCCAGCGCCGGGGCGTCGTTGGCACCGTCACCGCACATGGCAACCATCTTGCCTTCGGCCTGTTCGGTGCGGATGCGCTGCAGTTTGCGCTCCGGCGTGGCCTCGGCAATAAAGTCATCGACCCCTGCTTCGGCGGCAATCGCGGCGGCGGTCAGCGGGTTATCGCCGGTCACCATGATGGTGCGAATGCCCATCGCCCGCAGCTCAGCGAAACGCTCGCGAATACCGGGCTTGACCACGTCTTTCAGGTGGATGGCGCCGAGCAACTGGCCATCGCCGGCCACCAATAATGGTGTGCCGCCGCTCTGGGCGATTTTCTCGATGTCACGGGCCAGTGGCGCCGGCACCTGCTCGCGGCTCAGACTGAGGTAATTGAGCACCGAATCGACGGCGCCCTTACGATAAATATGACCGTCCCAGTCGGCCCCGGACAAACGGGTTTCGGCCGTGAAAGGAATCACCTTGATCGTCTCGCGCGCCGGCTCCTCGACCGGATGCAGGCCGCGCAGGTACTCGACAATCGACTTGCCCTCGGCGGTGTCATCACCCAGCGAGGCTAACAAAGCCGCTTGCGACAGGTCAGTGGTGGACACGCCAGGCGCCTTGATCATCGCGCTGCAACGGCGGTTACCGAAGGTGATGGTGCCGGTTTTATCCAGCAGCAACACATGCACGTCACCGGCCGCCTCGACTGCACGGCCCGACTTGGCGATCACGTTCAGGCGCACCAGGCGGTCCATGCCGGCGATGCCGATGGCCGACAACAGGCCACCGATGGTGGTCGGAATCAGCGTGACCAACAGCGCCACCAGGTACACCAGCGGCAGATCGCCACCGGCGTAACGGGCGAATGGCTGCAGGGTCGCGACCACCAACAGGAAGATCAGCGTCAGGCCGATCAGTAAAATATCCAGCGCCACTTCATTGGAGGTTTTCTGCCGTTTGGCGCCTTCCACTAGGGCGATCATCCGGTCCAGGGTCGACTCACCGGGGTTGGCGGTGATCTGCACCAGCAACCAGTCCGAAACCACCCCGGTGTTGCCGGTGACCGCCGAGCGGTCACCGCCGGATTCGCGAATCACCGGAGCCGATTCACCAGTAATCGCCGCTTCGTTGACTGCGGCTATACCTTCGATCACCTCACCGTCACCGGGAATCTGCTCGCCACACTCAACCCGCACGATGTCGCCACGGCGCAGGCTGCTGGCCGCCACGGTCTGGTACTTGCCCGGACTGATTAACTTGCGTGCGCTCAGGCCCTGACTGCCAGCCTTCAGGCTGTCGGCGCGGGCCTTGCCACGGCCTTCGGCCAAGGCTTCGGCGAAGTTGGCAAACAGCACGGTGAACCACAACCAAAGGGCGATTTGCACCGCCAGGCCAGTGGACACCTGCCCAGCGCTTGTTTGAGAAGCAGGCACTAGGCACAACAGCGTGGTGACCACTGCGGTCAGCTCGACCACCAGCATCACTGGCGAGCGCACCAACTGACGCGGGTCGAGCTTGACGAAGGCCTGTTTCAGCGCCGGTTTCCACAGCGCCGCCAGGCTGGTTTTGGCCGCTTGCTTGCCATGTTGCTTGGCGCTGTTCGGCGCCGGGCTTTTGAGTTGCGTCTGCGCATTCATGTGCATGTCCTTATTGAGCCAACGAGCCAAGGTGTTCGGCGACAGGGCCCAGAGCCAGTGCTGGCAGGAAGGTCAAACCGCCAATCAGCAAAATGGTCAGGGTCAGCAAGGTGACGAACAGCGGGCCGTGGGTGGGGAAGCTGTTGCTGCCAACCGGCGCACGTTTCTTCGCCGCCAGGCTGCCGGCAATTGCCAGAATCGGCAGGATGTAACCGAAGCGGCCAATCAACATCGCCAGGCCCAGCATCAGGTTGTGGTACGGCGTGTTAGCGCCAAAACCTGCGAACGCCGAGCCGTTATTGGCGGTACCCGAGGTGTAGGCATAAAGAATCTGGCTAAAACCGTGGGCGCCAGGGTTAGTCACCGAGGCCGCCGCCACCGGCAAACTGGCCGCCAATGCACTCAGTACCAAGACACCCACCGGCATCACCAGCAGAGTGAAGACCAGCAGCCGTACTTCGCGGGCCTCAAGCTTCTTGCCGAGGTATTCCGGGCTGCGGCCAATCATCAGGCCGGCCAGGAACACTGTTATCAGCACGAACAGCAACATGCCGTACAGCCCGGCACCGACGCCGCCGAAGATCACCTCGCCGAGCATCATGTTGAACATCGGCACCATGCCGCCCAACGGACTGAAGCTGTCGTGCATGGCATTCACCGAGCCGTTGGAAGCGGCCGTGGTGGTCACCGCCCAGAGGCTCGAAGCAACAGTGCCGAAGCGGCTTTCCTTACCTTCCAGCGAACCCACTTGCTCAATCGGCAAGGCGCTCAAGGCCGGGTTAGGCTGCAGTTCGGAATAAGTGGTCACGCCCAAGCCGAGCACAAACAGAATCAGCATGCTGGCCAGCAAGGCCCGGCTCTGACGCAAGTCCTTAACGTAGTGACCGAAGGTGAACAGCAACGCCACCGGAATCAGGATGATCGAAGCCACCTCGAACAGGTTGCTCCAAGCGGTTGGGTTCTCGAACGGGTGCGCCGAGTTGACGCCGAAGAAGCCACCGCCGTTGGTACCCAGTTGCTTGATGGCGATCTGGCTAGCCGCCGGCCCCAACGGAATGGTCTGGTCGACGCCTTGCAGCGTCAGCGCGTGGGCATAATCGATAAAGGTTTGCGGCACACCTTGCCAGACCAGCAACAACGCCAGAATCAAGCAGAACGGCAGCAGGCCGTAGAGGGTGGCGCGGGTCAAATCGAGCCAGAAGTTGCCCAGATTGTTAGTCGATTTGCGGGTGATACCCCGGCAGAACACCACCAGCACCGCCAGGCCAACCGCCGGGCTGACGAAGTTTTGCACGCCCAAGCCGACCATCTGGCTGAAGTAACTCAGCGATGCCTCACCGCTATAAGCCTGCCAGTTGGTATTGGCGACAAAACTCACTGCGGTATTGAACGCCAGTATCCACTCCATGCCCGGCAACTGCTGCGGATTGAGCGGCAAAAAGCCCTGCAGCATGAGAATGGCGAATAACGTCAGCAGGCTGACTGCGGTAAAGGCCAACAAGGCCAGGGCATAGGTTTTCCAGTCTTGCTCGGCGCGTTCATCTACCCCTGAGAGGCGATAACAGAGCCGCTCGACCGGCTGCAACAGCGGCGTGAGCAGGGTCTTCTGCCCTTCCATCACCCGATACAGGTAACGCCCGAGGAACGGGGCCGGCGCCAGCACCAACACGAAAAAGGCCAGTAATAGCCAATAGTCTTGAACTTGCATGGCGCCTCCTAGCTACGATCGGCGCGCAGCAACGCGACCAACAAGTAGATAAAAAGCCCTGCGGCCAAGCCCAAGGACAACCCGTCGAGAATGCTCATCTGTGATCTGCTCCGAATGACGCTGGATAGCGCATGCAGTCATTCTCAGAGCAAGAGGCGTAAAGGTTCGATTGCCAGCGGGCCGAGGCGGCGTAAAGAAAGCGTAAATTTCACCGCACACCACTGGCTGCGGCGAAAACAACCAAGGCGCCTTGTGCGCCTTGCTGGGTACTCAATCGCCAAGGCCAGGCGGCAAAATATCAAACTTCGGCACGCCTTCAGGAAACACCGCCCATGAAGGTGCAGACGCGGTATAAATTGCAATTTTGGGTGATAACAAGTGGTTACCGATAAGTGTTGTGGCCGCGACTGAATATATATTGGCGACTGTTACCTCGACACATAGATTTGTGCCGCAGGCGCCACAGAACTGATGATGCATGGCTTGGCCAGAATCGCCAGGCCGGGTAAAGGTCAACGGCGTGCCTTTGGTGAAAGTAAAGTTCTCTTTTTGCACCCATAGGCCGAACCACTTGTCCGAGCCGGTACGCACTTGGCACTCCTTACAGTAGCAAAATACCGAATTGACCGGCTCGCCACTGAAAGAATAATTAACGGCACCGCAACCACAACTGCCTTCGTAGATTTTCATAACTGGATATCCTTATTTTAAATTAATGCCTAACGAGCAGATTTAGTTTGGCATCAGATTTAGGTTAATTACGACACTTCGTTTTGCTTCAGCATTACCTCAAAGCGTTTTTGCATTTCTTCCAAGAAAAAGATTTGAACCGCCTATTATTCCAGAGCGTCAACAGGATGCTCGCCAGTAAGAGTGCTTAGCCTGAGTAGATATCCGTCTGGATCCATGATCATAAATTGTCTGACATTTAAGAATTTATTACCGACTCGATATGATTTTTGCTCCAAGGGTAGCCTGATTGGATAGCCATCCTTCAGTAAACGACTGTAAATACCGTCAAGACCCGTAACGATTATCTGGAAATTTATACCTCTACCAAAGGGATATTCGAGTTTTGCTGTAATCCATGGATCATCGTTCGGCTCAAGTTCTTCTATTTGTTCAAGCATTATAAAAGCGCCATCGAGTTCTATTGTTGCAAAACCATCCTCTGGACGCTCGAAACAAATAGCGAAGCCAAGCAACCCCGTATAGAACTCTAGGGACTTACCAATATTGCGAACATTTAGCTCTGGTGTTAACGGGGGAAACATATCGGCACCATCCATAATTCATACCGTATATCTTTTGCTTAAGGGACCGGCTTTAGCCGGCCCCGAGTGACCGAAGCAAGCGGCTTGAACCACTAGTTAGAATGGTGAAGTTATTTTTCTCATTATGATTATTCTCTCAACACCTTCATACTCCTCACGCACTTTCGCATACCCTAGTTTCTGATAAAAGCCTTCAGCAGTAACCGAAGAGGGTACAGTCAATTCCTTTATGTCATTTTTTGTAGCTAGCTCTTCTATGTGTTTAATTAGAGCTAGACCAATACCTAAACCCTGACGCCTTGGCATTACAAAAACAGAGCGTATGGCGATTTTATCTAAGCTAGCAGTTCCGGTAATTTTTCCGTCTTCCACGTAAATATATGTCTTACGGACCAGCATACGACTTGCTATCTGCTCAGGTGAAAAATTTTCTGGCAGCTTTTCAATAAACGATGCGGGATAGTCTTTGGCATTAGTCTCTTTAATAGCAGCGATTATTAGAGCGCTGATTTCCACCGCGTCTTCCGGGCGTGCTTCGCGTATAGATATGATCATCAGCAATACCTCTAACGTTTAGGTTAAGGGGCTGTGGTACGCAGTCACAGAGAGCGAAGCGAACGATTTGAACCGCTTGTTAGCTTGTGCCGGACTCCATGAGAATACGATTGGCGAGGCGGATGAATACCCAATGCCATATCCAGAAGCCTATGGCCACTACACCTGCAACCGACCCGACCTGATTTGGAATAAGCGAAATTATCTGTGCGGCACACCAGCCTAGCCCCGAGATCATTCCATAGGACTTAAACGTAGCTAGTGCCGGATTAATGCCCGCCTCAGCTTTTAGAGACTTGGCCACATTAGATACGATGAAGAAGTCTTCGATAAAGTTGTACGGCAAAAGAAACATAAACCACACACTGTTGGGCTTGGCCTTTCTTGACGCGGGAGAAACCAGTTCGAGTGACCTGATGAGGTCTAAGGCGTAGAAAAAAACCAACAACAAGAACACCACAATGGCGACGACGGATCCAATGGGACCGAATATTTTCAACTCACCTATAATGCCCCCAGAGGCATGCGGCTGAATGAATGGATATGCAAGTCCGATTCCTACAGGAACACTGAGAACGATCTTGGCGAGGATGAGTGCGATTTCTCTGTTCATATTTTGCAAGCTAACTATGAATAGACGACATATGCGGCGTAATACTTTCAACCATTTTCGCCTGACAGCCTTCCTTGCCCATGACTAATTCCTTGTTCAGTTTGAATGTCGAGTTTTGCAAATCAACATTCAGCGGGGAGAGAAACGACATGCAGTGCCGGCACGTTACTGATTCCCTGCGGGCATGTCCATGGATCGCGCTTGGCCGACAGTTGCCTGCCATGGCTTGCCGGCTAAGCGCGATTGCAGCCGTTCGCAAACGGTAGCGGCGATTAAAACCAAGTCCAAAAATACACCGCCCAAGATCAGGCGAGACCAGGCTCCAAAACCCCCAGCAACTCTGACAGACGAGCATCCAGCTCCAGCAGCTCAGCGGCCTTGATCGGCGCCAAGATGCGTGCCTCGTTCGCCACATGGGCGGTCACTGTGCGGTCGATCAACTCCAGCCCGGCCGCTGTCAATTGCACCAGCATGCTGCGGGCGTCATTGGGATTGGCCATCCGGCTGACCAGCCCCGCCGCTTCCAACTGTTGCAGCTGACGGGTCATGGTGCCGGAGGTGATCATCAAGGACTGAAACAAGGCAGTCGGCGCCAAGCAATAGGGCGCCCCGGAGCGGCGCAAGGTGGCCAGCACATCGAACTCCCAAGTCGTCATGCCAAAGGCTGTGAAGACTTGATCCAGCTCTCGCTGCAGCAGCGCCGAGCAGCGTTTTATCCGGCCGATGGTGCCCATCGGGCTGACGTCCAAGTCCGGCCGCTCCCGACGCCATTGTTGAAGAATTACATCCACCGCGTCAGTCCGCTGCTTGTCGGCCATAGTCACACCCCATATTTAGCTTGAATTCAAGACAAGTGCTCGCTAGGCTCTATCTTATCTTGAATTCAAGGTAATTACATGAAGACCACCCAAACCCGCCCGACTTGGCTGGATGCGCTCAGCACCGCACTGGCACCCGTTATCTGGGGCTCGACCTACATAGTCACCACCGAACTGCTGCCGCCGGGCCTGCCCTTCACGGCCGCTTTGCTGCGCACCCTGCCGGCCGGCATCTTGTTGGTGCTGTTTAGCCGGCGTCGGCCCAAGCGAGCTGAATGGGGGCGTCTGGCGATACTGGCGGCGCTGAACATCGGTTTCTTTCAGGCATTGTTGTTCGTGGCGGCCTATCGCTTGCCCGGTGGTTTGGCGGCCGTGGTCGGCGCCATCCAGCCCCTGCTGATCATGGCCCTGGTGTGGCTATTTGATCGGCACCCGCCCGCTCAGCTGGCCGTGCTGGCCAGCATCGTGGGGATAGCCGGCATGGCCGCCTTGCTGCTGGCGCCAGGCGCCACATGGGACCCGCTGGGCATCGCTGCGGCCTTTGCCGGAACCGCCTGCATGGCCACTGGCACCTACCTGACGCGGCGCTGGCGGCCCACGCTGCCATTGTTGGCATTCACCGGCTGGCAATTGCTGGTGGGCGGGCTGTTGCTGCTGCCCGTGGCCTACTTGGTTGATCCGCCACTGCCGACATTGAGCCTCACGCAGGTGCTGGCATACGCCTACCTCTCGCTGTTTGGTGCCCTGCTGGCCTATGTCTTGTGGTTTCGCGGCGTGGCCCGGCTAGCGCCAGTGGCCGTGTCGTCGTTGAGCTTGTTGAGCCCCTTGGTAGCGGTCGTCATCGGCTGGGCGCTGCTTGGCCAGAGCATGACGGGGCTATCACTGGCCGGGCTGATGGCCGTGCTCGGCAGCATCCTGGCGGTGCAATGGGCGTCCACTTCTCGCGAACCAACAGCAACCGCCAAGGCCGGCGTTGCGACTCCCCCAAGTCAGGGCTTGGACTTACTCAGCACAGCGAAAAACCACCCATTCAAGGAGAACAGCATGTCCAATCTCATTAAAAACCTGATCGAGGCGCGGGTCTCGACCAGCCGTTACCACGCTGACCGCCAGCTGTCCGATCAGGACATCAGCGAACTGGTGCGTCTGGCCACTCGGGCGCCCTCGGCCTACAACTTCCAGAACTGGAAATTTATCGCCGTGCGCACGCCCCAGGCCAAGGCCCGCTTGCAAGCGGTGGCCTACGGCCAGCAACAGGTGGCGGACGCGTCCGTGACCTTCATCATCTGCGGCACCCTGGCGGCCCATGAAAGCCTCGCCCAAACACTGCAGCCAGCGGTTGATGCGGGCATTCTGGATCAGGCGACACAGGCCGGCTGGGTCGCCGCCGCTCAGGGTTCGCACCCGGGCAATCCGCAATTGCAGCGCGACGAGGCACTGCGCTCGGCGTCCCTGGCGGCAATGACGCTGATGCTCGCGGCTCAGGGCATGGGGCTGTCGACCGGAGCCATGAGCGGCTTCGACGCCCAGGGCGTGACACGCGAATTCGGCTTGGCGGCCAATGAGGTGCCGGTGATATTGATAACAGTGGGCTACCCAGCAGCCGGCAACTGGCCACAAAAACCACGCAAAGCGCTGCATGAGGTGCTGGAGTTTGCCTGAGTCGGGCGCTCACTCCGCAGGCGCCCGCCCCTGTTGCTGGCGGCGATAGAGCGCCGGGGTGCTGCCAGACCAGCGCTGGAAGGCGTGAATAAAGGCCGCCGACTCGACATAGCCCAGTTGCCCGGCGATGACCTCTACCGACAGCTGGCTGCTTTCGAGCAATTGCCGCGCGCGCGCAAAGCGCAGCTCTTCGAGGATGCGCCGGAACGAGGTGCCCTGGCTGCGCAACTGGTGGCGCAAGGTCCGCTCGGAAAAGCCCAGGGCCGCGGCCACCTCGGCGGCCGACGGGAAACCTGCGGTGAACAGGGTCAGGTGCGCACGCACCTGATCGGCCGAGTTGCCGCTGACCTGCTCCTGTTGCAGCCCCAGGAGCAGCTGGTCGCACTGCCGACGGTAGAGCGCATTGGCGCTGCGGTCGCTGCTGGGCAGGCGCAACTGCAGGTGTTCATTGCGCATCCAAAACCGCCCGATGCTGGCGTCAAAGTGCACCGGACAGCCGTAAAACTGCTCATACAACTGGGCCTCGGCAGGCTTGGGATAGGGCAGATCGACCTGAACGGCATACAGATCCATGTTCAGGTTGGTCTGAATGTCGCGAATCAACTTGTAGGTGCCAGCCATCTGCATGTCGATCAGCAGCCGCCGCGCCGGCTCCGCCAGCGGCAGGGTGCTAAGCGTCAGTGCACTGATTTTATCCCCGGCCTGGAAGCTCAGCTCACTGAACAAGTAGGTCAGTTGTTGATAGCGCAAACCGCAATGCAGCACCTCCTGAGCGGTGTCGCAGGTCAACAGCAGCAGGCTGAGCGGGCCGTAGCCGGCAAAGCCAAAACCATTGCCGATGCTCAGGCCGATGCTGGGCTCAACCAGCTCCTGCGCCAGCTCGCAGAGCAGCCGCAGCTCCAGGCTGCGGTCGATACGAGCATCGAGGGCCAGGTGATCAAGATCCAGGCCATAACGCTGCAATAAGGCGGCGGTATCCACACCCTGCTTACGCAAACTGTTGATGATGTAGATGAGCCCGAGGATTGGATGACTGGCCATATTGATTTTATTGTCTTGCCGAAATTATCAATTTATACCCAACCCTAGCATATCGACACCCGTCGGCCACACCTAGACTGGCCAGGTTGAAACTTATCCTGCCCAGGTGCCTATGAACAACTCAGCGCAAGCCGCAAGCAACCCCAAGACTGTCGATGTGCTCATCATTGGTTCAGGCTTTGGCGGCCTGGGGATGGCCATCAAGTTGCGCGAAGCCGGTAACGACAACTTCGTGATTCTGGAAAAAGCCGCCGAGGTCGGCGGCACCTGGCGCGAGAACAGTTACCCGGGCGCGGCCTGCGATGTGCAGTCGCATATGTACTCGTTCTCCTTCGCGCCCAAAAGCGACTGGAGCCAGCGTTACGCCGGTTGGCAGGAGATCCAGCAATACATTCTGGATACCACGGCAAAGTTCGGCATCCGCCCTTTCGTGCGCTTCCAGCGCGAAGTCTGCGGCATGCACTTCGACCCGGCCAAAGGGCTGTGGACGGTGGATACCAAAGCCGGCGAGCAGTATGTCGCCCGCCATGTGGTGCTGGCCTCAGGCCCACTGCATGTGCCGTCGATCCCGAAACTGCCCGGGCAGGAAAACTTCAAGGGCAAGCTCTTCCACTCGGCGCACTGGGACCATGACTATGACCTGACCGGCAAGCAGGTGGTCTCGATCGGCACCGGCGGCAGCGCCATCCAGTACGCACCAGAAATCGCCGCCAAGGTGGCCAAGTTGAATATTCTGCAGCGCACCCCGGCCTGGGTAATCCCCCGGGATGAGCGCAGCTACGCCGGTTGGGAGAAAGGCCTGTTTGCCCGCCTGCCCTTCACCCGCTTCCTGCACCGCGCCCGCCTGTACTGGAGCAACGAGTCACGGGTTTGGCCGCTGTTTGCGCCACGCCTGGCGGGGGTTTTGCAAAAACTGGCCGAGCTGTTTATTACCACCAAGGTCAAGGACCCGGCGCTGGCCAAGGCATTGACACCGAACTATTTGATCGGCTGCAAGCGCATCCTGATTTCCAACAAGTGGCTGCCGATGTTTAACCGCGACAACGTCGAATTGGTCAGCCAGGGCATTCAAGAATTGCGCGAACACTCGGTGGTGCTGCGCGATGGCCGCGAGCTGCCGGCCGATTGCATCATCCTCGGCACCGGTTTCGTCACCGACCCGCGCATCTACATGAAGGACTTCCCCTGCAAAGGCCTGCCCGGCCACGACCTGATGCAAGACTGGCAAGATTGCGCCGAAGCCTATTACGGCACCACGGTGACGGGCTTCCCGAACCTCTACCAACTGGTCGGGCCGAATACCGGCCTGGGCCACAACTCGATCATCTTTATGATCGAAGCCCAGGTGCATTACGTCTTGCAGTGCCTCAAGCGCCTGCAGGAGAAAGGCGCCGACTACCTGGACGTGAAGCCGCAGGTGCAGCGCGAGTTCAACCAGAAACTGCAGGCCAGGTTCGTCGGCACCGCCTGGTCTTCTGGCTGCACCAGCTGGTATCAACAGGCCGGTGGCAAAAACGTACTGATCTGGCCGGGCGCCACCTGGCGCTTTTGGCTGCAGACCCGGCGAGTGCGCGATGAAGACTACGAGTTCGTCACCTGCGCCAGCCAGCCACAGCCCGTCGAGCTGTTGGACGCGGCGCCGAGTACGGCGTGAGATTGCGGTTGCCTGCAGCGCCCATCGCGGATAAATCCGCTCCTACAAGGAGTGGCCAGCCGATGCAATTGCTGCAGGGTGCTGGGCTTTGGGAGGAGCGGCTTTAGCCGCGAAAGATTCGTGCAAGCACCGGCAAATATTACCCACTGCCGCAGCCCGTTTTTGTAGGAGCGGCTTTAGCCGCGATGCTGTGCTGGCTTGGCGCACCGAAACAAGCTTGGTTATCGGCATTTAAATCCTATGCTGCAAAAGCCCCCCATCCACCCGAGGAAAACCTGTCCATGCCTGAGTTCGATTATGTGATTGTTGGCGGCGGTTCCGCCGGTTGCGTGCTGGCCGCACGCCTGAGCGAAGACCCGCAAATCAGTGTCTGCCTGCTCGAAGCCGGCGGCACCGGCGACAGTCAGGTAGTCAAGGTGCCCATGGGCATGGTCGCGATGATGCCGACCAGTCTGAATAACTGGGCGCTAGAGACAGTCCCGCAACCGGGCCTGAATGGCCGGATTGGCTACCAGCCACGGGGCAAGATGCTCGGCGGCTCCAGCGGCCTCAACGCCATGGTGTATATCCGTGGCCATCGCTGGGACTACGACCACTGGGCCGCACTGGGCAACCTCGGTTGGTCCTATGACGAGGTGCTGCCCTACTTTATCCGCTCTGAACACAATGAGACCTTGCACGACCGCTTCCACGGCCAGGGCGGGCCGCTCAATGTGGCCGAACTGCGCACCGACAATCCCTTTCAGCAACACTTTGTGGACGCCGCCAAACAAGCCGGTTTCCCGCTGATTCGCGATTTTAACGGCGCTCAACAGGAAGGCGCTGGTATCTACCAGGCCACCCAGATCAACGGCGAACGTTGCAGCGCCGCGCGTGCCTACCTGCAGCCGCACCTGCACCGGCCCAACCTCCAGGTGATCACTGGCGCCGCGGCGCACCGGGTGTTGTTCACCGACAAACGTGCCACGGGTATCGAGTACTGCAAAGACGGGCAAATTCTCCAGGTCCGGGCCCGCCATGAAGTGCTGCTCAGTGCCGGGGCCTTTCAGTCGCCGCAACTGCTGCTGCTCTCCGGGGTGGGCGACAGCAGCCAGTTGCGCCAGGTCGGCATCGAGCCACTGCTGCACTTGCCTGGCGTCGGCCAAAACCTGCAGGATCACCCGGATTTCGTGTTTATTTACCGGGCCAAAAGCCACGACCTGTTCGGCCTGTCGCTGCGCGGCAGCCTGCGTATGCTCAAGGAGTTTTGGCGCTACCTGAGTGGTCGGCGCGGCATGCTGACCAGCAACGTCGCCGAGGGTGGCGCCTTCCTCAAGACCGACCCGGCCTTGCCGGCACCAGACGTGCAACTGCACTTCGCCACCGCCCTGGTGGAAAACCACGCACGCACCATTCGCTTAGGTCACGGCTACTCCTGCCACGTGTGCCTGCTGCGGCCAAAAAGTCGTGGCACGGTGAAACTGCGCAGCGCCAACCCGGATGACAGGCCGCTGATCGACCCGAATTTTCTCGGCGAACCGGACGATCTCGAAGCCATGGTTAAAGGCTTCAAACTGACCCGTCAAATCATGGATGCCCCGGCCCTGGCCGAGCACCGGCATGCCGAGTTGCACAGTGACAACGTGCGCAGCGATGAACAAATTCGGCAGATCCTGCGCGAGCGTAGCGACACGGTTTACCACCCGGTGGGCACCTGCATGATGGGCCAAGGTCCGCTGGCGGTGGTCGATGCCGAGTTGCGCGTGCACGGCCTGCAAGGCTTGCGGGTGGTGGACGCCTCGATCATGCCAACCCTGATCGGTGGCAATACCAACGCCCCCGCGATGATGATCGCCGAGAAAGCCGCAGACTTGATCCGCGCCAGCCACGCCGCCCGCCTCAGCGCCTGATCGGGTATAACTTCAAACAGTCAAAACCACAGGCCTTAGCCGGCCAGGAGAATAACAATGAGTGGGACTGAATTTCGCAATCGGGTGGTGGTGATTACCGGCGCCGGCTCAGGCATAGGCCGGGCACTGGCGCTGCAGTTTGCCGCGGCCGGCGCCCGCTTGGCGCTGTCGGACGTTAACCGTGCGGGGCTGGATGAAACCCTGGCAATGCTGGCCGCCGGCTGCGAGGCGCGCGGTTACAGCGTCGATGTGTCGTCACGCGAGGCGGTGTTCGCCCATGCGGACGAGGTGCAGCGCGATTTTGGCACCGCGCACCTGCTGATCAACAACGCCGGCGCCGCCCTGGTCGGCACCATCGCCCACACCAGCATCGAAGAATTCGAGTGGCAGATCGGCATCAACCTGTGGGGCGTGATCTACGGTACCAAGGCCTTTCTGCCGATGATGCTGGCGCAACGGGATGGCTGCATCGTCAATATCTCCAGCGTCTTCGGCCTGGTGGGCTTCCCCTTGCAGGGCGCCTACAACATCTCCAAGTTCGGCGTGCGCGGCTTTACCGAATGCCTCTGGACCGAGCTGGACGGCACTGGGGTACGGGCGGTTTGCGTGCACCCCGGCGGAATCAAAACCAACATCGACAAGGCCGCGCGGCTGGTCCAGGCGGCCGGCAAGGAAGAGTCTATTTTCGCCAAACTGGGCGACAAAATGCTGATCACCCCGCCAGAAGACTGCGCCGCCGACATCATCCAGGGCGTGCTCAGTGGCAAACGGCGGATTCTCACCGGCAACAAATCCAGCACCCTGCACTGGTTGTCGCGGCTGCTGCCCAACAGCTATCCGGCGATCATTCGCTTGCTCGCCCGTTAAAGCGCCGCGCCCGCCGCACACGAACAGCAGTGCTTGGGCATGGCCCTGGCACTGCCGCAATTTAGCTTCTGTCCCAGTTAGGTGTTGCTACCCGCAACGTTGTTAGAGGCTCGTGCGGCTATCGACTCCACCGTCATGGGTTTCACACTTCCTGCCTGCTATAAATCCCATAGCTAAAACCTATTTGATCGGTCAGCACCCAGACACCAAGCTGGGCTGACCCGTTAGGTGAAAACATCCAAGGAGAGAAGCATGTCAACCGAAGCAAAATGCCCGTTCTCGGGCGGCGCAGGCAAACAGACAGTGGCTGGTGGTGCCCCGACGAATGCAGACTGGTGGCCCAATCAACTCAACCTGAAGATCTTGCATCAACACTCGCCACTGTCCAATCCCATGGGCGCGGCGTTCAATTACGCCGAGGCGTTCAAGAGCCTCGACCTGGATGCCGTGATCAAGGACCTGCACGCCCTGATGACGGATTCGCAGGACTGGTGGCCGGCCGACTTCGGCCACTACGGCCCGCTGTTCATCCGCATGGCCTGGCATAGCGCCGGGACTTACCGCACCGGCGACGGCCGTGGTGGTGCGGGTACCGGCCAGCAACGCTTCGCGCCCCTGAACAGCTGG
Organism: Pseudomonas sp.; assembly: GCF_030698175.1. GTDB lineage: Bacteria > Pseudomonadota > Gammaproteobacteria > Pseudomonadales > Pseudomonadaceae > Aquipseudomonas. The sequence continues at coordinate 148,698 of NZ_JAUYNT010000018.1, forward strand.
CCCGACAACGTCAACCTCGACAAGGCGCGCCGGCTGCTGTGGCCGGTCAAGCAGAAGTACGGACGGAAAATCTCCTGGGCCGACCTGATGATCCTCACCGGCAACGTCGCCCTGGAATCCATGGGCTTCAAAACTTTCGGTTTCGCCGGTGGCCGCGCGGACGTCTGGGAGCCGGAAGAAGACGTTTACTGGGGCTCCGAGAACAAGTGGCTGGATGATCAGCGCTACTCGGGTGACCGCGACTTGGAAAACCCGCTGGCTGCCGTGCAGATGGGCCTGATTTACGTCAACCCGGAAGGCCCGAACGGCAACCCCGACCCGCGCGCCTCGGCGCGTGACATTCGCGAAACGTTTGCACGCATGGCGATGGACGATGAAGAGACGGTGGCGCTAATCGCCGGCGGTCACAGCTTCGGCAAAACCCATGGCGCCGGTGATGCGGCCCTCGTGGGGCCAGAACCGGAAGCCGCCGGTATCGAGGAGCAAGGTTTGGGCTGGAAGAGCAGCTTTGCCAGCGGCAAAGGTGGCGACGCCATCGGCAGCGGCCTGGAAGTGACCTGGACCACGACGCCCACCAAATGGAGTAATAACTTCTTTGAAAATCTGTTCGGCTTTGACTGGGAGCTGACCAAGAGCCCGGCCGGTGCGCATCAGTGGACACCGAAGAATGGCCAGGGGGCCGGTACCATACCGGATGCCCACGACCCGTCCAAACACCATGCGCCGTCGATGCTGACCACCGACCTGGCCCTGCGCTTCGACCCGGCCTACGAGCGAATTTCCCGCCGTTTTCTGGCCAATCCGGAGCAGTTCGCCGACGCCTTCGCCCGCGCCTGGTTCAAACTCACCCACCGCGACATGGGCCCGATTACCCGCTACCTGGGCCCCCTGGTGCCGCAAGAGGAGCTGATCTGGCAAGACCCGATTCCCGCCGTAAACCATGCTCTGATCGATGCCCAGGACAGCGCCGCCCTGAAAGCCAAAATCCTCGCCAGCGGCCTGTCCATTGCCCAACTGGTCTCCACCGCCTGGGCGTCAGCCGCCACCTTCCGTGGCAGCGACAAGCGCGGCGGCGCCAACGGTGCGCGCATTCGCCTCGCCCCGCAGAAGGACTGGGAAGTTAACCAACCGGCCGAACTGGCCAAAGTGCTGCACGCACTGGAAGCCATTCAGCAGGACTTCAACGGCGCCCAATCCGCCGGCAAGCAAGTCTCGCTGGCCGACCTGATCGTGCTGGCCGGCGGCGCAGCCGTCGAAGCTGCGGCGCAGAAGGCCGGTGTTACGGTCGCTGTGCCGTTCACCCCAGGCCGCATGGACGCCTCGCAAGCGCAAACCGATGTGGACTCGTTCGCCGCGCTGGAGCCGCTGGCCGATGGCTTTCGCAACTATGTTCGCCAAGGCCTGGAAGGCTCGGTGGCCGAGCTGCTGGTGGATCGCGCCAACCTGCTAACCCTCAGCGCTCCCGAAATGACGGTGCTGATCGGCGGCCTGCGCGCCCTGAATGCCAACGTTGGGCAGGCTCAACATGGAGTCTTCACCAACCGCGCCGAGACGCTGAGCAACGACTTTTTCGTCAACCTGCTCGACATGCGCAGCCAGTGGCAGAAGTCGGCCGGCGTGGCAGGCGTGCTGGAGGGGCGTGATCGGGCCACGGGCGATCTGCAGTGGACCGGCACCGTGGTCGATCTGCTCTTCGGCTCGAACTCCCAACTGCGGGCGCTGGCGGAAGTCTATGCCAGCGGCGATGCACAGCAGCTGTTCGTGCATGACTTCGTGGCGGCCTGGAGCAAGGTGATGAACCTTGATCGCTTCGACCTGGCGTGACCACCGAGACTAGGCCTTAACCGGCCTAAAAGACTGGCCGCTATCTGCTGAGGGATACCTCATCAGGTAGCGGCTTTTTACATTCGGCAACTGCACTGCACCGCAAAACGCGCAAAACTTACGCTTATTATTTTTGCCGCATTTATCGGCCAGCAACAGGCACTAAGCCGTAGCCTTGATAGATCATTCCTCAGCAGAAATGCTTGAGTCTTGACTGGACTCATCAGCCATTTTCAACCGGTCAGCCTTACTAATGTATTTAGACTTACTTGGCGGCGCCAATTTGGAGCTAGCCTTTTTGGCGTGGGCTTTTAATAGCTGTTTTATTTTTTTACGGCGATTCATATCTTTATACCCAGGGTATGTCCACGGCCTGGCATGGCCGCTTGGTGTCACTCAATTATCCTTTATCAGCCCCAGAAATCGAGTGCCGATAAGGCAACAGCCGAGCGCAGAATTCCCGAAAAACCTAGACTGGATGTTCTGGTGGCAAAGGCTTCGCGGTTTTCCATACGAGACTTGCTGGTTATCCAAGGCAGTGTGTTGCTCCGCCCGCTGCTCGGGCCGATGTTTTTGTTGCAAGGGCGCTAACCATTCGCGATAGGGAATTAGCTTTGATACTTGTGCTGCCTGCACCGACCAATCGCGGATAAATCCGCTCCTACAGGGAGGTGGCCGATGAGATTATTGCAGGTACCTGGCTTGTGTAGGAGCGGCTTTTGTAACAAAGGGCAGCGCGAAGCAAGCGCGAACACGCTGACAATCCTGCAGGGCCAAAACTATTCTTTTCCCCGCATTTATCTGGGTCACAAACCTGAGGTCACGGGACTTGTGCTTTGCAACACGTAGAGTGGGCTAAAGCCCACCCTACAAAACAGGGTCTGTAACACATAACTGGGACAGAGCTTTTTTGCTTCACTACCAGCAGAGATACAAGGCATGAGTTATGAATTCCGCGAACCCGCAGAACCGTCCAAGCGATTGTTTTTTGCGCTGCCCTGCGCCCCGGCGCAACGCCGCGCTATAGCCCAATGGCGCAGCGCGCTTGAGCTGCGCAGCGGGCGCCCGGTGCCTGCGGAGAACTTTCATCTGACCCTGATGTTTCTTGGCGCTGTGGCCGTGACGCAGATCCCGGCTATCTGCGCTGCCGCCACAAGTGTGCGAACGCCGGGTGAGCCTTTGCTGGTGCCGCTGGATCGCCTGGATATCTGGCGCCGCTCGGGGATTTTATTGCTCGCCCCAGAGCAGGAGCCGCAGGCGTTACGCCAGTTGGTCTATGCCTTGCAGCAGGCGCTGTTGCCGCTTGGCTTTGCCTGCGAACCGCGAGAGTTTCGCCCGCACCTGACCTTGCTGCGCGACTATCGCGAGCCTGTGCCGGAGTCCAGCTCCCCACCCAGCTTTCACCTGCGCGCCGAACACTTCAGCCTGTTCGAGTCGCACAAAGGCCGCTATCGGTCACTGGCCGAGTGGCCGCTTGCGCCTTAACGAGAGTCGGGCAATTAGCGCTTAAACAAGCCCCAAGGGTCGATAAACAGGGCTGATTTGTCCTGAACCTGGAACAAATTCAGGGTGGTGAACTGCACGCGATACACCGGTAGCTCAAGCTCTGGCAGGGTGACCACAAAGCCATAACTGGTTAATAGGTTATCTGCGGCTCTGAGCTGGGCCATGGTGGCCTCGGGGATGCCGTCGCGGGCATAAAACTTGTTCTCGTAAGTGCCGACCACCTCAGTATCCGCGCCTGGAGCGAGCCCAAGGTGTTCGATGATCCTGGCCTTGATCAAGGCTTCCAGTTCGGCCAGATCATATTTTTCCGGGTCGAATGAAAGCGGCTCGGTGACGTAGTAATGGATGCGCTCATCGTCATTGCGAATAATTTCTTTGACCACGATCTGGTGCGGCGTGGTTCGCTGATTCGACTCAAACAGGGAAAAATCACGATTGGTAAACACACACTTCACGCTAAGCACCCCCTGGGTTATTTGAATCGTACATGGTTTTTTTCAGCATAGGCGCTGGCAAACAGAGCGGTAGCAAACTCGCCGCGTTGATCCGACTGACTGCCAGTTCAGGGCGAAAAACACTTATCATTCAAGGATATATCTTATAGCCCGGAGGGGAATCGTCGAATGCTGTCTGCCGCCCGGCGCTACAAGCTGCTCATCTCCAGAGCGCTGGCGCGTTACTTTCCGCGTACCACCGAGTATTTGCGTGCCGAGGGCAAGGCGGCGTTGCTGCACGACCAGCCCCGCCCACGGCTGAGCAAAGCCAGTGCGCCACTGCCCAAGGGCAAAACACCCAGTACCAGGGTTGTGAAAAAACCGGCCAAACCACGGACGAAAACCACTCAAACCAGCACAGCCATTTATGGCCCGGCACTCATGGCGGTCGATGAGCCACAGATTGCGGCGATGCGTTTGCGGATAAGCCAGGCAGTGAGCGCGGGCCTGATCAGCGCGCCTTCGGATGAGCAGTGGGCGATGATCCTCGGGCGTAGTCCGCTGACTCGGGTGTTTGCCGCAGCGGGCTCGGGCAAGTCCACCACTCTGCTGCTGCGGGTGGTGTTTATGCTCTGTCATTTAGGGATTGAGCCGGCGCAGCTGACGGTGATTTCCTTTACCAATGCCTCCTGCGCGCAACTGCGCGAGCAGCTGTTGAAGCTGCTGGGTTTCTGGCAGTTTACCTTCGATGCCAGCCAGGCCCGGCAATGCGTGCGCACCTTTCATTCGGCCATGGGCGGGCTGGCCAAAGAGGCGCTGGGCAATCCCCGTTGGTTCGAGCAACTGAGCAGCAGCGCCGCCAACAGCGAACTGGATAATCCGCTGACCAGCAGCCGCCTGCGCCCCGCCCAACTGGCCCTGCTCAAACAGGCGTATCAGCATTGTTATGAACAGCAGCCGGAGTTTCGCCAACTGGTACACGGCCTGCTGGGCTTGCCGGCGCCACTGGCAATGGACGACGCAACCAAGAGCAAACGGGTGCTCAAGGCGCCGCTGGACGCATACCAACTGGCCGGCGAATTTACCCCGTTGCCGCTGTTCGAAGCCTTCTACCTGCAGGCCGGATTTATCCAGAGCATCGGCATTCGCATCGATCAGCTGCAGGCTGAAGCACTGCCTTGCGCCGCTCAAGAACGCAGCTTTATCCAAGCACTGGTCTTGTTTTGGCAGCGCTTCGAGCAACTGCTGGACGAGCAAGGTTTGCTGACTTTCGACGCGGCCTTTGCCCAGCTCAGCGACCGCCTGAATGCCGGCACGCCGCAACTGTCCGCCGCTGCATTGGCGCCCTTCAGCCATCTGTTGATCGATGAATTTCAGGACATCTCGCCGCAAATCGTCCAGTGGCTGAATGCCGTGCAGCGGGCGTTGGTGCGTCAGGGCACGGCGGTTAGTCTGATGGCCATCGGTGACGACTGGCAGTCGATCTATGGCTGGCGCGGCAGTTCGCCGGAGCTGTTTATCGACTTCGACAAGCACTTCCCAGGCTTGGGTAAAGCGAGCAAAAGCGCAGTGTTGCTGCTGCAAAACAACTACCGCTCGATTGAGCCGATCATCCGCGACGGCGAGGCGGTGCTGGCCGGTGTTAGTCACAAGCAGGCGAAAACCAGCAACGCCGTCAGGGCCACTCAAACGGGAGATCATGGGGTTAAGTTGGTGACCCAGTTCGAGCTGAAAACCCGGCTTCCCGAGCTGTTGGCCGAGATCCAAGCCCAGTGCGCCCACGTCGCCAGCAGCACCAGCCGCGAACGCACCAGCGTGCTGCTATTGAGTCGCAGCAACGCCAGCTTGCAGCTGGTGCGCGGCCAGCTCGACCAGCAGTTGCCGGTCAAAGCCTGCACCATCCACGGCGCCAAAGGCTTGCAAGCCGAAGTGGCGATCATCCTCGACGACTGCCTGCCGCCCACCCCGCACCCGCTGCGCGATGCGCTCTATGCCTACTCGGGATTTTTCCAGAACAGCTACGGGCAAGCCATGCAGGATGAGAGCCTGCGCCTGGCCTATGTGGCGATTACCCGCGGAGTCAGCCGGGTACTCTGGTACTGCAATAAACCCCAAGGGGCGGTGCAGATCTTGCGCAAGCGGGGGCGCTAACCAGCCACGCTTTGAGGGGCTTTAGCGACCCGCATGGATGTGGGAAATGCGGCGAGCCGGATGGACGACCAGCCTTTGTAGGATGGGTTGAGCTTGGCGATACCCATCAATCATCCAGCGCTGCATCTTTGCAACGATGGGTATCGCTGCGCTCAACCCATCCTACGGCTCAAGTCATCCCACGAGCGACATCAGCCCTTCTTGGCGGCCTGTTCCTTGGCGCGCTGGCGCTTGATGAAGTCGATTTTCCATTGCTCCAGGCCAACGAACTCGGAGTTGATGTTCTCCTCGACCCGGTATTTGGCTTTCAGCGTCTGCACCTCGGCTTGATTCTCGGCCAGGAACTGGTCGAAGCGCTTCAGCAGGGGCGCGTGCTGGATGGTCGAGAGTTGAAAGCTGCCACGGTTGTAAGGCAAGCCGGCATCGAACTGCAGGGCATTGATAAATTTGCCGCTGTTGTTGAGGGCATAGAGCGCCACTTCGACGTTGTAGTAGACGCCATCGGCTTGCTTCTTCACGGCGCTGCGGATCATGGTCAGCAGGTTGTCGCTGTCCACCTGGTTGATCTGCCCGGCGTCGATGGCCGCGCTGTATTGCTGGGGCGTCCAGCCCTTGACCACGGCCAGGCGTTTCAGCTGTTCCAGGCCCTTGCCATGTTGCGGCGGAGCCACCAGCACGCCGTCGATATAGTCGACGGTGGCGCTGCTGTAGCTGATGTTTTTACCCAGGCGGGCTGACGTGCCCCAGGCCGCATTATCCGGGTATTTAAAATCGACGCCGCCACTCAGCAGCTCATCCAGCAGCCCTTGCGTGGCTATCGGCCGGTAGACGAAGGTGACGCCAGCGCTGGCGGCAAAACGGTCGAGCAACTCGCGGGCATAGCCGCTGTATTGGCCCTGGGCATCGACCGTGTAGTAAGGCAAGAATTGCGCTTTTTCGACGCCGACCACATAGGTCTCGGCACTGGCGGCGCAGGGCAACAAAATGGCGAACAGACCACAAAGAAATGGCTTCACGGGATTCTCCTTAATCAGCAAAAGGCTATGTGCCCGTTAGCTGTTGTGGCAGCCCTTGGTAGGATGGGTTGAGCTTGCGATACCCATCGAGTATCGATGGCAACCAAGCCCGTGATGGGTATCGCTGCGCTCCACCACATCCTACGGTCGGCTTTTCAACGGTTAATGGGGATCAACTCATAACGGCTACATAGCCCAGCAAAACGCCCCGCATTGCAGGGCATGTAGGTAGTTAAGGGGGTAGCGGCTTAGTCGCCGCTGACCAATTTGTGCGCCAGTTGGTTGTGCCGCTCGATCACCAGCGGCAGGTCGATGCTCAGCAGCTGACCATCCTTGACCACTTGCTTGCCGTTAATGACGCTGTGGGCGACCTGGCTCGGGGCGCAGAACACCAGGGCCGCCAGCGGGTCATGGAGGGCGCCGGCGAAGGCGATTTGGCGCAGGTCGAAGGCCACAAAATCCGCCGACATGCCCGGCGCCAAGGCACCAATATCGTTACGGTTAAGCACCTTGGCACCGCCCAGGGTGGCGATCTCCAAGGCTTCGCGGGCAGTCATGGCATCCGGGCCAAAACCCACCCGTTGCAGCAACAGGGCCTGACGCACTTCGCCGATCATGGTGGCGCCATCGTTGGAGGCCGAACCGTCGACGCCCAGGCCGACCGGCACGCCGGCGTCGCGCATCTTGCGGATCGGCGCGATGCCCGAGGCCAGGCGCATGTTCGAGCACGGGCAATGGGCGACGCCGGTGCCGGTGCGGGCGAACAGGTCGATACCGTGCTGATCCAGTTGCACACAGTGGGCGTGCCACACATCCGGGCCGACCCAGCCGAGGTCTTCGGCGTATTCGGCCGGGGTCATACCGAATTTTTCGCGGCTATAGGAAATGTCGTTTTGGTTCTCGGCCAGATGGGTGTGCAGCGACACCCCGTACTGGCGCGCCAGCACTGCGGCTTCGCGCATCAGGTCACGGCTGACCGAAAACGGCGAGCACGGCGCCACCACCACCCGCAGCATCGAACTGTGGCTGGCGTCGTGGTAGTCCTCGATCAACCGTTGGGACTCTTTGAGAATGTCGGCTTCTTTTTCCACCACGCTGTCAGGCGGCAGACCGCCCTGGCTGCGGCCGACGCTCATGCTGCCGCGGGCGGCGTGAAAGCGCATGCCGATCTCGGCAGCGGCATGAATGCTGTCATCCAGCTTGCAGCCATTTGGGTAGATATACAGGTGATCGCTGGAGGTGGTGCAGCCAGACAAAATCAGCTCGGCCATCGCCGTCTGAGTCGACACCTGGATCATCTCCGGAGTCAGCCGCGCCCAAATCGGATAGAGGTTCTGCAGCCAATTAAACAACTCACCGTCCTGGGCCGACGGCACCACGCGGGTCAGGCTCTGGTACATATGGTGGTGGGTGTTGACCAGGCCAGGGATGACGATATGGCCCTTGAGGTCGAGCACTTCATCGGCGGTGGCCGGCAGCTCACTGCTCGGGCCGACCTGAACAATCTGATTGCCGACTATATACAGACCGCCCTGCTTGATCTCACGGCGCTCGCCGTCCATGGTCACCAGCAGCTCAGCGTTTTTTACCAATAAAGTCTTAGCCATCACTCATCTCCTCCGGCCCGTTGGCGGGCGTTTTTTTTTTTGCTGTTAATTAGGGGACCGGGATTCTTGGGATCGAGCGCAGCGGTTCTGGCAAGGCGCTTTGTCGCAGGTAGTACGATTTTGTACGCCAAGACAAAGCAACGCAGCTAGAACGATTCCAAGGATTCCGGTTAGCCGCCAGTCATGCTCATAAAGCGGATAACTTGTACCTGCTCGCGGGCATCGAAATAGTGCCGTTCGGGCTTCAGCCGCAATGCCTCGATCAGCGCCCCGCGCAGCCTTGCTGAGTCACCGGGATGGCGACGCAGCAAGGCCTTCAAATCCAGCGCGCCGTCAGACCCTAAGCACAGCACCAGCTGGCCTTCGGCGGTGACTCGCACACGATTGCAATCACCACAAAAATTGCGGCTATGCGGTGAGATAAAACCGACCCGGGTGTCGCTGCCAACCACCTGCCAATACCGCGAGGGGCCGCCTGTGCGATGGCTGCTGGGCAGTAGTTGAAAACGCTGCTGGATGCGTTCGCGCACCTCGTCGCTGCTGCATAGGGTGTGCTCGCGGGAATGGCTGGAGATGTTGCCCAGCGGCATCTCCTCGATAAAACTGATGTCCAGCTGCTGGGCGACCGCGAAGGCCACCAAGGCCTCTACTTCGTCATCGTTGCGGCCTTTTTGCACCACGGTGTTGAGCTTGATCCGCTGGAAACCGGCCGCCCGCGCCGCCTCGATGCCGGCCAGCACTTGGGTTAATTGATCGCGGCGGGTGAAGGCGGTGAAGCGCTCGCGCTGCAGCGAGTCGAGGCTGATATTCAGGCGCTTCACCCCGGCGGCGCGCAGACCGCTGGCCATGCTGGCAAGTTGCGAGCCGTTGGTGGTGATGGCCAGGTCTTCCAGCTCGTGGCGGGCGCCGAGGCGGCCCAGCAAACTGAGCAGGTTCTTGCGCACCAGCGGCTCACCACCGGTGATGCGGATGCGCTTAACCCCCAGGCCGATAAAGGCGTCGGCAACTGTATAGAGTTCTTCGAGGCTGAGGATTTGTGCGCGCGGGGCGAAGACCATGTCTTCGCTCATGCAATAGGTGCAGCGAAAATCGCAGCGGTCGGTGACTGACAGCCGCAGGTAGCTGATACGTCGACCAAAGGGATCAAGCAAAATAGGATCTTGCATGCTGGAGCCTGCCGCAGCACGCGCCAGTTGGGGACACTGGCGACATGGGCGGACGTTTAATAAAACAGAAATTATTTATTTTGTATACAGCATTACTGACAATCTTATTTTTGCGACGCTCGCAGAGCACCCTAGCCCCTGGCTTGAGAGCCGCGCAGGCCCAGTGCTACCATGCCGGTGCAGGTGCACCGCCCTTTGCGACGCACGGCAACAAGCCCGGGGGCTTATGAGCAGTATTCGCCAGCGCAACAAAGATTTGATCCTGCGCGCAGCCAGTGAAGAATTTGCCGACAAAGGCTTTGCCGCCGCCAAGACCAGCGATATCGCGGCCAAGGCCGGGGTGCCCAAGCCCAACGTGTATTACTACTTCAAGAGCAAAGACAACCTTTACTGCGAAGTCCTCGAGAGCATCATCGAGCCCCTGCTGCAGGCCTCGGCGCCGTTCAATCAAGACGGTCAACCAGGGCAAATACTGCGCGACTATATTCACGCCAAGATCCGTATTTCCCGTGACCTGGCCAACGCTTCCAAGGTGTTTGCCAGCGAGATCATGCACGGCGCGCCGCACTTGGCGGCCGAACAAACCGCACAGCTAAACGCCCAAGCCCAGCACAACATCGCCTGCATCCAGAGCTGGATCGACCAAGGCCTGATGGCCAAGGTCGACCCTCACCATTTGCTGTTCAGCATCTGGGCCGCGACCCAAACCTATGCCGATTTTGACTGGCAAATCTCCACCGTCACCGGCAAAACCAGCCTCGACGATGCCGACTACCAAGCCGCCGCCGACACCATCATCCGTTTGGTGCTCAAAGGCTGCGAAGTCGCCGAGTAACACCGCGCTTGTCCGACGCACAAACCGTAGGGTGGGTTAGCGGCGCGGGCCAACTTACCCACAGCCGCGCGCGAACTCAGAGCGCCGCGTAACCCACCGTTTCACCGGACATCCGTGATTGCGCCATGGTGGGTTACGGCGCACCGTGCCCCAGCGGCAGCCGCAGATCAGGTGCCACGCGCCTAACCCACCCTACGCCCTGCTTCGCCAGCCGACCGGCGTTAGGTTTTAACCCGCATCCGCCAACAAACCCGCCGCCAGAATCCCCTTAATCGCACATTGCTCGTCGATGTCTGAGGTGTCACCGCTGATGCCGATGGCGCCGATCACGGCATTGTTGGCATCGCGAATCAGCACGCCGCCCGGCGCCGGAATCAGGTTGCCGTGGGCCAAGGTATTAACCGCCGAGATAAAGCTCGGCCGCTGCTGGGCGTCTTCGGCAATCAAGCGTGAAGCTTTGCCCAGCGCCACGGCGCCCCAGGCTTTGCCGATGGCGATTTGCGGACGCAGCATGCTGGCGCCGTCTTCGCGCAGCAAACTGACTAGGTGACCGCCGGCATCCAGCACGGCAATGGTCAAGGGTGCGGCAGAGATCGCGCGACCGGCCGCCTGGGCCTGGCTGCTGATGCTAGTAGCAGTTTGCAAGGTTAAAGCGCTCATGGAGTAGCCTTCTTGTAGTGGTGAGAAAGTTGAAAGAAGCGCCTCCATCCCTGCGGCAAAAAGTCGTCGACAGCGGACGGGGCAATCAAAAGGTCGAGGTAAATATCTCACCTAAAACAAAAAACGCAATAGACAAGTACAATCCAATCTTATTTTGTATACACCTATAAAGTCGAAAGCCTAGGCGTCCTCCACACCCCCGCTCAAACAGCCGTTTTAAAAGATTTTTCCTCTTGTCCGTTCTCAGCAAGAAAAATTCTTGACCAGCAAGTCATGCCATGAATAGAATCAAGCCCAGAAAACTGTATACAATCTCAGAACAAAAGAGGCACAACAGCATGGCCAGAATGAGAGCAATCGAGGCAGCCGTACTCGTAATGCGTCGCGAAGGTGTTGATACCGCGTTTGGTATCCCCGGCGCAGCAATCAACCCGTTGTATGCAGCACTGCGTAAAGTCGGCGGCATCGACCACGTCCTGGCCCGTCACGTTGAAGGCGCCTCGCACATGGCCGAGGGTTACACCCGCACCAACGCCGGCAACATCGGCGTGTGTATCGGTACCTCGGGCCCCGCCGGTACCGACATGGTCACCGGTCTGTACTCGGCCAGCGCCGACTCCATCCCAATCCTCTGCATCACCGGCCAGGCACCACGGGCGCGGATGCACAAGGAAGACTTCCAGGCAGTCGACATCACCAGCATCGTTAAGCCGGTGACCAAGTGGGCGACCACCGTGATGGAGCCTGGCCAAGTGCCGCGCGCCTTCCAAAAAGCCTTCTATGAAATGCGCAGCGGCCGCCCTGGCCCCGTGCTGATCGACCTGCCATTTGACGTGCAGATGGCTGAGATCGAATTCGACATCGACGCTTATGAACCGCTGCCGCTGGCCAAACCTGCCGCTAACCGCGTGCAGATCGAAAAAGCCCTGGCGATGCTCAACGAGGCCGAGCGCCCATTGATCGTTTCCGGTGGTGGCGTGATCAACGCCGACGCCGCTGCGCAGTTGGTGATCTTCGCCGAGCTGGTGGGCGTGCCGGTAGTACCGACCCTGATGGGTTGGGGCACCATCCCCGACGACCACGAACTGATGGTCGGCATGGCCGGCCTGCAAACCTCGCACCGCTACGGCAACGCCACCTTGTTGGCCTCCGACCTGGTGCTCGGCATTGGTAACCGTTGGGCTAACCGCCACACCGGTTCGGTTGAGGTGTACACCGAAGGCCGTAAGTTCATCCACGTCGATATCGAACCGACCCAGATTGGCCGCGTGTTCAACCCGGATCTGGGTATCGTTTCCGATGCCGGCGCCGCACTGGACATGTTCATAACCGTCGCTCGCGAGTGGAGCGCCGCCGGCAAGCTGAAGAATCGCAGCGCCTGGCTGGATGAATGCCAGCAGCGCAAGAGCAGCCTGCAGCGCAAGACCAACTTCGACAACGTGCCGGTCAAGCCGCAGCGCGTTTACCAAGAAATGAACGAAGTGTTCGGCCGCGACACCTGCTACGTCAGCACCATCGGTCTGTCGCAGATTGCCGGCGCGCAGTTCTTGCACGTTTACAAGCCGCGGCACTGGATCAACTGTGGTCAGGCCGGCCCGTTGGGCTGGACCATTCCAGCGGCTTTGGGTGTGGTTAAAGCCGACCCAACCCGCAACGTGGTGGCACTGTCTGGCGACTACGACTTCCAGTTTATGATCGAAGAAATGGCGGTTGGCGCGCAGTTCAATCTGCCGTACATCCATGTGGTGGTGAACAACTCCTACCTGGGTTTGATTCGCCAATCGCAACGCGGCTTCGAGATGGATTACTGCGTGCAGTTGGGCTTTGAAAACGTCAACGCGCCAGAGTTGAACGGCTACGGCGTCGACCACGTGGCCGTCGTGGAAGGTTTGGGTTGCAAGGCGATTCGCGTGTTCGAACCGAGCGAAATCAAAGCCGCACTGATCAAGGCCAAGGCGTTGATGGCTGAGTTCCGCGTACCGGTGATGGTGGAAATCATCCTGGAGCGGGTGACCAACATCTCCATGGGTGTGGAGATCAACGCGGTCAACGAGTTTGAAGACCTGGCGTTGACCGGTGCCGATGCACCGACCGCGATCTCGTTGTTGGATTGATGCAACGGTGGCCAACGCTTCGCGGTTGACCACCCTACAGCCCCCCTTTCCCCCGTGCGGGGAAGGGCACTATTAAAGGAGCCGAGCATGCCCCGTTTTGCCGCCAACCTGTCCATGCTGTTCACCGAGGAAGAGTTCCTCGATCGCTTCGACGCTGCCGCCGATGCCGGCTTCACCGGTGTCGAATACCTGTTTCCCTACGACTTTCCAGTCGAGGTGATCAAGGCCCGCCTGAACGCCAACAACCTGACCCAGGTGCTGTTCAACCTGCCGGCCGGTGACTGGGCCAAGGGTGAGCGCGGCATTGCCTGCCACCCTGATCGCGTCGAAGAGTTCCGTGCCGGCGTGGCCCAGGCCATCAGCTACGCCAAGGTCCTCGGCAACAGCCAGATCAACTGCCTGGCGGGCATTCGCCCGGCCGGTTATGACTGCGCGACCATCGAGCAGACCTTTGTCGACAACCTGAAGTTTGCCGCCGAACAGCTGCAAACCGCCGGTATCAAGTTGGTCATGGAAATGATCAACACCCGCGACATTCCCGGCTTCTACTTGAACACCACTAAGCAGGCCCTGGCGATTCGCGACAAAGTTGCCAGCAACAATCTGTACCTGCAGTACGACATCTATCACATGCAAATCATGGAAGGTGATCTGGCCCGGACCATGGAAAGCAACCTGGCGGTGATCAATCACATCCAGCTGGCCGACAACCCTGGCCGCAACGAGCCAGGCACTGGCGAGATCAACTACCGCTTCTTGTTTGAGCACCTGGACCGCATTGGCTACCAGGGCTGGGTCGGCTGTGAATACAAGCCGGCTACCACCACCGCAGCCGGCCTCGGCTGGATGAAAGCGCATAACGCAATCTGAGTTCGTAGGATGGGTGGAGCGCAGCGATACCCATCGAGCCAGGCCAGGTGCCCAGTGATGGGTATCGCAGGCTCAACCCATCCTACGGTGGCTCGGTCCATAACAGACATCACGACACCAGGAGAAACTCCTCATGGCTAAAATCGGATTTATCGGCACCGGCATCATGGGCAAGCCTATGGCGCAGAACCTGCAAAAAGCCGGGCACTGCCTGTTCTTCTCCGAGCACTTCGAGAAGACCCCGGCCGACCTGCTCGGCGAGCACGGCATCGGCCTGGCCAACCCGCGCGAAGTGGCGCAGGAAGCCGAATTCATCATCATCATGGTGCCGGATACCCCACAGGTTGACGACGTGCTGTTCCGCGCCGACGGCGTAGCAGCAGGCGTAACGGCCGGCAAAGTGGTGATCGACATGAGTTCGATCTCGCCGACCGCGACCAAAGTTTTTGCTGAAAAAATCAAAGCCACTGGCGCCAGCTATCTCGACGCGCCAGTGTCCGGCGGCGAAGTCGGCGCCAAGGCCGCGACCCTGAGCATCATGGTCGGCGGTTGCCCGCAAGCCTTCGAGCGCGTGCTGCCACTGTTTCAGGTGATGGGCAAAAACATCACCCACGTCGGCGCCAATGGCGACGGCCAGACTGCCAAGGTGGCCAACCAGATCATCGTCGCCCTGAACATTCAGGCTGTGGCCGAAGCCCTGCTGTTCGCCGCCAAGAACGGCGCCGATCCGGCCAAGGTGCGTGAAGCACTGATGGGTGGCTTCGCCGGCTCGAAGATCCTCGAAGTGCACGGCGAGCGCATGATCAAAGGCACCTTCGATCCAGGCTTCCGTATCAGCCTGCACCAGAAGGACCTCAATCTGGCCCTGGCCGGCGCACGCGAGCTGGGCCTGAACCTGCCCAACACCGCCAATGCCCAGCAAGTGTTCAGCACCTGCGCGGCCATCGGTGGCAGCAACTGGGACCACTCGGCGCTGATCAAGGGCTTGGAGCACATGGCCAACTTCTCGATCCGCAAAGAGTAAGCGCTGCATCTGTAGGATGGGTTGAGCGCAGCGATACCCATCGAGCACGACGCGAGTCCCCTGATGGGTATCGCAGGCTCAACCCATCCTACGGCGCTGTTGCGGAGCTATTTTGTAGGGTGGGCTTCAGCCCACCCCTACAGGTTTCTCGATCCGCAAAGTAAAAGCTGCAATTGCTCGCCGGTCAGTGGCGAGCAATTAACCCTTTCGACCTCCCGGCAGGCGGTGTCACGGCCTGCCCTGCCGGGTTGGTCGATTCCAGCCCACAAGCGTTGCGACCGACGACCCTTGTGGACTGCAATCGGCCCATTACCACCATCAGGAGCCCTGCCATGTCGTTCGATCCAACGTTCAATCCAGAGTCATTGCTGCGCGAGCTGTTCAGCACCGCCATCGACGCTGCCCACCCGCGTCAGGTGCTGGCCGACCATTTGCCTGCCGACCGCACGGGCCGGGTCATCGTCATAGGTGCCGGCAAAGCGGCGGCGGCCATGGCCGAAGTGATCGAGTGCGAGTGGCAAGGCGAGATTTCCGGCCTGGTGGTAACCCGCTACGGCCACGGCGCCAACTGCACGAAGATCGAAGTGGTCGAGGCAGCCCATCCGGTACCGGACGCCGCCGGCTTAGCCGTGGCGCAGCGCGTCCTCAAGCTGGTCAGCGGTCTGACCGAGACCGACCGGGTGATCTTCTTGCTGTCGGGCGGCGGCTCCGCCCTGCTCGCTTTGCCGGCAGCCGGCCTCTCGCTGGCCGACAAACAAGGCATCAACAAAGCCCTGCTCAAATCCGGCGCCAGCATCAGCGAGATGAACTGCGTGCGCAAACACCTCTCGGCGATCAAGGGCGGCCGTTTGGCCAAGGCCTGCTGGCCGGCCAGCATCTACACCTATGCGATTTCCGATGTGCCGGGGGATGAACCGACGGTGATTGCCTCCGGCCCCAGCGTGGCCGACCCGAGCACCTCGGCCGAGGCGTTGGCGATTCTCACCCGCTACAGCATCGAAGTGCCGCCGGCGGTGCTGGCCCGCTTGCACGACCCGCGCGCCGAGACGGTTAAGCATGCCGACCCGTGCCTGGCCCGCAGCCATTTCGAGCTGATCGCCACGCCGCAGCAGTCACTCGATGCGGCCGCCGCTAAAGTTCGCGCCGCCGGCCTGACCCCGCTGATTTTGGGTGATCTGGAAGGCGAATCCCGCGAGGTGGCCAAGGTGCACGCCGGGATCATCCGCCAGATAGTGCTGCACGGCCAACCGATCAAGCCGCCTTGCGTGATTCTGTCCGGTGGTGAAACCACGGTGACGGTGCGCGGCAAGGGCCGTGGCGGGCGCAATGCCGAATTTTTGCTGAGCCTCACCGAGAGCCTCAAAGGTTTGCCTGGGGTTTACGCGCTGGCCGGCGACACCGATGGCATCGACGGTTCGGAAGACAACGCCGGCGCCCTGATGCGCCCCGACAGCTATGCCCGCGCCGTAGAACTGGGCCTGAGCGCCACTAATGAATTGGATAACAACAACGGCTATGGCTACTTCGCCGCCCTCGACGACTTGATCGTCACCGGGCCGACCCGTACCAACGTCAACGATTTCCGCGCCATCTTAATTTTGGAAACTGCCCAATGATTGCCGACAAGAAAGTAAAAATCCTCGCCACCCTCGGCCCGGCCATCAAGGGCATCGACGATATCCGTCAGCTGGTCGAAGCCGGGGTCAATTTATTCCGCCTGAACTTCAGCCACGGCGAGCACGCCGACCATGCCGAACGCTTCAACTGGGTGCGTGAAGTGGAGCGTCAGCTGAACCAACCGATTGGCATCCTGATGGACCTGCAAGGGCCGAAGCTACGGGTCGGCCGGTTCGCCGAGGGCAAGGTCAACTTGGTCCGTGGTCAGGCCTTTCGCCTCGACCTCGACCCAACACCGGGCACCCTTGAGCGCGCCAACCTGCCGCACCCGGAAATCATCGCGGCCTTGCAGCCGGGCATGAACCTGCTGCTGGACGACGGCAAATTGCGCCTGCAAGTGACCGCCAAACACAGCGACGCGATCGAGACCCTGGTGATCGCCGGTGGCGAACTGTCCGACCGCAAGGGCGTCAACGTGCCAGAAGCCGTGCTGGAGCTCAGCCCGCTGACCAGCAAAGACCGCATCGATCTGGACTACGGCCTCAAGTTGGGGGTGGATTGGGTCGCGCTGTCCTTTGTGCAGCGTCCGCAAGACATCATCGAAGCCCGCGCGATCATTGGCGACCAGGCCTTCCTGATGGCCAAGATCGAGAAGCCGTCGGCCGTTGAGCACCTGCAAGCCATCGCCGAACTCTGCGACGCGATCATGGTGGCCCGTGGCGATTTGGGTGTGGAAGTGCCGGCCGAGAACGTGCCACGCATCCAGAGAGACATCATCCGCACCTGCCGCCAACTGGGTAAGCCGGTGGTGGTGGCCACGCAAATGTTGGAATCGATGCGCTTTTCCCCGGCACCAACCCGCGCCGAAGTCACAGACGTGGCCAACGCCGTGGCCGAAGGCGCCGATGCGGTGATGCTGTCGGCGGAAACCGCCTCCGGCGATTACCCGCTGGAAGCCGTGCAAATGATGAGCAAGATCATCCGCCAGGTGGAAAACGGCCCGGACTTCCAGGCCCAGCTCGACGTTAGCCGCCCGCACGCCGAAGCCACCGCATCGGACGCGATCAGCTGCGCGATCCGCCGGATCAGCAGCATTTTGCCGGTGGCCGCGCTGGTCAACTACAGCGAGTCGGGCGCCTCCAGCCTGCGTGCTTCACGCGAACGCCCCAAGGCACCGATCTTGAGCCTGACGCCGAACATCAACACCGCACGGCGCTTGACCGTGGCCTGGGGCATCTACTCGGTGGTCAATGCACGCTTGAACAAGGTCGAGGAAATCACCAGCACCGCGCTGGAAATCGCCCAGGCCCAGAACATGGCACAACGCGGCGACACCCTGGTGATCACCGCCGGCGTGCCTTTTGGCCAACCGGGAACGACCAATACCCTGCGCATCGAGACCCTGCACTGAGTTAATGCGCGGCGACTCAGACCGAGTAGTCGCGCGCACCGAGCAACATCTCTCCCTCTGGCACTGCCAGTTATTAACGTCCACCGGCTTTGCGGGTGGACGTTTTTTTTCGGCGCGCGACTCGTGCAGCAACAACCTTCGCCGGCCAACCTTTTCCTTATCCATGACGACTCCCATGCACCCGCCCTTAACCCCCTTACTCAAACGCCCACTTGCCAACGATTGGGCCATGGCCTTGCTCAATGGTTGCAGCCAGGTATTTTTGCTGCGCCACCCGCTGTGCGGCCTGCTCTGCTTGTTGAGCGTTGCTTGGGGCGCGCCGCAGTTACTCGGTGGCGCTTTGCTCGGCGGTTTTGTTGGCTGGCTGACGGCCGTGCGCCGACATTACCCGCAGCCGGAGATCAACAGCGGTCTGTACGGCTACAACGGCGTGCTGCTGGGCCTGCTGCTAAGCGCCAAGCTGGCCTGGTCGCCATTGCTACCGCTGCTGATCATCGCCAGCGCCGGGCTGGCGAGCCTGCTGCTCAACCGTTGGCTGCGGCATAACCGCCGGCACGCCAGCTTGCCGGCTTATACCGCGCCCTTTGTGCTGTTCGGTTGGCTGCTGCTGGCGTTGAGCGACTGCCTGCAGTTAACCAGCAACGTCGCCGACCCCGGCCAACTGCATGGCCTGGCGGCGCTGGACTGGCCGCTGGCGGTGCTGCGTGGTTTGAGCCAGGTGCTGCTGGTGAATGACCCAGTTAGCGGCGTGCTGATTTTTATCGCCCTATGGCTGGCCAATCGTCGTATGGCGCGCTGGGCCTTAGTCGGCTCGGCCCTGGGCCTGCTGCTGGCCAGTCAACTGGGTCAATACAACGATGCACTGCAAGGCTTATACGGTTTCAACGGCGCCTTGGTGGCCGTCGCCCTAAGCCAGCAACAGCGCCGCGCCTGGCCAGTGCTGGCGGGAATCATCGCCAGTGTGCTGCTGCAACTCAGCTTGCTCGGCCTGGGCGTGAGTGCACCGCTGACGGCGCCGTTTATTCTGGCCTGCTGGCTGGTGCAGATCGCTAGTCGATTGCTGCGGCGCAGATTCAAGCCGGCGCCCGCCAGCCACTGAGCTGAGCAAAAAACACGGCGAACCCGGCCGGGCTGGAATGGCGAGTTAAATCGCTTCACTATTGGGCGCTCGCTCTATTTCCAGCCACAAGGATGCTATTTATGCTTCGACTCACCACCCTGCTCGCCGGACTCGCCCTCTCCGCCAATTGCCTGGCGTTCTCCCTGGCCGATTTAAGCCAGCAAGATGCCAGCGGCGGTCTCAAGGATGCCCTGTCCCAAGGCGCCAAAGTCGCCATTGCGCAACTGGGCAAACCCGGTGGTTTTAGCGCCAACCCCGAGATGCGCATCGAACTTCCGGGTAATCTCGGCAAGGCCGCGGCGGCGATGAAGATGATGGGCATGGGCGCCCAGGTCGAGCAGCTCGAAGCGAGCATGAACAAAGCCGCCGAAGCCGCAGTGCCACAGGCGCAAACCTTGCTGCTGGACGCGGTAAAAAAAATGACGGTACAGGACGCCAAAAGCATCCTCAGCGGCCCCGATGACGCCGCCACCAACTACCTGAACAAAACCAGCCGTGCGCAACTGCGCGCCAAGTTCTTACCGATAGTGCAGCAGGCCACCAATCAGGTCGGGCTGGCCAAGCAATACAACAGCTTCGCCGGCCAAGCGGCGAGCTTTGGCGCCATCGATGCAAAAAGCGCCAACATCGAAAACTACGTCACCGAAGAGGCGCTGGATGGTTTGTTCAAGGTGATCGCCGAGCAAGAAGCCTCGATCCGGCAAAATCCGACCGAGGCGGCCACCAGCTTGGCGAAAAAAGTCTTTAGCCTGCAGTAAGTGCGCCGACGGCACCGCCGAGCGCAGTGCCGTCGTCTTCAGCAAGGACTTTTAGTTACTGCCCTTGGCTTGCTGATACAGCCCCGTCACCTTAGGAATAGCCGCTTGCAGCGACGCTATCCGCGTACTCGAGGCCGGGTGGGTGCTCATAAACTCCGGCGGTGCTCCTTCGCTGGCGCTGCTCATCTTCTGCCACAGGCTGACGGCCGCCTGCGGGTTGTAGCCGGCCCGAGCGGACAGCTCCAGACCAATCAGATCGGCCTCATTCTCGTTATCGCGGCTGTTGGGCAGGGTCATGCTGTACTGCACCACATTATCGGCCAGCGCCATGCTGTCCTGGCCCAAGCCGAGCAAGGCGCCGATGCCCTGCTGCGCCATCTGGGTGGCATAGGCCTTGGACATTGCCTCGCGGCCGTGCTCGCGCAGGGCGTGGGCAATTTCGTGGCCCATTACCGCCGCTAACTCGTCATCGCTCAGGTGCAACTGCTCGATCAAGCCGCTATAAACGATGATCTTGCCACCCGGGCCGCAGTTGGCATTCAGCTCCTCGCTGTCGATCAGATTGACTTGCCAGTCCCACTGCGCCGAATCCGGACGAAACACCGGCGCCTGGGCAATCAAACGCTTGGCGATGGCATTCACCCGCTTGGCATTGCCGCTGTTCTTGTCCAGCATGCCCTTGCTTGAGGCCTCGCTAAGCGTCTGCTGGTAGGACTGCTCAGACATCTGATTGACCTGCTGAGTCGAGAGCATGCTGAACATGTACTGCTTGCGCTCAACCCCCACAGCACCGGCATTGGTGGTATTCACCGACTGGCAACCGGCCAGCCACAACGCCAGACTCAAACCACTTAAGCGCAACAACTTGCCCACAGTACTTCTCCAATAAGAACAGTTGCTCATCTTAACAGCCTGCCGAGCGCGAAAGGCCCACGCACTGCGCTGTGCATGCCAAGCAGTTGG
The DNA here is from genome assembly GCF_030698175.1 of Pseudomonas sp. Classification (GTDB taxonomy): domain Bacteria; phylum Pseudomonadota; class Gammaproteobacteria; order Pseudomonadales; family Pseudomonadaceae; genus Aquipseudomonas. Next base: position 169,774 of record NZ_JAUYNT010000018.1, read on the forward strand.
CAGCCAGACAACGCGGCTGCCGAACTTGCGCATTCGCCCACATGCGCCTTTGCTAACAAGAGGCTAACAGGCCGTTGAAAAATGTAGCGAGCGACGGCTAGGCAAGGCGAAATCAGCCGCAACGTAGCGAAGCGCAGTAACAGCCGTAGGCTGGCCCGCAGGGCGAGCGCAGCGAGTCAAAAGCGCAGTGTACGAGTAGTACATGAGCATTTTTAGGCAGATTTCAACGCTGCATAGCCGAGCGCAGTAGTTTTTCAACGGCCTGCTAATGCTTTGCTACAAGCCTGCCGATAAGCCAAGGACAGGTGTAACCCGTAGACCTTGGAGCTGCCATGAAATTCAAATCCATCCAGTTTTCTGTGGCCGCTTTGGCGGGCGCCAGCGTGCTCGCGGTGGTGGTTGCGCTGGTGCTGTACTCAGTGTTTGCCGGCAATCGTACCCAAGTCTTGGTGCAACAACGCACCCAAGAGCTGCTGGAGAAGGTCATCAATGAGCGGCTGATCGCCCTGGCAAGCTCACAGGCCAGCAAGATCCAACTGGACCTTGAGTTCGCCCTGACCACCGCCCGCGCACTGGCGCAGACCAATATGCTGATGGGCGAAACGGACGCCAGCGGCACGCCACAGCTGAGCATAAGCCGCGAAGAACTCTCCAACCTGGCCAAGCAAGCGCTGATGGCTAACCCCAAACTGCTGGATTTCTATATTGGTTGGGAGCCGAACGCCTTCGACGGCAACGACGATCTCTACAAAGGCCAGGCCGACAAAGGCTACGACGACACCGGGCGTTTTATGCCCTGGTGGTATCGCAAACCCGATGGCAGCGCGACCGTAGAAGCGCTCACCGCCACGCAAATGGAAAGCAGCAAACTGCTGCCCACTGGAGTGCCTGAGGGCGAATATTACCTGTGCCCAAAACGCACCAAAAAAGCCTGCGTGATCGACCCAGCACCCTATGAAATCAACGGCAAAATGGTCCTAAGCTCGGCCTTTAGCGTGCCGGTGCTGATCAACAACAAGGTGGTTGGCGTGGTCGGCAATGACTTGGCCATGGACTTCATTCAAGACCTGCTCACCAGCGCCAACAAACAACTCTATGCAGGCGCCGGCGAGCTGGCGCTGTTCTCGGCCAATGACAGCGTGGTCGCCTACACCAAGGACGCCCAGCAAATTGGCAAACCCGGCAGCCAAGTGCTGAATGGCGCCGACCTCAGCCACCTTAAGCAACTCAGTGGCGACCAGCCGTTTTACCAAGTCGACGAGGAACAGGGCGAGATTCATGTGTTTATGCCCCTGAGCATTGGCGATACCGGCGTGCGCTGGAAACTGATGCTGCAACTGCCGATCAGTGCGGTGATGGGTGACCTGAAAAACCTCCAGACGGATTTGCAAGCGCAAAGCCAGGCCGACACCCTCGGCATGACCCTGGTGGGCCTTCTGATCGCCGCGCTGGGTTTGCTGGTGGTGTGGTTTGTCGGCTACGGGATTGCGCGGCCGCTCAAGCAAATGGTCGCCATGCTCGACGACATCGCCAAGGGTGAAGGTGATCTGACCCGCCGTTTGACGACCGACCGGGTTGACGAACTGGGCGCCATCGCCAATGGCTTCAACACCTTCCTGAGCAAACTGCAGTCGATGATCAGCCAGGTGGTGACCTCGGTGCAGCAGGTCAGCGACTCCTCCGAGCACAGCGCCGACATCGCCATCCGCACCCACCAAGGCATGCAGCGGCAGATGACCGAGATCGAACTAGTGGCCACCGCCGTCCATGAGATGACCGCCACCGCCCAAGAGGTAGCGCGCAACGCCACCCACGCTGCCGAAGCAGCCAGCCACGCCGATCAAGCCGCTAACAACGGCAAGACCATCGTGCACAGCACCACCCAGGCGATTGCCGCCCTGGCCAGCGAAATTGGCCGCGCCGTTGGCGTGGTGCAAAACCTGGCCAAGGACAGCGAAAACATCAATGCCATTTTGACCGCCATCCGCGGGATTGCCGAACAAACCAACCTGCTGGCCCTCAACGCCGCGATTGAAGCGGCACGGGCCGGTGAGCAAGGCCGTGGCTTTGCCGTGGTGGCCGATGAGGTGCGTAATCTCGCGCAAAAAACCCAGCAGGCCACCGAAGAAATCCAGAAGATGATCCAGCAACTGCAAAGCGGCACCCGCGAAGTGGTCAAGGTCATGGAAGACAGCCAAGCCAAGACCGACGACAGCGTCAGACACGCCGCCGAAGCCGCCAATGCACTGGAGTCGATCACCCAGGCGGTGTCGGTGATCAACGACATGAACAACCAGATCGCCAGCGCCGCCGAGGAGCAAAGCGCCGTGGCCGAAGACATCAACCGCAACGTCACCAACATCGATCAGGTCGCCAACCAGGTGGCCTCCGGTGCCGACGAAGCCAGCCGCGCCAGCGCCGAACTGACCAAACTGGCCGAGCAACAGCGGCGGCTGATCAACCAGTTCCGGGTTTGATTATTTGTAGGGTGGGTTAGCGGCGCGGGCGGTGGTTGTTTGCACCACCGCGAAAGCCGGGCGCCGCGTAACCCACCATGCGGTTTGCCGGTAGACCGCGATGGGCTGACGGGCGGACGTAGGGCGGACTCAGGAGCGTAGCGAACAGTCCGCCAATCAGCGCCATACCCCGGACCGCCGCGAACAGTCCACCAGCCAGTGGCGTACTGCCTGCGGCGAGTACACCCTACGCAAGGCGCAACGCCGCATCGCCTAGCGCCGGCTTTCACCCCGGCGTCAGGCACTCGGGGGCATCCAGCTTGGGATCATTAATCAGATTGGCCAACACCCGCTCGCGCAAGGCTGGCTGGGGGCCGGCCAACAGTGCCTGTAACAACTCCGGCGCGCTGTCCGCCGCCAACCAGGCTTGCTGGCCGGCCTCATCGAGCAACAGCGGCCGGCGTTGATTAGCCGCCGCCTGGGTCACCAGCGCCACGCTCAGATAGCTATGACCCTCAACCGGATAAGCCTCCCAGACACCGGCGAAATACAGCAGCGGCGCCTCTTGGCTGAGCCAGAACGGCCGTTTGCGCGCGGTGCCCCGCCATTCGTAAAAGCCATTGGCCGGCACCAGACAGCGGCGTTGCTTAAACGCGTCACGAAACATCGGCTGCTCGGCCAGGGTTTCCGCCCGGGCGTGGGCCGGGGTGCGTGACCAGTCCGTCAACCACGGCGGGGTTAAGCCCCAACGCGCCGTGGCCGCTTGGCGCTGCCCATCTTCATTGCGCAGCATCAACACGCTCGCACCCGGAGCAATATTCCAGTGCGGCTGCTGATCGGCGGGAAACCCAGGCATGGCGGCAAACGTGGCGGGCCAGCGAAACAGTGCAAAACGTCCACACATAGGGGCGGTAAAACTCAAGAGGGCAAAGAATCAGCAGCGCGGGTGGCCGTTAAAAACTGGCGACGCTACATCGGCCAGCAGTTGCGCGGCATTGTACCCAGTGATCGATTGCTGTGCGCGCTTGGCCACCTTCGGCCAACGACAAACCCTCAAGCCACTCTGCCAATGAAGAAAGCTAAGGCAAATCAGGCGTTCTTCAGTCGCGTCGAATAACCGCCGCCGACGGCAACATGCGCAGTGCGCAACCTAGCTCAACTTTGCTGCGTACCCCCAGTTGCAGGTAGCAGTTGCGCAGATAGGTACGCACCGTCGCCGGACTCAACACCAGCAGTTTGGCGATTTCCTTGTAGGAATGCCCGGCGGCAAACAGCATCGCTGCGGTGCGTTCACGGGGTGCCAATGCCACCCGCCGCTCCTGGGTTTTCAGGGTCAGCACCACTTGCTCGCCGAGCGGATTGAGGGTCAGCGTCGCGCGGCCCAGGCGCATCACGCAGGGTGCATTGGCCAGTCGCGCCGTCACCGCCGCCGGCAGCACCGAGCCGCCCCAACCGGGCACTTCGCGCAGGATGCTGGCACACAGGCGCGCGCCCACATAAAGCAAGCGACCATCGGCGGCGACCACCGCACAATCGCTCGGATCATCGGCCACACCGGCGCGCAGCAGATCCTGCAATTGAAAGCGCCAGAGCTGCAGCAGCTGATCGCAGAAGGCCGCAAACACCTTGGCCTCGGCCTCATCGAAGGCCTGCTGGGCCTCACCGCGATACAGGCAGACAAAAAACGTCATGCCGCTTTCCGGCAGGGCGAAGGTGATGCAGAGCAGGTGGTAGATATCGTGCCGGCGGGCGAAGTCATTGACTGCGGCGCAAGGATCATCGAAACCACTGAAACGCACTATCTCGCCCAGATGGCTCAGGGTGCTGTGGGAGAACTCGTCCAGATCAGCCACCTGACTCCATTCGCTGGCGAACGAGGGGCTCAGGTTCAGGCTGCCGTGCATCCAGCTTTGCGGCGGCGCGCTCTGCGTGGGCCCGGACATCTCGCCCCACCAGGCCGAGGCAAACGGCACCAGCTCGGCAAAATTCTGCAAGCCTTCGCCGATAAACTGCGCCGCCCCGCGCTCACGCGCCAGACGCGTCAGTTGCAGTACGCAACGATTGAACGCATCCAACGCTCCCGGTTGTGACATGGCCCCGTACTGAATCACTACCCTGCTCCGTCATTTACGCTGGCGCTGAAGATAACAGCCTGACCTTTACTACGCCGAGTAAAACACCTCGTCCGAGTACGGGTACCACCAGTCATGCACCTTCGGCTGGTGGTCGATGATGACCATTTTCGAGCGGCGGAACACATCCAGGCCTTGGCGACCCAACTCGCGGCCCATGCCGGACATTTTCCAGCCGCCAAAGGGCAAGGCGTCGTTATCGATCAGCGGATTATTCACCCAGACCATCCCGGCTTCCAGGCGATCGGCTGCTTCCATGGCCTCGGCCAAATCGGTGGAGAACAGCGAGGCGCCAAGACCGAAGTGCGAGTCATTGGCCATGCCGATGGCCTGGTCGAAGTCCGTCACCTTACAGATCGCCGCCACCGGGCCGAAGCATTCCTCGTTGAGAATATCCATCTCGCGGGTCACGCCGGTGAGGATGGTGGGTTCAAAGAACCAACCCACCGGCTGGCTTGGCGGGATACGCCCGCCGCAGACCACAGTCGCGCCCTTGGCCACGGCATCGGCCACCAGACGCATGACTTTGTCCCGCGCCGCCTCGCTGACCAACGGGCCGATTTCGCTGTGTTCCAGGCCATGGCCGATGCGCAGCTTTTTCGTCATTTCGACAAAGCGCGCCACGAAGGCATCGTGGATTTCCTCGACCACAAAGAAGCGTTCGGCCGAGGTGCAGATCTGCCCGGTGAGGTGGAAGGCTGCCGTCACCGAACCGGCCACCGCCACCTCCAGTGGCGCGTGTTTGGAGACGATCAGCGCATCACTGCCACCGGCCTCGATCACGCAGGGCTTCATCCGCTCGGCGCACGCCACCGCCACCGCCTTGCCAGCCGCGACGCTGCCGGTAAAGGCCACCGCGTGAGTGGCATCCGACTGGATCAGCAATTGCGCGGTTTGCGCATCACCCGGCACGCAACACACCAGCCCGGCCGGCAACAGGCGGAAGTACTGCATGAACTGCAGGGTGCAGAGGGTGGTGGCTTCTGCCGGTTTGATGATGCAGGCGTTGCCAGCGGCGAGCGATGCAGCGACCGTCCAGCACATCAGCAGAATCGGGAAGTTGAACGGCATGATGTGCACGCTGACGCCAATCGGCTCGTAGCGCGCGTGCTGGAACGAGCCCAGCTGAGTGGTGCCGGCGACCTTGCCGGCTTCGTCACGGGCCATCTCGGCGTAGTAGCGAAAAATCGGCGCGCAATTGGCCAGCTCGCCCATGGCCTCGGGAAAGGGTTTGCCCATTTCCAAGGTCATCAAACGCGCCGCTTCGCGGTTGACCGCCACGTTGCCTTCGATGGCATTGGCCAGTTGATGCAGCAGCGCCGCACGGCTCTTGGCATCGACCTGGCGCCAGCCTTTTTGCGCGGCATTGGCGGCGGCGATGGCGTTGTTCACATCCGCCTCGTCGCACAGACCAATCTGCCCAACCTGCTCCAGGGTGGCCGGGTTGATGATGACGCGCAGGCGCTGGGTCAGCGGGGCAATAAAGCTCGGATTGATAAAGTGCAGCGGCTGATCGTGGGCAAATGCGGTCATGGATAACTCCAAGCGATAAATAAGGTTCTGTAGCGGCTATCTGTTGCAGGCCTTGTTTTGCAGGCTTTGTACCCAACACCTGACTTGAGCAGTGGCAAAATTGGCGGCGTACTTGCGCTTGCTTCGCGGCTAAAGCCGCTCCTACACAAACCTGGCACCTGCAACCCTTTCATCGGCCGGCCCTTGTAGGAGCGGATTTATCCGCGATTGCTCGAGCAACGCCAGCGGCTGTTGCCAGCCAGACAGATGCCGGTCGAGAAAGGCGCGCAGCGGTTGCAGCGCCGTGCCTTGCAGCGCGCGGTCGAGCAAGCCGAGCACCCGTGGCAGATGGGCGAGGTAATGCTGCTTGCCGTCACGGCGGGCCAGGCGCACGAAGATGCCGGCGACCTTGGCATGCCGCAGGGCGGCCAGCACCTGGTAGTCGGCGCCGAACTGCTCGGCGTCAACGTCCGAGCGCTGGGCCAGATAGCGGCTTAGCAAATGCTCGCGCAGTGCCTCGGGCACATCACGGCGAGCGTCTTCCAGCAGCGACATCAGGTCGTAGGCACAGGCGCCGATCAGCGCGTCCTGAAAATCCAGCAGGCCACAGGCAGCGGTGCCTTCGCGACCTTCCAGCAGCATCAGGTTGTCGACGTGAAAATCACGCAACACCAGGGTCTCGCGGCGCTGCGCCACCTCGTCGGCCAGTTGCCCACAGAGCTGCAGATAAGGCTCACGCAGAGCCGTCGCTTCCGCGCCCACCAGCAGCGGCGCGTACCAGTCGATAAACAGTGCAGCCTCCGCCAACAAGGCCGGCGCGTCGTAGGCCGGCACTTCGACCGCCACCGCATTGCTGGCCTGATGCAGGTGCGCCAGGGCATCCACCGCCAGTTCGTACAGCGGCTGCTCGGCATGCCCGGCCGCCAGCAACCGGGTGTAGGTGGCCTGGCCAAAATCCTCAATCAACGCCAGGCCGTTAAGCGGGTCGCTGACGAGGATTTTCGGGGCCGACAAACCCAGCCAGTGCAGATGCCGCGCCACACTTAAAAACGGCCCAATCGGCTCCTCCAGCGGTGGCGAATCCATCAGCAACAGGCCGGCCTGGGGCAGGCGAAAATAGCAGCGCCGTGATGCATCCATCGGCAAGGCTTCAAGGGTCGCAGCGCTGAACCCCGCACCTTCGAGAAAGGCGCGGCGCTGCTGGCTGCGGGCATCGGGCGGGAGAAGATCGGCCATGCTATTCACCGGATCATGTAGACCTTTTTGATCGTTTCGTGAACGGTGCAGGTGCCCTTCCAGTCTTTCGGGAAGAAGGCTGCGGTGTCCGGTTTGATCTCTATCACTTCGCCCGACTCGTGCACGTAGGTGCTGCTGCCTTCGAGGAAGTGGCAGAACTCGTCGCTGGTCACATGGCAGAACCATTTGCCCGGCGTGCAGATCCAGATACCGCATTCGGACTGGCCTTCCGGGCCCTTGTGCAGCACCACGCCGGAGACTTTCGACTCGCCTTCGAGCATGGTCGGGATGCTGCCCCAGTCTTTGAGGTCGGTGATTTCAAGCGGGTTGTAGAGATAGGGAGTGGTCATGTTTTTTGCTCCTTAGATAAATTCTGGTTTGCTAATGCGCAACCTGTAGGAGCGGCTTTAGCCGCGATTGGATCGCGCAGAGATCAAAAGCTTCGCGGCTGAAGCCGCTCCTACAGGGGACCGAGTTAAGCCAGCATGTACAGGTTGCGGATGGTTTCCTGAACGTGGCACTCGCCGCTCCAGCCAGCGGGAAACAGCACCAGGGTGTTGGGGTGCACTTCAATCACCTCGCCACTGTCCTCGCGGTAGGTGGCGCGGCCAGAGACGAAATGGCACAACTCATCGCGCGGGATCGACAGCCGCCAGCGGCCTGGCGTACAGACCCACAAGCCAGTTTCCGGGCTGTTATTCGGCCCCTTGAACAGCAGGCGACCGCTGGAATGGGAGACGCCTTCGACGGCATCGCTCTGCACGCCCCAGTCCACCAGATCGGTGCGGCTGCTGACGTCATACAGCGCCGGGGCGCTGCTAATCGGTACGCTGGAGTTAGTCATGGTTAAGCAGTCCATCGAGAATTTTCGCCGCGTCTTGCGGGCCTTTGCGTGATTGCATATAGGCGCTGGTCTGCTGCAACCGGGCGGCCATGGCGCTGTCGTTGAGGCAAGCCTCCAGCTTGGCGGCCAGATCCGCTTCGCTCCATTGGTAGCGGTCCAGCTTGAAGCCGTGGCCGCTCTCCTCGGCGCGCATGGCGTTGTCGTGACCGTCCCAGACGTAGGACATGACAATCGCCGGTTTGCCGAAGAACAGGCACTCGGTAAAGCTGTTGTTGCCACCGTGATGGATCACCGCATCGACCTTCTCGATCACCGAGGGTTGCGGGTACCAGTTGGCGATCAGCACGTTGTCCGGCAGGTCGGTGTATTCGTCCAGGTGCTCGCCGACATTGAACAGTGCGCGGTACGGCAGCTTGCCGATGGCGACGATCAGGCGCTTGAGCAACTCGACATCACCGGAACCGAGGCTGCCAAAACTCACATAGAGCAGCGGCTGGTCGTTATTGGCTTTGAATTCGGGAATCTCATAGGCCTTGTCGGCCCGCACGCAGCCTTGCAGGTAGTGGAACTGCGCCGGCGGTAGCGGGTGGCGACGTTCGAATTTCACCGGGTCCGGATACAGCAGCAGGTTCATAAAGGGCGAAGCTTCGAAGAAGGTGCCCAGCGGATACGGCTGCTCGCCGTGCTCGACCAGAAACTGATTGAAATCGGCGTGAATCGGCCCGATCACCTGCTCAAATCGCGCTCTGAACTGCGCGTGGCCGACCTTGTCGTGCACACTCATGCCGGACAGGTGCGGCGGGATGTCCTCGTCTTCGATTTCGTTTTCCGAGCAGGAGATAATCCGCACCCAGGGCTTGCCGTATTGCTTGATGGCCGGAAACAGAATCACGTTATCGACGCAGATCAAATCCGGCTGCACCTTGGCCAACACGCTGGGCAAATCCTTCTGCGCCCACTTGGCAGTGTCGACGATGGCGGCCCAGCACTCCTTCACGTAGTTGGGGATCTGCTCCAGCGGCGATTTGCGGAAGTTCGGGATATGGCCGTTGATAAAGTCGACCCAATACTTGGCCATCTCCTCGGCCGGCATCGGCGCCGACATATTCACCATGTGCTCCTCGAAACCGTAGCCCGAGTAAACCCCGCTCATGCCTGGGTCTGTGAGGAACACCGCCTTGTGGCCGAGGGCTTCGCAGGCCTGGGCGATGCCGACCGAGTTCAAGGCCGGGCCGTAGGCGGCTTCGGGGAAGAAGGCGATTACTTTCTGCTTCATTGCGTTACTCCTGCCTGGTCTGTGGAACGATCTGCTGCGCGTCGGCCCTGCTGCGTTAAAAACCGACTCCTAATGCTCATTGGCTACAGCCAACTCCGCTTCCTCGCCTGCTTTTGCCTTGCATGGCTCTAGCTCGCGAGATCGTTAAAAAATGCCTTAGCGGGTCAGTACGCGGGCATGCCGCGCCTGCCAACCGAGGCGGATGTTGGCGCCTTGGCTGAACTGGGAAAATTCGATTTGCGAGGACGGCACCCGCACGATCAGCGGCTTGTCGCACAGCAACGTCTGCACGTGCAGGTTGGTGTCGAGGCCGTGGTAGGCGATCTCGACAATCTGCCCCTCGACCTGGTTGTCGCAGGCCTCGCTGCGTTCGTTAAGCACCTGCAAACGCTCGGGGCGTACCACCACGGCCAGCGCCTCGCCGAGCACAGCCTCAACCGCCGACTCGACCTGTAGCGACAGCCCGTTGACCGTGACTCGGTCGGTGCTCTGGCGCACGCCTTCGAGCAGGTTGCTGACGCCGATAAAATTGGCCACGAAGCGGCTGCTGGGGTTTTCGTACAGCTCGGCCGGGCTGCCGATCTGGCAGACCTTGCCGCCGTCGAGCACCGCCATGCGGTCGGACATCACCAGGGCTTCTTCCTGGTCGTGGGTGACGATGATGAAGGTGATGCCGCTCTCGTGTTGCAGGCGCTTGAGTTCCAGCTGCATCTTCTCGCGCAGCTTCTTGTCCAGCGCGCCGAGCGGCTCATCCAGCAGCAACACCCGTGGTCGCTTGACCAGCGCGCGGGCCAGGGCCACCCGCTGGCGTTGGCCACCGGACAGTTGATCGGGCTTGCGCTCGGCCAGCTCGCCCAGTTGCGCGGTGGCCAGCACTTGATCGACGCGCTGGCGAATCTCGGCGGCGGGCAGCTTTTCCATCTCCAGGCCGTAGGCGATGTTCTTGCGCACGCTCATGTTGGGGAACAGCGCATAGGACTGGAACATCAGGTTCAGCGGGCGTTTGTTGGCCGGCAGCGGCGAGATGTCGGTGCCGTCCAGATAGATGCAGCCGGAGCTCGGCGTTTCGAAGCCGGCGAGCATCCGCAGCAAGGTGGTCTTGCCACAGCCGGACGGTCCGAGCAGGGCGAAGAATTCGTTTTCACGGATGCTGAGCGAGACCTCGTCGACGGCCAGACCATTGCCATAGGACTTGCTGACCTTGTCCAGGATCAGCACTGCAGATGAGTTATTCATAGGTGTGAGTCATGGGTGCGAGGAGCCTTGTTGAGACGCTGCGAGGCCAGCAGCGCGGTGATGCTGACCAGCATCACCAGCGTCGCCAGCGCATTGATTTCCGGGGTGACGCCGAAGCGGATCATGGCGTAGATCTGCATCGGCAAAGTGGTCGAGGCCTGGCCTGAACCGGAGTTGAAAAACGCGATGATAAATTCGTCCACCGACAGGGTGAACGCCAGCAAACCACCGGCCATGACCCCTGGGAAAATCGCCGGCAGCAGCACCCGGCGCAGGGTAATGGGCCAGCTGGCGCCCAGGTCGATGGAAGCCTCGAGAATCGAGTAGTCGAAGTGCTTCAGGCGGGTACGCACCACCGCGCAGACGAAGGCGATATTGAACACCGCATGACTGATGATGATCGAGTGCAGGCCCAGGCCCATTTTGATCAGGTTGAAGAAGCTCAACAGGGCAATGGCCAGCACTATGTCGGGGATGATCATCGGCGCCATCAGCAAGGTGTCGGCGACATGCCCCTTGCTGTCGCCCTTGCGCCGCAGCTCGACACCCAGCGCCAGCAGAGTGCCGAACACGCAGGCGATAAAGGTCGAGACCAGCGCGACTATCAGGGTGTTCAGCGCCGACGACAGCACCGCGCTGTTGTGCAAAAGGGCCACGTACCATTTCAGCGAGGCGCCGCTCCACGAAGTGGGCAGCCCGGACTTGTTGAACGACAGCAGGATCAGTACCAGGATCGGCACATAAAGGAAGGCGTAGACCAAGCCCAAGTGCACACCCAGCGCAGCCGAACTCGCTATGGATGGCCGGCTCATGCCTTGCCCTCCCCGGCACGCCGCGCAATCAACGACTGCACGAACAGCAACAGCAGCATGATGGCGATCAGGATAAAGCTCAGCGCCGAGCCAAATGGCCAGTCGCGGGCGGTGAGGAACTGCGCATAGATAAGGTTACCGACCATCTGCACCTGCTTGCCACCGAGCAGATCGGCGGTGATGAAGTTGCCGATGCTGAGCACAAACACAAACACGGAACCGGCGGCGATGCCCGGCACACTGAGGGGGAAGATCACCCGGCGAAAGGTCATCCAGCCCGACGCGCCAAGGTCGCGCGAGGCTTCCCAGAGTTCGCCATTAATCCGCGACAGCGACGAGTAGATCGCCAGGATCACAAAGGGGATGTAGTTGTAGACCAGGCCCAGCACCACCGAGCTTTCGGTGTACAGCAGGCTGATCGGCTCGCCGCTGTAGCCGAGCATGACCAGCAGTTTGTTGATCAGCCCTTCGCGGTTGAGCAGCACTATCCAGGCGTAGGTGCGGATCAGGTAGTTGCTCCAGAACGGCAGCATCACCAGAAACAGATACACCGCCTGGCGCTGGCGTGGCGCACGGGCAATCGCATAGGCCGCCGGGTAGCCGATCAGCACCGCAAACAGGGTGGCAAGGCCGGCAATCTTGGCCGACTTGAGCAGGATGCCGAGGTACAGCGGATCGAAGGCGCGCTGGTAGTTCTCCCAGGTAAACACCCAGTCGATGCCACCGTAAGCGCCACGCTCGACAAAGCTGTAGACCAATACCAGCAGGCACGGCAGCAGCAGAAACAGCAGCAGCCAGCTTAGTCCGGGCGTTAAAAGCCAGGCCGACAGCTTCCTGTCAGCACGCAATGAACTCATTGGAACGACTCTCTCAGGGAGTGCGAGGTACGTGTAGGAGCGGCTTTAGCCGCGATGTTTTTAAGACGTAGGATGGGTTGAGCACAGCGATACCCATGCTGTGCCGAGATCGCTGATGGGTATCGCTACGCTCCACCCATCCTACAAATTCTTCGGGCCGGGTTATTCCGACGCCATGATTTCGGTGACGGCGCGGGTATAGGCCTTTTGCGTATCACCGCCGACATCGCGCAACTGCTCCAGCTTCATCAGCTCGGCTGGCGAGGTACTGAGGTTGGGATACTGCTTGAGCAGCTCGGCGGAGAGCCCGGCCATGGCAGCCTGGTTCGGCACCTTATAAAGGATGTTTTCCGCTACCCAGGCGTGGTTTTCCTTGGCCAGCATAAAGTTGACGAACTTGAAGGCCGCGTCCTGATGCTTGGAGCTTTTCAGCACCACCATGGTGTCCACCCAGAGATCGGAACCTTCCTTGGGCACGCTGAACTTGATCGCCGCATTGGCCTGGGTGCCGTAGTTGCACCAGCCGTCCCAGGCGTGCGCCACCAGCGCTTCGCCGGATGCCAGCTTGGAGTAGAAGGTGGTGTCGTCGAAGGCCAGGATGCGTTTCTTCGCGGCAATCAGCTGATCGCGGACCACCGCAATATGCGCGGGGTCGGTCTCATTCACCGACCAGCCTTGGCTGAGGAAACCGGCGCCGAGCATCCAGCGGTCGGTGGCCAGCAGGGTGACTTTGCCTTTCAGTGCATCGCTGGGGTTGAGCAGTTCATTCCAGCTGGTAGGCGCCGGGCTGACCTTGTCTGAGCGGTAGCAGATACCGGTGGTGCCCCAGGTGTAGGGCACCGAGAAATGGTTGCCCTGGTCGTAGGCCAGTTGATTGGCCTGGGGGTAGAGGTTTTTCAGATTGGGCACTTTGGCCGGATCGATATCCGCCAGCAGCCCCTGCTTGTGCAGGATCTCGGCGAACGGCGAGGAGACGAACACCACGTCATAGCCTTCGCCACCGGAGGCCACCAGCTTGCCCATGATTTCTTCGTTGGTGGCGTGCAATGCCTTGTCGGCATCGATACCACTGGCGGCCTTGAATTTATCCAGTGCATCCGGGGCCATATAGCCGTCCCAGATGGAAACCACCAGATCTTTAGCGCCGGCCGTTTGGGCTGCTAGCCCGACGGAAAGGGTTAAACCTACATGCAGCAGGGTTTTCAGCTTTTTCATGATGCGCACCTAACGACTGTTGTTGTTGTGTTCGAAGGCAGTGCAGCAATACAAACAAAATGAAGCCTGTATGTTTTTTTTTAGAAATTAAGACCGACAAAGAAAAGTGTCAACTCTTTTTTGCAGTGTTGTTGGCAGCCAACAGCTGTGGCATAAGATCAGCACACGCCGCCAAAGCGACTGAGCAGGAATACAAGGCTTGAGCGAAATCACCGAAAAAAAACCACGCCCAAACCATTTGGAGTTGGCGCGACGCATCCTCGAACACAGCCAGGAGGCCGGCCTGTGCGCCGGCGAAGCGCTTTCCGAGCAAGGCCTGGCGCGTACTTTTCAGGTGTCGCGCACACTGGTTCGCGCGGCCTTGAAGGTGCTGCTGGAGCAGCAACTGCTCAGCCATCAACCCGGCAAAGGCTATCGACTCAGCAACCTGCCCGCCGAACAGGCGCTGCACGCCAACTTGCCGCAAGCCGAAGAAGAACAGCTCGCCAGCTCGGTTCTGCGCGACCGCATGGCTGGGCGACTGGGCAGCAGCCTGAGCATCAGCGAGCTGATGCGCCGCTATCAAATAGGCCGTCCGGCGGCGCAGAAGGTGCTCACCCAGCTCAGCGAAAGCCAGGTACTGGAGCGCGGCGCCGGTCAGTCCTGGCTGTTTCGGCCACTGCTAAATAACCTTGCGGCACTGGAAGACAGCCTGCAGTTCCGGCTGATCCTCGAGCCACAAGCGCTGCTCAGCGCCAACTTCAGCCCCGACCTGGCGCGTCTGGCCCTGCTGCGTGACGGCATGCAAAGCCTGCTCAATCACAGCATCGAGACCTTCGACATCCAGCTGTTTCGCGAGCTGGACATCAGCTTCCACGAGCTGATCGCCCAGAGCTGTGGCAACCACTTTATTCGCGACGCCCTACTGCATCACCAGGCCCTGCGCCGCCTGCCGAACCTACTACCAATGGTCAGCGTGCATCGCCTGCAGGAGGCCACCCGCGAACACCTGCGCATCATCGAACAGATTGAACGCGGCCAGAGCGAAATAGCCGCCGACCAAATGCGCCTGCACCTGCGCCTCTCCGCAGCCCAACGACCACAAACCGCCAACCGCGGCGTCCCCCAGACCGGCACTGCCAGGCCGCAGCCGTAAACAAAAACACAGCGGTCTTTTTATGCTAAAAAGTACCTATAGAATTTTCGCTCAACACAGCGCTGTCGAGCACAGCCATGGAACCCTCTCAATTGATGCCGAAAGAACCGCTGATCGCCCTCTTCCCGGAAGCAAGTTTTGGCGCCGCCCTTAACTGCATCGGCATTGCCCAAGCACTGCAAGCGCTGGGGGCGAAACCGGTTTTTATCTGTCACGCGCACTTTCAGGGGATTTTTGCCGAGTACGGCTTTGCCGAATTCCCGATCCCCACACAGACCAAACTGTCCGCCGCCGAGCAGCAGCACTACTGGGAAAACTTCATCGAGAAGAACATCCCGTATTTCGACCAGACTCCGTTGGAGCAGCTCAACAGCTATGTGGCGCCGGCTTGGGAGGCGATCATCGATACCGCCATCGAAGCGGAAAAACCCCTGCAGCAGTTGCTCGCACGACTGCGCCCGGACGTTATCGTGCTGGACAACGTGGTGATGTTTCCGGCGATTGCCAGCGCTGGCTGCCCCTGGGTGCGGATGGTCTCCTGCGCCGAAACCGAACTGCCGGACCCAGCCGTACCGCCGTATCTGTCCGCCTGCTCGAGCGCCGACCCGGCGGCCTGGCAGACCTTTACGGCACGCTACAACCTGGCGGTGGCGCCGGCCCATAAGCGCTTCGCACGCTTCCTGGAAAGCTGTCAGCAGCCACCCTGCCCACCCGGACAGTTTCTCAATGATTCGCCCTACCTAAATTTACTGCTCGCCCCGGCGCCAGTGCGCTACGCACGCCAGCAACCACTGCCTGCCGAGCGCTATCTGTACCTAGAGGGCTGCGTGCGCCAGGAAGCGCCCTACATAGTCCCGCAGTTTCCCAGCCAGAATGCCGCGCCGCTGATTTACCTGAGTTTTGGCAGCCTGGGCGCGGCCGACGTCGAGATGATGCAGCGGCTGATCAATACCGCCGCCACCCTGCCTTACCGTTTTTTGATCAATGTCGGCGCCTACCGCGAGCACTATGCGACGGTACCCGACAACGTCTATCTGGACAGCTGGTTCCCGCAGCCGGCCGTGCTGCGTGAATGCCAGCTGTTTATTCACCACGGCGGCAACAACAGCTTCTGTGAAGCGCTGTATTTTGGCCTGCCATCGGTGATTATTCCTTACTGCTGGGACGGTCACGACAATGCCCGGCGCGCCGAAGAAGTCGCGGTTGGCCGCTACCTGCCACGCTTCGCCGACCCGCTCGGCGCCCTGCCGGCGGCACTGGCAGAACTGCTCGCCGACCAGCCAATGCACCAGCGACTGCACGACTTCAGCGCCACCATGCAGTCGTCCCGCGGAACCGAGACGGCCGCTCGCGCCATTCTCGACTTACTCAAGGCCTGACGCCCGAACGCAGGCAGCATCAAGGCCCGATGCGCAGACATCCGCAGCGCATCAGTCGTCTTCGCGGCGCACCTGCAAAGACCAGCTCTCGCCGTCGGTCTGCAGGGCAAACTCAATAGGCCGACAACAGACCGGACAGTCCTCGATGTACTGCTGATCGCCGCCGGACAAATCCAGCAACGCCTGCGCCACTTCGCCGCAGTAAGGGCACTGATAATCTTGGCTTTCGAGCATCGCAGTCTCCATGTGACTTGCAGGTATAATCGCCGGTCTATGTGCAGCCGTTCCACCACCAAGAGAACATGATGGGCGAATTTGATGCCATCCGACCTTACAACGATGCCGAAGTCCCGGCCGTGCTGGCGCGCCTGCTAGACGATCAGGCACTTCTTCATATCCTCACCCACTTTAGCTTCCCACGCCTGGCCAAGCCTTGCGGCTGGCTGCTCAGACCCCTTATCAGCTATGGCCTGCGCCGCAAGTGCCAGGGCATTAGCACTGTGGCGCAGTTTCAGGATCGCATCGCCCCCTATGTTGACCGCACCATCGAGCGCGCCACCGACGGCGTGACCTACAGCGGTGTGGAGCACCTGCAAAAAGGCAGCGCTTATCTGCTGCTGGCCAACCATCGCGACATCGTCATGGACCCGGCTTTCGTCAACTACGCGGTCTATCACGCAGGCCTGCCGACGCCGCGCATCGCGATTGGCGACAACCTGCTGCAAAAGCCCTACGTCAGCGACCTGATGCGCCTGAACAAGAGCTTTATCGTGCACCGCTCGATCACTGGCCGGCGCGAGAAGATGGAGGCCTTCCGGCTCTTGTCAGCCTATATCAACCATTCGATCCGCACCGATTGCCGCTCGATCTGGATCGCCCAAGCGGAAGGCCGGGCCAAAGACGGCAACGACCGCACGGACTCGGCGATCCTCAAGATGTTTCATATGAGCCGCAAGGATCAGCCGTTCGCCGAGGTGATTGGCGGGCTGAACCTGACGCCCGTATCGATCAGCTACGAGTACGATCCCTGCGATCAAGCCAAGGCCCGCGAGTTGTTTATTCGCGCCAGCACCGGCAGCTACTTCAAAGCCCCAGGCGAGGACGACAGCAGCATTGCCCTAGGCATCACCGGCTATAAAGGCCGGGTGCACATCAACTTTGCCGCACCGATCAACGCCGAATTTGCCGACACCAAACTGCTGGCCGCCGAGATGGATCGGCAGATTATCGCCGGCTACCGGCTGTTTCCGGCGCACTACCTGGCCTACGCCCTGTGGACCGGGCAAGACCCGGCGCTGCAGGTACCGAGCGCCGCGCAGCTGTTCCCGGCCGATGAACTGACCAAGGCGCAAGCCCAGTGGGACAAACGCCTCGCCGGCTGCCCGCGCGAGCAGCAGCCTTACCTGATAGAGCAGTACGCCAACCCGGTGCGCAATCAATACCGGATCAAAGCCGGCTTGCCGCTGTAAAGCCGCCGGTAAAAAAATGGCGACCTATGGGTCGCCATTTTTTTTGCGCTTAGGTTGAACTGAGCACTATCACCACTGGCTACTGCCCCAAGACAGCAACAAGGCAATCGCCATGCAGGCAAACCCAAACTGGTAGAAAAACCTATTGAGCCGCTGGGTCGGCTCATCCGTCGGCGCGGCCATGGCGTTGCCGTCGCCACTCATGGCCAATGAGCCACCGACCGCCTGTTCACGCTGACGGGTCGCCAGCAACAACCAGGCGCCAGCGCAGGCCAAAAACAACGCCAGCAGGTTTAAGCAGCGGGCGGGTTGAGCGTTAAACAACGCGTATAGCGCTTGCAGCGACATCGATTGCCTCCACGTCAGAAACAGCAAAGCCTGACCAAAAATAGCCGCTGCAGGACAGAAACCTGAGCGGGAAAAAGCGGCCGCGAAGTCTACCTAAGAGATAACCAGGCGCGCCTGATTTCCGACGAAACGCAGCGTTTTCATCTTTTTGTCGCAGCACGGTAAAACTTTTGTCCTAGAGTTAACTGCCTGCCTTGGGCGTCTAAGCATGCCGCTCAACGGCTTCAAGATCAGTAGTAAAATTCCACGGAGGATCCACTCATGCTGCATGCGCTA
Source organism: Pseudomonas sp. (assembly GCF_030698175.1). GTDB lineage: Bacteria > Pseudomonadota > Gammaproteobacteria > Pseudomonadales > Pseudomonadaceae > Aquipseudomonas. Next base: position 187,957 of record NZ_JAUYNT010000018.1, read on the forward strand.
CCGCAAGATCGCGACTACCTGATTGACTCACTCGACGAGATCGATGAACTGGATGAGGTGCTCGATCAACTGTCCTTCAACGTGCAAGACCATCATTGGTTGGTCTATTGCGCCCTTGGCGGCCACGAGCATTACGACCTGCCGGACCTCGACCAAAAGACCGGCTTCAGTATCCCGGAGTTTTTTTCTCAAGCCGCTTAACCCACCAACCCCAGCTATCGAAACCCGCCTTATCGGTAGTTGAGTGAGCCAAATGCAAACGCCCCGAACCAGTCGGGGCGTTTGCATTTTGAGCCGGCGCTAGCGTTTAAAATAGCCGAAGCTGTTCGGCCTTTAACGCAGGTGCTGCTTACTTGCTGACGATTTTCTTCAGCTCTTCATCACGCAGTTCGCGGCGCAGAATCTTGCCCACGTTGGTGGTCGGCAAGCTGTCTCTGAACTCAATGGCGCGCGGCACTTTGTAGCCTGTGACATTGGCGCGCATGTGCTCCATCACCTGCTCTTTAGTCAGACTCTCGCCCGGTTTGACCACCACAAACAGCTTGATCGCCTCGCCGGAACGCTCATCGGGAATACCGATGGCCGCACAGAGCATCACGCCCGACAGCGTGGCCAGCACGTCTTCCAATTCATTGGGATAGACGTTAAAGCCGGAGACCAAAATCATGTCTTTTTTGCGATCAACGATGCGCATGTAACCGTCTTCCTGAATCACCGCGATGTCGCCGGTCTTCAACCAGCCATCGGCATCCAGTATTTCATCGGTGGCGTCTTGACGCTGCCAGTAGCCCTTCATCACTTGCGGGCCTTTGACACACAGCTCGCCGCGACCGCCGAGGGGCAACTCATTACCCTCGTCATCAATCACCTTGCACAGCGTCGAGGGCACCGGAATACCGATGGTGCCAATCTGGATATTCTGAATCGGGTTAACCGATACCGCCGGACTGGTCTCGGTCATGCCATAGCCTTCGCAGATCGGGCAACCGGTGATGTCCTTCCAGCGCTCGGCGGCCGCCAGTTGCAGCGCCATGCCGCCGGACAGGGTCAGCTTCAACGCGGAGAAGTCCAACGCCCGGAATTCCTCGTTATTGCACAGCGCCACAAACAAAGTATTGAGGCCGACGAAGCCGGTGAACTTGTATTTAGCCAAGTCCTTGATCATGCCCGGCAGGTCACGTGGGTTGCTGATCAGCACGTTGTGATTACCAATCAGCATCATGGCCATGCAGTGCAAGGTGAAGGCGTAGATGTGATAGAGCGGCAGCGGGGCGATAACGATCTCGCAGCCCTCGTTGAGGTTGGCGCCCATCAAGGCTTTGGCCTGCAACATATTGGCGACCAGATTACGGTGGGTGAGCATTGCGCCCTTAGCCACGCCAGTAGTGCCGCCGGTGTATTGCAGCACCGCAATCTCAGAGCTTGCCGGGTTGCTTTCGCGCACTATTTTGCCGCGGCCTTGGGCCAAGGTCTGGGTGAACTTAATGGCGTGCGGCAAGTTATAGGCCGGCACCATTTTCTTCACATACTTAACCACACTGTTAACCAACAGGCGCTTAAGGGGCGGCAACATGTCGCCGACTTCGGTGACTATGACAGTTTTGATTCCGGTTTTGGGCAGTACTTCTTCAACCAAATGCGCCATGTTGGCCAGGGTCACCAGCGCCTTGGCACCGGAATCGTTGAACTGGTGCTCCAACTCACGCGCGGTGTACAGCGGGTTGGTGTTGACTACCACCAGGCCGGCACGCATGGCGCCGAACACCACAATTGGGTATTGCAAGATATTCGGCAACTGCACGGCGATACGATCACCCGGTTGCAGGTCCGTCTGCTGTTGCAGGTAAGCCGCGAAGGCCCCCGACAGCTCATAAAGCTCAGCATAGGTGAGCGTTTTGCCCAGGTTGCTAAACGCCGGCTTGTCGGCGAAACGCTGGCAGGACTGTTTCAGTACCGCTTGAATGTTCGCAAACTGATCGGGATTAATTTCGGCCGAAATGCCCGCTGGGTATTTGTCCTTCCAGAAGTTCTCAGACATGCAAGCCCTCTCCTAAACTACAGCTGTTTTTTAGCGCCTGAACGACGATTATTTTTTGTTTTCTCTGGGTTTTAAGCCCTTTTAGCGGGCAAAAAACCGGGCCGAGCGTAGCAGCTTTAGGCAGACCCGACCAGCAGCAAAAGCCGGCCGACCAGTTACAGAAATGACCGAAAGATCAACTTTCGGTCATTTTTTGAACCTCTCTCAGGACAGCCTAGAGCCCGGCGCTCGCTAGGCTCTAGGCGATATCACGCAGCTCGCGGCGGAGGATTTTACCCACCGGCGTCATCGGCAAAGACTCGCGAAAAACGATATGCCGCGGCACCTTGTAAGCGGTGAAACTCTCCCGGCAAAAGGCCTTCAACTCCTCAACCGTCACACCGCCGGCACGCGCCACCACAAACAACTTAACCGCCTCACCGGAGCGCTCATCCGGCACACCAATCGCCGCGCAACTGACGACCTGCGGGTGGGTCATCAGCACGTCTTCAATTTCATTGGGATAGACGTTGAAACCCGAGACGATAATCAGATCTTTTTTGCGGTCGACGATGCGCACAAAGCCGTCCGGATCAATCACCGCCACATCGCCGGTTTTCAGCCAGCCTTCGGCGTCCAGCACCTCATCGGTAGCCTCCTGGCGCTGCCAATAACCCTTCATCACTTGCGGGCCTTTGACGCACAACTCGCCGCGCTCGCCCAAGGGTTGTTCGACGCCCGCGTCATCGATGACCTTAAAGGCCGTACCCGGCACCGGAATGCCCACTGTGCCCAAACGGGCTTTATCGCCATAAGGATTGGTGCTGGCCACCGGCGAGGTTTCGGTCAGACCGTAACCTTCCACCACCGTACAACCGGTAATGGCTTGCCAGCGCTCGGCCGTGGCTTTGACCAACGTCGTGCCGCCGGAGTTGGTGACCTTGAGATTGGAGAAATCCAGACTCTTGAACTCAGGATGGTCCATCAAGGCCACAAACAGGGTGTTCAGGCCCAGCAGCGCGGAGAAACGCCACTTTTTCAGCTCTTTGATAAAGGCGCCGATGTCGCGGGGATTACTGATCAGGATGTTGTGGTTGCCATTGACCATCATGCACATGCAGTTCGCGGTGAAGGCATAGATATGATAGAGCGGCAGCGGCGCAATCATGATCTCCTGGCCCTCTTTCATCAGCGGCTGACCATCGTCGCCCAGCTGTGACAGGCAGGCGTGGATCTGCTGCATGTTGGCCACCAGATTGCCGTGGGTGAGCATCGCGCCCTTGGCCACGCCGGTGGTGCCGCCGGTGTATTGCAACACCGCAATGTCGTCCAGCCCGACCTTGACCGGCTTGAGACTCTGGCCACCGCCTTGGCTGAGCACCGTTTTGAACCCTTGCGCCTGGGGCAACTGGTAGTCCGGGACCATTTTCTTGAGGTACTTGACCACGCTGTTGACCAACCAGCCCTTGAGGCTGGGCAACATATCGCCCATCCGCGCTTCAATCAGGAACTCGATGTCGGTGTCGGGAAGCACTTCCTGCACCAGCTTGCCAAACACGTTGAGGTACACCAGGGCACGCACGCCGGAGTCCTTGAACTGGTGGCGCATTTCCCGCGCGGTGTACAGCGGGTTGGTGTTGACCACGATCAGGCCGGCACGCAGGGCGCCAAACACCGCGATCGGGTATTGCAGAATATTGGGCATCTGCACGGCAATGCGGTCGCCGGGCTTGAGGTCGGTGTGCTTTTGCAGGTAACCGGCAAATGCCGCCGAGAGCCGGTCGAGCTCGGCATAGCTCAACGTCACCCCGAGGTTGCTGAAGGCCGGGCGATCGGCAAATTTTTTGCAGGAGCGCTCAAACACCTCCACGATCGACTTATAAGCCGTTAAATCGATCTCGTGGGGTACCCCAGACGGACGCTTATCGTTCCAGAACTCAGCTTGCATTTATTATTATCCCCATCCAGCAACTGACCCGCCCGCGCGGGAATACGCGAACTTAACAGCTCCCAGGCCACAGGCAAATAGCCTGCACAGCCTTATTGAGCGGATGAATCCTAGCCATTAAAGTTGCATGGATAGCTACACTACACATCATCCCGCGACCCTGGCCGGGCTTTGCCTACGCACGCCAGCCATGCAAAATGCGCCACCCTACGAGCACAAGGACCCGCCATGCACCATGAAGCTTTTTGGCTGAATGCCAGCGACGCAGCGCCGTTGTACGTCAATCACTGGTTTGCCGATGAGGCCCCCAAGGGCGTAGTCATGATTGCCCACGGCATGGCCGAGCACAGTGGCCGCTATGCCCGCCTCGCCCAGGCCTTGGTGCAAGCAGGCTTTGCCGTATATGCCCACGACCAGCGCGGGCACGGCAAAACTGCCGAACACGGTGTACTCGGTCACTTTGCCGATCAGGGCGGCTGGCAGAAGGTGGTTGGCGATCTGGCCAGCATTAACCACCATATTCGCCAGCAATACCCAGAGGCGCCGATCTTCCTGCTGGCTCACAGCATGGGCAGTTACATCGCCCAAGCCTATTTGATGCAGCACAGCTGCAGCCTACAGGGCGCGATTCTCTCGGCGTCCAACTACCAACCGGTAGCGCTGTACCGTGTCGCCGGCCTGATTGCGCGCTTCGAGCGTTGGCGTCAGGGGCCAACCGGACGTAGCGCACTGATGGACTTCCTGTCATTTGGCTCGTTCAACAAAGCGTTCAAGCCCAACCGCACTGAATCTGACTGGCTCAGCCGCGACCCGGTCGAGGTCGATAAATACATCAACGACCCGCTCTGCGGCTTTCGCTGTACCAATCAATACTGGGTCGACATGCTTGACGGCCTACAGCAGATCACCCCCCGCGGCAGTCTGCTGCAAATCGACAGCAAGCTGCCGCTGCTGGTGATCGGCGGCAGCTGTGACCCGGTCAGCGACGGCAAGCGTCTTGACGACCTGGCCAATGCCTTAAGTAACGCCGGCGCCAGCCAACTGCAATTGAAAATTTACCCGCAGGCACGGCATGAGTTGCTCAACGAAACCAATCGTGACGAAGTCACCGGTTTTCTCATCGACTGGCTCGAGCGGGCACTCGCGACCAATCGTCATTGCCCGACAAACAATCTACCTACTAGCAAGGAAACCGCATGAGCCTGGTAAACAACTTCCCCTACGACGCCCTTGAAGTCGGCCAAACCGCCACCTTCAACAAAACCGTCGAAGAGCGCGATGTCCAGTTATTCGCGGCCGCCTCCGGCGACTGCAACCCGGTACACCTGGACGCCGAATTTGCCGCCACCAGCATGTTCAAAGAGCGCATCGCCCACGGCATGTTCAGCGGTGCGCTGATCAGTGCGGCCATCGCTTGCCAACTGCCCGGCCCCGGCACCATTTACCTGGGCCAGAGCCTCAAATTCAGCCGCCCGGTAAAACTCGGCGACACCTTGCAAGTGCGCCTGGAAGTGCTCGAAAAGCAACCCAAAGGCCGGGTCAAGCTGGCCACCCGAGTGTTTAACCAACGCGACGAACTGGTCGTCGATGGCGAGGCCGAAGTGCTCGCCCCGCGCGAACAACTGAGCATCGAACTGCCCGTCCTGCCGACCATCAGCATCGGCTAACGCCTAACGGCGCTCTCGTCGCGAGTAACCCAGCGGCGAGATCACCTCAGTCAAACACGAAAAAAAACTCATAAAAAAAGGCGACCGAAGTCGCCCCAAATTGCCTTGCGTGCCCTGCTGCGAAGGACTCAGTCCTGCTTGGTCTTGGCGATGGCGATCACCTTGACCTTGTGCGAGTCCTTCCAAATGAAATAACCGAAGCCGGCTAGAAAGGCGACCATCAGCCCGACGGTGCCTATACCCGCAATAACCACTACGTCGACGAACATGGCTGCATCCTCGCTGTTCAAACCCACAATTGGATGACTGCAAGGTAGCCCCTGAACGGGCCGCAATAATTGATCTTGATCAATACCGCGACAGGGTCAATTGCCGGGTCACGAAAGGGCTGATCCAGATCAATAAAAACAGCCCCTCAACAACACGAAAGCCACGCACTCAGGGCTTTTTCGGTTTGTTCTTAGGTTTTTTCTTAGGCTTACCCAGGGGTAAGGCTTGGGCAAACGCATCGCGCACCTCGTTCAAGCGCTTCTCGTGGCGGTCATGCACGCGCTTGTCACGCTCGCGGGTTAAATCAATCACATTGTCCACATTGTCGTCGTTCATGCTTGCGGCAAAATCCATCGAAAGGTCAGGTTCAGGCGTGGCGCGCAGAGGCTGCGGGTCTTCGCCACTTGATGTTGCCAATGATGCTGGGTTGCGCCGGCCATGACCAGTAGCGAGCCGTGGCTCAAGGGCAACGAATACTCAATGCGGCTGGCGCCACGGCGACGCAAATCGAAACGTCGCTCACCGCCCAGGCTCAGCGAGGCAAGCAACGGATTGCGTCCCAGCTCAGGCTCATCATCGCTGTGCCAGCCCATGGAGTCCTGGCCATCGCGGTAATAGTTGAGCAACAAACCATTGAATGCCTGCCCCGCCGCCGCCTCAACCCGAGTACGAATCTGCGCCAGCAACGGTGTCCAGTCCAGCGGTTGATGGTTTAAGCCGGCGTAGCGGTAACTCACGCCAGCATCGCCATACCAGGCCAGCAAGCGCGGCACCGGATGCTGGCGGCCATGCACCAATACCTGCGGCTGCTGCCACGGGGTTTGCGCCACTAGCGCGGCCAGCCAGTGATCGGCCGTGGCGGCGTCCAGCCACTCGGGCTGCCAGCGCAGCTCGGCATCGGCCAACGGCAGCGCTAGGTCATTAAACAAGGCCACGGCTAAACCTCAACATCCACCCACAGCCCTTGGCGGGGCAATTCTTCGAGTACCGCCTGATCCTCAGGAGCAACTTCACCCTCGGCCAGCTGCTCCGGGCTGTAGCCACGGCGCTGTTGCTGGCGGCGGCGTTGCTCTTGGCGCAGCAGCTCCTCGGCCTCTTGCGGATGGCGCTTATCCAGACTCACCGCGCTTTCATTGGCGCTGGCCTGCACGGGCGTCACCGGCGGGATGTCCGGACGTGGTTTGGCGATTTCCTGCTGAGAGGTCACGGGCAGCAGACCCGGCGGAATTGGCGGCAGCATGGCGGTTTTTTCTCGCATCCTTTGGTCAGACTGTCGGCCGTTCAGCCGTTGACTTTAATCACCGCTAAAACCCTAGGGTCTGTTGCCATTTCATTCACGGCCGCGCCGGAGCCTGTTTTTGCGCGAGGCAAGGCACGAGGAGCGCGGTTTGGTTATTCCAAATGAGCGACGAGAAACGCCGCCTCGCGCAAAAACAGGCCCGGCCCTTCGGGTTGCGCGAGAAATGGCCCCCGCTGTTGTTGCAGGACTTGGCAAGGCAATACCCAGTCCCGGCGACCTGCGCCCAACCGGGGGCCATTTCTCGCGGCAACACGGCTCGCGAT
>NZ_JAUYNT010000019.1 GCF_030698175.1 Pseudomonas sp.
TATAACACCCAAGCAATTTGCAGTTTTTAGCAATAAAAACAGCACGTTGATGGCGAGAATACGCAGTAAACCGAAAGTTTGCGGTAAACTACAAACCTGATATCACATACCCAATTAGGGATAGCGTCTATGACGAGATCCTAGCCGAATTGCTTGACGACCATAGAGAATTGGAACCACCTGATCCCATCCCGAACTCAGTAGTGAAACGATTCATCGCCGATGGTAGTGTGGGGTTTCCCCATGTGAGAGTAGGTCATCGTCAAGCTTAAACACCAAGCCCCTGATCATCGTAAGATGGTCGGGGGTTTGTCTTTGCGCGCAGAAAAGTTATGGCGGTTATTTTTGGGCTATTCAGTTGCTTGGTGTGCTGGGTATTTAAAAAGAGCCTGGCTGTTATGCTTGCCATCTGTTGATGGGAGATTGTAAATGCAGGCTTTGCTTAAGCTTATTCAAGATGGTCGCTTTCATTCTGGTCAAGCGCTTGGTGCTGTGCTTGGTATAAGTCGGAGTGCTGTTTGGAAGCAGCTCCAGAATTTAGAGGCGGAGCTCGGCTTGGTTGTTCATTCGGTTCGGGGGCGCGGATATTGTCTAGAGCGCCCACTGAGTTTGTTGGATATGGAGCGACTGGGTGTGTCTACTGGCCTGGGGACTTGGCCGGTTACGCTGCATTATCAGCTTGATTCGACTAATGCTGAGGCTCTGCGCATGCTTGGTGCGGGAGGTTGCGGGCCATTTGTGGTCTTGGCTGAGCGGCAATCATCTGGGCGCGGGCGGCGTGGGCGTAAATGGGTGAGTCCCTTTGCGGAAAACCTTTACTACAGTCTAGCGTGGCCTGTAGCGGGCGGTGCGCGCCAGTTGCAGGGGTTAAGTTTGGTCGTGGGGTTGGCGGTTTTACAGGCTTTGCGTGCTTTTGGTCTGGTGCAGGCGGGTCTTAAGTGGCCCAACGATATCTTGGTCGATGGAAGGAAGATTGCTGGTGTATTGTTGGAGTTGGTTGGCGACTTAGCTGATCTTTGTCATGTGGTTATTGGTGTCGGCGTCAATGTAAATATGCTGTCCGATGTTGATGAAATTACCCAGCCTTGGACGTCTATGGCTGTTGTTTCTGGCGTGACAGTGGATCGAAATGCTTTTGTTCGTGAGCTCAGTTCGCAGTTAGGCTCGTATTTGCATAGGCATCAGCAGCTTGGGTTTCCGGCATTTATTCCTGAGTGGAATCAAGGTGATCTTTGGGCTGGGCGCTCGGTAACTGTGACAACTACTGCTCAGGCGACGCATGGTGTCGTTTGTGGGGTTGATGTGACGGGCGCGCTGATTCTGCAAACTGAAGACGGCAGGCAAGTATTCAGCGGTGGTGAGATTAGTTTGAGGCTGAAAGATGATACTTGAGCTCGATTGTGGCAATAGTTGGATTAAATGGCGGGTTGTTAGAGCTAATAATGCGGGTGTTGCATTTTCAGGGGTGGTGGCAGGCTGCGAGCAATTGCTTCAGGCATTACTGGAGTTAAATGCTCTGGATTTGCGCCGCTGCCGGATTGTAAGTGTCCGTAATAATGTTGAAACACAAGAGCTGATTTCTCAGCTGGTGCAGGCCTTTAAGGTTGAGGTTGCTGTGGCTGGGCCTGTTTCAGGGGTGTCAGATGTCAGCAATGGATATTATGAGCCCGAGCGTTTGGGGGTCGATCGCTGGCTTGCGGTCTTGGCTGCCTACAAGTTGGCAGGAGGGGCTTGTTTGGTGATTGATGTAGGAACCGCGATCACGTCTGACTTTGTTGTCTTGGGTGGCTGTCACCTGGGTGGTTATATCTGTCCTGGTTTGCGCTTGATGGGCGAGCAGTTAAGTGCGAATACGCACGGCATTCCCTATTTGGGCTCGGGGCTTGAGCGGGTAGATCTGTTGGTGCCGGGGCGAAGTACGGCTGAGGCGGTTGGGCGTGGGAGCCTGCTGATGTTGCGGGGGTTCATTGAGGGGCAGTTGCAGTTAGCTCCAACGCTTTTAGGGGCGCAATTTCAGGTGTTTTTAACTGGCGGCGATGCGGCGCTGGTTGGTGAGCTTTCGGTGGAGGTGCGGTTGGTTCCGGATCTTGTGTTTATTGGTCTGGCAGTCGCCTGTCCTTAGCCTTCGAGGTGTGTGCATGCGCTGGTCTTTTTTGCTGCTATTGGTTTTGAATTTGTTTTATTACGTGTGGCATCAGCAGCAGGCGCCTTTACGGGCGAAGGAGATTTTGCCGTTATCGCTATATCGTGGCGCTCAGCAAGATATCCAGTTGGTGAGCGAGGCTGAGCGTCCGCAGGCTAGGGCTGAGTCGGAGGGTGTGCAGGCGGAAGCAAATGCAGCCTGCCTGTTTCTTGGTGGGCTGGAGGAAGAAAGTGTTGCGTATGCTGTTGAGCAGCGGCTATTGAGTACCGATATCAAGGCCACGGTTGAGGTTTTGGATGCTGCAGTGGGGCTTGATTACTGGGTTTATTTGGCCCCGCTGGCTTCTCGCCAGGCCTCTTTGCGCCAGTTAAAAGAGCTGCAGGCGCGGAAAATTGATAGTTACATCATTTCACAGGGGGATCTGGTTAATGGGATTTCACTTGGTATTTTTCCGCGTAGTGATTCCGCTCAAAGTGTAATGCAGCGGCTTCGCGAGGCTGGCTACGAGCCAATGCTGCGCGAGTTGGCGCGAGCTCACCGTAATTATTGGGTCAAAATTTCCCCGGAGAGTCGTCTTTTGGTCAGCGATGCGTTGCTTAGCCGCCTGGCGGAAGACTTTTTAGGGCTTGAGCATCAGTTAATGCCTTGTGAGGGTATTGCAACGCCGCGCTAGTTTGCATAGAATGGCGCCCGCTTAACCGGCTACGCCTGAAGGTGTTGGTGGTTGAGTTTTTGTAAGTGGAGCTAACCTCAGGTTTTTATTGAGGAAAAGCTTGACACTGGGCTGGCATTGACTGAATATGCCGCCTCGTTTTGGAGGGGTTCCCGAGTGGCCAAAGGGATCAGACTGTAAATCTGACACGCGAGTTTCGAAGGTTCGAATCCTTCCCCCTCCACCATATTTAGCATCAGCTTTGGCTTAAGTTTGCGGGTGTAGTTTAGTGGCAGAACCTTAGCCTTCCAAGCTAATGATGCGGGTTCGATTCCCGCCACCCGCTCCAGGTTGATGTTGATGCGCCGTGTAATGCTCATGTAGCTCAGTTGGTAGAGCACACCCTTGGTAAGGGTGAGGTCAGCGGTTCGAATCCGCTCATGAGCTCCATTATTTAAAGGCAGATATGCAAATATCTGCCTTTATTTTAATGGCGCTAACTTGCTCAATTCTTTGATTGGAGACGTTCGAGATGGCTAAAGAAAAATTTGAACGTAACAAGCCGCACGTCAACGTAGGGACTATCGGTCACGTTGACCACGGTAAGACTACGTTAACTGCAGCGTTGACCAAGGTATGCGCCGAAGCTTTCGGTGGTGCTATTCGTGACTTCGCCCAAATCGACAGCGCTCCGGAAGAGAAGGCTCGTGGTATCACGATCAATACTTCCCACGTTGAATACGATTCGGCTATTCGTCACTACGCCCACGTTGACTGCCCAGGTCACGCTGACTATGTGAAGAACATGATCACCGGTGCTGCGCAGATGGACGGCGCTATCCTGGTTTGCTCGGCCGCTGATGGTCCGATGCCGCAAACCCGTGAGCACATCCTGTTGTCCCGTCAGGTTGGCGTTCCGTACATCGTGGTCTTCCTGAACAAGGCTGACATGGTTGATGACGCTGAGCTGCTGGAATTGGTTGAGATGGAAGTTCGCGACCTGCTCAATGCTTACGATTTCCCGGGCGACGACACGCCAATCGTTATCGGCTCCGCGCTGATGGCATTGAACGGTCAAGATGACAACGAAATGGGTACCTCTGCCGTGCGTAAGCTGGTTGAGACTCTGGATAGCTACATCCCAGAGCCAGTTCGTGTTATCGACAAGCCATTCTTGATGCCGGTAGAAGACGTGTTCTCGATCTCTGGTCGTGGCACCGTGGTAACTGGTCGTATCGAGCGCGGTATCGTGCGCATCCAGGAGGAAGTTGAGATCGTTGGTCTGCGTGACACGGTCAAAACCATCTGTACTGGTGTTGAAATGTTCCGTAAGTTGCTCGATGAAGGTCGTGCTGGCGAGAACTGCGGTATCTTGCTGCGCGGCACCAAGCGTGATGACGTTGAGCGTGGCCAGATCTTGGCTAAGCCAGGTAGCGTTAAGCCGCACACCAAGTTCGAAGCTGAAGTGTACGTGCTGAGCAAAGAAGAAGGCGGTCGCCACACTCCGTTCTTCAAAGGCTATCGTCCGCAGTTCTACTTCCGTACTACGGACGTAACTGGTAACTGCGAACTGCCGGAAGGCGTTGAAATGGTAATGCCGGGCGACAACATCAAGATGGTTGTTACCCTGATCAAGTCGATCGCCATGGAAGACGGTCTGCGCTTCGCGATTCGCGAAGGTGGTCGTACCGTTGGTGCTGGCGTGGTTGCAAAGATCATCGAGTAATCGATTGATCAAATCCCGTTAGGTCGGCATAATTGTCGGCCTAATTTTAGTTTTAGGTCAGTAGCTCAATTGGCAGAGCGACGGTCTCCAAAACCGTAGGTTGGGGGTTCGATTCCCTCCTGACCTGCCAGATTCCTCCTTGAGTGAACTGGTGCGTCTTAACAAGGTCCATGCATATGAATGCCAAGGCTGAAGCTGGCGACTCTCGATACGATCTGGTTAAGTGGCTGGTTGTTGCTGCTTTGATTGTGGTCGGTGTGTCAGGTAATCAGTTTTACTCCGCGGAGCCGATTTTATATCGAGTTCTCGCGTTGCTAGTTGTTGCGGTTGCAGCTGGTTTTGTTGCGTTGCAAACAGCAAAGGGGCGTGCATTTTTTGAGCTTGTTAAAGAAGCCCGCATCGAGATTCGCAAGGTTGTTTGGCCAACTCGCCAAGAAACTACGCAAACTACCTTGATGGTTGTGGCGGTTGTGTTGGTTATGGCGCTGCTGTTGTGGGGGTTAGATTCCCTGCTTGGTTGGATTGTTTCTTTGATTGTTGGCTAAAGGTGACTCGTGGCTAAGCGTTGGTTCGTTGTGCATGCTTACTCCGGTTACGAGAAGCATGTAATGCGCTCGTTGATTGAGCGTATTAAGCTGGCTGGCATGGAAGATGGTTTTGGCGAGATTCTGGTTCCCACTGAAGAAGTGGTTGAAATGCGCAATGGCCAGAAGCGCAAAAGCGAACGCAAGTTTTTTCCAGGCTACGTGCTAGTGCAGATGGATATGAATGAGGGTACTTGGCACTTAGTCAAAGATACTCCTCGGGTGATGGGTTTTATCGGTGGTACTGCCGATAAGCCGGCACCGATTACCGATAAAGAAGCTGAGGCTATTTTGCGTCGCGTTGCTGATGGCAGCGACAAGCCGAAGCCCAAGACTCTGTTTGAGCCGGGTGAGATTGTTCGCGTTAGCGAAGGTCCATTTGCCGACTTTAACGGTGTTGTTGAAGAGGTCAACTATGAGAAGAGCCGTTTGCATGTGGCTGTTCTGATTTTTGGTCGATCCACTCCGGTGGAGTTGGATTTCAGTCAGGTCGAAAAAGCCTAGCTGAAAACGATAATTACCCCGTAGCCATGTGCTGTGGGGTTTTTTCGTCACTGGAATAAAAGTTTAAGTATCCGGGGAGCCGCGAGGCGCATGTACCCGAATTGGAGTGACACATGGCTAAGAAGATTAATGCTTACATCAAGTTGCAGGTTAAGGCTTGCCAAGCTAACCCGTCGCCACCCGTAGGCCCGGCATTGGGTCAACATGGCGTGAATATCATGGAGTTCTGCAAGGCGTTCAACGCTAGAACCCAGGGTATGGAGCCAGGCTTGCCGACTCCGGTCATCATCACTGTTTACAGTGACCGTAGCTTTACTTTCGAAACCAAGAGCACCCCTGCTTCAGTTCTGCTGAAAAAGGCTGCTGGTCTGACAAGTGGTTCCGCGCGCCCTAATACCGTAAAGGTTGGCACCGTGACCCGTGCTCAGCTGGAAGAGATCGCAAAAACTAAAAATGCCGATCTGACTTCAGCTTCTATGGATGCCGCAGTGCGTACTATCGCCGGCTCCGCTCGCAGCATGGGCCTTAACGTGGAGGGTGTGTAAATGGCTAAGTTGACTAAGCGCCAAAAGGCTATTTCGGCCAAGCTTGTTGCTGGTAAGTCTTACAGCTTCGAAGAAGCTGCAGTGCTGCTGGCTGAAGTGTCCGCGGTTAAGTTCGTCGAGTCGTTCGATATCGCTGTGAACCTCGGCGTTGACCCGCGTAAATCTGATCAGGTTGTTCGTGGCGCTACCGTGCTGCCGAACGGCACTGGCAAGACTGTACGTGTTGCTGTGTTCACCCAGGGGCCTGGCGCTGAAGCCGCTATGGCTGCCGGTGCTGACATCGTGGGTATGGACGATCTGGCCGCCGCGATGAAAGCTGGCGACCTGAACTACGACGTAGTTATTGCCTCTCCAGATGCGATGCGCGTTGTTGGTCAGTTGGGCCAGATCCTCGGTCCACGCGGTCTGATGCCTAACCCTAAAGTCGGCACCGTGAGTGCTGACGTAGCCACTGCAGTTAAGAATGCTAAGTCGGGTCAGGTTCGTTATCGCACCGACAAAAACGGCATCATTCACACCTCAGTTGGTAAGGTTGGTTTCGACGCCAGCAAGCTGAAGGAAAACGTTGAGGCGCTGATCTCCGATCTTAAGCGCATGAAGCCGTCTACTTCGAAAGGTATCTATGTTAAGCGCGTGACCCTGAGCACCACCATGGGTCCAGGCTTGATTATCGATCAGGCTTCGCTCGAAGCTTAAGTCGCGGTTGTAAACAGATAAGGGTTGGCGCAAGTGATTGCGGCAACTTACATATTGGGGTCCCTGCCTGGCGGGGGCTATCCAAGACCGTAGGCGACGCAAGTCTTAAACCTAAAGCCTACGCAGATGGTGCTCCCGATTCTTTACCGAATCAGACACCAAAACGACGTTCAGTGTTAATTGAACGTTACGGTAATTTCCAGGAGTAAACCCGTGGCAATTAAGCTCGAAGACAAGCAGGCCATCGTCGCTGAAGTCAACGAAGCTGCCAAAGGTGCACTGTCTGCCGTTGTGGCTGATGCCCGCGGCGTGACCGTAGGCGCAATGACTGGTCTCCGCAAGCAAGCCCGTGAAGCTGGCGTGTATGTACGTGTAGTACGTAACACTCTGGTGCGTCGCGCCGTTTCAGGTACTGATTTTGAGTGCCTGAACGATGTGTTCACTGGCCCGACTCTGATTGCTTTTTCGAACGAACATCCGGGCGCTGCTGCTCGTCTGTTCAAAGAATTCGCTAAGAGTCAGCAGAACTTCCAGATCAAAGCGGCTGCGTTCGAAGGCAAGTTCCTTGCAGCTGAACAAATTGACATTCTGGCCACCCTGCCAACCTACGATGAGGCTATTAGCCAGCTGATGAGCGTGATCCAAGGCGCAACCAGCAAATTCGTACGTACTCTGGCGGCTGTCCGCGACCAAAAAGAAGCTGAAGCTGCCTGAGTTAACTCAGCGCCTTAGTAATCTTTTTGCGTTTTTAATTTTGATGGCTTTCACGTCATCCCAAATCAGGAATTAAAGTCATGGCTCTTACCAACGAAGAAATCATCAACGCCGTAGCCGAACTGTCTGTTATGCAGGTTGTTGAGCTGATCAAGGCTATGGAAGAGAAGTTCGGCGTTTCTGCCGCTGCTGCTTCCGGCCCTGCTGCTGCTGTAGCTGCTGTTGCTGAAGAACAAACCGAGTTCAACGTTGTTCTGCTAGAAGCTGGCGAGAAGAAAGTTAACGTGATCAAGGCTGTTCGCGAATTGACCGGTCTCGGTCTGAAAGAAGCCAAAGCAGTAGTTGATGGCGCTCCAGGCGTTGTTAAAGAAGGCGTTTCGAAAGCTGAAGCCGATGCCGCTGTTAAGGTTCTGGAAGAAGCTGGCGCTAAAGTCGAACTTAAGTAAGTTCGCTTTTGCGTCAACAGTCTTGAATCGCTGATTTAAGGCTGATGGCCGGTGGCTTTTGCCACCGGCCTTTTTCCGTTCTGGGTGATTGCGCGTATGCGCTCACTGCAGATGGAAAGAGAGCCGCCCGATGTGGCGGTGCAAACCGATAGAGTTTGCAAGATTTTTTGGCTGCTCCCGCCGGGAGGAGCCAGCAAGCAGGTGACCAAGCTGGGGAACGCTGATGGCTTACTCATACACTGAGAAAAAACGTATCCGCAAGGACTTTAGCAAGTTGCCGGATGTCATGGACGTGCCTTATTTGCTGTCCATTCAGCTGGATTCGTATCGCGAATTCCTGCAGGCAAATGCAACCAAGGATCAGTACCGCGACGTCGGTCTGCATGCGGCCTTTAAGTCCGTTTTCCCGATTAGCAGCTATTCCGGCAATGCGGCCTTGGAATACGTGGGCTATCGCTTGGGTGTACCGTCCTTTGATGTCAAAGAGTGCGTGCAGCGCGGCGTAACTTATGCCGCTCCGCTGCGGGTGAAAGTCCGTCTGATCATTTTCGATAAAGAATCATCGAATAAAGCGATCAAGGACATCAAAGAGCAAGAAGTTTACATGGGCGAGATGCCCCTGATGACCGACAACGGTACCTTCGTTATTAATGGTACTGAGCGCGTTATCGTTTCTCAGTTGCACCGTTCGCCTGGCGTGTTCTACGACCATGACCGCGGCAAGACCCATAGCTCCGGTAAGTTGTTGTATTCGGCACGGATCATTCCTTACCGTGGTTCGTGGTTGGACTTCGAGTTCGATCCGAAAGACTGCGTGTTTGTGCGGATTGACCGTCGTCGCAAGCTGCCGGCTTCGGTACTGCTGCGCGCGCTCGGCTATAGCACCGAGCAAATGCTCGATGCCTTCTACTCCACCAACGTCTTCCACGTACAGGGCGAAACCCTGCGTCTGGAGTTGGTGCCACAGCGTCTGCGCGGTGAAATTGCTGTCCTCGACCTGCTGGACGAGAAGGGCAAGGTTATTGTTGAGCAAGGCCGTCGTATCACTGCACGCCACGTTAACCAGATGGAAAAATCCGGCATTAAAGAGCTGGACGTTCCGCTGGATTACGTCATTGGCCGCACCACGGCAAAAGCCATTGTTCACCCGGCAACTGGCGAAATCATTGCTGAGTGCAACACCGAGCTGACCGCTGATCTGCTGGCGAATATCTCCAAGTCGCAAGTGGTGCGGATCGAAACCCTGTACACCAACGACATCGACTGCGGTCCGTTCATCTCCGATACCCTGAAGATCGACTCGGCGAGCAATCAGCTCGAAGCCCTGGTTGAAATCTACCGGATGATGCGTCCAGGCGAGCCGCCAACCAAGGATGCTGCCGAAACTCTGTTCAACAACCTGTTCTTCAGCCCTGAGCGCTATGACCTGTCTGCGGTCGGCCGGATGAAGTTCAACCGTCGTATCGGTCGCACCGAGATCGAAGGTTCGGGCGTGTTGTGCAAAGAAGATATCGTCGAGGCGCTGAAGACCCTGGTCGACATCCGTAACGGCAAAGGCATTGTCGATGACATCGACCACCTCGGTAACCGTCGTGTTCGTTGCGTTGGCGAGATGGCCGAGAACCAATTCCGTGTAGGTCTGGTTCGGGTTGAGCGCGCTGTTAAAGAACGTCTGTCGATGGCTGAAAGCGAAGGCCTGATGCCGCAAGACTTGATCAACGCCAAGCCAGTGGCTGCGGCAGTGAAAGAGTTCTTCGGTTCCAGCCAGCTCTCGCAGTTTATGGACCAGAACAACCCGTTGTCGGAAATCACCCACAAGCGCCGTATTTCTGCACTCGGCCCTGGTGGTTTGACCCGTGAGCGCGCCGGCTTTGAAGTGCGCGACGTGCACCCGACTCACTACGGTCGTGTCTGCCCGATTGAAACGCCGGAAGGTCCGAACATCGGCCTGATCAACTCCTTGGCCGCTTATGCGCGCACCAACGAGTACGGCTTCCTGGAAAGCCCGTATCGGGTGGTGAAAGACACGCTGGTGACCAGCGAAATCGTCTTCCTGTCGGCCATTGAAGAAGCCGATCACGTGATCGCTCAGGCTTCGGCCGCGATGAACGACAAGGGCCATTTGGTTGATGAGTTGGTGGCCGTGCGTCACCTCAACGAATTTACCGTTAAGGCACCAGAAGACGTAACGCTGATGGACGTATCGCCGAAGCAGGTTGTTTCGGTGGCTGCTTCCTTGATCCCATTCCTGGAGCACGATGACGCCAACCGTGCCTTGATGGGTTCGAACATGCAGCGTCAGGCTGTACCGACTCTGCGTTGCGACAAGCCGCTGGTCGGCACCGGTATGGAGCGCAACGTAGCGCGCGACTCCGGTGTTTGCGTGGTTGCCCGTCGCGGCGGCGTGATCGACTCGGTGGATGCTAGCCGTATTGTGGTTCGCGTTGCTGATGATGAAGTTGAAACTGGCGACGCCGGTGTCGACATCTACAACCTGACCAAATACACCCGCTCCAACCAGAACACCTGCATCAACCAGCGTCCGCTGGTCAGCAAGGGTGACACGGTTGCGCGTAGCGACATCTTGGCTGACGGTCCGTCGACCGATATGGGTGAGCTGGCTCTGGGCCAGAACATGCGCATCGCGTTCATGGCCTGGAACGGTTACAACTTCGAAGACTCCATCCTCCTTTCGGAGCGTGTGGTTCAGGAAGACCGTTTCACCACTATCCACATTCAGGAACTGACCTGTGTGGCGCGTGACACCAAGCTCGGTTCAGAAGAAATCACTGCAGACATCCCGAACGTCGGTGAAGCTGCGCTGAACAAGCTGGATGAAGCCGGTATCGTTTATGTGGGTGCTGAAGTGTGCGCCGGCGACATTCTGGTCGGTAAGGTCACCCCGAAAGGCGAGACCCAGCTGACTCCAGAAGAGAAGCTGTTGCGTGCCATCTTCGGTGAAAAAGCTTCTGACGTTAAAGACACCTCCCTGCGCGTGCCAACCGGTACCAAGGCGACGGTTATTGACGTACAGGTCTTCACCCGTGACGGCGTTGAGCGTGATGCGCGTGCCCTGTCGATCGAGAAGATGGAGCTCGACGAGATCCGTAAGGACCTGAACGAAGAGTTCCGCATCGTCGAAGGTGCAACCTTTGAGCGTCTGCGTGCAGCCTTGGTTGGTCAAAAAGCCGAAGGCGGCGCAGGCCTGAAGAAGGGCGCTGTGATTGACGACGCGTTCCTCGATGGTCTTGAGCGTGGCCAGTGGTTCAAGCTGCGCATGGCTGAAGATGCGCTCAATGAGCAGCTGGAAAAAGCCCACGCCTACATCGTTGATCGCCGTCAGTTGCTCGACGAGAAGTTCGAAGACAAGAAACGCAAAATCCAGCAGGGCGATGACCTGGCGCCGGGCGTACTGAAGATCGTCAAGGTTTACCTGGCCATCCGTCGTCGCATCCAGCCAGGCGACAAGATGGCCGGTCGTCACGGTAACAAGGGTGTGGTCTCGGTGATTATGCCGATCGAAGACATGCCCCATGATGCCAACGGCACGCCAATCGACATCGTTCTGAACCCGTTGGGCGTACCTTCGCGGATGAACGTTGGGCAGATCCTTGAAACCCACTTAGGCCTTGCGGCTAAAGGCTTGGGCGAGAAGATCAACCGGATGCTCGAAGAGCAGCGCAAGGTTGCTGAATTGCGCAAGTTCCTGCACCAGATCTACAACGAGATCGGTGGTCGTCAGGAAAGTCTGGATGATCTGAACGACAAGGAAATCCTCGACCTGGCGAAGAACCTGCGTGGCGGCGTGCCGATGGCAACGCCAGTCTTCGACGGTGCTAGTGAAGTTGAAATCAAGGCCATGCTGAAACTGGCAGACCTGCCAGAAAGCGGCCAGATGCAATTGTACGACGGCCGTACCGGTAACCTGTTTGAGCGTCCGGTGACCGTTGGTTACATGTACATGCTGAAACTGAACCACTTGGTCGATGACAAGATGCACGCCCGTTCGACGGGTTCCTACAGCCTGGTTACTCAGCAGCCGTTGGGTGGTAAGGCGCAGTTCGGTGGTCAACGTTTCGGGGAGATGGAAGTGTGGGCGCTGGAAGCCTACGGTGCGGCCTACACGCTGCAAGAAATGTTGACTGTGAAGTCGGACGATGTGAATGGCCGGACCAAGATGTACAAAAACATCGTGGATGGCGATCACCGCATGGAGCCGGGCATGCCCGAGTCCTTCAACGTTCTGATCAAAGAAATCCGTTCGCTCGGTATCGATATCGAACTGGAAACCACCGAATAACACGTGACGCGCATCGGGGGCGGGCATGTCTGTCCGCCCCTTGTTTCGTGAGGAGGAAAGGCCTTGAAAGACCTACTGAATTTGCTGAAAAACCAGGGGCAAGTCGAAGAGTTTGATGCCATTCGCATCCAGCTGGCTTCACCTGAGATGATTCGCTCGTGGTCGTTCGGCGAAGTTAAAAAGCCGGAAACCATCAACTACCGTACGTTCAAGCCTGAGCGTGACGGCCTGTTCTGCTGCAAAATTTTTGGTCCAGTCAAAGACTACGAATGCCTTTGCGGTAAGTACAAGCGCCTCAAGCACCGCGGCGTGATCTGCGAGAAGTGCGGCGTTGAAGTCGCGCTGGCTAAAGTTCGTCGTGAGCGCATGGCGCACATCGAATTGGCCTCGCCAGTTGCCCACATCTGGTTCCTGAAATCGCTGCCAAGCCGTATCGGTTTGCTGCTGGACATGACCCTGCGTGACATCGAACGCGTGCTTTATTTCGAAAGCTACGTCGTTATCGATCCAGGCATGACCACCCTTGAAAAGGGCCAGCTGCTCAATGATGAGCAGTACTTCGAAGCAATCGAAGAGTTCGGCGATGACTTTGATGCCCGCATGGGTGCCGAGGCCGTTCGCGAGCTGCTGACTGCTATCGACCTGGAGCACGAAATTGGCCGCTTGCGCGAAGAAATTCCGCAAACCAATTCGGAAACCAAAATCAAGAAACTGTCCAAGCGTCTGAAGTTGATGGAAGCCTTCTTTGGCTCCGGCAACCTGCCGCAGTGGATGGTGCTGACCGTTCTGCCGGTTCTGCCGCCAGACCTGCGTCCGTTGGTACCCTTGGATGGTGGACGTTTCGCCACCTCCGACTTGAACGATCTGTATCGTCGGGTAATCAACCGTAACAACCGCTTGAAGCGCCTGCTCGATCTGTCCGCACCGGACATCATCGTGCGCAACGAAAAGCGTATGTTGCAAGAAGCGGTCGACGCCTTGCTCGACAACGGTCGTCGCGGTCGCGCCATCACCGGTTCGAACAAGCGCCCACTGAAATCCTTGGCTGACATGATCAAGGGTAAGCAAGGTCGTTTCCGCCAGAACTTGCTCGGTAAGCGCGTGGACTACTCCGGTCGTTCGGTAATTACCGTTGGCCCGACCCTGCGTCTGCACCAGTGCGGCTTGCCAAAGAAAATGGCTCTCGAGCTGTTCAAGCCGTTCATTTTCGGCAAGTTGGAAATGCGTGGCCTGGCCACCACCATCAAAGCCGCGAAGAAAATGGTTGAGCGCGAGCTGCCAGAAGTTTGGGACGTTCTCGCCGAAGTCATTCGCGAACACCCAGTGTTGCTTAACCGCGCACCGACCCTTCACCGTCTGGGCATCCAGGCGTTTGAACCGGTACTGATCGAAGGTAAGGCGATTCAGCTACACCCGCTGGTCTGCGCCGCGTACAACGCCGACTTCGACGGCGACCAAATGGCCGTACACGTACCGCTGACGCTGGAAGCCCAGCTGGAAGCGCGCGCGTTAATGATGTCGACCAACAACATTCTGTCGCCAGCCAACGGTGAGCCAATCATCGTGCCGTCGCAGGACGTTGTATTGGGTCTCTACTACATGACGCGTGAAGCCACCAACGCCAAAGGCGAAGGTCGGGTGTTCGCGGACTTGCAAGAAGTTGACCGCGTGTTCCGTGGCGGCCAGGCATCCTTGCACGCCAAAGTTAAAGTGCGGATCAACGAGGTCCTCAAAGATCGCGATGGCACCATCACCAAAAACACCCGTATCGTCGACACCACTGTCGGCCGTGCGCTGTTGTTCCAGGTAGTGCCGGCTGGCCTGTCGTATGACGTGGTCAACCTGCCGATGAAAAAGAAGGCGATCTCCAAGCTGATCAACCAGTGCTACCGCACCTGTGGCTTGAAAGACACCGTAATCTTCGCCGACCAATTGATGTACACCGGCTTTGCTTACTCGACTATCTCTGGTGTTTCCATCGGTGTGAATGACTTTGTTATTCCCGATGAAAAAGCCCGGATCATCGACGCTGCAACCGACGAAGTGAAAGAGATCGAATCGCAGTACGCCTCGGGCCTGGTAACTCAGGGCGAGAAGTACAACAAGGTGATCGACCTTTGGTCCAAGGCCAACGACGAAGTGTCGAAAGCCATGATGAGCAACCTCTCGAAAGAGAAAGTCATCGACCGTCACGGTAATGAAGTTGAGCAAGAATCCTTCAACTCCATGTACATGATGGCTGACTCCGGTGCGCGGGGTTCTGCTGCCCAGATCCGTCAGCTCGCCGGTATGCGTGGTCTGATGGCCAAGCCGGATGGCTCGATCATCGAAACGCCGATCACCGCGAACTTCCGCGAAGGTCTGAGCGTTCTGCAGTACTTCATCTCGACTCACGGTGCTCGTAAAGGCTTGGCGGATACCGCGTTGAAAACCGCGAACTCTGGTTACCTGACCCGTCGTTTGGTTGACGTCGCACAAGACTTGGTGGTTACCGAGCTTGATTGCGGCACCGAGCGTGGCTTGTTGATGACGCCGCACATTGAAGGTGGTGACGTGGTTGAGCCGCTCGGTGAGCGTGTTCTCGGCCGTGTAATTGCCCGTGACGTACTCAAGCCTGGCACCGAGCAAATTCTGGTGCCGGCCGGTACCTTGGTTGATGAGCAGTGGGTTGAGTTCATCGAACTGAACAGCATCGACGAAGTTATCGTGCGCTCGCCGATCAGCTGCGAAACTCGCTACGGCATCTGCGCCAGCTGCTACGGTCGCGACTTGGCCCGTGGTCACCAGATCAACATCGGTGAAGCGGTGGGTGTAATCGCTGCGCAGTCGATTGGTGAGCCGGGTACTCAGCTGACCATGCGTACGTTCCACATCGGTGGTGCGGCTAGCCGGACTTCCGCTGCAGACAGCGTGCAAGTGAGAAACGGCGGTACTGTTCGCCTGCATAACCTCAAGCACGTTGAGCGCTTGGACGGCAACCTGGTCGCGGTTTCGCGTTCCGGCGAGCTGGCGATTGCCGATGATTTCGGCCGTGAGCGCGAGCGTTACAAGCTGCCTTACGGTGCGGTAATTTCGGTTAAGGAAGGTGACAAGGTTGACGCTGGCGCAATCGTCGCTAAGTGGGACCCGCACACCCACCCAATCGTTACCGAAATGAAAGGTACCGTGACCTACGTGGGCATGGAAGAAGGCATCACGATCAAGCGTCAGACCGATGAACTCACCGGTCTGACCAACATCGAAGTGCTTGACGCTAAAGATCGTCCGCTCGCGGGCAAGGACATCCGTCCTGCCGTGAAGATGGTTGGCGTCGACGGTAAAGAACTGCTGTTGCCGGGTACCGATGTACCTGCTCAGTACTTCCTGCCAGCTAACGCCTTGGTCGGCGTGGCGGATGGTGCGCAGGTGGGCGTGGGTGATGTTATCGCCCGTATCCCGCAAGAAACCTCGAAGACGCGTGACATTACCGGTGGTCTGCCGCGGGTTGCCGACTTGTTCGAAGCCCGTCGTCCGAAAGAAGCCTCGATTCTGGCTGAAGTCAGCGGCACCATTGCCTTCGGTAAAGAAACCAAAGGCAAGCGTCGCTTGGTGATTACCCCGAACGATGGCAGCGAGCCGTACGAAGAGTTGATTCCAAAGTGGCGCCACCTGAACGTCTTCGAAGGCGAGCAAGTGGGTCGCGGTGAAGTTATCTCCGACGGCCCGAGCGATCCGCACGACATCTTGCGTTTGCTCGGTGTTAGCGCGCTGGCCAAGTACATCGTTAACGAGATCCAGGACGTTTACCGCCTGCAGGGCGTGAAAATCAACGACAAGCACATCGAGACCATTCTGCGTCAGATGCTGCGTAAGGTTGAGATCACCGAAACCGGCGATTCGACTTTCATCAAGGGCGACCAGATGGAGTTGACGCACGTACTGGCGGCTAACGAGGGTCTGACTGCGGAAGACAAGTTTGTCTCCAAGTATGATCGCGTGCTGATGGGTATCACCAAGGCATCGTTGTCGACCGAGTCGTTCATCTCTGCGGCCTCTTTCCAAGAGACCACGCGGGTGCTCACTGAGGCGGCCGTTACCGGCAAGCGCGACTACTTGCGCGGCCTGAAAGAGAACGTGGTCGTGGGTCGTCTGATCCCGGCCGGTACCGGCCTGACGTATCACCGCGAGCGCAAGCGCAAGCGTGAGGCCGACAAGCCTGTACGTGTAAGTGCAAGCGAAGTAGAAGCCGCACTGGCTGAAGCGCTGAATTTCAGCGGCAACTAAGTGCAAAAACGAAGCCCCGGCCGACACCGTCGTCCGGGGCTTCGTCTTGACTGGGCGCAAGAAGCTCTTTAGACTCTTGTACCCCTAAATTTGACAGGGCTTGCGCTCTGTTATTTTGGTAAGGCAATAGCGTCGAAAGACAACAGTGGAGCTAAAGATGGCAACTATTAACCAGCTGGTGCGTCAGCCGCGCAAGCGCATCGTCGAAAAGAGCGATGTGCCGGCACTGCAGAACTGCCCGCAACGTCGTGGTGTGTGCACTCGCGTGTATACCACTACGCCGAAAAAACCTAACTCGGCACTGCGTAAAGTATGCCGTGTGCGCCTGACCAACGGTTTCGAGGTTTCCTCGTACATCGGCGGTGAAGGTCACAACTTGCAAGAGCACAGCGTGGTGCTGATCCGCGGCGGTCGTGTAAAAGACCTTCCGGGTGTGCGTTATCACACCGTGCGTGGCTCGCTGGATACCTCTGGCGTTAAAGGCCGTAATCAGAGCCGTTCGAAGTACGGCACTAAGCGTCCGAAGAAGTAATTCCAATTCATTTTTACTGAGTCGATAAGAGTAAGGTCGGGCGTGGCTTAGTCATTGTTCCGAACTACCTGAAGACCGTTTGAGGGCTTATCATGCCAAGACGTCGTGTAGCAGCAAAACGTGAGATTCTGGACGATCCGAAATACGGAAGCCTGATTCTCGCCAAATTCATGAACCACGTGATGGAAAGCGGCAAAAAAGCCGTTGCCGAACGTATCGTTTATGGCGCTCTGGAAAAAGTTAAAGAGCGCAAGAACAGCGATCCCCTGGAGATCTTCGAGAAAGCTCTCGACGCCATCGCTCCGCTGGTCGAAGTAAAGTCGCGCCGCGTAGGCGGTGCTACTTACCAGGTTCCGGTCGAAGTTCGCCCGTCTCGTCGTAACGCTCTCGCCATGCGCTGGTTGGTTGATTACGCCCGCAAGCGTGGCGAAAAATCCATGGCTCTGCGCTTAGCTGGCGAGCTGATGGATGCCGCTGAAGGTAAAGGTGCTGCAGTTAAGAAGCGTGAAGACGTGCACCGCATGGCTGAAGCCAACAAAGCTTTCTCGCACTACCGCTTCTAAATTCTGCGCTGTTAAATTTGCGAGGGCTTTATGGCTCGTATTACACCGATCAACCGCTACCGTAACATTGGTATTGTCGCGCACGTAGATGCCGGCAAAACCACGACCACCGAGCGGGTACTGTTTTACACCGGCGTTAACCACAAGATGGGCGAG
The DNA here is from genome assembly GCF_030698175.1 of Pseudomonas sp. GTDB lineage: Bacteria > Pseudomonadota > Gammaproteobacteria > Pseudomonadales > Pseudomonadaceae > Aquipseudomonas. Next base: position 17,825 of record NZ_JAUYNT010000019.1, read on the forward strand.
GTGCATGATGGCGCCGCGACCATGGACTGGATGGTGCAGGAGCAGGAGCGTGGTATCACTATCACCTCCGCTGCCACTACGGCGTTCTGGGCTGGCTCTGAGAAGCAGTTCGAGAATCACCGTTTCAATATCATCGATACCCCGGGCCACGTAGACTTCACCATTGAAGTTGAGCGGTCCTTGCGCGTACTCGATGGCGCGGTTGTGGTGTTTTGCGCCACTTCCGGTGTTGAGCCGCAGTCCGAAACTGTTTGGCGTCAAGCTAACAAGTACGGCGTGCCGCGCTTGGTTTACGTCAACAAAATGGACCGTGCCGGTGCTAACTTTCTGCGCGTAGTTGCGCAGATCAAGCAGCGTCTGGGCCACACGCCGGTGCCAATTCAGTTGGCCATTGGCGCAGAAGATGACTTCAAGGGTCAGATTGATCTGATCAAGATGAAGGCTATCTACTGGAATGATGACGACAAGGGTATGGCGCTGCGCGAGGAAGAAATTCCTGCAGACATGCTTGAGTTGGCTCAAGAGTGGCGCAGCAACATGGTTGAGGCTGCGGCCGAAGCCACTGAAGAGCTGATGAACAAGTACCTCGAAGGCGAAGAGCTGACTAACGCAGAGATCAAGCTTGCTCTGCGTCAGCGCACTATTGCCGGCGAGATCGTTCTGGCTGTGTGCGGCTCTTCCTTCAAGAACAAGGGCGTGCCTTTGGTTCTTGATGCCGTTATTGATTACCTGCCGGCTCCGGTGGATATCCCGGCGATCAAGGGCACCGATCCAGACGACGAAGAAGTCGCCATGGAACGTCATGCTGATGATAGCGAACCGTTCTCGGCGCTGGCTTTCAAAATCGCCACCGACCCATTCGTGGGTACTCTGACTTTCGCTCGCGTTTATTCGGGTGTGTTGAGTTCGGGTGATGGTGTTTTGAACTCCGTTAAGGGTAAAAAAGAGCGTGTTGGTCGTATGGTGCAAATGCATGCGAACACTCGTGAAGAGATCAAAGAAGTTCGCGCTGGCGACATCGCGGCTCTGATCGGCATGAAGGACGTCACCACTGGCGACACTTTGTGCTCCCTTGAGAAGCCAATTATCTTGGTGCGCATGGACTTCCCGGAGCCGGTTATTTCGGTTGCCGTTGAGCCTAAGACCAAGGATGACCAGGAAAAGATGGGTATCGCTCTGAGCAAGCTGGCTCAGGAAGATCCGTCGTTCCGCGTTAAGACCGATGAAGAGACGGGTCAAACCATTATCTCGGGCATGGGCGAGTTGCACCTGGACATCCTGGTCGACCGTATGCGCCGCGAGTTCAATGTCGAGGCCAACATCGGTAAGCCGCAGGTTTCTTATCGTGAGAAAATCACGAAGACCTGTGAGATCGAAGGCAAGTTCGTTCGCCAGTCTGGCGGTCGTGGTCAGTTTGGTCATTGCTGGGTGCGTTTCTCGCCTGCTGATGAAGGCCAAGAAGGCTTGCAGTTCGTCAATGAAGTGGTCGGTGGTGTTATTCCTAAGGAATACATTCCAGCCATTCAGAAGGGCATCGAAGAGCAGATGAAGAACGGCGTTGTTGCCGGCTATCCGCTGATCGGCCTGAAAGCTACTGTGTTTGATGGTTCTTACCATGACGTCGACTCGAACGAGATGGCGTTTAAGGTTGCTGCCTCCATGGCGACCAAGCAGCTGTCCCAGAAGGGTGGCGCGGTAGTGCTTGAGCCAATCATGAAGGTAGAAGTGGTAACGCCTGAAGATTACATGGGTGATGTGATGGGCGACCTCAATCGCCGTCGCGGTCTGATCCAGGGTATGGAAGATACGGTTTCCGGCAAAGTGATTCGCGCCGAGGTTCCGTTGGGTGAGATGTTCGGTTATGCGACCGATGTCCGCTCCATGTCTCAGGGTCGCGCGAGCTACTCAATGGAATTTTCAAAATACTCCGAAGCTCCGTCGAATGTCGTCGAAGCTATCGTTAAAAGACAAGGCTGATTCAGCCCTTTAGACAAGAGGATTTCTGTCGTGGCTAAGGAAAAATTTGAACGTAACAAACCGCACGTAAACGTTGGCACCATCGGTCACGTCGACCACGGTAAAACCACGTTGACTGCAGCGTTGACTAAAGTGTGCGCCGAAGCTTTCGGTGGTGCTATTCGTGACTTCGCCCAAATCGACAGCGCTCCGGAAGAAAAAGCTCGTGGTATCACGATCAACACTTCCCACGTTGAATACGATTCGGCTATTCGTCACTACGCCCACGTTGACTGCCCGGGTCACGCCGACTATGTGAAGAACATGATCACCGGTGCTGCGCAGATGGACGGCGCTATCCTGGTTTGCTCGGCTGCCGATGGCCCGATGCCGCAAACCCGTGAGCACATCCTGCTGTCCCGTCAGGTTGGCGTTCCGTACATCGTGGTCTTCCTGAACAAGGCTGACATGGTTGACGACGCTGAGCTGCTGGAATTGGTTGAGATGGAAGTTCGCGACCTGCTCAATGCTTACGATTTCCCGGGCGACGACACGCCAATCGTTATCGGCT
>NZ_JAUYNT010000020.1 GCF_030698175.1 Pseudomonas sp.
CCCATCCCGAACTCAGTAGTGAAACGATTCATCGCCGATGGTAGTGTGGGGTTTCCCCATGTGAGAGTAGGTCATCGTCAAGCTTAAACACCAAACCCCTGATCATCGTAAGATGGTCGGGGGTTTGTCTTTGCGCGCAGACAAGTTACAGCGAGTATGTCGTTGTTAATTAGCTGCAATTAATTAACGACGAAATTAGATACCGGCGAAATACAGCACCAACTTCACCAGACCAAATACCACCAGCACGAAGCACAGTGTGAATAACAAGCCCAGCGCAATAAACTGACTGGGCTTGCCGTGGCCAAAGTCGCGTGCTCGGTTCTTCCCGCTCTGCACACCAAAGGCCGCCGCCAGCACGCTGTGCAGCATCTGCCAGAAAGTCGGTGGCTGTGGGGTTTGATCGTTCATATGCGGCTCCTGTTTGTTTAGAGCTTAGTCGCTATAACGTCAGCGGCTCACTGCAATCTTTGCAACTGCAGTTCAATGCCTTAAATAAGGAGCGTGCCATGTTCAATCAGGCAGGCGAAGGGGAGCCCGCTCAAAGCGTTACAGGCATTAAGGTGGCGTGAGTCTGAGCGGCTACGGGCGGTATAGGTGTTGGGTATCTGTGTGATACAGCGCCGAATCGGCGAACTGTTCAGCGCCCAGTACCCGTCCAATCAAAATCAACGCTGTGCGGCGAAAGCCTTTGGCTTGGACCTTGGCTTCGATATCGGCGAGCGTACCGCTGACCCAATCCTGGTCTGGCCAACTGGCGCGGTGTACCACGGCAATTGGGCAGTCGCTGCCGTAGTGCGGCAGCAGCTCGGCAATGATGCGGCTTAGGTGGCTGACACCCAGGTGAATCGCCATGCTCGCGCCGTGGCGTGCCAGATCACCCAACTGCTCGCCATCAGGCATCTCGGACTTGGTGGCATAGCGGGTGAGAATCAGCGTTTGCGAGATGCCCGGCAGCGTCAGCTCGCTTTCCAGCAACGCCGCGCAGGCGGCAGTGGCGGTGACGCCGGGGATAATCTGGAAGGGAATATTCAGCGCACGCAGATGACGGATTTGCTCGCCAATGGCGCCGTACAGTGACGGATCGCCGGAATGCACGCGGGCGACGTCTTGACCTTTTTCGTGGGCCTCGTGCAGCAGTTGAATGATGGCTTCCAAGTGCAACTCTGCGGTGTTGACCACGAGTTCGGCGTTATGGCCTTCGAGCAAAGCTTCTGGCACCAGAGAGCCGGCGTACAGAATGACCGGGCAACTGCGTAGCAAACGCTGGCCTTTTACTGTGATGAGCTCGGGATCGCCGGGACCGGCACCGATGAAATAGACGGTCATGGAGTCTCCAGAATGGTCGTCACGGCAATGGCGCAGGTGGCGTTGGCGTTATTCAGTCGCTCGCCAATCAGCTCTGCCCGGCGTGCGCTAAGTTGCTCCGCCAGTGCCAGTGCGCTGGCTTGGGCAACCCCGGCGCTGCCGGTTATCCGCAGGCTGAGGGGCGAGTGCAGGGTAAGGCGCTCAGTATAAAGGCCCAGCAGCTCTGCGCTGGCAAATACCAACGGCAACTGCAAGTGCATGGCCAATTGCTGCAGGCCGGGTTCATCTTGCTTGTGATTGCTGCTGGCCAGCGCGCTGAGATCAGTGATCTTTAGCTGGTGCTGGTCTAAGGCTTGTTGCAGCAGGTCAAACAACGGCTGCATCAAGCAACCCCGCCGACAACCAAGACCTGCGACATACAGCGGCTTGGTCACGGCGCGGGCTGATTCAGGCGGATTGCTGGCTGCGGCTGAAGAACCAGGCGCTCGCCAAGCCAAGGGCCGCCCAGAACAACGCATTGGTCAGCAGGGAGGCGGTTACAAATTGCTCAGCCAGCGCTTGTGGCGCCAGGCTTGCGTGTACCTCGGGTTGCGGTGCGCCGATTAGATGGGGCGCGGCCAGTAGCAACAAGCCTGCAACGCGCAGCGTCCAATGGCCGGCGAATGCCAGCAGGCTCAGGCCGGTCGCGGTGGCTAGCGCAGTGCCCACCCACCAGCTTTGGCGCTGGACTAAGTCCGCTGCTGCGGTGCCGGGCACCTCTGGTGGTAAGCCGGCAGCCGGGGCCAGGCAGAAGGTGGCAAAACCGGCAAAACCCCAGAGCAAGCCTTGCCAGGTTTTGTTCGGTGCGCGCAGGGTGAATAAACCTGTAAGCAGCAGCGCAAAGCCAATCGCCATCACCAGATTACTCAGGCCAGTCGACAGGGTGCGCTGCCAGCCATCTTCCGGAGCCCAGGCCTCGGCGTCGTGCTCATGGGGTGCGGCTTCAGCGTGCTCATGTTGATGGGCTGTCGGCATGCTCGATTCATGGTTCTGCTCGGCCACTGGCGCGGCGCTGTTCTCGTAGGTTTCTGCTTCAAGAATTATCGGCGTGACCCACAGGCTTTGCAGTAGGGTCAGTAGGAGGGCGGCGAGCAGGCCGGCAAAACCAGCGGTTTGAGCGATACGTTTAAACATAAGCAAAATATCTCAACATTTTTTTACCGTAAATAAACAGCGCCCGACTCAGCGCGGCGCGCGAGCAATCGCAATGCGCAAAATTCCCTAGGCAGGCGCAGACATCCTGCCGGCTCCGCTACTAGCGAATTGTCCAGCCGCGCAGCCTAAAGGCTCAGTGGCAAGGAAAGGCGGCGCTGTGGCGGGTGTCGTGAGCGGCGTTATGCAGCGCGTCGACAGGCGCGAAGCCTGCCAGGAAGATCAGCGCCGCGCCGAGCAGGCAGCTGCCGACGGCCAGAATCAGGCGTTGCGACAGGGGGAGGGCGAGGGTAGTGGCGGACGACAAAGTGCGAGTAGACATACTGAGGCCTTCTAATCTGAGTTAAACAAGGCAGTAGAGTCGCAGCACGAGCACAGGCGGCAGGGCCTGAAATTCGGCGCGCACCCGCCCACCGCGGATTGCCAAACAAGGATTCAGGCCGGTCTCCGGGCTTGCGACGACTGTCGTACTGACAGTAGCAGGGTCAGCGTTCCCATGCCCAAAAGCACAGTGACTACGACGACCCTACCAGACCGTTGAAAAACTACTGCGCTCGGCCATGCAGCGTTGAAATCAGCCTCAGAATGCTCATTTACGCCAAGTAAACTGCGCTTCTTCGGCTGATTTCGCCTTGCCTGACCTTCGCTCGCTACGTTTTTCAGCGGCCTGTTACGTCTGCTTACCGTTGCGGGGGCAGCGCCGGACTCGCCCGCTCTTTCGAGATCAGGCCCACCGGCTTCCCGTTTCACCTCGCACACGACGGTGCGAGACACCTGAAACAGCCGTCTAGAAAATCACGAAGCAGGCCTAATCGTCAACCTCGGCGATTGACCTCCGGCATGCCACTGCGTAGCCTGCAGCCTTTCGAGGTTCTTCGGCACGGGTTGCCGAAGCTAAGAGGGAACACGGCAAAACCGTGGCTGCCCCCGCAACTGTAAACGGTCAAAAACCCTTCGACATACCACTGCCAGCCGGCGGGAAGGTGAGGGGATTGCGCAAGGCGCGGACCGTAAGCCAGGAGACCTGCCTCGCAATGTTTTTGACCACCGGGCGGGGTGTTCCGGTACTGCATGCTTGGCGATCTAGTACTCGCCGTGCCTGTTGCTGCCGCCCGCCGATCCTATCGATCTCACCCAGGGCCGCAGATGAAAACCCTCGCTAAACTCCCCGTCACCATAGTCACCGGCTTTCTCGGCGCCGGCAAAACTACCTTGCTGCGGCATATGCTGACCCACGCCGAAGGCCGGCGCATCGCTGTGATAGTCAACGAGTTCGGCGAGCTGGGTATCGACGGCGAAATCCTCAAGCAATGCTCGATCGGCTGCTCGGAAGAAGAAGCCAACGGCCGCGTCTACGAGCTGGCCAACGGCTGCCTGTGCTGCACCGTGCAGGAGGAATTCTTCCCGGTGATGCGCGAGCTGGTGGCGCGCCGTGGCGATCTGGACCATATCCTCATCGAAACCTCAGGTTTGGCCTTGCCCAAGCCGTTGGTGCAGGCCTTCAACTGGCCGGAAATCCGCAATGCCTGCACGGTGGACGCGGTGATCACCGTGGTCGATAGCCCGGCCGTGGCCGCCGGCACCTTCGCCGCCTTCCCGGAACAGGTGGATGCCCAGCGCCAACTGGACCCCAACCTGGATCATGAATCGCCGCTGCACGAATTGTTCGCCGACCAGTTGGCCAGCGCCGATCTGGTCATCCTCAACAAGGCGGACTTGCTCAGCAGCGATGCCTTGGCCGCAGTGCGCGCGGAGGTGGCCGAAGAGTTGCCATCGGCGGTCAAGGTGATCGAGGCCCATGGCGGTGAGCTGCCATTGAGCGTGTTGCTGGGACTCAACTGCGAGACCGAGCTGCACATCGACAGCCGCAAGACCCATCACGATCTCGAAGGCCATGAAGAGCACGATCACGACGAGTTCGACTCCTTCGCCATCGAGTTGCCGGCCGTGGCCGAGACTCAGTTGCTGCAAGCCCTGAAAGATGCGGTGAGTAAGCACGGTATCCTGCGCATCAAGGGCTTCGCGGCCATCCCCGGCAAGCCGATGCGCCTGTTGCTGCAAGGTGTCGGTCAGCGCTTCGACAAGCACTTCGACCGTGCCTGGCTGGCCGACGAAGCCCGGGTGACGCGTCTGGTGATCATCGGCCAAACCCTCGATCAAGCCGTGATCGAAGCCGAACTCAACGCTGCGCTAGCCGGTTAACTCGCCATGCACCTGCTGCGCACCCAGCCCGGCAGCCAAGTGCCGGCCGACAGCATCGCCGACCTGCAACAGACGCCCGCCGAGCTGGTGATTCTCTGCACCGGCGACTCGCACCTGTCGTTGCTGGCCGAGGTGGCGCAGCAGTTGCCGGCCGATTACCCGAGCCTGCGCCTGGCCAGCCCGGCGCAGCTGAGCAATAACGCCTCGATCGATTTCTACGTCGAGCAGGTGCTGCAGCACGCCAAGGTCATTTTGATTTCCGTGCACGGGGGCGTCAGCTATTGGCGCTACGGCATCGAGCGGCTGGTGGAGCTGGCCGAGCGCGGCGCGCGGGTGATTCTGGTGCCCGGCGACGACAGCCCCGATCCGGAGCTGACGGGTCTCAGCAATGTGCCGGCGGCCGAGGCCGAGCGGCTCTGGCAGTTCCTGCGTCAGGGCGGTGTGGATAACGCCCGGCAGTTATTCAATTGCCTGGCCAGCCGCTGGTTGCAACGCGATTACCCCTGGCAGGAGCCCAGTGCTTTGCCGCGTGTGGTGCTTTATCACCCGCGGCAGGCCAAGGCCGAACTGGCCGATTGGCGCGCTGACTGGCAACTGGCGGGGCAGGGCGACAATCCGGTGGTGGCGCTGCTGTTCTACCGCACCCAGGTGCAGGCGGCCAACACCGGTTTTATCGATGTGTTCTGTGGGCGCTTGCAAGCTCAGGGCCTGAATCCGTTGCCCATTGCCGTCGCTAGTCTGAAAGAAGCGGCCTGTTTGGCTCAGGTGGAAAGTTGGCTGGATCAGACCAGCGCCGCGCTGATTATCAACACCACCGGCTTTGCCATGTCCAACCCCGAGGCGCCGGATTTGCGCCCGTTTAGCCGCGACATCCCGGTGCTGCAGGCCATCTGCGCCTTGGATAACCATGAGCAATGGCAAGCCAGCGCCCAAGGCCTGGGTTCCCGTGACTTGGCCATGCACATAGTGCTGCCCGAGCTGGACGGTCGCTTGATCACCCGGCCGATCAGCTTCAAGGGTCTGGCCTGGCGCAGTGAGCGCAGCCAGAGCGATGTGGTTTGCTATAAGCCGCACTTGCCGGGGATGGATTTTGTCGCCGAGTTGGCGCGGCGCTGGACCGAACTGGCGCGCCTGCCCAATAGCGATAAACGCATTGCCCTGGTGCTGGCCAACTACCCGACCCGCGACGGCCGCATCGGCAATGGCGTGGGGTTGGACACGCCGGCGGCGGCGCTAAATATCCTGTGCGCACTCGAACAGCAGGGCTATCCGGTCGAAGGCTTACCGGAGACTGGTACCGCCCTGATTCACCAGCTGCTCGGTGGCGTGACTAACGATCTCGACAGCAGCGACCTGCGCCCCTGCGCCCAGAGCCTGGCGCTGGGCGACTACCAGGCGTTCTTCGCCCAGTTGCCGGCGGCCAATCAGCAGGCGGTGCTGGAGCGTTGGGGCGGCCCCGAGCAGGACCCGATGTTTCGCGGCGGTCGCTTGATGATCGCCGGCCTGCGCTTCGGTTTGACCTTCGTCGGCATCCAGCCGGCCCGGGGTTATCAGGTGGATGCCAGCGCGGTCTATCACGATCCGGATCTGGTGCCCCCCCATGGCTATCTGGCGTTTTATTGCTGGCTGCGCACGGTGTTCGCCGCCAATGCCGTGGTGCATGTCGGCAAGCACGGCAATCTGGAATGGCTGCCGGGCAAGAGCGTCGGCCTCTCGGCGCAATGCTGGCCGGATGCGATCCTCGGCCCGCTGCCGAATGTTTATCCCTTTATCGTCAACGATCCGGGCGAGGGCGCCCAGGCCAAACGCCGCACCCAGGCGGTGATCATCGACCACCTGATGCCGCCGCTGACCCGCGCCGACAGCTACGGCCCGTTGCGTGATATCGAGCGGTTGGCCGATGAATATTACGAGGCCAGCCAGCTGGACCTGCGCCGCGCCGGTGAGTTGCGCGGTGAAATCCTCGCCCTGGTGCGTGCCAGTCATCTGGATCAGGAGCTGGGCCTGCAGCTGAATGACGACCCCAATAGCTGGCTGCCGCAGCTGGATGCCTACCTGTGCGACTTGAAGGAGTCGCAGATCCGCGACGGCCTGCATGTGTTCGGTGAGTCGCCGGTCGGCACCTTGCGCCGCGACACCTTGTTGGCCTTGTTGCGCATCCCTCGCGGTGATGGCCGGGAGGGCAATGCCAGCCTGTTGCGCGCCCTGGCCCGTGATCTTGAGCTGGGTTTCGATCCACTGGATTGCGCCATGGCCGCGCCTTGGTCGGGGCCGCGTCCACAGTTGCTGCAAGGCTGCGGCAGCGATGCCTGGCGCACCACCGGCGACACTCGCGAACGTCTGGAGTTGCTGGCCTTGGGTCTGATCGAGGCAACGGATTTCGAATCCGTTGGGCCGCGCAGTGCCTTGGTCTTGCAGCGCCTGCATGAGCAAGTAGCGCCGCTGCTGGATGCCTGCGGCCCGGCAGAAATGAGCGGTCTGCTGGCGGCCTTGGCCGGCCGCTTCGTGCCGGCTGGCCCTAGCGGCGCCCCCAGTCGCGGTCGCCTGGATGTGCTGCCGACCGGGCGCAATTTCTATTCGGTGGATGTGCGTAATCTGCCGACGCCGACTGCCTGGCGCATCGGCGTGCAGGCCACCGAGCGGCTGTTGGAGCGGCATCGGCAGGACCACGGCGAGCACTTGGCCCAGCTGGGTTTGTCGGTGTGGGGCACCGCCACCATGCGTACCGGCGGCGACGACATCGCCCAGGCGCTGGCGCTGATCGGCGTGCGGCCAATCTGGCAGGCCGGCAGTCAGCGGGTCGAACGCTTCGAGGTGCTGAGCCTGGAGCAACTTGGTCGGCCCCGAGTCGACGTGACCCTGCGGGTCTCGGGGTTCTTTCGCGATGCCTTCAGCAACCTGATCCGGCTGTTCGATGAGGCCGTGCAGGCAGTCGCCGAATTGGATGAGCCGGCGGAGATGAATCCACTGTCGGCGCGAGTCTGGCAGGCGGCGCTGCGCTTGCAAGATGACGGCTTGAGCGAGGCCGAGGCGCGGCGTCAGGCCGGCTGGCGAATCTTCGGCTCCAAGCCCGGCGCCTATGGCGCCGGCATCCAGAACGCCATCGAAGAGCGGCTGTGGCAGAGTCGCAGCGATCTGGCCGAGGTCTACCTGAACTGGGGCGGCTATGCCTATGGCAAGGGCGCCGAGGGCGCGCCCGCCCGCGAGCGCTTCGCCGAGCAGCTAGAGGGTCTGCAAGCGGTGCTGCACAACCAGGACAATCGCGAGCACGACCTGCTCGATTCCAACGATTACTATCAGTTCCAAGGCGGCATGCTGGCGGCGGTGGAAACCTTGCGCGGCGCCAAGGTGGCCAGCTACCACGGCGACAACAGCCAGCCGGATTGCCCACGGATTCGCACCCTCAAAGAAGAACTTAATCGAGTGGTGCGAGCGCGGGCGGCTAACCCAAAGTGGATCGCGGGCATGAAGCGCCACGGCTACAAGGGTGCGTTCGAGCTGGCGGCGACCATCGATTACCTGTTCGCCTTCGATGCCACCAGCGAGCTGATCGACGATCACCAGTACGCCCTGCTGACCGATGCCTATTTGCTCGATAAGGCCACCCGCGATTTCATCCAACAGCACAACCCCGGTGCCCTGCAAGATATCCTCGAACGCCTGCTGGAGGCCCAGCAACGCGGCCTGTGGCAGAACCCCGGCGACTATCAGGCAGCCCTGGAAAGTCTGCTGCTGGACAGCGAAGAGTCATGAACACACGCATTCCCGTCGATCCCGTAGGGTGGGTTAGCCGCATGTCGCGGTTGTCGAACAACACACCGAAATTGATGCGGCGTAACCCACCATGGGCGCAACGCGGTCCATCGCTTGGTGGGGTACGCGGCGCGCCACCATCGCGTTTGAATTATCGTTCATTGTTCCGCGCCGCTAACCCACCCTACACCAGACATAACGGATTGCTCCCATGACCGACAGCCATTTCCCCCTTTCTGCCGTGGTTGGTGCCGATGATCTGAAGTTGGCCCTGTGCCTGGCGGCCATCGATCCGGCCATCGGTGGCGTGCTGATCGAAGGCCCGCGCGGCATGGCCAAGTCAACCCTGGCCCGTGGTTTGGCCGACCTGCTGGCCAGCGGGCTGTTCGTCACCCTGCCGCTGGGCGCCAGCGAGGAGCGCATCGTTGGCACCCTGGATCTGGACGCGGCACTTGGCGAGGGCCGTGCGCAGTTCTCGCCGGGCTTGCTGGCCAAGGCCAATGGCGGCGTCTTGTACGTAGATGAGGTCAATCTGCTGCCCGATCATCTGGTCGATCTGTTGCTGGACGCCGCCGCCAGTGGGGTCAACCATATCGAGCGCGACGGCATCTCCCATCGGCACGCCGCGCGCTTCGTGCTGATCGGCACCATGAACGCTGAGGAGGGCGAGCTACGCCCGCAACTGCTCGACCGTTTCGGCCTGAATCTGGCCTTGAGTGGCTTGCCACAACCGACCGAGCGGGCCGAGATAGTTCGCCGCCGCCTGGCCTTCGATGCCGATCCGCCGGCATTCCTGCAGCGCTGGGCGGCGCCCCAGGAAGAATTGCGCGAGCGTTGCCAAAACGCCCGCGAGCAGCTCAATAGCATTCCACTGGATGACGCGGCATTGAATGCCATCAGCCAGCGCTGCTTCGACGCCGGTGTCGATGGCCTGCGCGCAGATCTGGTCTGGTTGCGTGCCGCCCGTGCCCATGCGGCGTGGCGCGGCAGCCCGCAGATCGAAACCGAAGATATCGAGGCGGTGGCCGACTTCGTCCTGCGCCATCGTCAGCGTCATCCGTCGCCATCGGCCACGCCGCCGCAGCAAAAGCTGGAACAGCAAAGCCCGCAGCGGCCAAACAGCCAAACATCATCGACCAGTCAGCCGCCGCAAGACGAAGGCCAGTGGGGCGAGTTGCCGGCGCAGCCGCAAACTGTGGGTGTTCGGCGTGAACCGCCGCGCTGGGCAAAAAAGCCCTAAGCATCCGCCCGCGCACAGCCTCAGGCGCGGATGCACGACCCTCTCCAGGGCGACTCAAGGGTGGACTCAGCGGCGCCAGTCGCAGCGGCCAAACCGGGCGCATTGACTGGCCCGCCACGCTGTTGCGCGGACGCCCGCGCACGCGCCAGGACTTGCTGCAACGGCCACGCAGTGCGGCGGCTGGTGAGTTGTGGTTGGTGGTCGTGGATGCCTCGGCCTCGACCCGTCGTCACGGTGCGCTCAGCCAAGCCAAAGGCCTGCTGGCCCAGCTGTTCGAGCAGGCCTACCGCCAGCGCGCACGCTTGGCTGTGCTGCACGCCAGCGGTGCGCAGGCGCAGTGGCTCTGGCAAGGGCAGCAATCCGGTGCCGCTGTGCAGACTTGGTTGGCGGAACTCGGTGCCGGCGGTGGCACGCCGCTGCTCGAGGCGCTGCAACAGGCCAGCCGCTGGCTGAGTCGGCGCCAGCAACTCAAGCCCGCCGAGCAACAGCGGCTGTTGATCCTTACCGATGGCCGTCTGCGCGATTGGCCGGCATTGCCGCCCGCCAGTTGCCCGGCGCTGCTGGTAGATATCGAGTGCGCGCCGATCCGCCTAGGTCGTGGCCGATTGTTAGCCCGTGAGCTGGGCGCGCAGTACTGGCATATAGAGGAGTTGCCTGGTGGATATTGAATGCGCGACACCCATTGCCGCCTCGGTCGCGCTCGCCTATTGGCTGCGCAGCTGGGCGCGGAATATCGGCATATCGACGCCTTGCCGGTCCTCTAAACGCACGCGGTCGCGGGCGGCCAGGTGCTTTGGTTGATTCGCAGACCGCCAAGGGTTGGCCTGAACTGCGCAGTCAACCACGCCTATTGGCAGGCTTTGCGCCTATTATCCGCCGCTTATTGCCATGGAGGTTTGCCCTTGTTCACGCTCAAAGCCCTGTTACGCCTAGCCTTGCTGAGCCTGTGCCTGCTCAGTTCATTTACCCTGCAGGCGGCCAAGGCCGGCCCCTGTGCGGTGCTTGAGGTGGCCGATGAAGCGGCTGAAAGCAGTTTGGCCAGTGCGGCCAACGGGGGTGATGCCTGCGCCCAGTTCAACCTCGGTTTCTGGCATTACGGTCAGCAGGATTACAGTCGCGCCGAGCACTGGTATGCAAAAGCGGCGAAGCAGGGGAATGCCCGAGCGGCGTTTGAAATCGCCATTTTGTATCGCGACGACTTACTGACCGATGATGCCGAGCAGCGTCAACACTGGCTGCAACAGGCTGCCGAGCAAGGCTTGGATTTGGCCCAGATTGAATTGGCACTGGATTTTATCGAGGCGCAAGACCAACTCAGCGCCATGCATTGGTTTGAGCAAGCAGCGGCGCAAGGCAATGCCCAGGCCCAGTACCTGCTTGGCGAGCAATATTGGAGTGACCAGCGTGGCGTGGAGGATGCCGCTGAGGGTGACGTGCGCGCCATGCGTTACAGCGGCAGTGATGCCAAGGCCTTGTACTGGACCTGCCTGGCCGCCGAGCAGGATTATCCCGCCGCGCAATACGCCATGAGCGAGGCCTATAGCAACGGTCGCGGCCTGCCGGTGAGTCGTGCGCAGCGGCAGTTATGGCTGCAAAAGGCCGCCGCCAACGGCCACGAAGAGGCGATCTTGTCTGCCGATCCGAGTGCCGAGCCTTGGTACTCGCGCACCGAGCAATGGCTGCAGCGTCAAGTTGATCGCAGCGTGATCAGCTGCCCGCACGACTCGCAAGTGCTGGCGCAATAACCCGGTCGGCCGGCTCGGCTGCGCTAAAGGTGCAGGATAAAAATCATTGAAATATTACTTAAAATAAAATAAAAATACTGATCATGTAATCTTTGTTCGACGCTGCTCAGCCTCTGGGGCTGACAGCGCCGTGCAGCAAAGAGGCCAATCGGTATGCAACCCAATGCTAAAACCCTGATTCTGAACCTGCTCAGCGCCGGCAATGGCCAACCCTTGCAGGCCCGTGAGGCGATTATTGCTGCGGCGCTGTTTGGCATTAGCGCCAATAGCGTGCGGGTCGGGCTGGCGCGTTTGTCGGCCGAGGCGCTGGTTGAAGCAGCGGGTCGTGGCAGTTATCAGCTGGGGCCGCAGGCGCTGGAACTGTATGGCGACGTGGCCACCTGGCGCTCGGTGCAGCAACGGCTGCGGCCCTGGCTTGGGGATTATCTGGCGGTGTTCAGCGCCGCCCTGGGTCGTACCGATCGCGCAGCCTTACGTCGGCGCGAGCGGGCCCTGCAATTGCTGGGGTTTCGTGAGCTGGAAAAAGGCCTGCATATCCGCCCGAACAATATCGAAGCCGATGTTCCGGCGGTGCGCCAGCGCCTCGACAATCTCGGGCTGGAGCCGCAGGCGCGGCTGTTCGTTGCCAGTGGCTTCGATCAACACAGCACCGCGCAGATCCATGGGCTCTGGGATGGTCCGGCGCTGACCGCCCGTTACCAGCAGCTGGGTAAGCAATTAGCCGACTGGCTGCAGCGCGCGCCGCAGCTGGAGACCGAGGTGGCCGCTCGCGAGGCCTTCTTGCTTGGCAATAACGCCATTCGCCAGGTGGTCTTCGACCCCTTGTTGCCCGAGCCCTTGGTCGATAGCGCCACCCGCCAGGCCTTTTTTGCCGACGTACTGCGCTTCGATCAGGCCGGTCATCAGATCTGGAGCCGGCTGTACGCCGGCCAATCCGGCCCATCCCCAACACAGCCATAACTCAGACCCTGCCCTCAAGAGTCCAGCCATGACCACTAAAACAAAAATAACCGAGATCTTCACTCGCGCTGAAATCCAGCAGCTCACCGCCCGCTCGGACTGGATGGGCGCCTGGGCGGTGGGTTCGACCTGGGCCGTGATCGGTCTGACGTTCGCCGCCCTGGCCTATGCCCGCGAGCATTTGCCGTTGTGGGGTTTCGTCTTGGCGCTGCTGCTGGGGTTGCTGATCATCGGCGGCCGTCAGCTGTGTCTGGCAATCCTGCAGCACGATGCCGCCCACGGCACGCTGTTCAACAGCAAGTGGGGCAACGAGGTGCTGGCCGACTGGCTCTGCGCCCGGCCACTGTGGAATGACGTGTCCAAGTACCGCCCTTACCACTTGGTGCACCACGCCAAGACCTCCAGCGCGCAAGATCCTGATCTGTCGCTGGTCAGCGGTTTTCCCACCACCCGGCTGTCGCTGCTGCGCAAGTTGCTGCGCGATATTAGCGGCCTGACTGGGCTGAAGTTTGTCCTCGGCCGGGTGCTGATGGACGCCGGGCTGCTCAAATGGACGGTGGCCAACGACGTGCAGCGCTTGCCGCAAGAAGGACGGCGCTGGTGGGACTATGGCCTGGATTTCGCGGCCAACAGTGGCGGCATGTTGCTGACCAATGCGCTGCTCTTGGCGCTGCTCTGGCAGACCGGTGAGGCCTGGTTATTCGGGGTGTGGCTGCTGGCCTATGTGACGCCGTTTCCGCTGCTGGTGCGCATTCGTTCGATGGCCGAGCACGCCTGCCTGGAAGACAGCCGCGACACCCTGCGCAACACCCGCAGCACGGCGGCCGGTTGGCTGGCGCGGATCACAGTGGCGCCGCTGCGAGTGAACTTTCATATCGAGCATCACCTGATGGCCTCGGTGCCGTACTTCCGTTTGCCGCAGATGCATCAGCTGCTGCGTGAGCGCGGCCTGGTACCCACGCCGCCGACTTACTTGGCGGTGTTGCAGCAGGTTAGCCAGCGGCGCTGAAGGCGCTGGCTTAGGCGGTGAGTGTGCTTCTTGCTGCATTTGCACACCGGCTGGGCTGACGGCGTTTAGGTTGGCGAGGCGCTGCCGGTTCAGGCAAACACGAAGTATTTACGCACCGTCTCAACTACCTCCCAAGTGCCTTTCATGCCGGGTTCAACGATAAAAATATCACCGGCCCTCAAGTGGATAGGCTCCTTGCCATCAGGAGTAATGATGCAGTACCCCTCCCGAAAATCGCAGTACTCCCACTTCACATACTCTACGTACCACTTGCCCGGTGTGCAGATCCAGGTGCCCATGATTTTGCTGCCATCTTCCGAGGTGTAGGCATTCAGGTTGACGGTGTGCGGGTCGCCTGCGAGCTTTTGCCATTTGCAGGCATCTAGCATTGGCACGGGGGCGGTATCGCGAAGGACGGTGATGGGGTTAAACATGACGGCTCCAGGGTAACGGGCTGAAATAGCACCCGCTTAACATAGAGCCCTTGATGGTGGTGCAGATGTCTGTGGTCGACACTCAGCTACCTAGAACCGCGCGTAGCTGCAGCAGGCATACCGAGGGAGTTGGCGGCGGTTAGCCACCCGTAAGGTGCTAAGCATCGTCCCGGCGGTCTCTCAGCGTGGCGAGTGCTCTTCTGGTTCTGCCGGTAGTTCGGACTCAGGAGCCACAGGGTTCTGCATCTGCTCCTGGATCATGTTTTCATCGATCCGCGGGTCAAGTGCCGCCGAGAGTGGCGAGGTCAGGTTGCCCGGCATCGGAACGTGCTGCAGCGGAGCATCTTCGATCTGCGGCATGTTCTTTGTTGTCTCCCGGACCCGAAAAATCAGGATAAAAGCACAGACACTGACGAAGGCATAGAGCGTGTTAGGGCCCAGTTCGCTCATCAATACCCCCGTTACCAGCGGCCCCACGCAGGCACCAATGCCAAAGGTGACGAGCAACATGGCAGTCAAGGACACCCGGTGTTCGCTCTCTATATAGTCATTTGAAAAAGCCACGGCCAATGGATAGAGGCTGAACTGCAGCAGGCTGAGCACAAATCCCAGCGAGAACAACAGTTCCAGCGGTAGTGCCGGCATCAGCGCCAACGGCAAAGCCGCCAGTGTCAGCAGCAACGCGCAAACACGGATTAAGCGGCCGCGATCATAGCGATCAGACAACCAGCCCAGCGGCCACTGCACCAGCAAGCCGGCAAACACGCAAGAGCCCATAAACAAACCGACCTGCTGAGTGCTCAGCCCTAAGCGCAAGGCATGCAGCGGCGCCAGGCCATAAAACGAACCTATCACCAACCCGGAGACTAAGACTGTGGTTAACGACTGCGGCACCCGTTGGATGAAAAAACGGGGTTCCAGCGGTGCCGGGTGCATCGGCGCTGGATGCGTCCTGCGGGTCATTGCCACCGGCACCAGGCACAGAGCAAAGCACAGCGCCACCAGCATGAGTAACTCCGGACCGAGGGCCGAGTGCAGTACCAGCGCCAGTTGGCCCAGCACCAAGCCGAGGTAGGAGGCAATCATGTAGCCGGAAAACACCGCGCCGCGCTGGCTCGCATTGGCCTGCTCGTTGAGCCAGCTCTCGATCACCATGTACTGGCACATCATGCCGAGGCCAACGATAACCCGCAGCACGATCCAGGCCGGCAACCAGTCGAGCAAACCATGACCCAGTGCGGCAGCGCTGACCATTCCGGCGCATGAAACATAGGCGCGCATATGCCCTACCCGGGCGATCAGGCGATGGCCGACTTTGCCGCCTAGCGCCAAGCCGAAGTAGTTGGCGGCCATCAAGGCACCGATCCAGATGGTATCGATCTTATCCGCGGCCAGTCGCAGCCCCAGATAGGTGCTCAGCAGTCCCGAGCCAATCAGCATCAGCAGGGTGGCGAAATACAACGATCGAAAAGACTTCCAGATACTAGGCATTGGCTTTCCGTGCAGCTGCGTTAAACAGTTCGGGCGCAGAGCACAGTGCGCCCCGCAAGTGAGAGTTTAAGCCTGAGTCGCTAGGGTGCGGCACTGCTCGCCCGCAGCCGTACGCCGCTAATCGTGGCCGGTCGCTACGCGCTCAGCGCCCAGCCCGTGATTCGCGAATATAGAACCGGGCTTTTTCCGCTTTGCGCGTGCAGCCTTCAAAGGCCTCGAACTGTTGTTGAGTCTTGGCGGCGGTTAGCAGCGACATGGCTTTGGTGTAGCTGACGCTGCCGGCGAAGCCTTCGGTTTTGGCGATGTCGGATTCGCGCCAAGCGGCGTCCAGTTGGCTGCCACAGTTGTCTCGATAGGGTTTGTGGCTGCCGGCGCAACCGGCGAGTGTCAGGGCGATCAGGGGTAAGCAGATCCAAGCTTTCATCGCAAATACTCCACAAGTAACAGTGCTGTTCGGTTGATTGATTTTGAGCAAAAAAACAAGCTACGGAATTACCCAGCGGCTGTCTATCGAGTTGCCGCGCAGGCACAGTCTGCGGTGTTGGACTACAGCCAGCCTGGAAAGTTGAGTGCGTGTTGCTGCGCCGTGTTGGATGCCGCTGGCTAGCGTGCTTATTGGTGCTGTGACGGCTGGCTGCATATGGCATCGTCCCTCGGACAACTTTATAAAAACCTAACCAGGGCTAGCCATCTATGACCAATACGACCATTGCACTGCTCGTTTTTGCCTGTTTTTTTGGCGCCACGCCGCGCTGCCGGAGCACCACCTGAACTCCGACAATAAGGATGCGATACACATCGGCATTGGCCTGGGCCTGGTCGCGACTATGGCGGCGCTGGTGCTGCTGATTTCCTCGACCAAGGGCGCGTACGACACCGAGCGTGCGGGGGTGATCCAGATGTCCAGCAAAATCATTTACCTCGATCGTCTGCTGAGCAGTTACGGCGCCGACGCGGCGGCAACCCGTGAACTATTGCGGCAGGCGACTGTGGGCTCAATTAAACGCATGTGGCCGGCACAAAAAAACGCCCATGGGCCAGTGGCGCCCGGCGCTACCCTAACCGAGGCGCTGCCCCGGTCGATCCAGCAACTGACGCCGCAAAACGATATGCAGCGCTCGCTCAAGTCCCTGGCGGTGAGTATCGCCAGCGACCTCGGACAGATGCGTTGGCTGTTGTTCGAGCCGCGGGAGTCGTCCATCTCGATGCCGCTGCTGATCGTGGTCACCGTCTGGCTGGCCATTATTTTTGCCTGCAGCGGCTTGTTCGCACAGTTCAATGGCGCAGTCATCGTGGCGCTGATGTTGGCGGCGCTGTCGGTGGCGGGTGCGATCTTCCTGATTCTGGAGCTTGATACGCCGTTTGACGGGCTGATCCAGATATCCAACGAGCCGATGCTGAGCGCCCTGAAGCATCTAGGCCATTAACAGGCCGTTGAAAAATGTAGCGAGCGACGGCTCGTGCGACGTCCGCTCCTGCGGGCTAGCTGCATTTCCCACATCCATGTGGGGCACAAGGCACAACGAAGCAACAGAACGGTAGGGTGAAAGGGCAATGGCTGCGCGGGCTTCATTGGCCCTAGATGGCGCTCTGCTTCAATCAGCGGCTAGCCCTTGATTCTCGAATATAGAAGCGCGCTTTTTCCGCTTTGCTGGTGCAGCCTTCGAAGGCCTCGAACTGTTGCTTGGTCTTGGCGGCGGTTAGCAGTGACATGGCCTTGGTGTAGCTGACGCTGCCGGCGAAGCCTTCGATTTGGCGATGTCGGATTCGTGCCAGGCGACGTCCAGTTGGCTGCCACAGCTGTCGCGGTAAGGCTTGTTGCCGCCGGCGCAGCCGACCAAAACCAGAGCGATCAGGGGGCGGCAAATCAAGACTTTCATGGTGTGGTTCCTTATGGGCAAGGGCGGACTAATGCAGGGACGCGTGGGGCAAAAAGCCACGCTACGGAAATGCGCGGTGCCTGTTTATCGCCAGGTGTGTCACGGATCACCTAGCGAACTGTTCGCTACATTCCTGAGTCCTAGCAGTCTGTCGGTTAGTCCGCGGATACCAGCGCTGCAGTTATGGCTTATGGCTTGATCTGGCAGCGAATTTTTAAGCGCCGCTGAAGTTAGGAGGTCGTTCTAAGGTGCCACATTTTTTTAAATGCTAACTCTAGATTCTTGGCGAAGCGCGGCGCGTCAGTTATTGGGGACTTAAGCATTGTCGCGCGAAGGCTGCTGCGTAATTGTATGAGCGATTCGGTATTGGCTGCGAATGACAAGGCTTTATCAATGTACTCGTTTTCGTTGTGGGCTATCCAGGCGGATAGGCCGACACAACTGAGTAAGCTGGCGCCTTGACGCGCTAGCATGCTGTTACCCATTAATGTGAGAGTTGGTACGCCCATCCACAGGGCTTCGCATGTGGTGGTGCCGCCGGTGAACGGAAAGGTGTCAAGGATTATGTCCACCTGCGAGTAAGCCTCAAGATAATCGGCTCTCGGCATCTCGTTAATTATTATAATTTGCTCGGCGACTATACCGAAGGTAGCGAGTCGCTGTTGTAGCTGTGCTTGAGCTGTAGGGCAATTCATTTGTTTGTTTTGTAGGCGTAGGCGCGCATGGGGTAATGCTTTAAGTATGTCTCCCCAGAGGCGCAAAATATTATCGTTGATCTTTGTTAGTTTTTGAAAGCAACCAAAAGTAATATAACCATTGTTCTGCACGGGAGCGGATGTAACAGGCAGTTGCGTATCGCTGGTAGGTGGGTTAAAGCATAAGCGGGTCTGCGGCAGATACCACGGTTTTTCGCTAAAGTGTGATTTGTTGGTGGCGGGCAGCGAAATGTGGTCGGCGAGAATATAATCCATACCGATAACGCCGGTGCTGGCAAAATAACCTAGCCAGCTGACTTGTACGGGGGCCGGCTTCCATGCGAATACTGGTAGTCGGTTGTGGGCGGTGTGTCCCGCTAGGTCGATTAAAATTTGAATTTCATCGTTATGAATAAGTTGTGCGGCCATGGCATCGCTGCGCCCGACAATGCTTTGCCACTGACTAAAATATGGCTGCAAACGATGGGTTAACTCATCTTCGAGCGGTTGCGTGGTATAGGCAAAAAGCTCTATATCCGCAGGGTTAAGGTGTTTGACGATGCTTTCAAGAAAATACCCTACGGGATGTGTTTTCAGGTCGCCAGAAACAATGCCTATTCGTAGTTTGTCTTCGCGGCTTGGCGCCGCGCTTAGGCAGGGCCACTGGCTAAATGGTTTGGCTAGCGTCAGTGTAAGTTGACCATAGCTCTGCGCTTCTTCACGGTATTGTTGCGCCGAGCAGTTCTCATAGGTGCTAAGACTAAAGAGTAAGTTGCTGCGCAGGGTGGGATTGTTGGGCGAGAGGCTAATAGCCTGATGGTAGTTTGTTAAGGCGGCTGCATGTCGGCCTTGTGCTTGCAGTGCATTGCCGAGGTTATTATAGGCATCAACATGATTTTTATCAATGCTAAGGGCTCGGTTGTAGCTTTTTTCGGATTTATCTAACTCGCCGAGCGCTTGATAGGCATTGCCAAGATTGTTATGGCTGTCGGCGTAGTTGGGGTTTAACGTAAGTGCTTGCTGGTAGATTTGTATCGCTGCGAGTAGTTTGCCTTGGGCTTTAAGTGTGCTGCCTAGGGCATTATAGGCGGGGGTGTAGTTGGGGTTGCTGGTGATTGCGTGGTTGAAACTAGCAACAGCTGCGCTAAATTTACCTTGCGCGCGCAAGGCAATGCCAAGGTTAGTATGGGTTTCAAAGGAGTCAGCTTGAAGTTCAATTGAGGCTTGGTAGTGGGTGGTGGCGGCTTGATATTTATTTTGTGCCAGATACGCGTGACCAATATTTGCATGCATGATTGCGGAGGGCGCCAGTGCGAGTGCCATATCAATAAGCTTGGTTGCAGTTTCATGCTGGCCAGTTTGGCTTGAAAGTATCCCGAGAAAATGCAGCGCGTCGCAATGCTTAGGTTCTAGTTGGATTGTCTGTAAATACAAAGTTTGCGCTTGGGCAAAATCACCGGCTTGGTGACATTGCAGGGCTTTGGCGAAAATTTCGGCTGCGTGCTTTGGCATTTAGGTTAAGTCCATTTTCTAGAATGGTTGGACCGCAAGTCGTGGCTTTTTGCGTCTATGGCTGTCGAGTTCGTGCCTATAAATTTTGTTGCCTTGTACTGTTTTTTTCAATCTGCCGGATACCAGCGCGGGGTGTAGACCCAGTAACCACCCTCGGCGCGCGGGAAGCGGCGGGTGGTGCTGGAGCCGATAATCACCAGGGTGCGCATATCCACGTGCTCGGGGGTTAGCTCGCCGAGGGTGGTGATAGTCAGCGCTTCGGCGGGGCGGCCGATGTCGCGGCCGAGCACCACGATGGTTTCCGGGCGGCGCTGCTGGCGCACTATCTCCAGGGCGCGGCCGAGTTGCCAGGGCCGGGATTTAGAAATCGGGTTGTAGAAGGCCATGGCCAGATCGGCGATGCCGGCATGCTCTAGGCGTTTCTCGATCATGGCCCAGGGCTTGAGGTTGTCCGACAGCGACAGCATGCAAAAGTCATGGCCCAGGGGTGCGCCGGCCTTGGCGGCGGTGGCCAGGGCGGCGGACACGCCGGGCAGCATCTGCAGTTCGACGTTGTGCCAGTCGCTATTAGTGCTGGCTTCCAGCGCTTCCAATACGGCAGCGGCCATGGCGAACACGCCAGGGTCGCCGGACGACACCATCACCACCCGCCGGCCTTGGGCGGCCAGCTCGAAGGCGTGGGCGGCGCGCTGCAGCTCTTCGCGGTTATCGCTGTTGTGCTGCAACTGCTCGGGACGAAAGGGGCCGGCCATGGTCACATAGGTTTCGTAGCCGAGCACGTCTTCGGCCTGATCCAAGGCTTGGCGCACGGCCGGCACCATCAAATCGGCGGCGCCGGGGCCGAGGCCGACCACGCTCAGACGGCCACGGGCTTGGCCGATTTTTTGCGCCGCTTCTGGTGTCGCGGCCAGGTGCAGGCTGATCGAATCATCACTGTGCATGGCGTCTGGTAGCTGGCAGCTGGCGTCGATAAACCGCAGCGGTACATTCAGTTCGGCGGCCACGGCAGCCCAGTGCGGTTGAGCCATCTGATTGCGATCCACCAGCAGTGCGGCCAGTGCTGCCTCGGCCAGACCTGCGCCTCGCAGGGCGGCGCGCAGGTTGGTTGCATCGGCATCGGCCTGCTTGAGCTGCGCCAGCACTAGGCGCGGATGGATCAGCAGGGCGTTCGAGTCCGCCGCCAACTCTGGGCTGATGCGGATGCTGCGGCTGGCCTGCTCATCCAGCGGCAAGCGGGCCTCCGCCAGCCAGGGCGCGGCGCCGTCGATGCGCACCGACTGGCCGCCGAGTAAGTCGCTGACCAGGCGTTTGCCGTGCTCCAAGTCGGCCAGCACATAACCGGCCGGCGGATTGAGTACGCAGGTGCCGAAGCGCAGTTCGCCGCTGGTGGTAATGGCCGGTGCCACGGCCAACAGTGCGGCGATCTCCCGGGCCAGGTTATTCACCCCAGCCAGCCCACCGAGCAGCGGCACCACGGCGCTGCCGTCTTCGGCCACGGCCAGCACCGGCGGCTCGGCGTCCTTGGCGCCGAGCACCGGGGCCAGGCTGCGAATGATGATACCGGCGGCGCACAGGGCGATGATCGGCACGTTGCTTTCATACAGCGCGCGCAGGGTGGCGCCGAAGTCGTCATACAGCGCATCGGCGCCCTCGACCCGGCCGCGCAGGCCATGGATCACGGCCTGCGGATAGAGCGCCTGCAGGCGCTTGGCGGTGGCCAGGCTGGCGGCGCCGAGCAGGATGATGGCGGGGGATGAGGTGGCGTTAGGCATGGACGGTTCCGGGAGCAAGAGGCGCGACGATGATTTGTCGGGCGTAGGGTGGATTAGCCGCAGGCGTAATCCACCATGATGGTTTCAAGGGGTAATCCGCCATGCCGGCCTCAACCGCTCCACTTTTCCCCAGGAATAATAATCAGCGAGAAATACGGCGAGGCCATGGGCTCCACGTCATCCAGCGGCACTATGCGCTGGTTGTCCATGGTCGCCCGCTCCACATACAGGGCGCGCTCACTCAGGCCCAGTTCGCCGAGCACCCGGCGGACCTTGTCGAAGTTACGCCCCAGCTTCATCACCACGGCGGCATCGGCATCGGCCAGGCGGCGTTTCAATTCGTCTTCCGGCAGCACCCCGGAGAGCACGCTTAAGCTTTGGTTGCGGTACACCAGCGGCACGCCAAGCACCGCCACGCCGCCGAGCATCGAGCAGACGCCCGGCACCACTTCGGCCTGATAACGCTCGGCCAAACGGTCGTGTAGGTACATATAGGAGCCGTAGAAGAACGGGTCGCCCTCGCAGATCACCGCCACGTCGCGGCCGGCGTCCAGGTGCTCGGCGATCAGCACCGCGCAGGTGTCGTAGAAGTCGCTGATCACCCCTTCATAGGTCAGCGGTGGTTCGAGCTTCTCGGTGGTGACCGGATAGACCAACGGCATGCGCAATTGGCTGTCGCTCAGGTGCGCCTCGATGATGCCAAAGGCATTGCCGCCCTGGCCCTTGTTGGCTTTGGCCTTGGCCACGAAGTAGCCGACCACCGGTGCGGCTTGCAGCAGACGCAGGGATTTTAGGGTGATCAGCTCCGGGTCGCCGGGGCCTACGCCCAGACCCAGTAGCCGGCCTTTAACCAAACTCATTATTCGACCTCCGTGGCCAGCGCATTAATCGCCGCTACCGCCATGGCGCTGCCGCCGCGCCGACCGCGCACTATCACGTAGGGCACGCCACGGCTGTCGGTGGCCAGCGCATCTTTGGACTCGGCGGCGCCGATAAAGCCCACCGGCATACCGATGATCAGCGCCGGTTTCGGTGCGCCAGCGTCGAGCATTTCCAGCAGGTAAAACAGCGCGGTCGGTGCGTTGCCGATCACCACCACGCTGCCGGCCAAATGCGGGCGCCAGCTTTCCAGGGCGGCGGCCGAGCGGGTGTTGCCC
Source organism: Pseudomonas sp. (assembly GCF_030698175.1). Classification (GTDB taxonomy): domain Bacteria; phylum Pseudomonadota; class Gammaproteobacteria; order Pseudomonadales; family Pseudomonadaceae; genus Aquipseudomonas. Next base: position 22,350 of record NZ_JAUYNT010000020.1, read on the forward strand.
AACTCGCGGGCCAGCTCGGGTACGCCGGCATCGTGCAGGGTGCAGATCACTGGGTTGTTGGCGGCCAGGCGCGGGCGAGTGATGCCCTCGGCGACCATTCGCGCATCGCAGAGAATCGGTGCACCGGCGGCCAGCGCGGCACGCCCGGCGGCGCCGGCACCGGCGGAGAAGCGCAGGTCCTGGACGATGTCGACCATGCCGCAGGCGTGAATCAGGCGCACGGCGAGCTTTTCCATGTCCGCCGGGATGGCGCTTAAATCGGCTTCGGCGCGGATGGCGGCGAAGGATTGGCGGTAGATTTCCTGACCATCGCGGATGTACTCAAGCATGCGGGATTCCTGCTGCGGGGGAGGCGGCGGCGAACCAGTCGCCGGCCTGTTCAATACTGATGGCGGCCGCTTGCAACTGGCCCAAACCTGGCCTGCCGGGCAACCGTTGATAGAGCGAATATGTGCCGGGGCTTTGCGCCAGCAAGGTAAAGGGGGCGACATGGGCGCACGCGCAGGAGCGCGGACAGCCGCTTAGGTGTACCTGCGGGCGGGCGGCGCTGTGGCGCAAACGCTCGGCCAGCAGCAACGCATCGGCTTTGCAGTCGGCCAAACCCTTCGCGCAGGCGGCCGAGCCGGTGCAGGCGATGAGGCGCGTTAGCGGCTCGGCGGCATCGGTGAGCAAATCGAGAGCGGCTAATTGTTCGAGAACCTGCACGCTGTTAGCGCTGGGGATATTCGGCAGCAGCAGACCTTGCCACGGCGTGAGGCGCAAGGTGGCATCGCCGTATTGCTCGGTTAAGTCGGCCAGCGCCAGTAATTGACTGGCGCTGATCCGGCCCAAGCGGCTACCGGCGGCGACCATCTGTAGGTCCGTTTGCTGCTGGGCGATAATGCCAATCGGTGCGCTGCACGCCACCGAGCCACGCCGCCAATCAGTAATAGCCGCCTCGCGCAGCAGGGCAAAGGGCAGGCGCGCTTGCAGTTGCTCGATAAAGTCCGTCGCCGGCAGCTCGCTGAGCAATTGACGCATGCGGCTGCGCTCGGGACCGGCTAGTTGCAAAAATAATCTCAGCACGCCCTGCACCAGGGCCACCGCGTGCTCGACCGGCACTGCCGCCAGCGGCGCATCGCTCGGGCAACCGGCCAGACCGAATGCCAGCAATTGCGGCTGGCCGGGCAGGGCGCTGAGCCACAGATCGTGGGGGTGTTGCAGCATGGCCAGCGACTCGCCGCCATCCAGTTGTAGGGCGAATTTGGCCGACAGTGCGTGCAGCTCGGGCTGGTCTTCCAGCAGGCTTAACAGTTGCGCGGCCAGCGGGCGAGTGTCGACTAACGCGGCGCGGTCGAGGCCGGCGGCGGGGCTTAGCAGCAGGTTGCGCACGTCATCGGCGGCTAGGTTGCGCGGGCCGAGGCCGGCGGCCAACAGTTGCTCGATCAGCGCCGCTTCGCTACCCGCGCGCACGCCACGAATCTGCAGGTTGCTGCGGTTGGTCAGCTCCAATACGCCGCTGGCGCAACTGCTAGCGGCGGCAGCAAGCGCCCGCGCCTGACGGCTGCTCAGTTGTCCACCGGCCAGTTTGATTCGGCAAATGCCGCCGTCGCCGGCCTGCACAATCCGCAGCAAACCGGGACACGGCGAGGGGCGGGGTGCGTGGGCGGCGGTAGTGGGCAAGGCAGCGCTCGATGGGTCGGCAGAAAGCACGGTGCGGTATCCGTTAGGTGTTGCGGTTGTGGCGGCAAATAATGGCGCTATTATGCCCGCTTTGCCTTGTTCTTCGACAAACAAACGCGCGAGCCTGCGAGGCTGGGTGAAAACTACTGCACTCGGTTATGCGGCGTTTTCGCGCGGCCTGCTGCGGGCAGATTTATCTCTGGGGACAACGCATGACGGCTTGGTTGACGGTGGTGGGGATCGGTGAGGATGGCTATGCCGGCTTGGGCAAGGCGGCGCGCCGTGCCTTGTTGGCGGCCGAGTTGATTATCGGCGCGCCGCGTCAGCTGCAGTTATTGCCAAAATGCATTCGCGCCCCGCAACAAAACTGGCCGAGCCCGTTCAGCCTTGATGCGTTGCTCGCGCGGCGTGGCATGTCTGTGTGCGTGCTGGCCAGTGGCGACCCGATGCTGTTTGGCGTCGGCGCGAGCCTGGCGCGGCAAGTGCCGGCGCATGAGCTATTGGTGCTGCCGGCGCCGTCGTCCACCTCCTTGGCGGCGGCGCGCATGGCCTGGCCGCTACAGGAAGTGACGGTGCTCAGTCTGGTGGCGCGGCCGTTGGCGGCGTTGCAGGCGCAGATTCATCACGCTGTGCGGTTGTTGATTCTCAGCAACGACGGCAGCAGCCCGGCGGCTATTGCCGCATTGTTGAGCGCGCGCGGCTTCGGCCCCAGTCGCGTCACAGTGCTCGAACATCTGGGCGGCCCGTTGGAGCGCCGCTTTGATGGTTTAGCTGCAAGCTGGGATTGGCCCGAGGCGGCGGCGTTGAATATCGTAGCGGTCGAGTGTGTGGCCGGCGCCAATGCTCAGCGTCTGCCACTGACCATCGGCCTGCCCGACAACACCTATCAACATGATGGCCAGCTGACCAAACGCGATGTGCGCGCCATCACCCTGGCGCGCCTGGCACCGAAACCCGGCGAGTTGCTCTGGGATGTCGGCGCCGGTTGCGGCTCCATCGGTATCGAGTGGCTGCGCAGCCATCCCAGCTGCCGGGCGATTGCCATCGAGGCCGACCCCGGTCGTCAGCAGTTAATCGCCCACAACCGCGACGCCCTCGGAGTGCCGCACCTGCAACTGCTGGCCGGCCACGCCCCCGAGGCTTTGCTCGGACTGGAAGCGCCGGATGCGATCTTTATCGGCGGCGGCGTGACCATCCCTGGCGTGCTGGAGCACTGCTGGCAACAGCTGAAACCCGGCGGGCGGCTGGTGGCCAACGCCGTCACCCTGCAAAGCGAGGCGACCCTGCTGGCCTGGCGCAGCCAGCATGGCGGCGAGCTGACCCGCATCCAGGTCGCCCAGGCCCAACCGCTGGGCGACTTCGATACCTGGCGCAGCGCGCTGCCCATTACTTTGCTGGAGCTGCATAAACCGGGGTAGGGCGGCTGCCAGCCATACAGTCGCTGCTTGCCTGCAGCAGTACAGTTACTCTGGGCGGGGTAACTGTAAGGGCACAATTTTTCTGTGCTGTAGCTGACGGCAAACCGTCATCAACAGCGACCATAGCTCTCCAGATATAGCAGCTCAGCAGGGGCTAACAGGAGGCGCTATGCACCGCTCAGCAGTAACTGAAACTGACCGCGCAGAATATTCATTGGTTGCATCGCGCACGGCTTGCGCTGTGCGTCTGCTGGTTCGTCTGCAGCTTTGGCTGCAAAACAGCCGCACGCGCCGGCAGTTGGCCCAGCTGGATGCACGGCAGTTGGCCGATGCTGGCATCACTCATGTTGAGCGCGACGCTGAGCTGGATAAGCCGTTTTGGCGTTAGACGCTAAGGGCCTGGCGGCGCTCGCGTGCCGGTGCGCGGCATTGCAAGCCGGCGCGGTTGTATGGCTGGGCATTACTGCTGGCGTGAGAAGCATAGTGCGTTGCTCGCCGCGCTCAAAAAATCTCAAGTTCGCCGGCCTTGACCAGCGCCTCAAACGCGGCGTGCTCGTCCAGTAGATTTGGCGACCAAGTCAGGTTAAAGGCAAAACGCTGGAACAATGGGGCGCAAGCTGCCGACGGATCGTTGTGCGGAGTCAAACTGTACTTGATACACAATTGCGGGGTGTCGGTGCCGAAGGAAATGTAGGAGCGCTGATGGTTGATGATGATCGGCACTTGGATCTGTCTAAGATCTTTAATTTGGTCGTGATTACCCACGTAACGATTTTTAAACGCGCCCCAAATCAAATTGCTTGCTTCCGCTAACAGGCCGTTTAAATCCTCGTAAATCGGCGCTCGGGCATCCGCTGCAGCGCTGCTACGCAGTAGGTCGAGCATTTGCTCGGCATCGGTTTGCAGCATCATGTAACCGCGGCACCAATCGCTGTCGATGGCCATCATGCTGAAGATTTCGCCATAAATATTATTGTCATTGACCAGATAAGCCGCCTCGGCGTTGACTGAGCAGTTCTTGAATAACGATTGCAGCGAACTCAGCGACATCTCGGTAATGCCACGAATTAAGTGTTCGGGGTAGTTACGGCTGAAGATCGAGGCTTCGAGGGCCGATCTGAGCGGTTCAAGGTTGCTCAAGTCGAAAACGGCGCACAGAGCTTGTGCATCTGTGCTGGTGAGGGGCACCGTATTGCTGTCACGGCGTAGGAAGATTGGCAGCTCAGGGCGCAGGTTATGAATGAAGCGCAATATAGCTAACCCACGGCCCGGACCACTGTAGTTTTCGGAGATCAACACTCCGCCCAACAAGTCCAGATTTGCATCTAATAGATCGAGCACCCCGGCGAAGCTGTCCATGTTTGGCTTGATCGCCTGCAAGTGCGAGTCAGCACACAGTTGCTTAATAACTGCGAGGCTGGCGAGTTCATCGTCCAGCACCAATATTTTGCTTATCACCACGGCAGTGTCGGTCATGTGCGTCCCTGTTAAAGGCCGATGCCCTGGTTGCTGGGCATGAGTTGGTTTTTTTAGCCTAGTTGGGATTAAAGCATTTAGCCTGCCGCCCTTTGCTCGGCTCGAGATTATGTGGGGCCTGGCAATTTCTGCCGGATATTCGGCTTTCACCCAAGCACCTGTCGCTCGGCCTACAATGCGCTTTTCTAACCTCGACTAAGCCCGCCATGCGTGACGAAACCCCCGAGCAGCCCGCGCCGCTGCGCAGCGGTTACACCACTGGCAGTTGCGCCACCGCCACCAGTTTGGCGGCGGCGCGGCTGTTGCTCGGTGGGCCGGCGCTCGATGCGGTCGAAATAGTGTTACCCAAGGGCCAGCAGGTGTTGATGCGGCTGGAGTTTTGCCGGTTGTGCGCGGCCGGTGCCGAAGCCGGCACCCTCAAGGATGCCGGCGACGACCCGGACGTGACCCACGGCGCGCTGGTGTTTGCCCGGGTGCAGTTGAGTGCCGAATCCGGCGTACGTTTTCATGCGGCCGAAGGCGTTGGCACCGTGACCAAGCCAGGGCTGACCACGCCGGTGGGCGAGCCGGCGATCAATCCGGTGCCACGCCAGATGATGACTCAGCACTTAACCCAGCTGGCCAGCGAGTACGGCTATGGCGGCGGCTTCGAGGTCAATATCGGCGTCGAGGACGGGGCGGCGCTGGCGCTGAAGACCATGAACCCACGGCTGGGCATTCTCGGTGGCCTGTCGATTCTCGGCACCAGCGGCATAGTCCGGCCGTTCTCCTGCGCGGCCTATATTGCCTCCATCCAGCAGGGTATCGACGTGGCCCGCGCCAACGGTTTTAGCCATCTGGCCGCCTGTACCGGCAATGCCAGCGAAGACTGCATGCGTCAGCATTATGGCCTGGCCGACACCGCGCTGATCGAGATGGGCGACTTTATCGGTGCCGTGCTCAAGCACCTGCGTAAGGCGCCGGTGGCCAAACTGAGCATCTGCGGCGGCTTCGGTAAAATCAGTAAACTGGCCGCCGGCCATATGGATTTGCACAGCCGCCACTCCAGCATCGACCTGCCGCAACTGGCGGTTTGGGCCGCCGGCCTGGGTGCCAGTAACGATTTGCAAGTGGCCATCTGCGCGGCCAATACCAGCCAGCAAGCGGTGGCTTTGGCCTGTGCCGAGGGGGTGGCGCTGGGTGATGCGGTCTGCGCCCAGGCCCTGGCCTTTGCCCGCGGCATAGTGCCGGCGCAGGTGCAGTTGGAAGTGTTCGCCATCGACCGCCAAGGGCGGATTGTCGGTCAGGCCCAGGAGTCGCTATGAGTCGAATCTTATTGTTGGGCGGCGTCGGTGATGCCCTGAGCATCGCCCGCCGCCTCGGCCCGCAGGATATTTACAGCCTCGCCGGCCTGGGCAAGCGGCCGGCTGATCTGCCATGCAAGCTGCGGGTCGGTGGCTTCGGCGGCGCCGAGGGACTGGCGGACTTTATTGCCGCCACAGGCATCGACTTGCTGCTGGATATCACCCATCCCTACGCCGCGCAGATCAGCGCCAACGCCGCCCGCGCCGCCGAGCTGAGCGGCGTGCCCTGCTGGGCGCTACACCGTCCTGGCTGGCAGGCGGGAGCCGGTGATGACTGGCGCGAGGTGGCCGACTGGGCCGAACTAAGCGCGGCGCTGGCGCCGTTTAAACGGCCGTTTTTCACCCTCGGTCGTGAGCCGCTGGAGCATCTGGATAGTATTCCTGACAGCCAGTTCTGGACCCTGCGCAGCCTCGATGGCCACCCCGGTAATGCGCGCGCCACTGTGATTGGTGCCCGTGGGCCATTCAACTTAGCGGATGAGCGGGCGCTGTTTGCCGCCGGCCAGTTCGACGTGCTGATCAGCAAAAACAGCGGCAGCAGCGCCACCGAGCCCAAGTTGCAGGTGGCCCGCGAACTGGGCTTGCCGGTGTTGCTGCTGGCGCGGCCGCAGTTGCCGACCGTGGAGCGGGAATTCAGCTGCGTTGAGGGACTGTGGCAGGCGTTGCAGGGCTTGCGCCCGGCCGAGATCCTGTAGGAGCGGGCTTGCCCGCGATGACGGCCACCGCAAAAACATCGCGGGCAAGCCCGCTCCTACAACAGCACTGAGCCTGCAGGTTTCTAATCGCGCCCTGTTAGACTGCGCGGCCGTTTGCTTGCCGAGTCCTGTCCATGCCTGTTGCCACCGCCTATGCCCGCGTCCTGTTCGTCGGCCCAGACCTTGCGCAAGGCTCCCTGGCGGAACTGTTCCAGCGCCAATTGCTGGCCCTGCGCGGTGCGGTGGCCTTGGCCGATATCGTCGATACCAGCGAAGGTTTCGATGGCCTCTGGCAGCGGGTCACGACCTGTATCGAAGGCGCTGAGTTGCCGGTGTTGCTGCTTGATCTCGACCCCAACAGCAGCAGCCCCTATCTGGATTGGCTGCGCAGCGAGTTGCAGCGTTTGGCCGAGCCATTCGGCAAAAGCGATCAGCTGTTTGTCGCCACCACCAAGCAAGGCGAGCAGGTGGATATCGGCGCGGTCTGTGGGCTGATCGAACGCCCCGAGCTGCATCTGGGTTGCGCTTCGGTGCCGGAACTGCCCAGCGCCCACGCTTGGTCGTGCATCCCCACCCACAGCTACCGGGTGCTGCTCTGTAATGGCCCACGTTGCACCCGGCGTGGCGCGCTGCCGCTGTGGAAGAGCCTGCGCGAACAACTAAAAGCCGCCGGCAAATTGGAGTGCGAAGGTGGCGTGCATATCACCCGCACCCAGTGCCAGTTCCCCTGCGACCAAGGCCCGACCCTGAGCGTCTATCCGCCCGGCGCCTGGTATCAGGTGCGCAATCAGGCCGAGTTAAGCCGGGTCATTAATCAGCAGCTAATCGGCGGTCAGTTGGTGCCCGAGTTGTTGATGCGGCCGCTGGATTGATCGAGCCAATCGACCGCCCAGCCTTTGCGGCAAGCGGAGATTGACGCAGCCCCGCAGCCTATCTAACCTTCGCGCCTGCTTCAGGTGCCCGATTAAATAGGCTATGTACTCCTTATGAGTTGATTGGAAAGTGGGTCGTAGGATGTGGTGGAGCGCAGCGATACCCATCACGGGCTTGATCGCTATCGATACTCGATGGGTATCGCAAGCTCAACCCATCCTACAAAGGCCACGCCGGCGCAACACATAACGGGGGCATCGTCATTAAACAGGGTGAAACAGGGAAGCCGGTGATTCTCACGAAGATTCCGGCGCTGCCCCCGCAACGGTAGACGAGCCCAATAATCGCCAGACGACTGTGCGTTTGCATAGGACGCGGCGCTTATCAGCCTTAACGGCGCGCTCGTAAGCCCGGAGACCGGCCTGTTGCAGTCATGGTTTGGCGTGCATTTTTGCCCGCCGGCCGCTCACCACAAGGTCGCGCGGGTGGCGCGACGGAGACGCTTTAATGCGCAAGTCCCTCTACCTGCCTGCGGCTGCTATGCCGTTCGTGCCTGCTGTGTTGCCCGGCCACTGCGCCGACCTATCCCTTTGTGTGTTCATTGTGTCGTCCTGCGTGAGCCGGCCGCCGGAGCTATTGCCATGACTGCCGATCTTGAACGCGACGCCCGCCACAAGGCGCGCATGCAACGCAAAAAAGCCCTGATGGACGGCAAGATCGCCGAGGCTCAAGAGCAGTACGGCCTGCTGCTGGTGCACAGCGGCAACGGCAAGGGCAAAAGCAGTTCGGCCTTTGGCATGCTGGCCCGCGCCCTGGGGCACGGCATGCAGGTGGCGGTGGTGCAATTTATTAAGGGCGCCGCCAGCACCGGCGAGGAGGCGTTTTTTCGGCGGTTCCCCGAGCAGGTGCGTTACCACGTGATGGGCGAGGGCTTTACCTGGGAAACCCAGGACCGTCAGCGCGACATCGAAAAAGCCCAGGCCGCCTGGTTGGTGGCCCGCGAACTGCTGCGCGATGAGTCGATCCACCTGATCGTGCTGGATGAGCTGAACATCGCCCTCAAACACGGCTACCTGCAACTGGATGAAGTGCTCGCCGACATCACTGCGCGGCCGACCCTGCAGCATGTGGTGGTGACTGGCCGTGGCGTATTGCCGGGCATGGTCGAGGCCGCCGACACCGTGACCGAGATGAACATGGTCAAGCATGCCTTCAAGGCCGGCGTTAAGGCGCAAAAAGGGATTGAGTATTAATGCGCCAGTGTCCGGCTTTATTGATCGCCGCCCCGGCCTCTGGGCAGGGTAAAACCACGGTCACCGCCGCCCTGGCCCGCCTGCACACGCGCCAAGGGCGACGGGTGCGGGTGTTCAAATGTGGGCCGGACTTTCTCGATCCGATGATCCTCGCTCGCGCCAGCGGCCACCCGGTCTATCAACTGGATTTGTGGATGGTCGGCGAGGCCGAGAGCCGTCGCCTGCTCTGGGAGGCGGCGGGTGAAGCCGACCTGATTCTGATCGAAGGGGTGATGGGGCTATTTGACGGCGCCCCCTCGGCGGCTGACCTGTCCCGGCACTTCGGCGTGCCGGTGCTGGGGGTGATCGATGCCGGCGCCATGGCCCAGACTTTCGGCGCCCTGGCCTTTGGCTTGGCCAATTTTCAGGCGGATTTGCCCTTCGCCGGCGTCTTGGCCAATCGCACCGGCAGCCTGCGGCATGGCGATATTCTGCGTGACAGCCTGCCGCCGGCCTTGCGCTGGTTCGGCGCCTTGCCGCGCAGCGCCGCCGTGGAGTTGCCGCGTCGCCATCTGGGCTTGATTCAGGCGCAAGAACTGGCCGATTTGGACACGCGCTTAGACGCCGCCGCCGATGCCATCGCCGCCAGCGCCAGTACCGAATTACCCGAACCGGTGAACTTTGCCGTGCCGGATGGGCAACTGATCGAACCGCTGCTGGCCGATGTGCGCATCGGCGTGGCCCGCGACGCGGCCTTCGCCTTTACCTATCAGGCCAATCTGGATCTGCTGCGGCAGCTCGGCGCCGAGCTGGTATTTTTCTCGCCGTTGACCGCGACCGAATTGCCGGTGGTGGACAGTCTGTATTTGCCCGGCGGTTACCCCGAGCTGTACCTGAAAGAATTGGCCGGCAATCAGCCGATGCGTGCGGCGATTTGCGCCCATCATCGGGCCGGCAAACCCTTATTGGCAGAGTGTGGCGGCATGCTCTATTTGCTCGATAGCCTGACCGATGCCGCCGGCGAGCAGGGCGCCATGCTCGGTTTATTGGCTGGCCACGCGACCTTGCAAAAACGTCTGGCAGCGCTGGCCTTGCAAGATGTTGAACTGCCGGAAGGTCTATTGCGCGGGCATACCTATCATCACTCCTTGCTGGATTCTGCACTGACGCCGCTGGCCCGTGGCCGTTGCCCGAACGGCAAACCGACCGCCGAGGCGGTGTTTCGCGACGGCCGCCTGACCGCTTCCTATATCCACTTCTACCTGCCGTCCAATCCCCAAGCGGCGGCAGAGTTGTTCAAACCATGACTGAGCCCGTCAACCAGCACGCCTTTAGCCCAGAGGAACGCGCGGCGGTCTATCGCGCCATCGCCGAGCGTCGCGACATGCGCCACTTTGCCGGCGGTGAGGTAGCGCCCGAGTTGCTCACCCGCTTGCTGGCCGCCGCGCACCGAGCGCCGAGTGTCGGCCTGATGCAGCCGTGGCGCTTTATTCGCATCCAAAGGCCGCAGTTACGCGCGGCTATTCACGATCTGGTCGAGGCCGAACGGCTGCGCACCGCCGAGGCGCTGGGCGAGCGTGGCGACGACTTTATGCGCCTGAAGGTGGAAGGCATTCACGACTGCGCCGAGTTGTTGGTGGCGGCGCTGATGGAAGGCCGCGAGGCGCATATCTTCGGCCGCCGCACTTTGCCGGAAATGGATCTGGCCTCGCTGTCCTGCGCGATCCAGAACCTCTGGCTGGCGGCGCGGGCCGAAGGCTTAGGCATGGGCTGGGTGTCGTTATTCGAGCCGCAGGCGCTGGGTGATTTGCTCGGTTTGCCGGCCGGCGCCAAGGCGGTGGCGATTCTCTGTTTAGGCCCGGTGACCGAATTTTACGCGAAACCCATGCTGGTACAGGAGGGCTGGGCGACTGAGCGGCCGCTGCAGGAATTGCTCTATCAAGACAGCTGGGGGACGCCTGCATGTTGAGTCTGGTATTGGCCGTGCTGGCGGCCGTCAGTCTGGATGTGATCCTCGGTGAGCCACGCCGTTGGCATCCGTTGGTGGCTTTCGGTGCCTTGGTCAATCGGATCGAGCAGCAGTTAAATCCGGCCGGTAGCGGTGGTCGTGGCCAAGGCGTGCTGGCCTGGTGCCTGGCAGTGTTGCCGGCCACGGTGTTGGTCGGCCTACTGGCCCAGCTGCCCGTGATCGGTTGGCTGGTGCAGGTGCTGGCGCTGTATCTGGCCATCGGCCTGCGCAGTTTGGCCGAGCATGCCGAGCCGATTGCGGCGGCTCTGGACGCCGGCGATTTGCCCCGCGCCCGCGAACAGGTCGGGCGCATCGTTAGTCGCGACACCCGTGCTCTGGATGAAGAGGGCGTGGCCCGCGCCGCCAGTGAATCGATGCTGGAGAACGGTAGCGACGCTGTGTTCGCCGCGCTGTTCTGGTTCATTCTCGCCGGCGCGCCGGGGGTGGTGCTCTATCGCCTGAGCAATACCCTGGACGCCATGTGGGGCTACCGCACGCCGCGTTTCTTGAAGTTCGGCTGGGCGGCAGCGCGCCTCGATGACCTGCTTAATTACCTGCCGGCGCGTCTGGTCGCCCTGACCTACGCGCTGTGTGGCCAGACTGCCTTGGCTCTGCGCTGCTGGCGCCAGCAAGCACCGACCTGGGACAGCCCTAACGCCGGCCCGGTGATGGCGGCTGGCGCCGGGGCGCTCGGTTTGGTCCTGGGCGGCGCGGCGATTTATCACGGTGAACTGCATCAGCGCCCGCCCTTGGGCGAAGGTGCCGCGCCGGTGGCGGCAGATATTCGCCGCGCCCTGCAACTGGTGCAACGCGGCGTGGCTGTCTGGCTGGTGCTGCTGTGTGTGGCTGGGGCTTTGTATGCTTGAGCACGGCGGGCGTCTGCTGGCATTGATTTGCGCGCTGTGCGGCCAGACGGCAGGGGTTTTCTATGCTTGAGCACGGCGGGCGTCTGCTGGCATTGATTTGCGCGCTGCACGGCCAGGCGGCAGGAGCTTTCTATGCTTGAGCATGGCGGGCGTCTGCGCGCTGCGGCGCAGCAATACGGCATCCCTCTGGCCGATTGGCTGGACCTGTCCACCGGCCTCGCGCCTTGGCCGTTCGAGTTTCCCGCCGTGCCCCCGAGCGTCTGGCAACGCCTGCCGGAAAGTGAAGATGGTCTGGCGGCAGTGGCCGCTCAGCGCTATGGCGCGCAGTCGGTATTGCCGGTGGCCGGCGCCCAGGCGGCGATTCAGCTGCTGCCGCAATTGCGCAGCGCCGGCAGCCGCGTGGGGATTGTTTCACCCTGTTATGCCGAGCACGCCCAAGCCTGGCAGCGCGCCGGTCATCAGCTGCTGGAACTGAGCGACGATGCAGTCGAGGCCGCGCTGGAGCAACTCGATGTGCTGCTGCTGGTCAATCCGAATAACCCCACCGGCCGCGTATTTGCCCCAGAACAGTTACTCGACTGGCACGAACGCCTGGCCGCCCGTGGCGGCTGGTTGGTGGTGGACGAGGCCTTTATCGATGCCACGCCTGAACTGAGCCTGGCCGCTTACAGCCAGTTGCCGGGGCTGATAGTGCTGCGTTCGTTCGGCAAGTTTTATGGCTTGGCCGGGGTGCGGTTGGGCTTCGTGCTGGCCGAGCAACGCTTGCTCGATCAATTGAACGAACGCCTCGGCCCCTGGGCCGTCAGTGGCCCGGCGCGCTGGATAGGTCTGGCCTGTTTGGCTGACGAGGCGGCCCATCGGCAACAAAGCCTGCGTCTGCAACAGGCCAGTCAACGCCTGGTCACCTTGCTGGCCGAACATGGCCTGGCGGCGCAGGGCGGTTGTGGGCTGTTTCAGTGGTTGCACACGCCCAAGGCCGCCGCGCTGCAGCAGCATTTCGCCCAACGCGGGATTCTGCTGCGGCACTTTACCCAGCCGCAGAGCCTGCGTTTTGGCCTGCCGGCCAGCGAGGCCGACTGGCAGCGCTTGCGTCTGGCCTTAGACGATTTATCTGGGAGCAAGCCATGAAAGCTGCCGCCACTCTGATGGTGCAAGGCACCACCTCCGATGCCGGCAAAAGCACCCTGGTGACGGCTCTGTGCCGCTGGCTGGCGCGTCAGGGCGTGGCGGTGGTGCCGTTCAAACCGCAAAATATGGCGCTCAATTCGGCGGTCACCTTTGATGGCGGCGAGATCGGTCGCGCCCAGGCGGTGCAGGCCCAAGCCGCGGGCCTCGCGCCACACACCGATATGAACCCGGTGCTGCTCAAGCCCAATTCCGACACCGGCGCGCAGGTGATTATCCATGGCCGCGCGGTGGCCAATATGCAGGCCGGGATTTATCACGACTACAAAAAAGTCGCGATGGCGGCGGTGCTGGAATCCCATCAGCGGCTGAGTGGCAGCTATGCGGTGGTGATGGTCGAGGGCGCCGGCTCGCCGGCCGAGATTAATCTGCGCGCCAACGACATCGCCAATATGGGTTTTGCCGAGGCGGTGGATTGCCCGGTGCTGATCATCGCCGACATCGACAAGGGCGGGGTGTTTGCCCATCTGGTCGGTACTCTGGAATTGCTGTCGCCCAGCGAACAGGCGCGGGTCAAAGGCTTCGTGATCAACCGCTTTCGTGGCGATATCGCCCTGCTGCAACCGGGGCTGGACTGGCTGGAGGCGCGCACCGGCAAACCGGTTTTGGGCGTGTTGCCCTACCTGCACAACCTGCACTTGGAGGCCGAAGACGGCATCGATCAGCGCCAGGCAGGTAAAGCTGACCGGGTGCTGAAAGTCGTGGTGCCGGTGCTGCCACGCATCAGCAATCACACCGATTTCGATCCACTGCGCCTGCATCCCCAGGTGGATTTGCAGTTTGTCGCCCCCGGAGCAGCCATTCCGGCGGCCGATCTGATCATCTTGCCCGGCTCAAAAAGCGTGCGAGCCGACCTGGCCTTCTTGCGGGCCAACGGCTGGGAGCCGGCGCTGCAACGCCATCTGCGTTACGGCGGCAAAGTATTGGGCATCTGCGGTGGCTTGCAGATGCTTGGCAGCAGCATCGACGACCCCCTGGGGTTGGAAGGCGCGCCGGGCAGCAGCGCCGGGCTGGGATTATTGGAATTCACCACGGAGCTTGCGGCCGAAAAACAACTGCGCACGGTGCAGGGCCGCCTGTGTCTGGAAGACGCGGCCATCAGCGGTTACGAGATTCATGCCGGAGTCAGCGGCGGTCCGGCGCTGAGTCAGGCGGCGGTGCAGCTGGACGATGGTCGCAGCGACGGCGCCTTGAGCGACGACGGTCAGGTGCTCGGAACCTACCTGCACGGCCTGTTCGAAACCCCCGCCGCCTGCAGCGCCTTATTGCGTTGGGCCGGGGTGGCCGAGGTGCAGGAGTTTGATTACCACGGCCTGCGCGAGCGCGATATTGAACGCCTGGCCGATCTGGTGGAGGCGCATATGGATACCGCAAAATTGCGTGAGCTTTGTGGTTTGTAAATGGGATGTCGTCTTGAGCACCTTGTCGCCTGTAATGGTGGATCGGTGAAGCGTGATCCACCCTACGCTTGCCCGAGCCATTGGAGTAATTGATGCGTGAACTGATCCTCGGCGGCGCCCGTTCCGGCAAGAGCCGTTTGGCCGAAAAGTTGGCGGCGGACAGCGGTTTGGCCGTGACCTATATCGCCACCAGCCAGGCCCTGGATGGCGAGATGAGCGCGCGTATTCGCCAGCACCGCGAGCGCCGCCCGGCCGAGTGGGCGTTGATCGAAGAGCCCATAGCGCTGGCCCGAGTGCTGCAACAACAGGCCAGTTCTGAGCGCTGTTTGCTGGTGGATTGCCTGACTCTGTGGCTGACCAATTTGCTGATGCTGGAAGACGACGCGCGGCTGATTGCCGAGCGCGAGGCGCTGCTCGATTGTCTGTCTGCGTTGCCGGGCCGCATCATTCTGGTCAGCAATGAAACCGGTCTGGGCGTGGTGCCTATGGGCGAGCTGACCCGCCGCTATGTCGATGAGGCCGGCTGGCTGCATCAGGCCATCGCCGAACGTTGCCAGCGGGTGATCTTCACCGTCGCCGGATTACCCATGGTGCTCAAGGGAGAAGCGTTATGACTGAGATCCATTGGTGGCTGGACGCGTGTCGTCAGCCCGATAGCGCCGCCGCCGCCGCCGCCACGGCCCGACAGGGCCAGCTGACCAAGCCGGCCGGGGCGCTGGGCCAACTGGAAACCATCGTCATTCAACTGGCCGGTTTGCAGGGCCGCGAACAGCCGCAGATTGAGCGGCCGTGGCTGAGCCTGTTTGCCGGCGATCATGGCGTGGTGGCGGAGGGCGTGTCGGCCTATCCGCAGGCGGTCACGGCGCAGATGCTGCTTAACTTCGTCAGCGGCGGCGCGGCGGTTAGCGTGTTGGCCAAGGTACAAAACATACCGCTGGAAGTGGTGGATCTCGGCACCATCGACCCTAGTCTGGAGTTGCTCGGCGTGCGCCATCTGCGCCTCGGTGCCGGCACCGCCAATTTTGCTCAAGCCCCGGCGATGAGCGTCGAGCAATGCCAGTTGGCGCTGGCCGCTGGTCGCGATGCGGTGGCGCGGGCCCAGGCAGCTGGCACGGATTTATTTCTCGCCGGCGAGATGGGCATCGGCAATACCAGCGCCGCCACCGCGCTGGCCTGCGCCCTGAGCGCTGCGACTCCGGCGCAGTTGGTCGGCCCCGGCACCGGGCTGGATCAAGCCGGCGTTGCCCATAAACAAGCGGTCATCGAGCGGGCGCTGGCGCTGCATGGCGTAGCGCTGGCCGAGCCTTTCGAGGCCTTGCGCCGCGTCGGTGGTTTCGAGCTGGCAGCCCTGACCGGCGCTTATTTGAGCTGCGCGCAAAGCGGCATACCGGCGCTGGTGGATGGTTTTATTTGCACGGCGGCGGCGCTCTGTGCGCAGCGGCTGAACCCGGTGTGCGCGCCCTGGTTGCTGTTTGCCCACGCCGGCGCCGAGCCCGGGCATGCCGCGCTGCTGGCCAGCTTAAATGCCCGGCCGCTGCTCGACCTAGGCCTGCGCCTAGGCGAGGGCAGTGGCGCGGCCTTGGCTTTACCCTTAATCAAGTTGGCCTGCGAGCTGCATGCGGGCATGGCCACTTTTCAACAAGCAGCAGTGACGGAGCGGCAAGCATGAGCCTACAACTGGATTTATTGCGCCACGGTGAAACCACCGGCGGCAACGGTTTTCGCGGCAGTCTGGATGATCAATTGACCGACAACGGCCACACGCAAATGCAGCAAGCCCTGGCCGATTTTGGCGGCTGGGATCTGGTGATCAGCTCGCCACTGCAGCGCTGCCAAGCGTTCGCCGAGCAATTCGCCGAGGCCCGTGGCTTGCCGCTACGCATCGAAGCGGACCTGCGCGAGTTGCACTTTGGCGAGTGGGAAGGGCGCAACGCCGCCGAGATTCTGTTCGAAGATGAACAAGCCCTGGGCCAGTTCTGGAACGACCCCTACGGTTTCACCCCACCGGCGGCTGAGCCAGTGCGCGAGTTTGCCAACCGGGTGTTGACTACCATCGGGCGCCTGAGCGCCGAACTGGCCGGCCAGCGCGTGCTGGTGATTACTCATGGCGGCGTAATGCGCCTGCTGCTGGCCCGTGCCCGTGGCTTGCCGGAGGCGCACTTGCTGCAAGTGGAAGTGCCGCACGCAACGCTCAAGGGCTTGAGCTGCGTGGCCGGTGAATTTAATGAAGTGGCACCGTGCCGGCTTTCCTGATCGCCCTGCAGTTTCTCACCCGCTTGCCGATCAGCCTGCCGGGCATGCCGGCGACCCAGGAAATGGGCCGTTCGCTGCTCAGTTATCCGCTGGTGGGCTTGCTGATCGGTGCTCTGTTGCTACTGGCGCAGTGGGCGCTGGAGGGCACTGCGCCCTTGCTGCAGGCGGCGCTGCTGTTGCTGTTGTGGGTCGGTCTGACCGGCGGCCTGCATCTGGATGGTTTAGCCGACAGCGCCGATGCTTGGGCCGGCGGTTATGGTGATCGCGAGCGCACCCTGTCGATCATGCAAGACCCGCGCAGCGGGCCGATTGCGGTGGTGGTCTTGGTTTTGCTGCTGCTGCTCAAGTTCGCCGCCCTGGCGACCTTGCTGCAAGCCGGCCAGCCATTGGCCTTGCTGCTGGCGCCCTGGTTGGCGCGGGGTTTGTTGCCGCTGCTGTTTCTGACTACGCCTTACGTGCGCGCTGGCGGTTTAGGCGCGGCCCTGGCCGAGCACTTGCCACGGCGTGAACTGCCGTTCTGGTTGGCCGGCCACGGCCTGTTGCTGCTGGTGCTTGGCGGTTGGTCGGGGCTGTTGGCCGTGCTGGCGGCATTGCTGTTATTGACCGGCCTACGCCAACTGATGCTGCAACGCCTAGGCGGCTGCACCGGCGACACCGCCGGCGCCCTGGTCGAGTTGGCCGAGGCGACTGTGTTGCTAGCGTTGGCGCTGCAGCTGAGCGTCTAAGAGAATAGTTAAGGAGATGTCTGCGTTGCTTTGGCTTCGTAGGGTGCCGGTGAGCCTGCGAACCGCACCACTTTGCGACAGCTCGCTTTTCTCTTGGGTCTCGCCGTAGCCGCTGGTGCGTTACGCCGCTTCGCGGCTAACACACCCTACATAAGCGCAGCCAACCACTGACGGGTACAGAGTCATTATTTAGGCCCGCCGGCACGGCTGCAGATCAACCCGGCAAGGGCGGCGCAGTCTGCCAGCGGCAGGCGAGCAGTTGTTGGTATTGCTGCGGGTCTTTTGGTTGGCCGCTGTGGCCGCGGTAGTCGGCGCTGGCCAGCAGGCGCGACAGCCAGAAGCGCAGGCAGGCGATGCGCAACATCAATGGCCAGAGTTCGGCTTCGGCGCCGCTGAAGGGACGAAGCTGTGCATAACCGGTCAGCAGCGCGGCGCAGCGTTCGGGGTCAAGCTCGCCGTCGTCCAGGCTGCACCAGTCGTTTACGGCAATCGCCAGGTCATAGAGCATCGGCCCCGAGCAGGCGTTGTAAAAGTCGATCACCCCACTCAGTTGCTCACCGTCAAACAGCACATTGTCGCGAAACAGATCGCCATGCAGATTGGCGCTCGGCAGGTGCGGCAGTGCCGCTTGCAGGGCGGGAATCTCGTCCAGGCTGGCGCGCAGCAAAGTGGCGGCGACGGGGTGCAGTTGCGCAGCTTGTTGTCTGCCTTGCTCAAGCATCCAGGTTAAACCACGGTCGGTTTGGCGTGGCAGCGGTTGCGCGGTGGTTGCCAGGTGTAAGCGCGCCAGCCAGGCACCGACTGCGCGGCAATGCTGGGGCGTTGGCTGTTGCACATGTCGGCCGGCCAGGCGTGGTTGCAGCAGTGCCGGTTTGCCGGCCAGTTGCCGTAATGCTTGGCCGTCCGCTGTCGGTACCGCGTAGGGCACGGCAAAATCCTGCTGATGCAGACGCTCCAATAGCTCGATAAAGAATGGCAGCTCGCTGGCCTGGCCGCGCTCGATCAGGGTCAGGACGAACTCGCCTTGCTCCAGACTGACGAAGAAATTGCTGTTCTCGCTGCCCTCGACAATCGGCTGATAGTCGAGCAGTTGGCCCAGCTGATAGGGCTGCACAAAGGCCTCGAGTTGCGCGCGGGTCAGGGGGGTGAATACGGCCATGGGGGGTTACCAGCGGATCGGGTGGGGTGAGGGCTGTGGTTTTGTGGTGGTTCTGTAGGAGGGGCTTTAGCGACCCACATGGATGTGGGAAATGCGGCGAGCCGTATGGAACGGCTGCCGCCCGCGATAGGGCAACAGCATCGCGGTTAAAACCGCTCCTACAAGGATCATCTGTGCTTTAACGCAACGCCTTACCCCGCACCGGCGCATCACCGGCCACGTAATAATCGGCATCGCTGCGCGGCAGCGGCGCGCGGCCACGGATTTGATCGGCGATCTTCTCGGCCAGCATGATGGTCGGGGCATTGAGGTTGCCGGTGGTGATCAGCGGCATGATCGAGGCGTCGACCACCCGCAGCCCTTCGAGGCCATGCACCCGGCCCTGGCCATCGACCACCGCCATGGCATCGCTGCCCATCTTGCACGAGCAGGACGGGTGGAAGGCGGTCTCGGCGTGCTCGCGGATAAATTGATCCAGCTCGGCGTCAGTTTGCAGCGCCAGGCCGGGGCTCAGTTCTTTGCCGCGAAATGGGTCCAGCGCCGGTTGCGCCATGATCTCGCGGGTGATGCGGATGCCGTCGCGAAACTCTTGCCAGTCCTGCTCATGGGCCATGTAGTTGAACAGGATGCTCGGGTGCTGGCGCGGGTCTTTCGAACGCAGGCGGATGCGCCCGCGGCTGGGCGAGCGCATGGAGCCGACATGGGCCTGGAAACCGTGCTCCTTGACTGCGTTGCTGCCGTTGTAATTAATCGCTACCGGCAAGAAGTGGTACTGAATATTCGGCCAGGCGAACTCGGCGCGGGTGCGGATAAAACCACCGGCCTCGAACTGATTACTGGCGCCGCTGCCGGTGCCGAGAAACAACCATTCGGCGCCAATTGCCGGCTGGTTCCACCAGAGCAGGGCCGGGTACAGCGACACCGGTTGGGTGCACTGGTACTGCAGGTACATTTCCAGGTGGTCCTGCAGGTTCTCGCCGACGCCGGGCAAGTCATGCACCACGGCTATGTCCAAATCCCGCAGCAAGTCGGCCGGGCCGACGCCGGAGCGTTGCAGAATCTGTGGTGAGGCAATCGCGCCGCCGCACAGCAGCACTTCGCGCTTGGCCTGCACGCTGATTGGCGTATCGCTGTCGCCCTGCAGATAAGCCACGCCGACGGCGCGCTTGCCGTCGAACAGAATCCGCTCGGTCAGGGCGTGGGTGACTATGGTCAGGTTGGGCCGGCCACGGGCCTGATCCAAGTAACCACGGGCAGTGCTGGAGCGCCGGCCCTTGGGGGTTACGGTGCGGCTCATGGGGCCGAAGCCTTCTTGCTGATAGCCGTTGAGGTCGTCGGTGGCGGGAAAGCCCGCCTGCACACCAGCCTCGACCATGGCCTTGAACAGTGGATTATTGTCGGCCTTGGGGGTGGTCACGCTAACCGGGCCATCGCCGCCGTGGTAGGCGTTGGCGCCCAGGTCGCGGCTTTCGGATTTACGAAAATACGGCAGGCAATGGCTATAGCTCCAGTCTTCCAGGCCTGGGATTTGCGCCCAGCCGTCGTAGTCCAGGGCGTTGCCACGGATGTAGCACATGCCGTTGATCAAGGATGAGCCACCCAGGCCCTTGCCGCGCCCGCACTCCATACGGCGGTTATTCATATGCGGCTCGGGTTCGGTCTGGTAGGCCCAGTTGTAGCGTTTACCCTGCAGCGGATAGGCCAGGGCGGCGGGCATCTGGGTGCGAAAATCCAGCCGATAATCCGGGCCGCCGGCCTCCAGCAACAACACGCTGACGCCGGCATCTTCGCTCAGGCGAGTGGCCAGCACGTTACCCGCCGAGCCGGCGCCGATGATGATGTAGTCGTATTGCTGGGGCATGGAAGATTCCTGTGACGGATGGAGCAAGTTCTGTAGGGTGGGGCGCTTAGCGGCTTTCAGGTTGACAGTCGATAGTCGTGCGCCGTAACCCACCGGTTGAACCCATAGGGATATGGTGGGTTACGTGGCGTCCGCTTTCGGGGGTGACCTTGAGCCTGCAGCCTTACGCCACTAACCCACCCTACGAGTCGTTGTTCAAAACACCGAGCTATAGCCGCCCAACTCGACCTGTACGGATTTGATCCGAGTGTATTGCGCCAGGGTGGTCAGGCCGTTCTCACGGCCGACCCCGGATTGCTTGTAACCGCCAACCGGCATTTCCGCCGGGGACTCGCCCCAGGTGTTGATCCAGCAGATGCCGGCCTCCAACTGATGAATGACGCGGTGGGCGCGATTGATATCCTGGGTCACCACGCCGGCGGCCAGGCCAAATTCGCTGTCGTTGGCGCGGCGGATCACTTCATCCTCATCGTCATAGACCAGGATGCTCATCACCGGGCCGAAGATCTCTTCACGGACGATAGTCATGCTGTCTTTGCAGTCGGTGAACACCGTCGGCGCCACATAGGCGCCGTTGGCGTAGTCGCCCTCGGTGACGCGCTCGCCGCCAATCAGCAACCGTGCGCCCTCGGCTTTGCCCTTGGCGATATAGCCGAGCACGTTGTCCATATGGGCGAAGCTCACCAGCGGGCCGAAGTTGGTGGCTTCATCTTGCGGGCTGCCGAGGCGAATGCGTTTGACCCGCTCCAGCACCTTGGCTTCGAAGCGTGCCTGTAGGCCGCGCGGCACGAACACCCGGGTGCCGTTGGTGCAGACTTGCCCAGAGCTGTAGAAGTTGGCCATTACCGCGATGTCGGCGGCGCGGTTGAGGTTGGCGTCCTCGAAGATGATCAGCGGCGACTTGCCTCCCAGCTCCATGGTGACTTCCTTGAGCGAGGAGCTCGAGGCGCTGGCCATGACTTTTTTGCCGGTGTCGGTGCCGCCGGTGAAGGAGATTTTCTCGATCCGCGGGTGCTCGGTCAGCCAGGTACCGACTTCGCGACCGCTGCCGGTGAGCACGTTGAACACGCCATCGGGCAGGCCGGCGGCGGTGTAGATCTCGGCGAGTTTGAGGGTGGTCAGCGAAGTCATCTCGCTGGGTTTGAAGATCATCGCGTTGCCGGCCGCCAGGGCCGGCGCGGACTTCCACAGGGCGATCTGGATCGGGTAGTTCCAGGCGCCGATGCCGGCCACCACCCCCAGCGGTTCGCGGCGGGTGTAGACGAAGGAGGAGGGCCGCAGCGGGATTTGCTCGCCTTCGATGGCCGGCACTAAGCCGGCGTAATACTCCAGCACGTCGGCGCCGGTGACTATGTCGACATAGCGGGTTTCCGACAGCGGCTTGCCGGTGTCGAGGGTTTCCAGCTCGGCCAGCTCGTCGTTGTGCTCGCGCAGAATATCCACCGCTTTGCGCAAAATGCGCGAGCGCTGCATGGAGGTCATCGCCGCCCAGACTTTTTGTCCCTGCTCGGCGCTGACCACCGCCCGCTCGACATCGGCCTGACTGGCTCGCTGCAGCACAGCTAACACCTCGCCATTGGCCGGGTTGATCGACTCGAAGGTGGCGCCGCTGGTGGCGTCGACATAGATGCCGTGGATATAGAGCTGTTGTTGTTTGGCGAAGCGGGGCATAAAACTCTCCTGCAGCTGGGCAGTAACACCACCGGGCCAGGCCCGGCGGTCAAGAAAATAAGGTCAAACACGAACCTGTAGGAGGGGCTTTAGCGACCCACATGGATGTGGGAAATGCGGTAAGCCGTATGGAACGGCTGCCGCCCGCGATGCTTTTGCGCTGTAAGCACCATCTGATCGCGGCTGAAGCCGCTCCTACACAAGCTGTACCGCTGATCCATTGCGTTAGGTTTCACACCAACACCGGCTGCTTGGCCAACTGTAAATCCAGGTATTCATAGGCGATTTGCAGCGCCTGTTCGACATCGAAGGCCGCACCCGACAGCGCGCCGCGCAGCCACAGGCCATCGACCAGGGCGGCCAAACCACGGGCCGCGCTGCGCGCCTGAGTCAGCGGCAAGACCCGCTTGAACTGGCTGCACAGGTTGGAATACAGCCGGTGGTCGTTGATCCGTTGCAGGCGTTGCAGGGATGGTTGGTGCATGCTGCTGGCCCAGAACGCCAGCCAGGTTTTCATCGCCGGGCCGTTGACCTGGCTGTCGTCGAAATTGCTCTGAATGATGGTGCGCAGGTGTAGCAGCGGTGTGTCCTGTTCGAGGGCTAAACGCCGCTCGCGCTGCACCTCAATCAGTTGGTTCATCAGGTGGCGCATGGTGGCTTCCAGCAGCCCGCCCTTATCCTGAAAATAATGGCTGATGATGCCGTTGGACACCCCCGCCAGCTTGGCGATCAGGGCAATACTGGCGTCATGCATGCCAACCTGATCGACGGCAGTGAGGGTGGCGTCGATCAGCTGCTTACGGCGAATCGGTTGCATTCCGACTTTAGGCATAAAGCACTCTCCTCATCCTTGGCGGATGTTATTCCGCCGGCCTGCTAGCCGTGATTCTTGCCGAGCAGGGCGTGATACATCTCGCTGTCACCGAGTACGCCGACTACCTTGTTTTGTTCGTGCAGCACCAGTTTTTGCCCGGTGTGGTAGCGGATATCCAAGGCTTCGCGCATGCCGATATTGCTGTCCACCAGGGTCGGCTGGCGCTGCAGGCTGCTCATCGGCTGGCCGCTGATCCAGCTCTGCAGGTGCAGCTTGTCGGTGCCTTGGCGGGCGCCGAGCACCAGGTTGTCGGCGCTCAGGCCCAGCCAGGAGTCGCTGCCGGGGTCCAGGCAGACTTCGCCATTGACCCGCGTGCAGTTGTTCAGATTGCGCATCAGGCTGCGGCCGCACAGCACATTCAGCGGATTGGTGTGGGCGACAAACATGCGCACGTATTCATCCACCGGGTTGAGCACTATGTCTTCCGGCTGGCCGTGCTGGATGATCTTGCCGTCTTTCATGATGGCGATGCGCGAGCCGATCTTTAGCGCCTCGTCGAGGTCGTGGCTGACGAATACGATGGTTTTTTGCAGCTGGCGTTGCAGCACCAGCAACTCGTCCTGTAGCTGCTGACGAATCAGCGGGTCGAGGGCCGAGAAGGGTTCGTCCATCAGCAGAATGTCGGCGTCCATGGCCAGAGCGCGGGCCAGGCCGACCCGTTGCTGCATGCCGCCGGACAGCTCGTGGGGGCGCTTGTTGCGCCACTGGGTGAGGCCCACCAGCTCGAGCTTGGCATCGCTGAGCTTGCGACATTCATCGGCGGTGCGGCCCTGCATTTCCAGGCCGAAGCTGATGTTCTCGCGCACCGTCAGCCAAGGCATCAGGGCGAATTTTTGAAAGACCATGGCGATGCGTTTGGTGCGCATCATTTTCAGGGTGGCCGGCGAGCAGGAAACGATATCGATCGCCTGGCCTTCGTGCTCGATGACGATGCGCCCACGGCTGACCTGATTGAGGCCATTGATGCAGCGCAGCAGGCTGGATTTGCCCGAGCCGGACAGGCCCATAAGGACGAAGATTTCGCCGCGCTCGATCTCCAGATTGGCGTTTTCCACGCCCACCACCTGGCCGGTCTGCTTGAGAATTTGGTCGCGGGACTGGCCTTTATCCAACAGCGCCAGCGCTTCACGGGGGGATTTGGAGAAGATCACATCGACCTTCTCGAAGCGAATCAGGCTCATGCTTCGGTCCTCACCTTGGCGTCGGGTTGTTTGCAGATACGGTCGAGCATGATCGCCAGCAGCACTATGGCCAGCCCGGCCTCGAAGCCCAGGGCGATGTCGGCGGTGTTCAGTGCGTTGACCACTGGCCGGCCGAGGCCGTCGGCCCCTACCAGAGCGGCGATTACCACCATCGACAACGACAGCATGATGCATTGGGTAATGCCGGCGGCGATGCTCGGCATGGCATGGGGCAGTTCGATGCGGGTCAGCAATTGGCGCTTGGAGCAGCCGAAAGCCTTGCCGGCGTCCAGCAGTTCTTCCGGCACATCGCAGATGCCCAGGTAGGTCAGGCGGATCGGCGCGGCTACGGCGAACACCACGGTGGAAATCAGCCCCGGCACCACGCCCAGGCCGAACAGGGTGAGAGTGGGGATCAGGTAAACGAAGGTCGGCACCGTCTGCATCAGGTCCAGGACCGGCCGCATGATGGTGTAGAACACCGGTTTGTGGGCGGCAATGATGCCCAGCGGTACGCCGATGATGATGCACACCAGGGTGGCAAACAGCACCTGGGCCAGGGTTTCCATGGTTTCTTGCCAGTAACCGAGGTTAAGGATCAGCAAGAAGGCCAGCGCGCAGAACAGGGTCAGGCCCCATTTGCGCTGAATAAAATGCGCCAGTAAGGCGAACAGGCCGATCAATACCAGCGGGTTGAACCAGGTCAGGGCGAAGGTGACGCCGTGAATCATCAGCGTCAGGGCATCGGCAAAGGCGTCGAAATACTCGGCGCCGTTGTCGGTCAGCCATTCGACGAACTGGGCGATGTACTGGCCTAGCGGGAGTTTGTAGTCAGTCAGCATGGTATTGAGCGTCCACCAGCAGAGATAAAACGGTAAGGCACAGACTAACTGTCAGGCGGTTGCTGGCAGACCACGCTTTGTTCGGCGTGGGCTGCCAGCGCGTTGACAGACTGTTAGGGCGCCAGTTTGGCTTTGGCAGCGTCCAGTGCTGGTTTGCCGTCGCGGCTGGTCACGCCGGCCAGCCAGGTGTCGAGCACCTGCGGGTTGGCTTTGATCCAGGCCTTGGCGGCGGCGTCGGGTTTTTGGTTATTGTTGAGCACGGCGTCCATCAACTGGTTTTCCATCTCCAGGCTGAACACCAGGTTATTCAATAGCTTGCCGACGTTACCGCACTCTTGGGTGTAACCCTTGCGCACGTTGGTGTAAATGGTGGCCTTGCCGAAATCGGGGCCAAAGTACTCATCGCCGCCGGTCAGGTACTTCATCTTGAAACGGGTATTCATCGGGTGCGGTTCCCAGCCGAGGAACACCATGGTCTGGTCGCGGCGCTCCGCGCGCTGCACTTGCGAGAGCATGGCCGCTTCGCTGGACTCAACCACCTTGAACTTGCCCAGGCCGAAGGCATTTTTGTCGATCATGCTCTGGATCAGGCGGTTGCCGTCATTGCCCGGTTCGATGCCGTAGACTTTGCCGTCGAGTTTGTCGGCGAACTTGGCAATGTCGGCGAAGTCTTTCAGGCCGGCGTCGTAGGCCGCTTGCGGTACGGCCAGGGTGTATTTGGCGCCTTCCAGGTTGGCCCGCAGGGATTCCACCGTGCCCTTGTCGCGATAGGCCTTGATGTCGTTTTCCATGGTCGGCATCCAGTTGCCGAGGAACACGTCGATGTCCTTGTTCTCCAGCGACTTGTAGGTCACCGGCACCGCCAGCAGATTGGTCTTGGTCTGGTAACCGAGGGATTCCAGTACCGCGCTGGTCACTGCGGTGGTGACGGTGATGTCGGTCCAGCCGACATCGGCGAAACGCACCAGACCACAGGATTCGGGCTCACTGGCCTGGGCCAGCAGCGGCAAGCTCAGGGATGCAGCCAACAGCAGTGATGGGCAACCTTTCATGGGCGAACTCCTTGCAAATGAATAGTGGCGCTGCTCGCTTGAGCAGAGGTTGTCGCAAGCGTTAATGCCGGCTCGAGCTTGGCCGGGGCCAAACTGGACTGAGTGCAAATACCGAGCTTGCCGATTGCTTCGAGACCGATCATGGAACAGTAAAAATCAAACGCCTACAGGGGGGGTCGCATCCAGTGCGCACGGAGTCGTATCCAGTAGCAGTGGTGTCGCATATGACGTATTCGCCGTGATCGAGGGCCGCCAATAGCCGGTTTGGGTGGTTTTAAAGGCGTATTTTTATGCCCGCTGCGCCTGCCAGTTAAGCGTTGCGCCGTGGTTTGCCTGCGGTGCTCAAGTGCGGCGGAAATGCGGGTTCTGGGCCAAGGCCTGGGTCACGAAGTCCATAAAGGCCGACAGTTTGCGCGGGGTGCTGCGGGCGCTGGGGTAGACCATATGGATGGTCGACGGCGGCAGGTGCCAGTCGGGCAGCACCCGCTCCAGTTGCCCCATCTGCAACGGCTCGTAGACATGAAAACCCGGTACCCAGCCGATGCCCACCCCGGCCAAGAGGCTCGGCAACAGGGCGTCGGCGGGCGCGCAGACTAGGCTGGCGTGCAGGCTGAGGTGCTGCTTGGCGCCCGCGCTGGACGCCATATCGAACGCCTGCAACTCCCGCGTCAGCGCTAGGAAGCGGTGCTGGCGCAGATCGCTGGGTTGTTGTGGCCGGCCATGGGCGTCCAGATAACCCGGGCTGGCGCAGAGCACGCGCTCGACCGTGCCGACCGTGCGGGCGATCAGCGCGCTGTCGGCCAGCGCACCCATGCGAAAGGCCAGATCGACGCCCTCTTCAATGAGGTTGACCCGGCGATCGACCAGCAGCGCCTCGACCTCGATGGCCGGGTAGCGCGCCATAAATTCGGCGATCAGCGGCGCCAGCACCACGCGACCGAAGCTGCTCGGCGCGGTCAGGCGCAGCAAACCGCGCGGCTCGGCCGTGGCGTGGGCGGCCAGTTGCAGCTCTTCCTTGAGCAGCTGCACCTGGGCGGCGGTGCGCTGGTACAACTGCCGGCCGTCCTCGCTCAGGGTCAGCGCGCGGGTACTGCGCTGCACCAGACGCAAGCCCAGCTCAGTCTCTAGTCGCGCCAGGTTGCGCGACAGGGTGGAGGTAGGGACGCCAGTGCGGCTGCTGGCCTTGGCCAGGCTGCCGGCCTCAGCGATGTCGATAAAGCTGGAGAGCAGATCGAGGTGCATGGCGACTGTTCCATAAATGGGATTGCGGTCGGCAAATTTACGGTATTCCACGGCTAATTTGAAATGATTACAGTGGTCTCACTCGCACCGAACCGGAGTTTTCGCCATGCAACAGTACACCCATCTACCGTCCAGACTCGGCCCCAAGCCCCGCACCACGCCGCGCACGCCGCACCAGCAACTCGATCAGACCAGCCCGGTGGCGTTGCAGGAGCGCCTCTGGCAACGCATGGCCAGTCTCGCCGGCGTCAGCGTGCGCCCCAGCGGCATTGCGCTGCCTGGCACCCGCGCCCTGTGGCTGGAACAGGGCGGCAACCCCGAGGCGTTTATGGTCGGCCGTGAATTTGCCCATCTGCACCCCGCCGATGATGGCAGCCTGCACATGATTCTCGATCCGCACAGCCATGCGTTGGCCATCGCCGGCGGCTGGGCCGAACCCCATCCCCTGGCCGGCCGCTTCACCGCAGCCACCAATGCCCTGGTGTACGGGCCGCGCGACGAGGCCGAGCTGGAGCTGGTGTGGTGGTTGGTCCAGCGGTCCTATAGCTACGCCAGCGGCCTGCCCCCTGAACGGCTGCCGGCGTCGTAGCGCTAACGCCGAAAAGCCTGCACTAAAGTCTTACCCCCAACCTTAAGAAGGAAACACCATGAACATTCTCCTGATCGGTAGCACCGGCACCATCGGCTCGGCCGTCAAGCAACTCCTGAACGAGCACGGCCACCACGTGATCGGCGCCAACCACAGCAGCGGCGACTACCGGGTCGACCTAGGGAACAAGGCCTCCATCAGCGCCTTGTTCGAACGGGTGGGCAAGGTCGACGCCATCGTCTCCACCGCCGGCCAAGCGCAGTTCGGTCCCTTGCTGGAATTGAGCGACTCAGCCTTCGCCCTGGGCCTGGACAACAAACTGATGGGTCAGGTGAATTTACTGCGCGAAGGGGTGAAGCATCTCCACGACGGCGGTTCGATCACCCTGACCAGTGGCCTGCTGGCGCAAGCGCCGATGCCCGGCAGCGCGGCGATCAGTCCGGTCAATGCCGCAGTCGAAGGCTTCGTGCGCGCCGCTGCGCTGGAATTGCCCCGTGGCCTGCGGGTCAACGCGGCGAGCCCGGTGTTCGTCACCGAGACCGCTGCCGCCATGGGCATGGACACTGGCCACACGCTGTCGGCGGCGACCACGGCCAAGACCTATCTGGCCAGCGTCGAAGGTAGCATGAGCGGCCAGGTGCTCGACGCACGCAACTACGCCTGATGAGTGGCGGGTACCGGCGCCGATGCCGTCGGCCGGACCCGGCCCATAGTGCCCGTCAGGTGACGGGCACTATGGGGGGCGGAAGATTATTTTTGCCGGCACGGAGTTTATTGCCACGGCGATGATCGTATTGAGTGGGAGAGCTGAGATCTCCCGGATACCGGTATTCGCCGGCGTCGTCCCTGCAGTCGTAGGAAACCGCCATGATTTGCCGAATAGTACCCGCAGTTCTGTTGTCGTTGAGTTTGTCGCTGAGCGGCTGTGCTGTTTACGATCTGGATAGCCCGCGCTATTCCTCCTCGCGTTATTCAGGATATGGCTATCAACAGTCCGACTATCGCGCCACGCGTTCGGATTATGGCTACCGACCCAGCTACCCGGTGGTGCGTTACCGCGAGTACCCGGCGCCGGTCTATCGCTACCCGGCGCGGCAGCCGGTGTATATCTATCGGCAGGCACCGTCACGCTATGACTGGCAAGGCTACCGCGCCGACGACCGCCATGACCGCCGTGCTTATCAGCGCGATCAGCGCGAACGGTACGAGCGCCATGAACGCCATGAGCGTGACGGCGATCGGCGCCGCGACCGGGATGACTACCGCGGTAGAGATGAGCACCACGGCTGGGAGGTGCGGCGCAATTGAGGCTGTTACTGCAGCCCCAACTTGGCCTTGACCACGGCCAGCGCCGGTTCGCCGGTGCGGCTGGTAACACCCTGCAACCAGCCATCCAGCGCCTGTGGATTGCTCTTTAACCAGGTCAGCGCCGCTTGGCGGCGGCTGATATGTTGATTGAGCACGGCGTCCATCAGTTGGTTTTCCATGTCCAGGCTAAACACCAGGTTGTTCAATAGCTTCCCGCTGTTCGGGCACTGCTGCATAAAGCCGGCGCGCACGTTGGTGGCGACTGTGGCACCGCCATAGTTGGGGCCGAACACCGCATCGCCGCCGTCGAGATAGTGCATCTGCAGGCGGGTGTTCATCGGGTGCGGCTCCCAACCGAGAAACACCACCCACTGTTTGAGTTTCTCGGCGCGCTTAACGTTGGCGAGCATTTTTGCTTCGCTGCCTTCGATCAACTTGAAGCTGCCCAAGCCATAGGCATTGTCTTTGATCATCTTGCTGATCAGCTGATTGCCGTCGTTACCCGGCTCGATGCCGTAAATCTTGTGGTCCAGTTGCTCGGCGTATTTGGCGATGTCGTTGAAGTTTTGCAGGCCGCCAGCATAAGCCTCGGCCGGCACCGCTAAGGTGTATTTAGCCCCCTCAAGATTGACCCGTAGGGTTTCGATGCTGCGCTTGTCCAGATAGGGCTGCAGGTCGGCCTGCATGCTCGGCAGCCAAGTGCCGAGAAACACATCGAGCTTGTTGTCGCCCAGTGCGGCGAAAGTTTCGGGCACCGACATGCGCTTGACGTTGGTGCGATAGCCCAAGGCGTCGAGCAAGATCCGCGTGGTGGCGGTGGTCATGGTGATGTCGGTCCAGCCAACGTCGGCAAAGCGCACCAGCGCGCAACTGTCCGCCTCACTGGCGTTGGCCAGCAGACTGGTACTGAGGCACAGCGCCAGGGCACTAGAGAGTAGAGCTTTCATACTTGCGATCCTTGGCCAGGGGCGGTGCAGAGGTGCCCGCGCGCGCCGATCATGAATCAGAGGGTGGCGGGTTGTCCGCTGGATGGCGTGATTAGGTTGGTCGAGGTCGTGCTGGTGACAGAAGTCTACTGGCACTCTGCTGGCCACTCGACTGGGGCGGGCGTTGATGGATATGACCGAGTCGGTGTTAGGGCTGGCGTGCGCCGGTAAAAGGCTGATGATGTCTATATCAGTGGCCCGCCTTCTATGCGCCGGCCACGCCGCCATCGCACTGGGTTTGAGTGAGTGGCGCTGCCTGTAGTCGGAGAAAGTTATGGCCATTAGTGTGTTTGACCTGTTCAAAATCGGCATAGGGCCGTCCAGTTCCCATACGGTCGGGCCGATGCGCGCCGCCGCGCTCTTTGTCCAGGGCTTGCGCGAGCGTGGCCAGTTGGCGGCGGTGCGGCGCGTCGAGGTGCGCCTGTATGGTTCGCTGTCGGCCACCGGGGTGGGCCACGGCAGCGACAACGCGATTCTCATGGGGCTGATGGGTGAATGGCCGGACTCGATCGATCCGGCCAGCATCGGCCCACGCATCACGGCGCTGCGCGAGTCCGGCAGTTTGCTGCTGGGCGCCGAGCAACCGTTGGCCTTTGACTGGCCACGGGATGTGCTGCTGCTGGAGGAAAATCTGCCTTACCACCCGAATGCCATGACCCTGATTGCCGAGGATGGTAGCGGCGAGCTGCACCGCGATACCTACTATTCAGTCGGCGGCGGTTTCGTGGTGGATGCGGCCCAGGCCGCCAGCGGTGTGCTGGATCAGGATCGCACCGAGTTGCCCTATGACTTTTCCAGCGCCGCCGAGTTGCTGGCGCTGTGCAAACAGCACAATTTGCGCGTAGCGCAGTTGATGATGGCCAACGAGCGGGCCTGGCGCAGTGAGGCCGAGATCCGCCAAGGTCTGTTGCGCCTCTGGCAAGCCATGCGTGACTGCGTGGATAACGGCCTCAAGCACGAAGGCATTCTGCCCGGTGGCCTGAACGTTAAACGCCGCGCCGCCAAGCTGCACCGCAGCTTGCAGGAGCTGGGCAAACCCAATGTGATCGGCTCGACCCTGAGCGGCATGGAGTGGGTCAATTTGTTCGCCCTGGCGGTCAACGAAGAAAACGCCGCCGGCGGGCGCATGGTCACCGCGCCGACCAATGGCGCGGCTGGGATCATTCCGGCGGTGCTGCATTACTTCGTCAAGTTCAGCCCCAGCGTCACTGAGGAGCAAGTGGTTGATTACTTCTTGGCCGCCGCCGCCGTGGGCATCTTGTGCAAGAAGAACGCCTCGATCTCCGGCGCCGAAGTCGGTTGTCAGGGTGAAGTGGGTTCGGCCTGCGCCATGGCCGCCGCCGGCTTGGCGGAGATTCTCGGTGCCACCCCGGAGCAGTTGGAAAACGCCGCCGAAATCGGCCTGGAACATAACCTCGGGCTGACCTGCGACCCGGTCGGCGGCCTGGTGCAAATTCCCTGCATCGAGCGCAATGCCATCGCCGCCGTCAAAGCCATCAACGCCGCGCAAATGGCCCTGCGCGGTGACGGCGAGCACCATATCTCGCTGGACCGGGTGATCCGCACCATGCGCGACACCGGTGCTGACATGCACGACAAATACAAAGAAACCTCCCGCGGCGGTTTGGCCGTTAGCGCCATCGAGTGTTGAGTCGAGGGTTTCTATTTTGTAGGAGCGGCTTTAGCCGCGATTTGGCTGTAGCCATCATGCAGATCCTGACTTTGCTGCGCCGCGCAGAATTCGGTCGCGGGCGGCAGCCGTTCCGTACGGCTCGCCGCATTTCCCACATCCATGTGGGTCGCTAAAGCCGCTCCTACAGATGGTTCGCATCGCGTGCCGATGCCTTGTTTTGGCGCAATCTGTGCGCCGGTGTAGTCCTGATGGGGCAAGTCAGGCGTGACGAATTGCCGCACAGGGCTATGGCTGAATCGGGCCAACTGCTACCAAAGGCCCCAGGCCTTGTGTCCAGGCCTGGCTCGCGGCCGTTGTGGGCGGGCGACATATGCGTAAGCGACGCCGTTTTAGACGCATGCAGCCGTACTATTTTTTATATTGAACGCTCAATCAATTTAGGCACGGGCTTTGCTCTTGCTTAGCCATAGCCTGGGTATTGAGTGCTGTGCCGCCCAGAGCCAAGAAAAAATAAGAGCCTCATACGAGGCCATCCGTGCTTTGCGTGAGGAGAGACCCTGATGACGCCGTTCAACCAAGGGGCGCAGCCCCAGAACCGTGCCCCACAGTCCATCGGCTTTCTGCTGTTGGACAACTTCACTTTAATCTCCCTGGCCTCGGCGGTTGAACCGCTGCGCATGGCCAATCAACTGTCCGGCCGCGAGCTGTACCGCTGGAGCACCCTGAGCCTGAATGGCAACCAGGTGTGGGCCAGTGATGGTCTGCAGATCACCCCGGATTGCGCGGTGGCCGCCGCGCCGGCCCTGGATACGGTGATCGTCTGTGGTGGTGTTGGCATTCAGCGCAGCGTCACCCGCGAGCACCTGAGCTGGCTGCAAAGCCAGGCGCGGCAAGGGCGCAAGCTCGGCGCCGTGTGTACCGGCAGTTGGGCCTTGGCCTGCGCCGGCTTGCTGGATGGTTTCGATTGCAGCGTGCATTGGGAATGTTTGGCGGCCATGCAAGAGGCCTTCCCGCGGGTGGTGCTGAGTACCCGTTTGTTTACCCTCGACCGCAATAGATTTACCAGCTCCGGCGGCACCGCGCCGCTGGACATGATGCTGCACCTGATTTCCCGCGAGCATGGTCGCGAGCTGTCGGCGGCGATCTCGGAGATGTTCGTCTACGAGCGCATCCGTAACGAGCAGGATCACCAGCGTGTGCCGCTCAAGCACATGCTCGGCACCAATCAGCCCAAGTTGCAGGAAATAGTCGCGCTGATGGAGGCCAATCTGGAGGAGCCGATTGAGCTGGATGAACTGGCCACCTACGTCAGCGTCTCGCGCCGCCAGCTGGAGCGCTTGTTTCAGAAGTACCTGAGCTGCTCGCCGTCGCGCTATTACCTGAAGCTGCGCCTGATCCGCGCGCGGCAATTGCTCAAGCAATCGCCGATGTCGATCATCGAAGTGGCGGCCGTTTGTGGCTTCGTTTCCACCCCGCATTTCTCCAAGTGTTACCGCGAGTACTTCGGCATTCCACCGCGGGATGAACGCACCGGCTCAAATACCTCGCAGCAAACCAGCATGTTGGCGATTCCGCAGGTGCTGGTGCTGGCGCCGATGTCCGGCGCCCTGACCGCCATGAGCCAGGCACGCAACGAGTCGACCTTTGCCAGTGTGAGGTTGTAGGCGCGGCCTTGGCCGTGATGGGGTTTCACCACAAGGTAAAAGTTGTGGTGACGCTTGGATTGCTATCGCGGCTAAAGCCCCTCCTACAACAACCCGGCACCTGCAGCTATTTCAGCGCCTGGCACCGTCCTGTAGGAGGGGCTTTAGCCGCGACCAAGGCCGACGTGGTCTCAGCTACGACTCTGCTGATACTCCGCCAGCGCCGGTAGCAACTGCCGCGAGATCGCCTCGCGCACGGTCGGCAACATGGTCGCGCCACTGCCGAGCATTTGTTCGATCATGCTCCGTAGCGCCCGTGCCCGCGTCTCATCCAAGCCTTGCAGGGCTCGGACGCAGGCGTGTTCGGGGTCGGCATCGGCGGGCAGTTGTACGCCGATCAGTTGCAGGCGTTCACGCAGGTCATCCTGATCGATCAAGTCGGTATGCATCATGGCGTCATTCCTCATGGCGGGGGCTTTGTCGATTCTGTGACGCCGCTACCGTTGCGGCAAGGGGCCCGCGCGGCAATGACCGCAACACCTATGCGCAGGTCGTTTTTAACTAAGTTAGCCCAGCTGCCGGGCAGCACAATGGCTGACGATTTTTTACTAGCAGGTCGTTGAAAAATGTAGCGAGCGACGGCTAGGCAAGGCGAAATCAGCCGAAAAAGCGCAGTGTACGAGCAGTACATGAGCATTTTGAGGCTGATTTCAACGCCGCATAGCCGAGCGCAGTAGTTTTTCAATGGCCTGCCATGCTCACCTCGTGACTCTGTGATGAGACACCTTTAGACCTCCGCTTATGTGTCGGCATGCGGAGGTCTTTTTTTGCCTGCAATAAAGTGCCGTCCGGCGCCCCGTACTCGATCAGCTGGGTTGCGCGGGTGACGCTTTCGACAATTCCCCGGTCGTTTTTGCGCCCTAGCGCCGCAGCCCCCAGGACTATGCTGGCCACACAGCAGCAGTCAGTAATTTGGCTGCGCACTTGCCTAACTCGCTCCAGCTCAACAGGGGGACTGCCCGATGAACCCAGCCCAATTGCACGCCGACAGCATCGTTATCGACGGCCTGATCATTGCCAAATGGAACCGCGAACTGTTCGAGGACATGCGCAAAGGTGGCCTCACTGCTGCCAACTGCACGGTCTCGGTGTGGGAAGGTTTCCAGGCCACGGTGAATAACATAGTCGCCAGCCAGAAACTGATTCGCGACAACAGCGATCTGGTCAGCCTGGTGCGCACTACCGCCGACATCCATAAGGCCAAGGCCGAGGGCAAGACTGGCATCCTCTTTGGTTTCCAGAATGCCCATGCCTTTGAGGACCAGCTCGGCTATGTCGAGGTGTTCAAACAGCTCGGCGTCGGCGTGGTGCAGCTCTGCTACAACACCCAAAACCTGGTCGGCACCGGCTGTTACGAGCGCGACGGCGGCCTGTCCGGCTTCGGTCGCGAGATAGTCGCCGAGATGAACCGGGTCGGCATCATGTGCGACCTGTCCCACGTCGGTTCCAAGACCAGCGAAGAAGTCATTCTCGAATCGAACAAGCCAGTCTGCTATTCACACTGCCTGCCGTCCGGTTTGAAGGAACACCCGCGCAACAAGTCCGATGCCGAGCTGAAGTTTATCGCCGACCACGGCGGCTTCGTCGGCGTGACCATGTTCGCGCCGTTTCTGGCCAAGGGCATCGACTCGACCATCGACGACTACGCCGAGGCCATCGA
Source organism: Pseudomonas sp. (assembly GCF_030698175.1). Classification (GTDB taxonomy): domain Bacteria; phylum Pseudomonadota; class Gammaproteobacteria; order Pseudomonadales; family Pseudomonadaceae; genus Aquipseudomonas. The sequence continues at coordinate 57,247 of NZ_JAUYNT010000020.1, forward strand.
GTACGTGATGAACCTGGTCGGCGAAGACGCCATCGGCATTGGCACCGACTTCACCCAGGGCCACGGCCAGGACTTTTTCGAGTGGCTGACCCACGACAAGGGCTACGCCCGCCGCCTGACCAGCTTCGGCAAGATCATCAACCCGCTGGGCATCCGCACCGTCGGCGAGTTCCCCAACCTCACCGAAACCCTGCTCAAACGCGGCCATCCAGAGCGGGTGGTGCGCAAGATCATGGGCGAGAACTGGGTGAATGTTTTGAAAGACGTCTGGGGCGAATAAGCCCGCCAGCCATACCCGATCAATGTAGGAGCGGATTTAGCGACCCACATGGATGTGGGAAATGCGGTGAGCCGTATGGAACGGCTGCCGCCCGCGACAGCTTCGCGGATAAATCCGCTCCTACGTTTTAAAACAAGTTTTTGGAGTCACAACACATGGCCACCCACGCACCCGAAATGCCTATTCAGGTCGACGACGAAACCGGCGTCTGGACCACCGATGCCTTGCCGATGCTCTATGTGCCGCGGCATTTCTTCGTCAACAACCACATCGGTATCGAAGAGGTGCTGGGGGCCGAGGCTTACGCGGAGATTCTCTATAAGGCCGGCTACAAGTCCGCCTGGCACTGGTGCGAGAAGGAAGCCGAGTGTCATGGCCTGCAAGGCGTGGCGGTGTTCGAGCACTATATGAAGCGCCTGTCGCAACGCGGCTGGGGGCTGTTCGAGATCGAGGCGATTGACCTGGATAAAGGCACCGCCAGCGTGCGCCTCAAGCACTCGGCCTTTGTCTATGTGTACGGCAAGTGCGGGCGCAAGGTCGATTACATGTTCACCGGCTGGTTCGCCGGCGCCATGGACCAGATTCTTAAGGCCCAAGGCAGCCCGCTGCGCACCGTGGCCGAGCAGGTCTATGGCGGTTCCGAAGCGGGACATGACGATGGCCTGTTTGTGGTCAAACCACTCTAAAAACAATTTCAACCGTGATCGAAAACGTAGCGAGCGAAGGGTAGGCCAGGCGGAGGCAGAAGCGAAAAGCGGAGTTTACTGGTGTAAATGAGCATTTTCGCTTCTGCCTCCAACGCCGCATAACCGAGCGCAGTAGTTTTCAGAGGATGCCACCATGGCTTTTGAAGCAATGTTCCAGCCGATCAAGCTCGGCAAAGTAACCATCCGCAATCGCGTGCTGAGCACCGCCCACGCCGAGGTGTATGCCACCGATGGCGGCATGACCACCGAGCGCTATATCCAGTATTACGAAGAGAAGGCCAAGGGCGGCATCGGTCTGGCGATTTGCGGCGGCTCCTCGGTGGTGGCCATCGACAGCCCGCAGCAGTGGTGGAGCTCGGTCAATTTATCGACCGACCGCATCATTCCGCACTTCCAGAACCTGGCCGACGCCATGCATAAGCACGGCGCCAAGATCATGATTCAGATTACCCACATGGGCCGCCGTTCGCGCTGGGATGGCTTTCACTGGCCAACCCTGATGTCGCCGTCCGGCATCCGCGAACCGGTGCACCGTGCCACCTGCAAAACCATCGAGCCGGAAGAAATCTGGCGGGTGATTGGCAACTACGCCAGCGCCGCGCTGCGGGCCAAACTCGGCGGCCTGGATGGCATCGAACTGTCGGCGGTGCACCAGCACATGATCGACCAGTTCTGGAGCCCGCGGGTCAATAAACGTACCGACGAGTGGGGCGGCAGCTTCGAGGGGCGGATGAAATTCGGCCTGGAAGTGCTGAAAGCCGTGCGCGAGAAAGTCGGCGCGGATTTTTGCGTTGGCATGCGCATTTGCGGCGACGAGTTCCACCCAGACGGCCTGTCCCATGACGACATGAAGCAGATCGCCAAGTATTACGACGACACCGGCATGCTCGATTTTATCGGCGTGGTGGGTTCGGGTTGCGACACCCACAACACCTTGGCCAACGTCATCCCGAACATGAGTTATCCGCCGGAGCCGTTTCTGCATCTGGCCGCCGGCATCAAGGAAGTGGTCAAGGTACCGGTGCTGCACGCGCAGAACATCAAGGACCCGAACCAGGCTACGCGGATTCTCGAAGGCGGTTACGTCGACATGGTCGGCATGACCCGCGCGCACATCGCCGACCCGCACCTGATCGCCAAAATCAAGATGGGCCAGCTCGACCAGATCAAGCAGTGCGTCGGCGCCAACTACTGCATCGACCGCCAGTACCAAGGTTTGGACGTGCTGTGCATCCAGAACGCCGCCACTTCCCGTGAATACATGGGCCTGCCGCATATCATTGAAAAAACCACCGGTGTGAAGCGCAAGGTGGTCATCGTTGGCGGTGGCCCGGCCGGCATGGAGGCGGCGCGAGTGGCCGCCGAACGTGGCCATGACGTGACCCTGTTTGAGAAAAAAGACCAGCTCGGCGGGCAGATCACCTTGGCTGCCAAGGCGCCGCAACGCGATCAAATGGCCGGCATCACCCGCTGGTTCCAGCTGGAGCTGGCGCGCCTGAATGTCGACCTGCGCCTGGGCACAGGTGCGGATGCGGCGAGCATTCTCGACCTGCGCCCGGACATAGTGGTGCTGGCCAACGGCGGCCATCCGTTTATCGAGCAGAACGAACATTGGGGCGCGGCCGAAGGCCTGGTGGTCAGCAGTTGGGACGTGCTCGACGGCACAGTTCTGCCTGGCAAAAACGTACTGGTCTACGACACCATTTGTGAATTCACCGGCATGTCGGTGGCCGACTTTATCGCCGATAAAGGCGCCAAGGTCGAGATCGTCACCGACGACATCAAGCCGGGCGTGGCCATCGGCGGCACCAGCTTCCCGACCTACTACCGGAGCATGTACCCGAAAGAAGTGATCATGACCGGCGACCTGATGCTGGAGAAGGTCTACCGCGAAGGCGACAACCTGGTGGCCGTGCTGGAGAACGAATACACCGGCGCCAAAGAGGAGCGGGTGGTCGATCAGGTGGTGATCGAGAACGGCGTGCGCCCCGACGAAACCCTCTACTACGGGCTTAAAGAAGGCTCGCGCAACAAGGGCCAGATCGACGTCGAGGCGCTGTTCGCGATCCAGCCGCAGCCCTGTTTGAGCGAAGCGGGCGACGGTTATCTGTTGTTCCGCATCGGCGACTGCGTGGCTCAGCGCAATACCCACGCGGCCATCTATGACGCCTTGCGCTTGTGCAAGGATTTTTGAGCCAGCCGCCAAACTGTGGACGGGGCGTAGGGTGGGTTAGCCGCGCAGCGGCGTAACCCACCAAGCGGACTTCCAGGCGGACATTGGTGTCCCCTATATCGATGGTGGGTTACGCCTACGGCTAACCCACCCTACGTGGTTATACGGTCCCTCCAAGGAGACCTGATGATGTTGAGCACCATCCTTCCCATCCTGCTGTTCACCGCACTCGGCCTGGCCGTGCTCGGTGCCGGCAAGCGCTTCTTGATGTGGCGTCGCGGCCGACCGGCTCAGGTCGATTGGGTCGGCGGTCTGCTGGCCATGCCGCGTCGTTATATGGTCGATTTGCACCATGTGGTGGCTCGCGATAAATACATCGCTAACACCCACGTCGCCACCGCTGGCGGCTTCGTCCTGGCCGCCGTGCTGGCGCTGCTGGTGCACGGTTTTGGTCTGCACAATCGCATCCTTGGTTTCGCCTTGCTGGCGGCCTGTGGGCTGATGTTTGGCGGGGCGCTGTTTGTCGCTAAACGCCGTCTCGACCCACCGTCTCGGTTGTCGAAAGGCCCATGGATGCGCCTGCCGAAAAGCCTGCTGCTGTTTTCGCTGAGCTTCTTTATCGCCACCTTGCCGGTGGCCGGGATTCTGCCGGAAGGCTTTGGTGGCTGGTTTTTCGCGCTGCTGCTTAGCGTTGGCGTGGCCTGGGGCGTGTCTGAGCTGTTCTTCGGCATGACCTGGGGCGGGCCGATGAAGCACGCCTTCGCCGGGGCTTTGCACCTGGCCTGGCACCGCCGTAGCGAGCGCTTCAATGGCGGCCGCTCCACCGGGCTAAAGGCCCTGAATCTGAATGATCCAAGCGTGCCACTAGGGGTGGAAAAACCCACGGATTTCACCTGGAACCAGTTGCTCGGTTTCGATGCCTGCGTGCAGTGCGGCAAGTGCGAAGCCGCTTGTCCGGCCTTCGCCGCCGGCCAACCGCTGAACCCGAAGAAGCTGATTCAAGACATGGTGGTCGGCTTGGCTGGCGGTACCGATGCGAATTTCGCCGGCAGCCCCTACCCATCCCTTGACGGCAGAGGTAAGCCAATCGGCGAACACGCCGGTGGCCCGCACCTGCCCATCGTCAATCTCAACGGCAAGGCCCTGGTGGATGCCGACACCCTCTGGTCGTGCACCACCTGCCGCGCCTGCGTCGAGGAGTGCCCGATGATGATCGAGCACGTCGATGCCATCGTCGACATGCGTCGCCATCTGACTCTGGAAAAAGGCGCCACGCCAAACAAAGGCGCGCAGGTGCTGGAAAACCTGATCGCCACCGACAACCCCGGCGGCTTCAATCCCGGCGGTCGGCTGAACTGGGCGGCGGATCTGAACTTGCCGCTAATGAGTGAGCAGAAGATTGTCGATGTGCTGTTCTGGGTCGGCGATGGCGCCTTCGATATGCGCAATCAGCGCACCTTGCGCGCCTTCGTCAAACTGCTGCGGGCGGCCAAGGTCGACTTCGCCGTGCTCGGGCTGGAGGAGCGCGACAGCGGTGACCTGGCCCGCCGCTTGGGCGATGAGGCGACCTTCCAGCTGCTGGCCGTTCGCAATATCGCCACGTTGGCCAAGTACCGTTTCAACAAGATCGTCAGCTGCGACCCGCACAGCTTTCATGTGCTGAAAAACGAATACGGCGAGCTGGGCGGCCACTATCAGGTGCAGCATCACAGCACCTACCTCGACGAGCTGATCAGCGCCAGACGACTCAATCTGGGTACGCACAAAGGCGGCTCGGTGACCTATCACGATCCCTGTTATCTGGGTCGCTACAACGGCGAATACGAGGCGCCGCGCGCGGTGCTCAAGGCCATCGGCATCGAGGTGAAAGAGATGGCGCGTTCCGGCTTCCGCTCTCGTTGCTGCGGCGGTGGTGGCGGGGCGCCGATAACCGACATTCCCGGCAAACAGCGGATTCCGGATATGCGCATGCTTGATATCAAAGAGACCGGCGCCGAGCTGGTAGCGGTCGGTTGCCCGCAGTGCACGGCGATGCTCGAAGGCGTGGTCGGTCCGCGGCCGGAGGTCAAGGATATTGCCGAGCTGGTGGTTGAGGCGCTGCTGGATACGCCCGCCGCCGCAAGCCCGCGCAAAGATCTGGAGGTGTCAGCATGAGCGACCTGATCCGCCGTGACCCGCGCGCCGAATGGATTGCCCGCAACCGCCTGCATCCACTGCACGCCAGTCTGCAACCGGTGCTGAATAGCTGGCTGGGCCCCAACGGCCTGCTGCGCAAGAATCCCCATGCCATCGGCTTTATTGGCCCCAACGGCATCAAACGTATCGACCGCAGCGGCGCCCAACAACTCGGCGCCGGCAAGCGGGCCAGCCAGGCGGTTGTCGAGCAGTTGCCGCTGCATGTGGTTGCTGATCCGGCGTTCTATATCTGCGTGGTGCCGGACCTGCCCGGCGGTCGCTTGAGCAGCCACGACCGCGATCTGTTCGGCCTGGCCCGGCAATTGGCTGGCAGCAGCGGTGCGGTACTGGCCGTGGTGTTTGCTGAGCACAAAGAAACCGCCTTTGATCTGGCTGGCGTCGATCGGCTGCTGCAGCTGACTGACGCGCAGTACCAGGGCTACGCCCCGCAGCAACAGCTCGCCGCCTTGGTAGCGCTGGAGCAGCAAGTGCAGCCGCGTCACTGGCTGCTGCCGGACAGTCGCAGTGGCGGTGGCGAGCTGGGTCGGCGCCTGGCCGCCAAGCTGGGCGAGCGTCCGGCGACCCGCGTCTGGCAGGTAACAGACAGCCAATGCATCGGCCGTGCCGGTGCCGGCCGCGAAGACCTGCTGCGGCCGTTGGCGCGGGTGATTCTGGCAGCCGTGGAGTGCGCCGAACCGGTCAGCGACACGCGCCATGCAGTGCTGCCGCTGCAGCTGGCGGTCAGCCTGTTGAATGCCCCAGCGCGGATTCAAGACCACGGCGCAGTGGCGGTCGATCCGGCGGCGATTCCCATGGCCGAGGCCGAATTTATTCTGTCCGGCGGTAACGGCGTGCAGGACTGGGACTTGTTCCACCGCGCCGCCCTGGCCATCGGCGCCACCGAAGGCGCCTCGCGGGTGGCGGTGGACGACGGCTTTATGCCGCGTGATCGGCAAGTCGGCGCCAGCGGCATCTGGGTCACGGCGCGGGTCTATCTGGCGGTCGGCATCTCCGGGGCCATCCAGCACCTGCAAGGTATTGGCGCCTGCGACAAGGTACTGGCGATCAACCTCGACCCGAGCTGCGACATGATCAAACGTGCCGACCTGGCGGTGATCGGCGACGGCGCGGCGATTTTACAAGCGCTGATCGAACGGATCGCGCAACACCGGGCGGGAGAACAACGCGATGCGGCCTGAAGCAATGAATGTCATAGCCCTGGTATCGGTCGGCGCCCATCCGACTTCCGGTCGCCCCCGGCGCGCCGAACAGGATGCCCGCGCGGTGGAGCTGGGCCTGCAACTGGCCGGCGAGCGCTTGCAGCTGCTGCACGCCGGCGATGCCCAGGCCGAAGCCTTGCGCGCCTACTTAGGCATGGGCCTGAGTGAATTAAAGGTGCTGCAGCAAGCGCCTGGCGCCGATGCCTTGCCGGCGCTGCTGGACTATTTGCGCGGCACCGACGCCCAGCTGGTGCTGACCGGCAGCCAGGCGGAAACCGGCGAAGGCTCCGGCATGCTGCCGTACCTGCTGGCCGAGCAACTGGGTTGGCCACTGGTGGTCGGCCTGGCGGCGGTGGAAAGCGTCGCGGGCGGTTATGCCCAGGTGCTGCAAGCCTTGCCGCGTGGCCAACGACGCCGTCTGCAAGTGCCGCTGCCGTTTCTCGCCTGCGTCGACAACGCCGCGCCAGCCGCCCGGCAAAGCGCCTTCGGCCCGGCCCGTCGCGGCCTGCTGAACGTCACCGAGGTCGAGCAAATAGATGATCAACTGCTGGCCGTCAGCCAACTGCAACCGGCCAAATCGCGGCCGAAACGGTTGAAGATCATCAAGGCCAAAACCGGGGCCGAACGCATGAAAGCCGCTACCGCCAAGGCTGTTGGTGGTGGCGGGCAAGTGTTGAGCGGGCTAAGCCCAGAGGAGAGCGCCGAGGCGATCTTTAAACTGTTGTTGGAGGAGGGGGTGGTGCGCTGATGCCTAGTAAGCATCGCGGATAAATCCGCTCCTACACGGCGCTGTTCAGCCCTTGCGGATAAATCCACCTACAGGCTGCGCTCGGCCTTTTGTAGGAGCGGATTTATCCGCGATAGGGCCTCGAAATCAACGCAGAGCTTAAAGCCAAATTGCATCCCATAACGGGTAATCGGCCAGTCGCTCAATCAAGCCAGCCCGCAATGGGTTGGCTAATACATAGCGTGCGATCTGTTGAATATCTTCTTCCTGACGTGCTGCTCGGTCGTGGAAACCTGCTTGCCACAGTGCCCCGCTAGTGCCTTGCGCACGGTTTATCGCCAAAGCGCTGCGTGCTTTAACGCGCTTCATCAGCTGCTCTAGGCTGGTATTGCCAAGTTGTATCAACCAGTGCAAATGATCCGGCATCACCACCCAGGCCAGAGAGGCAACCAGCTGTTGCTCATGGGCAGAACGCAGTTCATTAACGAGCAGGCGGCCTAGATGGAAGTCGTTAAACAATGGTTGTCGGTGGCGCGTCACTGTTGTTAGCAGGTAGATCCGTTCAGGTTCGCAGTAACGACCTTTGCGCAGGTTATGGCTATTAGAGGGCGAATTGGTGGGCATTCCATTGCTTCCACGGGTCTCAAGATGCTGAGGGTATAGCTGTGGTTTTGCGCAGGAGCGAGTTATTGGCGTTGTCGCTGGGAGATCGCGGATAAATCCGCTCCTACAGAGTTGCTCCGCAGATGAAATTGTTGCAGGTGCCGGGCTTGTGTAGGAGCGGATTCATCCGCGAAGCAGGCGAGGGTACGCTGACAATCCTGCAGGGCCGCTATCGTTGTTTTTCCCCATGTACATGGGGAAAAACCAGAGGCTATGGGGTCTACGCTTTGCAACGGCTAGCGGGTAGATAGCCTGAATTTAAGACTCTGATCCCCGGCCACGTCAGATGACCGGGGATCAGCAGCTAATCGCCGTCGCTTACTGACTCTTACTCAACCGCTCAGCCGCCGGCGTTTCGCCGAGGTTATCCAGCAGGGTTTGGCTGTACCAGTCGATAAAGTTGATTACGCCAAACTCGTAGGTCTTCGAGTATGGCCCCGGTTGGTAGGCGGTGGAGTTGATGCCGCGTTGGTTTTCCTCGCCCAGACGCAGGTCTTGGGCGTTGGTGGCGTCCCAGACTTGGCGCAGGCGGGCGATGTCGTAGTCAACGCCTTCGACGGCATCCTTGTGCACGATCCACTTGGTGGTGACCCTGGTTTCTTGCGCGCTGATTGGCCACACGGTGAAGACGATCACATGATCGCCCATGCAATGGTTCCACGAGTGCGGCAGGTGCAGGATGCGCATTGAGCCGAGGTCCGGGTTTTTAATTCGGCCCATCAGTTTGTTGCAACCTTGTTTGCCGTCCATGGTCATCGATACGGTGCCCTTGAGTAGCGGCATGCGCACGATGCGGTTGCGCAGGCCAAAGCCGGCGTGGGCGTAAGGGATATTCTCGGCGTCCCAGGCGGCGGCGGAAGCGGCCACGTGGTCTTTGAATGATTGGCTGGCGCGTGGGTCGGTGACGTCGTCCCATTCCAGCAAGGTGTTGAGCAACTCCGGGTGGGCACCGTTGCAGTGGTAGCACTCGCGGTTGTTTTCCAGCACCAGTTTCCAGTTGGCTTTTTCCACGAAGGTGGTTTGTACCGCCACCTTGGTGTTCTCCATGTCGTAGGGTTCCATGTAGTGCGCCAGGGTGGCGAGGAACTCATCGATGGCCGGCGGTTTTTCCGCCAGGGAGATGAAGATATAGCCGCCGGCGACTTTGACGTTGACCGGTTTTAGGCTGTAGTCGGCCAGATTGAAGTCGGCGCCCATTTCGCTGCCGGCAAACAATAGCCGACCGTCAATTTCGTAGGTCCACTGGTGATATGGACACACAAGCTTGGCCACCTTGCCCTTGTCGCTGGTACACAGACGCGAACCGCGATGGCGGCAGACGTTGTGGAAGGCGTGCACCACTCCTTCGGCGCCACGGATGACGATGATCGGGTTGTCGCCGATCTGCAGGGTCAGGTAGTTGCCCTTGGTCGGGATCTCGCAGGTCATGCCGGCGATCAACCATTCCTTGTGGAAGATCTCCTGCAGGTCGATCTGAAACAGCCGCTCGTCGTTGTAGAACGGCTGCGGCAGGGAGAAACTTGGATTGCGCTCGTGCAGCATGGTGGCGGTGGCCTTGCGGGCCGGTTCCAGCGGATCACCCAGGCTCAGGGTTACAGGCTTGTCCATCGGTAAGTCCTCATGGCTGGCAGCTTTGCTGGCAGCAAAAAAGTGGCGAATACGGTGTGCAGCGCAAGGCTTGTTTGGCGGCCTTTCAACTAACGGCGAAGGCTCTGGCGCCGATGCTGCTGGCCCCGAAGGACAGCATAAAAGTGTACGGCTCGGCTGATTTCGAGTGTGCGGTCGGGCGTGTTCGCGGCCTTATCCATGGGCGACATGGCCGCATCCATAGCCGACGCTGTAACACCGCCAGGCTGGGCGGGTCGCGATAAGCATGCCAATGTCGCTGGCAGATAAATGCACTCGGCAAAGCATGCGCAAAATCCATTCTAATAGGGCCGGTACATAGCTGTACGGAGAAAGCATTATGTCGACTAATTTCCTCAATCCGGTAAACACCCAAACCTGGGCCAATGGCCGACATTTGGTGCGCTGCGTCAAGGTGATCCAGGAAACCTGGGATGTGCGCACTTTCTGCTTCAATGCCGATCAGCCGATCATGTTTTTCTTCAAGCCTGGGCAGTTTGTCACCCTGGAGCTGGAGATCGACGGCGTGCCGATCATGCGTTCCTACACCATTTCCAGTTCACCTTCGGTGCCCTACAGTTTCTCGCTGACCATCAAGCGGGTGCCGGGCGGTAAGGTCTCCAACTGGCTGCACGACAATCTCAAGGAGGGCGACGAGCTGGCGGTGCATGGCCCGGCCGGGTTGTTCAACGCCATCGACTTCAGCAATGAAAAGGTCCTCTACCTCAGCGGTGGTGTGGGCATCACCCCGGTGATGTCGATGGCGCGCTGGTTCTTCGACACCAACGGTGCGGTGGACATGGTGTTTGTGCACAGCGCGCGCTCGCCCAAAGATGTGATCTACCATCGCGAGCTGGAGCACATGGCTTCGCGGATCAGCAATTTCAGCCTGCACATCATCTGCGAGAAGCATGGCTTGGGCGAGGCCTGGGCCGGCTATCGTGGCTATCTCAATCAGAAGATGCTTGAGCTGATCGCCCCGGATTTCCTCGAGCGGGAAATTTTCTGCTGCGGGCCGACGCCCTATATGCAGGCGGTCAAACGCCTGCTCGAAGCCAATGGCTTCGACATGCAGCGTTACCACGAAGAGTCCTTTGGTGCGACGCCCGCCGAAGACCGCGCCGATGCCATTGAACACGCCGAGCAGGCCGCCGATGCACCCGTGCTGGACGTCGCCGACCTGCACCAGGTGGAGTTCACCAGTACCGGTAAGAGCATTCGAGTGGCGCCTGGCGAGACAGTCCATGCGGCCGCCGCCAAGCTCGGTCTGCATATTCCCAAGGCCTGCGGCATGGGTATCTGCGGCACCTGCAAGGTGATGAAAACCGCCGGTGAGGTGAGCATGGAACACAACGGCGGGATCACCGACGAAGACGTCGCCGAGGGCTACATTCTGTCCTGCTGCAGCGTGCCCAAGGGCGACGTCAGTATCGATTACTGAGGCGCCTGGGCCTGCGTCGAGATCAGTTTTTCGGTGCTAGTGACGCCAGCCCAACCAAGGGCTGGCGATACCTTTACTGCTGTTGCGCGGCCGCCAGTTCGGCATCTTTTGCGGCGCTACGGACGAAGGCCGGACGGCTGGTGATGCGCTCGATATAGGCGTTGATCTCCGGCAGCGGCGGCACTAAACCGAATTGCGTTGTCCAGCTCAGCGCGTTGCCCCACAGCACATCGGCGGCGCTGAATGTCTCACCCAGCAGATAGGGACCTTTGCGCAGTTGCGCGACCAGGACTTCGAGCATGCTGTCAAAGTCGCCGTAGGGCGACATGGTCGCCGGCGCGGGCTCGCGCTTTTGCGCGCGATCAATCACCGCCGGCTCGAAGCTTGAGCCGTAATACACCAGCCAGCGCAGGTAAGGTCCACGCAGCGGATCGCCGATGGCCGGCGCCAGACCCGCCTGGGGAAACAGATCGGCCAGATAGATAAAAATCGCCCCCTGTTCGGTGATCAGCGCATCGCCGTGGGTGAGCGCCGGCACCTTGCCCAGTGGATTGATGGCCAGGTACGCGGCCTGACGCTGTTCGCCGGCCTGCATATTCATCACATGTAACTGGTAGGGCGCGCCAAGCTCGGTGAGCAAGGTCAGCGCCCCGCTGGAGCGGGTATTGGGGCAATGGTGCAGCGTTAGTAGTGGATTGCCAGGCATGTGGGTCACTCCTTGTGTGGTGTTTTGAGTCCAGCGTTTTGGCCTTAAGGCCAAAAACCTCAGGCCAAAACCATAGCAGAGTCACTCAGGCTTACTCACCGGCGCGGTCGTAGCCGGTGACTATTCGGCGCTACTCGACGAGCTTCATGCGCTTGTTGGTGAACACGCAGATGACCCCGGCTTTGTTGTACATAATCTGCTGGGTAAAGTCGCAATAGGCCGCGGCCACGCTGAGCGGTTCTTGCTCGTTGTTCCATTGTTCTGGCTTGAACCAGGCCAGTTGCCCGTCCTTGCAGCGTTCGGCTTGGGCATCGGTGTTGTAGGTGCACAGGTAGCTCTGGTCGAGTTCCGGCGCTTGGCCAAAGCAACCTGAGAGGGCCAGGGCGCTGGCGCCGATTAGCAGAAAACTGGCGACTTTTTGCATGCTTGCTCCGTGGCCTGAGGCAGGCCTGTGGTGATCAGATAGTGCGGTTATCGACCCTGTGCTGGTGTCGCAGTGCAGGCCAACTTAGCGGGTGTTGCCGGCAGAGTCGCAGACTGGATAAAGACCGCCGCAGCCGTGGCAAGTTCAGCCTTGCAGCACCAGACGAATATCCGCCGCCAGCTCGTGCACCCGTGCCACCTCGGTGTCCCAGGAGCACATAAAACGCGCACCACCGTCGCCGATAAAGGTGTAAAAGCGCCAGCCACGGGCGCGCAGGGCTTCGATGGCCGGTTCCGGCATTTGCAGGAACACGCCGTTGGCTTCCACCGGAAACATCAGGCTGAGCTGCGGGATGTCCGCGACCAACTCGGCCAATAGACGCGCACAGCTGTTGGCGTGATTGGCGTGCATGCGCCAGACGTCGTTTTGTAGCAGGCCGACCCAGGGGGCGGCGAGAAAGCGCATTTTCGAGGCCAGCTGGCCGGACTGCTTGCAGCGGTAGTCGAAGTCTTCGGCCAGTTTTTTGTTGAAGAACAAAATTGCCTCGCCGACCGCCATGCCGTTTTTGGTGCCGCCGAAACAGAGCACGTCGACACCGACCTTCCAAGTCAGTTCGGCCGGGCTGCAACCGAGAAAGGCGCAGGCATTGGCGAAACGTGCGCCGTCCATGTGCAGGTGCAGGCCCAATTCGCGGCAGGTGCTGCTAATCGCGCGCAGCTCTTCGGGGCGATACACGGTGCCGATTTCGCTGGCCTGGGTGAGGGTCACGACCCGCGGTTTGGGGTAGTGAATGTCCTGGCGCTTGCGGGCGATTTCACCGATGGCGGCGGGCGTTAGCTTGCCGTTTTCGGTGCGCGCGGTGAGCAGCTTGGAGCCGTTGGAGAAAAACTCCGGGGCGCCACATTCGTCGGTCTCGACGTGGGCCGTCTCCGAGCAAATCACGCTGTGGTAGCTCTGGCATAACGCCGACAGTGCTAGCGAGTTGGCGGCGGTGCCGTTGAAGACGAAGAATACTTCGCAGTCGGTCTCGAACAGCTGGCGGAAGTGATCGGCCGCGCGGGCGGTCCATTGATCGTCGCCATAGGCGCGCTCGTGGCCGTGATTGGCCTCGGCCATGGCGGCCCAGGCTTCTGGACAGATGCCGGAATAGTTGTCACTGGCGAATTGTTGGCTCTGATCGGTCATGCCGCGCTCCTGCTTATTTTTGGGGGCCTGGTGTATTGACTGCTGCCAACCAGGCGCGGACACCTACTCTACGACAGGATGGTTGCGTTGCGCGCGCTGTGCTGTACAAAAAACACTCAAGCGGCTGACGGCCCCGCAGGCGCTGGGCTGTGGCCTGGGCCGCACAGCTTATCCACAGCTCGCTGCACAGCTTCTGTGTTTAAGTGGTTGGCTATCTTATTGAAATTGCTCGAAAAGTGATCGCCACCCGGCAAGCTCCGGGGCTGCTGGGCTGTGGCCGATGCTGTACAGCTTATCCACAGAAGCATCCACGGGGTTTGGGGGTAAAGCGTGCGCCGCGCTGATTTTCTGTGGGTGGGACTTGGCCCATGTCGCAAACGCACTGCCCCGTGGCGCGCATAGGCATCTGACCCCGCGGCGCCAGTCTTACCATCGTTTGCAAAGGGCAACCCCCTGACCTACACGCTTGGCGCCACGGCGCCGCTGGGAGATTCGCGATGTTCAGCAAGCAAGACCAAATCCAGGGTTACGACGACGCGTTACTGGCGGCGATGAATGCCGAGGAAACCCGGCAAGAGCACCATATCGAGCTGATCGCTTCGGAAAACTATTGCAGCAAGCGGGTCATGCAGGCCCAGGGCAGCGGGCTGACCAACAAGTACGCCGAAGGTTATCCGGGCAAGCGTTACTACGGCGGTTGCGAGCATGTGGATGTGGTCGAGCAACTGGCCATCGACCGCGCCAAGCAACTGTTCGGCGCCGATTACGCCAACGTCCAGCCGCACTCAGGCAGCCAAGCCAACGCGGCGGTCTATCTGGCGCTGTTGCAAGCCGGCGATACTGTGCTGGGCATGAGCCTGGCCCACGGCGGCCATTTGACCCACGGCGCCAAAGTGAGTTTTTCCGGCAAGCTGTATAACGCCGTGCAGTACGGCATCGACAGCAAAACCGGTTTGATCGACTACGACGAAGTCGAGCGCCTGGCGGTTGAATGCCAGCCAAAGATGATCATTGCCGGCTTCTCGGCCTACTCCAAGACCTTGGATTTCCCACGTTTTCGCGCCATTGCCGACAAGGTCGGTGCCTATCTGTTTGTCGACATGGCCCACGTCGCCGGCCTAGTCGCGGCTGGCTTGTACCCCAACCCGCTGCCTTACGCCGACGTAGTCACCACCACCACCCACAAGACCCTGCGCGGTCCCCGTGGCGGCTTGATTCTGGCCAAGGCCAACCCAGATCTGGAGAAGAAGCTGCAATCGGCGGTGTTCCCCGGCGGTCAGGGCGGCCCGCTGATGCACGTGATCGCCGCCAAGGCGGTGTGCTTCAAGGAAGCTTTGGAGCCGGCCTTTAAGGTCTATCAGCAGCAGGTGATTGATAACGCCCAGGCGATGGCCAAGGTGTTTATCGAACGCGGCTACGACGTGGTGTCCGGCGGTACCGACAACCACCTGTTTCTGGTCAGCCTGATCCGCCAGGGCCTGACCGGCAAAGACGCCGACGCCGCCCTGGGGCGTGCCGGCATCACCGTCAACAAGAACGCCGTACCAAATGACCCGCAGTCGCCGTTCGTGACCTCCGGCCTGCGCATAGGCACCCCGGCGATTACCACGCGCGGCTTTAAAGTGGCGCAGAGCATCGAGCTGGCCGGCTGGATCTGCGACATCCTCGACCACCTCGGCGATGCCGATGTCGAGGCCATAGTCGCCCGCCAAGCGGCGGCGCTGTGCGCGGAATATCCGGTTTACCGCTGAGTTTCGATACGGTTCGTGGGGTGGGCCGAAGGCGCCACCAGCGTCCAGGCGCAGGGTGCCATCCGCCGCTGCGGTGGGTTACGCCGCTTCGCGGCTAACCCACCCTACGTTCTGCGCAAAGACAATTTTTACGTATCAGGAGTCCCACTGATGCAACATTATTCCGGCTTCGGCCTGTTCAAACACGCGCTTAGCCACAACGAAAACTGGCAGCGCATGTGGCGTAATCCCACGCCCAAGCCGGTGTATGACGTGGTGATTGTCGGCGGTGGCGGCCATGGTCTGGCCACCGCTTACTACCTGGCCAAGGTGCACGGCATCACCAATGTGGCGGTGGTCGAGAAGGGCTGGCTGGGCGGCGGGAATACCGCGCGCAACACCACCATCGTCCGTTCCAACTACCTGTGGGATGAGTCGGCGCAGATCTACGAGCACGCGATGAAGCTCTGGGAAGGGCTGTCGCAAGACATCAACTACAACGTCATGTACTCGCCGCGCGGGGTGTTCAACCTCGGCCACTCGCTGCAAGACATGCGCGACATCGAGCGGCGGGTCAGCGCCAACCGCCTGAACGGCATCGACGGCGAAGTGCTAAATGCCAAAGAAGTCGAGTCGATGATCCCCTACATGGATTGCTCGAAGAACACCCGTTACCCGGTGATGGGTGCGTCTTTGCAACGCCGTGGTGGGGTGGCCCGCCACGATGCGGTCGCCTGGGGCTATGCCCGCGCTGCCGATGCCCTGGGTGTGGACCTGATTCAACAAACCGAAGTGACCGGTTTCCGTAAGGAAAACGGCGTGGTGATTGGCGTCGAAACCAATCGCGGTTTTATCGGTGGCAAGCGCGTCGGCGTGGTCACCGCCGGTAACTCCGGACATATGGCGATGCTCGCCGGTTTCCGTCTGCCACTGGAATCCCATCCGTTGCAGGCACTGGTCTCCGAGCCGATCAAGCCGATCATCGACAGCGTGATTATGTCCAACGCCGTGCATGGCTATATCAGCCAGTCGGACAAAGGCGACCTGGTTATCGGTGCCGGTATCGACGGCTACAACGGTTACGGCCAGCGCGGTTCCTACCCGACTATCGAACACACCCTGCAAGCCATCGTCGAGTTGTTCCCGGTGCTGTCGCGGGTGCGGATGAACCGTCAGTGGGGCGGCATCGTCGACACCTCGCCGGACGCCTGCCCGATCATCAGCAAAACCCCGGTGCCGAATCTGTTCTTCAACTGCGGCTGGGGCACCGGTGGCTTCAAAGCCACGCCGGGTTCGGGGCATGTGTTTGCCGCCAGCCTCGCCACTGGCGAAATGCACGACCTGGCCAAGCCATTCTCCATGGACCGTTTCTATACCGGTGCCTTGATCGACGAGCACGGCGCCGCCGGCGTCGCCCACTAACAGAAGGAAAATTCAGCATGCTTAATATCTTCTGTCCCCATTGTGGCGAGTCGCGCTCCGAAGAGGAATTTCACGCCGCCGGCCAGGCGCATATCCCGCGCCCGCTCGACCCGAATGCCTGCACCGATCAGGAGTGGGGCGACTATCTGTTTTTTCGCGATAACCCACGGGGTTTGCACCACGAGCTGTGGATTCACGCCGCCGGTTGCCGCCAGTACTTCAATGCCACCCGCCATACGGTCAGTTACCAGATTCACGAGACCTACAAGATCGGCGAGCGGCCCAGCGTCACCGCCCCAGCCAAGAGCGCTGCCGTTAGCAATGCTGCCAGTGCAAGTCCAGTTGCAGGAGTTAAGGCATGAGCCAGATCAATCGTCTGTCCAGCGGTGGGCGGATCAACCGCAGCAAACCGCTGAGTTTTATCTTCAACGGCGAGCAGTATCAGGGCTTTGCCGGCGACTCGCTGGCGGCGGCCTTGCTGGCCAATGGCGTCGACATCATCGGCCGCAGCTTCAAGTACTCACGGCCCCGCGGCATAGTCGCGGCCGGCAGCGAAGAGCCGAACGCGGTGCTGCAGATCGGCTCCACTGAAGCCGCGCAGATCCCCAACGTGCGCGCCACCCAGCAGGCGCTGTACAGCGGCCTGGTGGCCACCAGCGTGAACGGTTGGCCCAGCGTCAATAACGACCTGATGGGCATTCTCGGCAAGGTCGGCGGCCAGATGATGGCGCCGGGGTTCTACTACAAGACCTTTATGTATCCACAGTCGATGTGGATGACTTACGAGAAATACATCCGCAAGGCCGCAGGTTTGGGTCGTGCGCCGAAAGAGCTGGACCCCGACAGCTACGACTACCTCAACCAGCACTGCGACGTGCTGGTGGTCGGCGGCGGTGCGGCCGGTTTGATCGCAGCGCTTGCTGCCGCCCGCAGCGGCGCCCGGGTGATTCTCGCCGATGAGCAGGAAGAGTTTGGCGGCACCTTGCTCGACAGCCGCGAAACCCTGGATGGCAAACCGGCCTCTGTATGGGTCGAGAAAGTCGTCGCCGAATTAGCCGCCATGGCTAACGTCACTCTGTTGCCACGGGCCACGGTGAACGGTTACCACGACCATAACTTCCTGACCATTCACGAACGGCGCACCGATCACCTGGCGGAACTGGCCCCGTCGCGGCATCTCGGTGAAGTGCGCCAGCGCATGCACCGCGTGCGCGCCAAGTATGTGGTGCTGGCCGCCGGCGCCCACGAGCGGCCGCTGGTGTACGGCAACAACGATGCGCCGGGCAATATGCTCGCCGGCGCGGTGTCGACCTACGTGCGCCGTTATGGCGTGGCACCGGGCAAACAGCTGGTGCTGTCGACCACCAACGATTACGCCTATCGGGTCGCATTGGACTGGCTCGAAGCCGGCCTGCAGGTGGTGGCCATCGCCGATGCCCGCAGCAATCCACGCGGCACCTGGGTCGAGTTGGCGCGGGCCAAAGGCATCCGTATTTTGACCTCCAGTGCAGTGATCGAAACCCGTGGCAGCAAGCGCGTCAGCGCGGCGCGGGTGGCGGCCATCGATCCGCTGGCGCATAAAGTGACCAGCCCCGGCGAATGGCTGGAGTGCGATCTGGTGGCGACTTCCGGTGGTTACAGCCCGGTGGTCCACCTGGCCTCGCATCTGGGCGGCAAGCCGACCTGGAACGCCGATATGCTCGGCTTCGTGCCCGGCGAAGGTTTCCAGCAGCGGGTCTGCACCGGCGCCATGAACGGCGTGCTGAGCCTCGACGCGGTGCTGGCCGATGGCTTGGCAGCCGGGATCAAGGCTGCCGCCGAGGCCGGCTTCAGCGCCTCGACATTGCCACTGCCACAAACCGAAGTGCTGGTCCAAGAAGCGAGCCTGGCGCTGTTTCAGGTGCCCCACGACAAGCCGACGGCGCGTGCGCCCAAGCAGTTTGTCGACCTGCAAAACGACGTTACCGCCGCCGGTATCGAGCTGGCCACCCGCGAGGGCTTCGAGTCGGTCGAGCACGTCAAACGCTACACCGCCCTGGGTTTTGGTACCGATCAAGGCAAGCTGGGCAATATCAACGGCCTGGCGATTGCCGCCCGCTCCTTAGGCATCAGCATCGCCGAGATGGGCACCACCATGTTCCGCCCCAACTACACGCCGGTGACCTTCGGCGCGGTGGGTGGGCGCAACTGCGGCGCGTTGTTTGAGCCGGTGCGTTACACCGCGCTGCACGCCTGGCACCTGAAAAATGCCGCCGAGTTTGAAGACGTCGGCCAATGGAAGCGCCCTTGGTACTTTCCGCAAAAGGGTGAAGACCTGCATGCCGCAGTAGGCCGCGAGTGCCAAGCAGTGCGCGACAGCGTCGGCCTGCTGGATGCTTCGACCCTGGGCAAAATCGACATTCAGGGCCCGGACGCCCGCGAGTTCCTCAACCGCATCTACAGCAATGCCTGGACCAAACTGGATGTGGGCAAGGCCCGCTACGGCCTGATGTGCAAAGAAGACGGCATGGTCTTCGACGACGGCGTGACCGCCTGTTTGGCCGACAACCACTTCCTGATGACCACCACCACCGGCGGCGCGGCGCGGGTCATGCAATGGCTGGAGATTTATCACCAGACCGAATGGCCAGACCTCAAGGTGTACTTCACCTCGGTCACCGACCATTGGGCGACCATGACCCTGTCCGGCCCCAACAGCCGCAAGCTGCTGGCGCAGGTGACGGATATCGATCTGGATAAGGAAGGCTTCCCCTTCATGACCTGGAAGGAAGGCCTGGTCGGCGGCGTGCCGGCGCGGGTGTTCCGCATCTCCTTTACCGGCGAGCTGAGCTACGAGGTCAACGTGCAGGCCGACTACGCCATGGGCGTGCTGGAGAAAATCGTCGAGGCCGGCAAACAGTACAACCTGACCCCCTACGGCACCGAGACCATGCACGTACTGCGGGCCGAGAAGGGCTTCATCATCGTCGGCCAAGACACTGACGGCTCCATGACCCCGGACGACCTGAACATGGGCTGGTGTGTCGGTCGCACCAAGCCGTTCTCCTGGATCGGCTGGCGCGGGATGAACCGGGAAGACTGCGTGCGCGACCAGCGCAAACAGTTGGTCGGGCTCAAGCCGGTCGACCCCAAGTTCGTGCTGCCGGAAGGCGCGCAACTGGTGTTCGACCGCCAGCAGCAGATCCCCATGGCCATGGTCGGCCACGTCACCTCCAGCTACTACAGCGCCAGTCTCGGTTACAGCTTCGCCTTGGCGCTGGTCAAAGGCGGCCTCAAGCGCATCGGTGAGAAGGTGTTCGCGCCGCTGGTGGACGGCCGAATGATGGAGGCGGAAATCGTCTCCTCGGTGTTCTTCGACCCCAAAGGCGAGCAGCAGAATATTTGAGTCACGCCGTCGCCGGCCTTGGGCTGGCGGACGGCGCAGAACCTTGACCGACTTAGAACAGGCACAACCATGAGCGCGATCAATCAGTACCTACAACGTCCCACCACCGCCCCCGCCGAGTCGCCGCTGCATCACGCCGGGCTCGATGAACTGGCCGGCAAAGGCAAGAAGAGCGCCGGCATCCGCTTGCGCGAGAAGAAACTGCTCGGCCATCTGACCCTGCGCGGCGATGGTCACGATGCGGCCTTTGCCGCCGGTGTAGAAAAAGCCACCGGGATGCCACTGCCTAGCGCGCTGCAACTGGTCAGTCAGGGCGACAGCTCACTGCAATGGCTAGGGCCGGATGAGTGGCTGCTGATAGTGCCGAGCGGTGAAGAGTTTGCCGCCGAACAACGGCTGCGGACTGCCCTCGAAGGCCAGCATATCCAGGTGGTCAACGTCAGCGGTGGCCAGACCATTCTTGAACTGAGCGGTGCCAAGGTTCGCGAGCTGCTGATGAAGTCCACCAGCTACGACGTGCACCCGAATAACTTCCCGGTCGGCAAAGCGGTCGGCACCGTGTTTGCCAAGTCGCAACTGGTGATCCGCCACACCGGCGAAGAGACCTGGGAGCTGTTGGTGCGCCGCAGCTTTAGCGACTACTTCTGGCTGTGGCTGCAAGACGCCAGCCGCGAGTACGGGCTGGCGGTGGAGGCTTAACAGCGGCCGGATGGCGATGCTTGTGTAGGAGCGGATTTATCCGCGAAAAGTCTCGAGAGCGAGATTAATCCTTGAGTCTTGCGCTGCTTCTTAGCTCGCATCGCGGATAAATCCGCTCCTACAGGTTTGCATGCGGTTTCGAGTTTTAGGTTTTTTTGTAGGAGCGGATTTATCCGCGAAAAGTCTCGAGGGCGAGATCAGGCCTTGAGTTTTGCGCTGCTTCTTCAATCGCATCGCGGATAAATCCGCTCCTACAAGGGTTGTATGCGGTTTCGAGTTTTAGGTTATTTGTAGGAGCGGATTTATCCGCGATAGGGCTGTGAGCCGCGCCGCAAGGCTCGGATGCGGAGAGCGCATCGCGGGCGGCAGCCGTTCCATACGGCTTGCCGCATTTCCCACCTCCATGTGGGTCGCTAAAGCCCCTCCTACAAGGTTGTGCATAGATTCGGTTTTCTGCGTTTGGCCAAGCCTGCGCGAGAAGCCACTTCAGGAGTCAACGCGATGAGTCGTACCCCCGATACCTGGATTCTCACCGCCGCGTGCCCCAGCGTGCTCGGCACCGTGGATGCGGTCACCCGTTACCTGTTCGAGCAGGGTTGCTACGTCACCGAACACCATTCGTTTGATGATCGCTTGTCGGGACTGTTCTTTATTCGGGTCGAATTTCGCCAGCCAGCGGATTTTGCCGAGCGCCAGTTCCGTGATGGCCTGGCCGAGCGGGTCGCAGGCTTTGCCATGGAGTTTGAACTGACTCCGCCGAACTACCGCAGCAAGGTGGTGATCATGGTCTCCAAGGCCGATCACTGCCTGAATGACTTGCTCTATCGCCAGCGCATCGGCCAGTTGCCGATGGACATAGTGGCGGTGGTGTCCAATCACCCCGATCTCGAACCGCTGGCCCGCTGGCACGATATTCCCTATCACCACTTCGCCCTCGACCCGAATGACAAGGCCGGGCAAGAGCGCAAGGTGCTGCAGGTGATCGAAGACAGCGGCGCCGAACTGGTGATCCTCGCCCGCTATATGCAAGTGCTGTCGCCGGAGCTGTGCCGCAAGCTGGATGGCCGCGCGATCAATATCCACCACTCGCTGCTGCCTGGCTTCAAGGGCGCCAAGCCTTACCACCAGGCCTATCAGAAGGGCGTCAAGCTGGTCGGCGCCACCGCCCACTACATCAATAACGACCTGGACGAAGGGCCGATCATCGCCCAGGCGGTGGAGACCGTGGACCACACCGACTACCCCGAAGACCTGATCGCCAAGGGCCGCGATATCGAGTGCCTGACCCTGGCCAAAGCCATCGGCTACCACCTCGAACGGCGGGTGTTTCTTAACGCCAACCGCACCGTGGTGCTTTAAGAGTCGCGGTTAATTGTAGGAGCGGATTTAGCGACCCACATGGATGTGGGAAATGCGGTGAGCCGTATGGAACGGCTGCTGCCCGCGATGGGTCTTGCGGGTGACGTTAAACCTTGAACGTTGCACGGCCGCTTAGGTTGCATCGCGGATAAATCCGCTCCTACAGGTTGCGCAATAACCTCCGGCGCGCGCTGCGCCGGTCACCAAAAAGAACACAGCTCCAGTGCAAATCCGCGTGGCCGTTGGCTGCGCCTTTGTCTTCACAACAAGAAAGGAGAGTTCGTTATGACTGGTAATCGTGGTGTGGTGTATCTCGGCGGTGGCAAGGTCGAAGTACAAAATATTCCCTTCCCGAAAATGCAGGACCCGCGCGGCAAACGTATCGAGCACGGGGTGATTCTGCGGGTGGTCTCCACCAATATCTGCGGCTCCGACCAGCACATGGTCCGTGGTCGCACCACCGCCCAGGCCGGCCTGGTGCTGGGCCATGAAATCACCGGTGAGGTGCTGGAAGCCGGGCGTGACGTGGAAAACTTGAAAGTCGGCGACCTGGTGTCGGTGCCGTTCAACGTCGCCTGCGGTCGCTGCCGTTCGTGCAAAGAGCAGAACACCGGCGTCTGCCTGACAGTTAACCCGGCGCGTGCCGGCGGTGCCTACGGTTATGTGGATATGGGCGACTGGATCGGCGGCCAGGCCGAATACGTGCTGGTGCCCTATGCCGATTTCAACCTGTTGAAGCTGCCAAACCGCGACGCGGCGATGGAGAAGATTCGCGACCTGACCTGCCTGTCGGACATTCTGCCCACCGGCTATCACGGCGCGGTAACCGCCGGGGTGGGGCCGGGCAGCACGGTGTATATCGCCGGAGCCGGTCCGGTTGGGCTGGCCGCCGCCGCGTCGGCGCGTTTGCTGGGAGCTGCGGTGGTGATCATCGGTGACGTCAATCCGCTGCGCCTGGTGCATGCCAAGGCCCAGGGTTTTGAGATTGCCGATTTGTCCTTGGACATCCCGCTGCACGAGCAGATTGCCGCGCTGCTGGGCGAGCCGGAAGTGGATTGCGCGGTCGATGCGGTGGGCTTCGAAGCCCGTGGTCATGGCCATGAAGGCGCGCAACATGAAGCCCCGGCGACCGTGCTCAACTCCTTGATGGGCGTGGTGCGGGTAGCCGGCAAGATCGGCATTCCGGGTCTCTATGTCACCGAAGATCCGGGCGCAGTGGACAAGGCGGCCAAGCAGGGCGCCTTGAACATTCGTTTCGGCCTGGGCTGGGCCAAGTCCCACAGCTTCCACACCGGGCAAACGCCGACCATGAAATACAACCGCCAGCTGATGCAGGCGATCATGTGGGACCGGATCAAGATTGCCGACATCGTCGGCGTGGAAGTCATCAGCCTCGACGACGCACCGCGTGGCTACGGCGAGTTCGATGCCGGCGCGCCGAAGAAGTTTGTCATCGACCCGCACAAGATGTTCAGCGCGGCCTGATGGTCGGCGGTTGAACGCCTGATTCAACTGCAACAGCCTAAACAACCAAGCCCCGATATCGGGGCTTGGTTGTTTAGGCTGGCAAGTACCCTGCGCAGCGTCGCGGCCTCTGTAGCTTTGCACGGGGTATGCGTCACCCCGGTGATGTCTGTTTTTGCATGGCGCCGGCACGATTTAACGCGCAAGCCAGCCGCCGCAAATCAGCCAAACCTGCGCTAAAAGCTGAATAAAGTCGGCCATCAAAGATTTTCACGCCCCCTCGGTACGCTAGCGAACAGATCCCCGCGGGCTGATCTGCAACGCTGCAGTCTGCGCTGTGCAGTGTGTATTGCGCACGGCATAACCACTCGAGGACAGCACCATGAGCCTAGGCACGATACTGCTGGTCATATTGATCCTGATGCTGGTCGGCGCACTGCCGAGCTGGCCGCACAGTAGAAGTTGGGGTTACGCCCCGAGCGGCGGGCTGGGCCTGATCGTGATCATCCTGATTGTATTGCTCTTGTTGGGGCGTATTTGATCAGGCAATTCTCGCCTGCACAGCCCAACCACAGGGAGACAACATGAATAGCAAAGCTGAATTTACCGATGTAGAAACGCTGCGCAAACAAGCGCGCAAACATATCGAGCAGGGTGCGGTGACTCCTGGTTACTCAGCAGACCGCTTCGAGGTGCTGCAACAACTCAATCAGGCCCTGGCCACCGAGATCGTCTGCGTACTGCGCTATCGACGCCATCACTTTATGGCCCGCGGGATTCACTCCAAGGGAGTTGCCGACGAGTTTCTGGCGCACTCCAACGAAGAGCAGGGGCATGCCGATGAGCTTGCCGCGCGCATTGTGCAGCTGGGCGGTGAGCCGGACTTTGCGCCAGACAGCCTGACCGAACGCAGTCATGCCGAATATGTAGCTGGCAGCTCTCTGGCGGACATGATCAAGGAAGATCTGGTGGCCGAACGTATCGCCATCGACAGTTACCGCGAGTTGATCGTGTACCTGGGCGATCAGGACCCGACCACCAGCCAGATGCTCAAGGGGATTCTGGCCGTGGAAGAGCAGCATGCCGATGAGTTGGCTGACTTGCTGGTAGATCTGCCTGCCTGATTGAACGTGAGAGTGCTTTAGCCCGCGCGTCCCGAGCGTTATTCAGCCGTCTCGGGGCGGCGCCACCAACAACGCCAGCACGAAGGCCAGCAGTGCGACGCCAGTCATGCTTTTCCAAGGGTGTGCGTGGACGTACTCATTGGTCTGGGCAGCGCCCTTGGCCAGTGATTCTTTGGCCGCGCTAAGCCGGCGATTGCCGCGCGCCAGGCCCTCGTCGCGGTGCTTGATCAGGTCTTCCAGATCGACGATGAAGGCGCGCAGCTCGCGGGACATGCCCGCGGTAATAACGGCGGCTTGGGGTTTGCTGGTGGCAATGGGTTTCACGTCGGAACGGCGCACGGCGAACTCCGCTTGAGTGGATGGGCAAGCGCATCACGCGCCAATCCATAGCCAGCCTCTGCGCCAAGCGTTGGGGTGTCTGTTCGTCAGCGAACAAAGCGCACGTCACGCCCAGAACCGATTGACCTGAACCGATTGTTAAGTGCGCCAGCGTACCGACAGCGTGCGACTACCGGCTCATTGTCCACAACACAGCGACGTGCCAAGCAGGATGCCGCCGCCGTGACAGCTGCCCAATCGGGCAAACACTCTACCGATAAGGAGCACAACGCATGAGCTTACCCAGTGCAGACGAACTTAAAGGCAAATGGAAGCAGCAGGTTGGTGAGGCCAAACTGGCTTGGGGCAAGTTGACTGAAGACGAGTTGCTGCAGTCGGAAGGCCGCTCAGAAAAACTCGCCGGGCTGGTTCAGGAGCGCTACGCCGTTAGCCGCGATGAAGCGGACAAACAGATCAAAAGTTTTTTCTCCAAACTCAAGTGATGCACTAAGAGCAGCGGCGGGTGGCACGGGTCATCAGGCCGCTGTTTAGTGGGTAACAGTTGTTTTCCCCGGATGGAGAGCCGCCATGTATACGCAACCACGCAAACTATTTATCGCCACGGGCATTGCCCTGTCGATCGCCGCACTCAGCACCTCAGCTGTGGCTAGCACGGCCGAGGATATTACCGCCGCGCGCCAGGAAGCACAGATCTGGACCACCTATACCTTGAGTCCCTACCTGAGTGCCAGCGACCTGACCGTCTCGGTGCGGGCCGGCAAGGCGACCCTGACCGGCAAGGTCGATGAAGAGGTCAACAAAGACCTGGCCAAGCAGATTGCCTTGGGCGTCAGCGGCATCAAGGCCGTCGATAACCAGATCGTCGTGCAGTCTGATTACCGCCCCAAGCCCAGTGCCGAGGGTGGTTATGCCGACACGGTAGGGGATGCCGGCATCACCACGGCGATCAAGTCGAAACTGCTCTGGAGCAAGTTCACCGACGGCCAGACCACTGAGGTGCAAACCAACGCCGGCAAGGTCACCCTCAGCGGTACTGCCCAGAGCGAGCAGGCCAAGGCGCTGGCGGGGCGCATGGCGCTCAATACCCGCGGGGTAACTGCGGTAAATAACAAATTGCTAGCCACTGCCGCCAAGTCGGGCATTACCGAGCAAGCCAAAAGCACCACCGCCAAAGGTGGCAGTGAGATTGCCGATAGCTGGATTACCACCAAGGTTAAATCTACCTACCTGTATTCCAGCAATGTCAGTGGTGCCGATATCGAGGTCACGACCAAGGCAGGCGTGGTTACCCTCGGTGGCAAACTCAGCAATGGTGCCGAACGCGCCCTGGTCGTCGAGTTGGCCGACAACGTCCGTGGCGTGAAAAGCGTGAATGCCAAAGCCCTGACGTTCTAGCCCCGCGCACCCTGAGCGCTGCGCGCGCGGCATGACCTTCTCTCACTGTGTTTTTACGCGTCCTGCGGCTGTTCGCGGGTCGCTCGGCGCTTGATCGGCGCCTGTTATGCAGCCCTTGCAGCGACCTCGACATGTGTCAGGCATCGCTCTGCAATGCTGCCATCAAGGAGTATCAACATGCTGAAGATTCAGCCCAGTAAATCGGCATCCTGGCCCAATCCATCCTCCTGGCGCCTTGCTGGCCTCGGCGCCGCAGTGCTGCTGTTGGCGGCCTGCGCTGCTGCACCGCAACCGCCCACGGCCGAACTGCAAGCGGCCGAGCAGGCGATTGCGAGTGCCGAGCAGGCCCGGGTTGCCGATTACGCCTCACCGGAACTGACCGCTGCGCGCGACAAACTGACCGCCGCTAACTCAGCCGTGCAGATTAAAGAAATGGACATGGGCCGGCGCCTGGCTGAGCAGTCCCTGGTCGACGCCGAGTTGGCCCTGGCCGTGTCTCAGGCCACCAAGGCCAAGTTGGTCAACGACGATATGCAAAAAAGCACCAACAGCCTGCAGCAGGAAATGCAACGCAACACAGGAGCACCACAATGAAAACTGCCCATCACGCCAGTAATGCGCTTGCCGTGGCCGGTGTTTGTTTGTTGCTGAGCGCTTGTGCGAGCGCCCCTACCGAACCTGCTGGCGCCGCTCAGGCGCGCAGCAAGTTGAGTCAACTACAAGCTGACCCGCAGTTGGCCACTCGTGCGCCGGTCGCCATCAAGGCTGCCGAGGCTGCCGTCAGCGCCGCGGAACAGCCGCGCAGCGAGCAAAACATGCCGCAGGGCGATCATCTGGCGTATCTCGCCGACCGCAAGGTCGACATCGCCTACGCCCAAGCCCAGACCCGCCTATGGGAAGACCAGCGCAAACAACTCAGTGAACAGCGAGAAAGCGCCCGCCTTGACTCGCGAACTCAGGAAGCCGATCAGGCCCACGCGCAGAGCGACGACCTGCGGCGGCAGATTGCCGAGTTGAATGCCAAGGAAACTGAGCGCGGTTTGATCGTCACCCTCGGTGATCTGCTGTTTGAAACCGGCAGGTCCGAACTCAAGGGCAATACGGCCAACAACCTTGGCAAACTGGCGGCGTTTCTCAACCGTTATCCGGATCGCAGCGTGACTATCGAGGGTTACACCGACAACGTCGGCAGTGATGACGCCAACTTCAATCTGTCGCAACGGCGTGCCGAGTCGGTCAGAAGCTACTTGATTAGCCAGGGCATCGCCCCCACTCGCCTGGACGCCTCCGGTAAAGGCGAAGACCTGCCAGTGGCCAGCAATAACAGCGCTTCCGGTCGCCAGTTGAACCGGCGGGTCGAGGTGATCATTACCAACAGCATGACTTCGCTGAAATAGCCTGCTGGCTTCGGCAGCCGCATTGGGCGGTTGCCCTTGATAACTACGCATCGGATTCGCCGCGTACCGTTCTACGGTTCTGTCGTCACCGGTAACTGGTTCATCGTCAAGGAAAAAGGGGTTAGGCGCATTGCGCCTAACCCCTTTGGTTTTTCAGCGGCTGTGCCGCCGACTCAACTCACCGGCAGTTTGTGCTTGGCGGCGTACAGACAAACCATTTCCATGGCGATGGTCGCCCCGGCCAGGGCGGTTATTTCGGCGTTGTCATAGGGCGGTGAGACTTCCACCACGTCCATGCCGACCAGATTGATGCCACGCAGGCCGCGCAGAATCTCCAGCGCCTGATGGGTGCTGAGGCCGCCACACACCGGGGTGCCGGTGCCGGGGGCGAAGGCCGGGTCGAGGCAGTCGATGTCGAAGGTCAGGTACACCGGGTTATCACCGACGCGGGCGCGGATCAGTTCGGCGATCTGCTCCGGGCTGCTGCGGTGCACCTGGCGGGCGTCCAGCACCTGAAAGCCCATGACATCATCATTGGTGGTGCGCAGGCCGATCTGCACCGAGCGCGCCGGATCGACCAGGCCCTGCTTGGCCGCGTGATAGAACATGGTGCCGTGGTTGATGCCTTCTTCACTGGCATCGGCATCCGGCCAGGTGTCGCTGTGGGCGTCAAAATGCACCAGCGACAGCGGCCCGTGCAGCTTGGCGTGGGCCTTGAGCAGCGGGTAGCTGATGAAGTGATCGCCGCCCAGGGTGAGCATGCCGCAGCCCGCAGCAAGGATGTGATCGGCATGCGCCTCGATGACGCCGGGGGTGCGCTGTGGCTGGCTATGGTCGAAGTTGCAATCGCCATAGTCGATCACGGCCAGGTGGTCGAAGGGGTCGAACTCCCACGGGAAATGCCGCTCCCAGGCGCTCTGGATCGAGGCCGCGCGAATCGCCCGTGGGCCGAAGCGAGTGCCGGGCCTGTTGGTGGTGGCGGTGTCGAATGGCACGCCGCTGACCACCAGGTCGACGCCGCGCAGGTCGCGGCTGTAGCGCCGGCGCATAAAGCTGGTAATGCCGGCATAGGTCGGCTCGGAGCTGGTGCCATACAGGCTGTCACGGGTGATGGCCTGGTCGTTACCCTGAAACTCTTCCACGGTTAAATCCTCAATATTGAGTGCGAAAGGTGGTCCAGACGCGGGTGCGATCACGTTGCGCGCGCATCGGCAGCAACTCCTCGCCGAACAACTTGGCGCGGACCTCTTGCGATGGATAGATGTCCGGGTCGCCGCTCACGGCGGGGTCGACCAGGGCCGTGGCTTTGCTGTTGGCATTGGCGAAGAACACGCTGTTGGTCAGCTCGGCGATGGATTCGGGCCGCAGCATATGGTCGATAAAGGCCCGCGCTTGTTGTGGGTGCGGCGCATCGACGGGGATCGCCATGGTGTCGAACCACAGCAAGGTGCCTTCACGGGGGATGCGGTAGATCACCTCAAACGCCTGCTGGGTTTCCACAGCGCGGGCGGCGGCCTGGGCGGCGTCGCCGTTATAGGTCAGCGCCAGACAGACTTCGCCCTTGGCCAGGTCGTTAATGTGCCGGCCGCTGGCGACATAACGGATGTTCGGCTGCAGGGTAGCGAGTAGTTGCTGCACCTGCTTCAGCTCAGCTGCGACGGTGCTGTAAGGCTTATGGCCGAGGTAGTTGAGGGCGACGCTGATCACCTCCTGGGGCGAATCGAGCATGGCGATGCCGCAGTCTTTGAGCTGGCTGGCGTACTCGGGCTTAAACAGCAGGTCGAGGCTGTTTAGCGGCGCATTAGGAATGCGTTTTTCCACCGCCTGGCGGTTGATCCCCAGGCCGACTGTGCCCCAGGTGTAGGGCACGCCGTATTGATTGCCCGGATCGGCGCTGGCCAGCTTGGCCAGCATTTCGGGGTCGAGATTGGCGAAGTTGTGCAACTGCCCATGCTCAATCGGCTGCACAGCGCGGGCCTTGATCGCCCGCGCCAAGCCGCTGGCGGCCGGGAACACCACGTCGTAACCACTGGCGCCAGTCAGCAACTTGCTGTCCAGAGCCTCGGCGCTGTCGAAGATGTCGTATTTGACTGCAATGCCTGTCTCATCTTTAAAGCGCTGTAGCGCCTGCTCCGGCAGGTAGGCCGACCAGGTGTAGATATTCACTTGTTGCTCGGCGGCCTGGGCGGTCAAGCCCAGTCCAAAACACAGGACTCCAATTGCGACACGCATGGCATGACTCCTCGACTAATGACTCAACGGTTGCAGCCATACTGCGGGTTGGCATGCTTCGGATAAATATGAAGCATGCTACTTTGGCATTTATAGCCATCAATGTTTGGGGCCCTATGCTCAGCCAAGTACGCGACCTCGATCTGCAACTGTTGCGCCTGTTCGTCTGCGTGGTGGAGTGCGGCGGTTTCAGTGCCGCGCAAGGTGAGCTGGGCATCGGCCAGTCGACCATCAGCACGCAGATGGCCAAGCTGGAAACCCGCCTCGGCTATCGCCTCTGTGAGCGCGGCAAGGCCGGGTTTCGGCTGACGCCCAAGGGCCAGCAGCTGTTGGCCGCGACCCGCAAGCTGTTCACCGCGCTTGAGATGTTCAAGGGTGAGGCCCAGGGCATGGCCGACAAACTGCTGGGCGAGCTGCGCATCGGTCTGTCCGAAGCCCTCGATGCGCAGGTGCGCGAATGCGTTGCCGAGGCCCTCGGGCAGTTTCGTCAGCGCAACCAGGCGGTGCAGATTGAGCTGCTCAGTGCCACACCTGCCGAGCTGGAGCGGCGCCTGTTGCAGGACCAGCTGCACCTGGCAATCGGCTATTTCTCGGGGCAACAAAATGCGCTGGATTACCAGCCGCTGTTCAGCGAAGAACAACGGCTTTACTGCGGCAAAACCCACCCGCTGTTCGGCCAGGCACAGCCCAGCCAGGCGCAGCTGGATGGCTGTGACGGTGTGGTGCATCCCTATCGCTGTATCAACGCCGCCGAACCTTTTCAGCCGGTTAACAGCAGCGCCAGCACCGAACATGTGGAGGGCAGCCTGACCTTTATTCTGTCCGGGGCGCACATTGGTTATCTGCCCCGTCACATAGCAGCACCTTGGCAGGCCCAAGGCTTGCTGCAACCGCTCGGCCCCGAAGCCTTGAGCTTCAGCGTGCAGTTTCACCTGGCCCATCACCGCGCGCGCCAACCGAGTGAGGCGCAGTTGGCGCTGGTTGCAGACCTGCACGGGGCCTTCGCTAGCCATAGTCACGACTAAGAGTACAGTGCTGCCTGGTTCGAAACGATAGGCTTTGGATGGTTGGTGCTGAATTTTGCGGGGCAATAAAAAACCCCACAAGGCTTGGCCATTGTGGGGTTTGGGTGTCCGTCACGAGTTGACGGGGTGGCGCATCAAACGTTGAAGCGGAAATGCATCACGTCGCCGTCTTTAACGATGTAGTCCTTGCCTTCCAGGCGCCATTTGCCGGCTTCTTTGGCACCGGCTTCACCCTTGAACTGGATAAAGTCGCTGTAGGCGATCACTTCGGCGCGGATAAAGCCTTTTTCGAAATCGGTGTGGATCACCCCGGCCGCTTGCGGGCCGGTGGCGCCAACGCGGACGGTCCAGGCGCGGACTTCTTCGACGCCGGCGGTGAAGTAGGTTTGCAGATGGAGCATTTCGTAGCCGGCGCGAATCACCCGGTTCAGACCTGGCTCTTCGAGGCCGAGGGCTTCGAGGAACATGTCTTTCTCTTCGCCATCGTCCAGCTCGGCGATTTCCGCTTCGATCTTGTTGCATACCGGCACCACAATCGCGCCTTCTGCGTCGGCGATGGCTTGCACCACATCCAGCAGCGGATTGTTTTCGAAGCCGTCTTCCGCAACGTTGGCGATGTACATGACCGGCTTGCTAGTCAGCAGGTGAAAGCCACGGATCAGGGCTTTTTCATCGGCGTTCATGTCCTTCATCAGGCTACGTGCTGGCTTGCCTTCGCTGAAGTGATTGATCAATTGCTCCAGCAGAACTTTCTGCGCGCCGGCGTCTTTGTCGCCACCTTTAGCGTTGCGGGTGACTTTTTGCAGTTGTTTCTCGCAGCTGTCGAGGTCGGCGAAGATCAGTTCGAGATCGATGATCTCGATGTCGCGCTTGGGGTCGACGCTATTGGAAACGTGAATCACGTTTTCGTCTTCGAAGCAGCGCACTACGTGGGCGATGGCGTCGGTCTCGCGGATGTTGGCGAGGAACTTGTTGCCCAGGCCTTCACCCTTGGAGGCGCCGGCCACTAAGCCGGCGATATCGACGAACTCCATGGTGGTCGGCAGGATGCGCTTAGGGTTAACGATGGCGGCCAGGGCGTCGAGGCGCGGGTCGGGCATTGGTACTATGCCGCTGTTCGGCTCGATGGTGCAGAACGGGAAGTTCTCTGCCGCGATACCGGATTTGGTCAGGGCGTTGAACAGAGTGGACTTGCCGACGTTGGGCAGGCCGACGATGCCGCAATTGAAACCCATGGTGTAATCCTCGCGCAGATGAATTCGGGCAAATAAAGAGGTTTAAGCCTTTTGGCTGTGCAACTTGTGCATCGCCTTACTCCAGTCGCCGGCGAGCATCTCGGGCAGCGCGGCGAGGGCATTGTCGATGCTGGCATCCAGTAAGTCTTGTTCGCTGCGCGGGGCGCGGCCGAGGACGAAGTTGGAAACCATGCTGCTGTGTCCGGGATGGCCGATGCCAAGCCGCAGCCGGTAAAAACTATTCTGATTGGCCAGCTGGGCGATGATGTCGCGCAAGCCGTTGTGGCCGCCGTGGCCGCCGCCCAGTTTGAGCTTGGCGACCCCGGGTAGCATGTCGAGTTCGTCGTGGGCCACCAAGATGGCCTCTGGCGGGATACGAAAGAAATTCGCCAGGGCGGCAACGGCTTGGCCGCTGCGATTCATAAAGGTGGTGGGGATCAGTAGACGAACATCGCGGCCTTGGTGGCTGAACTTACCCACCAGACCAAAATACTTACGGTCGCTGCTCAGGCTGACGCCTTGTTTGGCGGCGAGGCGCTCAACAAAAAGGGCTCCTGCGTTATGCCGAGTCTGTTCGTATTCAGCGCCCGGATTACCCAGGCCGACGATCAGTTGCACGGCGGTCACGACAGAAGCCCTTTTATGGAACGGCGAAAGAACGTTATTGGCTGGCTCAGTTGTGCAGGGAAAACCGGTGAAAAGTGCTGATTTACCATGTGTAAAATCCGCGTTCTACCCGTTTTCTCTGCGACTATCGATTGCCGGCAGATGGTTCTTTCGCCGCTCAAACGACGCTGCTATTACTCAGCGTCTTTAACTACGCGCGAAGCGTGGATGTTGGCAACTGGCAAGTCATTGCCGTGAGCCAAGGCAACCAGTTGCACGCCAGCTGGCAGAACCAGGTCAGACAAGTGCAGGATGGTGCCGATTTCAACTTTAGCCATGTCGACTTCGATGAACTCTGGCAAGTCGGTTGGCAGGCAAGAAACTTCAACTTCCACGGCAGTGTGGGAAACTTCGCCGCCTTGGGTCTTAACGCCAACCGAAGTCTCTTGGTTGGTGAAGTGCAACGGCACGTGGGCAGTCAGTTTCTGGCCAGCAACGACGCGAACGAAGTCAGCGTGCATGACGAACATTTTTACTGGGTGACGTTGCAGTGCTTTGATCAGCACGGTTTCAACGGCGCCATCAACGTTCAACGCGATAACGTGGCTGAAAGCGGCTTCGTTTTCGAGCAGCTTGGCAACGTCTTTAGCAACCAGGCTGATCGATTGAGCGCCTTTGTCGCCACCGTAGATTACGGCTGGAACTAGGCTGGCGAGACGACGTAGGCGGCGGCTCGCACCTTTCCCCAGGTCGGAACGCACTTGAGCATTCAGGGTAAATTCAGCAGTCATGGTGTTTCTCCAGTACAACAACAGCCCAAACAACAGTATCGCCTTGCAGAACCTGCGACCGGTGCTGAAGGCGATTGGGCAAAAAACCCCGCACTAGGCGGGGCGCATTTCGTTCGGCGCAGATTGAGCTAAGACGCTAGGTCTTAGCGGAACATCGCGCTGATCGATTCTTCATTGCTGATGCGGCGTACCGCCTCGGCAACGATTGGAGCGATATCCAGTTGACGGATACGGCTACAGGCTTGTGCAGCGGCTGAGAGTGGAATGGTGTTAGTCACCACCAACTCATCGAGCACGGAATTTTCAATGTTTTCGATCGCCCGACCCGACAGCACCGGGTGGGTGCAGTAGGCGATAACCTTGGAGGCACCATGGGCTTTTAGCGCTTTGGCGGCATGCCCGAGGGTGCCGGCGGTATCCACCATGTCGTCGACCAGTACACAGGTACGGCCTTCAACGTCGCCGATGATGTGCATGACTTCAACTTGGTTGGCCTTCGGCCGACGTTTGTCGATGATCGCCAGGTCAACGCCGAGAGTCTTGGCCACGGCACGGGCGCGCACTACGCCGCCAATGTCGGGGGAGACAATCATCAGGTTTTCGAAGCGTTGATCGACGATATCGTCCACCAGAATCGGCGAGCCGTAGATGTTATCTACCGGAATATCGAAGAACCCTTGGATCTGGTCAGCGTGCAGATCGACCGTGAGCACACGGTCGATGCCTACCACTGTCAGCATGTCAGCCACTACTTTTGCGGTAATAGCCACCCGGGCCGAACGCGGACGGCGATCTTGGCGGGCGTAACCGAAGTAGGGGATCACGGCAGTGATACGCGAGGCTGACGAGCGGCGGAAGGCATCAGCCATCACTACCAGTTCCATCAGGTTGTCGTTGGTTGGCGCACACGTCGGTTGAATAATGAAAACATCTTTACCGCGAACGTTTTCATTGATTTCGGCGCTGATCTCACCATCGGAAAATTTGCCTACTGAGGCATCACCGAGGGGGATATGCAGCTGACGTACGACACGCCGAGCGAGATCGGGGTTGGCATTCCCCGTAAAGACCATCATCTTGGACACGCACACTACCTGTCGGCTTAGGGTAACCGGGATGGGTACAAAATATGGCAGGGGCGGCTGGATTCGAACCAACGCATGGCAGGATCAAAACCTGCTGCCTTACCGCTTGGCGACGCCCCTATAACGCACAGCTTTTACCGCTACTTCTTGAGCAGTTCTTTGAGCTTGCGATGCAACATCGAAATGTTACGACCCTGGGCGACAAAGCACGGCAAAGTTGCTGGAAGTTGGCGGGCGACTTTATCAGCATCGTCCTGTTTTGGGAAGCTCCCAAACACACAAGCTCCAGTGCCGGTTAATCGAGTTGGAACAAATTTGTTCAACAAGATCAAAGCGTTATGTACTTCTGGATAACGCTTCTGGACCACCGGCTGACAGTCATTACGACTGCCCCCCTCAAGAAGGCTGCGAAGTTTATTGGCCGGGGTGTCGCGTGTCAACTGCGGGTCGGCGAAAACTTCCGCTGTGCTGACGCTAACCTGCGGAATTGCAACCAAAAACCACGGCTCGCTGAGTTCTACGGGGGTGAGAATCTCGCCAACCCCTTCGGCAAATGCCGCGTGACCACGGACGAATACCGGCACGTCGGCGCCCAGGCTTAAACCCAGGGTGGCGAGCTGGCCTTCGCTCCAGCCCAGTTGCCAGAGGTGGTTGAGGCCGAGCAAGGTGGTGGCCGCATCGGAACTGCCGCCACCCAAGCCGCCACCCATAGGCAGGCGCTTGCTCAGCCAAATATCGGCGCCTTGGCTGCAGTGGCTGGCCTGCTGCAATTGGCGGGCGGCGCGCACTATCAGGTTGCTGTCGTGGGCAACCTCGCTCAGCTCGCTGTGCAGCTGGATAACGCCGTCGGTGCGGGTGGCGAAAGTTAGCTCGTCGGCGTAGTCGAGAAACTGAAACAGGGTTTGCAGCTGGTGATAACCGTCGCTGCGCCGGCCAATAATGTGCAGCAGCAGATTCAGTTTGGCCGGGGCGGGCAGCGTCAGGCCGTGCGCCGGTGGCGTCAGTGGGCTGGCCTGCATATCACTGGCCGAACTGGCGTGGCTGCCAGTCCTTGATCACCAGGGTGATGTCGAGCTTGGCGCCGTGCAGTTTGATCCGCTCGGGCAGCCAGTAGCCGTTTTGTTCGACGTAGCTCAGGTATTCGACTTTCCAGTCATCTTGCTCAAGCATCGCCAGTCGGCTTTCGCTGCCCAGGGTCAGACGGCTCTTGCTATCGCTGGCGGGCACGCCGCGCACCCACCAAAACAGGTGGGAGATGGGCAGGTTCCAACCCAGCTGTTGCTGTAATAAGGCTTCGGCGGATTCGGCTTGAAAGCTGCCTTGGTTGGCGGCCTCCAGGCTGACTTTGCCGGGGCGGCCGGTCAGCCGTGCGGCGCCGCCACCCATGGGGCCGGCGAGACGAATATCGAAGTAGTCTTGGCGTTGCAGCCAGAACAAGGTGGCGCTGGCGCTTTCGATTTTGCCGTCGCGCTTTTCCGCGCGCAGACCCATTTTGCCGCTGATCTCCCAGCCATTGAGTTGGCTGACCTGGTCTTTATGCTTCTGCCAGAGGGCGGAGTCGCCCTGGCCGCTGAGGGTTTCGTGGGAGGTCAGGCCGGCGCAACCGCTCAGCAGGGCCAGGCAGCAGGCGGCAAGTAAAAGGCGAAAGGACATAATTTAAAGCGTCTCTGAGCCCGTTAAGCGCAGCACTGTGCTGCGGATGGCGGGGCTGTCGGGGGTGTTTTCCAGTGCTTGCGCCCACACTTCGCGGGCCTCGCGTTGTTTGCCATTGGCCCACAGCACCTCGCCCAGGTGGGCGGCCACTTCGGCGTCGGGAAAACGCTCCAGGGCTTGGCGCAATAAGGCTTCGGCCGCATCCAGCTGGCCTTGGCGATAATTGACCCAGCCTAGGCTGTCGAGCACGGCGGCATCTTCAGGATTGATCTGATGGGCTTGCTCAATCAGCTCGCGGGCTTCGGCGAAGCGGGTGGTGCGGTCGGCCAGGGTGTAGCCGAGGGCATTCAGGGCCATGGCGTTATTCGGTTCGCGCTTGAGGATAAAGCGCAGATCGGTTTCCAGCTGGCTCAGGTCGTTGCGTTTTTCCGCCAGCATGGCGCGGGTGTAGAGCAGGTTCAGATCATCTGGAAACAGCAGCAAGGCTTGCTGGATGGTCTGCCAGGCACGGGGGCTCTGGTCGTGATTGGTCAGTGCTTCGGTTTCGATCAGGTACAGCTGAATGGCGTAATCGGGCTGGCGCTCGCGGGCCTTGGCCAGGCGATTGCTCGCCTCTTCAACGCGCTTGCCGCTAAGCAGGATCTCGGTTTGTCGCAGCTGGGCGCCGAGGAAATCATTGCCTGGGCCGACCAGGTCGTATTCGATCAAGGCGCTTTCTGGGTCGTGGCGCTCTTCATAGACGCGGCCTAGATTAAAGTGTGCCGCTTCAAGGTGGCTGCCGCGGGCGATCAGTTCTTCCAGATAAACCTGTGCTTCTTGCCAGTCTTTACCCTCAAGGCAGACTAGGGCCAGGGAGAGGCGCAAATCGTCGTCATCGGGGAACTGTTGCACCAGGCTGGCAAACTCAACCCGCGCATCGTCCAGGCGCTCTTGCTCGACCAGCAGTCGTGCATAAGTCAGGCGCAGGCGCTTGTCGTCGGGGTGCAACTTTATGCCGTCTTCCAGTAATGGCAGGGCTTCGTCGCTGCGCTGTAACACTTGCAGGAAACGTACGCGCAGCAGCAGGGGCGGCACGTCTTCGCTGCTGGCGGGGTGCTCTTCCAGCAGCGCCAGGGCCGCCTCGGTTTTGCCGTCTTGTTGCAGTAACAGGGCTTTGCCGAACAGTAATTGACTGTTCTCTGGGTGTTTGAGCAATAAACGATCGAAGCTTTGCAGTAAGCCGGTGCGGGTTTGCTGATCGGTTTCCGCCGCCGACAGGGCGAGGAAGTCGAAATTGGTATCGCCCTGGGCCTGCAGGACTTTTTCCATGTGCTGCATCGACTGTTCATAGCGCCCGGCATGGGCCAGTTGAATGGCCGCAGCGCGTTGAGCGTCGAGATTGTTCGGGGCGTTTTTGGCCCAGATCAGCGAGCTCTCTTGCGCGGCTTGATCGGCACCGAGGTATTCGGCAATCCGAAAGGCGCGCTCGGCAACGCCGGCGTCTTGGGTGAGCTTGGCTTGTGCCAGGTAGCCGTCCAGCGCCAGGTCATAGCGATTGCGCTGCCCGGCCAGCTCGGCGGTCAGCAAGGCAAGCAGACTCTGCTCGCTGAACGAGCCGTACACCAGGGGTGTGCTCGGCGGCGCTGGAGTCTCGGCGACAGGCGGATTGCTTGGGCTGTTTTGCGGCTTAAGTGTTTGGCAACCGCTAATAAAGGCCAGAGCGATTAACCAGGTAAAAGTTTTTTTCATGTGCGCAAGGTTCGACTTGTCGGCTGTCTGGGCATCATGACACAAGCCGCCGGGCAAGCCCAAGGGCCCGGCCGCTATCTATAGCAGGGCGCGCTTAACTCGCGGGGGAGGTTGTTCTATAGCGGGTGCTTGAGGTGACAACGGGCGAGGCAGCTGAGATCTATCGCTATCTGTAGTTGTGTGCGTGGAGGTTGTTCTATGACTGATGAAGTAGGACAATCGGCCGTTTTCCGACACTGTCAGCGACTCTGCATGGCCTTCCTTGCTCTGGGTATCAACCATAAAACCGCCTCGGTGGCTGTCCGCGAGCGCGTGGCATTTAGCCCTGAGCGCTTGGTTGGGGCGCTGCAACAACTCTGTCAGCACACCTGCAGTCGTGAGGCGGCGATTCTCTCGACCTGCAACCGCAGTGAGCTGTACCTCGAACAAGACGACCTGGATGCCGAGCAGATCCTGCTCTGGTTGGCCGATTACCACGGTTTAGAGATAGCCGAGCTGCGCGCCTGCGCCTATGTGCATGCCGATGAGCAAGCCGTGCGGCACATGATGCGAGTGGCCAGCGGGCTGGACTCGATGGTGCTCGGCGAGCCGCAAATCTTCGGCCAGTTAAAATCCGCCTACGCCGTGGCGCGTGAGGCCGGCACCGTCGGCCCCTTGCTCGGACGCTTGTTTCAAGCCACCTTCAGCACCGCCAAGCAAGTGCGCACCGATACCGCGATTGGCGAAAACCCTGTGTCGGTGGCCTTTGCCGCCGTTAGCCTGGCCAAACAGATTTTCAGCGACTTGAACCGCAGTCAGGCCTTGTTGATTGGCGCCGGCGAGACCATCAGCCTGGTCGCCCGCCATCTGCACGACCAAGGCATCAAGCGCATCGTGGTCGCCAATCGCACCCTGGAACGTGCCAGCCAGCTGGCCGAGCAGTTCGGCGCCCATGCGGTGCTGCTCTCGGAAATTCCCAATGAGCTGGTCAATAGCGACATCGTCATCAGCTCCACCGCCAGCCAGTTGCCGATTCTTGGTAAAGGTGCGGTCGAGCGCGCGCTCAAATTGCGCAAGCACAAACCGATCTTTATGGTCGATATCGCCGTGCCGCGCGATATCGAACCCGAGGTGGGCGAACTCGACGACATCTACCTGTACAGCGTCGATGACCTGCACGAGGTAATCGCCGAAAACTTGAAAAGCCGCCAGGGCGCAGCGCAAGCCGCCGAAGAACTGGTGGCGCTCGGCGCCGAAGACTTTATGCAGCGCCTGCGCGCACTGGCCGCCGTCGATGTGCTCAAGGCTTATCGCCAGCAAGCCGAACGTCTGCGCGACGAGGAATTGACCAAGGCCCTGCGCCTGCTCGCCAACGGTTGCGCCGCCGATGAAGCCTTGGCGCAACTGGCCCGTGGCCTGACCAACAAATTGCTGCATGCGCCCAGCGTGCAACTGAAAAAACTCTCCGCCGCCGGCCGCTTCGATGCCCTGGCCATGGCTCAAGAACTTTTTGCTCTCGATGAGAGTCCGGACAAGCAAAGCCAATGAAAGCTTCACTGCTAAACAAACTCGACGCCCTGCAGGATCGCTTCGAGGAACTTACTGCCCAGCTTGGCGATGCCGAGGTAATCAGCAATCAGCCGCAGTTTCGCGCCTATTCCAAGGAGTACGCCGAGGTAGAGCCGGTCATTCAGGCCTACCGTCAGGTGCTTAAGGTGCAGGGCGATCTGGAAGGCGCCCAGGCGCTGCTCAAAGACAGCGACCCGGACATGCGCGAGATGGCCGTCGAAGAAGTCGCCTCGGCCAAAGAGCAGTTGGTCGAGCTGGAAGCCAACTTGCAGCGCATGTTGCTGCCGCGCGACCCGAATGACGGCCGCAACGTGTTTCTCGAAGTGCGCGCCGGCACCGGCGGCGACGAGGCGGCGATTTTTTCCGGCGATTTGTTTCGCATGTACTCGCGCTATGCCGAGAAGCAGGGCTGGCGGGTCGAGATCCTGTCCGAGAGCCTCGGCGAACATGGCGGCTATAAAGAGGTGATCGCCCGGGTCGAGGGCGACAACGTCTACGGCAAGCTCAAGTTTGAATCCGGCGCGCACCGCGTGCAGCGGGTGCCCGAGACCGAATCCCAGGGCCGCATTCACACCTCCGCCTGCACCGTGGCGGTGCTGCCCGAGCCCGATGAACAGCTGGCGATCGAGATCAATCCGGCTGATTTACGCGTCGACACCTACCGCTCCTCCGGCGCCGGTGGTCAGCACGTGAACACCACGGATTCGGCGATTCGCATCACCCACATTCCCACCGGCACCGTGGTTGAGTGTCAGGAAGAGCGCTCGCAACACAAGAACCGCGCCCGCGCCATGTCCTGGCTGTCGGCCAAGTTGCAAGACCAGCAAGACGCCGCCGCCCACAAGGAAATCTCCGACAGCCGCAAATTGCTGGTGGGCTCAGGCGACCGTTCCGAGCGCATTCGCACCTATAACTTCGCCCAAGGGCGGGTCACCGATCACCGTATCAACCTGACGCTGTATTGCCTGGCCGATGTGTTGGGCGGCGGTGTCGAGGCGGTGATCACCCCGTTGCTGGCCGAATACCAGGCCGATCAATTAGCCGCCTTGGGTGACTAAACTAATAACATGCCAAGCATCGCCGAGCTGCTGCAGCACGCCGAGCTGGTCGATTCGCCGCCGTGGGTAACTAAGATGGCCAGCATCGCCGAGCTGCTGCAACACGCCGAACTGGCCGACTCGCCCAGCGCCCAGCTGGACGCCGAGCTGCTATTGGCCGCGGCGCTGGGCAAGCCCCGCAGCTACCTGCGCACCTGGCCCGAGCGTGAGGTGGCGGCGGATTGCGCCGCCGTCTTTGCCGCCCATCTCGCGCGGCGCCGTAATGGCGAGCCTATCGCCTATATCCTCGGCCGTCAGGGCTTTTGGAGCCTGGACTTGGACGTCGCCAGCCACACATTGATTCCGCGCCCCGACACCGAGTTACTGGTGGAGACGGCGCTGGCTTTGTTGCCGGCCAACCCCGTCGCCGTGCTCGATCTGGGCACCGGCACCGGTGCCATCGCCCTGGCGCTGGCCTGCGAGCGCCCGGCCTGGCAAGTCACCGGCGTTGACCGGGTGGTTGAGGCGGTGGCGCTGGCCGAAGTCAATCGTGCGCGCCTGCAACTGGGCAATGCCCGCTTTCTGGCCAGCCACTGGTTTGCGGCCTTGGCCGGCCAGCGCTTTCAGCTGATTGTCAGTAACCCGCCCTATATCGCCGCCGGCGATCCGCACCTGAGTCAGGGCGACCTGCGTTTCGAGCCGAGCAGCGCGCTGGTGGCCGGCGTCGATGGGCTGGACGATATTCGCCTGATCATCCAGCACGCCCCGCAGCACCTGAATGCCGGGGGCTGGCTGCTGCTGGAGCACGGTTTCGAGCAAGCCGAGGCGGTGCGCGAATTACTCAGCACCCAAGGTTTTATGGCAGTGGAAAGCCGTCTCGATCTGGGCGGTCATCAACGAATTTCCCTCGGGCAGTGGTCACTATGAGTCTGCAACTCAACGATGAAGAACTGCTGCGTTACAGCCGGCAGATTCTGCTGGCTCAGGTGGATATCGCCGGCCAGCTCAAGCTGAAAAACAGCCGCGTGCTAATCGTCGGTCTCGGTGGTCTCGGCTCGCCGGTGGCCCTGTATCTGGCCGCCGCCGGCGTGGGTGAGCTGCATCTGGCGGATTTCGATAAGGTCGATCTGACCAACCTGCAACGGCAAATCGCCCACGACAGCCAGAGCATCGGCAAGCTCAAGGTCGAGTCGGCGGCCGCGCGTTTGCGGGCGATCAATCCGGCCATCGGCCTCAAGCTATATCCCGCCGGTCTGGACGCCGACTCGCTGGATGCTGCCGTGGCTGGCGTCGATCTGGTGCTCGACTGCTCGGACAACTTCAGTACCCGCGAGGCGGTTAATGCCGCCTGCGTGGCGGCAGTTAAACCCCTGGTCAGCGGCGCGGCGATTCGCCTGGAAGGCCAGCTCGCGGTGTTCGACCCGCGCCGGGCGGATAGCCCCTGCTACCACTGCCTGTACGGCCATGGCAGCGAGGCCGAGCTGACCTGCAGCGAAGCCGGCGTACTTGGCCCCTTGGTGGGTTTGGTCGGCAGCCTGCAAGCCTTGGAAGCGCTGAAGTTGCTGGCTGAGTTTGGCGAGCCGCTGGTGGGCCGTTTGCTGCTGATCGACGGTTTCGGCAGTCGTTTTCGCGAGCTTAAGGTCAAGCGTGATCCGGCTTGCAGCGTTTGTGGCGTGACTGATGGCCAGTGATGGGCCGATTGCAAAGCTGAGCCGCGAAGCGCCAATCGGTGTTTTCGATTCGGGTGTCGGCGGTCTGTCGGTGCTGGGGGAAATTCGCGCCCTGTTGCCCCAGGAGTCCTTGCTCTATGTGGCCGACAGCGGTCATGTGCCCTACGGCGAGAAAAGTCCGGAATTTATCCGTGAGCGCAGCCAGCGGATTGCCGAATTCCTGCTCGGGCAGGGCGCAAAGGCCTTGGTGCTGGCCTGTAATACCGCCACCGCGGCGGCCATCAGCGAACTGCGCGGACGCTACCCGCAACTGCCGCTCATCGGCATGGAGCCTGCGGTCAAACCCGCCGCCGCCGCCACCCAGAGCGGCGTGGTCGGCGTGCTGGCCACCACCGGCACGCTGAAAAGCGCCAAGTTCGCCGCCTTGCTTGATCGCTTCGCCAGTGATGTGCGGGTTATCACCCAGCCCTGTCCGGGCTTGGTCGAGCAGATCGAAGCCGGTGAGCTGGACGCTGAGGCCACCCGCGCGCTGCTCTGGGGTTTTGTCCAGCCACTGCTGGCCGAGGGCTGCGACACGCTGATTCTCGGCTGCACCCATTACCCTTTTATCAAGCCACTGCTGCGGCAACTGCTGCCGGCGTCGGTCAGTCTGATCGACACCGGCGCCGCCGTGGCGCGGCAGTTACAGCGGGTCTTGGCCGAGCAGCAGTTGCTCGCGCCAGGCCCGGCGCGACCCACGCAGTTTTGGTCGAGTGCCAACTGCCAGCAACTGGAGCAGGTATTGCCGCTGCTCTGGGGGCCGGCAACAGTGGTTAAGCCGCTGAATGACTGAGTCGAGATTTGCAGAGACGGCTTTCGCATGGCGAATACATTTCTATACTTCAGGCATCTGCCAATCGTTGAATCTAAAAAACCAAAAAAGGACGTTGCCATGCACAAAGTCTTCACCTTGCTCGCAATTGCGGGCTTTTCGTTGGGCGTGACTACAGGCGCGCAAGCGGCTGATGTGGCGTTCTCGGTGGGTTCCACCAATGATTCGACCATGACCTATCGCCTGGGACTGCAGTGCGATTTTGGCCGTAACTTCACCGAAAGCAGCAGCGGTCGCCTGACCGGTTATTGGGACACGGCCTACACCTATTGGCAGGGCGATAAAACCGCCAGCAACCACAGCCTGTCGCTGACCCCGGTATTCGTTTATGAGTTCGCCGGCGAGACGGTCAAGCCCTATGTCGAAGCCGGGATTGGCGTGGCGCTGTTCTCGGACACCGAACTGGAAGACCAAGACCTCGGCTCTTCCTTTCAGTTTGAAGACCGCCTGGGCGTTGGCCTGCGCTTCAACGGCCAGGAGATCGGCCTGCGCGCCATTCACTATTCCAATGCCGGCCTGAGCAGCCCCAATGACGGCGTCGAAAGCTACAACCTGCACTACGCCATGGCCTTTTGAGGTCGTAGTCGCAACAGCAAAAAGCCGGGTTTCGTTCCCGGCTTTTTGTTGTCTGTATAGCTGTTAGCTGTTGCAGGGGCGTAGCCTTTATAGCCCTGATTGTTGTACTGCCTGCACTGGCCAATCGCGGATAAATCCGCTCCTACAGGGGGCGTCTATAGAGTCAGTGCAGGTGCAGGGCTTGTTGTAGGAGCGGTTTTTTGTAACAAAGG
Source organism: Pseudomonas sp. (assembly GCF_030698175.1). Lineage (GTDB taxonomy): Bacteria > Pseudomonadota > Gammaproteobacteria > Pseudomonadales > Pseudomonadaceae > Aquipseudomonas. Next base: position 101,157 of record NZ_JAUYNT010000020.1, read on the forward strand.
CTCCCGCGAAGAAAACTCGTAGGATGGGTTAGCCGCGCAGCGGCGTAACCCATCAGTAACACCGAAGCATCTAAAAACGCCTGCATGGGTATCGCTACGCTCAACCCATCCTACCTGCTGCGATTTAACCGATGCGACTCAATCCAGCAGTCTTAACTGCTCGACCCAGATCAATTCGCAGGCCCCGGCGCCGGTGTCGTCGCGGCTCAGGGAGCTGCTCCAGCTATAACCATCTTTGCCATCGACGCGCACCAACTGGCCGCTGAGCTGAATGCGCTGGCCACTGGTTACCCGCGCCAGGGTGTCCGCCACCAGCGAGTTGGCCGGGATCATATGCATATTGGCGCTGTGGGTTTCGATCTCGCGGCGCGGGATCGGGAACTCATCGACCTGCCAGCGATACCAGCGGTTGCTTTGGCTGATGCGGATTTTATCCAGCACCTGTGGTTCTGCCATTGGCCCCCAGCCTAGGGCCAAGTCGGTTGGCGAAATCGCGGCGCCACGGTCGAAGTGATAATCCTCGCGGCCTAGCACCCGCGCCTCCAGGCTAAATGCCTCAAGCGGGGTGATGCGGTAGTCGGCCAGTTGCAGGCTGCCGTCGGTGCTGGTCAGCGGCAGCGGCGCGGGGCCCTGCAATATGGCGCGGCCGAGCCACAGCACGGCAATCAGCGCTAGGGCGTAAATCAGGCGTTGCAAGGTCATACGAGGTCACTCAGCGATAAATAGTCGCCAGCCCTTGGCGTTCTTCCAGGCACTCGGGGGAGGCCATCTCGAACTCGCGACACACCCAGGGGCGGTTTTCGTAGATGGTGCAGAGCATGCTGTCGCGGTCCAGGGCTACGCACCAGCCGTCGTCGAGGCGCAGCATGACTTCGCCGCCCCATTCGTCGATATCGATATAGCGCTTGGGCACGCCGGTGTCGCTCAGTAGTATCACTTCCAGCTGGCAGCAGCAGGCCGCACAGTTGGAGCAGGTGACCGCGGGTTGCGGCTCGACGCTGGCGAGGGGAATAAGCTCGGGGTCATTTTTCATCGGCGCAGTTTAAGCCAGCCGAACGCTTTGGTGTTGCTCTGCCGACCAGCGCTGGCCGGCCGGACGTTACGGCCGAAGTGCGTCAGTCTGCTGTTGCAGACCTTGGCAAACCCTTGAACGCCGCCAGGGCGCGCAGGCGGCTCTGGCTCAGATCAACCATGGGCGGTGGATAATCGATGCTGCCGAACAAATCGCCAGCTGCATGACGTGAGGCCGTCGGATTGTGGATGTCTTTGTTGTTCAGCCCGGCCAGCTCCGGCAGCCAGTGACGGATAAAGCGCCCATGGGGGTCGAATTTTGCCGACTGGCTGATGGGGTTGAAAATCCGAAAGTACGGCGCCGAATCGGTGCCGGTCGATGCACTCCATTGCCAGCCACCGTTGTTGGCGGCCAGGTCGCCGTCGATCAAATGGCGCATAAAAAAGCGCTCGCCCTCGCGCCAGTCGATCAGCAGATTCTTGGTTAAGAACATCGCCACTATCATCCGCAAACGGTTGTGCATCCAGCCGGTGGCTAAGAGTTGGCGCATGGCCGCGTCGATAATCGGGATGCCGCTGCGGCCCTGTTGCCAGGCCGCCAGTTCGGCGGGCGCATCGCGCCAGGGCAGGGCTTCGGTGCCTTGGCGAAAGGCGCGGCCCATGGACACCCGTGGGTAGCCGACCAGAATGTGCTTATAGAACTCGCGCCAGAGCAGTTCGTTGATCCAGCACACGACGCCTGGGTTGCCGCTATCGAACTCACCCTGATTGCTCGCCAGCGCCGCGTGCAGGCACTGGCGCGGCGACAACACTCCGGCCGCGAGGTAAGCCGATAATTGGCTGGTGCCGGGGACGGCGGGCAAGTCGCGTTGTTGTTCGTAGCGCTGCATTTGTTCGTCGGCAAAGGCCGTCAGCCGCCGCGCGGCCTCGACCTCGCCGGCGGGCCAGAGATGCTGCAGGCTGGTGCTTGGGTTCGCAAATCCCGCCACTTGATTGGGTATGGGATCACTCGAAATAGGCAGCGACACTTGCGCCACAGGCAGCGGCCAGCAGCGGGGCAGGGCGATTTGCAGGCGCCGGTAGCAGACTTTGCGAAACTGGCTGAACACCTGAAAGTAGCTGCCCGACTGTGTCAGCAGGCTGCCGGGCTGGAACAGCAGCTGATCCAGATGCCGGGTAAAGGCGATGCCCTGTGGCTCCAGCAGGCGCGCGCAGGCGGCGTCGCGACGGCTTTCGTGCTCTCCGTATTCATCGTTGATTTGCACCTGGCCAATTTCATGCTGGCGACAGAGTTGCAGCAGTGCCTCGGGCGCCTCGCGCCAGTCATCGACCTGACGAATCAGCAGCGGCACATTCAGCTTGGCCAGTTCGCCTTGCAGCTCCCGCAGGTTGCGCAGCCAGAAGTCGACCTTGGCCGGCGCGTCGTTGTGTTCCAGCCATTGCCCGGGGCTGAGCAGGTACACCGCCAGCGTCGGGCCGGCGGCCATGGCCGCGCTCAGGGCGCTGTTGTCGCGCACGCGCAGATCGCTGCGAAACCAGATCAGTTGGCGCATACAGGTTCCCTTGCCAGGTGCCGCGCGCTCACAGGGCGTTACGCAAACTGAGGTTTTCCGGATGCGGCTGCAGGTAAACCTGGCGGGCAATGTAGGCATCCGGGTGATGACGCAAGTGATGCTTGAGCAGGGTCAGTGGCACCACCAGCGGCACTATGCCGTTGCGGTATTGCTCAATCAGTTGGCTGACTTCTTGTTTGTCGGCACCGCTCAGGGCTTTTTTCAGGTAGCCACACAGGTGCTGCAGCACATTGCTGTGGGTGCGCCGGGTGGCGCATTTTTTCAGCGCTTGCATCAGCTGGCTGAAATAGCGCGGCGCCAACTCGGCCAAGTCGTACTGGCTTAAATTGCCCAGCAGCTGCCCGAGGGCCTGGTACTGCACCGGGTCGGTGGCCATCAGCTGGTATTTATAGCGCGAGTGAAAATCCAGAATGCTCTGCCGGGTCAGGCCGCTGTGTAGCAATTGCTGCCAGCGCGCATAGGCATACACGCGGGTGAGAAAATTCTCGCGCAGCACGGCATCGTTGAGGCGGCCGTCTTCTTCCACGGGCAAATCCGGATGGCGGGCGCAAAAGGCCTGGGCAAAAATCCCGCGTCCGCCGCCCGTGGTGGGCATGCCGTTGGCCTGGTAAACCTTGACCCGCTCAAGCCCACAAGAGGGTGATTGCTGCATAAAAATGTAGCCGCAGATGCCCTGCAATTCAGTGGCCATACGCTCGCCATAAGCGGCCAGAGCGTCGGTGACATCCATCTCGCGCTTAACCGTGCCGATAGCCCGTGGCGCTTGCGGCTCGCCAACCAAACGAATCGGCGCACGGGGCGTGCTCAAGCCAATGCCGACTTCCGGACACACCGGCACAAACTGAAAGTGCTCACTCAACACCCGACTGCACAGCTGCGACTGCTTATGCCCACCGTTAAAACGCACCTGCGCGCCCAGCAGGCAGGCACTGATGCCGAGTTTGAGCGGTTCGGTTGCTGAGCTGGAAACAGTCATGGCGCACCTCTGCACGGGATGGCGAGCGAAGGGATATCCGCTGCGACCTTGAGCGGATAGTAGGCATAAAATTGTACGTTAACAACTTATTTGTATAAGTATTGTATGGTTTGTTGAGGTTGGTAGCGGTGTTGCTGGGCAGTGCTGGCGCCGTTGTGAGCAAGGGTGGCGCTGTTGTGGCGCAGTTGATTAAACCGCGCCACAACTGCGCCATGAATTGGCGCAGTATCAGACAACTGCGCCAATCACCGCTGGATGCTTGGCGGGTGATCTGCCCGTGCGCCTGCTTTAACCTTGATGAAAGGTTGCCAAGGCGGCATGGTGAAACCTCGTGGATGAGTCTGGAGTGCCTTATGAGGACCGCCATCAAACTGGACAGTGCGCTGGTTGAAATTGCGCATATTTATGCGCAGGCCACGCATCGCGCCACTCCGAAACAGATTGAACACTGGGCCACGCTGGGGCGGATTGCCGAACAAAACCCGGATTTGCCCTATGACTTTATCCTTGGCTTATTGCAGGCCCGCGCCCAAGTGAAGGTGGGCGACGCCAGCGAGTACAGCTTTGGGTAAGGGTATTCAGGCCAACGAATTTGCCTGCGTGGTGAAAAAACTGCCCAAGCAGCAGAAGTTAGAGCTGTACGAGGCGGTCAAGGCCAGCATGGCTGACCCCTTGCTGGGCGAGGCCAAGGTGGCTGATTTGGCCGGTGTGCGTGTGTACAAATTCAAGCTGAATAAACAACTCGCACTGCTGGGCTGCGAGTACGACGGCGAGGCCGTGACCCTGTACCTGTTGAAGCCCGGCAGCCATGAAAACTTCTATCGCGATCTGAAAAACGGACCGTAGGGTGGAAAACCGCGAAGCGTTTTCCACCGGTTAGTCTGTTCGGTATGGTCATTGACCGGCTCAAGCGACTGAGATGATGGGCGGTTGTCGGCCAAAAGCGGCCATCCGGTGCTTATGAAACTAGGGGCGATTCAATGCTTTGACGATAGAGCCAGGCCTGAGCCTGAAATAGCTAATTCGATATTTCCTTATCGCACGCCGTTCTATGCGCAGGGCTGCTCTTGATGCCGAATTTGCATGAAGGAAAGGAATGGTCTATAGCCTTATGGCTATTTGCCATGAAAGGCATAACCAAGGAGGTGGTATGAAAAAATATTTACCAGTCTGTTTTAGCCTGATGCTTCTCATAATAACCCAGCCCGCGTTTGCTTGGGGGAAGGAGCCGATCAATATAAGTTTTGATCTTTCGGCCCCGGTGCCGGCAGGGGAAGACAAGTATCAGGTAATAGCCATAAACACATATGCCATGCAAGCATTCTGCGTGGATAGTTTTAAGAACTCGGTAGCGCGCAGCTTGATTGGTCAAAACAAGAAAGCTTCACTTTTAGTCACTTTGGATAAAATTCCAGTTCTAAATATGAGCTATGACGACAAAACCAGTAAGTGCACACTTCATGAGTTTCGTGAAAAAAGTTTAAACGGCCAATTGCTGGCTGGAGCAGCTAAGCCGGCTCATCAACTAAGCCTTATTTATGTGTCAGAAGAAAAAATTGATGGGGTTAATAACTTAATCAGCGTTGCAAAGACAATCCTCGGGAGCGAAGCAAATCTTCTCAGCGCACCTGTCACGGATGCTGTGCTGCCGTTCTTAGTTAATGCATACGAGCAAGCAGCTAGGTCAGGCCTTGATTATGTAGTCGATTTTGATATCCCAGGTGTTCAAAATCACGAAAGCAAGGCAATCCTGAAAGGGACGATTGGTGATAAAGCTCCTTGGACATTACTTTCCTTTCAGAGTCTCACAAAAGATTCTGTCCTAGATGGCTTAGGATATAGCCTCATAATGGGCAAGACTATTAGTGGGGGCAAGACCCCTAATAAGGTGCTTGGCGAGCGGAGAGCTTCTGAAGGTGGGGCTTACAAGGCGGGTAGCTTGCCTACGATTTCAAGAGAGTGTGAGCTTCTGGGTGACACATATGGAGAGAACCTTAACCAGCATGACTTACAGAGGCTTCTTGAATCGTATCTCTTAACAAATCACAGGAAGTATTTAACTTTAGGGATGGTTGAGGGCTGCTTAGAACAGCCCATACCATCTCCTACCAAGCAGTTGACATTTAAAATTTTAGCCGACGAGGTCGTTGATCAGTTAAGTGAGTACGACACCTTCTTCCTGAGAAGTCTTTTTAACGGGCGTGCAGATAAGGTTCTCATGGCTAATACGAAGTTTACTGATAAGAGTCGTGAGCTTGGCGTGTCTACTGTGTCTGAATACATTGCACTGAGTTCGTCAATGCCGCTTTGTCATACATTCATGACGTACAACGAGGCTGCTTTTGTTCAGGTTATAAATTCAAAGCCTTATTATGTTTATGTTGCTGTTGATCGACTTTATAAACCTGGCGAGTTGACAGGGGATGAAGGCTCAAGAATTGAAAGCATAACTATTTCAAAAGATCAAGATAGTCTCTACGATGAGAGGGATGGTGTGAGTCGATGTTTGAATTCTGAATTACAAAAGACTCGACTCGCGAACATGTAAATTAGTGACGGATGTGCTGGGCCTGTGATTTTAAAAGCGCAGGCTCAGGTTGCTAGTTCTTGTGGGGCTGACTACATACAAGGAGGCTACTGTGCGCGTATTTATTTAGGCATTATTTATTTCCCCCATTAGTTCGGGCGCAATGGCTAGTAACGAGTAAGACGATTTTGATCTGGAGCCACCATCGACAGCTGTTAAGTTGTTGCGCTCCCATCTGGAGTGGAAATAAAACATGATGACTACTTCTTTTCTGGCGATACAGGCGGAGCCATAAAGGGGAGTCACATAGATGTGTTTTGCGAAACCAAATCTAAGAATTGCCTACCAGGAATTATTCGTGGAGATGGAGGAAAAAATGAATTTGAAGCCCGCGTGGTATCAGATCCTAACGTCGTGGAATTCTTGCTTAACAAACACAGACCATCTGCTCAGCATTAAGGCCGGCCTCTCTAGGTAAAGTTAGCTTTTGGCCGGTTCCGGCCTTTCGTGACCGGCAGCTATGGGTCGGTAGCTGCCCTTCAGTGAAATAGGCCAAATAACAACCGGTAGGAAATGCTTCGCGGTTTTTCACCCTCCGCCATCACCCCGCCCGCCAGCGTTAACACCAATCCGTCTTTATTCCGCGCCCAGCGGGGCAAGCAGCGCCCGCAGTTCATCTTCGCCGAGTTGTAGTTGGCCGAGTCCGCCGCTGTCGAGCAGGCCGCTGGCGAGGCGGGCTTTGCTGTGTTGCAGTTGCTGGGTTTTCTCTTCCAGGCTGCCATGGGCGATGAGTTTTTAGACGAACACCGGTTTGTCCTGGCCGATGCGGTAGGCGCGGTCGCTGGTTTGGGCTTCGGTGGCGGCGAGTTAATGGGGTGAGTCTGGAGTGCCTTATGAGTCCCCCCATTACCTCAACTAGCAGCTCGCTGATAACGCAGCAGGTGCAGCTCCCGCAGCTTCTCTAGGTAGCTTGATGGTCAGCGCAATCAGGACCATAGCTACCATGCCAATGGCGGCATAAATGCCGGAGAAGCTTGCGCTCTGGCTGGCCAAGAGTCCTGCGCCGTAGTTGCCGAGCATTCCGCCGGTGCCTTGCATCACGTTGGCAATGCCAAAGATGGCCACGGCCGTGGCGGTTGAGGATGCCAGCTTGGAAACGTACGCAGGAATCAGCCCGAAGATGGGATAGAAGGCGCTAGAGAACAGCACGGCGGCTATCACCGGCCAATATCCCGATGGCTGCACCACGAGGATCAGGGCGGCTAGCGCCACACAGGCATACACCAGCAGCATCGCGGGGCGCAGCCCGATCCGGTCCGACAGCCAGCCGACAGCGAGCCCGGCGAACATTCCCACGAAGCCGATGGTCGCCCAGATTTGCGCGGTGTAAGCCACCCCCAAACCGAGTTCGATACGCAGGTAGGCTGAGAGGTAGTTTTGAAACGGGAAGGTTGCGAAGCCGATCAAGAAGTTCATGGACCAGACCATGAACACCCAGGGTTTCATCAGCTCAGTCTTCAGGTTTGCTGGTTGCAACTGCGCTGTGCAGCCCTCGACTGTCGTGGGCTCTGCGGCTGCAGACGGCGCCTTGCTGAGCAAGCCGCCACGCTTGAATACCCACAAGACTACGACGGCTATACCTAGCGCGATAATCCCCACCAGCCACCATACGGTCCGCCACTCCCCCTGGGGCGCGTAGATGGGAACCAGCAGGCTGTTGATGAACACCCCATAGCTTGTCCCACTCGATACGAGCCCCATCGCCATCCCACGGTAGCGGTACGCGACCACCCTCGATATGACCTCGACCATAGGCACAAAGACAGTCGCGGCGGTGCCTGCCAGCACGGTCAATAACGCCCCTATCACGAGGATATTGTTCGACAGTGGCATGAGCAGCAGTGCTATTGCGCAGACAATTCCCGAAGCCAATATCACCCAGCCGCCGCCCACCTTCGGGGTCAGCCAGGCCGCCAGGAGCGCGCATAGCAGAAAGCCCAGTTGCCCCGCAGCGGTGATGGCGCCCACATAAGCAAAGCTGAAGCCAAGGGAGGCCTGCATATCGGGTACGAGCTGAGCGAAGAGGTAAATCCCGAAGCCGTAAGTCGCCGCGACAAGACTGGTTAACAACACTACAACAGCAGCGTTCAAGCGCATGGCAGGCACTCTATTGAAGGTTGAAATTCGCCGCCTCTGGCCAGGATGGAGACCCAGCACGGCCTCGATTCGGCTGGCACTGCGCGGATCAAGCTACGCGTCGAACGGTTGATCTTTTGCGATAAAATCCGCGTATCGGCTCAACTTAAAAACACCGCCTGCAGCCGTTAATGGCTATCCCCGTGGGATTGATCAATCGCGCTGGCGCTGCGTTTAACCACGGCGCAAACCTGGCGTGCATAAGCTCAGCTGCGCGCTAACTATACGGACCGACAAACCTAGCCCATCAATAAAAACATCCCCTACATGCCTGAATACGACATGGGCTGCGCCAATTCACTCTTCAGGGTGGGGCAGTGAGCCGCCCCTGGTTTTGTCGGTGCTAATGGCTGTCTGCCGTGGGGTTGCTGCCCTTTCGCGAGATAGCCTGGACGAGCAGCGGTTGGCCCTGGCCGATGCGCTAGGCGCGGTCGCTGGCCTGGGCTTGGGTGGCGGGTTCTTCCCCCGATGCGCCCAGCATCAGCCGAACAGTACGTATAAATAGTGCTAACGATTCTCATTTTAAATATAATCCCGGCCCTTTGACGGAGGTCGACCGTGGGTGTTTTCTCGTTTATCTATGCCCTCCTTATCGAGCCGGTCGCCCACCAATTTGCTGGTACTTTCGATTTTAACGGCCGTTTCGGTGTGTTGTTTCTCGGCGTGTCGTGCACCGTCGCCTATGGCCTATTTCGCTTGCGTAAGCAGCGCGGGCTGACCGATGCCTGCTCGTTCTGGCAGTTTATCGGTGGCAGCCGGGTCAATTTCCATCCCTCTGCGCTGCTGGATTACCGCTACTACTTCGTGCGAGCCATCCTCAAGGTTGCTCTGGTGTTGCCCCTGGCCGGTTTGCTGGCCCCCTATATCTTCAAGTCCGCCGATTACATCGCCTTGTTCACCGAGCTGTGGGGCGCACGTCCGCAGCTGGATGAGAGCCTCTGGCTCGCTCTGCTGTACGGGCTGGGGCTGTTTCTGGTGCGTGACTTTAGCCATTACTGGATCCACCGAGCCTTTCATTGCCGTTGGCTGTGGGAGTTCCACAAGGTTCATCACTCGGCGCCTGTGCTGGTGCCGGCGACCGCCAGCCGCATTCATTTTGTCGAGCATATGGCCGACAAGCTGGCGGCCAGCATCTGCGTCGGTGCCTACGCCGGGACCTTCTGGTACGCCTGTGGCGGGCAGATCGGTGCTTACACGCTGTTTGGCGTGACCTATCTGGTGTTTATCTTCAACGCGCTGGCGGCGAACCTGCGCCACAGCCATGTCTGGCTGTCGTTTGGCGCGGTCATCGAGCATGTGCTGAACAGCCCGGCCCAGCACCAGATCCACCACAGTGACGCGCACCGACACTTCAACAAAAACTTCGCCACCAACCTGTCATTGTGGGACTGGATGTTCGGCACGCTCTACGTCACCAGCGCGACACCGGAACCGCTGCGCTTCGGCACTGGGGAGCGCGATCAGGAGCGTTATCTGACGCTCTATAGCCTGATCGTCACGCCTTTTGTGCGCATCGCCCGCAAGCTCTATCTGGCGCGACGCCGGCAGAACAATAGGGCGCAGGCCAGGGTTAATTAGGGCTGTGTAGGCTGGGTGGCGCCACGCAGGCTCAAAACCTCCGCTCGCAGTCGGTGCGCCGCGTAACCCACCGAGCGGTTTCAGAGCCTTTGCTGAGTTAGCGCGGCATAAGCCCTGTGTTGGGTTACGCGGCGGCTTAAACCGTTGCGCTGCTTATCACACCAGCTGCCGCTAACCCAACCTACGAAAAGCTGTCTGCAGCACATAACGGCTGCATAGCCTTTACTCCGCACCCAGCGGGGCAAACAGCGCGCGCAGTTCATCTTCGCCGAGTTGCAGTTGGCCGAGTCCGCCGCTGTCGAGCAGGCCGCTGGCGAGGCGGGCTTTGCTCTGTTGCAGTTGCTGGATTTTCTCTTCCAGGCTGCCGCGGGCGATGAGTTTGTAGACGAACACCGGTTTGTCCTGGCCGATGCGATAGGCGCGGTCGCTGGCTTGGGCTTCGGTGGCGGGGTTCCACCAGGGGTCGAAGTGGATCACGGTGTCGGCGGCGGTGAGGTTTAACCCGGAGCCGCCGGCTTTCAGGCTGATCAAGAATACCGAGGCGGCGCCTGCCTGAAACTGCGCCACTGGGGTGCGGCGGTCGGTGGTGCTGCCGGTGAGTTTTAGATAACTGATTTGTCGGGCCTTGAGTTCGTCTTCAATCAAACTGAGCATCGAGGTGAACTGTGAAAACAGCAGCACTTTGCGGCCTTCGGCGACCAGCTCGTCGAGCATTTCCAGCAGGGCGTTGAGCTTGCCAGAGTCGTGGCTGCCAAAGCTGGCGGCGTCATCACCCAGTAGGCGCAAGTCGCAGCAACATTGGCGCAGCCGTAACAGCGCTTCGAGTATCACGATCTGGCTGCGGGCCAGGCCTTGGCGGGCGATTTCGGCGCGCACTTTTTGGTCCATCGCTAGGCGCAGGGTTTCATAGCGATCGCGCTGCGCCGGGGTCAGTTCGACCCAGTGGGTGATCTCGGTTTTTGGCGGTAACTCTGGGGCGACTTGCTCCTTGGTGCGGCGCAGCAGGAAGGGTTTGATCCGCCCCTGCAAATGCACCAGCCGTTGTTCATTGCCGAGTTTCTCGATCGGTGTGCGGTAGTTACGGCTGAAGCTTTTACTGTCGCCCAACCAGCCGGGCATCAACAGGTTAAACAGCGACCAGAGTTCGCCCAGGTGATTCTCCAGTGGCGTGCCGCTCAGGCACAGGCGTTGCCCAGCCTGCAGTTGGCCGGCGGCAAGCGCCGCCTTGCTGCGCGGGTTTTTGATGTTTTGCGCCTCATCCAACACCAGCAGGCTAAAGGCTTGCGGGGCCAGCAGTGGCAGGTCGCGGGGCAGCAGCGCGTAAGTGCTGAGGATGATGTCGTGCTCGGCCATGCGCGCAAACAGCGTCCGGCGTTTGCTGCCGTACAGGGCCAAGACTTTGAGCTGCGGGGTGAAGCGGGCGGCTTCGTCCTGCCAGTTGGGGATCAGGCTGGTCGGCATGATGATCAGCGCCGGCTGGGTCAGGCGCCCGGCGTTTTTCTCGGCGAGGATATGGGCCAGGGTTTGCAAGGTTTTGCCCAGGCCCATGTCGTCGGCCAGCACGCCACCGACCTGCAATTCGCGCAGGCTTTGCATCCAGGCCAGGCCTTGCAACTGGTAGGGGCGCAGCTGGGCGAGCAAGCCCTCGGGAGCTTGCTGGTCATGGCTGGGCAGCTGTTGCAGGCGCTGGGCAAAACCGCGCAGGCGTTCGCCGCCTTGCCAGCTGAGTGCCGGGCCCTGGGCCAGGTCATGCAAGCGGGCGGCGTCGGCGCGGGCCAGGCGCAGGTGTTTGTGGTCTTCGCCGGGCACGCTGGCGTGCTCCAGAAACAGCTCGCCGAGGTTGGCCAGCAACGGTTTCAAGCGGGCCAGTGGCAGCGCCACCCGTTGCTGGCGGTGGGGCAGTTTGACCAGCAGCAGTTCTTCATCCTGACGCTGGGCCAGGGCGCTGCCATTGAGCAGCCAGGGTGTATGGCGGATCGCCTGCAAGAGTATCGGCAGCAGGCTGATGCGCTGGCCTTCGACCTCGATGCCCAGCTCCAGGTCGAACCAGTCCAGGCTCGGTGCTTCCTCGACCTCGGCGTACCAGTCGTCAATGGTCAGCAGGTTGAACTGGAACTCGGGCTGCATCTCGACCTGCCAGCCCTCGCTGCGCAGTTGCGGCAATTGCTGCTCGACAAAGCGCAGCCAGGCGGCGTCGCTGCCCAGCTCAAAGTGCTCACCGACATCGGCGGGTAAGGCCTCGCTCTGGCGCAGGGCGATCTGCAGGCCGGTCTGTTCCAAGCGCTTGCGCAAGCGGTTTTCGCTTGGGCCATCGCGGATGATTCGCAGGTTGCTGCTCGGGCCTTGCCGCAGCAGCAGGTCTTTGGCCGGTTTGCCGAAAGTGCGCACACCTTGATAGTCGAAGGCCAGGGCGGCGCGGTGCAGGGTTTGCTCGTGCATGCGGCCCTTGCGCCCGTCGAAGTGCATGCGCACCTGGCTGCCGAGAATCAGCAGCGGCTGCGGTTGCAGGCCTTCCAGGCGTTGTTCGGTAATGGTCGGCCCGCTGTTGGCGGTGGTGCTGCCGGGGTTGGCGGCCAGGGCGCTGTTGAGGGTCGAGCGGGGCGGCGGCAGGCCGGCCTGTTGCTGCGCCTCAAGGGTCAGCAGGGCGGCGACCACATGCTTGCAGTTGAACCTGACCGGGCAGCTGCACCGACCATCGACGCGCCAGCTGTCGGTTTGCGCATGCAGCTGAATATGCTGGCGATAGACCCGCCCGGCCGAGCCATCGCAGCAAGCCGAGAGGGTGCAGTTGTCGAGGCTCAGCAAGCGGCTGCGAGCTTGTTTGGCATAGCTCAAACCGCGCTGCCAATCGCCACTGCCGATGGTCGCGCACCAGTCCGCCTGGCGCAGCTGGAGAATATCCAGGGCCATCAGGGCTGCCTCATGGGGGCGTGCGCGAATGTGCTCATGACACTGCTGGCTGGCTGCAAAGCCGTCAATATTGCCACAGCAGCCTTTGAATTAGGCTATTTCCCGGTGATGTGTTGCCGGCGGTTTTTCGTAGGGTGGGTTAGCGGCGCGGGCGGTGGTTGCTTGCATCACCGCGCAAGCCGGACGCCGCGTAACCCACCATGCGGTTTGCCGGTCGAGCGCCATGGTGGGTTACGGCGCGGTCGGGTTTTGCGTTGTTGGCAGGTCGTGGTTCGCGCCTAACCCATTGCCCTACGCATGCCCGACTAATGCCAAGCGATACTGCCCAGGGGTGGCCTGAAAGCTGGCGCGAAAGCGGTTGCTGAAGTGGCTGGCGCTGGCAAAACCGCAGGCCAGGGCGATCTCGCCAACCGCCAGACGGCTGTGCCGCAGCAGTTGGGCGCCGCGCTGCAGGCGGCGGCTGAGTACATAGCGGTGCGGCGCCACCCCGAAACTTAAGCTGAACATGCGGGCGAAGTGATAGGGCGACAAGGCCACCGATTGCGCCAGCTGATCGATGCTCAGCGGCTGGTCGAGGTGCTGCTCGATGTAGTCGATCAGGCCCTTGCGCTGGTGCGCCGCCAGGCCGCCTTTCACCTGCAGGTCAAAGCGTCGGCCGCTGTGGCTGAGTAAGCTGTGGTCGAGTATGGCGTTGGCCAGGCTGGAACACAGCAGGCGTTCGGCCGGCTCGCGCCAGTCCAGCTGGGTGAGGGCGCGAAACCGCGCGCTTTGCAGCGGCTCGTCGATAAAGGTCCGCTCGCGCAGCTGTAACTCGCGGGGTTCTTTGTCGAGCAAGCGCAGCGCGCTGAGGGCGAACTGCTCGACGTCAAAATACAGGTGCATAAAGCGCAGCTCACCGTTCACCACCCAAGCCGACTGGTGTTCGGCGGGCAGGATGCAGAGCTTGTCGGGGGCGCCTTTGAGGCCTGGTTGATCACGCCTGAAAGTGCCCAAACCGCCGCCCAAATAGCAGCCGATGGTGTGATGGCCGGGGGTGCTGTAGCCGGTGGCGTCATGGGCGTTGGACCAGATGGCCGCAGCAATTCCATCGCCCATGGCCGCGCTGCGCTCGAGCTGGGCGCGCGAACGGCTGAGGGTTTGGAACACTTGGTAGTCGGCAAGCTCGGACATGCGGGTTCTTCGGTGACGTGGTGCTAAGCGCTAATGCTACGCCGCGCACCTGTTGATGCCAGCCCTGGGCGCAAAATAAGCGCAAGTTTATGCAAGTGCCCGGCAAGCGGTCGGGCCAGACTGCTGCTCTGTGTTAGGGAGCCTGAGCATGAACCTGTCGTTGTATGTGCTGACCGTACTGATTTGGGGTACCACCTGGATCGCCATCAAGCTGCAAATTGGCGAGGTAGCCCTGGCCGCGTCCATCACCTATCGCTTTGCCTTGGCGGCACTGGTGCTGTTTGCCGTGTTGCTGCTGAGCCGGCGTTTGCAGCGCCTCGACCGCCGCGCGCAACTGCTGTGCATGGCCCAGGGCTTGTGCCTGTTCAGCCTGAATTTTCTGTGTTTCTACACGGCCAGCCAGTGGATTCCCAGCGGCCTGATCGCCGTGGTGTTTTCCACCGCCACCCTGTGGAATGCCCTGAGTGCGCGCCTGGTGTTTCGCCGTCAGTTGGCCGCCAATGTACTGGCCGGTGGCGGCTTGGGGCTATTGGGGCTGGCCTTGTTATTTTGGCCGGAGCTGGCGGGCCACAGCGCCAGCCCTGAGACCTGGTTGGGCTTGGCCCTGGCGCTGCTCGGCACCCTGTGTTTTGCCGCTGGCAATCTGCTCTCCAGCCTGCAGCAACAGGCCGGCTTTCGCCCGCTGAGCACCAATGCCTGGGGCATGTTCTATGGCGCGTTGCTGCTGGGTGGTTATTGCCTGGTCAGTGGCACGCCGCTGAACTTTGAGTGGAACCAGCGCTACGTCGGCTCGCTGTTGTATCTGGCCATTCCCGGTTCGGTGATCGGTTTTACCGCCTACCTGACCCTGGTCGGCCGCCTCGGCCAGGAGCGCGCCGCCTATTGCACCGTGCTGTTCCCGCTGGTGGCGCTGAATATCTCGGCAGTGCTGGAAGGCTACCAATGGACGCCGCTGGCGCTGGGCGGCCTGGTGCTGGTGATGCTGGGGAATCTGCTGGTGTTTCGTCAGCCCAAGAATCTGTCCAAGGCCTACTACGCTCGGTGATGCTGGGTTCAAGGTGGCTCTGTATCCGGCACATGTTGCAAAGGACGTAACCTCTCGAGAAAGGGTTAGCCTTGACACGTGTGTTCTCTGCACCGGCCAATCGCGGATAAATCCGCTCCTACAGGGTTGGCCAGCCGATGAAGTTTCTCCTGGCAGCGGGTTTGTGTAGGAGCGGATTTATCCGCGAAGCAAGCGTCAGTACACGGACAATCGTGCAGGGTCACAACCGTTGTTTTTCCCATATACATCCGGGTTGCAAGCCAGAGACTACCGGGCTTGCGCTTTGCAACACATCACTGGGACATAGCCTACCAAAAAGCGCTGTTCAAGCCGTTTGCGTCAGTAGCCGGTTGGCGTAGTCCTGCGCCGGTAATGGCCGGGAGAAGTAGTAGCCCTGCAGCTCATCGCACGCCAGGCGTTGCAGCAGTTCGGCCTGTTCGCAGGTTTCCACCCCTTCGGCGATGACCGACAAATTCAGACTGTGGCCGATGCCGATGATGGCGCTGACCAGCGGTGCGTCGTGGTCGGCGGCGCTGAGTTTGCTGACGAAAGAGCGATCAATCTTCAGCTGGTCGACCGGAAACCGGTGCAGGTAGGACAGCGACGAATAGCCGGTGCCAAAGTCGTCCAGGCTGATTTTGATCCCCAGTTGGCGCAGGCCGATGAGGTTCAGATACACGGTTTCGCTCTCTTGCAGCAGCAAACCTTCGGTCACTTCCAGCTGCAGCAAATTAGCCGGCAGCGCGAACTCATCCAACAGGGCTTGCAGCTCGGCGAGCAACAACTCCCGGCCAAAATGCCCGGACGACAAATTGACCGCCACCGGCAGCGCCGGCACCTCGGCATCCAGCCACTGGCGCAGTTGGCTGCAGGCTTGGCGCAGCACGTATTGGTCGATACCGAGCATCAGGTTGCGCTGCTCGGCAAAGGGGATGAATTTATCCGGTGGCACCTGCCCCTGACCTTCGCGGTTCCAGCGGATCAGCGCTTCGGCGCCGATGATCCGTTGGCTGTCTGCCGCCACCTTGGGTTGGTAGTACAGTTCGAACTCCTGTTGTTCGGCGGCATGCCGCAGCGCCACTTCCAGGCGCATGACCTCGGCGGCAATCTCGCCCATGTCGGCGGTGTAGCACTGATAGTTATTGCGCCCGCGCGACTTGGCGCGGTACATGGCGATGTCGGCATTGCGCAACAGAGTCTCGGCGTCGAGGCCGTCGTCGGGGTACAGGCTGATGCCGATGCTCGGGCTGATGGTGAAGCTGGCGCCTTCGATGTGCAGGGGGGCGGCCATGGCTTGAATGATCTTGTCGGCGACCCGGATGGCCGACTCGCAGCCCTCGATTTGCGGCAGCAGCAAGACAAACTCATCGCCGCCCAGGCGCGCCACGGTGTCGGATTTACGCACCAGGTTTTGCAGGGTATTGCCGACAAATTTCAACAACTCATCGCCGACGATGTGGCCGAGGGTGTCGTTGATTTGCTTGAAGTGGTCGAGGTCGATAAACAGCAGAGCGCTCATCTGCGACTTGCGGGAATTGCTCAAAAGCACCTGCTGCAGACGGTCGGTCAACAGCATACGGTTGGCCAGGCCGGTGAGTGAGTCGTGGGTGGCCATGTGCAAAATACGTTGTTCAGCCAGCTTGCGTTCGGTGATGTCGATCTGCACACCGGTCAGGCGGGTGGGGTTGCCATTTCGATCGAAACCAATGTGACAAATGCACGACAGGAAATGCACCTCGCCATTGGCCCAGACCAGGCCATATTCAATTTCATAACGTGACAGCGGCCCATTGATGCCTTCACGGATAGCGTGCAGTACCCGTTTGCGGTCATCTGGTACGACCATGTCTAACCAGGCTCGCTCTGAGGCCTTGATGCTGAAAGGTTCAAGACCATAGAGGCGAAAGGTTTGCGCATCCCAGTAGGCTTGTTGGTTGCTGTGATCCCACTCCCAAACCCCTAGGCCGGCGACCTCGGTGGCAATCGACAGGCGATCCGACAAGCGCAGGCGCGCGGCTTCGGCGGTTTGGCGGTGTTGAACTTCCAGCTCCAGCTCACTGGCGCGGGCGGTGAGGGCTAAATCGCGGGCGCGGAGTTTTTCCACCATATGGGCAAAGTTGTTGGCCAGTTCGCCCAGTTCATCGCGCCGCTCGCTGGGTAATTTAACGTTCAGTTCGCCGGCGGCAATTGACTGCACGGCACTCTGTAATAGCCTCAACGGCTTGGCTACTTGGCGGCGAATAATCCAGGCCAGCAGCAGCAGTTCGATGGCCAGCCCGGCCAGGCCTGCGAGTAAAATAGAACCAGCCGAAGCAAAGGCTTTTTCGGCCAGTAAGGCCTTGGGGTAAACGCTGATCGAGTACCAGTTGGGGCCCTCGATGCGGCCAATCCCTAAGTAGTAATCACCGTCGCTGGATTCCGCCACGGAGGGCCAGCTGGTGCTGGCATAGGCTAGTTTTGCCGCGTCTTGCAGCAGTGGGTCGGCGAGTTTTGCAAGCTGCAGGCTGCCTTCGGAACTGCGGATTTTCTCCATTAGCTGCGGGTGGACCAATAAGCGGTTTTTCTCGTCGATGATCAGGTTAAAACTGCCGTTGCTCTGTTGCTCGCTGGTGCGCTTTACCAGCGCTTCAATCGAAATATCTTGCGAGACAGTGCCGACCCACTGACTGGCCTGATCGGCTGGGGTGATGGTGGAGAGCATCCAGATCGCGGCTTTATCGTCGAAATACACCTCGGTCCAGCTATTCAATCGTTGTGGATTGTTCTCCGGGGAAGAGTTGCGCACCGGCGGGTAATCAAAGTTATTGCTGTTGCTGTTGGACTCTTGGCCCCAGTTGACCGAGGGCGAGTACATGATCAGGGCGATGCCCGGCAGGTCGATATAGGCCGAGTAATAGCGCATGGTCATCGGCGCGCCCCATTCGCGCAGCAGCTTGAAGGCCACCAGCACCTGGCGGCGGATCTCGGTGGTTAGCGTCACTTGGCTGCGGATGTAAATCGAGGGCAGATGCTTGTAGTCGTCGAGTTCCGGGCGGACCCGAATCAGCCCGTCGGGGTAGCGCACAAACCAGTGTTCAAACTCGGCGCGGGGATCTTGCTCGGCGGTTTGCTTGAGGCGCAACAGGTATTCGTCGCGCAATAAATAGGTGTTTTGCTGGGCTTGTACGAAGGTCTCGGAGTCCAGCGCGGTGCGCGCCGAGACCTGATTGCTCAGTGCCTCCAGTGCCTGTTTACGCATGCTACTGATGCTGTACTGGTAGCTCAGCAAGGTTACCGCAATGATCGCCAGGGCAATCACCAGGCCGATCTGCACCTGAATGCGGCGGGCCAGGCTCATGGCGGTGCGGTTAAAAAACTTCGGCATGCATGGCCTCTCGGCGCGGTCAGTAGTCAGAGGGCAAGTTGCTTGCCGCTGTCGATAACCTAGCAGAGATCAGGCCAGTTTGTGCAGGCGACCAAGGTGAGCCCGCCGGCTTAGAGCATTCGGCGCCAGCATGGCGCTGGCGCCCACAGTTTAAAACCTAACGCTTGAACTCAAGGGTTTCGCCATCCTGCGGGATGCGTAAACGCGCGGCGATGCCGGCTTTGATCGCTGCGGCTTGCAGCTCGCTGCGGGTTACCGGGCAATGGCTGAGGGCTTCCAAGTGGTTGGCAACCACTATGCCCTTGGCCAGGCGGGCGAACTCGATGACCTCCTCGACGCCCATGATGATGTCGCCGCCGATATCGAGACTGGCATCACCGGCGGGGATCACCGACACATCCGGTTGCTGGCTGACGACAAAGTCGCGAATGGCGGCGGTCATGATGGTATCGCCGGACAGGTACAGGCTTGGCTCGCCGGGCATAGCAATCAGGTAGCCGACGCCGTGCTCCATGATTTTGCCGACCAAGCCTTCGCCATGGGTGCAGCGCACCGTTTTAATCGTGCCCGCGAAAAATGCGCTGGGGTTGTGATGATCCTCCGGCAACGGCTGCACATTCAGTCCGCGCTCGGCTAAATACGCCGCGTCGTGAGGGGTGCAAATAACCGGGATTTGCCGTTCGCGCAGCCATTTCTTTGCCGCCCGGTCGAGATGGTCGAAGTGGCCTTTCTGACAATGGGTGATCAAGCAGTGGGTCACCAGCGCCAGCTCATTTTCGGCCAGTGCCGGTAGCTCAACCGTTGGGTTGCGTTGCCGCCGACCATTGAATAGCCCCAGTGGTGGCAGAGCATCTTTGCGCGCCAACATGGGGTCGACCAAGATCCGGTAATCACCGATGTGCAGGATTAGGGTTGCATTGCGCAGTTGCGTGATTTTCATGCCATGCCTCGTTCATCATCAAAGTTCATCCCGCCTCGGCTCGAGGCTGGGGGCGAGTTTCACGGCGAATCATGGGCTGCAAAGACTCGCATGGGTGCTGGCGAAATCGACACTTATCATGGCAATATCGCCAGCCGAGCCAATTGCCGAAGCAAAGGTTAAAAATGACCATTAGGCGTATCGCGATTCTGGCCTACGACGGCTGCATGGGCACCGAAGTGTTCGCGGTGGTCGATGTGCTGCTGATCGCCAGCCACATTGCCCGCGAGTTTAACCATCCCGAGTCCGCCCCCTTTGCGTTGGAGGTGGTCGGCCTCGGCGGGCGCAGCGTTACCTGTGCGGGCGGGATTACCGTGGGGGTGAAAAAGCCCAGCGGCAAATACGATCTGCTGATCATTCCCGGTCCGCAAATCAGCGGCCGTGGGCAGTGGACCGCCACGCTTGCGCTGTTGGCGCGCGAGATTGGCTTTATTCAGAAGACCTTTGCCCGCGGTACACCCGTAGCCGCGGTCTGTATTGGCAGTTTTTTACTCGGCGAAGCGGGGCTGATTGCCGGGCGCAATGTCACCACCGCATGGTTGTTTGCGCCAGAGCTGGTCAGTCGCTACCCAACCGCCAAGGTCAGCCAGGAGGCGATTTTGCTTGAGGACGGCGCGGTGATTACCACGGGTGCGGTTAGCTCGGCTTTCGACTTGGCGCTGCATATCGTCAAGCGCCGCCTGGGCGCGCAAGTGGCCAGCGCCACGGCGCGGATTACCCTGTTGCAAAATTCGCGGCTCAGCCAAGCGCCCTATGTAGACGCCACGCTGATGCCCAAAAGCCTGCCGTCGTTTGCGCAAAGTGTCGCCCAGTGGCTGAGCGAGCGCTTGGCTGCGAGCTACGACCTGGAGCTGTTGGCGCAGGCCTTTCACGTCAGCTCGCGCACCCTGCTGCGGCGGGTCAAGGCCGAAACCGGGCAGTCGCCGCTGGCCTTGCTGCAGACGGCACGGGTGGAGAAAGCCAAGCAGTTATTAACCAATAGCACCTGGAGCATCGCGCGTATTACCGATGAAATCGGCTACCGCGACGTTGCCACCTTCACCCGTTTATTTGTCCGCCACGTCGGCGAAACCCCGGCCAAGTATCGGCGCCGTTGAGGCGTGCGCTGCGCGCCTCAAAATAGGCTATGTAGCCGTTATGTGTTGCAAGGGAGCTCACCTTTCGCGATAGGGAATTAGTCTTGATGCTTGTGCTGCCTGCACCGACCAATCGCGGATAAATCCGCTCCTACAGGGAGGCCGTCGATAAAATTATTGCAGGTGCCGGGCTTGTGTAGGAGCGGACTTGTCCGCGAAGCAAGCGCGGCACCTGCAATCCTGCAGGGCCACAGCCGTTCTTTTTCCCACCTTCATCTGGATCACAAAGCAGAGGCTACGGGGCTTGCACTTTGCAACACATAACTGGGACATAACCTCAAAACAATCCCAGCTGCCCGCCGATTAAGGTGGCGAAGTCGTCGCCCACGAACGGCAGGATGGCGTCCGCCACCGGCTGCAGTTGGCGCGTCAGGTAATGCTCGTAGTCGATGGCGGCCGTGCGCACCTCTAACGGCTCCGGGCCGGCGAGGGTGATCACGTAGCTGATCCAGCCGCCGTTCTGATACTGGCGCGGCCGGCCGTGGCGGTCGTTGTAGTCGTCGGCCAGGCGCGCGGCGCGCACATGGGGCGGCACGTTGCGCTGGTAGTCGGCAAGCGTGCGGCGCAGGCGCTTGCGGTAGATCAATAAGTCATCCAGCTCGCCGGCCAGGGTGCGGCTGACGAACTGGCGGATATAGGCCTGGTAAGGCTGACGCTGGAAAATCAGCAGGTACAGCTCGCGCTGAAACTGCTGGGCCAGTGGCGACCAGTCGCTGCGCACCGTTTCCAGGCCCTTGTAGACCATCTCCTGGCTGCCGTTGGGGCGGTTGACCAGGCCGGCGTAGCGCTTCTTGCTGCCTTGCTCGGCGCCGCGAATGGTCGGCATTAGAAAGCGGCAATAGTGGGTCTCGAACTGCAATTCCAGGGCGCTGTCCAGGCCGTACTCGGCCCGCAGATGTTCGCGCCACCACTGGTTGACCTTATCTACCAGCGCCCGGCCGATGCGCGCCGCGTCGTCCTCGCCATGGGCGTGTTTGAGCCAGACGAAGGTCGAGTCGGTATCGCCGTAAATCACCCCATAGCCCTCGGCCTCGATCAACTGGCGGGTGCGGTGCATGATTTCGTGGCCGCGCAGGGTGATGGACGAGGCCAGGCGCGTATCGAAAAACCGGCAACCGCTGGAGCCGAGCACGCCGTAGAAGGCATTCATAATGATCTTCAACGCCTGGGACAGCGGCGCGTTGCGCTCGCGTTTGGCGGTCTCGCGGCCCTGCCAGACCCGCTCGATAATCGCCGGCAAACAATGCTGGCTACGGGAGAACCGCGCGCCGCGAAAACCCGCCACCGAGTGCTCGTCGTCCGGCTGGCGCAGGCCCTCGACCAGCCCCACCGGGTCGATCAGAAAGGTGCGGATAATCGAGGGGTAGAGGCTCTTGTAGTCGAGCACCAGGACCGACTCGTACAGGCCGGGTCGGGAGTCCATGACGAAACCGCCGGGGCTGTTCTGCGCTGGCTTCTCGCCGAGGTTTGGCGCGACGAAGCCCTGGCGGTGCATCAGCGGTATATACAGGTGGGTAAAGGCCGCCACCGAACCGCCGCTGCGGTCGGCCGGCAGCCCGGTGACGGTGGCGCGTTCGAGCAGAAAGGTGAGGATTGAGGTAGCGGCGAAAACCCGTGTGACCAGCTCACAGTCCTTGAGGTTGTAACGGGCCAGGGCGGGTTTGTCTTCGACGAACATGCGGTCGATTTCATCCATGCGCTGGTACGGCGTGGCGATGTCCTTGCCTTCGCCGAGCAGGGTCTGGGCGACGTTTTCCAGGCTGAACGAGGGGAAACTCCAGGTCGCCTCGCGCAGTGCCTCGATGCCATCGATCAGCAGGCGCCCGGCGGCAGACGCGAAGTAATGCTGCTTGCGGGTGCCGTGCTCGCGCCACTGCATTTCCTCGCCGTCACGGCCCAGGCGCAAGGGGATGGCCAGCCGCCGGGCATGTTCATGCAGCACACGCAGGTCGAACTGCACCAGGTTCCAGCCGATGATCGCATCCGGGTCATGCTCGGCCAGCCACTGGTTGAGTTTGACCAGCAACTGACCGCGACTGTCGCAATACTCCAACTGAAAATCCTCGGCCGCCTCCTGGCCGTCGCTGCGCCCGAGCATATACACCTGGCGCTGACCGCAGCCTTCGATGGCGATGGAATACAGCTCGCCAAAGGCGTTGGTTTCGATATCCAGGGAGGCCAGTTTGAGCTGCGGGCGATAGTCCGGCGCCGGTTTGATCTGCGCCTCCAGCAGCAGGCCGCTGGCGTCCGGCGTGCCGGTGAAACTCACCGGCGCGGTAATAAAGCGCTCCATCAGGTAGCGTTCGGGCGGGCGGATGTCGGCTTCATAGACATCGACGCCGGCGCGGCGCAGGCGTTTGTCGAGGTCGATCAACTGCCGATGTTGCTGGCAATACAGGCCCAGCACCGGCCGCTGCTGAAAGTCGCGCAGCCCCAGCGGACGCAGTTCGACGCCCGGCTCATCCACCAGCAAAGCTTCGGCCTGGGCGCGCTGTGCCGCCGGGATAAAGGCCACCGAGGGTTGTGCGGGCAGGCGGATATGCCGCGGCCCATTATCGGTCGCTAGCCAAAACTCGATCTGCGTCCCCGCCGGCGTATCCCGCCAATGCCGGGTCAGGACAAAACCCTGCTGTAACTCCACCACTGCAACCCCAAGGCTTCGCTTCAAGGAGGCGATTGTACGTGGCATTGGTTGGATTGGTTGTGGGGGGCGTGGGCGGGGTGGCGGTTGTTGGGAATGGTTGGCCGCTCTCGACTCCAGTGCTCAGGCCTGGAGGTGGCTCCAGCGCGGTTGTCGGCTTTGCAAACCAAGACTCGTTCGCTGGATCGGCAATGGCCGAGCGTTATAAGATTTTGTGATTATTATATTTTGTTGATTTCGTCATGAGCTAATTGTTAGAGGGTGTGGTCGGTTTGTTGCTGATAGTTCTTCATTGCGATTCTTCGTTGTGTGTTTATGCTTTTTTAGTATGTGACGTGCAGGCAGTGTTGTTGTATTAAATTGATAATGGACGGCGGCAAACTGCATCTACTGTTTGCTGTTAATTATGTGACTGATGGAGATATAACTGAAGGTGCGCGGTGCCGGTGGGTTTGCGTGGGTTGCAGTCGATACAGTGGCAATTGCGCAGGTTGGGTCTAGTCCGGTGGGCATCGTCCGGTGAGTTAGCTGGGGTGTCCGTGGTTTCTAATGATCAGGCGGTTCTGGCCGGAGGTAGCAAGACACGCTTGGGTTAGCGAGGGAAAACGACATGTATGCGCCTGACGAATTACATATTTTGGCAGCGAGTGCAGGTCTGGATGATGATGAGATTACAGCGCTGTGGCAGCAGGCCCGCCAAGACGCGTTAGATGAGCTCGGCAGCAGCAGTCATCCGCAATATGATCACGAAACTAATCGACTCATGCTGCGCTCGATAGAGGATACGGCAACTGAAGATGTCCCCTTTAATTTAGTGCCCTGGGTTATGTTTGATATCCATATGGGCGCTTTATATGTTGGTGCTCGGCGCGGTATTAAGACGGTCGGTTGTTATATAAAAGAGCATTTGCCTGGCAAGCATGCTGCGTGATGCCCTTTACCCTGGTCTGCACGCGGCTCGCTGAGCAAGGTAAGCGTCCAACGGCCGAGGGCGGTTACTGCCAAGGGGGTAGGGGTATTCGCCGCAGAGAGCAACTCAGCGGCAAACGGTGGGCTGTTCGCTGTAAACGGTGGGCTGCTCGCTACGAATGGCGGACTGTTCGCTGCGCTCCTGAGTCCGCCCTACGTCCGCCCCACGCTCACTTTCCACTCCCCACTCGGGGACTACATTTTTTTGTTCCTAGGGTCGTCCGCCGGGTCGCGGAAATTGATCCCCCAGGGGCCCGTGCCGTGGAGCTGGAGCACGGTTTCCTGATCTCGACTGGCGGCGTACATCGACACGCCGGCGGGAATGATCAGGGTGTCACCCGGTTGATAGGCTTTGGCCTGGGCCGGATCGAAGCTGTCGCCGGTGGCGAAGTAGAAGGTGCCCGAGATCACGGTGACGCGTTCGGTAACAGGATGGGTATGCACGCCGATTTTGGTGTTTGCCGGCAGCTTCAAACGCAGGGTAAAAGGCTCGGCAGTTTTCAGGTCACCTTCAATCACGGCCATCATCGCACCGGGTCCGACCGCCGGAGCCGCGGCCCACTTGAGTGCGGATGGCGTGGCGACAATCAACCCCGTGTCTTCGGCCAGGGCGGGGGAGGCTAGGAAGGCTGCGCTGAGCAAGGCCAGCGAAACAGCCACAGCTTTGTGGGTGTTCATCATGGTTTCCTCATGTTTTTGGGAGGAGTGCAACAGAGGCAAACATGGCTTCCAGGCACAGGCGCAAAACCTGCGTGATCAAGCCATACAGATGACGGTAGTCGAATGTTGCGGCGCGGATATACCCATTGTGAACAGCGTTTATAACGCCTGCGTAGGGTGGAAAACCGCGCAGCGTTTTCCACCAATGGCCGAGCTGTACCCCTTCTCGCACAGCACGGCTGCGGTGCAATTGCATGGTTGTGTTATGTCTCCAATTGGATACACTGCAATCATGCTGTGATTCAGCAAACCGACACCTTTCAGGGCGCTACGTGATCTGCAAGCCAAGGCGGGCATCCTGCGGCGGCTTGGCCGCGCCCATGCGGGGAATTTGGGTGATGTGAAGTCTGTCGGGGATGGCGTGTCGGAAATGCGTGTTGATATTGGGCCGGGCTACCGGCTGTATTTCACCCGGCGCGGCGATGCGCTGATTTTACTGTTGTGTGGTGGCGATAAGTCGTCTCAGACACGCGACATTATGCTGGCCAAGCAGCTGGTAGGAGAGATTGAATGAAACCCGTGATCACTGAGTTTGATCCGTCGGATTACCTCGACAGCGACGCGATGATCGCCGAGTACCTATCTCAGGTGCTGGCTGCAGGTGACAGCGATGAACTGATTCGCGCCGTGGGCCATGTCGCCAAGGCACGCGGCATGGCACAGATAGCCAAGGATTCAGGGCTGGGCCGGGCCAGCCTCTACAAAGCCTTCGCCCCCGGTGCAAAACCGCGTTTTGACACAGTGGTCAAGGTGCTGCATGCGCTGGGTGTTGAACTGAATGCCCAGCCGGTTCATGGCTGAGATGATGTTTTGTTTTTGCAAGGACAATAAGCAAAGGGCAAGACCAGCACCATCTCAGAAAATCCCCGGGCTACCTTGCTACGATCTGCGCCCACCAAGGCGCCCGGCCAGCGCTAGCCAGGCCAACAGCGGATAGCAAAAATAATGCAGGCCGAAGATCACCAAAGCCATGGGGCTGGGGTCGTCTTTAAACGCCATTAGCGCCAGCAAGCCCAGGTAGAGCAAGGCCAGCACGCCGCCGTAGACGCCGAGCAGGCGCAGCCGTTCGCCGGGCATTGGGGCGCGGCGCTGTTGCGCGAAAAACCACAGGGCCATGCCGCCGGCGACTGTGGCGGCAATCAGCAGGGTGGTCAGCACGCCGCCGAGCTTGCTGAAGGTGCGCAGCAGCAGGTTGAGCACTATGACGGCGGCGACCCCGCTTAGGGCCAGGCGGCTTACGGGGACGCGGTTTGCTGTGGCGGGCTCGTTCATCGGCTGTGCTCCTACAGGCTGCGATTGAGGCCAAAGCGTTTTTTTAAGCCGGCTTGCAGCAGGCGCTTGGGGATCAGGGCGGCCATTAGCGGCAGGGCGCGGCTGCCGTTGCCGAGGCGCAGCAGGCCGGGGCGTTTTTTGCTTTGTACTGCGGCCAGTACCTGACGGGCAAAGTGCTCGGCGGGGGTGGGGTGATCTTGGGAGGCGTTGGCGCGGGCGCGGATGCCGTCGCGGATCGGCCACCAGGGTGAGGCTTCATCGATCAGTTGTTCGGCTTGCTGGCTGGCATTGGCGCCAAAGCTTGAGGCAATCGCCCCAGGCTGGACTTCCATGACCTCGATGGCGAAGGGCGCCAGCTCCATGCGCAACGCGTCGGACAGTGCATGCACGGCAGCTTTGGAGGCGCAGTAGGCGCCGGCGAACGGGGTGACCAGTACACCGGAGACGCTGCCGATATTGATCACCAAGCCACGGCTGCTGCGCAGCAGCGGGAATAGCGCGCGGGTGACGTCGACTATGGCGAATACGTTGGTCTCGAATTGGCGGCGCAGGGCGGGGGCGCCGCCATCCAGCAGCGGCCCCATGGCGCCGTAGCCGGCGTTGTTGATCAGCACATCGAGGCGCCCGGCTTCGAGTTGCAGGCGCATGGCCAATTGACTGACGGCCAGACTGTCGTTGACATCCAGGGCCACGCGGATAAAGCCGGCGGCGTTCAGCGCCGTAATGTCCTCGGCCTTGCGCGCGCTGGCCCAGACCTGATAGCCGGCCGCCTTGAAGGCATCGGCGAGGGCGCGGCCGATGCCGCTGGAGCAACCGGTAATCAAGGCGGTGGGCTGGGTCATAGGAAGTCCTGTTGGGTGATTGGGCGAAGGTCGGTGCCGATTGTTGCAGAAACCCCCGGTCAGTAGCGCAATGCCTGCATAAAATTGGCTGCGCGGACATTGGCGTGATGGGTATCGCTGCGCTCAACCCATCCTACGATTAGGAACCGAGCCGGGACTACAACGCAAAAAACGCCCGGCCCTTGGTAGGGGCGGGCGTTGCTTATTGCCAGGCTTTAACTGACCAGACTAAGGCTGGTTTGCAGTGGTTCGACGCTGCGGCCGTAGACGTCTTCCAGCCGCTCGATGTCGTCTTCGCCCAGGTAGCTACCCGATTGCACCTCGATGATTTCCAGTGGGATCTTGCCCGGGTTCGCCAGGCGGTGCACCGCGGTAATCGGGATGTAGGTGGACTGGTTTTCCGTGAGCAGGAAGGTCTTGTCGTTGCAGGTCACCTGCGCGGTGCCCGACACCACAATCCAGTGCTCGGCGCGGTGGTGGTGCATTTGCAGTGACAGCTGGGCACCGGGCTTGACCGTAATGTGTTTGACCTGGAAGCGGCCGCCCATGTCCACCGAGTCGTAGGAGCCCCACGGGCGATAGACCTCGCAATGGGTCTGGGTTTCAGTGCGGCCTTGCTCGTTGAGGGTGTTGACCAGCTGCTTGACCTCCTGCACCCGGTCCTTGTGAGCAATCATCATGGCGTCTTTGGTTTCCACCACCACGATGTCCTGCAGACCGATTACCGAGACCAGCTTGCCGTTGCCGTGCACCAGGCAGTTGAAACTGTCGCGCACCACCACGTCGCCCTGGGTGACGTTGCCGTTGCTGTCTTTCTCTTTTACATCCCACAGCGATGACCAGCAGCCGACATCGCTCCAGCCGGCGTCGAGGGGCACCACGCAGGCGCGTTGGGTTTTTTCCATTACCGCGCAGTCGATCGAATCATTTGGGCAGCACTCGAAGGTGGCCGCGTCGATGCTGATCTGTTCGCCGTCGTACTTGCTGCGTTCCAGCGCCAGCAGGCAGGTGTCGTAGATGTCCGGTTCGTGTTTCTTCAGCTCATCGAGAAAGCGGCTGGCGCGGAACAAAAACATGCCGCTGTTCCAGAAGTAATCGCCGGACTTAACAAACTCGGCGGCCTTTTGCGCATCGGGTTTCTCGATGAATTTAGCGACCCGGCTGATGCCTTCCGGCAGCAATGCATCGGCGGCGGACTTGATATAGCCATAACCGGTTTCCGGCTTGTTGGCCGGTACGCCGAACAGCACCAGCTCGCCATTTTCGGCGGCGATGGTAGCCAGCGCCAGGGCGCGCTGGAAAGCTTTGTGATCTTCCAGTACATGGTCGGCCGGCAGCACCAGCAGCAACTCGTCGCGGTCTTCGTTGAGCAGCTTCATCGCCGCAATGGCCACTGCTGGCGCGGTGTTGCGACCAAAGGGCTCAAGCACTATGGCCTGGGTCTCAAGCTTGAGGGCGCCGAGTTGTTCCTCAACGATAAAGCGGTGCTCGATGTTGCAGACAATCACCGGTGGTTGCACGCCGTCGAAGTTCAGGCGTTCGATGGTTTGCTGGAACAGGGTGTGATCGCCAGTCAGGGCGAGGAACTGCTTAGGGAACTGTTTACGCGACAGGGGCCAAAGCCGTGAGCCGCTACCGCCTGACAAAATAATTGGAATCATGCTGTATCTCCTGGGTAGTGCGTAAGGTCGAGGTTTACGTGCTACTGCTGCTGCTCGAAGGTTCGGCGCAGCTTGGTTGTCTGTGCCAGCGCTGGCGCTGGGCTATGTCTTGGTTATGTGTCGCAGGCCCTGTTTCGTAGGGTGGGCTGAAGCCCACCCTAGCGATCCGCCTGTGGTTATTGGGTTGCGGCTGGGCGCTTGACCCACACCGGGGAAAACTTGCCAGCCGAGCCGGTGACGTACAGGCACACCGCCTCACCGCGCGCCAGGCTGACGGGTTTTAGGTCGGCGACTTTTTCGGTGCCGCTAAACAAGGCCAATTTGACATTCAACGGGTTGATCTCCCGCTCGCCACGGCCCAGGGCTTTCACGTTGTCGACCACCGGAGTCTTGCCATCGGCGGTCTTCAGGCTCAGCTCGCTGTCGGTCAGGTTTTGTACCCGTAGCAGGGCTTTTTGCTTGTTCTTGAATGGCGGCTCTTCCACCAACTTGGGTGGGCTGCCGGGTAGGTTGACCAGGGTGTAGTACTGATCGGCGTTGAGCTTGACGGTCAGGCTTTGCGTGCCGAGTTTGGCGCTGTAGTCGCCACCGGGCAGGAAGCTGAAGTCGCTGCTGCCCAGGGGGCCGACATCGCTGAGTTGGGTGTTGCCGACGCTGGCGCTGACTTCCTGATTGCCGGCGTTATACAGCCGCACGAAGGCCGAGCCCTTGGGTGCGCTGGGGCCGTAGAGGGCGGCTTCATCGGCCTGGACGTGCGCGGCCAGCAAGCCAATCACTAAGAAGGCGCAGGTTTTGCGGATTGTGCGGCTGCCGCTGGCAGGGGTGATGGATTGCTTCATCTTGATGTGCTCCATGGAATTTAAGGCGTCGCCTGGATCGGCGTATGGGGTTTAGGGTTGGCGCTGGCGAGGCTTTCACCAGTGTCGCTTGAGGTTTTCAGTTGGCTGAGCCACTGCTGATCGAATTCGCTGAGGTCGCTGCTCATCGGCAGATAGCGCTCCGGGAACTCCCAGATCACCAGCTGCGGCGGTGAGTCTTTGAGGCCTGCGCTTTGCAGGTACTTGAGCATCGGCAACAACGGCCCGTGACCGTCCTCGGCGTAGTTGAGAACGTCGCTCCCCAGGGCCTGGCGCAACGCACCGAGAAAGTTCCAGCGTGGGTTGGCGCTGTAGCTGGTACCGACCAGCGCCACCGGCACTTGGCTGTCGCTGAACAGCTCGCCGTCGCCCGCCGCCGGCGTGGTCTGTTGCGCCGCGGTGCTGCGCTGTTGCAACTGGTCGGGGGCTGGCAGCAGGTTGCTGAACAGCGGGTCGAGGGGTAAGAAGCGCGTCAGATCACCGTTGTACGCCTCGCTGGGCTGGTTCTCGGTGGTAAAGCGCTGTGGCTCGCCGCTGATCGGCATGTGCTGCTGGATCGCCAGGCTCAGGTTCTGCGCCACCACCTCGGCGCCATGGGGCGTCCAGTGGGTGTCGGTGCGCAAAAACACCGCTTCCCGTTGCTTCTCCTCGGTCAGGGCCGCGAGCAGATCCGGGGCGAAAATCCCTGCGTCTGCGGCGCCCTGGTGAAACTGCTGATACAGCTGTTGCTGCAGGGCTACCGGTGGGGAACCGGCGATAAACTCAGGATAGAGCCGCGCCTTGGCGGGAATAATCGCCAGCACCAACTGCACCCCTTGGCGGGCCAGGTGGTTGCGCACGCCCTGAATCAACTGCCAGTTTTCCTGCAGATGTTGGGCGCTGTTGGCGACCGGTTTGAACTCCTCATCGCTGAATAACCACTGCTCACGGCCGAGCACCACGCCGGGGCGGCCCTCGTTAAACAGTTGGTAATCCAGTGCGGCCCAGAGATTGGTGCCGAGGCGTTTGATCGGGAATTTCTCGTCGTAGTGGGTTTCTGCCGCCTTGCTCCATTTGCCGTTGAGCACGCTGGTGTCGGCGGCAGTCGAGAAGCTGCGAAAGCTGCCCAGCGACCAGCCGCCCAAGCCCAGCAGCAGGCTGAGGAACAGGCCGATATAGAGGATGCGCAATGTTCGAGTCATGGTCGTCCCCAGTTAAAATTGGAAGTACAGGAAGGGTGAAAAGCTCTGCGCCGAGAGCTTCAGGATCGAGGCCACGAACAGCAGCAACACCAGGCTGCGCATGGCATAGCGCGGCCAGTCGGCAACCCAGTAGGCTGGCTGCACTTGTGCCTCGATGCCGACGCTGTAGCCGGGCAGGTGCAGGCTGTCGGGCGCATCGCCAGGCAACGCTTTGATCAGGCCCGGTTGGCCGGTGCCAGGGCCGTCGGCCAGCAGCGGTTGCTCGGCGTTGCCAGCGGCCGGTTTGAGTGCCGGGCGGTTGGCGTAGAAATCCCGCAGGCCAAAGAACGCCAGCGTGGCGTAGGCCAGCCCCAGGGTCGCCACTTGTAAACCGGTGAGCTGGGCGCTGTTGAGTTCCGACAGCTGCCAGTCGCCAAAACCAAACATGGCGCCATACATGCGGCCGGCGACGTGCAGGTTCTCGGCGCGGAAAATCACCCAGCCCATCACCACCAGCAGGAAGGTGAAGGCCCAGCGCAGCAGGTTGAAACTGCGCGGTGCGGTGTTGATGCCGATGGCTTTTTCAATCGCCAACCAGATGCCATGCCAGGCGCCCCAGACGATGTAGGTGATATTGGCGCCGTGCCACAGACCGCCGAGCAGCATGGTCAGGAACAGGTTGCGGTAGGTGCTGAGGGTGCCGCCGCGGTTGCCGCCCAGGGTGATGTACAGGTAGTCGCGCAACCAGGTTGACAGGCTGATATGCCAGCGGCGCCAGAACTCGGTGATCGACTGGCTGATATAGGGCTGCTTGAAGTTCTCCATAAAGCGGAAA
The DNA here is from genome assembly GCF_030698175.1 of Pseudomonas sp. Lineage (GTDB taxonomy): Bacteria > Pseudomonadota > Gammaproteobacteria > Pseudomonadales > Pseudomonadaceae > Aquipseudomonas. The sequence continues at coordinate 132,580 of NZ_JAUYNT010000020.1, forward strand.
CCCATCATCAGGCCCAAGCCGATGGCCATGTCGCTGTAACCGGAAAAATCAAAATACAGCTGCGCGGTGTAGGCCAGCGCCCCGAGCCAGGCGTCACCCGTGGTCGGGTCTTGCAGGGCGAAGCAGCGGTCGGCGACCACCGCCAGGGTGTCGGCGATAAACACCTTCTTGATAAAACCCTGCATAAAGCGCGTGGCGCCTTCGGAGAACTTATCAACGGTGTGGGTGCGGTTATTGAACTGCTCGGCCAGGTCGCGAAAGCGCAGCACGGGGCCGGCGATCAGGTGCGGGAAGATCGCCACAAAGGCGGCAAAATCGATCAGGTTGCGGGTCGCCGGGGTATCGCCACGGTAGACGTCGATGATGTAGCTGATCGACTCGAAGATGTAGAACGAGATACCAATCGGCAGCAATACGTGGGTCAGGATAAACGGCTCAAGCCCCATGGAGGTCATGGCCGCGTTGATGTTCTCGACGCCGAAGTTGGCGTACTTGAAGTAACCGAGAATGCTCAGATCGACCGCCACCCCCAGCAGCAGCCAGCGCTGCGCCGGTTTGGTTCGCACCCCGGCGGCACCGACTTTTAGGCCGATCCAGTAGTTCCACAGAGTGACGGCGATAAACAGCGCCAGAAAGTCCACCCGCCACCAGGCGTAGAACAGGTAACTGGCCAGCAGCAGCAGCAAGTTGCGATAGCGTTGCCCGCTCAAATAGTACAGGCCGAGGAAAATCGGCAAGAACAAGAACAGGAACACGTTGGATGAAAAAACCATCCGTCTCTCTCCATTGAGTTTCTACAGTTAGGGACTCGCAAGCCCCCCCTTTCCCCCCGTACTAAACCGGGGGGTTGTATTGCGTTTACTGCCGCTTTTTGTAGGAGGGGCTTTAGCCGCGATGCCTTGCGCTGTGTCAGTGAGCACTGTGGGTCGCGGCTAAAGCCCCTCCTACAAGGGCAAACTCAACTGCCTTTGCCCTTGTCATGAGCCGGGTCATAGACCTTGGTCAGGTCGCCGCCGAGGCGGAAGGTCTTGAACGGCTGCATCGACTGCTTCCACTCCAGGGTTTGCGTCGAGCAGCGGTAGAGCGTGCAGTAGGGTTCCAACCAGGCGTATTTGCTGTCGATCTGCAGGTCGTCCATGTCCTGGTCTTGCGCGGCCTTAGCGTTGAACTCGTCTTCATCCTCGACCCCGGTCAGCACCCGTTCGGCCAGACGGCGCAAGGCCTCGCGGTTTTCCTGGGTCAGATCGACGTGGTTGGCCTTGGCGAAACTGGCGATCATCGCCAGCGGTGGCAGGGCGTAGTTGTGATAGGCGAGGGCGCGTTGCTGGCGCTTGAGTTCATTGGGCAAATAACCCTCGGTGTCGACTTGGTTGGCGCCGATGCGGAACTGCTCAACCGACCAGTCGAACAGGTCGCGACGGTTGGTCGCCACCGCAGTCGCCATCACCGACCAGGCTGCCCAGTAGGAGTGGTTGTTGATTTTCAGCAGCGGCAGGCGGCTCCAGTCTTGCACCGTCTGATCGGCCAGTTTGTTGAACCAGGCTTCGATCACTTGGCTTTGCTGCGGATAGGCCGCCAGCGGTTTTGACTCGGAGAACTTCAACCGCAGGTAGGCCGAGGCCATGCTGCCCAGCGCCCATTTACGGATCGACTTGCCGGTGTGGTTGTACTCGGTGGAGAGCAGCGCATCGGCCTCGGCCCAGCTGCTTAGCCACTGCATCGTGCATTGCAGATCTTCGGGGCGGCCGTCACGCATGTACTGCATGACCTGCTTGCTGATGCCTTTTTCCAAGGTGGTGATATTGGCGGTGGCATCGCGAAAAGCTTTTTCCGAGTCTTTATTGAGGGTGGCGCGGGCCTTGCCTGAGCCTTCGTATTTGCTGCGAAACACCAGTTTGTCGGTGTAGGGCGCAGGTGTCGGCGCGCAGGTGTCGGCTTTGGTTTCGCTGCGTTTTTCGATGGCGGCGTAGTAACCCGCCGGTGGCACCAGGTTATCGGCGCTGGCGCTGCCGGCGAACAGCAGGGCACTCAGCAGACTGGGGTAAACCAGCCGGTTTAACGCATGGGTGGTGTTCATAAATCTGTGCCTCCCTCGGCCTTGGCCGTGAGGTGTTTAGCCGCGGTGGATGGTCGCTTGCACAGCGTGGCTTTGACGCTGAGATTGGCAGGCATCTCTTCGGGGCTATGGATTTCCATCGCGAGCAGGTTGAGTTCTGCCCAGTCAGGATCGTTGCGCAGCTGGAAGACGTAGCGACCGCCGCTGTCGACGGCTTTGCTTTGCTCGATTTTGAAATTTTCCCGGCGGCCATTGAGGTACCAGAGGGTGGCGTTCAGCTGCTTGACCGAGGGATCACTGAAGGTCAGGTCGACCTGATACTGACTGCCGCGCAGGTCCAGCAGTTGTTGCTTGCCGTTGACCAGCACCTCGTTTGCCCCGTTGTGCAATTTCACGCTGTTTTGCAGGGCGGCGGGGCGGCCTTCGCAGCCGTTGTCGAGCAGCGGCATGGCCTGGCGATAGAAGCTGGTTTGCGCCATGTCGTAGTGGGTGGCGAACTCCCAAACGATGACTTTCGGCGGATGCTTGGCAAACTCCGGGCTGCCCAGGTATTGCAGCAGCGAGCTGTCGAAGCCGCCGCCACTGAGGGCGTTATTCAGCACGGCGGCGCCGCTGTATTGCTGCAAAAAGCCGGCAAAGTTGTACGCCGGGCCGCTGTTGCTGGTGCCGACCAGGGTCACTTGCGGCAAGCTTTCATCGCCGAACAGATCGCCATCGCCGCCACTCTCGCCGACTGCCTCGGTTTCGAAACGGTCGACGTATTCCGGCGCATAGCTGTTGCCACACAGTTGCATGGCGGTTTTGTGAAAGGTGCCGAGTTTGGACAGCAGGCCGACGCGTTTGCTGGCGAACTCTTGCTTGGGGATGTCACTAAAGCCGGGAATCTGTTTGAGCGTCGCCGCGCTGATTTTGGCCGTGCGTTCGGCGCCGTACGGGGTCCAGTGGTGGTCGCCTTTGAAGTAATAGGCGTGCTGCTGGTGCTCATCAAACAGCGGGCTGAAGTCTGGGGTCCAGATCCCGGCTTTGCGCAGCTGGGCAATGGTCGCCAGGTAGTTCTTCTTGGCTAGCTCAAAGTCGAAGCTGTCGCGCTCGGCGGCGCTGAGTTTGTCTCGGTTGATCAGGCCACGGGTGGGCTGGTACACCACCATCAACTCGATGCCTTTGCGTTTAAGGCCGTCGCGCAACAACTTGAGCTGCTGATAGCCCTCGGCCGTGGTGCCGAAATCGGTGCGCAGGTCGTAGGTGCTGCGAAACAACCAATCGCCCTGGGCTTGCACCAGGTGGGTGAAAAACTCCAGGTACTTGGTGTCGTAGCGGCTGTTGTCGGCGGCGGTCGGGCACAGTGGGCGGGCGCCGTTGATTTGGTACTGCGGCGCGGTGGGCAGCTGTGCGGCCTGTACACCGCAGCTGACGCCGCTTAACAGGGCGGCAGCCAGTGCGCTTTGACGCAGGGTCGAGCGCGGTACTTGTAGGCTCATGAAATTGCTGCTCCTCATTCGTGTAGCTCCACCTGGCTTTCTACCGGGTCGATCAGTACGGCTTTTTGCTGGCGCACCAGCAGGTCGAGAATTTCGTCTTGTTTGTCGCCCAGAATCCCGGCGAAGGTGATGCCGGAGGTCTTGCTCGGGGCGAGCATGGCCACCCGGTACAGCTCAACGCTTAACGGTGAGTCAATGGACAGGGGGCCGGAACCGTTACCGGCCAACTTGCCGCCGACCACGATCATCGAGACCTTGGTGTCGAAGGGGTCGAGGTCGACATCGCGGTCGGTGTTGCTCAGGTCTTTGATGTGACCATAGACCCCGACCAGTTGGTTGCCGGCCGCGAGGTTCTCGTACAGGCGAATATTCACGCTGTTGCGCAGGCGAATACCGTGGCGTTGGTTGCCGATCACCTGGTTGCCCCAGAGCAGATTGTTGGAGCTTTCGTACAGGGTGATGCCATCGGAATGGTTGTTGTAAACCTGGTTGTAAGCCACCAGGTTGTTCACGCTGTTACGGTCGATAACGATGCCGGAGAGCTTGTTGTCGTAGACCCGGTTATTGAAAATCCAGCTGTTGTCGACCTCGCGGGAAATAATAATGCCGTGCTTCTTCTTGGTGCCGTGCACGGTGTTGTCGGCAATGATCAGCCGCTGCGACCGGTCGTGGGGGTCGATGCCGTAGACCAGGTTGTCGCGGTAGGTATTGCCCTTGACCACCACATCCTCGGCCTCGTAGCAGTAGAAGCCGTACCACATGTCGACGAACTCGGAGTCGATCAGCCAGGCGCTCGGCGGCTTGCGCTGCATTTGCTTGGCCATGTGCGGGGTGTACTGGGAAATACTCACCCCGTAGGACTTACTGGTGCTGTAGCCAAAGCTCGCCAGTTTGCTGTTGACGATATAGGTCTCGGTGCCGCCCCAGGACAGCAGGAACGGGCGAAACGCATCGGCCTTGAGAAACGTTGCCGGGCCGTTGGCGGCCTCGCGCCAGGCGGTCACCTTGGTGTCGGTAATAAACAGTTTGCCGTCGTTGACGATAAAGCTGCCGCGCTCCTCCGACAGGCGCAGCTCTTCGGTGTCCTTGTCCACATGTAGGGTGGCGCCGCGCGCCACCACAATCGGCAAGCGCGCCAGATACACGCCCGGCGCGGTTTCGCTGAAGTACTGCTTGGGCAGTTGCTTGGCCAGTTGACGCAGGTTGACGTAGCCGCCCTCGATAAAGATCGCCTGGGGGATGCCCCGTTGCCGATTGACCCATTCGGCCATGCGGTTGTTGCCGCCGATAAACTCCTTCAAGGCGTCCTGTTGCAGCATGCGCCGCACCTTTACCTGGCCCTGCACCTTGCGGTCGAGCTTGGCGTTGACCGCCGCGGCGGTGTAGCCGCGCAGGTCCGGCAGGGTCGGTGCGGGCAGGTGCAGCGGCGCGATGGGGGCGCTGGTAACCGTATAGCTCTTGGCTTGCAGCAGTTCCTTGGTGGCTTTTACCGGTGCACCGGCCGGGGCTTGCACGCTGGCCGGCAGCGCTTGCGCGCTGAGGCCAGTGGCCTGGGTCGCCAACCACAATGCGCCAGTCAGCAGCAGTGCCAGCTTGCGGCCCGGCAGCGTGGACGGATGGGTAGGTAGGTCTGCCATGTCAGTCATTCTCCATAGGCCCGGCGAGTGCGCGGCGCATCAAAAGCGCCAGATCACGTCGACAAAGGCTTGGTGCATATAGCTGTCGACGTTTTTGCCATAGGCATCGCCGGGCTTGAACACACCGCCGCGAAAGCGCACCAGCGCCGCCGGTTCATCAATCGCCTGGCTCATCGAGGCAGGCAGCAGGCCTTGCTGGAAGTACTTGGTGAGGACCAGATCGACTTCCTGGCCGATGTCTTTTTCACCATCGACCAGGGCTGCGTTGATGCCGCTGCTGCCGATCGGTTGCTGGTCGTCGACCCGCGAGAAGTTTTGGTAAATCAAGCTGGCGTCATACTCGTCACGCAGCTGCCAGGAGCCGAACAGGGTGGCGGCCTGGAGGTTGCTCAACTCGCCGCGAAAGGCTTCGCCGAAACGCTGCACGCGGGTGCGGGTGCCGGTGTAGTTGGAGCGGTTGCTTTCCAGACCGGTCTGCTGGAAGTTGGCGCCGCCGTCCGAGCCGCCGCCACTGCCGCGGGCAAAGGCGCCGCCGATTTTCCATTGTTCATCGAGGTTCCAGCGCAGGCCCAAGTCGGTGCCCCAGGCATTTACATCGCTGTTTTGCGCGCCGTTGGCGTAGCTCTGTTCACCGACCGTGGTGGTGGTCAGGCGATCACGCTCACCGCTCAGCCAGGTGGCGCTGGCCCAGTAATTGAGTGGGTTCTGATTGCGCGGGTTGTAGGCGTCGCTGTTGACCTGCAGGCCCAGCCAGGTGAGGTCGCCGGTGCTGGTTTTATCCAGTGGGGTGACCTCTTCGCCAGGCGCCAGCAACTTGCCGTCGTCGCGGCTGTGATGGGCATTCAGGCCGACCCAGTGGCCAGGAGTCCATTGGGTGGCGATGTCGCCGAACAGGTGCCGGCGATCTTTATCTTGCGGGGCCAGTTCGTCGAGGTCGGTGCGGTAATCGCTAAAACGTTCGGCGACGCCGAGGTTGGCGCGCAGCAAGCTGGTATCGAAGGTCCAGTTCAGGGCTTCGATATTGGTGTCGCGCCACATGCCATCGTCGTTGTGCAGGCGTTGCCGACCGAGGCGCAATTCCTCGCCCGGGTAGGCGGTTAAGCCGGAGTAACCGACCCAGAATTCACGCATGGCCAGGTAGCTTTTCTCGGGTTTGCGGCTGTCGTCGTCGCTGTTGGCGGCTTCGCTGTTGACGTCGGTCAGTTGCAGGGTGTCGGTTTCGATGATGTCCGAGGCGGTCACCACCTGGCCCATGGCATAGGCACTCCAGTCGCCACTTTTGCCGTAAGCCCAAGGCCGCACGTCGAGGCCGATACCCTGCACGTCGCCCCCGTCGCGGGTGCCCAGATCGACGTCATCTTGCGACTGGGCGGTGATTTTCACGTCCAGGCCAAAGTTCTTCTCGCCGTTGGGCTCAGCCCATACTGGCTGAACCGCTAGCAGCGTCGCGCTAAGGCCTAAGCCTGCATGCATCCAGTAATTGAGTTTCATAATGCTTCCTGACTAATTGAATTGGGCATGGCATGCGGTGGTGCGCTGGCGACCAGGCTCAGGCCGCGCAGTTGCTGCTCGGCCTGCAACAGGCGTTGGGCCTGGGGCAGGGCGGCGGGCGGCAGTTGCTGGGCGATCTGGGCGGCCAGTTCCTGGGCTTGCGGCGTGCCCTTGAGCACCGCCAGTTGGCTGAAGACATAGGCATTGACCGGGTCCGGCTGAAAACCGCGACCGGCCGAGAACATCTGCGCGAGGGCAAAGTCGGCGCTGCTCTGACCGCCGCGGGCGGCGATTAGCAAGTGCTGCAAGGCCCGCTGCGGGTCAACTTGGCCCAGATAACCACGGCGGTATAGCTGGCCGAGGTAATAGTTGGCGTTGGTTTCGCTGGCGGCGGCCTTGAGCAGATGTTGCTCGGCTTTTTGTGGATCTTGTGGCAGTAACTTGCCTTCGTAATAGAGCTTGCCCAGCAACAGTTCGGCCCGTGGTTGGGCTGCTTCGCGGCCGTTTTTCAGGTACTTGAGCAACTGGTCGATGTCGCCCAGAACCGGGTAGTCATACAGCAGTTGCGCCAGGCTGACCCAGGCGGCGGGGTAGCTGGGGGCGATTTGCTCCAGCAACTGTTGCGCAGCCTTTTCGTCGGGCTTGCCCAACTCGGGATCGGCCAGTACCTGGGCGACGCTTTCCAGCCGCTGGGCCGGTACTGTGCCAGCCTGATAGGCACTCTGCAGCTGTTGCAGCAGGGCCGCTTGTGGCTCGGTTTGGCCGCGTTTTTGGTACACGGTGGCGAGTTCTGCGTAGCAAATATCTTGCGTGCTCAAGGCGGCTTTACAGATGCGCTCGATCTCGGGCAAATGCTGGTCGTAGCTGCCTTGGCTGCGATAGAGCAACAGCTGGGCCAGCTCCGCCTGGGGATAACCGGCGGCGCGCCATTGGCTGATCCGTTGCTGCGGATCGACCTTGGCAAAACGCTGCGGGTATTGCAGATAGAGCAGCGTCAGCGGCAGCAGGCTGCCCTGTTCGCCGCGGGTCATGGCCTGCTCCAGACGCTCTTGGGCTTCTTGTAACTCGGCGTCAGTGGCGTTCGGTTTGCCCGCCAGTAACTTACCCAAGCGTGCCGCCGCCCGTGGCGACTGATCCGCCGCCTGGCGATAGGTGGCTTCGGCTTGCGGCACTAAGGCCGGGTCGCCGCTGTTGAGCTGGATATCCGCCAGGCCGACTTGGGCATCGGTGTAACCCAGGGCGGCCAGTTGCCGATAGTTCTGTTCGGCAGTGACGCTGTCGCCGTTTTGCAAGGCTTCATTGGCCAGTCGCTGATCCGGCAAGCCGGCGCAACCGGCCAGGCTCAGCGCGGCGACCAGCAGCAGAACTTGCGATGGTGGGGTCGCCATTGGCTGGCGCGCCTTCGGGATACGCATGGCTTAGAGTCCTGCGGCCAAGGCTTTGTCGATCAGCCAATCGAGGGATGGCCCGCGATCACTGCTGACTTCCACGGGACGGCCGGCGAGGGCGCTGTCGAGTGGCTGCTCGGGTTTAATCTGCACGCGAATGTCGCCGGACAGGCTGTCGTTATCGTTCAAGCTGCTGCTGACAATCTTGCCGCGCCGCGCCTCGGTTTCACCGGCGACCACGAAGCTGACGCTGGCGCCGGGCTTGATTTCGTTGAACTTGGCGTAGGGGAAGCGCGCTTCGATGCTGGCCTGGCTGTCACGCGCCAGCAGTTGGAAGATCACCTCGCCCTTGTTGGCATACTGCCCATCGGCCACCAGTTGCTGGCCCACGGTGCAATCGCAGGGGCTGGTCAGGGTGCCTTTGAGCTGGGTGCCGAACAGGCTTTCGATCTTGCTCGGGTCCAGTTGTTCTTCATTCAGATTGCCCTTGAGCATCTCCAGCATCGAGGCGCTAAAGGTGGCGATGGGCGCGCCTTTGGCCACCTGACCGTCGGCGCCGACCAGGCTCTGTACGGTGCCCTCACGGGGCATGGTCACTTGCATGCCGGCTACCCGCACCACGCCAGACTGGGCGTGGGTGACGAAGTACAGGCCGTAGACCGATTTGAAAATAAACCCGAAGGCCAGCAGCCCAACCACAAACAGCGCCAGGCTAAAGGTTACCGCACGCAATCGGGCGATGGCGCCCATGCCACCGGCGGCTTTGCCTTTGCGCGCCTTGGTGAAATTTTCCCGCTGCAGGGTGCTTAGCAGTTCGCCGACGGTGATCAGCTCGCCACTCAGGTGAGCGGTGATCAGGTGGCGCAGGGTGGTGATGTCGCGCGGCTGCAGATTGTGGAACTGGCAGCCGACGCGGTTGTGCTCGATCTCGACCGAACAGACCTGAAACGCCACATCGATGCTCAGGCTGAGGTTGTCGATCAGAAACAGCAGTCTGCCTTTCTGATGCTCGCCAACCCGCGCCGGCAGCTTACCGGCGGCAAAGCTGAAGCCACCGGCGGAGATGTCCAGCAGGTTGTATTCGAGCACTTCGCGATTGCTGCCGCTGAAGCGGATTTTGGCCGGTAGTTTGACTCGGGCGTGTTGGCGCTGGGCTTCTGATTCATGCACAACATTGAGATTGACGGCGGTATTCATGCTGTTATTCCTGGGCAATTTTTGACGAATTCCATTCATGGCGACTTACACCAGCAGCAACAGCGTGGCGATAAACACACTGGCGGCAGAGAAGGTCATGGTTCGGGACGACCAGGTGTTGAACCAGCGCTGAAAGCTGGCCAGGTCGCGATTGAGCTTGGTCGGCTGGCGGGTCCAGGACTGCTGGTCGAGGCGGAAGAACACATAGATCTTCACCATCGCACCGACTATCTGGTTGTAATAAAGAATTACCGGGTAAGCCGGGCCGATGCGGTGGCCGCTGAGGGACAACAACAGCGTCAGCACCAGCCGCGTAGTACCGATCCACAGCAGGTAGATCAGCAGAAAAGCGATGCTGTACTTGATGCTGGCGATGATCGCCACCGTCAGGCCGAGCAGGCAGGTCCACATCGATACCCGTTGGTCGAACAACACCAGGCTGGTGAACATCCCCAGGCGTTTGACCCCCAGTTGCATGGCCCGCGCGTTCTGCCGCAGGTTGTTGCCGTACCAGCGAAACATCAGTTTGCGACTGGCCTTGATAAAGCTCTTTTCCGGCGGATGCTCGATGGTGAAGATCGCTGTATCCGGTACGTAAAAGGTGTCGTAGCCCAGACGCATCAAGCTGTACCAGCTGGACTTGTCATCGCCGGTGAGGAAGTTGAAACGCCCCAGTCGCCAGTGCTCCATGGAGTCGCTTTCGACGTCGGCGATAAAGCCCGGATTGGTGATCACTGGCGCGCGGAATACCGACATCCGCCCGGTCAGGGTCAGCACCCGCTTGGACAGCCCCATCGAACACATATTGAGGTGGCGCTGGGCGAAGCGCAGCTTGTGCCACTCGCTCATGACGTAGCTGCCGCGCACCTCGCAGAACTCGTTGGTGGTCAGACCGCCGACATTCGGGAAGAGTTTGAAGTAGGGCACAGTTTTGCGGACTATGCCGGCTTGCAGCACGCTGTCGCCGTCGATCACCGCGACCACCGCATCGGCGTCCGGTAGCAGCCGGGAAATGGCGCGAAAACCGTGGGCCAAGCCATCGCGTTTGCCGGTGCCGGCAATCCGCACAAAATCCAGGGTCACATGGGCCGGTGGTTGGTATTTCTCCCACAGGCTCTTGACCAAAAACTCATCGGACAGCTCAACAATCGAGCACACCACTGTGGTTGGGTAACCGCAGTCGATGGCTTCACGGATCACCGATTGGTAAACCTGCGCCGTGGTCAGTGCATCGATGCGAAAACTGGTCACCATCAAAAACACATGGGAAGGGTCGGCCGCTTTGCCGAGTTTTTTTGCCTTGCGACGGTAGTGCGGAAACACCACATAGAGAAACAGCATGCCGCGCAGAAAGTGCGTGGCGCCCATCGAGTAGCGCCAAATGCCCACGGCGCCGATCAGTAGGAGGAAGTCCTTCGACTCCGGGTCGAAGACTGTGCTGGGCAACGCCAGGGCAATCCCCATCAACAAACTGAGGTACAACAGCCAGCCGGCGGCTTCAGCGAAAACCTGCTTGAGCCTGTCCATTGGTGTCTTTATTTCCTTGAGTTGGGCATGCCGGCTGAGCACCTCGGCGCCTGTGGTGCAGGCGCAGATGTCGAGGTGCTCAGTCGGGGTTATGGCTGGGGCGGCTGTTTGGCCGGCAAATTGCCGGCCAAACACTGCTTACCAGCAGATGCCTTCGGTGGCGCCGCGGGTGGTGTGCGGCATAAAGCCGACCAGGTCGACCACTTGTTTGCCATCCGGGACCTGTTGGGCGAGGATGCGGAACTTCTCGTCGCGATTGCCCAGTACGATGATGTCCGAGTCATTTACCACTTGCTCGAAGTTGCTGTTGAGCAGCGACGACACGTGGGGGATTTTCGACTCGATGTACTCTTTGTTGGCCCCGTAGACCCGCGCATATTCGACGTTGCTGTCGTAAATGCTCAGCTCGTAGCCCTTGCCGATCAGCATTTCGGCCAGCTCCACCAGAGGGCTTTCGCGCAGGTCGTCGGTGCCGGCTTTGAAGCTCAGGCCGAGCAGGGCGACTTTGCGTTTGGCGTGGCTGGCGATGATGTCGAAGGCGTTTTGCACCTGGGCCACGTTGCTGCGCATTAGCGAGTTGAGCATCGGTGCATCGACGTCCAGGGAGCCGGCGCGGTAGGTCAGGGCGCGCACGTCCTTGGGCAGGCAGGAGCCACCAAAGGCGAAACCAGGGCGCATGTAGTACTGCGACAGGTTGAGGGTTTTGTCCTGGCAGACCACATCCATCACTTCGCGACCATCCACACCCACCGCCTTGGCGATGTTGCCGATCTCGTTGGCGAAGGTCACTTTGGCGGCGTGCCAGACGTTGCAGGTGTACTTGATCAGCTCGGCAACGGCGATGTCCTTGCGGATCACCGGCGCATCCAGCTCCTCATAAATCGCCTGCAGCAGGTCGCCGGAAGCTTGGTCCAGTTCGCCGATCACGGTCATGGGCGGCTGGTCGTAGTCGGCAATGGCGGTGCTTTCACGGAGGAATTCCGGGTTAACCGCAACGCCGAAGTCGAGCCCGGCTTGCTTGCCGGAGCAGGCTTCGAGAATCGGGATCACCACGTTCTTGACGGTGCCCGGCAGCACGGTGCTGCGGATCACCACAGTGTGACGTTCGGTCTTGGTGCGCAGCACCTGGCCAATTTCCCGGCACACCGCTTCGATGTAATTGAGTTCCAGATCGCCATTTTTCTTGCTCGGGGTGCCGACGCAAATAAACGACACTTCGGTATCGCGGACTGCTTCGGCGAAATCGGTAGTGCCGCGCAATAAGCCGGTGCTAATACCTTTCTTTAATAGGGCCTCTAATCCGGGTTCAACAATCGGTGATTTACCGGCGTTGATCATGTCGATTTTGCTCGCGGAAACATCCACGCCGACCACCTGGTGGCCGCGCGAAGACAAACAGCCGGCACATACGGCGCCGACATAACCCAAGCCAAAAATACTAATACGCATTGCGCTCTCCCTGATTCAGTTGTCATATTGGTAATGCTGTTGAACTGTTTGGCGCGTCCTCTAGTACCTGCTGCAATATTGCCGGGGTCGAACACAGGCGTACTAGTGGCGTGCCGCTAATATAAGTGGGTATATGGCTTTGACTGTTGAGTTGAATAACCGGTGTGCCTCAGGGTTATTCACTGGTTGAGCTTGATGCCTCTAGAATGCTGCTTTGGGTGGCATTCAGAGCTGCTCCGGTCGGTTTCTAGGGTTAAATGGCACGACTTTAAGACACCGTGAAAAACGTCTGCAATTCGTTGCGGAGGATTTTTACGGTGTACTTAAAGTCACTGCTAAAGTGCTTGTCAGTTCATAGGAGGGGCGTTAGCAAGAATAAGTTCAGGTTTAGGGTGATATTTGTGAATTAAGTTGAAATTATTCCTGTGGTCAGATAGTTGATAAATAATTGAACTTTCTAGATTCTTGATTTCTGCTCTAGGATTATTGTTTGCTTCTGGCCAAGTGCCACTGCTTAGTTGCTGCCTAAGTTTCAGAGGTGAAAAGTCTGAAATTATGCCGGCTTGTTTTGGGCGACGGCGCTGTGCGGCGGGGGCTGTAGGCGGAAGTTGCCGAATTATAATTGGCGAATGCGGGCGCTGCTTGCGGCGGTTATCGGCGCCTGAACTCATAGAATATGTGCGGGGGCTGGCGGTGTCGCTGGGTACTGGGTGGCGCGCAGAATAATGCCACCCGTAGGCTGACGAGCGGCATCGAGAAGGGACTATCAGTCCTGCGGGTGGTCGCGCAAAAACACCAGATTGTCCGGCGTGGACTGTGCAATCGAGTAGCCATAGCCCTGGCTGCTGAAATCTTTTAGTGCGTCTGGGCTGCGCAGACGCTCTTTGATCACGTAACGGGCCATCATCCCGCGGGCTTTTTTCGCGTAGAAACTGATGATTTTGTACTGGCCGTTTTTCAGGTCTTTGAACTCGGTGTTAATTACCCGGGCATTCAGAGCTTTAAGCTTTACCGCGCTGAAGTATTCGTTCGAGGCGAGGTTTAACAGAATGTTGTCGCCTTGGGCGAGCAGCGCCTGGTTGAGGTAGCCACTGATACGTTCGGCCCAGAACTCATAGAGATTTTTACCCCGTGGGTTGACCAGCTTGGTGCCCATTTCCAGGCGGTAGGGCTGCATCAGGTCCAGCGGGCGCAGCAGGCCGTAGAGGCCCGACAGCATGCGCAGGTGTTGTTGGGCGTGGTCGAAGTCGGCTTCGCTAAAGTCTTCGGCATTTAGTCCGGTATAGACGTCGCCCTTGAAGGCCAGCAGCGCTTGCTTGGCGTTCTGTGGGGTGAAGTCCGGCGTCCAGCTGCCAAAGCGCACGGCATTCAGCCCGGCGAGTTTGTCCGACAGGCTCATCAAGCTGCCAATCTGCGCCGGCGTCAGCTCACGCAGCTGCTCAATCAGCAGGCTTGAGTGCTCAAGATGCTCGGGCAGGGTGAAGCGCGCAGTCGCCGGCGGCGTCTCGTAGTCGAGGGTCTTGGCGGGGGAAATTACCATCAGCATAAACGCGGCTCCTTGATTCGAGCGGCGATTCTAGCAGCCTGGCGGGCTTAGGCGTCCGTAGGCGGGCAGGCCTAAGTCTGCCGGCGCCGCTAGCCATGGGTGCGGGTGCGGCGAAATTTGCGCCGCCGCCCATTGATCTCAGCGGCCTTCGGCTATAGTGGCGCGCGCACTGAGCCGCCTGTCGCCCAGTGGCGCACCTTTTAAATCCCCATGACAAGGAGGTCGCAATGACTGCGTCCCTATACCGTTTTGCCGCCAGCCTGCTCTTCAGCTCCGTGGCCATGCTGGCCCAGGCCGAGCAGCTGTCCATCGAAGTGCTCAGCGCTGTGGTCAAGGACCAGAAAATTGCCGATGCCCAGGTGTTGTTGCAGAAAAATGGCGCTCAGACTCAGGTTGGCAGCACCAACGGCCAGGGCCAGGTCAGCCTGACCAGCGCCTTCGCCGACGATGCCGACAGCCTGCTGATTATCAAAAAAACCGGCTACTCCAACTTGGTCAGCAAGTGCCCGTGCAAGGGCCTGACCTACGCCATCAGCCCGGTGATGCAGAACCTCGACGGCATGCGCGTGGTGCTCACCTGGGGGCAAACCCCGGCGGACCTGGACTCGCATATCGCCTATCCGGGCAACCATATTTACTTCGAGGCCAAAGATGGCCTGGATGCCAACCTCGACGTGGATGACACCGACAGTTTCGGCCCGGAAACCATCACTCTGGAGAAGAAGCGCTTCGGTGAGACTTACGTGTATGCCGTGCACGATTTCACCAACAGCGAAAACCCTGGGGCCAATGACTTGTCCAACAGTCAAGCCAAGGTGTTTGTCTATGTCGGCCAATCCTTGGTGCGCACCTATTATGTGCCGCAGAACCAGACCGGCAACCTCTGGACGGTGTTTCGCATCACCGGCGCCGGTGAGTTTCAGGACATCAATAGTTTTGCTGGTATCAGCGCTGAGAGCGTCGCGCTCGGTGGTGTTTTGCAGCCGTTGCAAGACGATGCTCGGCTGATCAATGCCCAAACCGCAAGCCCGGCGGCACAAGGCGCGGCCAAGGCCCTGAACGTTAAAGGCGAGGCGGCTTACCATGCCGGCAACCTGGAGCAGGCGATCGGCTTCTTCGTTCAGGCGATTGAGCTGAATAACGCTTACGGTCAGGCCTACAGCAACCTTGGTTTGGCCTATCAGAAGGCCGGGCGCACAGCTGAGGCGATCTGGGCTAACCGCAAGGCCATCGCCCTGGCCAGCGGCGCAACGGCGGCCACCGTGCGGGCCAGCTCTTACTACAACATCGCGCGCATCTACGAGGCCGCCGGGCAACTGGACGATGCCCTGGGGCAGTACCAGCTGGCCAAGCAGCAAAAAGCCAATCCGGTGTACGACAAGGCGATCGAGCGACTGAGCAAATAGTCGTTACTTAGCTAATTCAGCTACACAGCGCGCGCCTTGTTAGGCGCGTTGTTGTTTCAGGGGGAACCCCATGATGTTTCGAGTTTTACTCTTGGCTGTCGGCCTGCTGGCCAGTGCGGTGTACGCCGCCGGGCCGCAGACCATGGCCACCGTGGATAGAGCCAGTTGGCCGCAACAGCTAAACAGTCCAGCGGCCTTCGATACCGCTTCACGGGCAGAAATACTGATGTTCGCCAAGGCGCTGCTGGTCAGTGAAAGCCGTGATGAGGCGGCTTTGAAACAGCAACTGGGGATTAAACAGATCAGTCTGAATTCGCTGCAGACGGTGCGTCAGCGCTTCTGGGCGCGGCTGCTGCAGAACTACCAACGGGCGCAGCTCAGTTGCCGCCAGGACACGGCATTTTGTCCGCCGGTGACCGACCTGACCACGCTGCGCCAGCAGGCGAGTCAGTTATTGATCGCGCCGCCGTTCGCCGCCTGGGCGCAGTCGAGCGCGGACTTTCATCGCAGTTATCTGAATGAGCAACTGCGCCTCGCGGCCTTGTTCCCCAAAGTCAGCAGCGAAATCGCGCTGTTCTCAGACCTTGAGCATAACGGCGACGAACTGGCTGATCGGCAGTTTTTATTGAGCTTCGACGACGGTCCAACCGCCAGCCATGGCAACAGCGACCGGCTGCTGACGACCCTGGCTGAGCAAAAGTTAACCGGGATTTTCTATGTGCTGGGCAGCAGCGTGCAGGCGCGCTTGCAGAAGACTTCCGCGGCGGCTCTGCAAGGCTTGTATGCCGGCCAATGCGTCGGGCTGCATGGCTGGCAGCACGAGTCCCACAGCCAGTGGAGTGAATGGCAGGGCTCGGTGAGCCGCAGCAACGCCTTGCTGCGACAAAGCCTGCCGGACAGCTACGTAGCCTGGTTTCGGCCGCCCTATGGTCAGCGTTTAGCCGATAGCGGCGGGTTCTTTCAGCAGCAAGGCTTGCAGGTCGGGCTGTGGAATATCGACTCGCAAGACTGGAGCAATAAAGTCAGCGCCGATGCCGCCGGACAGCGCGTTCTCACCTTGATGTTGTTGTGGCGCCGTGGGGTGATTCTGTTCCACGACATCCATAGCAAGGCGCCCGTGGCGGTGCCTTGGTTAGTGCAGGCCACTCGGGGCAGTGGCCTGCGTTGGCAGGACTGTCATGACTATCGCTAGGGCAGTGGCCTGAGCTGGCAAGACTGTCACGACTATCGCTAGCAACCGCGCTGAGCCGGCGCAGCACGCGGCCTGCAGTCTGTTGCGCGGTCAGGGCCAGTAAAATATCTGTCAAAACTCTGCAATGCCGCTATTCGTGTCATCAAATTTGCGCTATCAATTAGTTAGACCGTCGAACCCGGCAACACCGGTGGCGGTCGTGGTGCGCCCTACCGCTTGGGCTGTTCGTCAGCTCCGCCGCGCGCTCGGCCTTGCTCTGGTTTGCTCTGTCTCGTGGCTTTGTCGCGAACACGACGGTCTTTCTGCGGCGCAGTGCATTTTTGGCACTGCGTTCTCTGGCCCTAGCAAGAAGGTGACCGAGTATGGACAACCACGGACGCGTCAGCCCCACAGCGCCAACTCTCTACGCCCTCGATACCAACGTGCTGATTCACGACCCGAATGCCTTGCTGAATTTTCAGGAGCACCACGTCGCTATTCCAATGACGGTATTGGAGGAGTTGGACAAACTGAAAACCGGCAAGCAGGGCGTGGCGGCGGAATGTCGCCAGGCGATTCGTTTGATCGACAAGATTCTCGGCGGCGCCAAGCCTGAAGACGTCGAGCGCGGCGTGCCGATCCAGCGGGAAAAAAGCGGGCCTTGCGGGTTTTTGTCGATTTTGATGAGCAAGCACGCGGGGCCGCTGACCGGTTTGCCAGAGGACCTCAACGACAACAAAATCATCAACCAGTTGGTCGAACTGCAAGCCGCCCGCGCTGGTGTGGCCGTGGTGCTGGTGACCAAAGACATCAACATGCGCCTGAAGGCGCGGGCCTGCGGGATTGAAGCCGAGGACTATCACACCGATCAGTTGGTCGATGATATCTCACTGCTGCCCAAGGGCTATCACAACCTCAGTGGCTCGTTCTGGGACCGGGTCAGCAAGGTCGATACCCGTCAGGATCACGGCCGCACCTGGCACCTGGTGCAGTTGATCGATAACTTGCCGTCGGTGCATATCAATGAATTCATCATTGATGAACAGGGCTTCGTCGGCTGGATCAAGGGTATTAAAGGTGCGGAGATTTTGATTCTCGATTTGCATCAAGAGCCCTTGTTGCATCAGGAAGCCTGGGGCCTAAGACCGCGGGATATTTATCAGAGTCTGGCGCTGTATGCCTTGCTCGACCCGGATATTCACCTGGTCAATCTGACCGGTGCGGCGGGCTCGGGCAAGACCATTCTGGCCCTAGCGGCGGCTATCGAGCAGACCATGGTCAGCAAGCGTTACCGGCGCATTATCGCCACCCGCAGCGTGCAGGGGCTGGATCAGGAAATTGGTTTTCTGCCCGGCACCGAGGCGGAGAAGATGGAGCCTTGGCTCGGCGCCATCACCGATAACCTCGAAGCGCTGCATATGGATGACGAGAACACCCACGGCAGTGTCGACTACATTCTGCAAAAAGTGCCGCTGCAGTTTAAGTCGCTCAACTACATTCGTGGACGCAGCTTTCAGCAGAGCCTGATCCTCATCGATGAATGCCAGAACCTCACCCCGCACCAGATGAAAACCATCATCACCCGCGCCGGCACCGGCTCTAAAGTGGTGTGTCTGGGCAACTTGGCGCAGATCGATACGCCCTATCTGTCGGCGCCCAGCTCGGGGCTGACGTACCTGACCGAGCGCTTCAAAGACTTCCCCCATGGCGTACATATCACCTTGCAAGGGGTGCCGCGCTCAGTATTGGCCGAGTTTGCTGAAGCTAATATGTGAGGGGTGAAATAGGCCGCGGGTATGTCATTGCGCGAGCTGCTCGGCGTGTGATCCACAGGGATGTGGGTATGCCGGCTCCTTCGGGCTAACCGGAATATTGCGCAGGAGCGATCAGGAAATCTCATACGCTGATTGTGGTTAATGCTGGCGGTTTGAGTCGCGTGCTTGAGAGGGAATATAAACAATAGAGCGACGGATGATTAAGCGGGAGGGCATTGTATTGCTGACAATAGCGGTGGTGAATTTTACTAATAAAAAAGGAGAGCCGAGGCTCTCCTTTGTACTAAGCAATAGTTACTTAGCAGGTGCAGCTTCAGGCGCTGGAGCCACTTCAGTAGCTGGGGCGGTGGCAGGAGCAGCCGGAGCTTCGGTTGCAGCTGGGGCGGCAGTAGGTGCTGCTTCTTTCTTGTCGCAGCCAGCAAACGCCAAGGTGCTGAGGATAAGGGCGGAAATAGCGATATTTTTAATTTGCATAATCGTTCTCTTTGCGTAAGTGAAGTGGACTAGTTATGACGCTAGTGTACTTGGCGATAAACGCACGCCAAAATTATAGGCCAAGTTAGACTGCATGCACAGTAGCAGTTAAATCTTTGGATTGCATTGTTTTTGTTTGGGGTTGGCGCACTTATAAAATTTATTGCTTGTGATAAAACTATCTCGAAGTGCTGTTGTCCATAGTCATTAATGATTTTTATATTGCTGCTGGATTCATACAATAAGTGCAATGCGCGATTTATTATCATTAATGCCCGCCGGCGATTGCGCTGTGCCGGTGTGGCCATTTACCGCAGCGCAGCGGCGTAGAGGATTGTCGTCTGTGTGTGCCCATCGCCTGGTTCGAGGGGTAGAATTGTCGCTCCTAACTCGGAGCAAGCCTGTGCTGACTCATCTTGATTCCCAAGGCCACGCCAATATGGTCGACGTCACCGACAAGTCGGCGACCTTTCGTGAGGCGGTGGCCGAAGCGCTCGTGCGTATGCGCCCCGAAACCTTGCAATTGATAGTGCAGGGCGGTCACCCCAAGGGCGATGTGTTCGCGGTGGCGCGGATAGCCGGCATTCAGGCGGCCAAAAAAACCTCCGATCTCATCCCGCTGTGCCACCCGCTGCTGCTGACCGGCGTTAAGGTTGAACTGGTCGCGCAGGGTTTGGATGCCGTGCGGATTACCGCCCGCTGCAAGTTGGCCGGGCAGACCGGTGTGGAAATGGAGGCCTTGACCGCCGCCAGCATCGCCGCCCTGACTATTTATGATATGTGCAAGGCGGTTGATCGCGGCATGGTCATTGAGTCGATACGGTTGCTGGAAAAGCTCGGCGGCAAGAGCGGCCACTATCAACTGGATACCAGCAGCGAGTTGATGACCAACAGCGCGGAGGCAGAATAATGATTCAGGTGCAGTATTTTGCCCGCTACCGCGAGGCGTTGGGGATTGACGGTGAGCAGTTGAGTTGGGTCAGCGAGCTGGCCACGCTGGATGATGTGCGGCTGTTATTGCTGGCTCGTGGTGGCGTCTGGGCCTTGTTGGCCGAGCAAAATCTGATGTGTGCACGCAACCAGGAGCTTTGCAGCCTGAGCGAGCCGCTGACAGATGGTGACGAAGTGGCGTTTTTCCCCACTGTCACTGGAGGTTAAGACGATGCGCATTCGCGTACAGGTTGAGGCGTTCGATCCAGGCGCCGAGTTGAATGCGTTGCACGCGGCGAATGTCGGGATTGGCGCAGCGCTGGGCTTTGTCGGCTACGTTCGCGACTTTAACGAGGGGCGAGAAGTGGCCGGAATGTTTCTTGAACATTATCCCGGTATGACTGAAAAGGCCCTGGCGAAAATCGCCGCCGAGGCCGAACAGCGTTGGCCGTTGCTGCGTTTGGAGATTTTGCACCGGATTGGCCAATTGCAGCCGGGCGAGCCGATAGTTTTTGTCGGCACCGCCAGCGCCCACCGCCAGGCCGCGTTCGATGCCTGCAACTTCGTGATGGACTACCTGAAAACCCGAGCGCCGTTCTGGAAGCAAGAGCAAGGCGGCGATGGCCCGCGTTGGGTTGAGGGGCGCTGTAGCGACAAAGATGCCGCCCAGCGCTGGGACAAACCGTAGGGTGGGTTAGCGGCTCTACGCAGATGCAAAACCCACCGGGCAGTCCGTGCGCCGCGTAACCCACCACGCTGATTCGGGTGGATGGGTGAAGGTCATCCACCCGAGTCCTGGTCAGTGCTTGCGTGGCACCGCGATCAGCAGTTCAGTCGGCGGTTGTTCGCAGTTGATCTTGTGCCCCAGTAGTGCCTCGATCGGCGGCAGGGCATAGGCATCGTCCTCACCGGCGAAGCTGATCGAGGTGCCGCTGGCGCCGGCACGGCCGGTGCGACCGATGCGGTGCACATAGTCGTCGGGGGTCTCGGGCAGGGTGAAGTTGATCACGTGGCTGATGCCGTCAACGTGAATGCCCCGCCCGGCCACGTCGGTGGCGACCATCACACAAATCCGCCCTTCGCGGAAATCTTCCAACGCCTTGATGCGCTTGTGCTGCGGCACGTCGCCAGACATCTGCACGGCGCTGATGCCGTCGCGAGTCAGGCGCTCTTCGATGCGCCGCACTTCGTCTTTGCGGTTGGCGAACACCATCACCCGCGTCCAGTTGTTCTGTTTGATCAGGTTGTAGAGCAGCTTGTACTTGTCGCTGCCGGCCACGGCATACACATGCTGCTCAACACTGGCGTTGGCCAGGCCAGTGGCTTCGATCTCGACTATGGCCGGGTCGGTGGTCCATTGTTTGGCCAGGCTCATCACCTCTTCGGTGAAGGTGGCGGAGAACAGCAGGGTCTGCCGCTCATCCTTGTTCGGAGTCTGGCGGATGATCTGCCGTACCTGCGGGATAAAGCCCATGTCGAGCATGCGGTCGGCCTCGTCGAGGACCATCACCTCAACCATGTCCAGGTGCACTTCGCCGCGCTGGTTGAAGTCGAGCAGGCGACCTGGAGTTGCCACCAGAATGTCGCAAAAGCACGACTCGAGGCGCTTGAGTTGCTTGTCGAAATCCATCCCGCCGACAAAGGACATCACATTCAGACCGGTGTATTTGGTCAGGTTGGCGGCATCGCTGGCAATTTGCACCACCAGCTCGCGAGTTGGCGCGATGATCAATGCCCGTGGCTCGCCCATGTAACGCTCTTTCGGCGGTGGGGTATTGAGCAACTGGGTAATGATCGAGACCAGGAACGCGGCGGTTTTACCGGTGCCGGTTTGGGCCCGGCCGATGGCGTCTTTGCCGGCCAGGGTGTAGCCCAACACCTGGGCTTGAATCGGCGTGCAGTAAGGGAAGCCGAGGTCTTGAATGGCATGCATCAACTCGGGGGCCAGCTTGAAGTCGTGAAAGCGGGTCTTGCCCTCGGCCGGCTCAACCACAAAATCCTCAAGCTTCCAGGTGTCGATGACTTTGATCGGGCGTTCACGGCGCGGATTGGCCGGTTTGGCCGGCGCGCTGGCGTTGCTCAGATGCTGCTCTGCGCTGCTCTCGACGGCGCTGGCGCTGGACGCTGCAGTTGCGCGGGGTTTACGTGGGCGGCTGGGCTGTGGCTCACGGGCCGCCTGGGCAATCACCGGAGAAGTTGGCGCAACAACTGCAGCTGGCAGTGGAGTTGGGCCTTTGCCAAAGATTTTCTTGAGTGCTTTGAGCAAGGTGATCTCATCAATTGATTAAGGAATGAACGCCTGCAGTGTAAAGCAAGATGCTTGCGCGGCGAAGTGCCACACCAGCGTGGATTGGCTGGCGGCGCTGCAGCGAGTTGGTCGGCGTGAAGTATTGAGCGGTGAGCGCGATTAAGCGTCGAGCTGCTGTTCAGCGAGGTTGGGCGGGCTTGCTGTTGGTACGGAATAACTGCGAGGGTTTAGCGGTGGGCACGCTTGGGGCGTTCGGCGGATTGCCGCGCCCCGGCGCTGTAGAGCTTAGGCCTGGTTGCTTGGCTCGGCGCTGTCGTCGGCGGCAGTCTCGGCAGTTGCATCGGCATCCGCGTCAGTGCTGCTTTCAAGGTCGTCAGCGGGCAATTGCTCACCATCGGGATTGGCTTTGCGCAGGCGCTTTTCGGCCATTTTTTCTTCTTGCTTCTTCTTCTTGGCGATTTCTTTCTGGCGTTTTTCGAACGAGTAATTGGGCTTGGCCATGTTTAATCCTGCTGTGTGTATTCAAGGTGTATTCAAGGGGCGAGGCACAAGCTTGGGCATAAACGGCAAAGCCTGCGCTAAAGTCGCCAGTATGCCCTGTTCTTGGTGGCGACGGGTTACTCCGGCAGATTCGCCAGCAGCAGTCGCAGCACATTGCCGCCCATGATAGCGGCAATCTCTTGCTGGTTAAAACCAGCTTTGAGCAGGCCTTCGGTCAGCTGGGCAAGGCCGGTGACGTCAAAGGGCGCATGGATGCTGCCGTCAAAATCGGAACCCAGGCCAACATGCTCGACACCAATCTTATCGCTGGTATAGCGAATGGCCCGAACTATGGCGGCCACCGAGGTGTCGCAGACTGCAGTGTCCCAATAACCGATGCCAATCACCCCGCCGGTGGCGGCAATCCGCTGCAAGTGGGCGTCACTTAAATTACGGGTGCCGGGGCAGGTGCCTTCCACGCCCGTGTGGGAGACCAGCAGCGGGCGGGTGGCCATGGCCAGTACGTCGTCAATCAAGGGCCGCGAGGCATGGGCCAGGTCGATCAATATGTGTTTTTCTTCCAGACGCTGGATCACCTGGCGACCAAAGGGGGTGAGCCCGCCCTTGTTGATGCCATGGGCGGAGCCGCCGACTTCGTTATCAAAAAAATGCGTCAGTCCGGTAATGCGAAAGCCGGCGTCGTAGAGCCGGTCGATGTTGCCCAGTTGGCCTTCCAGTGGGTGCAGGCCTTCGGTGGCCAGCACTGCGGCCAAGCGCTCGGGTTGTTGCTGGCGTTCAACGATGAAGCGCTCCAGCTCTGATTTGCGTTGAATCAGCAGCAGTTTGCCGTCACTGGCGGCCACCGCCTGGTGCAGCTTTTCACTCTGGTAGAGCGCCCGCTCCAGCAGGCTGGTCCAGGTTTTGCGCGGCCAGCGCTGGGCCATCACCAGCAGGGTAATGTTGTCGCTGTCGGCGCCGTTGCGCTCGTAATTAAGCCCGCGCGGGGTTTTGGTCACTGTGGAGAACACTTGCAAGGCGACGTTAGCTTGCAGCAGACGCGGCAGATCGGAGTGGCCGTAGTCGAGGCGTTTAAGCAGATCACGTTGCCAGAGCAGGGCATCGTCGTGCATGTCGGCGATAAACAGGCTGTTATGCAACGCTTGCGCCACGCTGCTGGCCGGGTAGGGCGCCGGGCTGGCGGCGCTGTTCATGTGCCAGTCGAGCACTTTCGGCAAGCTGAAAAAGATCGTGGCGCCAAGCAGCAGTAGAGCACTCAGGCTGAGGACGATTTTACGCATGGGAGTGGCTCCGATTATTCTTATGTCGGGCACTCTAACAGGCCGTTGAAAAACTACCTACGTTGCCGATACCGCGTTAAAAACAGGCTCACAGCCACAGGCTGAACGCGCTTTAGCGCGGCCCCGAAGGGGTGAGCAACGCGAATCAAATGCTCATTTACAGCACGTAAACTCCGCTTTTGACTCGCTGTGCTCGCCCTGCGGGCCAGCCTGCGGCTGTTACTGCGCTTCGCTACGTTGCGCCTGTTTTGACTGCGCTTCGCTTGCCCTACGGGCCAACCTTCGGTTGTTACTCGGCTGCGTTGCGTCTTGTCTCGGTTGCCTCGCCTACATTTTTCAACGGCCTGTTAAGCGCAACCGGTTAGCCGCGCAAACTTAGCCGCATAGGCAGTTGCGGCCTTGTTGTTTGGCCTGATAGAGCGCGCTATCGGCGCGTGCGATGAGGTTTTCCAGGCTGTCGCGCGGGTGCAGTTGGGCCAGGCCGATCGATACTGTGACGCCCGGCAGCGGGCCAATCGGTGAGTAAAACGCAGGAATTTGTTGCAGGCTTTCGCGCAAGCGCTGGCCAATGCGGCGGCCTTCGTCGGTGGCAATGTCAGGCAGCAGAATTACAAACTCCTCACCGCCATAACGGATCATGCTGTCTTTGGGGCGCAGTTGGTTACGCAGCGTATGGGCAACCAGACTCAAGGCGTAGTCGCCGGCCAGATGGCCGTGTTGGTCGTTGTAGTTTTTGAACCGGTCAACATCTAACATCAGCATCGACAGGGGGTGTTCATTGAAGGCGCAGCGGGTGCTTTCACGCTCAAATACATGCTCCAGCCAGCGGCGGTTGTAGCAGCCGGTGAGGGTGTCGAGATTGGCGTGCTGTTCGCTGTCGAGAATGCTTTGGTTGCCTTGGCGTACGCGCTGGCAGAGCAACTCCAAGAGGTTCTGCGTCAGTTGCGGTGAGCAGCTAAGCAGGCTGCTCAGGGTTTTGCGTGGCAGACGCAGCACCCGTGCTCGACTCATGGCCAGTACATAGGCAGAGGGTGTCTGGTTGTCGATAAAGCTGACTTCGCCGGCGCAATCTCCGGGCTCCAGGGTGCTGACTGGGTGGTTGTCGAGCGAGCCGAGGTAGACCTTGAGTTGGCCTTCAAGCAGTAAGTACAGGTATTGGTTGCGTTTAAAGGGCGAGAGCAGAATCTCGCCGGGCTGGTATTCGCAGAGTCGAAAGCTTTTCAGCAGCTGACTCAGGCTGCTGACGGCAACATTCTGGAACAACCGCAGCTGCATAACCTGTTGCAGGTCGGGCTGCTGCTGCATGGCTCTCATCGGGTTGGCGACGTGCGCGGGCGACTAAAAAGCACGGGCATAGCAAACTTCCCTGTCTATGGGGTATTTGCGCTGACCATAGTTGCGAGTTCGGTATATGACAAATTCGCGTATGGGCTAATCCGACCGATGGTCAAGTTTGGACTTGCCAGTCATGCCGCGCCGCGGGCGGCTGTTGGGCGGCGCAGCATGAGCGCTTCAGCGTAATACAGTGGCCAGCCAGGTGCCGATGTCTTGGATTTCTTCGCTCAGCACTTCATGGCTCATCGGGTAGTCCTGCCAGGTGACCGGCACGCCTTGGCTGAGTAAATAATCGTGGGCGGAGCGGCCCATGGCGGGCAGCACCACATCATCGAAACGGCCATGCAGGCAATACACCGGCAGTTGTTTTTTATCGGCCGGCAGTTGCAGCTCTTCGCTGAAGGTCGGTGCATAGGTCGACAGCGCCAATACCCCGCCGAGTGGCCCGGTCCAGCGCAGAAACGCGGTGTGCAGTACCACTGCGCCGCCTTGGGAGAAACCGGCGAGAATGATCCGTGCCGGATTGATGCCGCTGTCGCGTTGCGCCTCGATCAGTTGGATGATTTGCTGGGTTGAGGCTTCCAGTTGCTCGCGATTGATTGCCCGTGCCGGGCTCATGGCCAGGATGTCGTACCAGCTGGGCATGGCGTAGCCGCCATTGATGGTCACAGCACGGGTCGGCGCTTGCGGCAAGACAAAGCGGGTGCTCGGCAACCGTTGCTGTAAGGCCTCGGCCACCGGCATAAAGTCGTAACGGTCGGCGCCCAAGCCGTGCAGCCAAATGACGCAGGCATCGGCGGCGTGTGTGGGCTGAAGTATCAGTGGTTCGTGCATGAGCGGTTCCAGTGGGGTGCGAGCGCCCTCAGACCGGGCGTGGATTCGCCGCGGGCTTGGCGAGTCTGTGAAGAAACTGTCGCAAGGTTACAAGTTTTGCTCTTGACCTGCCGGAATGTTGCTTTCTTGGATGGGTTGGTGCGGATCTTGCTGTTTCTCGCTGCCTGATCGCAAAACCCAGCGGCGGTAACACTGCGATTTTTTGGGCGCTGCCACAGGCAAAAAAAACCGACGCAAGCTTCCTCTGTAGATTCGTCAAGCGTCCTAGGTTGGCGCGCAAGCGAACGAGATGATCTCTCTGCAATCCATTTAACCAATGGGCGAGGGTGAAGTTTTGGCTGAGAGGACTTTCGCCAACTAGACTCACTCCTTAGGTCTGCACCCCGGTTGACTCTGCTGCTATCGAGCGGGTTGAGCGTGCCTCATAAGGGTACGGCGGTAGGGCCGAGACTCCAAACACAACAACAACGACTGGAGGTTTTACTAATGAAGATGATGAAATCCACCCTGGCTGTGCTGACCGCGGCAGCGGTGCTCGGCGTCAGCAGCTTCGCTCAGGCAGGCGCAACCCTGGATGCGGTGAAGAAAAAAGGCTTCGTGCAGTGCGGTATTAGTGATGGCTTGCCGGGTTTCTCCTACGCTGACGCCAAGGGCAACTACCTGGGCATCGACGTGGATGTTTGTCGTGCGGTGGCCGCCGCAGTGTTCGGCGATGCCAGCAAGGTCAAGTTCAGCCCGCTGACGGCCAAGGAGCGCTTCACGGCGTTGCAGTCTGGTGAAGTCGACATTCTATCGCGCAACAGCACCTGGACCAGCTCGCGTGATGCGGCCATGGGTCTGAGCTTTACTGGCGTGACCTATTACGACGGCCAAGGTTTCCTGGTGAACAAAAAACTGGGTGTCTCCAGTGCCAAGGAACTCGATGGCGCCACCGTCTGCATTCAGGCCGGCACCACCACCGAACTGAACCTCTCCGACTACTTTCGCGCCAATGGCCTGAAGTACACCCCCATCACCTACGATACTTCCGATGAGAGCGCCAAATCGGTGGAAGCCGGTCGTTGCGACGTGCTGACCTCCGACCAATCGCAACTCTATGCGCAGCGCATCAAGCTGGCCGCGCCGGATCAGTACGTGGTGCTGCCGGAAGTGATCTCCAAAGAGCCGCTGGGCCCGGCGGTGCGTCAGGGTGATGATGAGTGGTTCAAAATCGTGCGTTGGACGCTGTTCGCTCAATTAAACGCCGAAGAGCTGGGCATCACCTCGAAGAACGTCGTGGACATGGCCAAAACCACTAAGAACCCGGATATCGCCCGCCTGCTCGGCACTGAGGGTGAGTTTGGCAAGGATCTGAAGCTGCCGAAAGATTGGGCAGTACAGATCGTCAAACAAGTCGGTAACTACGCGGAAATCTTCGATCGCAACGTCGGTGCCGGCAGCGACCTGAAGATCGAACGTGGCATCAATGCTCTGTGGAACAAAGGTGGTCTGCAATACGCACCGCCGGTGCGCTGACCATCTGCGGCGGCGCTGCGGTTCTGCAGCGTCGCTTGTTCTTGATTCCGTGAACCCTGCGCCCGCACTTGCGGGCGTGGGGCTTCCAAGAGGGCTGTTATGCAAACTACTGCTAATGTCCCGCGTCCTCGGGGTTCGGTGTGGACCGATCCGCAAGTCCGCGCGTGGCTATTCCAGATTCTTACCGTTATCGCCGTCGTGGCGTTCGGCTGGTACCTGTTCAACAACACGCAACAAAACCTGGCCGCACGAGGGATTATTTCCGGTTTTGACTTCCTGAATAACAGTGCCGGTTTCGGTATTGCGCAACACCTGATCAGCTACACGGAAAGCGATACCTACGCCCGGGTGTTCGTCATCGGTTTGTTCAACACCTTGCTGGTGTCGGTCATCGGCATCGTCTGTGCGACCATTCTCGGCTTTATCATTGGCATCGCGCGGCTGTCGTCGAACTGGCTGATCAGTACGCTCGCCACGGTCTATATCGAGACCTTTCGCAATATTCCACCGCTGCTACAGATCTTCTTCTGGTATTTCGCGGTGATGCTGCCCCTGCCGGGGCCGCGGCAGAGCATAAGCTTGGGCGACAGCGTGTTCCTCAGCAACCGCGGCTTGAACATGCCGTCACCGACGGTTGCCGAGGGGCTTTGGCCGTTCTTGCTGGCTCTCGCGCTCGCGGTGGTCGCGGTCATTTTCCTGGTTCGCTGGGGCAAGGTGCGGCGCGAAGAGCGGGGTGCGGGCTTCCCGGTTCTGTGGATCAGCCTGGCGCTGCTGAGCGTGATTCCGGGGTTGAGCGTTTTAGCCTTCGGTGACCCGTTCCACTGGACCGTTCCGGTGTTGCAAGGTTTCAACTTCCGCGGCGGTTGGGTGATGATTCCCGAGTTGATGGCGCTGCTGCTGGCGCTGACGATCTACACCGCCGCCTTTATTGCCGAGATCGTGCGTTCCGGTATTCAGTCGGTCAGCCATGGCCAGACCGAAGCCGCACGCTCCCTGGGGCTGCGACCCGGCTCGACGTTGCGCTTGGTGATAGTCCCGCAAGCACTGCGGGTGATCATTCCGCCGTTGACCAGCCAGTACCTGAACTTGGCCAAGAACTCCTCGCTGGCCGCCGGTATCGGTTACCCGGACATGGTGTCGCTGTTTGCCGGCACGGTGCTCAACCAGACCGGACAGGCGATCGAGGTGATTGCCATTACCATGAGTGTGTACCTGGCTATCAGCATCAGCATTTCAATGGTGATGAACTGGTACAACAAGCGCATGGCGCTGGTGGAGAGATAGGCGCATGACAACCCATACCTTTCAACCGGATTTACCGCCGCCACGCTTGAGTGTCGGCGTACTTGGCTGGGTACGCGCCCATCTGCTCTCCAGTTGGTTCAACACCCTGCTGACGCTCTTGGCCATCTACCTGGTTTGGCTGATCGTCCCGCCACTGCTGCAGTGGGCGTTTATCCAAGCCGACTGGAGCGGCACCACCCGCGCCGACTGCACCGGCGAGGGCGCCTGCTGGGTGTTTATCCAGCAGCGTTTCGGCCAGTTCATGTACGGTTTCTACCCCTCCGAGCTGCGTTGGCGCGTTGATCTCAGCGCTTGGCTGGCAATCCTCGGCGCGGCGCCGCTGTTTATCCCGGCGATGCCGCGCAAAGCTGTCTATGGGCTGTGCTTCCTGGTCATATATCCGCTGCTGGCCTACTGGCTGTTGCACGGCGGCTTCTTTGGCCTGAGCACGGTAGAGACCAGCCAATGGGGCGGGCTGATGCTGACCCTGGTGATTGCCACCGTGGGCATCGCCGGGGCATTGCCGCTGGGCATCTTGCTGGCACTTGGACGGCGTTCGGACATGCCGGCGATCCGCGTGCTGTGCGTCACCTTCATCGAGTTCTGGCGCGGTGTGCCGTTGATCACCGTGCTGTTTATGTCCTCGGTGATGCTGCCGTTGTTTCTCCCGGAGGGCTTGAGCTTCGACAAGCTGATGCGCGCACTGATTGGTGTGATCCTGTTCCAGTCGGCGTATGTCGCGGAGGTGGTGCGTGGTGGCATGCAAGCGATTCCCAAGGGGCAGTACGAAGCCGCTGCCGCCATCGGCCTGGGCTACTGGCGGATGATGGGTCTGGTGATTTTGCCGCAGGCGCTCAAGCTGGTGATTCCGGGCATCGTCAACACCTTTATCGCCCTGTTCAAGGACACTAGTCTGGTGATCATCATCGGTCTGTTCGACCTGTTGAACAGCATCAAACAGGCCACCACCGACCCCGCCTGGCTGGGCATGGCCACCGAGGGCTATGTGTTCGCCGCCCTGGTTTTTTGGATCTTCTGTTTCGGTATGTCCCGCTACTCCATGCATTTGGAGCGTAAGTTGGACCGAGGCCACAAGCGTTAGGAGTTAACCCATGAGTGAAGCGATCAAACAGCCGGCCAGCGCGGTGCCGGGCATGATTCAAATGCAGGGCGTACACAAGTGGTACGGCCAGTTCCACGTGCTGAAAGACATCAACCTGAATGTGCAGTCGGGTGAGCGCATCGTGCTCTGCGGCCCGTCCGGTTCGGGCAAGTCCACCACCATTCGCTGCCTCAACCGCCTGGAAGAACACCAGCAGGGGCGCATCGTGGTGAATGGCACCGAACTGACCGGCGACCTCAAACACATCGAGGCGATCCGCAGCGAAGTGGGCATGGTCTTCCAGCACTTCAATCTGTTCCCGCACCTCACTGTGCTGCAAAACTGCACCCTGTCGCCCATGTGGGTGCGCAAGATGCCCAAGCGCAAGGCCGAAGAAATTGCCATGCACTTTCTTGAACGGGTGAAAATTCCGGAGCAGGCCCTCAAGTACCCGGGGCAACTCTCCGGCGGTCAGCAGCAGCGTGTAGCCATCGCCCGGGCGCTGTGCATGCAGCCGAAGATCATGCTGTTCGATGAACCGACCTCGGCCCTCGACCCGGAAATGGTCAAGGAGGTGCTGGACACCATGGTCAGTCTGGCTCAGGACGGCATGACTATGCTCTGCGTGACCCACGAGATGGGCTTTGCCCGCACCGTGGCGAACCGGGTGATCTTTATGGACAAGGGCGAGATCATCGAAGAGGCGCCGCCTCACGAGTTCTTCGACAGCCCGCAGAACGAGCGGACCAAGCTGTTCCTCAGTCAGATCCTGCACTGAGGAGCGCTGGGTTGAAAAAGCGAGCCAAAACAGGCTAATGCCGATCAGTTAAACCCTATCGCTTGACCTTTGGCCGCAACAAATCAAAATCCGATGCCTGTACTGGTATCGGATTTTTTTATGCGTCTCGCTCGGGCACTGGAGCTGACTCACAACATCGCCTCCACCCAGCTCCATTAGTGGGCTGGATTTATTGCTTGATCCCGCTTTGGTCGAGCAGGCGCTGGAGCACGCTGGCGTAGCGACTTTGCGCAAGCCGTTTGTGCGGCGCTGATGCGCAGTCGTTGCAGTCAGCTTTGCCGCTAACGGCGCGCTTACGTCAACAGAACCTAGCAGCCTGTCGGATTTGACCGTTCGTAGCGAGGGAAAGGCCGGTTTGAGGCAGTTTTTGCGTTCTTTTGAGGCGAATAGTCATTCTATTCAACGAGAAAGAGCGCAGAAAATGACCAAGTCCGGCTTTTCCGCAGTAGAACAGCGTTAAGTCCGACAGGCTGCTAGGCTGCCGGCTTAGCTATTGGTCTGTTCAAAACAGCCGGCGGCGCGATTTTTTTGTACCTTACCGGCCTCGAAAATTCGTCCGCTCATGGCGATATACACGCCGTCGCTCAAACATTGCAAAGCGCCTATGGCCACGCCGAGGTTGAACGGCGCGTCGGTGCTGCGCATGCGTGCGGGCTGCATGGCGCCGGTAAAGAGGATCACCTTGCCAGGGATGTCTTTCAGCACGTCAGCGGTCAAGGTCATGGTGTCGGTGCCGTGGATGATGACTATGTGCCGGGCCGGGCAGGCGGCGACTTTGGCGCGGATCAGCTGGCGGTCTTCGTCGGTCAGCTCCAGGCTGTCTTTTTTCAGCAGGCTCTCAAGCTTGAAGGCAAAGGTTACCGCGGCTTCACGGAGAATCTCGCCGGCCATCGGCTCGCCGATCTGAAAGTCCGACAGGGCGTCGTAATAGACCTTGTCGAAGGTGCCGCCAGTGGTAAATAGCTGAATATTCATGAAGGGTTGTCCTGATGCCAATAGGGTCGGCGCTGGGCCGTAGCTTGGATTATCTCTGTTAAGCTGCGCCGCGCCAAATTACCTGGTTTTAGCGATGCCAAAACTCCCCGTCGTGGTCCCTAATGTCAGTTGCGAGCCTGTGCCAGCCGCGACCAAACCCTGGTTTGTGTACCTGGTGCGCGCGGTCAATGGCGCCCTGTATTGCGGCATCAGTGACGACCCGCAGCGGCGTTTTGCGCAGCATCAAAACGGCAAGGGCGCACGGTTTTTTTACTCAAGCCCGGCGCAGGCCTTGGTCTACGTGGAGGCCTGCGCCGACAAAGCTGCCGCGCTGCGCGAAGAGCGCGGCATCAAGCAGCTGAAGAAGTCCGCTAAGGAAGCGCTGGTGGCCAGCTACCGCCTTATCGAGGGCGCTGATGCTCAGTCATCAGCGCCGATGTCGGGTTACCCACGCGGCTAGGCCGCACCGACGGACGGGGGTAAGCTCGGGGCTGAATTGAGCAACCATCGCGGAGCCCGTTATGCATGATCTGATTTTGCACCATTACCCGAATTCGCCGTTTGCCGAGAAAGTCCGTCTGCTGCTGGGCTTTAAACAACTGTCCTGGCATTCGGTGCTGATCCCATCGGTGATGCCCAAGCCCGATCTGACGGCGCTGACCGGCGGCTACCGCAAGACTCCGGTGTTGCAAGTGGGCGCCGATATCTACTGTGATACCGCGCTTATCGCTCGGCGCTTGGAAGCCGAAAAAGCCACTCCGGCGCTATTCCCCGAAGGGCAGGAATTTAATGTCGCCAGCCTCGCGCAATGGGCCGACTCGGTGGTGTTTCAGCATGCGGTGAGCCTGGTGTTTCAGCCGGAATCCATGGCCCTGCGCTTTGGCAACTTGCCACCGGCGGCGATCAAGGGCTTTATGGCTGATCGTGCTGGGCTGTTCAGCGGCGGTACGGCCAGCCGTTTACCTTTGACCCAGGCCAAGCAGCAATGGCCAACCCTGATGGCTCGATTGCAGCAGCAATTGTCCCGCGAAGCCGGTGATTTTTTGTTTGGTGAGGCCTCGCTGGCGGACTTTGCCATGGCCCATTCGCTGTGGTTCCTCAGGGCCACGCCGGTCACCGCGCCATTGGTGGATGATTACCCGCTAGTGGCTGCCTGGCTGGACCGGGTGCTGGGTTTCGGCCATGGCTCAATGGTGCAGATGGAGTCTGCGGCGGCCATCGATATCGCTCGTCAGGCCACGCCGGCGGCTTTGCCGGATGAGCCGTTCAATGCAATTGAGGGCTTTGCGCTCGGTCAGCAGGTGGCGATTGCCGCGACCGATTACGGCGTCGATCCGGTGGTCGGCGAGCTGCTGTTTGCCGGCTCTGAGGAGTTGATAGTGCGCCGTGAAGACCCGCGTGCCGGCATTGTGCATGTGCACTTTCCACGCTTTGGTTTTAGTCTGACGGCGGTTTGATGCGGGCTTGATCTTTGCCGCGGGGCCCGCCTGGCGCGCTCCACGGCCTGTTAGCTTGGCTGCAGTCGCGCCAGTACGGCGGGCAGGCGCTTCGGCGCCTTGATCCGCAACTGTTTATTGACATTGAACCGACCAAATACCACTTCAATATCACCGGCCTCGACGGCAAACAACGGCGCCAGAAACGCCAGCATATGGTCGGTGGCCCGGCGCGGCCAGACGGCTAATCTCGCCGAGCCTGCCGCTTGTTCGTTGCAGTTGTGCTGATGCCTAGGTACGACACAAGCTGTGGCGGATGTTCAGCGTGCTGGCAGTTTGCCCATAGCGGCAGCCACTCGTCGTACGGCTGCCGATGCGACTGAAATCAGGCCATTCCTGACTAAACTACTCAACAGTTCTTGTTGTGTCGGTAATGCGGCGTCAAATATTTGTTTGTTGTGAATTGGAGCCGCCGAGCTTGTCGGTGCTCTGGAGGTCACATGGATGAAGGGCCCACGTTGTCATCCCGGTTCACTTGGTTGCCACTGCTGGTGGCCTTGCTGCTGTTTACTGGCTTAGGTGGCCTGGTTAGTTGGCAATGGTATGTGCTGCAAGCCAGTGATCGGCTGGGCAGCGAGCAGGACTTCGAGCTGGCGGTGGATGATATTGTTCAGCGCATCAGTGATCGGATGCGCGCCCACGAAGTGTTATTGCGCGGCATGGCGGGCTTGTTTGCCAACAGTACTGAGGTCTCGCGGCAGGCGGCCAGCCAGTTGCGACAGAGTTATCCCGACATCCAGGCGTTGGGTTGGGCGCGCTACCTGCCCCAGCAACAACTGCCGGTTTTTCTTGAGCGGCAACGGCAAGCGACGGGTACTGAGCTGCAAGTCTTCCCCCCAGGTATTCGCGATGATTACCTAATAGTCACCTATCTGGCCCCGGCCGCTGTGCCGAGTTTGAGCGTGCCAGGTTTCGCTATTCGCAGTGAGCCGCTGCGCCGTCAGGCAGTGGAGCAGGCTCATGACAGTGGTAGGGCGTTGCTGTGAACTCGGGCTGCGAGTTACTGCGGCCCGTGATGGGGTGGAGGCGCTGGCCTGTAGCCAGCAGGCGCGGTTTGCGCTGATCTTGATGGACATGGTCATGCCGAACATGGATGGCTACACCGCCACTCGTCTGCTTAAGCAAGAACATGGCTGTGTCGTTCCTATCATTGCTTTAACGGCCCATGCGATGAAGGGGGATCGGGAGAAATGCCTCGTCGCAGGCGCTGACGATTACCTGGCCAAACCGGTCGCTCGCCAAGAGCTGCTTAATCTACTCTATCGCTGGCTGAACAGTCCGGGAGGTGGCAGTCATGCCCCTGCAGAATGAAGCCGTACAGAATGCCCCAACCTTGCTGGTGGTGGATGACCGCGAGGAAAACCTGATTGCCATGCAGGCATTACTGGAAAACGGTGCCTGGCAGGTGCGCAGCGCGGGCTCCGGTGAGGCGGCGCTGCGTTGCCTGTTGGAGAATGACGTCGAGTTAGTGCTGCTGGATGTGCAGATGCCAGAGATGGACGGCTTCGAAGTCGCGCGTTTGATGCGCGGCAGTCCGCGCACCCGGTATACACCGATCATCTTTCTCTCGGCCATCGCGCAAACCCAGCATGCGTTGCTCAAGGGCTACGCCAGCGGGGCGGTGGACTTCATCCTTAAACCCTTTGATCCGCAGGTGTTGCGGCACAAAATTCGCTCCTTGTTGGTATACGAACAGAGCCGTCGTGAGCTGCAGAAGCTGAGTCTCGAACTAGAGCGGGCCAAGGCCTTCAACGCCTCGGTATTGGCCAATGCCGCCGAAGGCATCCTGGTGGTGGGCGAGGAAGGCTGCATCCAATTTGCCAATCCGGCGGTGGCGCAGATGCTGCGAGGCGAGGTAGCGGATCTGGAGGGCACGGCATTGCTGCCGTACTTGCAGCGCAAGGACTTGCCGCAACAGTGGCATGGCAGCGAGTTCTATCGTTATTGGCAGCGTGGCGAAACCCGCCGGGTTCACGATATTAGCCTGCGCACCTTTACCGGTGAGTTGCTGCCAGTGGCCTTGTCTTTTTCGCCCTTGTCGAACCTGCCGCGTTCGATGGTGGTGATGGTGCTGGATATGTCGGTGGAGCGCGCCCTGCATGCGCAGCTGGAGTCCCAGGCGATCACCGATCCGCTCACCGGGCTACTTAATCGCCGCGGCTTTCACCAGGCGCTGGAGTCGTTGTTGGCGCGGGTGGTGCGCAGCGGCAAGCGCATCGCCGTGCTGTACCTGGATCTGGACGGTTTCAAACGAATTAACGACTCCCTCGGGCATGTGGCTGGTGATCATGTGCTGCAGCATGTGGCCGAGCAGTTACGCACTGGGTTGCGTCCCTACGACATCTTGGCGCGGGTGGGCGGCGACGAATTTACCGTGCTACTTGACTCGCTGGATCAACCAGAATATGCCGCCAAGGTGGCCGAAAAGCTGATCGAGATGATCTCGGTACGTCACAGCATTGATGGCGTTGAGGTCACGCTGGGGGTCAGCATTGGGATTGCCAGTTTTCCCGAGTGTGGCCAAGATATTGAGGGCTTGCTGCGCGCCGCCGACATGGCGATGTATGAAGCCAAGCGCGCCGGGCGCCAGCAATACCGGTTCTTTTCGCCGGAAATGAATGGTCGCGCCCGCTCCCGGTTGATGCTTGAAGAAAGCCTGCGGCAGGCCATCGAACGGAACAACTTTGAGTTGGTCTATCAACCGCAAATCTATTTGGAAACGGGCCGACTGCGGGGGTTTGAAGCGCTGCTGCGCTGGCAGCATCCGACTAGTGGCACCGTGTCGCCGGCGGTGTTTATTCCCTTGCTGGAAGAAACCCGGCTGATCAATCGGGTTGGCAACTGGGTGTTTGAAACCGGCATCAGCCATTTCCTGGCCTGGCCGCTGAATTATCGTCAGCAGTTGGTGCTTAGTTTAAATGTCAGCCCGGTGCAGTTCAGCATGCCCAATCTGGTCGACGACTTACGGCGGATGCTCGAACAACGGCAAATGGCTCCGGCTCAGTTGGAAGTCGAGGTGACCGAAAGTGCACTGATGCAAAACCTCGATACCACCCGTGAGCAGTTGCGCCAGTTACGTCAGTTGGGCGTGCGGGTGGCGATTGATGACTTCGGCACCGGTTATTCCTCGTTGGCTTATTTGCGCCATTTTGAGCTGGATACCCTGAAGATTGATCGCCTGTTTATTAGCAACATGCTCGACTCCAGTCGCGATGCGGCCATCGTCAGCAGCATCATCGAACTGGGCCGCAACCTCGGTCTGGAGGTGATTGCCGAAGGGGTGGAAACCGTCGAGCAGTGCGACTGGCTGCGGGCTCACGGTTGTGCCTTGATGCAGGGTTTTCTGGTGGCACCTGGCTTGCCATTACAGCAGGCCGGGGGTTTTCCCTTGCAGCTCGACTGGAGTCGCTTGCCTTATCAAAGTTAGTCGCTGCTTGGCTGTCAGTGCGGGGCGATAGCGCTGGTATATACGCTGAACTCGCTGATTTTTGAATTTAATATAGGTGGGTGATTAAACTAGTGGGGCTGTGCGGGTGTTGGTGAGATCATGTGTTTGATAAGTGCAGGTTTAAAACATTTCCAGTTCGCCACTGTCCTCGTTAATCGGTTTTAAGTTGTCTAGATAAGTTGAGTCCATAATGTGTAATAAGCTTTTATCTTTGAGGATGGCGATCATTGGAAACAATAAATTTAAATTGCTTTGTTGGTTGTGTAAGTTGCTGTTGGCTTTTTGCATTGAACTTAAGTTGAGTCCTTCCATGCCGATAATGTCGTCAACCAGAATTGCCAGCTGACGGGTCGTTCCAGTTTGGAAGGTTATTATATTGTGCACACCAGTTTCAGTGGCGGGCTGCATCTGGGCGCGCTTGCGCAGGTCAATCACCGGCAAGGTCTGATTGGCCAGTGAGGTGATACCGGCGTAAATATCGTCTTGATTTGAAACTTGAATTATTTTTAATTTTTGCCGATAGACATTAAGTATGTCGTGGCAGTCGATGCCAATCTTGATTTTGCCAATTAGAGCGATCAAATACTCTGTATTCATTAAAGTAACTGGCCTCGACGGTCTGATGCGACGCTGTTGCTTTCATAAAAGCTAGCATTTGCTTTGTATTTGTCAAGGTTGCTGAGCTTGCTAGTGGTTGATTATATGATCGGGGTCAATATTTGTGTGGCTGTTTTTTGCTAATTAAAGTTGACGATTGTTGGTTGTGTTAAATATTTCGAAAAAACATATGTAGCCAACTTGGCGCCGTTCAGTGCAATAGCTAACCAAGAGATCCGCTTTAAGTTGCCGCCAGGCTTAGTCGCTCAGCAGTGGCGGCATCGGGCAGTCGAGGGTGTCGGCGACGGCGCGCATCAGCTCGGCCTCGGCGGCGTTGATGCGGCCGTCGTGGGCGATGCAAATGGCCATGGCTTTGAGTAAGCGTGGTTTTTGCAATGGCAGCAGTTGGCTGAGGCGTTTGAGTGCGGCGTCCAGGCTTTTTAGCGCGGGGCTGCGGGCCGCCAAGGTCAGCGGTTCGAAGGGCAGGGCTGCACAGGCTTTGGCCAAGGCTTGGGCGGCAAACTTGGGGTCGTCATGGCCGGCGTGAGCCAGGGCCGAGAGCAACACGGCGGATTCTGCGGCCATCTCGCTTAACCGATACTGGCCATCGATGGGACGCGGGCCTTGCACACTGCGTTCGAGGATGCGAAACAGCGACCACTCCATCAGGTTCACCACCTGATCGGCCTGGGCCAGCAGCACCAAGTTCTTTTTCAGTTCAGTGAATTGTTGCCGGTCGAGCTGTTTAAGCGCCGGTATCGCCAGCTCAAGCAAGGGCAGGCGCAGGTCAGCATCCAGCCTGCTGAGCTCGCCCTGCAGCTGTTGCAACACCTGGGCGATGTCCGGGTTTAGTCGTGGCCGCAAGAGGTCCAGCTGCTTGCTCAGGTGCGGTTCTTCGCGACTGAGCAGCAAGCCATACACCAGCGCTTGGGCATCGAGGCTGTGGTGAGCGGCGGCTTTTAGCGGCTCGGCCAAGCGCTGCAAGCTGTTGCGGGCGGCGTTTAGGTGCGCCGCTTGCGGCTCGCCAATGTGTTCGATGGCGTGCTCGGCGGCTTGTGGCGAGTAGTTCGGCGCGGCGCTGAGTCCGCTTATTGCAGCGTCCCAATCGGCGCTCACCGGTGCCGCGGCGTCGGCGTTGTTGCCGTAGGCTTCGGCCGGCAGCACGACTTGCGGAAAACTGCCGTCCCAGCGCGGCTCGACGCGGCGGATGCGCTCCTCCAGTGGTGGATGGGTGGCCATTAGGCTGCCAAACGCCAGGCTGATGCCGGGGCCGAAATACATATGGCTAAATTCGGCGGCGTGGCTGGCTCGCAGCTGCGAGCCGCAAGCATAGCCGCCGATTTTCTTCAGCGCGCCGGCAATACTTTGATCGTTGCGGGTGAACTGCACGGCGGCGGCATCGGCAAGAAATTCGCGCTGGCGACTGACCGCTGCTTTGATCAAATTGCCAAAAAAAGTCCCGGCATATCCGAGCACCCAGAGTGCGCAGCCGATGGCTGAAAGTGCCACCCCGGAATTGTTCTTAACACTTGAGCTAATGCTTACGCGAGTGTGGCGATTGCTGTCGCTGTCGAGCAACTGCCCACCAATCAGACCCAGCAGCAAGATGCCATGCAGCACCGCCACCAAGCGGGTGTTCAGGCGCATGTCACCGTGGAAGATATGACTGAACTCGTGAGCGATCACCCCCTGTAACTCGTCGCGCGAGAGCAAGAAAATCGCCCCGCGGGTGATGCCGATCACCGCGTCTTGGGGTGTCAGGCCGGCGGCGAAGGCGTTGATGCCCGGATCGTCGAGCAGGTACACCGGCGGCACCGGGGTGCCGGAGGCAATCGCCATTTCTTCCACCACATTCAGTACCCGGCGCTCCTCTGGGCTTTGCGGTGCGAGGTTGATCAGCCGGCCGCCCAAACGCTCGGCCACAGCCTTGCCGCCTTTGCTCAACTGGGCACTCTTGTACAGGCTACCCAGCAACACCACGGCAATGACCGTCGCGGCGATGAGGCCGATCAGCGACCAATCGAGGCCGATGCGCGACTCGGCCGAATGCGCCGGCACCTCGCCAAACAGTTGCAACAGCAGCATCAGGGTCAGGCTGGTGAGTGTGACCAGGCAGATTACCGCCAATCCCAGCAGTAAAACTAAACGGCCGCTGTTGCGCTTGGCGCGGGCCTGATGCTCGAAGAAGTTCATCGCTAAACCCGCACTGACTAGCCTTAGAAGGACACTTTCGGCGCGGCTTGAATCGCGGCACTGTCGGCAAATTCCAGTGGGCTAGCATCCTTGCTGTGACCGAAGCTGGCGGCGAACAGCACCGCCGGGAAGCTTTGCTTGCTGGTGTTGTATTCCATCACAGCGTCATTGAAGGCCTGGCGGGCAAACGCCACCTTGTTCTCGGTGCTGCTCAGCTCTTCGGTGAGTTGCTGCATATTGGCCGAGGCTTTGAGGTCGGGGTAGGCTTCCATGGTCACATTCAAGCGGCCCATGGCGTTGTTCAGCAGCCCCTCGGCGCCGGCCAGTTTTGCCATGCTCTGGGCATCGCCCGGCTGCGCGGCGGCCGCTTGCAGGCCGCTGACCGCGCCATTGCGGGCGGCAATCACCGCCTCCAGGGTGTCGCGCTCATGGGCCAGATAGGCCTTGGCGGTTTCGACCAGATTGGGGATCAGGTCATAACGGCGCTTGAGCTGCACCTCGATCTGCGCGAAGGCATTTTGAAAGCGATTACGCAGGGTCACCAGCTGGTTGTAAATGCTGATGATGTAGAACACCAGGGCGGCGATAAGCGCGAGGGTGACAATGCTGGAGATGGACATCGGGACTTCCTTATCTGAAGTAATGGGCCGGCTAGTAGGGTGGGTTAGGCGCATGAGCACGGGCTATCTGCCGATGCTTATTCAGTTGCGCCGTAACCCACCAGATGGGATCGGCGATCACCGCTTGGTGGGTTACGTGGCGCACACATTGCGCAGTCGATGCTCTGTCCCGTTCTGCGCCACTAACCCACCCTACAAAAGCGGCGTGCAACACGTAACTGGCACGGAGCCTTAAGGTAGCCGGTTGTCGAGGGAATAAAAACCGGCGAGTTAATCTTTACGGCGCTTGAGTTGGTCGCGCAGCTGGGTCGGCAGTTGGCGGATGATCAGCATGTCGCGGGCCTCGTCGAATTCGATTTTCGAGCCCAGCAGATGCGACTCGAAGCTGATCGACAGGCCCTCGCCGCGTCCGGTGAAACGCTGGAACTGCTGCAGGGTGCGTTTGTCCGCCGGGATTTCCGGCGACAGGCCGTAGTCCTTGTTGCGGATATGGTCGTAGAAGGCCTGCGGGCGTTGCTCGTCGATTAACCCAGACAATTCCTGCAAGCCCACCGGCTGACCGATTTTGCTCTGGCTGCTGGCATAGCTGACCAGCGTCTGGGTTTTCTCGCGGGCGGCTTCTTCCGGCAGGTCTTCGCTCTCGACGAAGTCGCTAAAGGCTTTGAGCAGAGTGCGGGTTTCGCCGGGACCGTCGACGCCTTCCTGGCAGCCGATAAAATCGCGGAAGTATTCCGAGACCTTCTTGCCATTTTTGCCCTTGATAAAGGAGATGTATTGCTTGGAATTGGCGTTGTTCTGCCACTCGGAGATGTTGATCCGCGCCGCCAGGTGCAGCTGGCTCAGGTCCAGGTGCTTGGCCGCCGTCACGTCCAGGGCGTCGGTCACCACCACGCCTTCGCTGTGGTGCAGCAGGGCGATCGACAGGTAGTCGGTCATGCCTTGTTGATAGTGGGCGAACAGCACATGGCCGCCGGTGGACAGGTTGGATTCTTCCATCAGCTTTTGCAGCTGCTCAACCGCCTGGCGGCTGAACTGGGTGAAGTCCTGGCCGCCCTCTAGATAAGTCTTCAGCCAGCCGCTGAATGGGTAGACGCTGGACTCTGGGTGAAACAGCCCCCAGGCCTTGCCCTGCTTGGCGTTGTAGTTGTCGTTGAGGTCGGCCAGCATATTCTCGATGGACTGCGATTCGGCCAGCTCGGTGCTGCGCGCATGCAGCACCGCCGGGGTGCCATCGGGTTTTTTCTCGATCAGGTGGACGATGCAATGGCGAATCGGCATGGGGCTTACTCTGGCGGGATTCTAATTTGCGCAGTTTACCCGAGCTGACTGCGCCGCTGCTGCAAAGCCTGCAGCCGTTCGATCACATAGCGCAGGTGCACATGCAGTTCGTACAGCTCGTTGGAGTAGGACAGCGGCACCTCGACCTTGGCCAGTTGCTCCTGCAGTTTCTCCAGGCGGGCGATTTCGGTGTCGAGCACGGCCGGCAAGGTACCGGCGTCCAGCTGCCGGTCGATCTCACGCAGGTACTTGTACCAGCGGTAGATGCGGGTACGAATCCGCCAGCGGTACAACGGGCCAATCACTTTGATCAGCGGGAAGAGGATCACCAGCAGCGGGATTAGCAAGATGATGTAGCGGTCGGCCAGGGAGGCGATGCGAAAGGGTACATGCCGCTGCAGCAAGGGCAGGCCGCTGCTGTAGTAGTGTTCGGCGTCACGGGCCAGTTCGAAGGTTGGCGGGTTGGCGCTAGGGAACGCACCGGGCGGGTCGAGCAGGGTGCCGGCCTGCATCACATCGCGAGCGGCCTGCAAAATCAGCGGGGTCAGCGCCGGGTTAAAGCGTGAGTTGACCACCAGGGTGGCGACCGGCGCGAGTATCACCAGCTCATGGTCGGGACGGTTCTGCGCCAGGTTCAGCAGGCCTTCACCGATGGTCACTTTGCGCAAGTAACGCAGCCGCGCTTGGTAGGCGGCGGCGCGGTGAAAGCTGGCCAGTTTTAATTGCGGGTGCGCCGCCAGTTGTTGGATCAGTGGGTTTTCCGCCGGCGCGACGAAGAAGCTGGCATCCAGCTGACCATTCATGAGCGCTTGAGCCGCATCAGTCCCGCCGCTGCTTTGCCAGTTGGCCGGGTACTGCGCCGGGAGGATTTCGTTCACCTCAAGAATCGCCGCGCTGGCCGCCAGGGTGCCGCTGTTGGGGGCGCCCAAGGCCAGGCGCAATGGCAATAAGTCGGCAATCCGGTCGAGCTTTAAGTCACTTCTGAAAAACAACCACAGCGGCTCCTGGTACATGCCGCCCAGGCTCTGCAAGCGGGCAAAATCCTTGGCCGGCAGCTGGCGCTCCAGGCCGCTTTGCACCAGCGCCAGTTGCACCGCGCCCTGGTCGTCTAGCAGCCGTTGCAGGTTGTCTTGGGAACCGGCGCT
This sequence comes from Pseudomonas sp., assembly GCF_030698175.1. Lineage (GTDB taxonomy): Bacteria > Pseudomonadota > Gammaproteobacteria > Pseudomonadales > Pseudomonadaceae > Aquipseudomonas. Next base: position 174,752 of record NZ_JAUYNT010000020.1, read on the forward strand.
GGGCACTAAAATTAGCTCAAAATCCTGCTTGGCCAGCTCGGTTTTCAGCTTCTCGGCAAACGCCGCATAACCGCCGCCAGCGCTGCCGGTGGCCATCACCGCCGACATCGACGGCGGCGGCGCCACCAGATAAAACACCGCCCCCAGCAGCCCGGCCAACACCGGCAGCAGCCAGAGATTGGCCTGCAAGATGATTTTCAGGTCAAGCAAGATGCGGCGCATAGGCGGGTCCGTGGTTGGGTGTGGTGGTTAAGCCAGATGGTTCAGCCTGATCGTTAAGCTTAGTCAGTTGGGCGATGCAGCGCTCTAGACAGTAATATGCGCGATTGTTTCTTCAAGGGATTGCCTTGTGCGTTGGTAGTCCTGTTCGGATTGGCGCTCGGGTTAGAAGCCGTTTGCTGGTCGCGCTGAAAGCCATGCCCTGAGAATCATCTAGCCGGCCTCCCACCTCGGAGGTGGCGCAAAATTCAAGGTGCGAAGATTGTTTTTTGCTTGAGGAGGCCCCTATCCGTTTTCTTAGCAAAATGGGCTATTGACCCTGGTTGGCTAGGTTTGGATACTCTCCGTCCATTTTATGCGGTGTTTTAGCATGGGTTGTATATGAAGTTGCGCTCGATTGATCTATTTGCCGGTGCTGGTGGAATGTCTGAAGGCCTGCGTATGGCTGGATTTGACTGTTTGTGGGCAAATGAAATTGACAAATTTGCTTCAGTTACTTTTTCGCAGAATTTCCCAGCTGCTGTCATTAATACAGATGACATTAAAACGTTGTGCGCCGCTGATATCCGTAATCAGTTGGATTTGGCTGTCGGCGAGATTGATCTCGTTGTCGGTGGCCCGCCCTGTCAAGGTTTCTCAACCTATGGGCAGCGCGACTCATTTGATCCGCGAAATCAGTTGTATCGAAACTTTTTTGATTTTGTAAAAGAGTTTCGGCCGAAGTGTTTTGTTATGGAAAATGTTGCAGGTTTACTGTCGATGAGTGGTGGTGCTGTTATTGAGGATGTTCTCAGTGTGGCCCGGGGGCTTGGTTATAACACCCATGTTCATAGTGTCCGTGCAGAACAATTCGGTGTTCCTCAGCGTAGGCGTCGAGTTTTTATTATCGGCTCGACTCTTGGTCCTCCCCCTCTTTTTGTACCTGCAGAATTTGTAGATGCGGGAGGGGCTTCAGGTGAGGTTGCAGATCTGTTTTCTGGGCTGCGGATGAGCAAAGTAAGAACGGTAAAAGACGCTATTTCTGATCTTTTATTATGTGAGACGCTACCTCCTGCAAGCACTTCTCAATCTATGGCTTATCGTGGGTCTGCTGAGTCTGAGTACCAGGTGCTTATGCGCGGTGATATGGCGGAGATAACTCACCATTCTGCAAAGCGGATGCTTGGAGTTCGTCGATTAAGGTTGGCTTTGCTCAGGCCAGGAGATTATGGGGAGCAATTACGTAATCGCATTCAGGGTGACGGCCTACCTTATGGTGCTATTGATGAAATTCTTATGGGGCATGCTGGTGCTCGTGATTTAAAAGGATGTAGAAGGCAGGATGTTGAAAAGGAAATTAAATTAAGAGAAATGCTTCATGAGGGGCGGCATTCAGTAGATGAAGTGATGTTGTTTATTGATCATGGTGGATTCAAAAATAAATATAGAAAATTGTCATGGGACGAACCAAGCCATACGTTGGTGGCGCATATGGCTAGAGATTGCTCCGATTTTGTACACCCAGAACTTGATCGATTTATTTCTGTCAGAGAAGCAGCACGTCTACAATCTTTCCCGGATGATTTTAAACTGCCAGGATCACAGTTTCAGCAATTTAAACAGTTAGGGAATGCGGTCCCTCCTTTGCTAGCAAGGGCTGTGGGTTTTTCTATAGTGGAGCATTTGAAAGCATGGTTTTAGTTTGAGCTATTATTGCTTGTTTTTAGCCTTCCACTTTTTCCAGTCGTCAGTGATTAGTGTTATTAGAGTATCGTTATTATCAAAATAAGATACATAGATGTGTTTTCCGCTGGCGGTTTTTTTGTCTGATGGGATCGTTCGAGTATTGTAGGAGAAACATGCGTCGAAGCTGCCGTGCTTTTCAATATAATCTCGCTTGTCGGATGGCTGCTGAATTGTTCCAAGTTCACCTAGATTAATCAGATTGCCGGTTGGTGGAGGAAAGGATTTTGCATCCAGTGTAAAAAGATAGCTTTTATATCCGGCCATCATCATTCTCTCGCTGCACGGCTTGTCATCTGAAACCCGCTCAGCTAGTGATGCTTTTGCATGTACTCCGCCAAAAGGAATTAGGCCGTTTTTACCCATTCCGTATAAGCAGATATCTAGTTTGCTGCTGCCTGCAACCTCATCGGCTAGCCCCATTTCGGTCATAAATTTATTTTTTTTCCCTGATTCAAAGCCAAGTTGAATTGAAATACCATGTGGGGCAAGAAGTGGAGCGTAATGCCATTTGAAAAATAACTCTAGGGCTTCGCCGCCAGCCCTTGCCCAACTTTGACTTGAGTTGGAGCGTTTGTATTCCCTTAGGTAGAGCCGGTATACAATATGGTGGTAAATGTCAGAGGGGTTGGCTTCGGGCATTAGCGATATCGCCAGGTGTAGCGCTTCTGCAATGGCATCGCGATTTTTCTTTTTTTGACCCGTGAGGTTTAGTTCGGAAAAAAGATTTGTTATGGTTTTTTCAATTTCTTTGTATTTTTTTATTTCGCTACCAGGAAATTTGATTTCAAAGTTTTTTTCTTGCCACTGAAGAATTAAGTTGAATCCACTTTCAGTTTTATTTGCCCCGATTGGATAAGCAACATCGCTATTAGTTGATACGTTCTGCTTTGATTCTTCGAAATTAGAGGTTTCTTGCTGAATATATCCTGAGAGTAATAATGCACTTTCAAGTGTGATATCTATTGCCTCACACCAGCGGGCCAGTAATTCGATGTCTAGCCTCAGTTCACAGCTTTCATATCGGGAGATGATGGACTGGTTTACGTCAAACAAATTTGCGAGAAATTGCTGGTTTATATTGGCGTTTTTGCGCTGTTTGACTAGCAGATCTAAAAGGCGGTTGTATTTTTCGGTATATGTGATTTTCATGTTGACTTGCTCAGGCTAGAGTCCTGGCAGGCTGAATGCTCTACGTGCATATGCAAAATATGCATAAATCTAAAGGCTACAACGCGCCAATCATTACTGAGTCCACGCAAGTAATAGGGCTGCGCATACCTGCAGTAGCTATCAGGCTCTTGTTGACTAAAAAATCTGTTGCGCGTGTTTGTTACCGTGGCCAGCAGGCCAAGGCCGGCCGCAAGCAGTAATATGCGCGATTGTTTCTTCAAGGGATTGCCCATGCGCATTCTGCACAGCTCCGACTGGCACCTGGGCCAGCACTTTATGGGCAAGACCCGCCTACTTGAGCATCAGGCCTTTCTCGCCTGGCTGATCGAGCAGGTGCAGGCGCAACAGGTGGACGCGGTGCTGGTGGCCGGGGATATTTTCGACACCGGCGCGCCGCCCAGTTATGCCCGTGAGCTGTACAACCAGCTTATTGTTGAAATGCGTAAAACGGGAGCCGAGCTGCTGGTGCTCGGCGGTAACCATGACTCAGTGGCCATGCTCGGTGAGAGCAAGACCCTGCTGGCGCAGCTGAATACCCGGGTGATCCCCGGCGTCTGCGCGCAGCTGAGTGAGCAAGTGCTGGTGCTGCATACGCGCGATGGCCAGCCTGGCGCGATCCTCTGCGCCATCCCCTTTATCCGCCCCCGCGATGTGCTGCACAGCCAGGCCGGGGAGAGCGCGCAAGACAAACAGCTGGGGCTGCAGACGGCGATCCAGCAGCACTATCAGCAGCTGTATGCCTTGGCCGAAAGCCAGCGCGATGCGCTGGGCGGGCATTTGCCGATTATCGCCACCGGCCATTTGACTACGGTCGGGGCCAGTGCCAGCGAGTCGGTGCGGGAGATCTACGTCGGCAGCCTGGAAGCCTTCCCCACCAGCGCTTTTCCGCCGGCGGCCTATATCGCATTGGGGCATATTCACCGGCCGCAGAAGGTCGGTGGTCTGGAGCATATCCGCTACTGCGGCTCGCCCATCCCGCTGAGTTTCGATGAGGCCAAGCAGCAGAAGGAAGTGCTGTTGGTGGACTTGAATGGCGAGGGTTTGCAGCAGGTGACGGCCTTGCCGGTGCCACGTTTTCAGCCACTTGTGTCGTTGCGTGGCAACTTGACGGAGCTGCACAGCGCCATCGCCGAGGCTGCCGAACAAGGCACGGCTGAGACGCCGGTATGGCTGGAAGTGCTGGTGACTGCCGATGATTATTTGAGCGATTTGCAGCCACGGATTCAGGCCTTTACCGAAGGCTTGCCGGTGGAAGTGCTGCGCATCCGCCGCGAGCGCGGCACGGCGGTGGCCGGTTTGACCAGCGCCAGCCGGGAAACCCTGGATGAACTGAGCGTGGCCGATGTGTTCGCCCAGCGTCTGAGCAGTGAAACCCTGGAGCCTGAGGTGCAGGCGCGCTTGGCGGGCCTGTACCAGCAAGTGGTGGCCGAGTTGACGGAGCCACAAACATGAAGATCCTCAGCCTGCGCCTGAGAAACCTTAATTCGCTGAAAGGCGAATGGAAGATCGACTTTGCCGCCGAGCCGTTCAAAGACAACGGCTTGTTCGCCATCACCGGCCCCACCGGCGCCGGTAAAACCACCTTGCTGGATGCCATTTGTCTGGCCCTCTATCACCGCACACCGCGCATGAGCACGCTGTCGGCCAGCAGCAACGAGCTGCTGACCCGGCATACCAGTGATTGCCTGGCCGAGGTCGAGTTTGCGGTCAAGGATCAGCATTACCGCGCCTTCTGGAGCCAGCGCCGGGCCCGCGACAAAAGCGACGGCGCGCTGCAGGCACCCAAGGTCGAGCTGGTGCAAATCGACCCAGCAACTGGGCTTGGCCATATCCTTACCGACAAACTGAATGAAAAGCTCAAGCTGACCGAGAGCCTCACCGGGCTGGATTTTGAGCGCTTCACCAAATCCATGCTGCTGGCCCAGGGCGGTTTCGCCGCGTTTCTGGAGGCCAACGCCAATCAGCGCGCCGAGCTGCTGGAGGAGCTGACCGGCACCGATATCTACGGGCAGATTTCCCAGCGGGTGTTCGAGCAGACCCGTGAGGTCAAAGCCGCATTGGACCAGCTGCGTGCCCGCGCCGATGGCGTTGAGCTGCTTAGCGATGAGCAGCGCAGCGAGTTGCAGGCCGAGGCGCAAAGCCTGCTGGCCGATGAGGCCGAGTTGCTCCGTCAGCAACAGCAACTGCAGCTGCAACGCCAGTGGTGCGAGGACCTGGCCAAGGCGCAAAACCAGCAACAAATAGCCCAGCACCACGAGCAGCAAGCGCTGCTGGAGTTGGCCGACGCGCAGCCACAGCTTGAGCAGTTGGCCGCCAGCGAACCGGCCAGCAAATTGCAGCCGGTGTATGCCGCCAAGCAACAGACGCAACAGGCCGTGCAGCAGTTGCAGCAGACGCTGACGCACACCGCGAGCGCCCAGCTGCAGGCCGGCGGGCAAGTCAGTCAGCGCCTCTGGCAAGCCTGTCAGTTGAGCCAGGCCTTGGCCCAGGCGCGGCAGGCCGAGTTGGTCGACTTACAGCGCCAGCGCATGCAGCTCGACGCCGAGCTGGCTGAGCAGCCGCAGCGCAGTCAGCTGGGCGAACAGTTGCGCGCCTGGGCTGGGCAGTTCGAGCAGTTGCAGCAACTGGCCGCAGACAGCAGCAGTCACACCGCCAAGCAACAGCAGGGTCGCCAGCAGCTCGAATCCCAGGCCCGGCAGCTTGCAGAGCAAAAAATACAGCTCGTGGCGGCGCGCACTCAGTGGCAGCAGGCGCAACAGCAGCAAGCGCTCGAACAGGCGCAGCTCGATCAGCTGCTGAGTGAGACCCAGGGCGGCAATGAGGCGGCCCTGCGCGAACAATGGCAGCGCCTGCTCAATCAAGGCCACGGCCTGGAACGGCTCGGCGAACTGGCGCTGCTGCGTCAGCAACTGGCCCAACAGGCCGCGCAGTTGCAGGACGGTTTAAACACCCAGCTCAGCCAGTTAAGCGACAAAGAACAGGCCCTGACGGCCTTGCGCAGCCAGTACAAAGACTTGGCCCAGCAGGTGCGCGACCAGGAGCAACTGCTCAAGCAGGAGCAGCGCATTCAGGCCCTGGAGGTCTACCGAGCGCAGTTGCAGGCGGGCGCTGCCTGCCCGCTGTGCGGCTCCCATGAGCATCCGGCGATTGCCGACTATCAGGTGCTGGATGTGTCGGCCACCGAGCAGACGCTGCAAGCCAAGAGTGCCGCGCTGGAGGCGCTCAAGGAGCAGGGCGAAACCCTCAAGGCCGAGCTGGCCACCCTCACCGAACGGCTGCAGCAGCAAAGCCTGCAGCTGCAGCGCTGTGGGGATGAGCGTCAGCAGCAGGCCGAACACTGGCAGCAGCAGTGTCAAACGCTGGGGCTGCAACTGGCCGATGCCGCCGCCTTGAGCGCCGCCAAACAACAGCAGGGCCGCGAGCAGGCCGATTTGCAGCAACGGCTGGCGCAGCTCGACAGCCGCAAGGTCGCGCTGGAAAGCGCCCGCAGCCTTTGTCAGCAGTCTGAAAAAGACTGCAGCACGGCCGAGCAACAACAGGCGTTGCTGGATAAAGACTGGCTCAATCAGCAGCAGCAACTGAGCGAGCTGGCCGAGCGCCTGGCGCAACTGCAACAACAACACAGCCAGCAGTCTGCCGTCCTCAGTCAGGCGCTGGCCGCCCTGGGTTACAGCCTGCCGAGCGACGGCGCCAGCTGGTTGCGTGAGCGCGAGCAGGAGTGGCAGCTCTGGCAGCAACAGCAGCAGCAACTGCGTGATCTCGATGCTCGCCAGCGTGATTTTGAGCATGGCCTGCAGGCCGCCAGTCAGCTGCACGCACTCTGGCAGCAGCGTTGGACGGCCCTGAGTCAGGCCGATCTGGCTGACTTGGCTGATTTGGCGGCGGACGTTTTGGCGCAACTGTCGCTGGCGCAAGTCGAGGCCCAGTACCAGGCAGTGCAGCAGTTGGCCAGCGAACTGCTGGGTAAACAGCAAAGCCTCAGCGAGCAACTGGCGCAGGAGCAACAGACCCTCGACAGTCGCCAGCACGATTGGCTCGCCGCCTTGGCGCAAAGCCCGTTTGCCTCTGAGGCGGCCTTTGCCTCCGCGCTGTTAAGTGACGAGCAACAGAGCAGTCTGCAGAGCCTCAAGGCTCGGCTGGACAAACTGCTGACCGAAGCCCGCGCCCTTAAAGCCGCCAGCGAGCAGACCGTGGCCCAGCTGCTGGCCGCGCCGCAAACCCAGCTCAGTCGCGGCCAGTTGGATGAGCAATTGCAGCGCCTACAAAGCCTGAGTAAAACCCTCAGCGAGCGCCAAGGCGAACTGCGCGCCCAGCTACAGGGCGATGAGCTGCGCCGGCAGGGTTTGCAGCTGTTGTTTGCCGAAATCACTACCAAGCAAGCCGAGTACGACCTCTGGCAGCAACTCAACAGCCTGATCGGCTCGGCCGATGGCGCCAAGTACCGCAAGTTTGCCCAGGGCCTGACCCTCGATCATCTGGTCTATCTGGCCAATCAACAGCTGCAACGCCTGCACGGCCGCTATCAGTTGGCGCGGCGCAGCAGTGGCGAGTTGGAGCTGGAAGTGCTCGATACCTGGCAGGGCGACGTGGCCCGCGATTGCAAAACCCTGTCCGGTGGCGAGAGCTTTTTGGTTAGCTTGGCCCTGGCCTTGGCGCTGTCCGATCTGGTCAGCCACAAGACCAGCATCGACTCACTGTTTCTCGACGAAGGCTTTGGCACCCTGGATGGCGAAACCCTGGAAGTGGCGCTGGATGCCCTGGATGCCTTGAACGCCAGCGGCAAGATGATCGGCGTCATCAGCCACGTTGAGGCCCTGAAGGAGCGCATCCCGGTGCAGCTGAAAGTACACAAGAGTGTCGGCCTGGGTTACAGCGCGCTGGATAAGCGTTATGCCGTGCCGAGTTAGGTGCGAGCGGTGGAATGAGCTTGCGGCACTGCCGTCTGGTCGTTCAAGTCGGGATTTTCTGCGCCTTTGGGTGTATAAATCCCGCCGTTGCTTAAGGGGTATTCCCCCGGATTTTATTTGAATCTGCTTCAGTCCATACAGCAGGTTCCCAGTCTCGAGGAGTGATCATGGGCGCACAGTGGAAAGTTAAGGGTAGAGAAGCCGCCGCCAATACCCGCGGCAAAGTGTTCGGCAAACTGGCCAAAGAAATCGCCATCGCCGCCCGCGCCGGCGCCGATATCGACATGAATCCGCGTCTGCGTTTGGTGGTCGAGCAAGCCAAAAAAGCCTCGATGCCCAAGGAAACCCTGGAGCGCGCGATCAAAAAAGGCGCCGGTCTGCTCGGCGACACCGTGCATTACGAGCACCTGACCTACGAAGGTTTTGCCCCGCACCGGGTGCCGGTGATCATTGAGTGCCTGACCGACAACACCAACCGTACCGTGGCGGAAATCCGCGTGCTGTTTCGCAAGGGCCAGCTCGGCGCTTCCGGTTCGGTGGCCTGGGATTTCGACTATCTGGGCATGATCGAGGCCACGCCTGCCAGCGGTGACGCCGACCCTGAACTGGCCGCCATCGAAGCCGGCGCCCAAGACTTTGAGCCGGGCGACGAAGAGGGCAGTACGCTGTTTCTCAGCGAGCCTACCGATATGGACCTGGTCTGCCGCGCCTTGCCGACTTATGGCTTTAACGTGGTCTCGGCCAAGCTCGGCTACCGGCCTAAAAACACCGTGACATTGAACGATTCCGAGCTGGAAGAAGTCGAAGCTTTTCTCGCCGCTCTCGACGCCCATGACGATGTGCAAAATATGTACGTCGGTTTGGCGGACTAAAACCGTTGCAGACTCAGCGGCAACACGCGCGGCCAAGTCCGTTCCTGGCAGCGTAATCACTCCAGGCGTGGCCTTGGCCGCGATGCTTTTACGGGTGGCCAGGGCCGCCCGCCAGGATCATCTTGAAGGGAGTTCAGGTCATGACACTGCAGCAGTTATTGGGCATCGAGTTGCCTATCATCCAGGCGCCGATGGCTGGCGTGCAGGACCATCGTCTGGCCGTAGCGGTCAGCAATGCCGGTGGGCTGGGTTCGCTGCCGGCGGCCATGCTCAGCCTGGAGGCGCTGCGCAGTGAACTCATCGCCCTCCAGGCGCAGACCGACAAGCCGTTTAACGTCAACTTCTTCTGCCATAGCCCGCCCGTGCCTGATGCCGCGCGCGAGGCTGGCTGGCGCGCCGCCTTGGCGCCTTATTATGCAGAGCTGGGGCTGGACGCCGCGCAGATTCCCAACGGCCCCGGCCGTGCGCCCTTTAGCGCCGCGGCCGCCGAGCTGTTGGCCGAGTTTCGTCCGGCAGTGCTGAGCTTTCACTTTGGCTTACCGTCCTCTGAGTTGCTGGCCCAGGTGCGCAGTTGGGGCAGCAAGGTGATCGCCTCGGCCACCACGGTTGCCGAAGCCTTGTGGCTGGAGACCCAGGGGGTGGATGCGATCATCGCCCAGGGTTTGGAAGCCGGCGGCCATCGTGGGCATTTCCTGTCCATGGACTTAACCGAGCAAGCCGGCACCTTCGCCCTGTTGCCGCGCATTGTGCATACGGTACGGGTGCCGGTAATTGCCGCCGGCGGGATTGTCGATGCGCAAGGGGTCGCGGCCGCCATGGCCTTGGGCGCGGTGGGGGTGCAAGTCGGCACGGCTTATCTGCTTTGCCCGGAGGCCACCACCAGCGCCGTACACCGCGCCGCGCTGCAAAGCCCAGATGCCAGTCACACAGCCTTGACCACCTTATTTAGTGGTCGCCCGGCCCGCGGCATCGTCAACCGGGTGATGCGTGAACTCGGCCCGCTTAGCGCCATGTCCCCTGAATTCCCCCTGGCCACCAGTGCCATCGCGCCGCTACGGGCCAAGGCCGAAAGCCAAGGCAGCGGCGACTTCTCCCCGCTCTGGTGCGGGCAGAATGCCAGTGGTTGCAAGGTAATTGGAGCGGCGCAGTTGACGCGGGAATTGGCGGCTGGGTTTTAAGTGCAGATAGTATTGGTTCATGGCATGGGCCGAACCCCGCTTTCGATGTTGTTGCTGCGTTATCGCCTGCGCAAAGCGGGCCACAAGGTCCACCTGTTTGGTTATCTGCCAGCGTTTCAGCGGCTAGAAAGTGCGACTGAGCGGTTGTTGGGCTTGGTTGAGCGTAAGGGCGGCGGCAATACCTTTGCGCTGGTCGGCCATTCACTGGGTTCAGTGATTATTCGCCATGCGTTACCACGGCTGAGTCAGCCGCCAGTTGCGTGTTTCTTGCTAGCGCCGCCGATGCTGGCCTGCAAGGCCGCTAAATTCTTCTCCCGGTTTTACCTGTATCGCCTGCTCACTGGCGAGATGGGCCAGTTGCTGGCCGATGATGGGTTTATGCAGCAGTTGCCGTTACTGCAAAACACCAAAATCTACGCCGGCACGGGCGGCCCTCGCGCGGCTTGGTTACCGTTCGGCCACGGGTTAAATGACGGTATTCTTAGCGTTGCCGAAGCGACTGGCAGTGCTACGGTAGAGGTGCTTGAAGTCCCCTCGGTGCACACGTTAATCATGAACTCCAAGCTTGTGTTTGCCGATATGGCTCGGGTACTGAGCACGCTAGAGCAATAGGCCCATCGGCTAAACAATCGCCCCCTGTACCCCCCCCTGATAGAGGACAGTTGCCATGTTTATGGATGACTCTGCGAAAACCCTGGCGGCGAGAATGGTGCGTGGCGAACTTAGCGCTACTGAGGTTTTGCACAGCTGCCTGCGGCGTATCGACCAGCACAATCCCGGCATCAATGCGCTGGTCACCCTCGACCAAGCTGGAGCTTTACGAGCCGCACAACAAGCCGATGCATTGGTTGGCAACGGTGATGCATCGCGCCCGCTACACGCCGTACCTATCACCATCAAAGACTCGTTCGAAACGGCAGGCCTGCTTACCACCAGCAGTCATCCACCCTTGCGCCACTATGTGCCCAGTGCCGATGCCACGGCGGTGGCCAGGCTGCGGGCGGCCGGGGCCATCATAGTCGGCAAAACCAACCTGCCCGAGCTGGCCGGTGATCCGCAGTGCCGCAGCCCCTTGTTCGGGGTGACCAATAATCCGTGGGATTTAACCCGCACTAGCGGCGGCAGCTCGGGCGGCAGTGCGGCGGCGGTGGCCATGGGCTTTTCTTGGCTGGATCTGGGCAGCGATATCGGCGGCTCGATTCGCATCCCTGCCGCCTACTGTGGGGTAGTCGGTTTTAAGGCCACAGAAAACCGCATCCCGCGTACTGGGCACATTCCCCATCTGCCTGGCGCGCCGCGTAGCGTTAGGCATCTGTTGTCATTCGGCCTGCTGGGCCGCAACGTCGGTGATTTGCGCCTGGGGCTGGATACAGTTGCCGGCCCAGACGGTCTTGATATTGAGGTGCCGTTAATAGTGCCAGCGTCGGTTAAGGCGCTGGAACGCCCGCTACGGGTGGCCTATTGGGATGATTTCGCCGGCTTACCGCTGTGCTCGCGCACGCGTACGGCGCTGGCGCAGACGGTCGCGCGCCTCCAGGAGCAAGGAGTCGAGGTGCAACGTTGCTGTCCGCCGGGGTTCGATATCGAGCAAGCCTGGTATGCCTACGGCATCATCGCTGGTGCCGAAATCGGCTTGGGCATGCCGGCGCTGGAACGCTATTTATTGCATGGGGCTGGCAAGCTGTTGCCGCGCTCTCAGGTGTTGGCACGGCACATGAGCAAAGGCTTGGTGTGCAACTGGCCGCGCTACAACGAGGCGTTGAATATGCGCGAGGGGCTGATCACTCAGTTGGAGCAGTTTCTCGATTCTTGGGATGTCTGGTTGTGCCCGGTGGCGCCGACCACGGCTTATCCACACCGCCCCCTAAGTAAATACGGCAAACCGCCAACGATTCTGGTTGATGAGCAGCCGCTGGCCTATTTCGATGGCACGATCAGCCTGACTAGCCCATTTTCCCTGACGGGGAGTCCGGTGGTGTCTCTACCTGTGGCCGTGGTTGAGGGGCTGCCAGTTGGCTTGCAGCTGATCGGTAAGCGTTGGTGCGATGAGGCCTTGCTGGCATGCTGCGAGCGGATCGAGCAATTGCTCGGTGGTTATCGCCGGCCACCGCTGCTCGGGTAGTAAGCTAGTCTGGGCACACAATGGTGGGGCGGGTTTGACCTTTTACGCAGAGCAAAAAAAAACCGGCAATGCCGGTTTTTTCGTTCTTGCACTGCAAGGTCAGTCACGTCGCTTGCGGTCATTTTCAGACACTGGTGCGGTAAAAGAGAGACCGAGAAGGGCGAAGAAGCCGAAGAGTTTCATTTTTAGTCCATTGGTTGGCTGGTGGTCACTGGATGATTCCGGCGACCGGGATGTAACAGATCAGCAGCGGTGAATTGCTGCTGTGTTACCTATGGTACCAGCTTGTCAGGCAATAAAATGCGCCGCCTGTTAAATATTTGCTACATTTTGAGGCGATTTTCAGCTTTGAAATGTTTCTATTTGAGTTTTTGCTCTTGGTTAGTGCGATTTTAATCTGACTTTGTTACCGGGTAACACTTTGCTGGTTGGCTGCTAGCTGTTCTACGTCCGTTACTTTGTGTAGGGTTTTCAGGGGGATGGCGGTTGTTGTTCAGTAAACCTGGATGCCTTAGCCGTTCAAATTACTGCGCAAGATCATCCATTTCGGCATGCTCCAGTGCCAGTAGATCGCCAGTGACCTGAATACAAAGGTAAAGGCCACACCACCGAGGGTCGCCAGTGCGGTTTTGCCGCTGAGAGTGAGCAGGGCGATATAAAAGATGCTGCCGGTGATGATGGTGGTGGCGTAGATGTCGCGGCTCAGCAGCAGATTCGGCCGTTGCGCCAAGACGTCGCGGATCAGCCCGCCGCCGATCCCGGTGATGGTGGCCATGACCACCGCCACCGGCGCGGAGAAATTCAGCGCCAGGGCCTTGTCGATCGATTGCACGCCAAACAGGGCAATGCCGAAGGCGTCGAGGTAGAGAATCAGCGCCCAGACGCTTTCGTCGCGTAAATGCCGCTCGAGGTAAAACGCCAGGATGGATGCGGCAATGGCGATCCACACGTAGTTGAAGTCGATCACCCAGAACACCTCGGTGCTCATTAGCAAGTCGCGCAGGGTGCCGCCGCCGACGGCGGTAATCACGCCGAGGAAGGTCAGGCTGACGATGTCCATGTCTTTGCGGGCGGCGGCGAGAACACCGGCCATGGCGAAGGCGGTGATGGCGGTCATGCCGATAAAATAATTGAGGCTGTGCATGCTGGGCGACTCAACTGAATGGGGCGGGGGCGGATGATTCGCCTGGCGCGGTGGCGGCCATTATCATGCAGTAAAGCGGAGCATCCTACAGCCCACTCCAGTTAAGCGAGGCGTCCATGTTGCCAGTGGTTACCAATCTATTTCAGGCTCCTACGGCCGTCGCGCCCGCTGAGCAGTTGATCAGCTTATTGCAAACGCCGCACTTGCGGCTGGAGCAGATCGTCTCCCACGGGCAACCAACAGCGGCGGGCTGCTGGTATGACCAAGCGGCTGCCGAATGGGTGTTGTTGGTGCGTGGGACTGCGACCCTGCAATTCGAGGCGGGCGCGAGCCTTGCGCTCAAGGCTGGTGATTGCTTGCTGCTTCCCGCCCATGTGAAGCACCGGGTCGAGTGCTGCTCCGAGGACGCCCTCTGGTTGGCCTTGCACTTTAGCGAAGCGGTTGCGAGCGCAACACCTTAGCCGCTGGCTGTTGAGAAGGTCAGCGTGCAGACCGCACCGCTGCAGTTTCGCGCTGCTGTTTCTCCCGGATCAAGGCAATAAAGTACTGCGCGCCCAAACCCAGCGGCTGGCTGTTGGACCAGATCAGGTCCACCCACAGGGCCGAGAAGCTGGAGATATTGTCCAGGGTGATTTCCACCAGGGTGCCGGCGTTGAGTTGCGGTTTGACCAGTGATTCCGGCAAGAAGCCCCAGCCCAGACCGGCTTGCAGCATGCTTAAGGCAGCGGTGTGGTTGTCGCTGCGCCAGTGGTGATGGGCTTGCAGAAAACGCGGCGGCGCGGCGTTCGGCTCGCGGCTGGCGACTACGATTTGCCGGTGCTCGGCCAACTCTTCGGTGCGCAAGATACGGCCGCAGGTAATCGCCGGATGGTCGGGGGCGATGACCGCCAGCATGTTCTCCTTGCTCATCTCTTGGCAGCATTCGCGGCTGTCAAACTGCTGGCTTTCAAACACCACCGCCAGTTGCACCCGACCGTCGTGCAGCAGGCGAATGGCGTCGGTTTCCGGGGCGGCAAGCACCTCCACTTCCAGCGACGGATAGCGCAGCGCCAATTGCCCGAGTGGCCCGGCCCAGTCCGAGGCCAAAAGTTCTGGGGCAATGGCCAGGCTCAGGCGACTTTCCAGGCCCTTGGACAAGGCCAGGGCTTGCGCCTCCCAGAGTTCGAACTGCTGCAGCATAAAGCGCGCCTTAGCCTCCAGCGCCGAGGCGGCCGGGGTCGGCAGCGGCTCACGGCCACGCCGATCAAACAACTCAAGGTTAAGGTCGGCCTCCAAATTGGCGATGCACATGCTCACCGCCGACGGCACGCGGCCGATGCTGCGGGCGGCGGCAGAGAACGAGCCTTTGTCGAGTACGGCGAGAAAGACCTGAATGGCGTCCTTGGTTAAGCTCATCTATCAATATTCCTGAAATAAGCTAACTAATAGTTTCAGCTTATTAGACATAAAGTGCTCGCAGATTGGCAAATTCTGAGGGTTATAAGATGCAAGGCAAACAACGCAAAGTAGTTCAGGCGCTCAGTTACGAGTTGCTGGCCTTGCTGTTTATCGTGCCGCTGGCAGCCTGGGTGTTCGACAGCAGTTTGGCGCTGTCGGGGCTGGTGGCCCTGGTGGTGTCTTTGCTGGCGATGAGTTGGAGCATGCTGTTCAACAGCCTGTTTGAGGCTTGGGAAGCGCGTCAGCGGCGACCGCAGCGGACCTTTAAGCGCCGACTGCTGCATGCGTTGAGCTTTGAACTGGGCTTGTTGCTGTTTACCGTGCCGGTGCTGGCCTTTGGTCTGGGCATCAGCTGGTGGCAGGCATTACTCAGCGATGTTGCTTTGCTGCTGTTCTTTCTGGTGTATGCGTTGTTCTTCCAGTGGGGCTTTGACCTGCTGTTTGGTCCGCCGGCGGCCACCCTTGGCGCGCCTCGCTAAGCTGGACAGAAGGCTAAGGCGTGCTGCAGACGCGGTTGCGGCCCAGTTGCTTGGCTTGCAGCAGGGCATGGTCGGCCCGTGAGAAGAGCGTATCGAATGACGTTTCGGCTTTTTTGTAGCTGGCAACCCCGAGGCTGATGGTGATGTCGATGGCTACTGCGCCAACTTGCAGGTCGTATCCTTGCAGCAGGCAACGCAGACGCTCGGCGATCTCCATGGCGGTATTCAGTGAAGTTTCCGGCAGCAGCAGTGAAAACTCTTCACCGCCGGTACGGGCCAGTACGTCAGCCTCGCGGATCACCTCCAGGCAGCGCTTGGCCATGGCGCAGAGTACGGCATCACCCATGGGGTGGCCGTGTTGGTCGTTGATTATTTTGAAATGATCAATGTCGATGGCAATTACCGACAGTGGCAGTTTTGAGCGTTTACTGCGGCTGAACTCGCGGCGGGCAAAATCGTAGAAGTAGCGGCGGTTATACAGCCCGGTCAGGGCGTCGGTGCTGGCTTGACGCTGCAGTTCTTCCTTGAGCAAATGCAGCTCGGTGATGTCCGTCGAGAGACCGATCAGGCTGTTGCCGTGCGCTGCGGACTGCAGCGGAATCTTTACCGTCCAGTAGTGACGCATGCGGCCATTGGCATCCTTGAATGACTCTTCACCTTGCTGTTTGGTCTGTGTTTCGAACACTTGCGAGTCGAGTTGCCAGAGATGGTCGGCGTCTTCCTTGGGCATTAGGTCGATGTCACGCTTGCCGACGATCTGCTCTGGCGACAAGGAAAATATTTCGGCGGTTTTACGGTTGGCATACACGTAGGCGCAGCTGCTGTCCTTCATGTAAATGTGCGCCTCGACGTTATTCATCACGGTGTCGAGCAAGTGTTTTTGTTCGTGAATCTGTACTTCCAGGCGTTTGCGTTCGGTAATGTCGGAAGAGATTCCACACATGCCGATGATCAGGCCATTGGCATCACGCAGTGGTTTTTTGATGCTCCAGTAGGTGCGGGTTTCGCCGGTTTCGCGGATGACGTTGGTTTCTTCTTGTTCGATCACTTCGCCGTGCTGCATGACGCGCAGATCATTGACGCGCAGCTCGTTGGAAATGCTCAGGTTGAAGAAGTGGCTGTCGTCTTTGCCCAGTACCTGATCCAGGGGGAAGCCGAATAACTCCAGCACTTTGCGGTTGGCGAAGGTGTAACAGCCGTGAATATCCTTGGTGAAAATATAGGCGCCCATTTCGTCCAGCACGGCGTGCAGAGCATCGACTTTAAGTCGTAGTAGTTGGGTGTCTGGCGTTGATTTTGGCATGACGTTTGGTCTTCGTGCAGGCGCCCATAAAGTCCCTGTGTGTGGCTCTGACGGCCGATTTTGTTCGGCTGCCTAGGGGAACTATAGTCGCTGTACGCACTGTGACCTGTCGCCGTGATTACGCTGAAAGCTACGCCGTGGTCGTCGCCGGGGGATTGCCCTCAAGCGTGTCAACCGCAGCCTTGCAATAGGCTGCGGTTGAACGGGATTAAACCGCCATCGAGTGGATTGCCTGCGGTCTGCGCTGCAGTTGCTGAACGCTAGGCGCGCTCTGCAGGAAGCCGAGCAAGGCTTGCTGGGCCTGCAGCCAGGCGCCTTTGTGCTCCATGTCGAGAAAGTGCCCGGTGTTGCGCAGGGTGCTGAACTGGCAGTCCGGCACATGCTCGACAAACAGCCGCGCATCGGCCGGGCTGGTGTACTCGTCATGCTCGCCGTTGACGAACAGCATGGGGATCTTGATGCGGCTCAGATAACGTGTGTCGCAGTGGTCGGTGTGGCTCAGCAAACGGTCGATATGGGCATGCATCTGCCGGTATTCGTGCACCGCGAGGTTGCTGATATGGCGCTGGTTGTGGCGCTTGAACAGCGACGGCAGGTATTTGCCCAGGGTGTTGTTGACCAACTGTGCGATGTTCTCGCGCTCGACGTTATGCAGGTAGCGCCGGCCTTGCTCCAGGTAGTCGAGCATTGGCGCATTCAGGCGCGGGGTGAAGGAGCTGATAATCGCCTTCTCGATCCGTGCCGGCGCTTGCGCCAGGGCGAGCAGGGCGCAAGCGCCGCCCCAGGAAAACGACAACAGGTAATCGGCACCGAACAGCTCAATCAGATCGAGCAGAATCTCGGCTTCGTCTTCCTTGCTGAGCGGTTGCTGGTGGCTGTTGTGCGGCTTGGATTGGCCGGCATAGGGCTGGTCGTAGAGCACCACATTGAATTGCGGTTGCAGGTATTTGATGGTCTGGGCGAAGGCGGCGGTGGTCGCCAGCGAGCCATTGACCAAGAGGATGGTTTTGCGCGCTGTCGGGCAGGCGTAAAACTCGGTGTAAACCTGATAGTGGTGGTGCGCCGTTACTACTGCTGTGGCTGGTTTCATGCGGCTGTTCCCCTGCGCAAGTGTGGCAAGGCAAACGACTGAGCCGTTTGCCGGGCAATGTATGGCAGCTAGGAAAGCGCCTGGAGATGACAGGCGAATGGCACTTATAAGAATTAAATAAATTCTTTATTATCAATGAGTTATATGTAAAGCACGGAGCCGCTCCCGACGCTTTTTAAGCGTCGAGACTAGGCGTTGTTGCGGGCAGGATGCACAAGGTGCACGGCTTGCAGGTGTCGGGTGAAGCGCTTGGATGAACAATTAGACTTATTGGTCACTGATTGACCTTGTGGTTTTATTTAAGCAGCAAGGCGGTTGCCGAGCAAGGGCTAATTGCCTAACAGGCCGTTGAAAAACTACTGCGCTAGGCTATGCCGCGTTGAAATCAGCCTCAAAATGCTCATTTACGACCAGTAAACTGCGCTTTTTCGACTGATTCCGCCTTGCCTAGCCGTCGCTCGCTACATTTTTCAACGGCCTGTTAAGCGCTTGCTCGCTCCGCGAGTTGGCTGCTAGCTCTTGGGCAAATTGGCCCAGTGGGTTTGTCGCCAAAGTTCATGTTCGGCGGCGTCGAGAAAGCTCCAGGCGACGAAGCGGCTTTGCTTATTGCCTTGGGCCATCTCGATGGTGCGCACTTGCTTGGCGCCGAGCTTGTTGAGCTGTTTGTAGATGTCGGGCAGGTTGCCGACCTTGGAAATCAGGCTGCTAAACCACAGCGCCTGGCCGCCGATTCCGGCACTTTCCTTGATCATCCGTTTCACGAACGAGGCTTCGCCGCCGGTGCACCACAGCTCGCTGCTCTGGCCGCCAAAGTTCAGTTCGGGCAGTGCGCGTTTGGGGTCGAGTTTGCCCAGATTCTTCCATTTGCGCCGGCTGCCGCTGGCGGCTTCTTCTGCGCTGGCGTGGAACGGCGGATTGCACAGGGTCAGCTCGAAGTGCTCGCCATCCGCCAGCAGGTCGGCAAAGATCTGCCCACGGTTGTGTTGCTGGCGCAGTTCGATGGCTGCCGCCAAGTGGTTGGCCTGCACGGTGGCATTGGCGGCGGCCAGGGCCGCGGCGTCGATGTCGCTGCCGACAAAGCGCCAGCCATAGTCGCTGTGGCCCAGCAACGGGTAGATGCAGTTGGCGCCAACGCCAATGTCCAGCAGCCGGATCGCCGGCCCGCGGGGGATAGATTCGCCGTTATCGCTGGCTAACAAGTCGGCCAAACCATGCAGGTAGTCGGCCCGGCCCGGAATCGGCGGGCACAGGTAACCTTCTGGAATATCCCAATGGGCGATGCCATACAGGCCTTGCAGCAGCGCGCGGTTGAACACCCGCACGGCGGCAGGGTTGGCAAAGTCGATGCTTTGTTTGCCATGGGGATTGCTAATCACAAAGGCGGCCAATTCAGGGCAGCTGTTGATCAGCGCCGGGAAGTCGTAACGGCCTTGGTGGCGGTTGCGTGGGTGAAACGGCGCTGCTTCGAGCTTGGCTGGTGCGTCTGCGGCTGGCGTGGCGGGGGTTCCCGGAGTGTGGGTCATAAGTGCCTGATAGTGGGGAGTGGGAAGTAGTGAGTGGGGAGTGGGAAGTTGGGAGTGGGGTTCGCCGTATCCTTAACGCCTGCAACAGCCGCCGCAGCGTAGCAGCGCTTTCCCTAAAATCCCTGATTACGCCTGCGGCTTATCAGGCCTACGCGCCTACTCCCCAACTTCCCACTTTCCACTAAAAACTGTGCAAACCTATATAGGTGGCGGCACCGGCCAGGTAGCCGAGCAGTGCCAGCAGGCTGATTTTTTTCAGGTACCAGATAAAGTCGATCTTCTCCATGCCCATGGCGGCTACGCCAGCGGCCGAGCCGATAATCAGGCAGCTGCCACCGGTGCCGGCGCAGTAAGCCAGCAGCTCCCAGAAGGTGCCGTCGGCGACAAAGTGGCTCAGCCAAGCAGATTCACTGCCGGCGGCGGCCAGTGCCTCGGGGCTAATCAACGGGTACATCTTGATCGCACCAGCCACCAGCGGCACGTTATCGACCACCGAGGACAGCAGGCCGATGGCGATATTGATGGTGTAGACGTTGCCCAGGCTGTCTTTCAGGGCGCTGGCGACCTGGGTCAGATGACCGGCTGTGGCCAGGCTGGACACGGCCAGCAGAATGCCGAGGAAGAACAGCACGCTGGTGGTGTCGATCTTGCGCAGCACGCCGGCCACCGACAGCGGGTGTTTGTCTTCATCCTTCTTGCCGCGGTGCAGCCATTCGGTGGTGACCCACAGCACGCCGAGGCCAAACAGGATGCCCATATAGGGCGGCAGCTGGGTGACGCCTTTAAATACCGGGACGAACAGCAGCGAGCCAAGGCCGAGGGTGAACACCAGTTGTCGCTCGAAGGGCGTGGTCGGCTCGCCCTGGCTGTGTTCCTGGGGCACGCTTGCCGGGCGCCGCACTTCACCTTTGAAGTAGCAGCTGAGCACCAGCAGTGGCACCAGCAGGCACACCAAGCTGGGCAGGAACAGGCTGGTGATGATGCCGCTGCTGCTGATCTGGCTACCTATCCACAGCATGGTGGTGGTCACGTCACCGATCGGCGACCAGGCGCCGCCGGCGTTGGCGGCGATTACCACGATGCCGGCGAAGAACCAGCGTTCCTGTTTATCGTCGATCAGTTTGCGCAGCAAGGACACCATCACGATGGTGGTGGTCAGGTTGTCCAGCACCGCCGAGAGGAAGAAGGTGATAAAGCCGATCAGCCACAGCAAGGGCACCCGTTTGTTGGTGCTGATGCGGTCGGTGATGACCTTGAAACCGTCATGGGCGTCGACCAGTTCAACCACGGTCATGGCGCCGATCAGAAAGAACAGGATTTCGGCGATTTCACCCAAGTGTTCGCGCAGTTCGCCGTTGATGCCGTGGCTGGACGCCAGCAGCTGTGGCGCGATCTGCTCGGCACCGAATGCCAGCGCCGTCCAGCACAGCACGGCGGTGAGCAGGGCCGAAGCGGCCTTGTCGATTTTTAGCGGGTGCTCAAGGGCAATGCACAGGTAGCCAAGCACAAAAATCAGCGCCATCAGTGCGTACATGGGTGGGCCTCCGTGGTGAAATCGCGCTGAGCGTGCTCAGGCGGGTGGGCTTAAGCCCAGCGTTGTTCGGCGTGTGCGACCGAGTTCGACTCGTGGCGGGCTAAAGCCCACCCCTACAAAACTACAAAGCACGGCATACCAAGATTAGGGGTAGCCGAGCAGTGCCTTGATTGGCTCAAGATGGGCGGCGATCCACTGCGGGTTAATCGGGCCCCAGTCGCGGATCAGGTAATGTCCAGCGTTATTGCGCTCGCCCTGTTGTTGCGCGAACACGCAGTCGATATCCAGCTCGACCAGCGCCGCCAAGGTGTCTTGGGCGGTGCGCCGCGGCATGCCGGTGGCGGCTTCTAACTCGGGTACTGTGCGCGCTTGGCCGCTGTCGATTAGCCAGGCTACATAGAGGCGACGGTAGAAGCTGGTTTTGGTTTTACTGACGGTCATAGGCCCATCCTTTGCGAAAGCCAGATCGTAGGTTGGGTTAGCGGCGGATGCAGGTAACTTGAAATCAACCCATCACCTGAGCGCCGCGTAACCCAACGCTGCGCCGGTAAAGTAGCGACAGTGTTGGGTTACGGCGCGCGCAAAGCTGCGACATAGCCAGCCTTACGTGTACGCGCCTAACCCAACCTACGAGCTACGCGCTTGGACCGCTGGTTTAGAGGTTAGCGATCTTCTCGCGTTGCTCAACCAACTTGCCCAGGGCCTGTTCGGCCTCGGCCAGTTTGGCGCGCTCTTTATCGAGCACCTCGGCTGGCGCCTTGGCGACGAAGCCTTCATTGCTCAGCTTGCCGCCGACCCGTTGCACTTCACCGCTCAGGCGCTGGATTTCCTTGTCCAAACGCGCCAGTTCGGCGTCCTTGTCGATCAGCCCGGCCATCGGCACCAGCACCTGCATGTCGCCGACCAGGGCGGTGGCCGACATCGGTGCTTCTTCACCGGCTGCCAGCACACGAACCGATTCCAGCTTGGCCAGCTTATTTAGCAGCGGCTCGTTGTCGGCCAGGCGGCGCAGGTCTTCGCTGTTGGCGTTCTGCACGATGATGTCGATGCGCTTGGCCATGGAGATTTTCATCTCGCCACGGATCTGCCGCAGACCGAGCATCAAGGCTTTGACCCACTCGATATCGGCCTCGGCGGCCGCATCGATACGCGACTCATTGGCCACTGGCCACGGCTGCAGCATGATGGTTTCACCGGCAACGCCGGCCTGAGCCTTGATCCGTTGCCAGATTTCTTCGGTGATAAACGGCATAAACGGATGGGCCAGACGCAGGGTCGCTTCCAGCACGCGAATCAGCGTGCGGCGGGTGCCGCGCTGGCGCTCGCTTGATGCTTCAGCGTCCCACAGCACCGGCTTAACCAGCTCCAGGTACCAGGCGCAGTACTCGTCCCAGATAAATTCGTACAGCGCTTGCGCGGCCAAATCGAAGCGGAAGTTGTCCAGCTGGCGGGTGACTTCCTGCTCGGTGCGTTGCAGCGCCGAGATGATCCAGCGGTCCACCGAGGACAGTTCTACCGGCTCGCCATTGATGCCGCAGTCTTGGCCGTCGGTGTTTTCGATAACGAAGTTGGCTGCGTTCCACAGCTTGTTGCAGAAGTTGCGATAACCCTCGACCCGGCCCATGTCGAACTTGATGTCGCGCCCGGTGGAGGCCAGCGAGCAGAAGGTGAAGCGCAGGGCGTCGGTGCCGTAGCTGGCGATGCCTTCCGGGAACTCAGCCTTGGTCTGCTTGGCGATTTTCTCGGCCATTTTCGGCTGCATCAGGCCGCCGGTGCGTTTTGCCATCAGCGCGTCCAGCTCGATGCCGTCGATCAAATCCAGTGGATCGAGCACGTTGCCCTTGGACTTGGACATCTTCTGCCCCTGGCCATCGCGCACCAAACCGTGCACATAAACGGTCTTGAACGGCACTTGGCCGGTCAGGTGGGTCGACAGCATGATCATCCGTGCAACCCAGAAGAAGATGATGTCAAAACCGGTGACCAGCACGTCGGTCGGGTGAAAGGTTTTCAAGGCTTCGGTCTGCTCGGGCCAGCCGAGGGTTGAGAAGGTCCACAGTCCGGCGCTGAACCAGGTGTCCAGCACGTCATCGTCCTGGCGCAGCGGCTGGTCGCCCAGGTTGTGCTTGGCGCGTACCTCGGCCTCGTCGCGGCCGACATAGACTTGCCCAGCTTCGTCGTACCAAGCCGGAATCCGGTGGCCCCACCAGAGTTGACGGCTGATGCACCAGTCTTGGATGTCGCGCATCCAGCTGAAATACATATTCTCGTATTGCTTGGGCACGAACTGAATGTCGCCATTCTCGACCACGGCGATGGCTTTTTCGGCCAGCGGCTTGGTGGAGACGTACCACTGATCGGTCAGCCACGGCTCGATGGTGGTGCCGGAGCGGTCGCCTTTCGGCACTTTCAGGGCGTGATCGTCAACGCTGACCAGCAGGCCGGCGGCGTCGAAGGCGGCGACTATTTGCTTGCGTGCCTCGAAGCGATCCAGCCCTGCGTATTGCGCCGGCAAGCTGCCGTCGAGCTCACTGTTGACGCTGCCGTTGAAGTTGAAAATCTGCGCACTGGCCAGTACCGCAGCGTTTTTGTCGAAGATGTTGAACAGCGGCAGGTTGTGGCGCTTGCCGACTTCGTAGTCGTTGAAGTCGTGGGCTGGGGTGATTTTCACGCAGCCGGTGCCGAACTCCGGGTCGCAGTAATCGTCGGCAATAATCGGGATGCGCCGGCCCACCAGCGGCAACTCGATAAACTTGCCGATCAGTGCTTGGTAGCGTTCGTCATTTGGGTTTACCGCGACGGCCGAGTCGCCCAGCATGGTTTCCGGGCGGGTGGTGGCCACCACCAGGTAATCCAGGCCATCGGCGGTCTTGGCGCCGTCGGCCAGTGGGTAGCGCAGGTTCCACAGGCTGCCTTTCTCGTCGTGGTTTTCCACTTCCAGGTCAGAAATCGCGGTGTGCAGCTTGGTGTCCCAGTTCACCAGGCGCTTGCCACGGTAGATCAGGCCATCTTCATGCAGGCGTACGAAGGCTTCTTTGACCGATTCGGACAGGCCGTCGTCCATGGTGAAGCGCTCGCGGGACCAGTCCACCGAGCTGCCCAGGCGGCGGATCTGCCGGGTGATGGTGCCGCCGGATTCTTCCTTCCATTCCCAGACTTTCTCCAGGAACTTCTCGCGGCCCAGGTCGTGGCGGCTGATGCCGGAGGCAGCCAGTTGCCGTTCAACCACCATCTGGGTGGCGATGCCGGCGTGGTCGGTGCCCGGCTGCCAGAGGGTGTTGCGGCCCTGCATGCGGCGAAAACGGATCAGCGCATCCATGATCGCGTTATTGAAACCGTGGCCCATGTGCAGGCTGCCGGTGACGTTCGGCGGCGGGATCATGATGGTGTAGGAGTCGCCTGCGCCTTGTGGGGCGAAGTAGTTGTTCGCCTCCCAAGTTTGGTACCAGGAAGTTTCAATGGCGTGCGGCTGGTAGGTTTTGTCCATGCGCTGGGCCCCTGTTGGCAGCTATTCGGGAAAGCCGACCAGTATAACGGCAAAGCAGCGCCTTGAGCGCGACGCCACGGCAGAAGCTGCAGCGGCGGGCGCTGAAGTAGGGAGTGGGGAGTGGGGAGTGGCGGCGTTAGCGTTTGCGTTGGCTTAATAATTGGTTGAGGTGGGCGTCGAGGCGGGTTTTCAGCTCGGCTTCGATCAGTGGCACGAAGTCGTCAATGATGTCTTGCAGCATCAAATGGGCAGCGGTGCGTAGTTCGCGGTCGAGGCGATTGAGTTCCAGGGCGGCGGGATGCAGGCGTTGCTGCAACTGCTCGCTGATCGTTGCGCTGGGCGCCGGGCTGGCGGTCGGAGCTGGGGTGGTGGGTGGCGGGGGAGGTAACGGTGCCATTGGCTTGGCGACTGGAACTGGGGTTGCTGCGCTGGCGGCCACTGGCGGCTGGCTGGCGGGTGCTGACAGGTTAAACAGGGGGGCAGGGAGGTCGGCGGGATTGACAATTTCCGACAGCAGAGGGATCGAGTTGGGGTCGATCGATTCGGTCAGCAGCGGCGGCTCCAGCGGATTTTGCTCGAGCAGCTGACGGATCGATTCGAGGTCGTGCAGCAGGTTGCCCGGATTGCTTGGTTTTTGACTGTCCATAACGTGGGGCTACAACTCGACTCGTTGCGGGGCGTAACCCCGTTGCCGGTAAAGGCGGAAATTGTCGCGGGCAAGCTCCAGCTGTTCGGGCTGCTGGTTGACTATCTCGATAATCCGGCTGAAGTGCTCGCAGCCGTCAGAAATGCTGGGGTGCAGGTTAATCAGCAGGCCTTGCGGGGTGACCGGCGGCTGATCCAGGCCGATCACCACCGGGGCGTTTGGCTCATCAACGTAGAGATTATGCGGGATAAAGGTTTCACCTTTAAATCGCCACAGCAGCTCATCTAATTCAGCGCATTGCGCGGCATCGGCGCCGCGCAAAAACACCGGCAGACCGGCGCGCCAGGCTTTGGCAGCCAGCTGACAGGCCATCTTCAGACGACCCGCCGGTTGACTGCCTTGCAGTACGTAAAACTCTATGCGAGC
Source organism: Pseudomonas sp. (assembly GCF_030698175.1). Lineage (GTDB taxonomy): Bacteria > Pseudomonadota > Gammaproteobacteria > Pseudomonadales > Pseudomonadaceae > Aquipseudomonas. Next base: position 200,014 of record NZ_JAUYNT010000020.1, read on the forward strand.
CATGATCGATGTGCAGCTCCTGAAACGATGTAATGGCCTGGCGGGTTACGCCGCCAAGCGGCTAACCCACCCTACACCCGATCCAGTAGGTATTGGGTCAGCAACGGCACGGGACGACCGGTGGCGCCTTTGTCTTTACCGCCGCTGATCCAGGCGGTGCCGGCGATGTCCAGGTGCGCCCAGTGGTATTTTTTGGCGAAGCGCGATAGGAAGCAGCCGGCGGTGATCGAGCCGGCTTTTGGCCCGCCGATGTTGGCGATGTCGGCGAACGGGCTGTCGAGCTGCTCTTGGTATTCGTCGAACAGCGGCAGCTGCCAGGCGCGGTCGTCGGCGGCACGGCCGGCGCTGAGCAATTGTTCGATCAGCGCGTCGTTATTGCCCATCACCGCCGAGGTGTTGCTGCCCAGGGCAACAATGCAGGCGCCGGTGAGGGTGGCGATGTCGATCACCGCCTGGGGCTTGAAGCGCTCGGCATAGGTCAAGGCGTCGCACAGCACCAGACGGCCTTCGGCGTCGGTGTTGAGGATTTCCACGGTTTGCCCGCTCATGGTGCTGACAATATCGCCGGGACGGGTGGCGCCGCCGCTGGGCATGTTCTCGGCGCAGGCCAGGATGCAGACCAGATTGAGCGGCAGTTGCAGTTCGAGTACCGCGTGCAAGGTGCCGAGCACGCTGGCGGCGCCGCACATGTCGTACTTCATCTCATCCATGCCCAAGCCAGGCTTGAGGCTGATGCCGCCGGTGTCGAAGGTGATGCCTTTGCCGACCAGGGCGAAGGGTTTGTCGGCCTTTTTGCCGCCTTGATAGTTGAGCACTATCAGCTTGGGCGGCTGGTCGCTGCCCTGGGCCACGGCTAGAAAGGCGCCCATGCCCAGCTCTTTCAGTTGTTTTTCGTCGAGGATTTCGACTTTTAGCTGTTTGTGCGCCTTGCCCAGGGCCTTGGCTTGTTCGGCCAGGTAGCTCGGGTGGCAGAGGTTGGGCGGCAAATTGCCCAGGTCGCGGGTGAAGGCCATGCCCTGGGCGATGGCTTGGGCGTGCAGGCTGGCGCGCTCAACCTCGGCCAGCTCGGTTTTATCGGCCAGCAGGGTGATCTTTTTCAAGGCCAGTGGCTCGGCCTTGTTGCTCTTGAATTGCTCAAACAGGTAGCCGCCATCGGCCAGAGTTTCGACTAATAGTCGAGTTTTTCCGTAACTGTCGCGACCTTTTACCGCCAGTTCGCCCAAGGCCAGGGTCGCATCGCTGCCGCCCAAGCCTTTAAGTACGCTGAGGGTGGCGCTGACTAATTTGCGCAATTGACGATCAGTTAATTCGGCTTCTTTGCCGCTGCCGACCAACAGCACGCGCTCGGCTTTAAGGTTTGGCAGGCTATGCAGCAGTAGGGTTTGCCCGAGCTTGCCGGTCAGGTCGCCACGCTTGAGCAGGCTGCTGATGGCACCACCTGCGGCCGCATCAAGGGCGCTGGCGGCTATGCCGAGTTTGCCGCCTTCGCCAATCGCGACGACCAGGGTGGCGGTTTTCAGGGTTGCGGCCGGGCTGCTTTTAACCAGAAATTGCATAGCGAGGTGTCCCCAAGACAAAGAGTCGTGATTGCAGGATAATGCCGGCTGATTTTTGGTGCTGCGCCTATATGGCGGGCCGGCAACAATGTGGCTAGTTTGAGCGTAGCCACCTGAGCCTGACAACCCTGGAGTGTCCGGTTTGATCGTCTTCCGTTATTTATCCCGTGAACTGTTAATGACATCTGGCGCCGTAAGCGCGGTGCTGCTGGTCATTATTATGAGCGGGCGTTTTATCAAGTACCTGGCGCAAGCGGCTGAAGGGCGGCTGGACCATACGGTGCTGTTTTTGATCATGGCCTACAAGCTGCCGAGTTTCTTGCAGCTGATTTTGCCCCTGGGGCTGTTTCTCGGGGTGCTGCTGGCCTATGGCCGGCTGTACCTGGACAGTGAAATGACCGTGCTGTCGTCCGCCGGCATGAGCCAGCAGCGCTTGGCCGGTTATACCCTGGTGTCGGCCACTGGCGTGGCCTGCCTGGTGGCGTGGTTGAGCATGGGCCTGGCGCCGCAAGGCTCGACCGAGGTGGCGCGGATTCTCAATAAACAAGCGGCCATGACCGAGTTCGACACCCTCGAAGCCGGGCGTTTTCAGTCGGTTCGTAGAGGCTCGCGGGTCACCTACACCGAGCAGTTGACTGCCGATCGCAGCCAGTTGTCGGGGGTGTTTATCTCTGACAAACGTCTGTCCAAGGCCGGCGACAAGCAGCGCGGGATCACCGTGCTGGTGGCTGAGACGGGCCATCAAGAGATTCAGGCCGATGGCAGCCGTTATCTGGTGCTGCAAAACGGCTATCGCTATGACGGCAACCCAGGGCAGGCCGACTATCGCAAAATTCAGTACGAAACCTACGGCGTGCTGCTGCCCAAGCCTGAAGTGAGCGAGGAAATCGGTGAGCGTGAAGCGGTGCCGACCGGTGATTTGTTTGGCAGTGACAACCTGGTGGACCGCGCCGAGCTGCAATGGCGCTTGTCGATTCCCTTGCTGGTGTTTGTGGTGGCGCTGATGGCGGTGCCGCTGTCGCGGGTCAATCCGCGTCAGGGCCGTTTTCTTAAATTGTTACCGGCGGTGCTCTTGTATATGACCTATCTGGCCTTGCTGGTGGCCGCACGCGGCGCGCTGGATAAAGGCAAAATACCTGTGCAATTGGGCTTGTGGTGGGTGCATGGGATATTCCTGTTGTTGGCGCTGAGCTTGCTCTACTGGGAGCCGCTGCGGCTCAAGTGGTCGGCACGTCGCGCTGTGTCGGGGGTGATCCATGGTTAAGCTGGATCGCTACATTGGCACCAGTGTGTTTTTCGCCATTCTGGCGGTGCTCGGCATCATCGTCGGCCTGGCCCTGCTGTTTGCCTATATCGACGAGTTGGGCGATGTGGGCGAGTCCTATGGTTTGCTCGAAGCCGCCATTTGGGTGCTGCTGACGGTGCCACGGCGCATCTATGAAATGCTGCCGATGGCCGCCTTGATTGGCTGTCTGATCGGTTTGGGTAATCTGGCCAGCAACAGTGAGTTGACCGTGATGCGCGCGGCCGGGGTATCGGTTGGGCGAATCGTCTGGGCGGTGATGAAGCCGATGCTGGTGCTGATGCTGTTGGGCATCTTGATCGGTGAATACGTTGCGCCCTGGAGCGAGAATATGGCCCAGGCCAATCGCGCCATGGCCCAGGGCGGCGGTGAGGCGCAAACCGCCAAGCGTGGTTTGTGGCACCGCCAAGGTGATGAGTTCGTGCACATTAACGCCGTGCAACCCAATGGCGTGTTGCTTGGGGTGACGCGCTACCAATTTGATTCGCAGCGTAATCTGCTTGCCGCCAGCTTCGCTCGCCGCGCCCTGTACCAGGGCGATCACTGGCAACTGGAAGATGTCGCCACGACCAAGCTGCATGAACAGTCCAGTGAGGTGGTGCAGACGCCCAGCGAGCGTTGGAGTGTCGAACTCAGCCCGCAATTGCTCGGCACCGTGGTGCTGGAGCCGGAGGCGCTGTCGATGACCGGGTTGTGGAGTTATATCCATTATCTCGCCGAGCAGGGCTTGGCCAATGGCCGTTACTGGCTGGCGTTCTGGACCAAGGTGTTGCAGCCTTTGGTGACCGCCGCGCTGGTGCTGATGGCGATTTCCTTTATCTTCGGCCCGCTGCGCTCGGTAACCCTGGGGCAGCGGGTATTTACCGGGGTGCTGGTCGGCTTTGTGTTCAAGATTGCTCAAGATCTGCTCGGGCCTTCGAGCCTGGTGTTTGGCTTTCCGCCAGTGTTGGCGGTGCTGATTCCGGCGACGGTCTGCGGTATCGCCGGCGTCTGGCTGCTGCGCCGGGCGGGATGATTAGGCTGGTTGTGCGTGCATAAAAAAACCGGCATTGAACAGAGTGTGTGAAAACGCATTCCTGCGATCCAAAAACAAACGCCCCGACTGGTTCGGGGCGTTTGTTTTTGGAGGATGTAAGCGTTGGTTTTTTGAAAAACGGATTATCCGTCCATCAAGGCGATCATTTGGCGGGCGCCC
>NZ_JAUYNT010000031.1 GCF_030698175.1 Pseudomonas sp.
AAACGCCGCATCGCGCAAAAACAGGCCCGGCCCTTCGGGTTGCGCGGGAAATGGCCCCCGCTGTTGTTGCAGGACTTGGCAAGGGAATAACCATTACCTGCGTCCTGCGCCTAACCGGGGGCCATTTCTCGCGGCAACGCGGCTCGCAATGAAACGGCAACAGACCCTAGCGCAGACAACAAAAAACCCGCACCAGGCGGGTTTTTTGTTGGGCAAAGCGGCGCGTTAAGCGCTGGCTTTGCTGGTGGCGTCTTTGATCAGGGTCTGCAGTTCGCCCTTATCAAACATCTCCACCATGATGTCGCTGCCGCCAACCAATTCGCCGCCTACCCACAATTGTGGGAAAGTTGGCCAGTTGGCGTATTTCGGCAAGTTGGCGCGAATTTCTGGGTTTTGCAGAATATCGACGTAGGCGAATTTTTCGCCGCAGGCCATTACCACCTGGGTGGCTTTAGCCGAAAAGCCACACTGCGGGGCGTTTGGCGAACCCTTCATGTACAACAACACAGTGTTGTTGGCGATCTGTTCTTTGATGGTTTCAATGATATCCACGGGGCACCTCAACAGGACGTTTAACGCTCTGGCCGGCCCTTCGCCGGCACACTGCGGCAATTGTATCGCAAAGCCGAGTACCGCGCTCGGGCTCTACGATCAACTGCGCAGCGCAAATCGACAGCCGTTTCAGGCCGCCACCACTTCAACCGGCAGGCCATTCAGCGCAGCATTGCCCGACACCGCATCCAAGGCCCGCTCATCAGTTAGGTCGTTGACGCTGGCGCCCGGCAGCGCGCCGGCAATGGCCAACTGTACCCCCGACCGGTCGTGCCCCCAACCATGCGGCAAACTGACCACGCCCGGCATCATGTCGGTACTTTGCGCGACCTCCACCTCAATCATCCCGACCCGCGAGCTAATCCGCACGCGCTGGCCATCGGTCAGATCGCGCGCAGCCAAGTCGTCTGGGTGCATCAACAGTTGATGACGCGGCTTGCCTTTCACCAGGCGGTGGTAGTTATGCATCCAGGAGTTATTGCTGCGCACATGGCGACGGCCGATCAGCAGCAATTCACCGGCACCCGGCACCGGCTGCGCGGCAAAGCGCGGCAGATCGTTCAAGAGCAAGGCCGGCGCCGCCTGGACTTTTTTGTCCGGAGTCCTCAGGCGCTCTGCCAGGTTGGGCTTGAGCGCACCCAAATCAATGCCATGGGGCAGCTCTTGCAGCTTGGCCAGGGATAACTGGTGCTCGGACTTGTCGCCATAGCGGCCCATGCGCAGGCCCATGTCGATCATCTGCGCCGGCGCCATGGTCGGTTTCAGTTCCACCTCAAGCTTGGCTGCAAAGGCCTTGGCCAGACCCACCAGGATTTCCCAATCGTGCAGCGCGCCAGCCGGCTTGGCCAGCACCGGCTCGTTGAAACGGGCGACATTGCGCACCGCAAAGGAATTAAAGGTGGTGTCGTAGTGATCATGTTCCAGCGGCCCGGTAGGCGGCAGAATCAGATCGGCGTAACGAGTGGTTTCATTGATATAAAAATCAATGCTGAGCATAAACTCCAAGCCGTCCAAGGCCCGCTCCAGCTGGCGGCCATTGGGGGTGGATAGCACCGGATTGCCGGCCACAGTCACCAGCGCACGGATCTGCCCTTCCCCCGGCGTTAGCATTTCTTCGGCCAACGCCGCTACCGGGAACTCGCCGCTGTACTCGGGCAATCCGGAAACGCGGCTGCGCCAGCGGTCGAAGTGGGTACCGGAGCTGGAAGTCGTCAGGTCAATGGCCGCCTCGGTGCACAACGCCCCGCCCTCGCGATCGAGGTTGCCGGTGACCAGATTGATCAACTGGATCAGCCAATGACAGAGGGTGCCGAAGGCTTGGGTGGAAACGCCCATACGGCCATAGCACACGGCCTTGTCGGCGGCGGCGAAGTCGCGGGCCAGCTGACGAATGCTTTCAGCCGGCACACCGCAGCGCGCACTCATGGCCTCGGCGGTAAAGCCGGCAATGGCCTGACGGGCCGCGTCCAAGCCCGCTATTGGCAGATGACTGGAGCGGGTCAGGCCTTCTTCGAACAGGGTATTAAGCAGGCCAAATAACAGCGCCGCATCCTGCCCCGGACGGACAAACACATGCTGATCGGCGATGGCCGCCGTCTCGCTGCGCCGCGGGTCGACCACCACCAGCTTGCCGCCCCGCGCCTGAATCGCCTTCAGGCGTTTCTCCACATCCGGAACTGTCATGATGCTGCCGTTGGACGCCAAGGGGTTGCCGCCGAGAATCAGCATAAAGTCGCTGTGGTCGATATCGCAGATCGGCAGCAGGAAACCATGGCCGTACATCTGCAGGCTGACCAGATGATGGGGCAACTGGTCCACCGAGGTGGCGGAAAAGCGGCTGCGGGTTTTCAGTAAACCTAGGAAATAATTGCTGTGGGTCATCAGCCCGTAGTTATGCACGCTGGGGTTGCCATGATAGGTGGCGACTGCATTCTGCCCGTGGCGCGCCTGAATATCGGCGAGGCGGTTGGCGACCAGCTCGAACGCCTCCTCCCACTCGATGGCTTGCCATTCGCTGCCGACGCGGCGCATCGGTTGGCGCAGGCGATCGGGGTCATTCTGAATATCTTGCAAGGCCACGGCTTTCGGGCAGATATGGCCGCGACTAAAGCTGTCCTCGGCATCGCCCTTGATCGACAGAATCTGTGTGCTGCCGTCAGCCTCGGTTTGCGTGGCGATGGTTAAACCACAAATCGCTTCACACAGATGACAGGCGCGGTGATGGAGGGTTTTGCTCATGGCGGGCCTCAAAGTTCTTGCGCTAAATGATCATGCAGATCAGTACAGTCAAGACTATGGAGGCTGGAGGGGGGCTACGCTAGTTCGCTAGATCTTATGAATCGGCCGGTATTAGCCCGGCCGATTCAGCTCAACCCTTACTGGATAGAGCTAATGGTGCCTTTGTTGCCAGTTACTTTAACGGTTACGGTTTTGTAAACCTTGTAGTCCTGCACGCTTACTTCGTAGCGCGGCGCAACGATCAGGTCAGCACCCGAGGCTTTAACGGCCTTGAAAGCTGCAGCTGATTTGGCATCGGCAACTGGGTCAAGACCCAGAGCAAAACCACCTTCGCCGCCACCGTAAGAAACGCCATCGGCGAATTGAGTATCACCACCCAGTTTGAAGAAACCGAACAGTACGTTCACCGAAGATTGACCTTCGATCAGCTCGCCCACTTTTACGTCGGCTTTCAGGTTGGTAGTCACTTCACCATTCAGCGGTGCAGTCGGCTGACTAAAGTTTTGGCTGGCGCAACCGGTCAACAGAGCGAAGGCCGAGATAGCAGCGACAGAGATAACGCGCTTCATAAAAATTCCTTTTTACATTCCATAGAGACCCCCGCGAGGGGGAAGGCAGTTCATTGCCCATAAATTGCGCAGGCAAACTAACAGTGCCCCCCTCCATGAACAAGGCAAGATGTCCTTTTTGTGACAGTTCGCACGGCGAACTAACAAAAGGCTTGCAGCCTGACGGCGGATGCAAACGTCGGGACAATTTGCACCGATGCGTAACTTCCTTATAAGATCGCGCCCTTCCCTATTCGCCGCACTGTGCGGCCCGCGCCGTTGGCTCCTGTGGTTTTTTTCGTGAAAACCTAGTTTTGGTGCCAGCGAGCTGTAGTAATCAAGGTAGTTAATGATGAGCGCAAGGCACTTTCTCTCACTGCTGGACTGTACCCCCGCAGAGTTGAGCAGCCTGATTCGCCGTGGTATCGAACTGAAAACCCTGCGTAACCGGGGCGTGTTGTTCGAGCCGTTGAAAAACCGCGTGCTCGGGATGATTTTCGAAAAAGCCTCGACCCGCACCCGCCTGTCGTTTGAAGCCGGGATGATCCAACTGGGTGGCCAGGCGATTTTTCTCTCGCCACGCGACACTCAGCTGGGCCGTGGTGAGCCGGTCAGCGACGCCGCCATAGTCATGTCGAGCATGCTCGACGCGGTGATGATCCGCACCTTCGCCCACAGCACCCTGACCGAATTTGCCACCCACTCGCGGGTACCGGTGATCAACGGGCTGTCCGACGACCTGCACCCCTGCCAGCTGCTGGCCGACATGCAAACCTTCTTCGAGCAGCGCGGCAGCATCCAGGGCAAAACCGTGGCCTGGATTGGCGACGGCAATAATATGTGCAACAGCTATATCGAAGCCGCCCTGCAGTTCGACTTCCAGTTGCGCATCGCCTGCCCCGAGGGTTACGAGCCAGATCCGCGTTTTCTGGCCATGGCCGGCGAACGTGTGCAGGTGCTGCGCGATCCACGCCAAGCCGTAGCCGGCGCGCACCTGGTGAGCACCGACGTGTGGACCTCAATGGGCCAGGAAGAGGAAACCGCCAAGCGCCTGCAACTGTTCGCACCCTACCAAGTGACCCGCGAGTTGCTCGACCTGGCCGCCAGCGACGTACTCTTTATGCACTGCCTGCCCGCCCACCGTGGCGAGGAAATCAGCCTGGACCTGCTCGACGACCCGCGCTCGGTGGCCTGGGATCAAGCCGAGAACCGCTTGCACGCGCAAAAAGCCTTGCTCGAACTGCTGGTTGAACCGGCTTATCACCACGCATGAGCCACCCTTTGCTGTTAGCCCTGCGTAACCTCAGCTGCGGTTACCGCGGGCAACGGGTGGTCAGCGAGCTCAATCTGCACCTGAATGCTGGCGATATTGGCTGTTTACTCGGCCCCTCCGGCTGCGGAAAAACCACCACGTTACGGGCAATTGCCGGCTTCGAGGCCGTGCAGCAAGGTGAGATCAGCCTGGCCGGCCAAGTAATCTCGCGCCCCGGCTTTACCCTGGCTCCGGAGAAGCGCCGAATTGGCATGGTGTTTCAAGATTACGCGCTGTTCCCGCACCTGACGGTGGCGCAGAACGTCGCCTTTGGCATCCGCCAGCACCCGCAACGCCAGCAACTCACCCGCGAGTTATTGGAGCTGGTCAAACTCGACCTGCTCGGCCAGCGCTACCCCCATGAGCTGTCTGGCGGCCAACAGCAGCGCGTGGCTCTGGCCCGAGCCTTGGCGCCAGAGCCACAACTGCTGCTGCTCGACGAGCCGTTTTCCAACCTCGATGGCGAGCTGCGCCGCAAGCTCAGCCAAGAGGTGCGCGAAATCCTCAAACTGCGTGGCATCAGCGCCATCCTGGTCACCCACGACCAGCAAGAGGCGTTTGCCGTCAGCGATCACGTTGGGGTATTTAACCAGGGCCGCCTGCAGCAATGGGACACCCCGTTTAACCTCTATCACGAGCCGCTCACGCCCTTTGTGGCCAGCTTTATTGGCCAGGGTTATTTCATCCGCGGCCAACTGCTGTCGCCCGATACCGTGCAGACCGAGCTTGGGGTCATTCACGGTAACCGCGCCTACCTGTGGCCCAACGGCAGTGCGGTGGATGTGTTGCTGCGTCCCGACGATATTGTCTACGACCCCGACAGCCCGCTGCAGGCGCGGATTGTGGCCAAGACCTTTCTCGGCGCCGCCACCCTGTATCGCCTGCAACTGGCGACAGGCAGCCTGCTGGAATCGATTCTGCCCAGCCATGTCGACTTGGAAACGGGGCAGAACCTCGGCATTCGGATTGCCGCCGATCATCTGGTGGTGTTCCAGGTGGCGGACTAGGGCGGATGCAAGCTGTCGCGCTAATAGCTAAAGCCGAGCACTCACAGCCATAGTCGGCCGCTGGCCACCAAGCGCGCATAACCGCCAATCTTCACCCGCGCCCCCTCCAACCGACAGTGCAACTCGCCGCCGCGCGTGGAGCATTGGTAGGCCGACAACTCAGTTTTGTCCAAGCGCTGCGCCCAATAAGGGATCAGGCTGCAATGCGCCGAGCCGGTAACAGGGTCTTCATTAATACCCGCGGCAGGGGCAAAAAACCGCGAGACAAAATCATGTTGCTCACCCGCCGCGGTAATAATCACCCCCTGCCACGGCAAGCGGGCCAGCGCGGCGAAATCCGGCTGGCAGGCACGCACACTGTGCTCACTGTCGAGCACCGCTAGCAGCTTATCCGCCGCCAACACGGCCACCACGCTCACCCCTAGCGCCTGTTCTAGTTCCACGCTAACGGCCAGCGGTTGTGCGCGCAGGGCGGGAAAGTCGAGCACCAACATGCCGCCTTCACGGCTCACACTGAGCAGCCCGGTTTGGCCGATAAACTCAAGCCGTGCTCCCGGCTCGTCATACACCTCAAATAGCACATGCGCCGCCGCCAGCGTTGCATGCCCGCACAGGGGCACCTCGGTGACCGGAGTGAACCAGCGAATCCGCCAAGCGCCCTCCTCACGCACGACAAAAACGGTTTCCGCCAAGTTGTGCTCGGCGGCGATCTGCTGCATCAACTCATCGCTGAGCCAGGCATCCAGGCGATAGACCATCGCCGGATTGCCCGCGAATGCGCTTTGGCTAAAAGCATCGACCTGATGAAAATCCAATTGCATACCCCTCTCCTTGCCTCAATAAGCGTTCGACACCGACGCCCGAGCATGACCGCACAAGACTTCCAGAGACCACTACAGTCGTAGTTTTTTTCATGGCTACAGTCAGAAATACTCGGCAAAGCCTGTGCCACGGCAGCATTGAGCCGCTGCCCAGATTTTGCGCCCCAGGCCAGCAGCAGGCGCAAGAACGGTGCGCAGCCCGTCATCAAAAAGCCTTAACCCTCGTCACAAAAATACAAAATACCTTTAAAAAACAACAATATAAAAACGTGGCACAGAATCTGCAATTACCAGCTTCGGTCAGCACAACGGCGTGTCTGCCAAACCGACAATGACGTCATGGAACCCGGCTTTGCTTAAAAGCCCAGGGAGCCGTGACGTTTTTTTTGCCTTTTCGGTCCCAAGGAAACTTGCCATGCGCCCAGTTAAACTGTCCTTACTTTGCCTAGCCATCAGCAGCGCCACCCTCAGCCACAACGCCGTCGCCGAAGAAAGCCTCGGCAATATCCTCGGCCAAGGTCGGCTGATCTTCGAAGAACGTTATCGCTATGAATATGTCGATCAAGATGCCGTCAAGGGTAAACCCGAACTCAAGCAAGCCGATGCCCAGACCGTACGCACCCGTTTAGGCTTTCAAACCGGCAAGTGGTACGGCCTGTCGTCTTTGATTGAGGCCGACAACGTCACCCGCATCGGTAACGAGTCGTTTAACTCCACCCGTAACGGGCAAAAAGAATACTCGGCAGTCGCCGATCCGGACGGCACCGAAATCAACCAAGCCTTACTGCGTTATGACCACAAATATGGCACCGCCATCGGCGGTCGCCAGCGCATCAACCTTGACAACCAACGCTTTATTGGCGGCGTTGCATGGCGGCAAAACGAGCAGACCTTCGACGGCGGTTTACTGCAATTTAAACCCATTACCGGCCTGACCCTGACCACCGCTTACATCGATAACATCAACACCATCTGGGGCCCGGAAAACGGCAAGTACGACAACAAAACCAACCCAGCCAATATCAACGGCCACAGCAAACTGTTTAACGCCCAGTATGTGCTCATGCGCGATTTTCGCGGCACGCCACAACTGACCCTGACCGGTTACAACTACCTGCTCGATTTGGACAACATCGCGGTGGATGGCAAAGCCTCAACCCCGGTTGGCACCTTGTCGAGCCAGACGACCGGCCTGCGCTTGTCTGGCCTCGTCGCAGGTTTCACCTACGCCGCCGAATACGCCCAGCAAGAAGACTATGGCGACAACCCAAACCAACTCGACAGCGATTACTACCTGGCTGAACTCGGTTACACAGTGGGAACCGTGGCTCTAAAAGGCGGTTATGAAGTGCTCGGCGGTGGTGAAAACGGCAAGAGCGCTAAAAATAACAACCTCGCCTTCCAGACCCCACTGGCCACTAAACACGCCTTCCAGGGTTGGGCAGACGTGTTTCTAACCACCCCGACCGACGGCATTGAAGACGCCTACCTAGGCGCGACCATACCCTTGCTGGGTGGCAAGGTGGAGGCGGTCTACCACGACTTCTCCGCCCAACAAGGTGGCGACAACTACGGTGAGGAGTTAAACCTGTCCTATGCCCGCCCTATCCCTGCCGTGCCGGGCTTGGTCGCGCTAGTCAAATACGCCAATTACGACTCGGCCGACAACGCGCTGAGCACCTTCAATAACGTCGACACCCAGAAGTTCTGGCTGCAACTGCAGTACACCTACCTATAGCCTAAGCGCTAGCAGCGCGCTTCTTGCTCGCCACGGCTAAACAGGCAGCGCGCCAGTTCAGGTTCCGCTCACGCAGCTACAAAGGTACTGCGTGACGCTGACCGCCCGCATTTCAAGGAGCAGCACCATGCGCCTATCCCTACTGCCCACTGCACTGTTACTGCTCGGCGCGTTGTTTGCCTTGCCCTGTTCGGCAACCATCAATGACGCCGAGGCGATGAACCTGTCGGGCATGCAACGCATGCTCAGCCAACGCATGGCCAAGACCTACCTGATGATCGGCTCAGGCGTGCGCGCCGAAGTCGCCAATGAACAATTCGACCAGAGCCTGGCCAAGTTTGAGAGCAACTATCAGGCCCTGAATGACTACGCCCCCAACACTGAAATCCGCCAGGCACTGGCCACCGCCAACAGCATCTGGCAAGAGTACCGGCAGTTATTACTCAACAGCCCGAGCCGTGAAAACGCCCCGCAAGTGCTGGCGCTCAGCGATCAACTGCTGGGCCAATGCGAAAAAGTCGTGCAGCTGATTCAAAAACACACCGGCAGCAGCTCCGCCGTGCTGGTCAACCGCAGCGGTCGCCAACGGATGCTCAGCCAGCGTATCGCCAAGCTGTATCTGGCGCGCAGTTGGCGCCTGCCGGGAACCGAGCTGGAGCAACAATTTCAGCAAGCAGTGGATGAGTTCGACCGGGCCCTGAGCGAGCTACAAAACGCCCCACAAAACACCCCGGAAATCAGCGCGGCGCTGCACAAGGTCGAGGCGCAATGGACCTTCTCACGGGCAGGCTTTCGCCTGTCGAATGACTCGCGCTATGTGCCGACGGTAATTACCACCACCACCGAAACCCTGCTGCGACAGATGAATGAACTCACCAGCGCCTATGAAGCGGTGATGCGCGCCGACTCCTAAGCAAGGCTATGTGGTCGTTAACTGTTGGGAGGAAGGCCGAGGGCTATGACCTTGCACACTTAACGGGTACATAGTCCTTAAAAACGCTGGCGCACGTAGCCAATCAACCGTCGCTGCGCACCCGCTTCACCGCATCCAACCAACCACGGTAGAGATTAGCCCGATGGGCGCTGGCCATGCGTGGCGTGAAGCGGCGCTGCAAGTGCCAATGGCTGGCGATCTCTTCCAGGCTGCTGTACCAACCGGCCTGTAAACCGGCCAGATAAGCCACCCCCAGTGCGGTGGTTTCGGTGACTTCTGGACGCTCCACCGGCACCCCGAGAATGTCGGCCAAAAACTGCATGACCCAGTTGTTTTCCACCATGCCACCGTCCACCCGCAAAGCACTGGGCGCCGCGGCGCCGTCCTGGCGCATGGCCTCGAGCAGGTCACAGGTTTGGTAGCAGACCGCCTGCAGGCCGGCGGTGACTATCTCTTTAATCCCGGTATCGCGGGTCAAACCGAAGATCGCACCACGGGCTTTCGGGTCCCAATAGGGCGCGCCGAGGCCGGTAAAGGCCGGCACCAAGTACACCCCGCAGGCATCGCCGGTTTGTTCGGCCATCGCCTCACTCTCGCGGGCATGGCTGATCAACTTGATGCCGTCGCGCAGCCATTGCACCGCCGCGCCGGCGACAAAAATACTGCCCTCCACCGCGTAGTTAACTTGGCCATTCAAGCGATAGGCCACGGTGGTCAGCAGCCGATGCTTGGAGCTGATCGGGGTGGTGCCGGTGTTCTGGATCATAAAGCAGCCAGTGCCATAGGTGCTCTTGACCATGCCCGCCTGAAAACAGGCCTGACCGATCAAGGCCGCCTGCTGATCACCGGCCATGCCCAACACCGGGATGCTGGCACCGAGCAACTCGGCCTGGGTGTGGCCAAAGTCGGCGGCGCAGTCGAGCACCTCCGGCAACAGGCTGCGGGGAATATCAAACAGCGCCAGCAGCTCTTCATCCCACTCTTGGCTGTGGATATTAAACAGCAGGGTGCGCGAGGCATTGGTGGCATCGGTCTTGTGCGACTGGCCGCCGGTCAGGCGCCAGAGCAAAAAGCTGTCGACCGTGCCGAAGCGCAGTTCTCCGCGCTCGGCGCGCTCGCGGGCACCGGGCACGGTGTCGAGAATCCAGCGCAGCTTGGTCGCAGAAAAATACGGGTCAATCAACAAGCCGGTCTTGCTAGCCACCGCGCTTTCATGGCCGGCGGCTTTTAACTCGGCGCAGTAATCGGCGGTGCGCCGGTCCTGCCAAACAATCGCCGGATGAATCGGCCTACCGCTTTGCGCATCCCACACCAAAGTGGTTTCACGCTGATTGGTAATGCCGATGGCGGCAATCTCGCTGGCGGTCAAACCGCTGTTCTGCAGAGCCTCGCGGCAGACCTTGAGGGTGCTCAGCCACAGCTCCTCACCGTCATGCTCGACCCAGCCATCCTGGGGGAAATACTGTTTGAACTCCTGCTGGGCACTGGCCACCGGCAAGCCTTGGGCGCTAAACACGATGGCGCGGCTGCTGGAAGTGCCCTGATCGATGGCTAGAAGGTAATGCGCCATGAGATTCATCCTTATTATTGTTCAGCGAAATTAGGGCCAAGGTTACTCGCGGCCGATGGCGGCGAACTGGGCGTTACTGTATTGCTCCAAGGTGGCCGCGCTCAATTGCACTTCCAGCCCGCGCCGGCCGGCGCTGACAAAAATGCTCGGCTGCTGCCTGGCGGACTCATCAATAAAACTGCGCAAACGTTTTTTTTGCCCCAGGGGGCTGATGCCACCGAGCAAATAACCGGTGGCCCGCTGCGCCGCCTGCGGATCGGCCATCTCAACTTTCTTCACCCCGGCCGCCTGGGCCAGCGCTTTGAGGTCGAGACTGCCAGCCACCGGCACTACCGCCACCAGCAATTCTGCCTTCTCCGTCACTACCAGCAAGGTCTTGAACACCTGCGCGGCAGGCAAATTAAGCTTCTCGACCGCCTCCAAGCCATAGGAGCTCGACTGCGGATCGTGCTGATAGCTGTGCACCTGGTACTCAGCTCGGGCTCTCTTCAGTAACTGGATGGCTGGGGTCATGTTCGATAACGAAAATAGTCGAAAAAGTTTACTACCTTAGCGGAAAATTCAACGCAGGGCAGCAGCACGAATAACACCGATGTGAAAAACCTCAGGTAACCCCTGCACTAACCAACCTTAGTCGCCACTCGCACAGCCAACCGCAACGCCGGCATGCCGCTGATCAGTTGTATACTGCCCGGCATTCCCAGGGAGCCCCTATGAGCCTAGCGCCGCGCCAACAAAGCATCCTCGAACATGCCCGCGAACGCGGTTATGTCAGCATCGATGAACTGGCCCAAGCCTTTGCGGTGACCCCGCAAACCATTCGTCGCGACATCAACCAACTGGCCGAACTGGGCCTGTTGCGCCGTACCCACGGCGGCGCGGCGAGCGCCGCCTCGAGCATCGAAAACAGCGCCTATGGCATGCGCGCCGAACTTATGCGCGAGGAAAAACAGCGGATCGCCGAGGCCATAGCCGCGCAGATCCCCGATCACGCCTCGCTGTTTATCAATATCGGCACCACCACCGAAGCCATTGCCCGGGCGCTGCTCAATCACCACGGCCTGAAAATCATCACCAACAACCTGCATGTGGCCGCCCTGCTCAGCGCCAAAGCCGATTTCGAAGTGCTGCTGGCCGGTGGCACGGTGCGCAGCGATGGCGGCGTAGTCGGCCAGGCGGCGGTGGATTTTATCTGCCAGTTTAAAGTCGACTTCGCCCTGGTCGGCATCAGTGGCATTGACGACGACGGCAGCCTGCTCGACTTCGATTACCAGGAAGTGCGGGTTTCCCAGGCGATTATCGACAACGCCCGGCAAGTGTTCCTGGCCGCCGACTCCAGCAAGTTCGGCCGCAATGCCGTGGTGCGCCTGGGTCCGATCAGCCTGGTCGACAAAGTGTTCACCGACCACGCGCCCGCCCCGGCCATCAGCCGTTTGCTGCACGAGCAGAAGATCCAGCTCGAAGTGCACTGACCGGCAGCGCAACAAGCCCTTCCCTAGCGCCCAACGGCGCACTAGCGGCCGCCCGTGACTCGCGCTAACACCCGGCCAAATCCGGCTCGATTGCTATGCTCAAATAACCACTTGGCGCGAAAGCGCGCACCAGGCTAGCCAGATTGCGCGCTTTCGATTAGGCTGTTTTCGAAAGTGAACATTCACGCGTTCGATTTTGACTATTGGTGCCCGCATGCCTACTTCACCCAACACCGTTGATCCTCTCGCCGAAGTCTATGACCTGGCCGTTATCGGTGGCGGCATCAATGGCGTCGGGATTGGCGCCGATGCTGCCGGGCGCGGCCTGTCGGTGTTTCTCTGCGAAAAAGACGACCTGGCGCAACACACCTCCTCGGCCAGCAGCAAACTGATCCACGGCGGCCTGCGCTATCTGGAACATTACGAGTTTCGCCTGGTCCGTGAAGCCTTGGCCGAACGCGAAGTGCTGCTGGCCAAAGCTCCGCATATCGTCAAACCGCTGCGCTTTATCCTGCCGCACCGCCCACACCTGCGCCCGGCCTGGATGATTCGCGCTGGACTGTTTCTTTACGACCACCTGGGCAAACGGGAAAAATTACCCGGTTCGCGCGGCCTGCGCTTCGGCGCTGGCAGCCCGCTCAAGGCCAGCATCACTCGCGGCTTCGAATACTCCGATTGCTGGGTCGACGATTCCCGCCTGGTGGTGCTGAACGCCATGGCCATCCGCGAACACGGCGGCCATGTGCACACCCAGACCCGTTGCGTCAGCGCCCGGCGCAGCAAAGGCCTGTGGCACCTGCATCTGGAGCGCAGCGATGGCAGCCGCTACTCGATCCGCGCCCGCGCCTTGGTAAATGCCGCCGGCCCTTGGGTGGCGCGCTTTATCAAGGAAGACCTGGGGCAACAATCGCCCTACGGCATCCGTTTGATTCAAGGCAGTCACATCGTGGTGCCACGGCTGTTTGACGGTGAAGAAGCTTATATTTTGCAAAACGAGGATGGCCGGATTGTCTTCGCCATTCCGTACCTGGAGCGTTTTACCCTGATCGGCACCACCGACCACGAGTACCAGGGCGACCCTGCCAAGGTGAAAATCACCGAGGGCGAAATCGACTACCTACTGAGCGTGGTCAACAACCACTTCAAGCAGCCACTGGCCCGCGCCGACATCGTCCACACCTACGCCGGCGTGCGCCCGCTCTGTGATGACGAGTCAAACGATCCGTCCGCCGTGACCCGCGACTACACCCTGGCGCTGTCCGGCTTGCCGGGCGAAGCGCCGCTGCTGTCGGTATTCGGCGGCAAACTGACCACCTACCGCAAGCTGGCCGAGTCGGCCCTGAGCCAACTGTCGACGTACTTCCCCAAGATGAGCGCCAGCTGGACCGCCAGCGCGCCGCTGCCCGGCGGCGAGCAGATGAGCAGCGTCAGCGAACTCAGCGAGCGCCTCTGCCAGCAGTTCGGTTGGCTGCCACAACCCCTGGCCAAGCGTTGGGCCAGCAGTTACGGCAGCCGTGTGTGGCAACTGCTGGATGGCGTCAGCAACCTCAGCGATCTGGGTGAGCACCTGGGCGCCGGCCTCTATGTGCGCGAAGTCGACTACCTGTGCCAACAGGAATGGGCCAAGTGCAGCGCCGACATCCTCTGGCGGCGCAGCAAGCTCGGCCTGTTTATGACCGCCAGCCAACAAACCAAGCTGGACCACTACTTACTGCAGCACAGCCCGCAAGGCGCCCGCGTCGCCTAAACACCCGAGCAATCCCCTTGGCCCCGCAAATGCGGGGCTTTTTTTGACATGGCCAAACGCCAGCCGAAAGTTAGGCCCAAGCAGCTTGCACTGTGGTTGCGCTGTTGTAGGATGCCCCGCTGCATGGATGCCCGCCCCGTAGCGCTGCTGGCATGCCTGTCCGATTTTAAAGGCCTGCCAAGGAGTTGCTCGTGGCCCTTCCTACTTTCCGTAAAACCATGATTGCCCTCGCCGTTCTAGCCTCGCAGCCGGCCCTTGCTGACACCCTGAATCTGACGGGAAGCCCCACTCTAGTCACCGGCCCATTTCCTTTCGACGAGCCACTGATCCTCACTGGCCAAGCCAGCGGTACTGAGTACGCAGTTGATCTAGATGCGCCATTCTCATTCTCCTCATTCCCGATAGACCAAGTGGGCGACGTGATCAACAGGGCCGACCTGAGCGTAAACGCTGACGATGGCAGCGCCTTGCGCTTTCGCAACTACGCCTTTTTATTCACGCAAATGGTTGGTTCACTGATCAATGAAGGCACACTCAGCAGCCAGGGCCGCAACTCGGCAGGCCTGCATATCGGTGGCACTCGGATCAGCATTTTCGATGCAGTTATGATTTCTGGTTCCGTGGCCAACGCGGGCAGCATCCGAGTTGGCGGCACCGGTGCCGCCGGTATTCGACTATCAGGCCTTACCTTGATTCAAGACGACCTCAACAATAGCGGAGCGATAATAGCTAATGGGGATAACGCGGTGGGCATCAGCACCGATGGCCTCAGCCAAATATTAGGCAACCTGCTCAATACCGGCTCGATAGCCACTACTGGTAGCCATAGCAGCGCTATTCACCTCAATGCCTTGAGTCTGCAAGGCTACCTGGACAACCAGGGCACCCTGCAGAGTCAGGGCGACGGCAGTGCCGCCTTGCGCGTCAGCAATAGCAGCACGGCTGATTCTCTGAACAACAACGGCAAAATTCTCACTTCTGGTACCGCCAGTCGCGGCATTTCTGTTGAGCAAGGCAGTTACCTTTCCGCAAACGAGCCAATTTTCATCACCAACCAAGGATTGATCCAGACTGAAGGCACCGACAGCATCGGCGTATTTATCGATCATCCGGCGAATGTGCAAATCCTCATCAACCAGGGCGATATTCAGGCCACTGGTAGCAACAGTCGCGGGATCGTGGTCGGCAGTGGCTATCCCACAGACACGTCGGCCGGCAATGACAGCTTGCAACTGATCGCCAACGGCACCATCACGGCCGATGGCGTGGCCATTGATGTCGCCGCCAGCCCCGACAATTACACATCTTTTTACCCCTGGACCCAGGTCGATGTCGGAGGATCAGTGACAGGAGGAGCCGCCGCCATTCGTGGAGATGGCAACACCAATGTGAATTTATTCGGCGGTGAAGTTCACGGCGATCTGCTGGGCCTCGATCAGCTTCTCGTCGATGACGCACTAATCGACAGCGCTCGGATAGAGGCCAAGCAAATGGCCATCGGCAGTCTCGAACTGGCGCAAGCTCACAGCCAACTCACGGGCAATCTCGAACTGCTGGGCAACTCCGCCCTGGATCTGAATCTTTCCCGGCAGACCGACAACCAGCGCGCCATTCTGGCGGTCAGTGGCACGACCACGATCAACTTCAACGATAAGATTCGCCTGAAAGCGGCAGCACAAGATTTCCGTTTGGCCGGGCCTCGCCAGTACGTACTGATCTCGGCCAATCAGATCATTGATCAAAGCCCACCTTGGGATCAGGGCCTGAGCGTCAGCAGCCTCTCCGACCTGCTGCGTGTCTACAGCTACCAAGTCAGCGACACTCAGATCACCGCCATGGTCGGCGGTATCTCGACCATGGAGGCCGTCGATTACTTGCGCGCAGAGGGCGCCAGCAACCATGTGCTACCGGCTTATGGCATGTTCTATGGCAACGTCGTAAGCCAACTGGACGACAGCGATCCGCTGTTCCAGACTTTCACCAGCAGCAACGATCAGCAATTGCTGGCGCTGGCCAACCAACTCGCACCGGATGTCAGTGGTGCACTCAACCAGAATCAAAACAGCAACCTCAATCTGCTCGGCGGCACCCTGCAGCAGCGTGGCAACACCCAGCGCCAGGGTCTCTCTGCCGGTGACGGCCTGAGCGAAACCGGGGCCTGGCTGCAGGTACTCAATAGCGACGCCAATCAAGGCAGCCGCAGTGGCACCCCCGGTTACGACGCCGACAGCCAGGGCATCTTGGTCGGTGCCGACGGCAAGCTGAATGAGTCCACCACCCTGGGTCTGGCCTACAGCTTTATCGACAGCGATGTGCACGGTGCCGGCAACAAGACCGAAAGCGACGCCCAGGCGCTGAGCCTGTATGGCAACTGGGCACAGAACGCCTGGTTTAGCGACGCCAGTCTGACCTACGGCCAGGCTGACAATGACAGCAACCGCACCATCAGCGGCTCCCGCGCCAAGGCCAATTTCGACAGCCAGTTGCTGGGTGCCGAGCTGCTCGGCGGCTATAGCTTCGCGCCACAACCCGGCCTGCAACTGGAGCCGCGTGTCGGCGCTCGTTACAACCGGGTAGATATCGACGGCTACCGCGAAAAAGGCTCAGCTGCGGCCCTGGCAGTCAGCGCCCAGCGCTACGAAGTCGGTGAATTGGGCGCCGGCCTGCGGCTGGCCAGTGAGCTGAGTCTCGGTGCCGGCCAACTCAAGCCCGAGCTGACGCTGATGGCCTGGCATGATCTGATCGCCGATCAGGTGAACAGTAACAGTGCCTTCCTCGCCGGAGGTTCGACCTTCGTCACCAATGGCAGCTCCCCGACACGCGACAGTTACCAGGCAAACATAGGCGTCGACTACGAACTGGGGGCCATCACCCTGGGTCTGGGCTACGACTACCTGGGCAAGGCCGACTACTCGGCCGACACCTTCAACGCCAAGGTTCGCTACGATTTCTAACCGGCGTTGCCGACAGCTAAGCCCGCTTATGCGGGCTTGGTTTTTTGCGCTGCTGCTCGGCGGCTGCCAGAGTTCGCAAAACCAGCTGCAGTCATTGGCCAACGCCAGCGGCCATCAACTGCTGCGCCTGCCGAGTCAGCCATTCGCCCTACTGGCTGCACTGCCAGAACGCCCGGTTGACGAGTCGCTGCGGGTTTATATCGAGGGCGACGGTCACGCCTGGATTCACGCCGACCGCCCGAGCCTCGACCCAACCCCCGACGACTTGCTGGTAGCACAACTGGCGTTAGAAGACCCCAGACCCAGCGTCTATCTCGCACGTCCTTGCCAGTTCATTGAGGAGCATAAATGCACCAAGCGCTGGTGGACTTCGGCCCGCTACGCCCCCGAAGTGATCGCCAGCCTGGATGCGGCCCTGAGTCTGCTGAAAGCTCGCCTGGGCAACCGGCAGTTCGAGCTGATTGGCTATTCCGGCGGTGCCACCCTGGCGCTGCTGCTGGCCGAACGGCGTACCGATATCGTCAGCCTGCAGACCCTAGCCGGCAATCTAAGCCCAAACCAATGGGCGCAGCAGCAGGGGCTTGCACCGCTCACCGAGTCACTGCCACCGAATCTGAGCAGCGGGCAATTAGCCGGCATCAAGCAGCGGCACCTGGCCGGCGCGACTGACCAGGTGATCCCAGCCGGACTCATCCAGCAAAGTGCCAAGCAACTGAGCCGACAAGGCTGCGTGGAGTTTCATCTATTGCCAGGTGTTAGCCACCAACTTGGCTGGTTGCACGCTTGGCGGGCATGGCGTGAGCGCCCTATCGAATGCGCGAGACCAAAACTAAAAACCGTTAATTAGCTGCAACCCAATCTGCACGCAGAATAAACCGCGCAAATAATGTTCAAGGTTACTCAGCCTGCAAAAGTGCAGCCCCACGCCAACGATCAAAACCCGCCGCCAGTAACAGCGTCAGCCCCACCGGCAGGAGCCAGCCGAGGCTTTGCTCGGCCAGCGGCATTTGATTAAACACGGTGGGCACCCAGGTTTTCAGGCCGGCGGCGAGCAGGCCGTCCATCAGGCCGAACAGCAGCGTCACCGCCATGACCGGGATGAATACCCGCTTAGGCTCGCACCACAGGCGATCGGCCAGGCTCAACGCCACCAGCACTATGGCCAGTGGATACAGCGCCACCAGCACCGGCACCGAGACGCTGATCAGCTGGGTCAGGCCCTGATTGGCCACTAGCAAACTAAAGACGCCCAGCAGCACCACCACCGTGCGGTACGACAGCGGCAGCAGTTTGCTGAAGAACTCGCCACAGGCCGTCAGCAGGCCGACTGCAGTGGTCAAGCAGGCCAGGGTAATCACCAGCGCCAACAACAAACTGCCGGCAACGCCGAAGGTGTGTTGCACGTAGCTGGACAAAATCTGCACGCCGTTCTGCGCCCCGCCGGCAATGCTCTGGCTGGTGGCACCGAGGTAAAACAGCGACAAATAGACCAGCGACAGACCGCAGGCGGCGATCAGCCCGGCGCTGATGGCGTAGCGGGTGATCAGCGCCTCGTTGCGCACCCCGCGGTCACGGATCGCGGTGGCAATCACGATGCCAAACACCAGGGCGCCGAGGGTGTCCATGGTCAGATAACCCTGCAGAAAGCCCTGCAGCAGCGGTGCGGCTTGATAGGCCGGCGCAGTGCTGCCGATGGCGCCGGCCGGGACCAAGACGGCGGCGCCACCCAACACCAATAAGGCGCTGAGTAACAGAGGTGCAATCCATTTACCGATCCGGTCGACCAGTTGCCCGGGGTTCAGCGACAGGAACAACACGCAGGCGAAATAGCCCAGGGTGTAGAGCCGCAAGGCCGTTTCACTGTTGCCGCTAAAGGGCGCCACGCCCATTTCAAACGACACCACCGCCGTGCGCGGGGTGGCAAACAAGGGCCCGATGGCCAAATACACCACCACCGCAAAGAGCCCGCCGGCGTGCCGCCCGAGCGGTGCAGTGAGGCGTTGCATGCCACCACCAACGCGGGCCAGCGCCACTACGGTGAGCAGCGGCAAGCCAACCCCGGTGAGCAGAAAGCCCAGCGCGGCCAACCACAGCTGCTCACCGGCAGCCATGCCAACGCTCGGCGGAAAGATGATATTGCCGGCGCCAAGAAACAGCGCAAAGGTCATAAAGCCAAGGGCTAACAGGTCGCGATGGGGCAAGCGTTGCATGGGGGTTCACCACAGCAGAAGGGTCGACAGAGGCTTCCCGGCGGATAACAGGGAAACGCCAAACCAATGTCAGCCGGCTTAGCCTGACTCAACCAGCCTCTTGTGGAGACTACAGAGCGCA
Organism: Pseudomonas sp.; assembly: GCF_030698175.1. GTDB lineage: Bacteria > Pseudomonadota > Gammaproteobacteria > Pseudomonadales > Pseudomonadaceae > Aquipseudomonas. The sequence continues at coordinate 19,225 of NZ_JAUYNT010000031.1, forward strand.
GCGGTCGCCACCTTAAAGCAAGGCTGGCGACACCACAGCCGCCATCAGGCTGCAGGTCGATGCACTAACCGCAGATGTCGCAATCCTGAACTTAGCCGGCTCAACAGCGCGCCACCAATAAAGCCATGGAGCACACGCCCTTAGCGGATGTAGTCGGCGGTTTTCCCGGCACCAGGGTCAACTGCGGCTCAGCCAACGGCAGCTGCTGGACCGCCAGATAAGGCAACTGTGCCGTCAGCAGCGGGTTTTTAAAGGCTATGTACCCGTTAACTGTTGAAGGGGTCGCCCAACGGCCTCTTGCAGGCAAAACTCGGGCTGAATACGCTTTGCATACCGCTCTAGCATGCGTCGCCAACCCAAGTAATTGACGAGATACTTGGTCGCCACACCA
>NZ_JAUYNT010000041.1 GCF_030698175.1 Pseudomonas sp.
TATGTACAAACTCGACAACGGCACCTATCCCAGTACCCAGCAAGGCCTGGATGCCCTGGTGAAGAAACCCAGCGGCAACCCCCAGGCGAAAAACTGGAACAAAGACGCCTACCTGAAGAAGTTGCCGGTTGATCCCTGGGGTAATCCTTATCAGTTCCTGTCGCCGGGCAGTAAAGGCAAGATCGACCTCTACTCCTTCGGCGCCGACGGCAAAGAAGGCGGTACTGAGTACGACACCGACATCGGTAACTGGGATAACTGATGCACCACCTTGTAGGAGCGGACTTGTCCGCGATGGCCGTCAGTTGCACGCAAGCCTCGGATTGCAGCGCGCGGGCGAGCACCATCGCGGGGCCGCAGCCGTTCCAGACGGCCTGCGGCACTTCCCACATCCCTGTGGGTCGTAAATCCGCTCCTACAAAACCGTCCAGATCAAAGCGGGTGGTACATGGCAGTGGCGGCTTCACCCTGATCGAGCTATTGGTGGTGATCGTCATCATCGGTTGCATGCTCAGTTTGGCGGTGTTCTCCATGGGCAGTTCCGGCGGTGGCCGTGAGCTGCGCGGCGAGGCCGAGCGCTTGGCGGCGGTGATGGCTTTGTTGCTGGAAGAGGCGACCCTGGATAACCGCGAATACGGCCTGCAGCTGCGTAACGATGGCTATCGGGTGCTGGCCTATGACGATGTCAGCGGGCTCTGGGCACCCGCGCCGCAGACCACTGACTATCGCCTGCCCAGCTGGATACGCCTGGATCTGCAGCTGGAAGGCGCGGCGTTAAAGCTGCCGCAAGTGGCCAGCAAGGATGATGAAGATGACGAGATGCCGGCCAACGCCAAGCTGCAACCGCAACTGTTGCTGCTTTCCAGTGGCGAGCTGTCGCCCTTTAGTCTGCAATTGAGCGATCGCCGCCCGGTCGGGCAAGCCTACGAGCTAACCAGCGACGGTTTTAGCCTGCCCCAGGCCACTGCGGCCCAGGGGCGCAAATGATGGCGCTGTACTCGTTATGTGTTGCGCAGGCTGCAGCTTTTGTAGGAGGGGATTTAGCCGCGATGGCTGTGCGCTGGTCGCGGCTAAAGCCCCTCCTACGAGGTCTGCGGCGTTTGACAGTTAACAGGTACATAGCCCCAATAATACCTATGTTGCTGTTCGCTGGCGCAGAACGAACCGTACGGCGAGACGTAGGGCGGACTCAGGAGCGCAGCGAACAGTCCGCCATTGCGCGCACACATCAGCACTTCCAGCAGCGCGGCTTCACCCTGCTGGAAGTGCTGGTGGCGCTGGCGATCTTTGCCAGTGTTGCCGCCGTACTGCTGACCGCCAGCGCCCGCAGTTTGCAAAATGCCGCGCGGCTGGAAGAGAAAGCCCTGGCCGGCTGGGTGGCGGACAATTACCTGACCGAATTGCAGCTGGCCGAAACCCCACCGGAGACCGGTAACGACAAGCGCGAGCTGGAGTTCGGCGGGCGCCACTGGCAGCTCTATAGCGAGACCGTCACCACCAGTGATCCGGGCATGCGCCGGGTTAATCTGTGGGTGGCGCTGCCACCGGGCTCGCGGGACAACTCGCCGGTGAAAGAGCGCTCCACTGTGACGCTGACCGGCTTTGTCGGGGTGCGGCAATGAGTCGATGTCAGCGTCCATGCGCGACTTCAATCAATAGCCGTAGCGCGGGTTTCACCTTGCTGGAAGTGCTGATCGCCATCGCGATTTTCGCCTTTCTGGCCTTGGGCACCTACCGCATGTTGGCCAGCGTGTTGGCCAGCGATGAGGCCACCCGCCGCCATGAGTTGCAGCTGCGCGAACTGCAACGGGCCTTTGCTGTGCTCGAACAAGACCTGGCCCAGGTTGGCCCCCGGCCGATCCGCGATGCCTTCGGTGAGCCGCGCCCGGCACTGGTCGGTGACGCCGAACCGGCGGCCATGGAGTTCAGTCGCCTGGGCTGGCGCAATCCGCTGGGTGCGCCGCGCTCCGCCTGGCAGCGGGTGCGCTGGGAGTTGGTCGGCAGCACCTTGCAACGCAGCTATTGGACGGTGCTCGATCAGGCTGTCGACAGCCAAGCTTTGCCACAAAAAGTGCTGACAGACGTGCGCAGCCTGGAGTTGCGCTACCTCGACAGTCAAGGCAATTGGCTCACCGAATGGCCCTCGGCACAGGCTGACAGCGACCCGAAAAGCCGCCTGGTGCAATTGCCGCGGGCGGTGGAAATCCGCCTGGAGCATGCTCGCTACGGGCTGCTAACGCGGTTGCTGCGGTTGCCCGACATGCCCAAGCCGAAGCCGAAAACCCCAGAGGGCGGCAACCCCGAACAGCCCAATGGTGACGGCAATGCGCCGGTCCCGGAGGTCACGCCATGATCGCGCCAAGAGTTCACGCGCAGCGTGGCGTGGCGCTGATTACCGTGCTGTTGGTGGTGGCCATCGCCACCGTAGTCACGGCCGGGATGATTGCCCGGCAGCAGCTGAGTATTCGCAGCAGCAGCAACCAGCTGAGCGCCCGCCAAGCCTGGCATTACGCTCTGGGCGGCGAGGCCTTGGCGCAGGCCATGCTGGCCCGTGATTTGAAGCAGCCGGGCGGCAATCCGGGCCAGCCGGTCGATCACCTGCGCGAAGCCTGGGCCAGAAAGCTTGCGCCTTTCGAGGTCGATGAGGGCCGCATCAGCCTGCAGATCGAAGACTTGGCCGGGCGCTTTAATCTGAACAGTTTGGTGGTTAACCAGAAGGTGATTCCGCAAGCAAGAAAACGCTTCGATCGCCTGTTGCAGCGCCTGCAAATCGACCCGCAGTATGCCGACCGGCTGGTCGACTGGCTGGATGAAGGTCAAGACCCGAGCGGCGCTTCCGGTGCCGAGGACAATCAGTATTTGCTGCTGCAACCGGCCTATCGCACCGGCAACCGGCGGCTGCAGGATGTCTCCGAGCTGCGCTTGCTGTTGGAGCTCAGCGAGCGCGACTACCGCCGCTTGCAGCCCTATGTCAGTGCCCTGCCGGCGGACATCAAGTTGAACGTCAATACCGCCAGCGCCTTGGTACTCTCCACCCTGAGCGATACCTTGAGCCTGCAACAAGCCCAGGAGTTGATCCAGGGCCGTGGCGCCGAGGGTTACCGCACGCTGGCAGATTTTACCGCGCAGCCCGTCTTGGCTGCAGCCGGCGCTCAACTGAATGACTTGGCGGTGAGCAGCCGCTTTTTTCAGGCCCGCAGCGAAGTCCAGTTGGGCGAGCGCAAGCGGGTGTTGATCAGTGTTTTGCAACGCGAAGCAGACGGCCGGGTGCTGGTGCTGCAACGGGATTTAGGCCAATCAGCAAGAGTCTTGTTGACGGATAAAAAGCTTGAGGAACGACCATGATCGATTGCCTGTTTTTACTCGTGCCCTGCAACTGGAAGGCCGGCACCCGCTGGCTTGAGGAGTAATAAGCATGATCGATTGCTTGTTTTTACCCGCCGACTGCGCCGCTGAGCTGAGCGCCGACACCCAGCTGTATTGGCAGCCAGCCAATGGCGCGGGCGCCGCGTTGAGTTGGGCCGAGTGCAGCACCGAGCTGGCCGGCCGCAGCCTGGCACTGGTGTTGCCGATGGCGATGGCCAGCGCCTGCGCGGTGAAGCTGCCGACCGTCAAGGCCCGCTGGCTGCGCCAAGCCTTGCCCTATGCGGTGGAGGAGCTGCTGGCCGATGAGGTCGAGCAATTGCACTTGGCCTTGGGCGAGCCGCTGGAAGATGGCCGGCATCTGCTGCTGGCGGTACGCCGCAGCCTGCTGCAGGGCTGGCTGGCGCAACTGGCGGCGCAGGAGCTGCAGGTCGCGGCGATTTATGTGGATGCCGACTTACTGCCCCGTGAGGGCACGCAAGTGCTGCTGCACGGTGAGCACGGTCTGCTGGGTGGTGCCGGGGAGTTGCGCCTGGCCTTTAGTCGCCGCGATTGGGACAGCCTCGCCGCCGGCCTGATTGAGCCGCCGCAGCTGATTGAGGAGGCGTGTCCCTGGCCGTTGCTGGCGGCTGGGCAAGCCCGGGCGATCAACCTGGCTCAGGGCGAATTCGCCGTGCAACAAGGCTCGGGTAATTGGCGGGTGTGGCGCAGCGTGGCGGCGCTGGCCGGGCTCTGGTTGGTGCTGCAACTGGGTTTCGATCTGGGCCAGAGCTGGTATTTGCAGCGCCAAGGCGATAGTTACGCGGCCGCCAGTCAGGCGCTGTACAAGGAGTTATTTCCCGCTGACACGCGCATCGTCAACCTCAAGGCGCAGTTTGCCGAACACCTAAATGCCGAGAGCGCCAGCGCTCAAGGCAGCTTCTTTGGCTTGCTCAATCAAGCCACCAGTGCCTTGGGGGACGCGCCGCAACTGACTGTGCAGCAACTGGATTTCAGCCAAGAGCGCGGCGATCTGGCCCTGCAACTGCAGGCCGCGGACTTTGCCAGCCTCGAGCAATTGCGCCAGCGCCTGCAACAAGCCGGCTTGCAGGTGCAACTCGGCTCGGCCAGCCGTGAGGCGCAAGGTGTCAGTGCGCGGATGATCATTGGCGGTGGCGTATGAGTGCCGTGCAGAGTTTGAGCGCGCGCCTGCAGTTGCAAATCAGCAGTTCGCCGCTGTGGCAGCGCTGGCAACAACTGCCAGCCCGTGACCGCTTGGCCTTGCTTGGCCTCGGCGGGTTCTTCGCCGCCTTGCTGGTTTACCTGCTGATCTGGCAGCCGGTGCAGCAGCAATTGCAGGCCTCACGTAATTGGTATGCGCAGCAAAGTGAGCTGCACCAGTACCTGTTGGCGCACGCCGACGAAGCCCGGCAAGTGGCCGCCGCGCCGTCGCAGCAAGTGGATCCCGAAGCCTTGCAAGGGCTGGTGACCAGCAGTGCACAAACCGCCGGGCTGAGCATCGAGCGGGTCGACAGCGACGCCGGCGGCCTGCAAGTCAATTTGGCGCCGAGCGCCTTTGCCAGCCTGTTACCCTGGTTGCAGCAACTGCAAAGCAGCGGCGTCAGCTTCGGTGAAGTGAGCCTGGAGCGCGGCGAGAATGGCCTGGTGCTGGCGCGTTTGAGCCTGGCGGTCAGCCACTGAGTAGGCTCTGTATCCGTTATGTGTTGAAACGTGCGGGTCGGTTAGGCGATGCCTGGTGCGCGGTAATTCGTAGGGTGGTAGCGGCGCGGGCGGTGGTTGTTTGCATCACCGCGCAAGCCAGGCGCCGCGTAACCCACCATGCGGTTTGCCGGTCGAGCGCCATGGTGGGTTAAGGCGCGGTCGGTTTTTGCGTTGTTGGCAGGCCGTAGTTCGCGCAATCCCCATGGATGGGGTGAATGCCGCAAGCCCGCCGGGAGCGGGCGCGGCCTAACCCACCCTACTTTCTACCAACTGAGGCGTCGACTCGCCACTTGCCACTCCCCACTTTCTAGCGGTTATGCTGCCTGGGTTGTTTGACTGCGGAGTGATTGACAATGAACTGGTGGGCGGATTTTGCCTGGCTGATTGGCGTAGTTATCACCCTGTTGCACCTGCTCGGCATAGCCGCGGCGCTGCATGCGGTACTGAGCGTGCGCACCGCCCAAGGCACCATCGCCTGGATGTTATCGCTGGTGTTGCTACCCGAGCTGACCTTATTGCCCTACCTGGTGTTTGGCCGCAGTCGCTTCGAAGGCTATATCGCCGCCCGCCGCCAGGAAAACCAACAAATGCTGCGCGCCGCCCATGCCCAAGGTTGGCCGCTGACCAGCGACAGCCATGCCGTCGAAGCCGGCTTGCCCGAACTGGCGCAACTGACCGGTATGCATTGCCGTGGCGGTAATCAGGTGCGCTTGCTGATTAATGGCGAAGATAGTTTTGCCGCAATGCTGCGCTCGATGCGGGCGGCGCGCGAATTAATCATCGTGCAGTTTTTTATCATCCGCGCCGACAGTCTCGGGCACAGCCTGCAGCAAACGCTGCTCGAACGGGCGGCGGCGGGCGTGCGGGTCTACCTGTTGTTTGATGGCATCGGCAGCCACGACCTGCCCAGCAGCTATGTCGAGACGTTGCGCGCCGGTGGCGTGCAGACCCAGGCCTTCAAGGCCCAGCGCGGGCTGATTAACCGCTTCCAGTTAAACTTTCGTAACCACCGCAAAATCCTGGTGGTGGATGGCGAGGTGGGTTTTGTCGGTGGCCACAATGTCGGCGTCGAATACCTCGGCCTCAAGCCGCCGCTGGCGCCCTGGCGCGACACCCATATCGAGGTGCGCGGGCCGGCGGTGGTCGATCTGCAACTGTGCTTCAGTGAAGACTGGTATTGGGCAGCCCAGCAACTGCCTGAATTGCAGCTCAAGCCCCAGCAAAACAGTGGCAGCATGCATTGCCAGGTGATTGCCGGCGGCCCGGCGGATCGGCAGGAAACCACTCAGCTGATGTTCCTTGCGGCGATTCATCGCGCCCGGCGGCGGATCTGGATCACCTCGCCCTACTTTGTCCCCGACGAAGCCATCGGCGCCGCGCTGCGTTTGGCGGTGCTGCGCGGGGTCGAGGTGCGCTTGCTGCTGCCCTCGCGGCCGGACCACAAAGTGGTGTATGCCGCCTCCAGCCTGTACGCCTATAAGGCGGTGGCCGCAGGCATCCAGGTGTACCGCTATGGGCCGGGTTTTTTGCACCAGAAGGTGGTGCTGATTGACGACGAATTAGCCGCCATCGGTAGCGCCAACCTGGATAACCGCTCGCTGCGGCTGAATTTTGAAGTGATGCTGCTGACGGTGGACCGCGACTTTGCCACGGCAGTCGAACAGATGCTGAATGACGACTTCGCCCTGTCACGGCAAATCGGCGTAGACGAGGGCAACCAGGTCGGCTTTTTACCGCGCTTATGGATGCGCCTGGCCCTGCTGTTTGCGCCGATTCTGTAAGGCTAACGGCGGCTTACCGCCCACTGCAGTAGAGCGAGCTTATGCGTAAAGCCGAACGGCTGTTTCAATTGGTCAACTTGCTCCGCGCCCAACAGCCGATCACGGCTGAGCAACTGGCGCAGCGTATCGGTGTGTCGGTGCGGACGATTTATCGCTATATCGACGATTTATCCCTGAGCGGCATTGCCCTCTATGGCGAGCCGGGTCGTGGCTACTCGTTGCAGGAAGGGTTCGAGTTGCCGCCGCTGACCCTCAGTCAGGGCGAGATTGCCGCCCTGCTGCTCGGCGTCGAGCTGCTCTCGACCTCCAGCGGTTCTGGTTTAGCGGCGGCTGCACGGTCGTTGCTAAGCAAAATCGGCGCGGTGTTGCCAGCCCGCAGCATCGACCCCAGCAATGCGCCCGTACGGGCCTTGAGTACCCAGCTGCGCGGCGAGCAGTTACGCCATTGGGACGCTTTGCACCAGGCCATTTTGCAGCAGCAGGTCGTCAGCCTTAGCTACCTCAGTTTGGATCAGCAGCAGACCCAGCGGCAGATCTACCCGCTGGGTTTATTTTACTGGGGCGGCAAATGGACGCTGGGCAGTTGGTGCACGTTGCGCGGCGGCTATCGGGACTTTCGTATTGATTGCATCCAGACCTTGGCGCTGATCGAGCCTGCCGAGCCACTGGGCGCAGAGATTAATTTGGGTGCCTATATGCGTCACCAAGCACAGCAATGGCAGCAAAAAATCGACGGCGGCTACTGACACTACGCTGTCAGTAGCGCCGCTTATGCTGGGCACTCTTAAATCAGCAATTGGAGTGCTTGAACATGCCAAATTCCCATGTCCTGGAAATCGCCATTTTCACCGTCAAAGAGGGCTATCAAGGCGATATGCCGGCGTTGCGTGCGGGCCTGCGCGAAGCCCTTAAAGGCTTTCCCGGCTTGCTCGAGTTTTGTGCTTATAGCCCAGTACAAAATGAGCAAACCTTTGCCGACATCGCCAAATGGGACAGCCTCGAAAATGCCACGGCGGCGGCCAATGCCTTTGCCGCCGGCGACCCGCGGTTTGCGCCCTATATGCAAGCCATCGACGGCTTGGTGTTTATGGGCCACTTCAGTCCGCAAGCGGCTATTTAGCCGTCTACGGAAAAAAGGCGGCCAGACACTGTTTTATTCAGCCAAAATCAACAGTGCCTGCCCCTTTTGCGCTTAGAGGCGCGTGGAGTTTTGCCTATGCAGCCCGTTACTAAGTTGGCCTTCGTGGCCGAAATAAGCCAAGCCCAAGGGCTGATCGCCGAGGGTAAGCTCGCGGCAGCTTTCACTCATCTGGAGCGCGCTCATGTGCTGGGCCAGCTGGAGGTGGTGTCCCATGTGCAGGTGCATTGGCTGATGTTTAAAGTCGAGGTCAGCCGTCGCCGGGTTATGGCGGCGGTCGGTCAACTGCTGCGGATTGTGCTCGGCGGGCTGGGCTCGGCCGTGGGGGTGGTGCCGGTCGGCAATACCGGCGGCAGCGATATCAGTATGTTCAAGCGCCTGCCGATTGCGCCGGACTTGCAGGACTTGGCCGCCGGGCGCACAGCTGACGTCGGCCAAGCGGAGCAGGATAAACCTCAGGCTTGAGCCGCGGCCTGCTTGACCTGCGCTTCCAGTTCCACCTTGAGCGCGGGATCGAGCTTGAGTTGGCGGGCCAGTTCGTCCAGATAAGCGCGTTCCATAAAGTGCTCCTGGTCGACCAGCAGCACGCTGGCCAGGTACATTTCGGCGGCCATTTCCGGGGTGCTGGCGGCGCTGGCCACCTCGACCGGGTCCAGGGGTTTATTCAGTTCGGCGCTCAGCCAGTGCTGCAACTCTTGATCGCTGCTGAGCTTGCTGAACTCGCCCTCAATCAACTGCCGCTCGCGGGCATCGACATGGCCGTCGGCCTTGGCGGCGGCCACCAGCGCTTTAAGAATGGCTTGGCTGTGTTGTTCGGCGGCCGGCGCCGGTAGCCGGTCGATGGTTTGCGGCTCCGGCTGCGCCGCGCCGCCTTGCTGGCTTTGCCAGTTGCCATAGGCTTTATAAGCCAGCACGCCAAGGGCGGCCAAACCGCCATAGGTCAGGGCTTTGCCACCCAGGTTGCGGGCGGTTTTATTGCCCATCAGCAAGCCCATGGCGCCCGCTGCCAGGGCACCGCCGCCGGCGCCGCTGAGCAAACTCCCAAGACCGCCGCCACCGAGTAAGTCGCTCAGGCCACCGCCGGTAGAAGGCGCAGCGTTGCCTTGGCGCGCAGGCGGGTTGTTGCCTTGCAGCGCTTGTTGGCCGGATTTAAGCAATTGATCGAGTAAGCCACGGGTAATCATCAGAGCAACTCCAGAGGGCGGTTAGTCATGTCAGGTCAGCGCTCAGGGTAAAGCCAAGTGTGCGCGGGTGGGACAGTCGGAGTGCTTCGAGATGTTGCCTGCCGCCGTCACTGGCCAGGCAACAGTTGATTAAGCTTTGGCGGCAGGCGCCTGCAGCGGTAAGCGAATGTCGAAGCGGGTGCCGCCGCCCGGCTGGGAATCCAGGGTGAGGCTACCGCCGAGGACCTCGTAGACCAATTGATGCACCAGATGCAGGCCCAGCCCCGTGCCGCCGGTGCCCTGGCGGGTGGTGAAAAACGGCTGGAAGGCTTGCGCCGCCACCTCCGGGCTCATGCCGCGGCCATTGTCGCTAAGGGTTAATTGCAGCGATTGCGTGTCTACTAGGCACGCGCTAATGCTGATGGTCAGCGGTTGATCGTCATGCATGCCGTGCAGCACGGCGTTATTGATTAGGTTGCTGATGACCTGCTCCAGCGGCCCCGGATAGGAGTCGAGGCGGATCTCGGTGGGGATGCTGGTGTTGATGCTCACCGGGCTGTGTTTATGGCTGGGCGCCAGGGTATGCAGTGTCTCGTCGACCAGTTCGGCCAGGTTGAATTCGCGCCGGCGCTGGCTGACTTGATCGGCGCTGACCTGCTTGAAATCGGCGACTAGCGCGCTGGCACGCTGCAGATTGCGTTCGAGCAGCGCACAGGCCTGGCTGGCAGCGCTGGCAAACCCTTCCAGCTGGGTTTTGCGCAACTGATTGGCGGCCAATGCGCTGTTCAGCTCTGCGACTTGTTCGGTCAGGGTGCTGAGCACCAGCGTCGCATTACCCATGGGCGTATTCAGTTCGTGGGCCATGCCGGCGATCAGCGCGCCGAGGGCCGCCAGGGGTTCGCTGCGTTCGATATGGTGCAGGGCCTGGTGCAGATCGGCATTGGCCTGGGACAGATCCGCCATGCGCGCCTCGACGCGGTCTTCCAAGTCGCGGTTGAGCTGCTGCAAGGCACCGGCGGCGCGGCGGGTGGCGAAGGTGGCGACGCCGGCGAGGGCGAGAATTCCGGCCAGCACGGCGAGACCGACCTTGAGGATGCCGCGATCGATTTCGCCCTCGATTCGATCCACCGGCACCGTGACTTCGATGGCGCCACGCACATCGCCGACTTGCCAGTCGCGCTTGGGTGAATCGCTGCGCGCGTTATGGCAGGCCACACAACCGGCTTGCATGCGGTCGGCCACCACCAGGCGCAGCAGGCGGCGGCCATCGCGCCGCTCCAGCAGCGCTTGCGGCTGCTCGGGCGCGGCCATCAGCACGGTCAGGGCGCGAGTCTCGAAGGCGTCATAGCGTTCGCTGGCGACGCGATTCGGGAAGGGGTAATTGCTGTAGAGGCGGATCGACATGCCTGGGTATTCGCGTTCGATACTCTTGCCTAAGGCCTTTACCAGGGTGGCCGGCAAGGGTAGCGTCCCTGGGCGGTGCTCGAATTCGGAGTCCAACTGCATCCCGGCCTGAATGGCGCGCGTGGCGATCTCGGCGGTGTAGAACTGGCGCAGATTGACTATCTGGCTGGCGACGGCCTTGGCGGTGGCGATGCCGGCCGCCTCGACTGTGTGCTCACGCACGCTGAGGAGGATGGCCAGCACCCCCAGTAGCATGGCGATGCTGGCCAGCACCAACGGCAGCAACATTTTGCGCGTCACGCTATCGAGCCGGATCCGCCCCATGGTCACCACTGTCGTTGGCAAGTTAAACCGCTGAGGAATCCAGTGTTGGATTGGCGCCCGCCGGCCGTCACCGCTAAATCCCTCAAAGCACTTTAGTTGAGGTTTGCTAACTGCACTGGCAGACAAACGCGCAAATCTGCTTGCGGTTGCCTGGCCGCTTAACTCGGCGGATTTATCCCGGCTTGCTGGCGGTACTCGGCCGCCGCACCCAGTAGCCAATCGCGAAACGCCTGTAAGGTGGCCGACTCGACCTTGCGCTGCGGCACCATCAAGTAATAGCCCTTGTCGCTCTGCACGCTGTATTGATGGGCAATCACCAGGCGACCCTCGGCCAGTTCGCGCTGGATCAAAAACGGTGGGATCAAGGCGATGCCCATCTCGTGCATAGCCGCCTGCGCCAGCATCGAGAACAGCTCATAACGCGGCCCGCTCATGTCGCGCGGCACGTTCAAACCCTGGGCATTGAACCATTGGCGCCAGGCATAGGGACGGGTGCTCTGCTGCAACAGCGGCAAGTTGGCGATCTGCTCGGCGCTCAGTTGCTTGTGTTCGTCCAAGAGCGCCGGGCTGCACACCGGCAGTAAATTTTCCGACATCAAAAAATACGCTTCGGTGCCCGACCAGTCGGCGTCGCCAAAGTAAATCGCGGCGTCCAGCTCGGTGTCGGCAAACAGAAAGGGCCGGGTGCGGTTGGTTAGATTAACCGTCACTTGCGGGTTCAGCGTTTGAAACTGTTTCAAGCGGGGCAGCAGCCACTGGGTGCCGAAGGTCGGTACCACCGCCAGTTCCAAGCTGCCGGCACCGGGTTGGCCCATCACCGCCAGGGCGTCGCGCTCCACCGCATCTAGCTGCGCCGCCACCCGCCGGCTGTACGACAAGCCGGCCTCGGTGAGCTTGACCCCACGGCGCGAGCGGCGAAATAACTCGATACCGAGAAAGGCCTCCAGCCCGGCGATTTGCCGGCAGATGGCGCTCTGGGTCAGGGCCAGTTCATCGGCGGCCTTGGTAAAACTCTGATGGCGGGCGGCGGCTTCGAAGCTGATCAAGGCGGTGGTGCTGGGGATTTTGCGGCGCATGCTGGGCTTCTTTGCTGAGGTTGTATTGGCACAGTGCAAGTTACAGCGAGTAGGGTGTACTCGCCGCAGGCAGTACACCATTGAGGCTGGCGGACTGTTCGCTGCGCTCCTGAGTCCACCCTACGCCCGTCCTACGATTTTGCGGCGCAGCTGGGCTTTATATGCGGATACTGCACTTTAAACCGGCATATCGGGACTAAAAACCCAGTTCGAAGTGCGAAATTAGCACAACGGCGTGCGAATTCCTCGGTTGTCGGACAAGGCGCGGCTGGCTAGGCTTAACTCATACGAACTTTCGCCTGCCGCTCGCTGCGTGCAGGCCATCACCGCGCAACTCTTGAGGATTGGATTATGGCCGGCAAGGCAAGCTTCAACTGGGAAGACCCACTGTTGCTCGATCAGCAACTGAGCGACGAAGAACGCATGGTGCGCAACAGCGCCCAGCAGTTCGCCCAAGACAAGCTGGCCCCACGGGTGCTGGAAGCCTTCCGTAAGGAATACACCGACCCGGCGATTTTCCGCGAGATGGGTGAAACCGGCCTGCTCGGCGCGACCATCCCGGAAGCCTACGGCGGTAGCGGCCTCAACTATGTCAGCTACGGTCTGATCGCCCGTGAAGTGGAGCGTATCGACTCCGGCTATCGCTCGATGATGAGCGTGCAGTCATCCCTGGTGATGGTGCCGATCAACGAATTCGGCAACGAAGCCACCAAGCAAAAATACCTGCCAAAACTGGCCAGCGGTGAGTTCATCGGCTGCTTCGGTTTGACCGAACCCGACCACGGCTCCGATCCCGGCTCGATGATTACCCGCGCCAAAAAGGTCGACGGTGGCTATCGCCTCAGCGGTGCGAAAATCTGGATCACTAACAGTCCGATCGCCGATGTGTTCGTGGTTTGGGCCAAGGACGACGCCGGCGAGATTCGCGGCTTCGTGCTCGAGAAGGGCTGGCAAGGCCTGAGCGCCCCGGTGATTCACGGCAAGGTCGGGCTGCGCGCCTCGATCACTGGCGAAATCGTCATGGACAACGTGTTCTGCCCAGAAGAAAACGCCTTCCCCGATGTGCGCGGCTTGAAAGGCCCGTTCACCTGCCTGAACTCGGCCCGTTATGGCATCAGCTGGGGCGCGCTGGGCGCCGCCGAAGCCTGCTGGCACACGGCGCGCCAGTACTGCCTGGACCGTAAACAATTCGGCCGGCCGCTGGCGGCTAATCAGCTGATCCAGAAGAAGCTGGCCGACATGCAGACCGAAATTACCCTGGCCCTGCAAGGCTGCCTGCGTCTGGGGCGGATGAAGGATGAAGGCACCGCCGCGGTGGAAATCACCTCGATCATGAAGCGCAACAGCTGCGGCAAGTCTTTGGACATCGCCCGGATGGCTCGCGACATGCTTGGCGGCAACGGTATCAGCGACGAATACGGCGTGGCCCGGCACTTGGTCAACCTCGAAGTGGTCAATACCTATGAGGGTACCCATGATGTGCACGCGCTGATTCTGGGTCGCGCGCAAACCGGCATTCAGGCGTTCTTCTAAGTCCCGGCAGGTGGCGCACGGGCAGCTTGGCTGCCCGTTTTGGTTGGGTTCTGTTTAAGGAGATTTTCAATGCTGGCTGGCCTTACGTGCACCGCGCGGCTCAAGGCGGGCAGCCGCCGACTTGTTTAACCGCAGCAAAGCTTTACACCCAAGCGTCCTAAACTTTCCGCTGCCGCTGCCCGAGTATCCTGCAAGAATGCCACTTGGTGACTTTTTGCTTAATGACCCTGAGGTTTCACCCCATGCATCCGCAACTTTCCAGCGCCAGCGAAGCCCTTGCCTGGCTGACGGCCAATGACATTCGTCGAGTTGAACTGGTGTTCGCCGACCTGACCAGCGTGGCCCGTGGCAAAGTCATGAGCACGGCCAGCTTTGCCGAAACCCTGGGGGCAAAAATGCCTTCGTTGTTTCTCGGCTTGACCGTGACCGGTGGTGAGCCGCCGGCGGTATTTGAAAAAGTCTTTCCACCGACTTTCCCGGACATGGCCATGCAGCCGGACTGGCGCACCCTGGCGCGTGATCCGCTGGCGGCGGTGCCATCGGCCAGCGTTATTTGTGACCTTGAAGCGCGCTTTACCGCCGCCGATGGCAGTCACGAAATTGAAGTGGCGGACCTCTCGCCACGGCAAATCCTCAAGCAAGTGCTGGCCCGTTTGCAGGCGGCCGGTTACCGGGCCAAAGTAGCCCCGGAGCTGGAGTTTTTCTTAGTCCATCGGCAGCGCACGGCAGACGGTGGATTGCAGGTGGCGCACGGCATGTCGGGCCAGGTGCCGCATATCGAAAGCTCCCATGATTTGGGTTCGGCAGAAAGCGCCGCGACCTTCACGCCGTTTTTTGATGAGTTGTGGGCGGCCTGCGAAATGCTCGGCATCCCAATCAGCGGCTACGGTCACGAGTCGGCGCTCGGTCAGTTTGAAGTCAACTTCAGCGCCGGCGAACCCTTGGCCCAGGCCGATGCGGTGTTTCGCTTCAAGCGCCTGGCCCGTGAAGTGGCGCGCCGGCATGGCTGCTACGCAACCTTTATGGCCAAGCCCTACCTGGAAGAGCCCGGCACTGGCTTGCATTGGCATATCAGCCTGGCCGATGCCGAGGGCAACAATCCGTTTACCGCCACCGACGGCTCGCCCCGTGAGCAGCTCAAGCACTTTATCGGCGGCTGGCAGGCCTCGGCCCGCGCCTCGATGGCGTTTCTGGCCCCGTACGCGCACTCCTATGTGCGCCTGCAGCGCCCGGACGCCTCGCCGGCCAGCGTCGAGTGGGGTTTTGACAACCGCACCGCAGCCTTCCGAGTGCCGCAATCGAACCCGGCCAACCGCCGCGTAGAACACCGCTTGCCGGGTGGCGACGCCAACCCCTACCTGAGCTTGGCTCTGATGTTGGGCGCCGGCTTGATCGGCATGCAGCAACAGATTCAGCCGGGCCCGGAAGTCAGTGACCGCGCGGCCGTGTCCGCCCGTGGCGCCTTGCCGATGCAGCTGAGTGAGGCGCTGGATGAACTGCAGCGCTGCTCGATCATGGCGGATATTTTCAGCGCCGACTTCCTCGCGCTGTACGACATGATCAAACGTTTTGAGCTGGACGAGCAGGCGGCCGATGCCGATTTTGCCCTGAAGCACTTGCTCGACAGAAGTTGATTGGGATGGCGTCGCTGACCCGGCGACGCGTCTTGGGCAGACCCGCCCGCCGCACTACCTTGGAGGCGCTATGAGCAGCAGTAGCAATAACCCGCAAACCCTGAAATGGCAGGCCATGAGCCGCGACCATCACTTAGCGCCCTTTACCGATTATCAGCAGTTGAGCGACAAAGGCCCACGGATCATCGTGCGCGCCGATGGCGTGTACCTGTGGGACAGCGAAGGCGAGAAAATCCTCGATGGCATGGCCGGGCTTTGGTGCGTGGCCATCGGTTATGGCCGCGATGAGCTGGCCGATGCCGCCAGTAAACAGATGAAAGAATTACCCTTCTACAACACCTTCTTCAACACCGCCCACCCGCCTGTGCTGGAGTTGGCCAAGACCATCGCCGAGCTGACCCCGGAAGGCATGAACCATGTGTTCTTCACCGGCTCGGGTTCGGAAGGCAACGACACCATGTTGCGCATGGTTCGCCATTACTGGGCGATTAAAGGTCAGCCGGACAAAAAAGTAATCATCAGCCGTATCAACGGCTATCACGGCTCGACCTTCGCCGGCTCCAGCCTGGGCGGCATGCAGGGCATGCACGATCAGGGCGGCGTGGTGCCGGGCATCGTGCACATTCCGCAGCCGTACTGGTTTGGTGAAGGTGGCGACAAGACCCCGGAAGCCTTCGGCATCTGGGCCGCCGAGCAGCTGGAAGCGAAAATCCTCGAAGTCGGCGAAGCCAATGTCGCCGCGTTTATTGCCGAGCCGATTCAGGGCGCCGGCGGGGTGATTATTCCACCCGACAGCTACTGGCCGAAGATCCGCGAGATCCTCGCCAAGTACGACATTTTGTTCGTCGCCGATGAAGTGATCTGCGGTTTCGGCCGCACCGGCGAATGGTTCGGCAGCGACTACTACGGCAACCAGCCGGACCTGATGACCATCGCCAAAGGCCTGACCTCCGGCTATATCCCCATGGGCGGCTTGATTGTCAGCGACAAGGTCTTCGATGTACTGAAAACCGGCGGCGACTTCAACCACGGCTTCACCTACTCCGGGCATCCGGTGGCGGCGGCGGTGGCGCTGGAAAACATCCGCATCCTGCGCGATGAAAAGATCATCGAGCGAGTCCGTGAAGAGACTGCGCCCTATCTGCAAAAACGCCTGCGCGAACTGGCCGATCACCCGCTGGTTGGCGAGGTGCGTGGGGTGGGCATGCTCGGCGCTATCGAGCTGGTGCAGAACAAGCAAAGCCGCGAGCGCTATGTCGGCAAGGGCGCCGGCATGATCTGCCGTGGCCATTGCTTCGCTAACGGCCTGATCATGCGCGCCGTGGGCGACACCATGATCATCGCGCCGCCGCTGGTGATCAGCAAAACCGAGATCGACGAGCTGATCGACAAAGCCCGCCTGTGCCTGGACCTGACCCTGCAGGATTTGCAGAAGTAGGCAGTGGGAAGTCGGAAGTGGGGAGTGGGCGGATGTAGGGTGGACTCAGGAGCGCAGCGAAGCGGCCACCGTGTCCAGCGAAGCGGCCACCAATGCCCCCAGCTCTGCGCCATAAACAACTACGCCCGGCATTGCCGGGCGTAGTTGTTTTCGCCTGCCGGGTTTCTACATGTCGACAGTCAGCGACAGGTGCACGGCCTGTGGCAGCGCTTTGCGGTCCGCATAGGGACTTTGGCGCAGCACTTCAGTGAGCGGCAGTTCCAGCGGCATGCCGGTGCTGCTGCGGCCCTTGAGCAGGGTCCAGGGGTGTACCGAGTCGATATAGCGCGGTGCTTTACCGTAGGTTTCGGTAAACAGCGCGACGGCCTGGTCGGCTTGATTGGCGGCGAAGTAGTCCTGTTCCAGCTGGAAAAACTGTACCGGGCCGCCTGCACTCAGTTGTCCGCTGCGATTGGACTTGCCCAACAGCAGGGCAAGGGTGTGTTCGATCAGGGCGAGTAAAGTCTTAAGCATCAGCTAATCCTCGTCATTGGTGGTGCTTGGAGCGCCAACGTATGCGATTGAAACCCACGCCAAAGGCGGCGAGGTTCAGTTAGGGTATTTTAAGTGGGTTTTCATTTTCACCCATGACCTGGGTCATGGGGCCGCGCATCCGGTTTCGCGGTACCCGGCAGGCGTCTGGGTGACGCCGTGGCCGGATAAGGGGCAGTCTTGACGGCTGCTTTATGCGCCGATTATGCCGTATTAGTCAGCAAAAGCCCGCTTTGGTGATCAGCGGTCATATTACCGAAGGCTCTGGTACGCCTGTTCCAGCCGGCCATCAGGCCCCCGCCGGGCTTCTCGCCGGTATTGCTGGGCCGCTCTTGAGCGCATAGCTACGCACCCTAGTCCCCTTCCTCGCCTGTTTGCTCGGGGTTGTTAGGCGGCATGCGCCACAGCGGTGCTGCAATTGTGGTGCGGCGCTGGTTTGGAGTGCGGATTGCGCACAATGGCGTGCGAATTCCTCGTTTGCCGGGGCGGCCTAGGGCTCCTAGGATGAGGTATGGGCACTTGGACGCACGGCTTTTGCGGCGCGCCGCCCCCCTTCCTTGGAGCACTTTCTATGTCCGGCGCCCTTGCGCATATTCGCGTCCTCGACTTGAGCCGGGTTCTGGCAGGCCCTTGGGCGGGTCAGGTGCTGGCCGACCTGGGCGCCGAAGTGATCAAAATCGAACGCCCCGGTTGCGGTGATGACACCCGCGCCTGGGGCCCGCCGTTTCTCAAAGACGCGCAAGGCCAGGACACCAGCGAGGCGGCCTATTACCTGTCAGCCAATCGCAATAAACAATCGGTCACCGTCGACTTCACCCAAGCGGAAGGTCAGCGGTTGATTCGCGAACTGGCGGCGCAGTGCGACGTGGTGTTGGAGAACTTCAAGGTCGGTGGTCTGGCCGCCTATGGCCTGGACTACGAGGCCCTGAAAGCGCTCAATCCACGGCTGATTTACTGCTCGATCACCGGCTTTGGTCAGGACGGCCCCTACGCCAAGCGCGCCGGCTACGACTTTATGATCCAGGGCCTCGGCGGCCTGATGAGCCTGACCGGTCGCGCGGAAGGCGAGGAAGGTGCCGGGCCGATGAAAGTCGGCGTGGCCGTGACCGATATTCTCACTGGCCTGTATGCCACGGTTGGCGTGCTGGCGGCGCTCAATCACCGTGAACAAACCGGCATTGGCCAGCATGTCAATTTGGCCCTGCTGGATGTGCAGGTGGCTTGCTTGGCCAACCAGGCGATGAATTTTCTCACCAGCGGTGTAGCGCCGCGCCGGCTCGGTAACAGTCATCCCAATATCGTGCCTTATCAGGATTTCCCTTCGGCCGATGGTGATTTTGTGCTGACGGTGGGCAATGACAGTCAGTTTCGTAAGTTTTGCGAGGTCGCCGGCCAACGGGAGTGGGCCGACGACTCGCGTTTTATTAGCAACTCCGCGCGGGTGGCCAACCGCGAGGTACTGGTGCCGCTGATCCGCCAGGTCACGGTGTTTAAAACCACCGCGCAATGGCTCGCGGCGCTGGAGCTGGCCGGGGTGCCCTGCGGGCCGATCAACAACCTAGCGCAAGTGTTCGCCGATCCCCACGTCCAGGCCCGTGGCCTGCGCCTCGATCTGCCCCACAGCCTCGGCGGCACCACACCGCAAGTCGCCAGCCCACTGCGCCTGTCCGCCACCCCGGTGGAATACCGCAACGCACCGCCGCTGCTCGGCGAACACACCGACGCGGTGCTGCAACGCCTGCTGCAAATGAGCGCTGAGCAGGTCAATGAACTGCGCAGTGCTGGGGTGATTTGAGCCGCTAGGGGCAACTTTGGTCGTGGGGCCGGGCTTCTATTATCTTTTGCTCGGCGAGGTTGCTAGGATGCCGGCCAATATGTGATCGTCGTCACATTTGGCTGGCGCTGTGATAGGCAATTAGTCCTCCCTGCGGTGAAGTTTGCGCGCTGAACTGTTGCCGGCACTAGCAGCCTGTCGGACTTAACGCTGTCCTACTGCGGAAAAGCCGGATTTGGTCATTTTCTGCGTTCTTTCTCGTTGAATAGAATGACTATTCGCCTCAAAAGAACGCAAAAACTGCCTCAAGCCGGTCTTTCCCTCGCTACGAACGGTCAAGCCCGACAGACTGCTACGCTGCAGTTATCTACGCTAGAGCCTTCTGCTTATATCTATTGAGTGTTGGCTAACCTCTGCGGTGGGCTCACATTGAATTTTTTTGAGGCAGGATGCGTGCGGCATATTTTGGTTTTTATGGGTTTGCTGCTGGCGTCTGTCGCGATTCAAGCGGCGCCCAAAAGTGTTGCGTTTTTTTATGCCGATCAGCCGCCCGTGGCCGAGCTGGCGCAATTTGACTGGGTGGTGCTTGAGCCTGGGCATGCCAGCGCTGAGGCCCTAAAAACCCTGGCTGATGAAGGTTCGCGGGCATTTGCCTACCTCTCGGTAGGGGAAATGATCACCGACCAGACCAACAGTTCGCTGATTGATCCAAGCTGGAAGCTCGGCAGCAATCAAGCCTGGTCCAGCAGTGTTATGGACTTGGCCAATCCCGGTTGGCAGGGCTACCTGCTGCAGCGCGCCAGGACCCTGCAGAGCCAGGGCTTTCAGGGTTTATTCCTCGACACCCTCGACAGTTACCAACTACTGCCACCAGCTGCTCGCGCGACCCAGCAGCAAGGGCTGCGGCAGATTCTCGAACGCCTGCACCGCGAACTGCCGGGGCTGGCGCTGTTTTTCAACCGCGGCTTTGAAGTGATCGAGGGCTTGTCATGGACGCCGGATGCGGTGGCCGTGGAGTCGCTCTACGCCGGCTGGGATCAGGCCGGGCAGACCTACCGAGCGGTGCCCAAGGCCGATCAAGAGTGGCTGCAAGTGCAATTTGCTCCACTAAAAAAGCGCGGCATCCCGATTGTTATCCTCGATTACTTGCCCCCCGAGCAGCGCGATGCCGCGCGCGCCCTGGCCAAGCGCCTGAGTGCCGAAGGCTTTATCCCCTGGGTCAGCGTGCCGGCCCTGGATTATCTGGGGGTTGGCGCCGTTGAAGTGCTGCCCAGGCGCATAGCGGTGATCTACGACCCGCGCGAAGGCGATCTGAGCCTGACCTCAGGGCACCTGCTGTACGGCGGTTTACTTGAGTACCTGGGTTACCGGGTGGATTATTTTGCCGTTGACCAGGCGTTGCCCGCGGCGCCAACCCGTGGACTGTACGCCGGCGTTTTGCTCTGGATGACCTCCGGGCCGCCGGCCAATGCTGCGCAATTTGAACGCTGGCTGCTGGCGCAAAAAGCTCAAGGCGTGCCCTTGGCCTTTATCGCCGGCTTGCCGATTGCCCAGGAGCGGACCTTAACGGCCTTGGGCCTGGAGCTGAAAAACCGCAAAATCGCCGGGCCTTTGCAGTTGCAACTCAAGGATCCCAGCCTGTTTGGCTTCGAGGCGCCGATTAGGCTGCGTACCCGCGACCTCGTGCCCCTAAGTATTAAAACCGAACAAGTGACTCCATTGTTGCAACTCAGCGGTGCCAAAGGGCAGTTATGGACAGTTGCCGGGCTTGCCGATTGGGGCGGTTTTGCCCTCGCCCCTTATGTCCTCGAGGACGGCGCTGAAGGGCAGCGGCGCTGGATTCTTGACCCGTTGAGTTTTATCCAGAAAGCCTTGCGTCTGCAGCCAATACCAATACCCGATGCCACCACCGAAAATGGCCGACGGATTGCCACCGTGCACCTGGATGGGGATGGTTTTGTTTCGCGGGCCGAAGTTGCCGGCACCCCCTACGCCGGGCGATTGATTCTTGAGCAGTTCCTTAAAAAGTATCCACTGCTCAGCAGCGTCTCGGTCATTGAGGGTGAAATTGGCCCGCAAGGCATGTTCCCGTACTTGAGTCCCGAGCTTGAGCCCATAGCCCGAGAGATTTTTGCCGAGCCGCAAGTAGAGGTGGCTAACCACACCTTTAGTCACCCGTTTTACTGGCAGTCACAGCAGGCCGCCAAACGCGAAGGCTTCACCGCTAAATATGGCCTGCATATGAATATCCCGGGCTACAGCTTGAACTATGCGCGTGAAGTGCTCGGCACCCAGGCGTATATCAACTCACGTCTGACCACCCCACAGAAACCCGTCAAAGTGATGTTCTGGTCAGGCGATGCGTTGCCCGATGAGGCCACCCTGCGCCTCGCCTACCAAGGCGGGATGGACAATATCAATGGCGGGGCAACCAAACTGACGGCGGCGTTCCCATCCCTGACCGGGCTCTACCCTATGGTGCGCCCGGTTAATGGGCTGCTGCAGTTCTACGCGCCGATCACCAATGAAAACGTTTACACCAACCTCTGGGCCGGCCCGCACTACGGTTTCCGTGACGTGCTGGAAACCTTCAAGTTGACCGATGAGCCACGCCGGCTGCGGCCCTTGAGCCTGTACTACCACTTCTATGTGGGCACTAAACTGGCCGGAATTGAGTCGCTGCATACCATCTATCGCAGCATCCTGGCCCAGCAACCCTTACCCCTGTGGATCAGTGAGTTTTTGCAGCGGCAAAAGGGCGCCTACTACGCCAGCATTGCTGTGCGGGCCGATGGTGGCTATCAGCTTCGCGCGCTGCAGGGCCTGCGCACGGTGCGCCTGCCCAAAGAACTGGGCTGGCCGGATATGGCCCGCTCACACAATGTGGCCGGCGTGCGTGACCTGCCACAGGGCCGTTATGTGCACCTGAGTGGCGCCCAAGCAACGCTGTATTTGCGCCCTGACGCCGATCCAGGCCCCAGCTTGTTGCAGGCCAACCTGCCATTGCTTGACTGGGCGCAAGAGGGCCCGGGCCAGGTGCGGTTAAGCTTCAAAGGTCAGTTCCCCCTGACCTTCAGTGTGCAGGCCTCCGGTAATTGCCGGTTGCAGTTGGCCGGGCAGTCTTGGGCCGCCACTCGAGTCGGTAAGGAACAGCAGTTTTCGCTGAGTCAGAATCAGGTGAGCGATGCGCTACTCCAGTGCCGATGAGCGCCGCCCGCACCTACTAAACGGTTGGGGTTTGAGTCTGATCGGCTTGCTTATCGTGGTGGTGCTTGGCTTGGTGTTTCCGCGCCAGTCGGTACTCACGCTGCCGGCGGGAGGCAAAGCCGATGGGGTGTCGATTGCCTACGCCGAGCTGCTGCTAAAAAGTAAGCCCGATGATCAAAGCCTGCGCCTGCAACTGATCGAGCAATTGGTTGCGGTCGGCAATTTCGATCGCGCCGAGTTGCACCTGGCGAATATGACCACCGGCGAGCTGCAAGCCCAGGCAGATTTTTTGCGCTTAGAGGTCAAGCTGCAAAAGGCCTTTGCCCATCCAGGCGGCTTGACTGAAAGCCAGCGCCTTGAGTACAGCAAATTACTCGCCAGCTTATTACAGCGTGGCTTATCCGCTGCGCGTCTGCAGCAGGCCGCCGAGTTGGCGTTGGCGTTTGCTGAGCCACAGTTGGCGGCACAGGCCTATGGGCGCTTGGCTCAGGTTGATCCAAATAACGCGCCCTATTGGTTGGAGCTGGGGGCGCGCTGGTACCGCGCGGCGGGTGATTCAGCCCAAGCGGCCGCGCTCTACCAGCGCTTGGTCAGCCTCAGCGCCAGCGCCGATGAGCGTGATCGCTATCAACTCGCGGTATTTACCAGCCTGGTGGCGGCGGGTGAGGGAACCCAGGCATTGCGTTGGCTCGATCAGCGACTCATGCAATTACCGCCTTCGGCTGCGGCCATCGAGTTGCTCCAAGCGGGTATTCGCGAGGCCCGTGGACATTCCGATAATGCTCGCGCCTTGGCCTATTTAGAGCGCTGGCAAGCGTTGCTGCCGAATCAGGAGCTGTGGCTGGAGCAGGCTTTCGCCTTAACCCTGGCGATGGGCAAATTGGACTCGGCGTGGTCCCTGGGCTTGGAGTTGCAGGCGGTGCGCCCGGATGATCAAGGCTTGCTGCGGCAATTAGCCCAGCTCGCCGAGTGGTCGGGGCAGCCCGCGCAAGGGCTGCCGTTCTGGGTGCGCCTGGCCCGCGAGAACCGGGCGACGGCAGACTACGAGCATGCCTGGCGCCTATCTGGACAGTTATTCGACTATCCGCAAATGAGTGTGTTGCTGGTCGAGCTGGCCGAGTTGCGCGCACTTAGTCTGGAAGAACTCAAGGCCTTGGTTTTCGCCCTGGAATCCCAAGCCAAACCCGAGCAGGCCCGCGACTGGTTGGCGCTCTATGTGCGACGCCGGCCAGGCGAGCGCGATGCGTGGCGGCAGTGGGCGCAAATCAATCGCAATATGCAGCACCTGCAGGCCGAGACCGAAGTGTGGGCGGCCATGGCCCGCCGGCATAAGTTGAGCGAGCAAGAACGCATCGAGTGGGCCGGCGTCCACTGGATGATCTTCGCGCCGCAACAAGGCTGGGATGTGCTGGCGCCAATACCCGTGGAGCAAGCCCGTTCTGTGGCCTTCCTGACCTTGCGCAGCGATCTGGCCTGGGCGCTGGAATTGGATGCCGAAGTCGTGCGCTCCCTTGAGCAGTTACAACGGGTGCAGGAACACCTGAGCGGCGATCAAACCGAGCGCCTGCTGTCGCTGTACCTGAGCCTCGATCCGGCCAAAGCCTTGCAGTTAGCCATCCACTCCTGGCATCAGCGTCAGGCACTCAACCGCCTGGCCTTGGCGCTGCAACTGGCCAGCCAACTGCGCGATTGGCCGACGCTGCGCAGCCTGCTGGATGAGGCCAAACCCTACGCCCAGCAACTGCAGGGGGAGCCGATCTACTGGCAGGCACAAATCGAGCAGGCCACCCAGCGTGGCGACGATGCGCAAGTGGATAAGTTGCTGGCGCGCTTGCTGGCGCTGTTTCCCGAGCAAAGCTGGGTGATTGAGCGTTACCTGTGGACCCAGATTGATCGTCAGCGCACTGCCGATTTA
The DNA here is from genome assembly GCF_030698175.1 of Pseudomonas sp. Classification (GTDB taxonomy): domain Bacteria; phylum Pseudomonadota; class Gammaproteobacteria; order Pseudomonadales; family Pseudomonadaceae; genus Aquipseudomonas. Next base: position 23,983 of record NZ_JAUYNT010000041.1, read on the forward strand.
GCCCAGCGCCTGCAGCACTGGCGGCCATTGGCGCGGCAAGAAGCCAGCCTGTGGCTGCCTTTCGCCTCGGCCTACAGCGTGCTCGGCGATCTACCCGAGTCGTTGCGCTGGTATCGCCTCTACACCAAGGCTCACCCCAACGACCTGCTGACGCTGGCCGCCTATGCCGACACCCTGGAGCTGGCCGGCCAGGCGGACAGTGCCTGGCGTTTACGCCGTTATTTACTGGCTAAATGGCAGCTGCACACGCCCGAGAGCGCTGAGCTGCAGCCGCAACGCTTTACCAGCTATTTGCGTTTGCTGGCCAACTTGGCCGGTGCCCAGCGGGCCCGTTTGGTCAGTCAGCAGGCCCTGCAACAGGCCGCACCGGCAACCTCACAGCCGCTGCTGGAGGCCTGGTTCGAGCGTTGGCTGGCGCAGCTGGAAAGCCTTAAGCAAGGCGGCGCCATCGAGCCTTGGCTGGCCTGGGGCAAGGCGCGCGGGATCAAGATCGACAACAATGCGCGCCTGCAAAGTGCCTTGCGCGGCATGCGTCGGCAGGAGTTGCAGCAATGGTTGGCCAAGGATGAGCTGCCGCCGGACAGTCGCGCCGAAATCTGGCTGCGTTTAGGGCTGGAGCAACGGGCGCTAAACGAGAGCCTGCAAGCCTTGCATGACCGCCGCGCTCCGGCGCAGTTGCAAACGCTGCGCAATCAGGCGCAGGGAGTTATCGAGCGGCAACCTCAGGGTGTTCAGCTCGCTTTGAATGAGCGTAACTTTGGCGGTTTACGCCAGCTTGGCGAGCAGTTTTTGCTGGCGACAGCTGTGGGCGATAGTTACCTGGCCGTGGGCCTGGATAGCTCCAAGTTCTCCGGCTCTGACCTGCTGGACGAACAGCGGCTCGGCCGCGAGCAGGCGTTGCGCTTGAGCCTAACAACCCCGCTGGCCGATGGTGATTGGACACTGCTGCTGGAGGCCAGCCAGAACGCCGTGCAGAACCGCCAAGGGTTTGGCTTGGAGCGCAGCTGGCAGCTTAGCGGCCGTGATGCACTGGCATTGGGCCTGGAGTGGCAAGTGCAGTCCGATGACAGCGGCCTGATGCGCGCGCTGGGTGCGCGCGACAGTCTCTATGCGCAGGGCCAACATGCTTTGTCGGTGCGCGACCAGCTCAGTTGGCGGCTGGCGCGTAACCAGTTCAGCACAGCTGAGGGGGCTGCGCTCGGCGATGGCTGGGCGGGGTCTTTCGAATTGAGCCATAGTTTGCTGGCCCGCGAGCCGCAATGGTTGCTGCGCAGTGGCGTTACCTGGCAGGAGAATAAAACCGTTTCAGAGCTGCCGAGTGAGTTGTTTAGCAGCCATGGCGGGGCGCTGTATGACAGCGCTGGTAGTTTTACTGGTGCGGCCCCCAGTGACTTTATCTCCAGCCGCTTCGGTGAGCTGTATGTCGGCAGCTCCTGGCAGCGCGGCACCCCCGGCGCGCTGAACCGCGCCTGGCCGCAGTTTACCTACCGGCTGGATGCCAAGGCCGGCTGGCAAGTACCCGCGAAGAAACTGGTCTATGCCCTTGAGGCAGGGTTGGGTGTGGAGGTAATCGGCGACGACGAATTGGCGTTGCTGGGTAGTTACAGTTCGGCTCCGGTCGGTGGTACGGGTCAAGCCGGCGGACAGTTACGGCTGGCTTACAGCCTGCGGTTTGGCCGTTAATGAGTCATGCAAAGAGGAAGTGTTATGCGCGTTGTTAACCGATTCGCCCTGTTGTGCTTAAGCCTGAGCCTGAGTGCCTGCTCGATTCAGTCCAGCCAACCGAATGTTAAATTGCCGCGCGACGGCAGCTGGGTGCTGTTGCCGTTGCTGAACTATTCGCAAGCCCCGCAAGCGGGTGAGCGTGCCGAGCAAATTCTCTACACCTTGCTGGCCAAGCAAGGACTTAACGCCGCCCCTTACCCGGTGACGGACAACCAGGACATGCCGTTGCTGGACGATGGCGAGCGGCTGCAGCAAGCCTTGCTGTGGGCCAAGCAGCGCGGCGCCAACTATGCCGTCAGCGGCAGCGTCGATGAGTGGCAATACAAGAGCGGGCTGGATGGCGAGCCGGCAGTGGGCATTACCCTTAAAGTGATTGAGCCGGCCAGTGGCCGCATTCTTTGGAGCGGCAGTGCGGCGCGCGCGGGTTGGTCGCGTGAAAGCTTGGCTGGCGCCGGCCAGCGGGTACTGGATGCGCTGGTCAATGACTTGCCCATCGATCAAATAGATGAGTAGCACCCATGCCGGATAGTTTGCAGATCGCCCCACGCCAAGCCGGCGTCGCTACCTGGGTGGAAACCCTGGTACTGACCATGGTGGTGGTCGGCTTGGGCTACTGGAGCGAGCCGACCGATCCGTTGTTGGCGTTTTCGGGGTTTGCCTGGTCGTTATTTGCGCCGTTATTGCTCAGTCTGCGTTACGGGTTTTTCCATGGTTTGGTCAGCGCGGTGTTGTTGCTGGCGGTGATGCTGGTGTTGCATTTTGCCAACTATGGCGATTATCAAACACTGCCCAGTCACTACCTGGTCGGGGTGTTGGTGGTGAGCATGGTCAGCGGCGAGTTCCGCGATCTCTGGGGGCGGCGTCTGGATGGCCTGCAACGGGCCAATGACTACCGGGAGATGCGCCTCGAGGAGTTCACCCGGGCGCACCATATTTTGCGCATCTCCCATGACCGTCTCGAGCAAAAGGTGGCGGGCAATGATCACAGCTTGCGCAGCGTGCTGCTGGCCATGCGCCAACGCATGGCCAGCCTGGAGAAAGGCCAGGACAATCTAGTGGTAATGGCCGAAGCCATTCTCGATCTCTTCAGCAATTACGGCCCGCTGCGGCAAGCGGCCCTCTATCGGGTCGAGGACAACAGGTTGAGCGGTAAGGCCATGAGCATGCTCGGCGAGATGGACGAAATCAGCGACAGCGATCCGCTGGTGCGCCTCACCTTGCAGCAAGCCGAGCTGATTAGCCTGCGCCCGGAGCTGCTTGAGCAAGGCGGCGCGGTGACTACGTCGCCGCTGCTGGCCGGCATCCCGCTGCTCGACACCCATGGCAAGATTCACGCGTTAGTGCTGGTGCAGCAGATGCCATTCTTTGCCTTCAATGACCGTAACCTCAACTTGCTGGCGATTTTAGGTGGGCATATTGCCGATTTACTGGCCAGTCAGGTGCAAGCCGCCCGGCACAGCGATGTCGATGCCCAGCGCTTCGCGCAACTGTGTTTGCGCTCCCTGGCGGATGCTAAACGCTATGACATTCCTGGCTACTTGCTCGGCCTTGAGCTCAACGATGTTGCTTGGTCGCAAGAGGTGTCGCGCTTACTGCATACCCAGCAGCGCGGGTTGGATGTGATTTTGGCCTTGCCCAATGCGCGCGGGAATACCTTGGTGTTGGTGCTCTTGCCACTGACGGCCGAAGACGGCTTGCGCGGTTATTTAGAGCGCATTCGGCTGAATCTGTTGGAGAACATTGGCATGAGTCTCGCGGTCGCCGGCGTGCAGGTGCATAGGCATGCCATCGGCCGCAGCGACAACGTCAAACGTCTGGGTCAATTTTTGCAGCAGGAGTGCGCCCTGAATGAGTTCGAAGTGGCTATTCACTAGCGCCTTTTTGCTTGAGCTGGGCAGCCTGCTGAGCCTGCTCAGTGAGTCATCGTCCTTGGCGGCAATCCTCACCTTTGCCCTGCTGCATGGCGCCGCATGCCTGTGCCTGATGGCGGGATTATGGCCGTTACTGCCTCGGCAATACCGTCAACCGTTGCCGTGGAGTCCGTTGTTTATCTTCGGCTTGGCGTTTTTTATTCCGGCGCTGGGCGTACTTGGGGTGGCGGCGGCGGTGTTTCCGGCGTTGTACTTTCCGCGCCGGCAAAGGGCGGATGTTTGGAAGCAGACCGCCATTCCAGACTTGCCTTTCCGAGCCACCGAGCCGGACATGCGCAGCATGATGAGTGCCGGCGGTTTGCAGGATGTGCTGCGCCATGCGGTTAACCCAAACAAGCGCTTGTCGGCCATTTTGTCGACCCGGCAAATGTCTGGCCGCGACGCCATCCCGATTCTCAAGCTGGCGCTGAAAGATCCGGTGGATGATGTGCGCTTGTTGGCCTACTCGATGCTGGATGCGCAAGAGAGCGGCATCAATCTAAAAATCAAACAGGCGCTGGAAGAGTTGCACAACGCCGCCAGCGACCGCATTGGCCAATTGCATGCCAGCCTGGCCCAGCACTATTGGGAGCTGGTGTACCTCGGCCTGGCCCAGGGCAGCGTGTTGGAACACATGCTGCAGTGCGCCCGCAGCCATATCGAACAGGCAATGAACAACCGTGAGTCCGCGGATGACTGGCTCTTGGCCGGGCGCATTGCCCTGGAGCAGCGGCGTATTGACGAGGCCGATACGGCCTTTGCGAAGGCCCAGAATTTAGGCATGGAGGCGGCGCAGGTGGCCACCTATCGCGCTGAGGTGGCGTTTATTCGCCGGCGCTTTGCGGATATTCCCGGTTGGCTCGCACAACTTCATACCGATGATCGGCAGCGCCTGCCGTTTTCAGCTTTGGCAAGGTACTGGCAATGTCCCTGATGACAAAAAAAATCGCTCCAATCGCCGATGTTTGCATGCTGCTCGAAGGCACCTATCCCTATGTGCGCGGCGGTGTGTCGAGCTGGATTCACCAGTTGATCAGCGGTTTGCCCGAGGTTAGTTTTTCGATCATTTTCATCGGCGGCTCGCCAGCCTCCTATGGTGAGATGCAATACAAGATGCCGGCCAATATCGTGCACTTTGAGAAGCACTTTCTGGAGACCGCGTGGCAAACCGGTGACGCTAAACCGCGCCGCGGCGACCCTAAACGTATGGCCAAGGTGCGTGAAATGCATCAATGCATGCACCGCCCAGGCGGCGAATTGCCGAGCGAGTTGGCCGATGAAGTGATGACCATGATTGGCGATGGCAAGGGCCTGTCGCGGGAAGACTTTCTCTACAGCGAGGCGTCCTGGCAGGCGATCACCGAGGGTTACGAAACCTACTGCAGCGATCCGTCCTTCGTGAATTATTTTTGGACCTTGCGCTCCATGCATGCGCCGATTTTCCTGCTCGCCGAAGTCGCCCGCAACGCGCCCCCGGCCCGGGTGATTCATTCGATTTCCACCGGCTATGCCGGCCTGCTGGGGGCTTTTCTCAAGCGGCGCTGGCAGTGCCCGTTCATCCTCAGTGAGCACGGCATTTACACCAAAGAGCGCAAAATCGATCTGGCCCAAGCCAGCTGGATCAATGACCGGCCCGATTCGGTGGGGGAAGGTTTGTCGGCTGAGGTGGGTTATATCCGGCGCATGTGGATTCGTTTTTTCGAGCAGGCCGGGCGCCTCACTTATCAGGCGGCCGACCCGATCATTGCGTTGTACGACGGTAATCGTTTACGCCAGGTAGCCGATGGGGCCCAGGCCGAACGCACCCAGGTGATCCCCAACGGCATCAGCCTGGCGGCTTACCGCGATGCCATGGCCCAGCGCCCAGTTGGCATTCCGCCGGTGGTCGGTTTGATTGGCCGGGTGGTGCCGATCAAGGACATCAAAACTTTTATTCGGGCGATGCGCGGCGTGGTCTCGAGCATGCCCGAGGCGCAAGGCTGGATCATCGGCCCGGATGAAGAAGATGCTACTTACGCCGAAGAGTGCCGCAGCCTGGTGACCAGTCTGGGCCTGCAAGAGCAGGTTAAGTTTCTCGGTTTTCAAAACATCAGCGCCATCATGCCGTCGCTCGGGGTGATGGCCTTGACCTCCATCAGCGAGGCGCAGCCGTTGGTGATTCTGGAGGCCTACGCGGCGGGCGTGCCGGTGGTGGCGACCGATGTCGGCTCTTGCCGGGAGCTGATCGAAGGCGGCTGCGCCGAGGATGTCGCCTTGGGCAGCGCCGGTGAAACCGTGGCGATTGCCGATCCGCAGGCCAGTGCCCGAGCGATCCTCAACTTGCTGCAAAACCCCGAGCGCTGGCTGCAGGCCCAGCAAGCCGGCTTGCAGCGGGTCAGCCGGTTTTATACCGAGGCGCTGATGTTTGAGCGTTACCGCACGCTGTACGCCAACGCCATGGAGGTTTAAATGGCCGGCATTGGTTTTGAATTACGCCGCATTCTGGTTAAGGACACCTACAGCGCAACCTTGCGCGCCTATATCTACGCCGGGCTGATCAGCTCCGGGCCTTGGGTGTTGTCGATCCTCAGTGTGATGCTGATCGGCATTATCAGCCTCGGCGTATCGGAGCTGAAGGTTCGGCAGTTTCTGATCAGCGTGACCTATCTGATGGCCAGCTCGCTGATACTGACCGGCGGCCTGCAGCTGTATTTCACCCGCTTTATTTCGGATCGCCTGTATGAGCAAAAGGCCAAGGTGATTCTGCCCAACCTGATCGGCATCCTGACCCTGGTGACCTTGTCTGCCGGGGTGCTCGGCGGCCTGTTTGTGTTCAGTATGTTTACTGAGTCGCTACTGTTTTGTGTGCTGCTGGTGGCCAACTTCGTCACCCTGTGCAACCTGTGGATGGTGATTATTTTTCTCTCCGGAATGAAGGCCTATAACCGCATCCTGATCACCATGCTGATTGGCTACTCGGTGATGGTTGGCAGCGCGCTGCTGCTGCGCCAGTTTGATCTGCCCGGCTTGCTGCTGGCGTTGCTGATCGGCCATGCCAGCCTGTTGTTTATGTTTCTCTTTGAGATCCTCCGTGAGTACCCGACTGAACGCTTCGTCAGCTTTGATTTTCTCGAGCGCAAAAAAATCTTCATTAGCCTGTTGTTTACCGGCTTGGCTTACAACCTCGGGGTCTGGGCGGATAAGTTTATTTTTTGGTTCAACCCCAGTACCTCGGATGCGGTGATTGGGCCATTGCGAATGTCACTGATCTACGATCTGCCGATTTTTCTGGCGTATCTGGCGGTGATTCCGGGCATGGCGGTTTTCCTGGTGCGCATCGAAACCGACTTTGCCGAAGCTTACGAGCGCCTGTATGCGGCCATTCGCGGCGGCGAAACCCTGGAGCATATTTACTACCTGAAGGACCAGATGCTGCTGGCCATCCGCCAAGGGATCTTTGAAATCTTCAAGGTGCAGGGCATTACCGTGGTGCTGCTGTTTCTCTGGGCGCCGAACTTGCTGAGTTGGCTGGGTATTTCCCAGCATTACTTGCCACTGTTTTATGTAGACCTGGTGGGTGTGAGTATTCAGGTGCTGCTGATGGCGCTGTTGAATGTGTTTTTCTATTTGGACAAACGGCGGATTGTCTTGGAGCTGACGCTGCTGTTTCTGCTGCTCAACGTGATGCTCACCATCGTCAGCCTGTACCTTGGTCCTGGGTTTTATGGTTACGGCTTTTCCTTGTCGCTGCTGGTGACGGTGCTGGTTGGGCTGGCCCAACTGTCGCGCTCGTTACAAACCCTGGAGTACGAGACCTTTATGCTGGGGCGCTAGTCGGACCGGTGCGCGCTTGGCCCTTATAGGCGCGGAGAAGTCCGCGCCTATAAGGGTGTTTGGCATGCACCGACACCCAGGCAGCGGGTGCCGGCGCTGCTCAATGGCCTAGCTCTAGCGGTGACTGATGCGCAGTCTGCTGTAGGTGGCCGCGCCGGCCTCGGTTTCATAGCCGCTGTTGTCCTGGGTATAGACCCCGGCTTTGAAATACAGCGGCTGTGTCGCCCAGGCGGCGCCGATCTTGCCGTACCAGCGCACGCCGTTGAAATTGACGCTGAGGATGCCACCCGGCGTCAGGTGCACGTAGTAGGTGAAGGGCTGATTCAGCGGCACCCCCTGTACCAGCACATGGGTGACCGATTCGGCGTCAGTGGGGCGTAGACGAATCTTGTAGACCAGGTCGGCGCTGCCGGAATCCTTCATCTGGTATTCGAGTTTGAGCAACGGCCAATGGCTGTCGGCGTTGTGAATCTGGCCGATCACCACCTTGCCGCTGGAGGGCACCTGGTTCACCTGCAGGCGGGCGCTGAGGATATTGTCGGCCGCTGGATACAGCCAGTTGTGCAGGGTGCCGTCGGCATAGGTTTCGCGCAGCTCACTGCGTGGGTAGTGGGCGTTCTCGGTGGTGGTGCCGTTAACCGGCGACCAAAAATAAATCTGCTCGTCGTTGGATTTGAAGTAGTGGTCCCGATAACCGCCGGCCAATTGCGGCGTATCTATGGTGGTGGCTGGAACGCCGACAGGAATACTTAGATTCCAGGTGGCAAGATCGATCATGCAAATGACTCCCGATACCGGCAACGCCTTACCTGTGGTTACCCGGCCGGGAGGGCGGGCAACTCACGACTACGCTCGCGCTGCGATTTGCTTGAGGGGTTTGAAGGTGTCCAAACGGACACCTGGCGTGAGCTCTAGCGACGGCTGCGCAAGGGCTGGAGGGCCCCTCGTCGTGCGCATGGAGCGATCGGGCCTGGTCAGAGAGCACGCTATCGTCGTTGCCTGCAGCCTTGCAGTGACTAGCAAAGCCTGGATTAGTTCAGATTTTTTGTGCCGACTTGCTGGGTGGCTGAGTTCATACCCCCGCGGCGGCTTTTGCGCGCCTCGCTCACCAAGGGCAGCGTGAACTCCAGCAGGTTGGAACCTCAGCTAAGCGTGCTAACGCACCGACGCTGGCCAGTTGGGCTGCCATTGTCGCGGTTACGTGGCTCGCAATTCTGCGCGAGCTCGGCGCAACTGGAGGTCAGCATGTACAGGTCCGGCGATAACGACTTGACCCAGCAAGTGCTCAAAGACTTTGAGCGCAACGCGGAGGGCGGGCAGCATGTCGTCGCCTTTCCCAATCTGCGACTCGACCGGCGCAGTGCCAAACCCCTGCCATTGGTGACAACGTTTTACGTGTCGGCGCAGGGGGTGGTGCATTGCCCGTTTGCACCTTTGCCGGTGCCCCGTGCCGGGTTCACGCCGAGTCGGGTTGGCAAGAGGGGCCAATGATTGAAAACCACCTGAGCCGGCCTGCGCAAAGGGCTCCGTCAACATGAACGAGGCCATGACGTTCGCGCTCTGGGCCATCATCATCGGCATCCTGCTGGTCAGCATGGTGCTGTTCGGTTCGTTACTCAAACGCTTGCCACTGAGCATGGCCATGTTCTACCTGCTCGCCGGGGTGATTCTCGGCCCGGCCGGGTTTGCCCTGCTGACGCCTAATCCGCTGCTGCATGGGCTGTTGCTGGAGCGCATCAGCGAGGTCGCCATGCTGATCTCACTGTTTGCCGCCGGCTTAAAACTCGGCCTGCCACTGACCGACCGGCTGTGGCGCATGCCGATTCGCTTAGTGTTTATTTCGATGACCCTGACCGTCGCCCTGATCGCTCTGATCGGGGTGTATGGCTTGGGCTTGTCGCTTGGCGCAGCGATTCTGCTGGGCGGTATCTTGGCACCCACGGACCCGGTGCTGGCCGCCGATGTGCAAGTGGCCAGCGCCGCCGACCGTGACTGGTTGCGTTTTAGCCTGACCGGTGAGGGCGGCTTTAATGACGGTGCGGCGTTGCCGTTTGTGTTGCTCGGGCTGGGCTTGCTTGGCCTGCATGACCTTGGCCCCTGGGGCTGGCATTGGCTGGCGGTCGAGGTGCTCTGGGCGATTGCCATTGGCTTGTTGCTCGGCGCGCTGCTGGGCACCCTGGTCGGCAAGCTGGTGGTGTACCTGCGCAGTCGCCATCATGAGTCGCTGGGCCTGGATGAGTTTCTCGCCTTGGGTCTGGTGGCGTTGGCGTACGGGGTGGCGGTGCTCTGTGAGGCCAATGGTCTTCTCGCGGTGTTTGCCGCCGGGCTGGCACTGCAGCGGGTTAAAGAGCGAGACAAACAGGACGGCGCGGGCGTTGCCGGGTTTGTCGGTTTATTCGGCCAGCAAGCCCAGGACGATTGCACTACCGACCCCAAGCACGCCAGCGCCTACATGATGCAAGGCGTGCGTGGCTTCAATGAGCAGTTGGAACGCATTGCTGAAGTCACGGTGGTACTGGTGGTCGGTGCCATGCTGGCGCTTATCCGGGTGGATGCCAGCGTGCTGGTGGTCGTTATCGTGTTGTTTGTGTTCGTGCGACCGGTGTCGGTTTGGCTGGGTTTACTCGGTACCGACTTTAGCGGCGATCAGCGCCGGCTGATCGGTTGGTTCGGGATTCGCGGCATCGGCTCGGTGTACTACCTGATGTTCGCCATCAGCCATGGCTTGCCCAGTCCATTGGTCGAGCAGTTTATTGCCATCACCCTGACCGCCGTCACCGCCTCGGTAGTGCTGCATGGGTTTTCCGTGACGCCGCTGATGGCCCTGTACGATCGTCGCAAAGCCCGCTTTAAAGTTCAGGCGAGCCGGCTCAAACCGCCCAGCACCAAACTACAGTGAAACTGCTCCAGCGCCGAGCGCGTTTAGTTTGCGCTGGGTAGCACAGAAGGGGGCATAGCTTTCTTCAAGCCAGGCTGAGGTCTTTGTATTCGCCGACGGCGGCCGCAATAACCTCACGGGCGATGGCGGTTTGCTTGGCGCTGAAGGTTTCGGCCACCAGCACCACATCACCGGCTTTGATCGCCGTGCTAATCAGGTCGGCAAAGCGCCCTTGATGGTCGCCGGCGCCGGCAGAGGCGCCGACTACGGCACCGAAGAAACCGCCCAGGCTGGCGCCGCCACCGAACAACATCAGTGGCGCCAGTAACGGGCTGGCAATAAACAAACTGACGTTGGCCGCAGCCAAGCCAATGCTCGCCAGACCGGCGAGCCCGCCGCCGACGGCAGTGCCAATCGCACCGTCAACCAACATGTCTTTGAGTACCCCATTGCTTTTTCTCTGTGGCGCAGGGGCGGGCGGCACTTGCCCAGCGTCAACAAAAATCTGTAGTTGCGCGCTGGGTATGCCGTGTTCGAGCAGGGTGGCCAAGGTGCTGTCGGCTTTATCGCGGTGCGGGAAAAACCCCGAGACGTGATGACGGTAATCGTCCATGTCGATGCTCCTTATGTTGTGCGAGGCCGTGCAATACGGCGATTTTTTGAGCCTAGGGACTGGCCCAGCAGCTGTCTGTGCGCAGGCGAACACAGTGGGGCGTGCGGCCGATAATCGCTGGAGGTGCGTTATCGAAGTGGGCAGCGGTTTATAGCGGCGGGGTTTGCGCTGCCAGCAGTAAGCGTTGTCGGCGCTTGAGCGCCAGCGTGCGGACTAAGCGTGCCACCATCAGGGCGGTGCTGAGTGAGCGAATCAGGCGGCCGCCGACCGCTAATGTGGCAACCTCGGTCAGCAGTTGTGCTGCCAACGCCGGTCGGGCGGTTAAAAAACGCATCGTCAGGCTGCGTGGGTAGGCACCGCTGGCGGCGTTAGGTTCGAGCTGTTGGCCAATCAGCAGGCGCTGGTTCTGCAGTTGTTGGCGCAGCGCCAGTGAGGTGGCGGAGAGGCTCATAGCTTGCTCTTGAGCAGGTTCAGGTCGGCGTTTAGCTCTGTGCGGGTCGCGGCAAAAGCCTGCTCGCCGAGTGCTGACAGGCGATTAAAACGCCACCACGCCAAACCTGCGCCAAGGCTGTAGAAGGCGATCAGGGCGATCCAGACGGGGATGCGCAACTCGCTATCCCAGCTCAGGATTAATACCAAGGCGCTGAGCAGTAACAGGGCGCAGAGCAAACAGCTAAAGCCCAGCAGGGTCATCAGTAACATCGACAGCAGCCGCTGCTGCTCTTGCGCCCATTCAATCCGCAGCAGTTGCCCGTGCAGACTGGCCTGGGCCAGCCAGGCGCTGCCGGTTGCGCGTAACAAACGCAGCACGGCCAACGGCTTAAAGGTGAAAGGCGCGGCTGGCTGTTCGGGCATGACAGCTCTCGCCTAGCTGCGGCGGTTGAGCAGCAGGCCCAGTACAAAGGCCACTGCGGCTACGCCGCCGATGGCGCGCCAAGGTTGCGCGTGGACGTACTCATTGGTCCGCTCGCTGTTTTTGCGCACCTGTTCGGACACCGTATTGCCCAGTCCGGCCAGCACCTCTTTGGCGGCGTTGACGCGGGCGGTGAGCATGACTTTGGTCTGGGCCAGCTCGTCGCCGGTGAGGGTTGCGGTGTCTTTGATCAGGTCTTCGATGTCGGTAATCAGATTGTGAAATTCACGGGAGACGCCCGAGGCGATGCCTTCGGCTTTGAGTTTGGCAATGGCGATGGATTTTGCGTCAGAGGCCTTCTCGGCGGGTTGCGAATGGCTGGATTTAAGCAGCATGGCTGACTCCTAAAGCGGCAAGGTAAACGCAGTGAGTGCTCGACGGCTGCGCGGCCGGCGGCGCGGCACTGCTATTGGTGGGGTTGGTTGCAGCAGTTCACAGCATCCGCGCCACGCCGGCCAACGTCTGTTCGCCAACGAACAGAGGGTCAAACCTGTAGGCAGGTCCGCGCACGGCTTAAGCGCGCTAGCGCACCGACGCAGTGGCGGTGATGGCCCATGGTGGTCTGCGCGGCGTTTAGCAATCTTGCCGAACGCCGGGTTCACTGGAGGTCAGCATGCATAAATCCGCTGGTTACAACTCGCCCAAGGGCGCAGCCAATAACGCCGAGCAGAATTTAGCGCGCGGCCAAGCCAAGCCTGCCCTGTGCAGCAGTCACGTCACCGTGACGGTGCCGCCGGCTGCACAGCAAATCAATGATGAAGGACATCCCGCATGAGCTTGCCTGACGAACTCAAAGGCAAATGGAAGCAGCACGTAGGTGCGGCCAAAATTGCCTGGGGCAAATTGACGGAAGACGAGCTGCTGGAGTCCCAAGGCCAACTCGAAAAACTCGCCGGCCTGGTGCAAGAGCGCTACGCGGTCACCCGCGACGAAGCCGACCAGCAAGTTAAGCGTTTCCTCGACAAAACCAAGTAATGCGTTGAACCCCTGCTGCCCTGGCGTAGCCGTCGCAATTGAGCGGCTGGCGCGCCGGTGCAGGCATTTTCCCCGGATGGAGAACCACTATGTATAACCAACCCCGCACGCTACTGATCGCCACTGGCGTGGCCTTGTCGATGGCGGCAATGAGCGCTTCTGCCAACAGCGTGGCGCAAGACATTACCGATGCTCGGCAGGAAGCCCAGATCTGGACCACCTACACCCTGAGCCCCTATCTGAGCGCCAGTGACTTGAGTGTCACGGTGAATGAAGGCTTGGTGATCTTGACCGGTAAGGTCAATGAAGAGGTCAATAAAGACCTGGCCAAGCAAATTGCCTTGGGGGTTAACGGCATCCAGAAAGTCGATAACCAGATCGTCGTGCAAGCCGACTTCAGCCCACCAGCCGCCACGGCCCGTGGTTATAGCCAAGTGGTTGAAGATGCCAGCATCAGCGCCGCAGTCAAATCCAAACTGATTTGGAGCAAGTACACCGATGCCCAGGCCGTGGCGGTTGAAACCCTGGGTGGCAAGGTCACCTTAACCGGCCTGGCCGAGAGCGCCAAGGCCAAGGAACTGGCCGGCCGCATGGCGATGAATACCCGTGGCGTGGTCTCGGTCGACAACCAATTAAAGCTTGCCAGCACTGCCAGCAAGATGACCGATAGCGCCAAGCAAACCACCGCCGCCGCCAGCCAGGAAATTACCGACAGCTGGATTACCGCCAAGGTCAAATCGACCTTGCTGTACTCCAGCAATGTCAGCGGCGCGGATGTGGGGGTGAGCACCGACGCCGGTGTGGTCAGCCTCACGGGCACCCTGAGCAGTGGTGCCGAACAGGCCCTGGCCATCGAGTTGGCGGATAACGTGCGCGGGGTCAAAAGCGTCAACGCCCAGGCCCTGAGCTTCTAAACCCATGCGCGGCCAGCCATTGCGGCTGGCCTAACGCCTGCGCCTTGCGGTTTGTAAGCGCGTCGTCAGTGCGGCACTGCGATTGGGTGAAGCGCTTCACAGAATTGACTCCCGGACTGTCTAGCTCGGGCCTAGGTGCGCTAGCGCACCGACGGTTTGGCGCCGACCGCCTATGGTGGCTGCGCGGCGTTTAGCAATTTTGCCGGACGCGGGGTTCACTGGAGGTCAGCATGCATAAGCCCGCTGGTTACAACTCGCCCAAGGGCGACGCCAATAACGCCGAGCAGAATCAGCCACAGGCTCAAGCCAACCCTGCTCCGGGCGGCAATAGCGCCACTGTTACGGCACTGCCGGCGGTGCACAAGGTCGCTAGCGCCGTCGAACTCAAGTAGCCAGTTGAACCCCACGCTGGCCTGACGTCGATGCAGCTATTGGGCTGCTGGCGGGTGTCGGCATTTTCCCAGGATGGAGAACCGCTATGTATGGCCACGCCCACAAGCTACTCATTATCACCAGCATTGCGTTGTCGATGGCGGCCATGGGTGTCTTGGCAGCCAGCACGGCGCAAGATATTACTGCGGCCCGGCAGGAAACCCAGATCTGGACCACCTACACCCTGAGCCCCCATCTGCGCACCAGTGACTTGAGCGTCAGCGTGCATGAAGGCCGGGCGACCTTGACTGGCAGGGTCAATGAAACGCTCAAAAAAGACCTGGCCAAGCAAATTGCCTTGGCGGTTAACGGGATCAAAACGGTCAATAACCAGATCGTCGTGCAAGCCGGCTTCAGCCTGCCAGTTTCCACTGTCCGTGGTTATCGCGAAGTGGTTGAAGATGCCAGCATCAGTGCCGCAGTCAAATCCAAATTGCTCGGGAACACGTACACCAGCACCCAGGCCGTGACGGTTGAAACCCTGAGCGGCAAGGTCACCTTAACGGGCCTGGTCGAGAGCGCCAAGGCCAAGGAACTGGCCGGCCGTATGGGGCTGAGTACCCGTGGCGTGGTCTCGGTCGATAACCAATTAAAGGTCGCGCAGAGGACCGGCAGTGCGAGCACCGCCGGTCAGAAAGTTGCCGAAAGTTGGACTGCCGACAAGGTTAAACCGACCTTGTTGTACTCCAACGATGTCAGCGGTGCTGATGTGGGAGTGAGTACCGACGCTGGTGTGGTCCTGACTGGCATGCTGAACCGCAGTGTGGAACAGGCTCTGGTCATTGAGTTGATGAATAACGCACGCGGCGTTCAACCGATCAAAAGCGTCAATGCTCAGGCTCTGAGCTTCTAGGCCAGTGTTCGGCCAGCCACTGCGGCTGGCCAGGGTTTTATCAGGAGGCAGGATGGTGAGTCGAGTCATGATTCTTACCGGCGATGCCGGTGACGCCCAGGCGTTAGGTGAAGTGTTAAGCAATATTCAGGACGAGCCCTATGCCGTCGAATGGGTAAAACGGCTGAGTGACGCCCTGCCACGTCTGGAAGCGGGCAATGTGGATGCGCTGCTGGTTGACCTGGCGTTGCCGGACAGCCACGGCATCGACACCTTCGACCAGCTGTTTGCGACTGCGCCGCAGGTGCCGATCATGACCCTCTGCGGGGTTGCGGACGAGGGCCTGGCCAGTTTGGCGGTGGAGCGCGGCGCTGAGGGTTATCTGTCCAAGGATCATTTTGACAGCTATCTGGTGGCGCAATCGCTGCGCAATATCATCCAGCGTAAAGTCGTCGAGGAGGGCGTGTTTAGCGATCAGCTGCGCGCCGAAGTGACGCTTAACTCCATCAGTGATGCGGTGATCGGTACCGACATGCAGGGCAATGTTGATTACCTCAACGTGGCGGCCGAAACCATGACCGGCTGGTCCCGCGAGGAGGCCCGCGGCCAGCCC
Source organism: Pseudomonas sp. (assembly GCF_030698175.1). Lineage (GTDB taxonomy): Bacteria > Pseudomonadota > Gammaproteobacteria > Pseudomonadales > Pseudomonadaceae > Aquipseudomonas. Next base: position 39,601 of record NZ_JAUYNT010000041.1, read on the forward strand.
ATCAGTGTGGTGATGCGCATCCTCAATGGTGCCACCCGGGCGATTCGGCCGAACCCGATTGAGCTGGTATTGCAGCAGAATGCGCCGATGAAGTTGGCGGTGGACACTGTGCTGCTGCACCGTGATGGCGGGGAGCGCGCGATTGAGGATTCGGCCGCACCGATTCACGACGCCAACGGCCAACTGAGTGGCGCGGTGATCGTGTTCCATGACGTCACCGACGGGCAGCTCATGGCCTTGAAAATGTCCTATCTGGCCCAGCATGACTTTCTCACCAACTTGCCCAATCGAGTGCTGCTCAACGACCGCATCGGCCAGGCCATTGCCTTGGCCGAGCGGCGTGGTCAGCATCTGGCGGTGATGTTTCTCGATCTGGATAATTTCAAGCAGATCAACGATTCGCTTGGCCACAGCATTGGCGACAAGCTGCTGCAATCGGTGGCGCAACGGCTGTGCGCCTGCGTGCGCCGCTCCGACACCGTCAGCCGCCAGGGCGGTGATGAGTTTGTGCTATTGCTGGCGCAAGACAACTACGCCGAGGACGCGGCCCTGACCGCAGAGAAGATTCTCACTGCGCTGGCCGCGGTGCATCGGCTCGAGGGCCACGAGCTGCTGGTTACCGCCAGTATTGGTATCAGCTCCTATCCCGGTGATGGGCTAAACGCCGAGGCGCTGATCAAGCATGCGGATACCGCCATGTATCAGGCCAAGGAGCTGGGGCGCAATGCCTATCAGTTTTTTACCCCGGACATGAATAACCAGGCGATTGAGCGGCAGCTAATCGAAAATCAACTGCGCCATGCCCTGGGGCGCAACGAATTCATTCTGCATTACCAGCCCAAGGTCAATTTGCGCAGCGGGGTGATTACCGGCACCGAGGCCTTGTTGCGGTGGAATCATCCGCAGTTGGGGCAGCTGCTGCCGGAGCGGTTTCTCGCGATTGCCGAAGACAGCGGGCTGCTGGTCGAGATCGGCCATTGGGTCCTGCAGGAGGCCTGTAGTCAGGCGCAACGCTGGCGCGCCGCCGGGCTTAGATGCGCAACCATGGCGGTGAATATTTGCGCGGGGGAATTTCGCCATCCGCAGTTTGTCGCCACTGTCAGTGCGGCGCTGCAAGCCAGCGGACTCAACGCCTGCGACCTGCAACTGGAAATTCGCGAAAGTGCGCTGGTGCGTGAGGCTGAACTCAGTGCGCTGGTTTTGTCGCAGCTGAGTGCGCTGGGGGTGCAGCTGGCGGTGGATGAGTTTGGCCGCGGTTATTCGAGCCTGAGTCAGCTGACCCAGTTTCCGATCAGTGTGTTGAAGATCGACCAGTCGTTTGTGCAAAAGCTTGACTCGCCAGGCGATGATCGGGTGATCGTCAGCGCCTTGCTGGCCATGGGCAATAGCCTCAAGCAGCGGCTAGCCGCCGGAGGTATAGAAAGCCGCGAGCAACTGGCGTTTCTGCTGGCCCAGCACTGTGAAGAGGGCCAGGGTTATTTGTTCAGTCCGCCGCTGGCGGTGGAGCAATTCACCCTGTTGCTGACGCGCAGGCGCATCGATTTGCTGTGAGTGGGGCGCCGGCCTGTTAATGCACTGCCGGCGCGGTAAATAACGCGTCGTAGTCGTTGTTCACCGCTGCATAGCATTCACAGGCAACGTTTTCCAAGCCGCCGCGTGACAGCACGGTGATCTTGCCGCGGCTGTAGTGAATCAGCCCTTGCTGCTGTAACGCGCCGGCGGCGATGGTCACGGCGCTGCGCTGCACGCCGAGCATTTCGGCGAGAAACTGATGGGTCAGGTAAAAGTGCTCGGCATGGGCGCGGTCGTGGCTCATCAACAGCCAGCGCGCCAGCCGCGCCGGCACCTCGTGGAAGCTGTTACAGGCGGCGGTTTGCGCCAGCTGGGCCATCAGCACATAGAGGTAGCGATTGAGGGTGCGCAGCAATGCCGGGTTGGTCCGCAGTTCAAGGCGAAACTGACTGGCGGTCATCCGCAGCGCCGTGCCGGAGCCCTGCACCACGGCCCGCAGTGGCACTCGGTTGACGCCCAGGGTGAGCATGCCGCCGAGCATGCCTTCGTTACCAATCAGGCCCATCTCCAAGGGTGGATGGCCATCGGTTAAGGCCACCAGCGAGATAAAACCGGTGAGCGGAAAGTACAGATGACGAAACGGCTGGCCACGCTCGCAGAGGGTGCTGCCGAACTCCAGATTGACCAGCTCGCAGCGCTGCAAAAGGCTGTGCCGGGGTTTGTTGGGCAAGTGCTCAATCAGTTGATTTAGCACGGGTAGTGCATCGGCGCCGGACATGCTCGGATCCCGCCGCACGGAGTCAGCCAAGGTCTGGCGCGTGCTGGGTGCGGTGACCAGCACGCTACTGCAGCCTGCGGCACCCAGCAGGCTGCGGTCTGTACGCTAAGACACAAAGTGGCCGCTGGCTTTGAGCGGCTTTAAATTCTCGGCCTTGCTTTTGTGGTTGTGGCTGCAGCCGTAGGGCAGCAGACGGTCGTTTTCCTGTTTGACCACGGCGTAGCACTCGCAGCTGAGGGCTTCCAGCTCCTCGCGGTCGAGGACGTTGATATGGCCACGGCAATAGTCGATCACCCCGAGCTTTTGCAACTTGCCGGCGGCCTCGGTGACCCCTTCGCGGCGTACGCCAAGCAGATTGGCGATTAGCTCCTGGGTCACGCTGAGCTGGTTGTCCGGCAGGCGGTCAAGGGACAGCAACAGCCAGCGGCACAGTTGCTGGTCGATGGCGTGATGGCGGTTACACACGGCGGTCTGCGACATCTGGGTGATCAGCGCTTGGGTATAGCGCAACAGCAGCAGCATCAGCTCGGAGTGCTGGTTGAATTCATCTTTAAGCTTCTGCCCCGGCAAGCGATAGGCCGCGCCGCTGCTTTGCACTATGGCGCGGCTGGGAGTGCTTTCACCGCCCATAAATAACGCCACCCCGACCAGGCCCTCGTTACCGACCATGGCGATGGCGGCCGAGGCACCGCTTTCGGTCACATAGAGCAGTGAAACAATCGCGTCAGTGGGGAAATACACATGCCGCAAGGTGTCGCCGGATTCGTACAAGACCTGGCCCTGCTGCAGCGTTACCAATTCAAGTTGCGCGAATAAACGCTGTTGAATTTCTGTGGGTAACGCTGCCAATAAATGATTTCGTTGCGGAGTCATGCTGCTCACCATCCTGTGGGTCTGGGGAAAGTCCTCCTTCCATGGGACAGCCTATCGGCGATTGAGTGCCCTCTTTGCGCGATAACGCACATATCCGCGTCTACAGCGGTGCTGCGCCGCGATAAATAACTGCGCTTATGTGTGCTGGCGTACCGAGTCTGGCCGCTAGAGCGATCACCCTGAGGCCATGCTGATCGCACCGGCGATCAACGCGCTGCTTGGGAGATCAACCTTATGTTGCAAACCATCGCGGTCATCTTGCTGATTCTGTGGATTCTAGGGCTGGTGTCGTCCTACACCATGGGTGGGCTTATTCACATTCTGCTGGTCGTGGCCATCGTCATGGTGCTGGTACGGGTGATTCAAGGGCGTCGCATTGTTTAGCGGCGCTGTAGACGTTAGCGGAGGATCTATATGAATGGATTAACCAGTGTGGCCATCGTGCTGATGATCGCCGGTGGCCTGGGCTTGGCCTATGGCGGTTTCAGTTACACCAAGGAAACCCACACGGCCGATGTCGGCGCGCTGCATTTGTCGGTGGACGAGGAGCAGCGGGTGAATATCCCGTTGGGCGTCGGCCTTGGTGCGCTGCTGCTCGGCGGTTTGCTGCTGGTCGTTGGCAGAAAGCGCTAAGCGCATAGCCCGGCCCGCTGAAGATAGATTTTTAACTGCTGTTAATAGTTCGAACCTTAGAGGTAACACCATGAAAAAGCTGCTAATTACGGCTTGCTGCTTGTTGAGCCTGACCGGTTGCGCGAGTGAATACATCATCGCCACCAACGATGGCAAAATGATCACCAGCAACGAAAAACCCGAGCTGGATGAAGAAACCGACATGCTTCACTACCAAGATGAAGAAGGCCGTGACCAGCAAATCCAGAAGTCCGAAGTTAAACAAATGATCGAACGTTAAGGCTCGCCAAGCGTTTGGCATGACCTGTAACAGGCATAAAAAAACCGGACTCTGTCCGGTTTTTTTATGGCTGGGTATTCGCCGCCAAGGTGTTAATTGCCTGAGGCCGGGCATTCGTAGGTTGGGTTAGCGGCGGCTGGCGCGAGCTAAGCAGCGCTACGGTTCAAGCCGCCGCGTAACCCAACACAGGTTTTATGCCGCGTTAATTTTCGCAGAGTCTGAAACCGCTTGGTGGGTTACGCGGCGCACTGACTGCGAGCAGAAGTTTGAGCCTGCGTGGCGCCGCTAACCCACCCTACGAAATCGGTCTTCAACACGTAACGGTACATAGCCTTGCGTCCCCTGCTAGTTTGCCCATCAAGGTTGGCTGCGGCACTCAATATCAATCCGGTGTGCAGCGCCGTCGTCGACCAACAGCACCTCTGCCGTGGCTTGTAACACTCCATCCAGGCTGACCTGCTGCTGGCTGTCGGCCGTGCTGGTTTGCCGCACCTCGATCAGGTACTCGGTAACGCCAAAACGATAGGTCAGGCTGAACCCCGGCCACTGCGCCGGCAGTACCGGCACTAGCCGCAGGCGGGCGCCTTGCAGTTGCAAGCCGAGCAAGGATTCGACCAGCAGTTGATACATCCAGCCCGCCGAACCGGTGTACCAGCTCCAGCCGCCACGGCCTGCGTGGGGCGCCACCGCATAGACGTCAGCGCACACCACGTAGGGCTCGACCTTGTAGACCTCAATCGCCTCAGCACTGTTGCCGTGGTTGACCGGGTTGAGCATGCGCGTCAGCTCCCAGGCCCGCGCGCTGTCGCCCAGGGCGGCAAAGGCCATGGCCGCCCAGACGCCGGCGTGGGTGTACTGGCCGCCGTTTTCGCGCACGCCGGGGACGTAGCCTTTGATATAGCCAGGGTCCAGTGCCGAGTCATTAAAAGGTGGCTCGAACAGTTGGATCAGGCCCAAATCGCGGCGCACCAGATGCTGGTCGAGGGCTTCCATAGCGGCGCTGCGGCGCGCCGGCGAGGCAGCGCCGGAGAGTACCGCCCAGCTCTGGGCGATGGAGTCGATGCGGCATTCGTCATTGCTGGCCGAACCCAATGGCGTGCCATCGTCAAAGTAGGCGCGCCGGTACCAGGCGCCATCCCAGCCGTGGGCTTCGAGGCTACTTTGCAGCAGTGCGGCTTGCGCCTCGCAACGCAGAGCAAAGGCCTCGTCGTTATGACCACGGGCGGTCTCGGCAAAGGTCTGCAGCACCTGATACTGGAAGAAGCCCAACCAGATGCTTTCGCCCAGGCCCTGTTCACCGACGCGGTTCATGCCGTCGTTCCAGTCCCCTGAGCCGATTAACGGCAAGCCATGCACGCCGCGCCGCAAGCCATGTTCGATGGCCCTGACGCAGTGCTGGTAGAGGCTTTCTTGCAGGGCTGAGCGCCTGGGCAAGTCGAAGTAGGACTCTTCGCCGGTATTTAACGGGCGACCTTCGAGGTAGCCAACCGTTTCGTCGAGCACGCTGCTATCGGCCGTCAACCGCACATAGCGGCTAGTGACCAGTGGCAGCCAGAGGAAATCATCCGAGCATTGGGTGCGCACGCCACGGTCCTGCGGCGGGTGCCACCAGTGCTGCACATCGCCTTCGGCGAACTGGTGGCTGGCACTCAGGAGCAAATGCGCGCGGGTGCTGGCCGGGGTGGCGTGCAGCATGGCCAAGCTGTCTTGCAGCTGATCACGAAAACCAAAGGCACCGCCGGACTGGTAATAACCGCTGCGCGCCCAGAAGCGACAGGCAATCACTTGGTACAGCAGCCAGCCGTTGACCAGCACATTGACTTGCGGGTCCGGGGTTTGCACCTGCACCTTGCCCAGGGTCGTTTGCCAGTAGTTACGCACCGCGGTTAGGGCGATGGCGGCCGTGCCGACGCCGCGCAAGCGCTGCACCAGGTTGCTCGCGGCGCGAGCGTCATGCTCGGCACCGAGGCGAAAGATGACCTCATGGCTGGCCCCGTCGGCCAGCTCAAAGCCGACCTGAATCGCCCCGCAGGGGTCGAGCCCGGCGCCGATACGCCCGGACAGGCGCGGCTGGCTCATCGCTGCGGGGGCGCGCAAATTGCCGTTACGGCCGAGGAACTCGCTGCGATCGCCGCTGATGTTGCGCCCCGGCCAGTCGACATCAAAAAATCCGACCCGCCCGCCATATTCCATCGAATAAGCGTTGCGGGCGAACAGTGCACCGCTTTGCGGGTCGGACTCGGTCACCACGTGCATGGCGGTTTTTTCGCGCAGATCCCCCAGCACCCATTCGACATAGCCGGTGGCCGATAAGCGGCGCGCCCGCCCCGAGTTGTTGCGCAGCTTTAGTACCGAGAATTTCACCGGCGCATCCAGCGCCACGTACACCCACAGCTCACTGTGGATACCGTCTTCCTCGTGCTCAAAGACGCTGTAACCAAAACCGTGCCGGGTGATGTAGGCGCCACTGCCGCGGCGTGGCAGCGGGGTTGGCGACCAATAATTGCCGCTGTCTTCATCGCGCAGGTACAGTGCTTCGCCACTGAGATCGCCGACCGGGTCGTTATGCCAAGGCGTCAGGCGATACTCATGGGCGTTGCTGCTCCAGGTGTAAGCGCTGCCACTTTCGGAAATCACGCTGCCAAACTGCGGATTGGCCAGCACGTTGGCCCAGGGCGCGGGGGTGGGTGCGCCGGGGCGCAGGGTCAGCACATATTCGCGGCCGTCGGCGGCGAACCCGCCATAAGGATTGCTCAGCAACAGGCTCGGGTCCGGCGCGGGCACGTGGGCGGGCAAGGGTTTTAGGGCGCGCAGATAACGCGGATCAAAGCGTGGCAAGGCCACTTCAACCCGGCGCCGGTGCATTTGCTCGTGCAGGCTGCCGCGATTGCCCGTGATGACGATGCGCGCCACCGCTTGCATCAGCGTGCGGTCTTCCGGGGACAGTTGTTGGGCGCTGCGCACGAAAATACCGCCCGGCCGGTCGATCAAATTGGCCTCAATCCCCGAGGCGATCAGGCCCATGATCAGGTCTTGCAGGTGCTGGCGATAGCCGGCTTGGTCTTCGTTCCAGATCACCAGATCAACCGCCAGGCCTTTTTGCCGCCAGTAGGCATGGGCCTGCACCAGTTGGCGGACCAGTTCGATCTGTCCTGAGTCGTCGATTTGCAGCAGCACAATCGGCAGGTCGCCGGAAATCGCCTGGCCCCACAACCCCGACTGATTGCGTTGATTGCCGCTCAGCAGCGCACTTTCGGCGCGCAGCGCGGCGTTGGCGTAGATCAAGGAGGCGGCCATCTGTTCGTACAGGCGCGCATCGGCCACCGAGGCATTCAGTTGACGCAGCAGCACCTGGCTGTGGGTCCAGGCCAGGTCGAAGACCCGGTCGGCCAGGTAGCGGTCGCGGTATTTGCCGATCAGTTGCAGGCAACCCTCGCGGCTATGACTCAGGCCGCTGACCAGGTCGATGCTGGCCGATTGGCCTGGGTCCAGGGTGATCCGGCAGCGGATCGCCACCACTGGATCGAGCACCGAACCGGCACTGTTGGACAGTCGGCCATCGCCGCGAGGGCTGTCGTCCATGGCTGCCGGATGGGTGATGCTGCGGCCGCGGCCAATAAAACACGAACGGTCGGTTTCGTAGGAGATCGAGTCGATATCGACGCCGTGGGCGGCCAGTAAATGGCACATCCAGGGCACGGCTTCGCTGCTGGCACGCGGCCGGCGACTGCAGATGATGGCTTGCAGCGCCGGCACCAGTTCGGTCTGCACAAACAGATTGCTGAAGGCCGGGTGCAGGGCGTCGGCAATCGTCGGCGCCAGCACCACTTCGGCATAACTGGTGAGCTCCAGGGTGCGCCGCACCCGGGCGCGGTTGGTAATGTTGATGCGGCGCAGCTCGATGTCGTCCTCGGGCGAGACGGCGATCTCGGTGTGGCTGTCAAAATCATGTTCACGCACGCGAAATTCGGCGCGGGCATCGGAGAAAATCGCTTCGTAGCTCTGCGGCTGTTTGAGGGTCGGCTGGTGCGCGCTGGACCAGAACTCGCCACTGGCGACATCGCGCAGGTAGCAGAACATGCCCCAGTTATCGCAACTGATGTCCTCGTGCCAACGGGTTACCGCCAACTCCCGGCAGCGGCTGTAACCGCCGCCGGCGCTGCTGAGCATGACGTGATAGCGGCCATTGGAGAGCAATTGCACTGAGGGCCGCGAGCGGCTTGGATCGCGGATCACCCGCAGCTTGGTCTGGGCCGCCAGCGTCGCCGGGTTAACGGCGGGAAAGGTCGCGGCGTGCAAAAACTGCGTGGCGGTTTTCGGAATACGCTCCTGCAACAGCAGGGTGTTGGCCTGAAACTGCGGCTCGGCCTCAAACCGGCGTTGCATCTTCTGGCCGAGTAAGACGCTGGCCAGCGCCAGCAGGCTCATACCCTGGTGATGGACCATAAACGAGCGAATTATCATCGACTTTTGCCCCTGCGGCAGGCGCGCCGGGCTGTAGTCGATGGCTTCATAGAGGCCAAAGCGCCCGGCTAAACCATCGCCGGTCAAGCGTTGTAAGTTCTGGCAGGCGGCTTGCGGGGCGACCATCAAGGCCAGTGCGCTGGCGTAGGGCGCCACCACAAGGTCTTCGCCGAGCCCGCGTTTGAGCCCCAGCCCAGGCACGCCGAAGGCGCGGTATTGATAGTTTTGCTGCAGATCCAGCAGGTTGTAGCCCGACTCGGACACGCCCCAGGGCAGACCCAGCTGGTTGCCGTATTCAATTTGCCGGGCCACTGCGGCGCGGCAAGTTTGCGCCAGCAAGGTGTCGGCGTAGCTGGGCATGACCAGCATCGGCATCAGGTATTCGAACATCGACCCCGACCACGACAGCAGCACGGGAACGCCGCCATTGCTGGTCAGCAGGCGGCCGAGGCTGAACCAGCTTTCTTGCGGTAACTGACCTTGGGCGATGGCGACGAAATTGGTCAGGCGCACTTCCGAGGCCAGCAGGTCGTAATAACCGGCATCCAGGCGCCGTTCTTCGATGTTGTAGCCGATGGCCAGCAGGTTTCGGCGCTTGTCGTAAAGAAACTCAAAGTCCATGACCGCCATGTCGCCCGCCAGTTGCGCCAAGCGCGTGGCGGTGGCGATGCGCTGCTGGGCGCAGCGTTGCACCCGAACCACCTGCTCACGCTCGGCCGCGGGCCAGGCGCCGCTATCCAGGTGTGCCAATTGCTCCCAGGTTGGCCAGGCCGATTGTTGGCTGCCGGCCACTGCGGGCAGCAGCACCTGCGCCAGTTCACTCTGCAGGTCGATGCAGTGGGCCAGCAGCGCCTGCAGCCAAAAGACGCTGTCACTCAGTGGCGGCGCCTGGCAGGTGGCGGCCAACGTCTGGCTGTGCACGGTGAGCCCGTGCAGCGCCGTGTAGGCTTCGGCCAGGCTTTGCACGGGCGCAGTTTGCAGGCGCTGTAACTCGTCCTGCAGTGCTTGCAGTGGACGCGCATCCAGGTTGTCGGCTAGCAAGGCGGCGTGCAGCACCACGACGCTGTCGATAATCGCGCTGAACTGGCGCGGGGCGAACACCGGCTCATGGGCCAGGGCTAACAAGCCTGGGCGTAAGGTCAGCAGGTGGCCGGCCAGGTTGCCGCTGTCCACCGTCGAGACATAGAAGGGCGGCAGCGGTTGCAGCGTCAGGGTGTCGTACCAGTTGTAGAAATGTTGCCGATAGCGTTCCAGCCGGGCCATGCTCGTCAGTGACTGGTCGAGGCGCGCAAGCAAGCGCCCGGCACTCAGGTAGCCAAAGTCATAGGCGGATAAGTGCGCCAGCAAGGCCATGCCCATATTGGTCGGTGAGGTGCGATGGGCGATCACCGCAATGGGTTGCTCTTGCACGTTGTCTGGCGGTAGCCAGTTATCCTGCGGGCCTACATAGGTGTCGAAAAACGCCCAGGTGCGCCGCGCCAGTGCGCGCAGAAATTGCCGCTCTTGTGCGTCGGGCAGAAAAACCCGGCGCTTCGCTGGCTGGTTGATCCACCAGGCCAGCGCCGGCGAGATCAGCCAAAGCAGTAGCAGCGGTGCGGCATAGCTCAGCGTCAGGGGGGTTGCTAGCAGCAGCGGCACCAGCAGCACGGCGAGTAACGGGCCGACCGCCATCAGCCGATACAGGCCAAGCAGTGTATTGCTGCTACAGCGCTCGACTTCCCGCGAGGGACGCCATTGCAACAACCGGCGGTGGCTGATCAGCATGCGCCAGAGCGTGCGGCCGATGGCATCCAGGCTGTAGAGCACTTCATGGGGCAACCACGCGAGATTCAGCACGCTGCGCAGCAAGTGCTGCCCAGCAGCGCGCATGACGCTGCGCAGATGCTGCCTGAGACTCATCTGCGCCGGTTTTTGCGGCAGTGCCAGGAGTGCGTGCAGCAGCGGCGCGCTGAGCACCAGCGCGACAATCAGCAAGGTCCACAGACCGCTGTGCGCCGCGCCGAACCAGCCGAGCAGCAGTAGCGCCAGCAGAGCGCTGGGTACCAGGCTACGGCGCAGGTTATCGGCCATTTTCCAGCGTGACAGTGCGCACAGTGGGTTGCGGGTCACACCACCCGCGCGGGTCGGCGCCCAGGGAAAAATCCACGGCAGCAACTGCCAGTCCCCGCGAATCCAGCGATGCCGGCGCTGGGCATCAGCGCTGTAGCAGGCCGGGTATTCTTCGTACAGCTGCACATCGCTGAGCAAGCCTGCGCGGGCATAGCAGCCCTCAATCAGGTCGTGACTGAGAATGCGGTTATCCGGGAAGCGGCCGTTGACCGCCAGTTCAAAGGCATCCACGGCGTAGATGCCTTTACCAATAAATGAGCCTTGATGGAAAAAATCCTGGTACACATCCGAGACGGTGCGGGTGTAGGGATCGATGCCGGCATCGCTGCCAAACAACTGGGCATAGGCCGAGCGGGCGGTACTCGGCAGGCTGATCCCGACCCGTGGTTGCAAAATCGCGTAGCCACCGGTGACCCGCTGCTTGAGCGCGTCGTAACTGGGGCGGTTGAGCGGGTGGGCCATGCTGGCGATAAATTTGCGCGCGGCATCCCGGGGTAATTGGGTGTCGGTGTCGAGGGTGATCACGTAGCGCACTTGCGGCAGCACCGCGAGGTCGCCGACGATCAAGGCAAAGTTCTCCTGCCCCTGGCCGCGCAGCAAGGCATTCAACTCGGCGATTTTGCCGCGCTTGCGTTCGTAGCCCATCCACAGTTGATCCGCCGGATTCCACAGGCGCGGGCGATGAAAGAGGAAAAACGGCTGACCACTGGTTTGCGGGTACTTGTCATTCAGCCCTTCGATGCGCTGCTGGGCCAGCAACAATAAGGCCGCGTCGGTCTCCAGTACTTCACTGGCGGCGTCGGTAAAGTCGCTCAGCAAGGCAAAGTGCAGGTGCTGGTCACGGTTGGCGAGAAACCGCACCTCCAACCCTTCGCAAAGGTCTTCAACGTCCTGAGCAGCGCCAATCAGGCTGGGCACCACCACCAGGGTGCGGGCGTGGGCGGGAATGCCATCGGCAAAATCCAGGCGCGGCAGCACGTGCGGCGGCACCGTTAAGGTCACCAACCAGTTGACCAAGCCAATGGCCAACTGACTGGTCAGCAGCAAGGTCGGCACGCCAATCAGGGCCAGTAACAGGCCCTGCCAGCCACTCAGGCGCGCCAGCTCCAGAAACGGCAGGGCCAGCAACAAGCTGCCCAGCAGCGCCAGGCTCAGGTAAATCGCCAGCGGCGCGCGGTCTTGCAGCAAGCGGCGGACTTCCACCCAGGTTACTTGCGCGCCAATCTGCTGCTCCAGTTGCGGCAAGCCTTGGTCGATCAAATAAAAGCCGACATGGGCGCTCAGTTGCTCGGTATCCGCTTGCGCACGGGCCAGCTCGATGGCGGCGTGGGCAACACTGGCTTCGTCGGTCGCGCTGTTGCGGGCGAGCCGCTCGACCACATGGCGGTATTGGTCGCGGGTGGCGAAGTCCATGCTGGGGTAAACCCCGGCCGGGTCTTCGCGCAGCATGTGTTCAACGATGCTCATGCTCTCGACGAACTCACTCCAGTCGGTGGCCGAGAGCAGGCGCAGGCTGCAGATGCTGTGGCTAATCGAGACCTGATCGGCGGCTTGTTGCTGGGCTTCCATTTGCACCAGGTGTTCAATGCTCGAGCCGGACTCCGCCAGCAGTTGTTCGAGCCAGCTCAGTGGCAATGCCAACGCCGCGCTCTGACCCTGCAGGCGGCGCACCAGTTCGGCGACGAATGAGCTGGTCATTGGTGGCGCCGAGCGAGCCATGTCGGCGACGCTCAAGACCACGCTCTTGGCATCTTGCTCGGCGATTTCGGTCATGCGGTCGGCCCAGTCATCGGCCAGGTTGCGGTCATTCCAGTCGGCAATCACCCGTGAGGCGACCCGCCGCAGGTTCTCGATCAGCGCCAGCCTGAGCATGATCGGAATCGCCCATAGCTCGCCCAGCGTAAGCGGCATAACCGTCTGATACGCATCGACGAAACGGCTCAGGCTGTCACTGTCGACGCGGCCATCACCGTGGGAAATGACTTCCAGGGCAATGTCATAGACCCGTGACAAGCCTGCCGATGGGCCGTTGGCCAAGCGTGGCAGCTCGCGGCTATAGCCTTTGGGTAAATGCAGTTGGGCGGTGCGGATCTGCTCTTCAATCAGATAGAAGTTATCCAATAACCACTCGGCTGCGGGCGTTACCCGGCGGGTAGAGAGCGTCGCCTTGGTCAGCAATTCACAACTACGGGCCAGCAGCACTTCGTTCTCGGCCAGCCGTTGCAGCAGCGAGTCGGACGCCGAGCAAGGGCTCAAGCGGTGTTGTTGGGCGAGGTCAATGCCGTGCTGGGCCATCTGCTCGGCGCTGAATAATTCTGAGCGCAGGGCCGGCTCGTATTCGAACTTGCGGATTGAAGCTGGCCACAGCTTGAAGCTTTTGGTCAGCTGCGGGAATTGCAAGAATGCGAGAATCCGTTGCATGTCCATTGGCGCTTTGATTTCCGAAGAACTGAAGCGTTAGTTCGCGAATGCGTCTAGCGACAATTGCCTGGGCTGATGGCGTTGCGGGCGCGTACTGCTTAGCCTCTAGCGCGCTGCGGTGAGCTGCGTGCCAGAGGGCTGGCGCCGTTACTTCAGGCGCATATCATTGGTCACCGAGTTGACCCCTTTAACCGCGCGCGCCACGGCGACCGCCTGGTCGATATCGGCTTGCGAGTTCACATAACCGCTGAGCTGCACCTTGCCCTTGAAGGTTTCGACATTGATTTCCGTCGCCTTCAACTCGGGGTCATTCAGTACCGCGGTTTTAACCTTGGTGGTAATGACCGTGTCGTCGACATATTCGCCGGTGCCTTCTTGGCCAGGGGTCGATGCGCAGGCCGCCAAGGCGGCAAACACCGTGAAGCTGGCAATCGCCAATGTGCGGCGCAATAGAGAGTTAGACATGCTGTGCTCCTTGAATTAGCGACGACGCGCCGGGGAAGCCGGGATGGTTGCCGCGAGGTCGTCGTGCCGGTCGCAGTTACCTGCCGGCGCCGTTCAAGAGTCACCCCATTGGGTGCAGGGGGTCGGTGCGCTGGGACACATAAGGCTGCGCTGCGCGGGAGATGTGGATAGCCACATTGGGCTGGCGCTGAAAATGCCCGCATTAATCGCAGGCAAACAAAAAGGGCCGAGGTTTTCACCTAGGCCCTTGCTTTGTATGGTGCCCAGACGGGCCTCTAACCTGTTTTGTAAGCTGCTGTATTTAAAAGTTTTTATATTATTATTATTTTTAAGCATACAGGCTGGCATACACGGTACAGGCTGCTGGTGCGGCTCTAGCTGTTGGGTGTGGCTTGTGTGATTGCACGGACTTGAGCGCTAAATTGCATAGATGCTGATCAGTCGATTGCATCTCAAATGAGCAGTTCACACGACCAAGGCTATAGGCAACGAACGTCCGAAACCGATCCATTTCGAGCATTCAAAGACGTCTACAAATCGATGAGGCATTCAGGCCGTACGGTTGGTTGTAATCTGCCGAATGCCACAGGCCCGTACTCAAGCACGGAGCCAAACAAATCAACGCATTAACCGAAACATCAATCCGCGCATGTACGTGGCTGTGTTTGCCCTGCCTTTGTCATATGCCACCTGCAGGTAGATAAAGCCGGCAGAAATCCGCAAGCTCATGCTGCGAGACGCAAGGTAATCGGTTAAATGGCGGATAAAAAAGCCCAGCGCATGGCTGGGCTTAGGATATCTTGGATGGGGTAAAGTTATTTTGCCCGATTATTAAGTGATGCGGGTAATCAAGCAGCCTGATTTCTTGATTCGCTTCATATTTAAACTCGGCGAAAACGAACGGTGCTTGGTCATTGTGCACCGCTCTATGGCGATGGTTTTTGCCATAGAGCGGTGACCGGAGCCAGTTAACCTACAGGCATTTATAGCTTTTGGTTTTTCAGAAGAAGTTTGGCTCTCTCAGATGATGGGGAGGCCGAGGCAGCCTCTTTATTTAAAACGCCATTCAAGCTGTAGGTCCCGCTAAGCTCAATAGCATCAATTACAGCGGTTATAATATCGATCCTGCTACTGTTGAGTGCTTCTTTTTTGATTTCTACAGGCGTGCCCTTGGGTAGCGTCGTTGCCGCTATAGATTTTGATTGGTCATAGATTTTCTGTAAGACTGGATTTGCATATGAAGGGTCAGCTGCACCTAATAGATAAATGAGTTTTGTGATTTTTGTTGTCGACTGACTCTTGTTGGACAAAACAGCCTGCTCGATAGTTGTTACAAGATCCCATCCATCAATGACTGAAATATGAGATTGTAGCTCACTCTTTTTTTGTTTCAGTTGGTCAGACTTGGAGGTCGCGGACTGTGCGAGGTTTTGGCTTTTTGCTTCTGCTGGCTCGTTGCCACACAAGTAGCCAACCTCATTAATTAAAGTGTTTAGCTTCTGCTGTACGACCTCAGAGCTTAGTGCAAATTGCGGAGTCAAAAAAGAAGCACTTAAAATAATAGTAAATAATGTGCGATTCATGAATTTGGTCCTTTATCGATATTGATTTGGAGTTAAGCGATTATGAATTATGTACATTAGATCACATTGAGCGCCGTTAATTCCTGGTGGATTAAATCCCCAGCTATCACCTGCACCAGTACTGCCGCCGATTATTGGGCACATAACATTACTAGATGGGATTCCTCGACATTCCTCTGTCCAGTAGTAATGCTCAAGTTGAGAAGCTTCATGACCAAATTCGTGTACAAGTAGACGTGCTGCGTTACGAAAGCTCATTTCGTTGAACGCATCATCCTCAATGGCAATAAAAGAAACTCCAGGAGTGTCTCCGTAACCTGCATTTGCCCTTCCAATGATTCTTCCTGTGTCGTTAGTGTTGTAGAACATTTGATTCACGAAGAAAACATGAAAGTATTGTCTTTGGGGGTCGATATTCTGAACGTATCTCACAAACTGGGTTGGTAAATAATTCGAGCTGATACCATCGTAAGAATAAGCCGCCTTAAACCTTGTAAAGTTGAAACTGGCCGGGAGCCAGCCATTAGCATCGACTATATCATGGGCATAAAATCTAAGTTGCAGCCTGACTTCGGAGCGACAGCTAGCCAATATATCGTCTGCATTGAAGTTAAGTCCTGATGGTCGTCCTGTTGGCTCAACAACATTGCTATCACCATTATCGATATAATCTACAATTCTACGCATGCGCGCCTCATCGGCTACGGTGGCCTCACCGTTATCACGGACAGAGTGAAACCAAACCTTTGTTACCCTTAAGCGTGGATCGAGGCCTATATTAGCTAGGTTGGCATCACCATTGGGTACAATAGAGCAGGGTACTCCGTTTGCCCCTTCCCCGTTATTGCGGTTACACACGCGGACTGAAAACGTCCCGCGGTTATTAGTAAGAGGGTAGTTCATGCTGGAGATCCAGGAACCTTGCTCTTGGTTGTTGCCGATTGGTCGTGTACTTACCGTGGTCGACCAGTTCTTACCGTTGCCGGTGTTTTGGTCTATAATAACTTGGCCTGGAGCAAGCGCGTGAGTAACCGAGGCCTTAACATATATTTGATCTCTTTCTAGAGTGGCGTTGGGAGCGAGATTTTGAATGTCTACGGTGGCACCGCCAATGATAGTGCTGGCAGTACCTGCGTCAACTTCCTGCGCTGCGAGTGTTAACGGAGCTTGCATTAATGCTGTAAGTGTTAAGAGAAATGCTCTTATAAACATAATTCACCCTGTAATTAAGTTGGCTTCCTGCTCAGAAATGAAATTGCATTCTGGTTGTTGTGATTCCTCTTGGTGTGATTCATCATGGGTTTGGAGTTATAATTGTAGTTATTTATGTGATGAGGCGAGATGGCTATTGTGGTACTTGAAAGTAATTCCTATTCCCGACCATTTTTCAATAAAGTCGGATTTTGGGATGGAGAAATTTTCGCCAAATGCCGGATCAAAATAAGTGATTTCGTTTTCATTTACCCTCAATGTCACAACGAAGTGCTGTGAGCGAAGATGAGCTATAACTGGCAAGTTTCCTACAGCTAGCAAATCTTCCCAGTTCATTCGCAGAGTCGATGCTTTCAGTCCAAATTTTGATGCGATTTTTGAAAGTTCGATAGCGTTATAGCCGTCCCGTTCAGCTCTGGGGTATTTTGAAACTAAATCTTCTTCAAAGGTATAGTTGCCCAATCTTGTTAGTAGGTAAGCTAGCGCTGTTGCACCGCAAGTATTTGGTTCATTCTGTTTGAAGAGGTTTTCATATCCAGTAACGGATGGCTGGTTAAAGCCTTCTACTCTTGCTAGTTCTGAAATTGCGGAGGACTGATTAAGTCGAGAGATAGAGGTGGCTTCAATTAATATGGCTAGCAGCGGAAGTAGTAAGACGCCCATGAAAATAGCTATCGGCTTTTTCATAGGTGTTTGCGCGTCAGGCCGACAACTAACAGTGCGAGAATTGCAAAGTATACGTATTGGTGTAGTGCGAGCCAGCCAGGGCTCTCAATGTTGGATGCAATTCTCCAGGAGTAGACTTGAGGCAGGCGACCTGAGTAGTCAATGTCTAGTATTTCTCCGCGACTGCCAGTGGCAAATGAAACTCCGTTGTTATTAACGAAAACTGCTGGCTTCTTGTAGATTGCGGAGAAAAGAATTACATAGGAGGCGTGGATATAAGGTAGGTTTGTCCGTGCTAAGGATGAGTCATCGGTGACGATAAAGAAAAAGTCTGACTTCATTTTTGTTAAAGCTTCAAAGTGTGCATTAAATAAGGCGTCAAAACAAATTGCAATCCCTAAGTTGCCATGTGAGGAGTGCAATACCGCTGGCGATCCTTTCCTAAGGTTAGACTCGGCAATGGGGGCAAGCTGTGTCTTTCTTGCGGATTGAGATTGGCCGTTGGGGGAGATAAGGACTGCGGAATTAAATTTATTATTGTCCTCGTCATATTCATAGCCGGTCAGCAATAACTCACTACGACCACTACTGCGGAATTGATGTGTTTGGCTAATGCGGCGCGGGATGTTGAAATTATCTAGTCCGTTGGCTCCTTCAGGCCAAACAACAATGTCTGGCTTAATGGCTAGGCCTCGAATGGTTAGCGCGTCAACCTTATCCTCAATCTCTTTCCTTTCATGTAGAGACCAGCTTGTCGCGAGAAAGCTTGAGTGCTCAATGCTCGGTTGTATAGCTGCGATCGTGATAATTTTTTCATCGGGTTGTTTGTTGGTGAGTGGCAATGATGAAGTAAAAAATAGAATTAAAGTTGTAATGGTCGAGATCATGTGGTCGGCATTAAAGAATATAATTGGCATGCAGCTGCATAATATTATCAGAAGCTCTAGCCCGTAAAATCCTAAACTTGAAAAGGTATGTATGAACCAAGGGTTTGAAAAGGCGAGGGTGGCTGAGAATGTGAGTGGATATTGAAGTAGGTTTGCCAGATATACTAACCCTAGCCAGGCTAATGAAATAAATAGTGCAAAGGCTGATTTAGGTAGCCGGCTCCAAGAGATGTTAATGGCTAAGAAAAATAGGCCTGTGAGCGCGGCTGCGATAAACCATGGAACGCAAGTCAAAAGTGCTCCCCAATTTGACGCGCCAAGTATTAAAGGGGAATTCCAAATTCCACCTAAAATGCAGCCTCCTGCAAAGCTCATACGGCCATTATTGTCGCGAGCTTTCCAAATAGCTGCGGTTAATGCAATAAAAAAGATGAATGGAATGTTGAGCGGTGGCGCACTAAGGCGAAGAGCTATACCGCATGATAAGAATAGTAGTAGGTGAATGCAGGTCCTCACTAGTTTAGTTCCCAGAACCCAGTGAAGTGGTAGTCTTTATTTAGTTCGGCGTCATGAAGTGATAAGGTCCACTTTCCAAACGGTCTCTCAATAAGCGGTTCATTGAATATCCCGGTAAAGCTTCCTCCCATAATTTTGACAGATGGTTTTGAGGAGTTGCCCGTACCTATAGCACCAGAAACAATCCCGCCTGAGCACTTTGCGATACCGCCTAATTCTAGGATCGGCTTATCTACGCCTACAAAGCTATCAAATATTTTTATTTGATAGTTAAGTCCGTTCTCGCTGTTTGAGAATTTTAGTTCGCCATCCCCGCTAGAAGCACCTAAGTAATTAACTTTATAGGAGGGGGAAAGAGCGCACTTGTCGAGTGAGACGTCTTGACGAGAGCAGCCCCAAGAGAGAAGACAAATGTGTACAAGTAAAATAAGTTTGGAAATTTGCACTTAGCCATCCTTGGAGTTGCAGTTATTACGATTGGCGCACGACTGGGTGGCGAGCGTCAAGTTACAATTATCGTTCGAGCGTAAACTGGCCGAAGGTTAAATGCAACGTCTGCAGCCATAAGAGTTTTCGAACCAGATTGTAATTTATTATGGTGCTTGATCAGAATCGTAACGCGTTTGGTGGCAGCGATGTATGGCACCGAGGTGTTGACTATCTGCCCCGCGCTATCGAACCCACCTCCTTCATTGCCTTGGAGAAGGCCTTGGGCCTACTCTGAGGTGACCATCTTGGAGGAGGCCACCTTATGCGCCGCCCAATCACTCCCGAAGCGCTCTCCCTGCTGGAACTGGCCGCGATCTACCTGGACGTCAAAACCCGCACAGGCGATCACTACGAAGCGTTTGCGGACACCTGCCGGTGGGCGATCCAGGCCGGTTACCGGCCGACGGCCTGCTGGGTGACCCGCGAAATGCTGGCAGCCAACAGGCCAACGCACTGCGTCGCGCTGCGCGACCCTGCGGATCGAGGTTTTTACCTGGTCGTCGTCGGTGGTGTATCTCTTAGCCATGCCCTGGATGGCGGCCTTTTCGAGGGTTCAGCGCCAGGCTGGCGGATGATTGAGGGCGAGGCACTGGATCTGTACCGCCAATGGGCGATCGCGGGGCCTGGTATCTCGGGCGAGGACCGGGGGCTATTCGAGATCCGCGAGGCCTTGGCCGATGTGGACATCGGCCGCGTGATCGGCCACCACGCCGTCCATGTCTGGGCCGACAGCCTCAGCACCAACAATCCGCTGCCGGTGCCGCGTTGTTTGGATAAAGACATCGCGCGGCAGAAACGGGTTGAGGCTGCTCAGTACGCCCGGGCCACGAGTGCCCTGGCGGGCTCCAGGCAGTCGCCCGCGACTAAGGCGCTTATCGAGCGATTCATCGAGGGTGAGCTGTCGATCGAGGATGCAATCGACCTGGCGCGGGAGAGGTACGGGCTGTAGAGGTGTGCGAAAGCTTAAGTTATCGTCATTTTGCGTAAACACCCTGATCGGCGTTCGACGTGCATTCCCTCACGCAATCAGTCGTCCAGCTCAGGTCCGCAGCGACGGTAACGCTCGATCGCCCAGATCCACGGATCGTGAATAAGCGCAGATGCCTCGTCACGCAGTCTCTCTACAGACTCTGAATCGGTCAGAAGCTCTCTGGTTTTGGCCTTTATCTGAGAGGCGGTTGCCCCATCTGGAATTAGCCCTTGAGCCTCTCGGTATGCGAGCCCCACGACCTTATAGCCATAGACCTCGCACTCGGCGGGGAAAATTTCGATCAAGCAGACGTGAGCCATGAGATCTCCAGAGCGGGGTTAATCGCCATCGGCGTTCGACGTGCGTTTGAGTTTCCAGGCTCGGAAAGCCTCGACGAAATCGCCCTCTGGCCAACTGCCCTGCCCGACCATTTCGGTCGCCCACGTCTGCAGGTCGGCCGGGTCGATTCCCAGTTCGGCCAGCTTGGCTTGGCTGCGCGCCTGCGCGGCGCGACTCCCATTGGTAACCAGGCGCTCGATCGCTAGCTCGGCCAGATCCTCGACTCGATCCTGCTCGCGCTCCCACAGAGAGAGAAAATGTTCCCAGTCATCCGCGTAGTATCCCAACATTGAGCGGGTAGAGCCGCGGCTTGCAACCATAAAGCGGGTGGCCCACGGTTCAGGGATTTCACTCAAGCAAACGTAGTGCGGGTGCCCATTTTCGACGTGGATCGGCACCTGACCGCGGATCTGCTCGAGGCTCCAGCCCGCAGCCTCACCGATCGGGTGACGTTGATCGAGGCGCCAGATCCGAAGCAACGTTTCCTCGGCGGATTGACGACGTGGCTCGTCCTTCAAACTCCAGAGCGCTCGCCGACGTGCGGCCTCGCGGCTCATGAGGTCGTCGCGTATGAGATCGATCACCGGGGCAAAGAAGAATGCTGCGGACTCGAGGCAGGTCATCCGCCCCAGGACGGCGCGGTTGTCGCTGATGAAGATGGCGCGCAGACCAAAAAACGCCGAGGAATTCAGCGCGTCGCGGGCGGCTTTCAGTGCAAAAGTTACGGCCGATCGCTCGAATCGTTCGGCCTGCTCGACCAGGACATATATCGGCTCGCCAACAAGAGCACTGGCCGCCTCCAGGGTGGCCGAGATCGTGTGACCTGCAGGCACGCCGAGCTGGCTGGCGAGCTGCTCAATCGCAGCGCCCATGTTGTCGGGCTGGTCTAAGATGGCAACGGCCTTGCCAGCGTCGCGCACCTCCTCGGCGATGCCCAGGCCGGTACCGGCCGGGGCATTCAGGAAAAGGCCAGATTCCGCGTCGGCCAGGCGGTCGAGCAGTTTCATCGCGACCGGCCTTGGTCGCGCTCTGCGGCCTGCGTCACGCGATCCATCGCCTTGGTCGCCGTCTGCCAGGGTTTTAATGATAACCATGTCCACCTCAGTATTTGATCAACTCAAGCAGCTGTTCCAAACCGTCGTCCAGCCTCGATTGCTCACGGCAATCGCTGCCGTTGGGCCATAAAAAGCCGCACACCTCTTCGCGCCGTTCGCACAGCCGGATCAGGGCTTCGCGTTCTGAGGTGCAAAAGTGGTCGCCAAAATTGGCGGCTGGCAAGTCGTTTGGGTTGGTCATTTCCCTCTCCTATCTCTACGCGAAGTGTGTGAAAAAACACACTTCGCGTGCACTTAATTCGGATTTCAACAGTTCTAAAACCGAGGGCTTCGCGCCAATCAGGCCCTGCGCGAACGCGCCGGCCAGCTCGACCAGCATCTCACGCATGCGGGTCTCCTCTGGTCAGGCTGGGCGCAGGATGCGCTTCAACACCTCCTGTTCGCCGATGTTGAGATCGAGGCTGGCGGTGATTCTATCGGTCATGGAGTTTCTCCATGGTGGGTTCGTCGGTGCCGCTCGCCGGCTTCAGTGTAGGTGCGCGCCTATCAGGGCCTGGGGGTCATCGTACGTATCGTTTACGATAGGAGTTGGATCGGTAAATAGTGCCACCGGATCGCGTACCTCACCACGCAGTTCTCGGTCAGCCTCGACAGCCAGCAGTACTGATCTTCCGCCCCATCCATGACGAGCAGATCCATAACGACTCTTGCTGGCCCGGCTGACGTGACCAAGTGCCAGCGAGATGGTGTCCGGATCTATTTTCATGGCCTTCAGATCAGCCGCGAATGCGTGACGCAGGCTGTAGGCGCTAACCCCCTTGAGGCCGAGCCGCTGCGCGGCTGCTGAGATCGCCTTCTGAAGGCCCAACCCCTGTTTAGGCGGAACGATCACTAGCCCACCTCGCTTCTCAACAGCCAGGCGCAACCGATCAGCGAGCCCGCCGCGCAGAGTTAGGCGCCGCCATGCCTGGCCGCCATCCGTGTGCTCACTCACCTTGGCACCCTGGATTAAAACCTCCAGGCTACCGCCTGGCATTGCCCTAAGCTCGACCTGCTTCCCCATTTCTTCTGGTCTGGCGCCGGTCAGTGCCATCACGGCGCAATGGTGACGATGTTTAGATGAGATCTCATCCACCAATTGATCGCGCCAGTTGCCTGGTAACCCTGCAATGCTGCTTCGCTTGCCCTTGGAGCTGGGCTTGGCCTTGATAGCGGGCCGACAGTACTCCTGGCGCACCAGGAGTTGCGCTGCATAGTTTCTGGCCAGCGCTCTAGCCTCTGCGCGCGCCTCGTCGGTAGGTGCCTGCTCAGACTCCCGCAGCGCCTCGATCACCCAGCAGGCCATCGATACACGCCATGCCGCTCGCACTGCACCAGGGTCGCGCAGTTGCCTGGCTGTCGCGTAATCGTGCCAGTGCTCGCCAGCTAGCCGCTTAATTGCCTGCTGGTATTCCGCTCTGGTCGACTCAGCTAGCCTGGCGTAGCGATCCAAGATTGGCTTGGCGATTGCTCGGATTGCGCCCCTGTCTGACGGCACTGTGCTCTTGTCTGTCCGCCTCATATTGACCTCTGGCTATCCGTTTGCGCCTTTGTCTACGCTTCGCTCCGACAGTCGCAATTACCGTGGACATAGGGTTTACCCTCCCATTTTTGGCCGCCATTCTGGCCACCAAAAATGGGGTGAAAGAGTTGTTTTACTCGCCTGATTTCCCCTCGCCGGGCGGCACCTCCCCGGGCCACTGGAGTGGCCCGGGGGAGCCGTGACAGGGTGTCTGTTCAGGGCGTGCGTCAACGCCAGGCGGCTGCGCCGGCCTTACGCTCCGTTCGCTCGGGTCGTGCCGACACGACGAGCCGGTGCACGGCGCGCTGACCCACTAATTGAGGTCATGCCAACCGCTACCTGGCGGCGTACTAAATATGCAACTTGATGGGCTTGCCAACTCATGAGTTTCGCCCCCTCCCAGGCAGGCTGAAAATATTCATTGATGAATATCTAAGTCGCAATCGAGCAACGATTAATTTGAATGCAGAATTAATGAGAAAGGTGAAGTAACAACCTCAATGTTTTAGTGCTGCTCGTTATCTGGTTGGGCCAAACTTGTTATGCGTTTATATATACAAAGGCATATCTTTTTTGCCGCATATCTTGATGCAGTAATGGGCCAGTAGAATCAACACAGTGCAGGCAAATCGCCAAATCACGCCACAGCTGAGAGTGCATCAAGCCAGCACAATGTGGACAATTGTTTTTCCCTATAAGAAAAACTCCCAAAACAGTAAAAAATACAAATAAAATATTACGGCGCAATTCTGATAGTAAAACAAGAGATAGAAAAATCTCATTTGATTCCCCGTGCCGCCAAACGTTGAATTGATTTGTGCACAGCAGTCCATATCAAGTTATTTCAACGCAGGGCAAACTATATGAATACAGATCTACGCATTATCCGCATTCGAGAAGTCGAAGCACTAACCGCACTAAAACGCTCAACAATTTATAAAAAACTGAGTACTGATAAAACTTTTCCCAGGCCGATACCGCTGAGCGACAGCAACTCACGCGGAGCACCTGTGGGGTTCGTGCTGAGCGAGGTACTGGCTTGGATTGAGAGCCGAATCGAGAAGCGCGAGGACCGGTAGATGCCTCTCTCGAGCGTTGTCGTAAGCACTTTTCATGGCCCAGAAACCAAGGCGAGACCATCACCCGGAGGAGCTCTCTGTGTGCAGATAACGCCATCGACTGGTTCGTCCGGTTCGTCCGGTTCGTCGAGCTAGGCGGTGAGGTA
The DNA here is from genome assembly GCF_030698175.1 of Pseudomonas sp. Classification (GTDB taxonomy): domain Bacteria; phylum Pseudomonadota; class Gammaproteobacteria; order Pseudomonadales; family Pseudomonadaceae; genus Aquipseudomonas. Next base: position 63,639 of record NZ_JAUYNT010000041.1, read on the forward strand.
GATATGGCCAGGAGTAGGCTGAAATCTAAGGGGCGGACAGATCGAGGCGGTTTTATTGCGATCCCAAATGCATTGCACGACTACCCCGCATTTTCCGATTTGAGTGGTACCGCATTAAAAGTTTTACTGGGATTAGCGCGTCAGTATCGGGGGGCTAATAACGGCGATTTATCGGCATCCCACACACAAGCGGTGAAATGGGGCGTGGGTAGCAAAACATCGCTTGCTAAAGCGCTGTGTGACCTCCAGAGACACGGTCTGATAATCCGCACTCGAGAGGGCTTCTTCATCAATCCAGGCGGGCGCTGCGCCCTTTATGCGCTGGCATGGAGGCCAATTGATGACTGTCCTGGCAAGGGGTTGGAAATTGCGTCCACGCTCACGCCATCGCTCAAATTGAGTATGGAAAACAACAAAAAACTCGGTCCAGTTTGTGTACCGGGATGAGTACATTATCTGTACGCGCCACAGTAAAAGAAGGGGGCAGGATCGCCGTTATGAGTACAGTTTGTGTACCGATTGCGTTGCATCCCCGGTCCACTTTCTGGCCCCCTTTTTATATATACCAACGGATGTGGGTTGTGAGCTCCAGCCGTCGGTAATTGATGATGGGGGTGTCGGCGGCCCACGGCGATAGCCATCAGTTCGTTGAGGTTTGCCATATGCCCTCCCGGGCGCTCCCATCTCGAATAGATCGGCCAGCCGTGCAGGTGGAAAATCTACTTTCACTCCGCCGGGTTAGGCCAGCCAAAACGCTAGTCCTGTAATCACCACAGTTAGTCGCAGGGTCATGCCTGCTGGCTGAACTGGCCCTGCACCACGTTGTTTTTCTCCAGGTCGTCCAGGTGATCGGCGTACCACTGCATCATGGTTCGGCGTTGTTCCAGGTAGGTGGCCTTGTTGTAAACACCGGATACACCATCTTCGACGTGGGAGAGCTGAGCCTCTACATGATCCTTGGCGAAACCGTTCTCACGCAGAGTGGTGGACGCAATATGGCGAAAGCCGTGACCGGTCTGTTGGCCGGCATAACCCATGCGCCGCAGGGCCATGTTGAAGGCCATGTTGCTACGTGGCTTGGTGCGGTCATTACGACCCGGGAACAGCAGGGGGTAAGCTCCTGTCATCTTGTACAGTTGCTCCAAGGCATCGAGCACCTGGCGAGAGAGCGGCACGGTATGCGCGCGGCGCTTCTTCATCCGCTCGGCAGGAATTAGCCACAGGCCGGCCTTGCGGTCGAACTCATTCCAACGGGCTTCACGTAGTTCACTGGGGCGCACCCCAGTCAGCATCAGCAGGCGCAGACCAAGGCGCAGATCATGGGCGTGAGGGTAGGCACTGATAGCCCGTAGGAGGGTGGGCAGCTCCTTGGCGGTGACGTGGGCATAGTTCTCGGCTGGCCTGGATTGCAGAAAACGGCTCAGCCCTTCTAGCGGGTTATGTACGGCGCGGCCGGTGACCCGGGCTAGGTCATAAATTTCTTTGCAGGATCGGCGTACCCGGCTCATCTGCTCGATGATTCCCAGTCGCTCCATGCCTTGTAGGAACTCCATCCACTCGATGGGCAGAATGCTGGCATACACGCGCTGGCCAAACACTGGGAAGGCATGCAGCTCCAGCGCACCTATGGTGCGCTTGGCTGTGCTGTCGGCCCAGCCCGGGCGGCGGATCTCGATCCACTCCAGTGCCAGTGCCTTAAAGGTGCTATTGGTGGCCTCCAGCTCAGAAGCCTTGCGGGCATGCTTGGCAGTCAGCGGGTTGATGCCGTCGGCTGCATCGGCGCGCAACTCGGCAGCCTTCTGCCTGGCACCTAAACCGCTAACCTCGGGGTAACTACCAAGGCCAAGCCATGACCACTTACCGTCTGGTTTCTTGTAGCGCAGCTCCCAGGACTTGCCGCCGTTGGGCTTCACCCGGAAGTACAGACCCAGGCCGTCATGTTCCCGATAAACGGCGTTTTCTGGCTCCAGTCCCCCCAAGGTGGTATCCGCCAGCGGGCGGCGTTTTATCTCGCTGCGCTTCATGCTTGTATGCCTCTGGTTCGAATTTTCTCCTAGCATACAAGCTGGCATACACGGCGGGAAGGCGTAGGGGTAAACAGAGGTAAACAGCCAGAAACAAGAAAGCCCGCACAAGGCGGGCTCTCAGGGTGTTTCGTAGACTGCTAGAGACAGGCAGAAACAGCTATTTGGTGCACCAGACGGGATTCGAACCCATGACCACTGCCTTCGGAGGGCAGTACTCTATCCAGCTGAGCTACTGGTGCAGCGGGCGTCATGATACGCATGTCGTTGGCGTGCGTCCATGCCGAGCGTATTGTTCATGATTTCGCACGGAAACAGGTTGTTTTGGCGATGGCCGGTGATTAGTTTTACCAATTCGAGCATTTTTGTTAATTTTTCCGAACAGCCTATTGCCCTTTCTTCACGCTCCCCCTAGGATTCGTTTGAGATTTCAAACGCCTGTGGCAATAAACCTAGGTCCCTGGAAGGGACTATGGTTATTTTGCGCCTTTATATTGCTGTCAGGCCCACGCCAGCGCGGCGTTACGCGCAAAAATTTATGACTGCAGCCATTAGCGCGCGGTCGACTGCTAATCACCGCTCGCGGCCAGGCTGCCGAGCTGAAGGAGACCGTTATGCAATTGAAAGACGCTAAGTTGTTCCGCCAGCAGGCCTATATCAATGGTGTCTGGCTGGATGCTGACAATGGTCAGACCATCAAGGTGAATAACCCGGCGACCAACGAAATCATCGGTACTGTGCCAAAAATGGGCGGCGCCGAAACCCGTCGCGCTATCGAAGCGGCCGAACAGGCACTGCCGGCCTGGCGCGCCCTGACCGCCAAAGACCGTTGCAACCGCTTGCGTCGCTGGTTTGAACTGCTGATTGAAAACCAGGACGACCTCGCCCGTCTGATGACCATGGAGCAAGGCAAGCCACTGGCCGAAGCCCGTGGCGAAATCGTCTACGCCGCCTCCTTTATCGAGTGGTTTGCCGAAGAAGCCAAGCGCGTTTACGGCGACATCATTCCGGGCCATCAGCCGGACAAGCGTCTGCTGGTGATGAAGCAGCCGATTGGTGTGACCGCCGCCATTACCCCGTGGAACTTCCCAGCCGCGATGATCACCCGCAAAGCCGGCCCGGCCCTGGCCGCCGGTTGCACCATGGTGATCAAGCCCGCCAGCCAAACCCCGTATTCGGCCCTGGCCCTGGTTGAACTGGCCGAGCGCGCCGGGATTCCAAAAGGCGTGTTGAGCGTGGTGACAGGCTCCGCCGGCGATATCGGCAGCGAGCTGACCGGCAATCCGATCGTGCGTAAATTGTCGTTCACCGGCTCGACCGAAATTGGTCGCCAGTTGATGATGGAGTGCGCCAAGGACATCAAAAAAGTCTCGTTGGAGCTGGGCGGTAACGCGCCCTTTATTGTCTTCGATGATGCCGACCTGGATGCCGCCGTCGAAGGCGCCCTGGCGTCCAAGTACCGCAACGCCGGGCAGACCTGCGTGTGCGCCAACCGTCTGTATGTCCAAGACGGTGTGTATGACGCCTTCGCCGAGAAGCTGCGCCTGGCCGTGGCCAAGTTGAAGATCGGCAATGGCTTGGAAGAGGGCATCACCACCGGCCCGCTGATTGATGCCAAGGCCGTGGCCAAGGTTGAAGAGCACATCGCCGATGCCCTGAGCAAAGGCGCCAGCATCCTGGCCGGCGGCAACGCGCTGGGCGGTAACTTCTTCGAACCGACCATCCTGATCAACGTGCCGAAAAACGCCGCCGTGGCCAAGGAAGAAACCTTTGGTCCGCTGGCGCCACTGTTCCGCTTCAGCGATGAGGCCGATGTAATCGCCCAAGCCAACGACACCGAGTTCGGTCTGGCGTCCTATTTCTATGCCCGTGACCTGAGCCGTGTGTTCCGCGTTGCCGAGGCTCTGGAGTACGGTATTGTTGGCGTTAACACCGGGATCATTTCTACCGAAGTGGCACCGTTCGGCGGCATCAAGGCCTCGGGCCTGGGCCGTGAAGGCTCCAAGTACGGCATTGAAGATTACCTAGAAATTAAATACGTCTGCCTTGGGGTGTAAGCAGCTACTGCGGGCTTCGCGCGTCATACGGCGTTCTGCCTTGTGACCCACATGGATGTGGGAAATGCCGCTAGCCGCAGGGAGTGGGTGCGGCCTGACCTTCGCTCGCTACACTACTAACCTTTTGACGGCGGCAAAAAGCTGCTGCAATCACTAATTTTACTGACACTGCGTAACTGGCCCGCCCGGCGGCCCACGAGGATAATCATGAGCAAGACCAACGAATCCCTGATGCAACGCCGCCAAGCCGCCGTACCGCGCGGTGTTGGCCAGATCCACCCGATTTTCGCCGAACGCGCCGAGAACGCCACCGTGTGGGACGTCGAAGGCCGTGAATTTATCGACTTCGCCGGCGGCATCGCCGTACTTAACACCGGTCATCTGCACCCCAAAGTGGTGGCAGCCGTGCAAAAGCAGCTGACCAAGCTGTCGCACACCTGCTTCCAGGTATTGGCCTACGAGCCCTACGTTGAGCTGTGCGAGAAGATCAACGCCAAGGTGCCCGGCGATTTCGCCAAGAAAACCCTGCTGGTCACTACCGGCTCGGAAGCGGTTGAGAACGCGGTGAAAATCGCCCGTGCCGCCACTGGCCGCGCCGGCGTAATCGCCTTCACCGGCGCCTACCACGGTCGCACCATGATGACTCTCGGCCTGACTGGCAAGGTCGTGCCCTATTCGGCGGGCATGGGCATCATGCCCGGCAATGTATTCCGTGCTCAGTACCCGTGCGCTCAGCATGACGTCAGCGTCGATGACTCCATCGCGAGCATCGAGCGGATTTTTAAGAACGACGCCGAGCCACGCGACATCGCCGCCATCATCATCGAGCCAGTACAAGGCGAAGGCGGCTTCTATGTGGCGCCGAAAGACTTTATGGCCCGCCTGCGCGCGCTCTGCGACCAGCACGGCATCCTGCTGATTGCCGACGAAGTGCAAACTGGCGCTGGCCGTACCGGCACCTTCTTCGCCATGGAGCAGATGGGCGTGGCGGCGGACCTGACCACCTTCGCTAAATCCATTGCCGGCGGTTTCCCGGTGGCGGGCGTCTGCGGTAAGGCCGAGTACATGGACGCCATCGCCCCCGGCGGCTTGGGTGGCACCTATGCCGGCAGCCCGATTGCCTGCGCGGCGGCCTTGGCGGTACTGGAAGTATTCGAGGAAGAGCATCTGCTGGAGCGCTGCAACGCGGTTGGCGAGCGTCTGGTTAACGGCCTCAAAGCCATCCAGGCCAAGCACAAGTCGATTGGCGACGTGCGCGCGCTCGGCGCCATGATCGCGATGGAGTTGTGTGAAGGTGGCGACCTGCACAAGCCGAACCCGACCCTGACCGCGCAGGTCGTGGCCAAGGCCCGCGACAAGGGCTTGATTCTGCTGTCGTGTGGCTCCTACGGCAACGTTTTGCGGGTGCTGGTGCCACTCACCGCTCCCGATGCACAAATGGATAAAGGCTTGGCGATTATCGCCGAGTGCTTCGACGAACTCGCTTAAGGCTCACCAGTCAGGCGATTTATTGACCCGCTCCGGCGGGTCTTTTTTTGCCGGTTTTTTGACCTTGGTGCAGTGCATTAAAATGCTGTGGTTGAGCCGCACGGTCAGCTTTAGAGCCCCAGGCTTGGGCTGGTCAGGGCCTGCGCGCCGCCCTGGTCGGCGAGGGTTTCCAGCGGTTTGGGGTGGTCGATAAAGTAGCCCTGGGCGTAGTCGATACCCAGGCCGTGCAGACAGTCGAGGGTGGCTTGGCTTTCAACAAACTCGGCCACGGTTTTCAGCCCGAGCTGCTGGGCGATTTGCTGCATGGAGCTGACCATCGCCTGGTTGATCGGATCGTGTTCCAGGCCGCGGATAAAGGTGCCATCGATTTTTAGCAAATCCAGGGGCAGATGGCGCAGGTAGGCATAGGAGGCGAAACCGCTGCCAAAGTCGTCGAGGGCGACCTTGATACCTTGCTCGCGCAGCTTGGTGATCCAGTCGGAGGACACGCCCAGTTCGCCCAGGGCGACCATTTCCGTGACTTCGATGCAGAGTTTGTGGGCCGGCAACTGATGGCTGGCCAAGAGTTCCTTGAGCAGTTGGTGCACTTCGCCATCCAGCAGCGAGCTGCCGCTGAGGTTGAGGTTGACCTGGCTGAGCTGGCTCAGGTGTCGCGGGTTTTGCTCCATCCAGGCGAATACTTGGCGAATCACCCAGCGATCAATCGCTCCCAGCAGGCCATAGCGCTCGGCCGCGCCGAGGAACTGTCCGGGGGCAATCCACTCGCCCGATTGTGGGTCGCGGTAACGCAGCAGCACTTCATAGTGCCAGCCGGTTTCCGGTTGCTGCAGCGGCATCACCGGCTGAAAAAACAGCTCGAAGTGCTGGTGCTCGATGGCCGCGCGCAGGCGGGTAATCCACTGCAGTTGGCGCTGGTGCTCAAGCAGCACGCCGTCGGCCGGATTGAATTGATGGACGCGATTGCGGCCCTGATGCTTGGCCCGCTGGCAGGCGCTGTCGGCCCAGTTCAGGGCGGTTTCCCAATCGTTAACCGCACTGCTCAACTCGAGCAGGCCAATGCTGACAAACAGCCGAAACGGTCGCCCTTGCCAACTGAAGACAAACTGCTCGACGCAGGCGCGTAAGGCTTCGGCCTGGGCCATGGCCGCGGCGCTGTCTTGCTGCTCGAGTAACACGACAAATTCATCGCCGCCAATCCGTGCCAGCTTGGCCTCGGCCGGCAGCTGGTGTTGCAGCTTGCTGGCCAGCTGGCGTAACAGTTGGTCGCCGGCGGAATGCCCGCAGAGGTCGTTAACCTGCTTGAACTGATCGAGGTCGAGGTACAGCAGGTGACTGAAGTCCTGCGCCCGCGGATCGCTCAAAGCCGCTTGTAGCAAACGCTCCATCTCACGGCGGTTGAACAGGCCGGTGAGCGAGTCGTGGGCGGCGAGGTTTTGCAGGTGCAGCTCAAGGGCATGGCGTTCGCTGAGATCGACCACTATGCCTTCAATGCCCTCTTGGGCCGGCAACAGGTACAGCGACAGGTAGACCCAGCGGGCGTTGCCGCGATGATCGTGGACTTGGCACTCGCCGCTGACGGTTGGCTGCTCGGCGCTTAATTGCTCCAGCAGGTGGGTCCAGTCCGAGGTTTTCAGCAGGCTCTGAATCGCCTGGCCGCGCAAGTTTGGCGTCTGCTGCGGTAATTGTCCCAGCAGGCGCAGGAAGCTTGGGTTGGCTTCGAGAATAGTGCCGTCACGTTGGCAGCGGACTATGCCCTCGGCGGCGTTATTGAACAGCGCCTGGTAGCGCTCGAGGTTGTCTATGGCTTGCTGCTGGCTGGCGAATAAGTCAACGCGCACCTGTTCCAACTGCTTGGCGCTGAGGATGCCAAACAGAAAAAAGCTGATCGCCGGCAAATAGAAACTGATCTGGCTGAGCAGCGGCAAGTTGGGCAGCAAGCCCATTCGGCTCAGGGGCAGGGTGATCATCACCAGAAACGCGGCGGACCACAGCATCAGCAAGGGTTTGGCCAGCGGCCGTTTGAGTTTGGCGCCATACAGGCACAGGCCGATCTGGTACAGGCCATTGAGCAGGAACAGGCTGTTGATTAATTGCTGCTGGCGAAAATCGTTCAGCCCCAGCACTGCCGGGCTGGCGCACAGCACTATCAGGGCAAAAAAGCCATTGCGCAGCAAGCGCAACCGCCGGCCTTGCAAGGCCAGAATGCTGCAAATAAACAGGCTGCTGGCAATCAGCGTGGCGGAGCCGGCGAGGTTCAGCAGAATGGTCTGCAGGCTCGGTTGCAACGGCCAGAGCAGATTGATCGGGCCGAGCAGGGCGCTGTAATACAGTGTCGCGCTGAACAGGGTGGCGCAATAAAAACCCAGCTGGGGCTCGCGCAAGGTGCTGTATTTGGCCAGATGAAACAGCGCCATGATCAGCAGCGCGCCGCACAGCAGGCCGCTTTTTAGCCAGCTGGTGGCCAGTAATTGCTTGCTGTTGGCGCTGGCCAGCAGGGACATGGGCAGGCTCAAGGAGCCGCTGCTTTTTACCCGTAAGAGAATCTCGTGACGGCCGGCTTCCAGCGCCGGTAGCGGTAACAGGAAGTTCGCATAGGGTTCGCTGCGGGCGCTGAACGGCAGCAGGTCACCGGCGCGTCCGGCCGGCACGGGTTGGCCGTTAACCACCCGCCAGAGCTGGATGTCGTCGGTGAACGGATTGTCGATGATCAGCGACAGCGGCTCGGCCGTACTGGTGTCGAGCGCAAAGCCAATCCACCAAGCACTGCCGGAATAGCCCAGCCGCAGATTGCCGTCGCGGAGCTGGCCGTGCAACTGCAGCTGTTCGAGTGCCTGGCTGGGGCTAAGGCTGGCGTGGGGGTCTTCGAACAGTTGAATTTGCTGCAGCGCCAGCGGTTGCTGGAGCATTTCCAAGTTGGCGCTAAAGGTGGGTAAGGCCGCCAGGCTCTGGCCTGCAACCAGGCACAGACAGGTCAGCAGCAAGCAGGATGGCGTGCGCAGAAATCGCAGCATTAACAGCACCTGTGGACAGAAAGTGGCGGCGCCAGAGCTTCTAGTGAGCTCTGTGCGGTTTCCCGTGGCGCGTGCTGAATTCTAGTCGAGGCTGGCGGTGTTGCTGGGGTTGTCCGCACATTCTGGCCAACCAGTCGGCCAAATAGCGGCAAGCCGCCAGTGCAGGGCTGCGCTGGCGGCTGAGGTGGCTGGGCGAGCCGCTTGGGCTTAGGCGGTTTGGCTTGAGGCTGTTGCCGCCTGGCTGCGACGGGTCCAGCGATTGGCGCGGGCGAAGGTGCCAAAGTCGTTGAAACGCACGCCCGCGTCACGCAGCAATTGATGGCCCAGGGGCACCGTCAGCTGGCGGATATAGAAGGGTTCCTTGACCAGGAAATGGTGGAGCGCATGGCTGCTGCCGAAGTTAAAACAGAATGCCTGCAGCGGCCACAGCCACCAGGGGTTGAGCACCTGACATTGCTGCAACACATTGCCGGCCTCGAGATCGCCGTAGTAGTGCATGTTCGAACTGACAAAGTGCAGGCAAAAGGTGCGCAGCACGTTAGGCCCGACCAGCACCACCACGGCGATATTGACGATGTTCATCACCGCCAGGGTATTGGCCGACCAGTCGATTGGCGCGCCCAGCAGGCTGGCGATGCCATTGGCTGCATGGAAGCCGAGAAACACATACCAGCTGCCCCAGTTCAGCAAGCCCAGCGGCGCATAGACCTTGAGCGTGCGGCTGACGATCAGCCAGCGCTGCTGTGGATTCTTGGCGCGCAGAAAACGGATAAAGGACGACATCATATTGTCGCCAACCATCAGCAACCGGGCGATGCCCCAGGGTTCGCCATTGGTGATGGCGCGCTCTTCCATGTCGGTCTCGGTGCCGGAGACCTTGTGGTGATTGAGGTGCAGGTGACGGCGCACCCAGGGGTTGATGGTGCTCGGCCGGGCCAGCCAGACCAGTCCCAGCATCAGGTTGTGCAGCACGCGCTGCTTGCGAAAATACATCGAGTGGATCAGGTCGTGTTCCAGCTCGTGGGTCAGCGAGGCAAAGAAGGCATTCAACAGCAGGCAGGCCCACCAGGCCAACTGGCCGTTGATATAGAGCGCGGCACTGGCAAACATGCCGGCCAGGGCGAAGGCCAGGATGCCGGCGCCGAGGGCATCCTGATGGTTCAGGATGGGAAAGCGCTGACGCAGTTCGGCGCCATGAGCCATCAGTACTTCGCGAATATGGGCGGCCTGTTGTTGCGGATTTAACGGCACGGGGCTTGCGGGAGAGTGGGACATGCTTACATCCTCTAATCAATGTGCCGCCAGTGTGCGTCGATCAGCCGCACTGAGCCTGACCCTAAACGCCAACCTGTTGACCGGATGCGCCAATCTGCATGACTGCTCAAGCCACTACCCTCGCCAGTTGGACCCGCGCCCTGCGCAAGCAGCTCGACAGCCTGGGCCTCGATAGCCTGGCGCTGTGCCGCGAGGCCGGGCTCGACCCGCAGTGGATGGACAACCCGCAGGCGCGCTATCCGCTGTCGGCCACCACCAAGCTGTGGCAGTTGGCGGTGGCGGCCAGCGGCGATCCGGCCCTGGGTTTGAAGACTTCGCAGTTCGTCACCCCGACCACCTTTCACGCCCTGGGTTATGCGCTGGGCGCCAGTGCCAGCCTGCGCGAAGTGTTCGAGCGGATCGTCCGTTATCACCAGGTGGTCAGCGATGCGTTGCTGCTGGAGCTGAACCTGGTCGGCGACTGCTACGAGTTCCGCCTGCGAGTGCCACCCGGCAGCAGCGAGCCGGCGGCCGAGGCGCAGGATGCCTTTGCGGCACTGCATGTGCGCACCTGCCGCAATCGCCTTGGGCGCGCTTATGCACCGCTGGCCGTGCACCTGCGCCGCCCGCCACCGGCCGATCCGCAACCCTGGCAGGCGGTGTTTCGCGCGCCCATCGTATTTGCCGCTCCTGAGACCCTGCTGCGTTTCGACCGGGCCAGTTTCGAGCAGCCGCTGGACGACGCCAATCTGGAGTTGGCCGAGCACAACGACCTGGTGTTGCAGCGCACTCTAGAACTGCGCGAGGCGCCAAGCTGGCAGCGCAAGGTGCGCGCTTGTTTGCAGGCGCAGTTGCCCAATGGCGAACCCTCGGCGGAGCGCATCGCGCAGATGCTGCACCTGAGCTTGCGCAGCTTGCAGCGCCATCTGGCCGATGAAGGCTGCGGCTACGAGGCGTTGCTGGCCGACACCCGGCAGAGCCTAGCGCTGGCCCATATGCGCGACCCGCGTTGCTCAATCAGCGAGATCGCCTACCTGCTGGGCTTTGCCGACACCAGTAGCTTCAGTCGCGCCTTCAAACGCTGGACCGGCCAGGCGCCGAGCCAGTACCGCGAAGCGCTGCGGCAAAATGGCAGCTAACGGCTACAGCGACAGGCGGTCGGCTAACGTATGGCTCCGGCGGCCATTGCCGAAGTTGTTTGCCGGCAGTATTTTTTGGCTATGGCTGCGTGAGTGGTTGAACGTGCTTGGCAGTCCAGCGCGCGACAACGCTAGACACTTGGACCTGAGATGGAGCCGCTCCTGCAGGTAGCGTTGCAACCGTTAACGGGTACACAGCCTATTTTTCACCCCATCAACCCTGAGTCGAAACCCAGATGAAAACCTTGATCGAGCACCTGGCGCAATACGCGGCCTATCACCGCGATCGGCGCAATATCGCCACGCACTTTATCGGTATTCCTTTGATAGTGCTGGCGGTGGCGGTGTTGCTGTCGCGTCCAGGCGTTGCGCTGCTCGGTATGTGGTTGTCACCGGCAGCGTTAACGGCGCTGGCGGCGGGGTTGTTTTACTGCCGACTGGATCTGCGTTTTGGCCTGCTGATGAGCGGCCTGCTCGGTCTGTGTCTGTGGGGCGGGGCGAGTCTGGCGCAGCAGGGTACTGGCGTCTGGCTCGGCTGGGGGATTGGTTTGTTTGTGCTCGGCTGGATCATCCAGTTCGTCGGTCATTACTACGAGGGGCGCAAACCGGCCTTTGTCGACGACATCATGGGCTTGGCGGTGGGGCCGCTGTTTGTGGTGGCCGAGTTGGCGTTCTTGCTGGGTTGGCGCGATGAGGTGCGCGAGGAAGTCGAAAAGCGTGCCGGCCCAAGCTGTATCCGCAAGCGCTAACATCTCCTCGTCGGCGTAGTCAGCAGCAAGCTGGCCACGGTTAATTACGACTTAAGGGTTCTGTTCGCCGGCTAATAGCGACAAGCTACTGGGACTTTCGCCCCAATTGCGGCGATAATGAGTGCACGCTTGTTCATCCAGCGCTTTTCTCTTTGCTTGAGGCCATTTCCCCATGTGGTACAACGGTTTACTCGACTTGTCAGCCTGGCAGTTGTTGGCAGTTACCCTGCTGATCACCCATGTGACCATTGTCGCGGTCACGGTTTATTTGCATCGTTACTCGGCGCACCGGGCGCTGGAGCTGCACCCGGCGCTGAAGCATTTTTTCCGCTTCTGGTTATGGCTGACCACGGCGCAAAATACCCGCGAGTGGACCGCCATCCACCGCAAGCACCACGCCAAGTGCGAAACCGTCGATGACCCCCATAGCCCGGTAATCAAAGGCCTGCGCACCGTGCTGTTGACCGGTGCCGAGCTGTACCGCGCCGAGGCCGAGAACCCGGAAACCCTGCGCATCTACGGCAAGAACTGCCCGGAAGACTGGCTCGAGCGCAATCTCTATTCGCGCTTCCCAATCGGCGGCATCGCTATCATGGCGGTCATCGACCTGGCCCTGTTCGGCGTGCTCGGCATGACCGTTTGGGCGGTGCAGATGATGTGGATTCCGGTCTGGGCAGCGGGCGTGGTCAATGGCCTCGGCCATGCGGTGGGTTATCGCAACTTCGAGTGCCGCGATGCGGCCACCAACCTCTCGCCTTGGGGCATTTTGATCGGTGGCGAAGAGCTGCATAACAACCACCACACCTACCCGAACTCGGCCAAGCTGTCGGTTAAGCCTTGGGAGTTCGACATGGGCTGGGCCTGGATTCAACTGTTCAGCTTCCTGCGCCTGGCCAAGGTCCAGCGCGTGGCGCCGATTGCCCACCGGGTCCCCGGCAAGGGCAGTATGGACATGGACACCGCCATGGCGATCCTCAACAACCGCTTCCAGATCATGGCCCAGTACCGCAAGTTGGTGATCGCGCCGCTGGTCAAGCAAGAGCTGGCCAAGGCCGATGCTTCGGTGCGTTATCAGTTCCGCCGGGCCAAACGCCTGCTGTCTCGCGAAACCAGCCTGCTGGATGAAAAACACCAGGCACGCATCCAGCTGATGTTGGAGCAAAGCCAGGCGCTCAAGGTGATCTACGAGAAGCGTTTGGCCCTGCAGCAGATCTGGGTCAAAACCAGCGCCAACGGTCACGACATGCTGGAGGCGATCAAGCAGTGGATCAGCGAAGCGGAAGCCAGCGGCATTCAGTCGCTGCACGAGTTTGCCGCGCAGCTGAAAACCTACTCGCTGCGCCCGGCTAACGGCTAAGTGCGCCTTAGCGACTCAACAGCCCGCCCGTCCCCGCAGACCGGCGGGCTTTTTGTTGGTACTGCAGTCGATGCGCGCAGCCTTTGGTAGGGTGGATTAGTGGCGCAGGACAAGGCTTGAAAATCAACTGAGCAATATGTGCGCCACGTAACCCACCATGGCGCTCGACCGGAAAACCGCATGGTGGGTTACGCGGCGCCCGGCTTGCGCGGTGATGCAAACAACCACCGCCCGCGCCGCTAACCCACCCTACGAATTACCGCGTACCAGGCATCGCCTAACCAACCCACATACCTCAACACATAACTGGGACAGAACCTTTTCCATGGCCGTTGATCGGCCTGGCTGGACACTCTCCATAAATACATTATATTAAATTACATATTGTATTTATCTAAGGTGAACCATGTCCCTCGCCGATCCTGTGCTTAATATCGAGCAACTGCGCGCCAATGCTGGGGCCGCTGGCCAGCTGTTGAAGACCCTGGCCAACCCTGACCGGCTGTTGTTGCTCTGCCAGCTGTCCCAGGGCGAGCGCAATGTGGGTGAGTTGGAGGCGCTGCTGGGCATTGTGCAGCCGACCCTCTCGCAGCAACTGGCGGTGCTGCGCCGCGAAGGTCTGGTCGACACCCGCCGCGACGGCAAGCAGGTGTATTACCGCATCAGCAGCTCGCAGGCGTTGGCGGTGATCAATACCCTCTATCAACTGTACTGTGCCGAGGGCGGGCAATGATTATCGACTGGCTGAACTTCAGCCCCTGGTCGGCTTTGGCCGGTGGTGCCTTGATTGGCCTGGCGGCGGCGCTGTTTGTGCTGTTTAACGGGCGGGTGGCCGGCATCAGTGGCTTGCTCGGCAGCCTGCTGGTGCGCGGCGGCGAGGGGCGTGGCGAGAAGGCGTTGTTTCTGCTCGGCCTGCTGCTGGCACCGCTGCTCTGGCAGCTGTTCGCTGCCTTGCCAATGCTTGAGTTTCAGGGCGGCTGGCTGAGCCTGACGTTGGCCGGATTGCTGGTTGGCGTCGGCACTCGGTATGGCGCCGGTTGCACCAGCGGTCATGGCGTCTGCGGTATCTCCCGGCTGTCGCCGCGCTCCTTGGTGGCCACCGGGGTGTTTATGGCCGCCGGATTTGCCACGGTATTTATCCTTCGTCATCTGTTGGGGGCCTGAGCATGGGTAAGCTGATTGCGTTAGTCGCCGGGCTGATCTTTGGCCTGGGTTTGCTGTTGTCCGGCATGGCTAATCCGGCCAAGGTGCTGGGCTTTCTTGACCTGGCCGGCCCTTGGGACCCGTCGCTGGCCTTAGTTATGGCCGGCGCCATTGGGGTGGCGCTGTTGCCGTTTAGCTGGGCCAAACGCCAGAGCCGCTCGCTGTTGGGCGCCGCCATGCAGTTGCCGCTCAAGCGCGGCTTGGACAGTCGTTTGCTGATCGGCAGCCTGCTGTTTGGCATCGGCTGGGGCATCGCCGGCATCTGTCCGGGGCCGGCCGTGGCGATTTTGCTCACCGGCCACTGGCAGGCACTGCTGTTTGTACTGGCCATGCTCGCCGGTATGGGCCTGTTTGAGCTGCTGGAGCGGCGCGGGAGCCAGGCATGAATGCGCAGGTTGAGGCTTTTTTTGATCCGGCCACCTTCACCTACAGCTACGTGGTCAGCGACCCGCAAAGCCGGCGCTGCGCCATCGTCGACCCGGTGCTCGATTACGATCCGGCTTCCGGGCGCACTTCCCACGTCAACGCCGACCGGCTGCTCGCCTATGTGCGCGAGCAGGGCCTGACGCTGGACTGGCTGCTGGAAACCCACGTGCACGCCGATCATCTGTCCGCCGCCGGCTACCTCAAGCAGACGCTCGGCGGGCGCTTGGCGATTGGTGCGCAGATCACTCAGATCCAAACCACTTTCGGGGAGCTGTTTAACGCAGGCGCTGAATTCGCCACCGATGGCCGCCAGTTTGATCGGCTGTTTGCCGATGGCGACAGCTTCAGCGTCGGCGGCATCGCCGCCAGCGTGCTGCATACGCCGGGGCACACCCCGGCTTGCCTGACTTACGTAATCGGTGACGCGGCCTTTATCGGCGATACCTTGTTTATGCCGGACTACGGCACGGCCCGCTGCGACTTTCCCGGTGGCGATGCGCGCACGTTGTACCAGTCGATCCAGACGCTGTTCGCCCTGCCAGACAGCACCCGCTTGTTTATGTGCCACGACTATCTGGCACCGGGCCGCGATCAGCATCTGTACCAGAGCAGCGTGGCCGAGCAACGCGCCCATAACGTGCATGCGCACGCGGGTATCGATGAGAACGCTTTCGTCGCCATGCGCCGCGCGCGGGATGCCAGTTTGAGCATGCCGGTGCTGATGCTGCCGGCGGTGCAGATCAATATGCGCGGCGGCGAACTGCCGCCGGCCGAGAGCAATGGCGTGCGCTACTTGAAGGTGCCATTGAATCGGCTGTAAGCCAACGTAAAGGCCATGTCCCAGTTACGTGTTGCACGCAGCTTTTGTAGGGTGGGTTAGGCGCGAACCACGGTCTGCCAACAACGCAAGCCGACCGCGCCGTAACCCACCATGGCGCTCGACCGGTAAACCGCATGGTGGGTTACGCGGCGCCCGGCTTGCGCGGTGATGCAAACAACCACCGTCCGCGCCGCTAACCCACCCTACAGCCCCACCCACACGCAGCTCTGCGCCCGTTGCAAATCAGCGCCGTTGCGGCGCCGGTTGTTGCTGGGTGATGCAGTGGATATTGCCGCCGCCGAGCAGGATCTCGCGGCCCGGCACCATCACCACCCGATGCTCAGGGAATAGCTGCTGCAGGATAGCTTCGGCTTCGGCGTCCATCGGGTCGTCGAATTTCGGCGCGATGATGCCGCCGTTGACGATCAAAAAGTTGACGTAGGAACCGGCCAGGCGAATCGACGGATCGCGCTCCTGGGTGCCTTCGGCGGCATCGACGCCGGCGCATTCCTCAACCGTGGCGTGCAGCGGGCCGGGGATCGGCATCTTGTGCACGATCAATTGACGACCCTTGGCGTCCCGCGTGTTGCTCAGCACCGCCATGGCGGCTTGGCAGCGCGGGTAGTTGGGGCTCTGCGGGTCGTCGGTCCAGGCCAGCAACACTTCACCGGGACGTACGTAACAACAGAAGTTGTCGACGTGGCCGTCGGTCTCGTCATTGAATAGGCCGTCCGGCAGCCAGATCACAGTGTCTATGTCTAAGTGTTCACGCAGTGTGCTCTCTATCTGCTCGCGGCTTAGCTCGTGGTTGCGATTGCGGTTAAGCAGGCATTCTTCGGTGGTGATCAGGCTGCCCTCACCGTCGACATGAATCGAGCCGCCTTCGAGCACGAAGCCTTCGGTGCGGTAACGTGCGCAGCCTTCGATCTCGAGGATCTTGCGCGCCACCTGATCGTCGCGCTGCCACGGCCAGTACAGGCCGCCGTCGAAGCCACCCCAGGCGTTGAAGGTCCAGTCGACGCCGCGCACTTCACCGCTGGCGTTGGTCACGAAGGTCGGGCCGGTGTCGCGCACCCAGGCATCGTCGGTGCTGATTTCCACCAGGCGGATATTGCCGTGGTCGAGGCGTGCGCGGGCATTGTCGTATTGCCCGGCAGACACGCAAACGGTCACTGGTTCAAATTCGGCGATGGCCTTGGCCACTGCGGTGAAGGCGGCCTGTGCCGGCTTGCCGCCGAGCCGCCAGTTGTCCGGGCGCTCGGGCCAGACCATCCAGGTTTGGCTATGGGGTGCCCACTCGGCGGGCATCTGGAAGCCGTCGGCGCGTGGGGTGCTGGTCAGGGTAGTCATTAGCGATACCTTTTAGGGCGAAGCCCAAAATTTGTCGAAGGTCAATCCACTCAAGCGCTTCTGGGCTAGAGCCAGACAACGCGCAACAACCAACGGGGGTAACAGCCCTAGGCTGACCCGGAGGGTGAGCACCGGCGAATCAACCGTGGCGAAAAGACGCTAGCAGATGAACACAGACTCTGGCGTGTCGGCGGCTTGCAGTTGGTCGGCACTTGCTTACTTTATATCCGATAAAAATCCGTCTTAAAAGCTGTTTTTATCTATCGATCAGGTCTGTGTAATTTATTTGCAGATAAATATCGGTTTATTGTTCGCGTTTAGGCAATAGCGGCGGCAGGTACAGGGCCAGGTAAACGTCAAATACCCGCATGCCTTCTTCGGCCATGCGCGGGGTGATCAGCCCGTGCTGCTGCACCGAGCGGGCGTACACCCGGTCACCCAGTTCCATGGCCAGGGCAAACACATCGACCTCCTCGGGCAGGACGGGCAGTTGGAAATGCCGGTTGAACAGCGCCTGCATTAACTGGCCGAGTTCGATGTCGTGCAGGCGGTCGGCTTGGGTGACTTCGGT
This sequence comes from Pseudomonas sp., assembly GCF_030698175.1. Taxonomy (GTDB): domain Bacteria; phylum Pseudomonadota; class Gammaproteobacteria; order Pseudomonadales; family Pseudomonadaceae; genus Aquipseudomonas. Next base: position 81,088 of record NZ_JAUYNT010000041.1, read on the forward strand.
CAAACCGTGCTGGGCGAGAATCAGCTGGCGGGCGGCCGGGTCGGCGGCGTAAATCGCCAGCATCCGCTCTTCGACCAGCCGCGACAGATCCCGCCAGTCACGCAGTTGGTTGTGGGCTATGGGTAGCTGCAAGCAGGCGCGAAAGGCGGCGTGAATCTCGCCGGTCAGCGCCTCGAGAATCGCCGGCACGCTGGCGAAGAAGTGATAGACCGATGACGGTGGCATCTGCGCACGCTCGGCGACGCTGTACACCGAGAGGCTATTGACGCCTTGTTCGGCCAGCAAGCTGCGCGCCGCGGCGAGTATTGCGTTAATCCGCAGTTGGCTGCTGGCGCGCGGTTTACGGCTGCTGACGGGGCGTGACATAGGGCTCTCCTTGGCATGGGAGCCGCTATTGGACGTTAGTCACGCCGCCGGGGCAAGTCAGGGAGCGGCAATAAAACGCTGCCAGATCTGATCGCGGATCGGCGCGAGCTTCTCGGGCAGCACTTCCAGGGCGGATAAGCGGCGCTTGGTGTCGCGGTCGGGATACAGCCCCGGCTGGTCGCGAATGCTCGGATCGAGGAACTCCTTGGCGTCGGCATTGGCGCTGGGGAAGAGCGTCTCGGTGGTGATCAGGGCGGCGACCTTGGGTTGCATTAGGTAATCGATAAACTTATGCGCCAGGTCGGCGCGGCGGGCGCTCTTGGGGATCACCAGGCTGTCGATAAACATAATCGAGCCCTCTTGCGGCACCACAAACTTAACCGGCTGACCTGCTTTGGCGGCGGCCAGGGCGTCGCCGACCCAGGCGAAGGCGACGCACAGCTTGCCGCTGGCCAGGTCCTCGATATAGCGGGTGCTGTCGACATACTGCAGGTTGGGGCGCAGCTGATTAAGCAGCTCGCCACTGCGTTTCATTTGGCTTGGCGGAGTTTGCGCCAAGCTGCGGCCCTGGTAGCTCATCAAGGCCGAGAGTACTTCATCGCGGGCATCCAGCACGCTCATGCCGCAACTGGCCAGACGTTTACTCTGCTCGGGATTGAACAGCACGCTCCAGCTGTCCGGCAGCGGGCCGCCGAAGGCCTGCTCGGCGGCCGGGGTATTGATCGCCAAACCGACCGAGCCCCATAGATAGGGAATGGCGTAACTGTTGTTGGTGTCGAAGGCCGCGAGCTTGCTCAGCAGTTGCTTGTCCAGGTGGCTGCGGTTGGGCAGCAGTTTGAGATCCAGCGGCTGAATGCTGGCGGCTTTGATCAGCCCAGGCAGCGCGTCATGGGAGGGCACCGCGACGTCGATGGCCTCGCCGCTGGCCAGCGCTTTGCTGAGCTCTTCGGCGGTGCTGTAGGTGTGATAGTCGACGTGAATGCCGGTTTCTTTCTCGAAATCGACCAGCACCTGTGGGGCGATGTAGTCGTTCCAGTTATAGACGCTAATCACCTCTTCGGCATGCGCCAGCAACGGCGCCAAGGTCAGGGCAAGCAGAGCAAGAAAACGCGGCATAACGATCTCCATGTTGATAAGGCGCAGTCAATTCTGCGCACAACTGCCAGTGATTTTTGGTCCTCGAACCGTTCACTCGACCACGGCGTTGCAGTCGCAAGAGTTGAGCTAGGTAAAAGCCAAATGTCAGATAAAAAGACGCCGGCTAAGGCCGGCGTCGGATGCTGCGGTTAAACCGTGTGTAAGTACCAGTTGTACTCAAGGTCGGAGATTGAATATTCAAACTCGGCCAGCTCGCTTTCTTTGCAGGCGACGAATACATCGATGTATTTCGGGTCGATGTAGCGGCCCATGACTTCGTTGTCGTCCAGCTCGCGCAGCGCATCACGCAGGTTGTTTGGCAGGCTGGCTTCGGTCTGCTCGTAGGCGTTGCCTTCGAGTGGCGCGCCTGGCTCGATCTGGTTGGTCAAGCCGTGGTGAATGCCGGCCAATACCGAGGCCATGACCAAATACGGGTTGGCATCGGCGCCGGCGACGCGGTGCTCGATGCGCACGGCATCGGCCGTGTCATTCGGTACGCGCAGCGCCACGGTGCGGTTGTCGATGCCCCAGGTTGGCGAGGTCGGCACGAAGAACTTCTCACCGAAACGGCGATAGGAGTTTACGTTCGGGCAGAGGAACGCCATCGATGCGGGCATGGTTTCAATGATGCCGCCAATCGCGTGGCGCAGTGCATCGTTGGTCGCCGGGTCTTCGCTCTTAAAGATGTTGGTGCCATCTTTATCGAGAATCGAGATATGTACATGCAGACCGTTACCCGCTTGGTTCGGGTAGGGTTTGGCCATGAAGGTGGTGTCCATCTCATGGTCGTAAGCGATGTTCTTCACCAGACGCTTAAGTAGCAGCGCGTAGTCGCAAGCCTTGAGCGGGTCGGCGACGTGGTGCAGGTTGATCTCGAATTGCGCCGGGGCGCTTTCCTTGACTACCGCATCGGCCGGGATGCCTTGCTCTTGTGCGCCTTCGAGGATGTCTTGCAGGCATTCGGCGTATTCATCCAAGTCATCGATCATATAGACCTGGGTGGATTGTGGACGCTTGCCGGACAACGGCGACATCGGCGGCTGTGGTCGGCCATTCACGTTGGCCTGGTCGATCAGGTAAAACTCCAGCTCGAACGCCGCGCAAATCGTCAGCCCAAGGGCATCAAACTTGTTGATCACTTGCTGCAGCACTGCCCGTGGGTCAGCAAAGAAGGCTTCGCCTTCCATCTCGTGCATGGTCATTAACAGTTGCGCGGTAGGGCGCTTCTGCCAAGGCTCATTGCACAGGGTATTGGGGATTGGGTAGCAGACCCGGTCGGAGTCGCCGATATCCAGGCCAAGGCCGGTGCTCTCAACGGTGGAACCATTAATGTCGAGGGCAAATAGCGAGGCGGGCAGGTTAATGCCGCGCTGGTAAACCTTGTGCAGGCTGGCGCGATCAATGCGCTTGCCGCGAACAACGCCGTTCATGTCGGCTATTAATAGGTCGACGAACTGGACGTCGGGATGCTTCTTAAGAAAATCATTCGCTTCGTTAAGCTGAACGGCACGCGGAGGAACCGACATGATGCAACACCTTTTTTGTTAAAAATATCAATCATGCAAATGGCACGACTTGAGTCAATCTTAAACCAAAGTCGCTGTCAAGAGCGTCCCTATTGTGCCCTAAAAAGGGGCTGCGTGGCCAATTTTAGGGCTTTTCAAGGCAATTCATCGGCCACCCCTGCGTCCTTGAGCCTGCCGTTGTGGGTGGTGTGTTTAATTTTTTACAGGCCTATTGTGTAAAAAATCGAACAAGGCTAATCTCGGTCGCAACCCATAACATCAATAAAACGGGTGTCACATGTCTCGCCTGCCGTTGATTGGCGTGACCGCCTGCACCAAGCAGATCGGTTTTCATTCGTACCATGCTGTTGGCGACAAATACGTCTGCGCCCTTGTAGTTGGCGCCGGTGATTTGCCGCTGGTGATCCCTGCACTCGGCGATTTACTTGATCTGCCAGTGTTGCCAGCGAATCTTGATGGTCGGCTGTTTAGCCGTTCGCCGTCCAGCGTTACGCCCCATCATTACCGCGGCCCCAGCAACATACCTGGCACTGCGCATGACCCGGTGCGCGACACCAGTACCCTCCCTTTGATTAAAGCTGCTATTGCCGCTGGCGTGCCAGTACTTGGTATTTGTCCTCGCAGCTCAGTGGTATGCCGAGTGGCAGGTAGTAGCAAATCCGCATCACCTCGCACTCTTTCAGGCTTTCGGTGAAGCCTGTGCAAGCGCGCGAGTTAACGTTGAGCTTAGCTATATCAGCCAAGCTCTGATTCCCCACCCCTAGAGGTTTGTATGACTAGCAAAATCGACCGGCTTACCAGCTGGCTCAAAGAAAACAAGATCACCGAAGTGGAATGCATGATCAGCGATTTGACCGGGATTGCCCGGGGCAAGATTTCGCCGACCAATAAGTTCCTCGACGAGAAGGGCATGCGCCTTCCGGAGAGCGTACTGCTGCAGACTGTCACCGGCGACTACGTGGAAGACGACATTTATTACGACCTGCTGGACCCTGCCGATATCGACATGGTCTGCCGCCCGGACGAAAATGCCGTGTTCCTCGTACCGTGGGCGATCGAGCCCACTGCCCAGGTGATCCACGACACGTACGACAAGCAAGGCAATCCGATTGAATTGTCGCCGCGTAATATCCTCAAGAAAGTCTTGAAGATGTACACCGATAAAGGTTGGCAGCCGATTGTCGCGCCAGAAATGGAGTTCTACCTGACCAAGCGCTGCGAAGACCCGGACTTCCCGTTGCAGCCGCCGATTGGTCGCTCGGGCCGCGCCGAAACCGGCAAGCAGTCGTTCTCCATCGAAGCCGCGAATGAATTCGACCCTTTGTTCGAAGACGTTTACGACTGGTGTGAGCTGCAGAATCTGGATCTGGACACCCTGATCCACGAAGACGGCACCGCGCAGATGGAAATCAACTTCCGTCACGGCGATGCCCTGTCGTTGGCCGACCAGGTGCTGATCTTCAAACGCACCATGCGTGAAGCGGCGCTGAAACATAATGTCGGCGCGACCTTTATGGCTAAACCCATGACCGGTCAACCGGGCAGTGCCATGCACTTGCACCAGAGCATCATCGACATCAAAACCGGCAAGAACATCTTCTCCAACGCCGATGGCAGCATGAACGACCTGTTCTTGCACCATATCGGTGGCCTGCAGAAGTACATCCCCGAGTTGTTGCCGCTGTTCGCGCCCAACGTTAACTCGTTCCGCCGCTTCCTGCCGGACACCTCGGCGCCGGTGAACGTCGAGTGGGGCGAAGAAAACCGCACCGTTGGCTTGCGCGTACCGGATGCCGGCCCGCAAAGCCGTCGGGTGGAAAACCGCCTGCCCGGCGCCGACGCCAACCCTTATCTGGCCATCGCCGCCAGCTTGCTGTGCGGTTATATCGGCATGGTGGAAGGGCTCAAGCCGAGCGCGCCAGTCAAGGGGCGTGGTTATGAGCGGCGCAACCTGCGTTTGCCGTTGACCATCGAAGATGCGTTGGAACGCATGGAAAACTGCAAGGCCCTGGAGCAATACCTGGGCGCTGCCTTTATTACCGGTTACGTCGCGGTTAAACGCGCCGAGCACGAGAACTTCAAGCGCGTGATCAGCTCTTGGGAACGCGAGTTCCTGCTTTACGCCGTCTGATCATCACCCGGGTCGCGCATCAGCGCGGCCCGTGTTTTACCCAATAGGTTGAACCATGACAACGCCCAACACTAATCCGCAAACCCAGCAATGGCAGGCCATGAGCCGTGACCATCACCTGGCGCCGTTCAGCGATTATCAGCAGCTGAGCGACACCGGTCCGCGCATTATTACCAATGCCGACGGGGTGTATTTGTGGGACAGCGAAGGCAACAAAATTCTCGACGGCATGGCCGGCCTTTGGTGTGTAGCCATCGGCTATGGCCGTGACGAGTTGGCCGATGCGGCCAGCAAACAAATGAAGCAGCTGCCGTTCTACAACACCTTCTTTATGACCGCCCATCCGCCGGTGCTGGAGCTGGCCAAGACCCTCGCCGAAATCACTCCGGCCGGCATGAACCATGTGTTCTTCACCGGTTCGGGTTCGGAAGGTAACGACACCATGCTGCGGATGGTGCGCCATTATTGGGCGCTCAAAGGTCAGCCGAATAAGCAGGTGATCATCAGCCGTCTCAATGGTTACCACGGTTCCACCTTCGCCGGTTCCAGCCTGGGCGGGATGCAGGGCATGCACGATCAAGGTGGCGTGGTGCCCGGCATAGTGCACATCCCGCAGCCTTACTGGTTCGGTGAAGGCGGCGACATGAGCCCGGAGCAGTTCGGTATCTGGGCAGCCGAGCAGCTGGAAAAGAAAATCCTCGAAGTTGGCGAAGCTAATGTCGCAGCCTTTATTGCCGAGCCTATTCAGGGCGCCGGCGGGGTGATTATTCCGCCCGACAGCTACTGGCCGAAGATCCGCGAGATCCTCGCCAAGTACGACATCTTGTTTGTCGCCGATGAAGTGATCTGCGGTTTCGGTCGCACCGGCGAGTGGTTCGGCAGCGACTACTACGGCAATAAACCCGACCTGATGACCATCGCCAAGGGCCTGACCTCTGGCTACATCCCCATGGGTGGGTTGATCGTCAGTGACAAGATAGTCGCGGTGCTGAAAACCGGCGGCGACTTTAACCACGGCTTCACCTACTCCGGACACCCGGTGGCGGCGGCTGTGGCGCTGGAAAATATCCGTATCTTGCGTGACGAGAAGATTTTGGAGCAGGTGCGTGAACAAACGGCACCCTACTTGCAAAAGCGTTTGCGTGAGTTGGCCGATCATCCCCTGGTGGGTGAAGTGCGCGGCCTCGGCATGCTCGGTGCTATCGAGTTGGTGAAGAACAAAAGCACTCGGGCGCGCTATACCGATAAGGGCGCGGGGATGATCTGCCGTGGTCATTGCTTCAATAACGGGCTGATTATGCGTGCCGTAGGCGACACCATGATCATCGCGCCACCGTTGGTGATCAGCAAAACCGAGATTGACGAGTTAGTAACCAAGGCGCGCTTGTGCCTTGATCTGACCTTGCAGGATTTGCAGGCTTAACTTAAAAAGCAGGTGTACTCACCGTCGGCGTGACGCCGCTGGGCAACGGATAAAGTAGCGGCACGGACGCGCTGAGTAATTTGGCTAGGCTTAATGAAGGTGGTTTTTAGCCCCTTCACACACTCAGGAACAGGAGCTGTAAGCATGAACAAATTCGGTAAGTCTGTACTCGCTATGTCGCTGTTGGGGCTAATGGCAGGTGCTGCGCAAGCGGATGAAAAAGTGCTGCACGTGTACAACTGGTCTGATTACATCGCGAAAGACACCGTAGCCAAGTTCGAGAAGGAGTCGGGCGTCAAAGTTGTTTACGACGTGTTCGACAGTAACGAAACCCTTGAAGCCAAGCTACTGGCGGGTAAGTCGGGTTACGACATTGTGGTGCCGTCGAACAACTTTCTGGCCAAGCAAATCAAGGCCAAGGTTTATCAGCCACTGGATAAGTCGAAACTGCCGAACTGGAAAAATCTCAACCCAGACCTGCTGAAAACCCTGGAAGTCAGCGATCCAGGCAACCAATACGCCTTTCCCTACATGTGGGGCTCGATCGGCATTGGTTACAACGTCGATAAAGTCAAAGCGGCACTGGGCGACAACGCCCCGGTGAATTCCTGGGACTTGCTGTTCAAGCCGGAAAACATCGAGAAACTGAAGTCTTGCGGCGTGGCCTTCCTCGATTCACCGACCGAAATTCTGCCGATTGCCCTGCACTACCTGGGCTACAAGTCCGACAGTCAAGACCCGAAAGAGCTGGCGGCCGCCGAGGCATTGTTCCTCAAGATTCGCCCGAACATCACCTACTTCCACTCCTCCAAGTACATCTCGGACCTGGCCAATGGCAACCTCTGTGTCGCGGTCGGTTACTCGGGTGATATTCAGCAGTCCAAGAGCCGTGCCGAGGAAGCCAAAAGCGGGATCAAGGTTGGCTACAACATTCCTAAAGAAGGCGCCGGTACCTTCTTCGACATGGTCGCCATGCCGGCGGATGCCGCCAACGTCGATGCCGCCTATGCCTTTATAAACTTCCTGCTCAAGCCGGAAATCATGGCCGAGATCACCAACGAGGTGCAGTTCCCTAACGGTAATGCTGCGGCAACCCCGCTGGTGGATGAAGCCATTCGTAACGATCCGGGCATCTACCCAACGCCGGAAACCATGAGCAAGCTGTATGCCTTCGCCGATTTGCCAGCCAAGGTGCAGCGTTCGATGACGCGCATCTGGACCAAAATCAAAGCCGGTAAATAAGCCCAAACCCACTTGCGGCGACCGTGGTCGTCGCAAGTGTTCGTCCGAGCAATTGTCGAATGGCTTAGGCCCCGTGCCACTAACCCATTCAACAAAGGCTCAGTCCCTGCGCGGTATGTAACCGCCGCACCATCAATAACAAGAGGACTTCCTGTGCATTGTTCTTTGCGTACCACCCTGATTGCGGCGGCCACCTTTGGCTTGCTGACTAACGCCCAGGCCGAGCCTGTGGTGCATGTGTACAACTGGACCGACTATATCGGCGAGACCACCCTGGCGGACTTTCAAAAAGCCACCGGGATCAAAGCCGGTTACGACGTGTTTGACTCCAACGAAACCCTTGAAGGCAAGTTGCTAGCCGGCCGCTCCGGCTATGACGTGGTGGTGCCGAGCAACCATTTTCTCGGTAAACAGATCAAAGCCGGCGCGTTTCAAAAGCTCGACAAAGCGCAACTGCCTAACCTGGTTAATATCGATCCGGCGCTGCTCAAGCAGTTGGACGTGAACGATGCCGGTAACCAGTACTCAGTGCCTTATCTGTGGGGTACTAATGGCATCGCCTACAACGTCGACAAGGTCAAGGCCGCGCTGGGCGTCGATCACATCGACTCTTGGGCCACTGTGTTTGAGCCAGAAAACCTGAGGAAGCTCACCGCCTGTGGCGTGGCCTTTATGGATTCACCGGATGAAATGTTCCCGGCGATGCTCAACTACATGGGCCTGCAGGCTAATAGCAAGAGCCCGGAAGACTACCAAAAGGCCGAGGCTAAATTCCTCGCGGTACGACCTTTTGTTACCTACTTCCACTCCTCCAAGTACATCTCGGATCTGGCCAATGGCGAGATCTGCGTAGCTTTTGCGTACTCCGGTGATGCTTTCCAGGCCAAGGCCCGGGCAGAGGAAGCTGGTAAGGGCGTCAAGATTGCCTACAGCATCCCCAAGGAAGGCGCCAACCTTTGGTTCGACATGCTGGCCATCCCGGCCGATGCCAGTAACGTCAAAGAAGCCCATGCCTTTATCAATTACCTGGTGCAGCCGCAAGTGATAGCCACGGTCAGTGACTACGTGGGCTACGCCAATCCAAACCTCAAAGCCGGGCCTTTTATGGATCAGGCAGTGCTGACCAATCCTTCGGTTTATCCCTCCGCCGAGGTGATGGCCAAGCTGTATGTGTCAGAAGAGTTACCGGTCAAGGTGCAGCGCGCCATGACCCGCAGCTGGACCAAAATTAAGACTGGTAAGTGAATAAAAATAGCCCGCTTAAAGTGAGCGGGCTTCAATGTGTTGGGAGTCGTGGTAAATGGCAATAACCGCCGGTGTGCATAAGAAAGCCCTTAGTGGCAACCAGAAGCCGCAGAAAGAGGTGCTGGTAAAAATCGACCGGGTGAGCAAGAAGTTTGACGAGGCTTTGGCGGTAGACGATGTGTCGCTGACCATTCATAAGGGTGAGATTTTCGCCCTGCTCGGCGGCTCTGGTTCAGGTAAATCAACCTTGCTGCGAATGCTCGCGGGCTTTGAGCGACCGACCTCCGGACGGATCTTCCTCGACGGTGAAGACATTACCGATATGCCGCCCTACGAGCGGCCGATCAACATGATGTTTCAGTCCTATGCCTTGTTCCCGCACATGACCGTGGCGCAGAACATCGCCTTCGGCTTGCAGCAGGACAAGATGCCCAAGGAGCAGATCGACGAGCGCGTGGCCGAGATGCTCAAATTGGTGCGCATGAGCGAGTACGCCAAACGCAAACCGCACCAGTTATCCGGTGGCCAGCGTCAGCGCGTGGCCTTGGCTCGCTCATTGGCGAAAAGCCCGAAATTGCTGTTGCTCGACGAACCTATGGGTGCGCTGGACAAAAAGCTCCGTTCGCAAATGCAGCTGGAGCTGGTTGAGATCATCGAACGTGTGGGCGTGACCTGCGTGATGGTGACCCACGACCAGGAAGAGGCCATGACCATGGCCGAGCGCATCGCCATCATGCACCTGGGCTGGATTGCACAAATCGGCAGCCCGGTGGACATCTACGAAACGCCAACCAGCAAGTTGGTCTGTGAGTTTATCGGCAGCGTTAACCTGTTCGATGGCGTGGTGGTGGATGACCAAGAAGGCTTTGCCGTCATCGACTCGCCAAGTCTTGAGCGCAACATCTTTGTCGGCCACGGGGTGACCACCTCAGTTGAAGACAAAAGCATCAGTTACGCGCTGCGCCCTGAAAAACTCATAGTCACCACCGAACAACCTACTGGCGAGCACAACTGGTCGCGCGGCAAGGTGCATGACATTGCCTACCTGGGCGGTCACTCGGTGTTCTACGTCGAGTTGCCGAGCGGCATGATAGTGCAGTCCTTTGTGGCCAACGCCGAGCGGCGCGGCACCCGGCCAACCTGGGGTGATGAAGTGTTCGTCTGCTGGGAAGACGATAGCGGCGTGGTATTGCGCTCATGAAACTAGCCAAGCAGCGACTCCTCATGCCCAAAGGACGGCACCTGGTAATCGGGGTGCCTTTTGTCTGGCTGTTTATGTTCTTTATTCTGCCCTTCGCCATCGTGCTGAAGATCAGTTTTGCCGAAGCCGATGTGGCTATCCCGCCCTATACCGAGATCTACAGTTACGTTGATCAGCAGTTTCAGATTTTGCTGAATCTGGGTAACTACCTGATGTTGGCCAGCGATGAGCTGTACATTTCGGCGTATTTAGGCTCGCTGAAAATGGCCGCAATCAGCACGTTGCTATGCCTGTTGATTGGCTACCCGATGGCCTATGCCATCGCCCGTGCGCCAAAAGAGATGCAAACGGTGTACGTGCTGTTGATCATGATGCCGACCTGGACGGCGATCCTGATCCGCGTCTATGCCTGGATGGGCATCCTCAGCAACAACGGCCTACTCAACGGCGCCTTGATGGGCATTGGCCTGATCGATGAGCCGTTGATCATCCTCAACACCAACCTGGCGGTGTACATCGGCATCGTCTATTCGTACCTACCGTTTATGGTGCTGCCGCTCTACGCCAACCTGGTCAAGCATGACCTGAGCCTGCTGGAGGCCGCCTCCGATCTGGGTGCGCGCAGCCTGACCAGCTTCTGGAAAATCACCGTGCCGCTGTCCAAGAACGGCATTATTGCCGGCTCAATGCTGGTGTTTATCCCGGTGGTTGGCGAGTTCGTGATTCCGGAAATGCTCGGTGGCCCGGAAACCCTGATGATCGGTAAAGTGCTCTGGCAAGAGTTCTTCAATAACCGCGATTGGCCGGTGGCTTCGGCGCTGGCGGTAGTGATGTTGGTGATCTTGATGGTGCCTATTGTGCTGTTCAATCGTAACGAAGCTAAAGAGCTGGAGGCCAAAGCATGAAGCGCTTTAGATTCTCAAATTTCATGCTGGTCGCCGGCTTGTTGTTTATCTACCTGCCGATGCTGATTCTGGTGATCTACTCGTTCAACGCCTCCAAGCTGGTAACGGTGTGGGGCGGTTGGTCGCTGAAGTGGTATTTCGGTCTGCTGGATAACAGCCAGCTGATGGGTTCGGTGATGCGCTCGATGGAAATTGCGGTGTATACCGCCGTGTCCTCGGTGATCCTCGGCACCCTGGCGGCCTTTGTGCTGACGCGGATTCCGCGTTTCAAAGGGCGCACGCTGTTTGCCGGCATGGTTACAGCACCGCTGGTAATGCCTGAGGTAATTACCGGTCTGTCGCTGCTGCTGTTGTTTGTCGCCATGGCGCAAATGATCGGCTGGCCGGCCGAACGCGGCATCATGACCATCTGGATCGCCCACACCAGTTTCTGCTCGTCCTACGTGGCGGTGGTGGTCTCGGCGCGCCTGCGTGAGCTGGATATCTCCATCGAGGAGGCCGCCATGGACCTGGGCGCCAAGCCGTGGAAGGTGTTTATGTTGATCACCATCCCAATGATCGCGCCATCACTGGCGGCCGGCGGCATGATGTCCTTTGCCTTGTCGCTGGATGACCTGGTGCTGGCCAGCTTCGTCTCCGGGCCGGGTTCGACCACCTTGCCGATGGAAGTGTTCTCCGCTGTGCGTTTGGGGGTTAAACCGGAGATCAACGCAGTGGCCAGCCTGATTCTGTTGTCGGTGTCGCTGTTTACCTTCTGCGCCTGGTACTTCACGGCCAAGGCCGAAGAGCGCCGCAAGCGGGCGATCCAGCAAGCCATGGACGAAACCGCCGGGGTGGCCTTGATGCAAGGCCCCGACAGCCGTCGTGATCCGTCGCAAAAGCACGCCGCCGCCTAACCGGGCAGCGAGCTAGAACAAAAAAGGGTCACTGCGGTGGCCCTTTTTTGTGCTCGGGTGCTAGGGTGCGCGCATCAGTCAGCCATAGTGCGGAGAATCCCATGCAAGCCCATCAACAAGAACAAAGCACCGACCCGGTATGGGTACAAATCTGCGAGGCCGGCGAACTCGATCCGGTGGCGCGCCTGGCATCGCGCCTGGCGATTTTGCAGCACGCCGATGCACAGGACTGCACCTTCTACCGCCCCGACGAATTTGATGCCGACGCCGAAGAAGAAGACCTCGGCGATGCCCGGGTGCTGTTCCTCGGCCCGTTTCAAGTACCGGCCGAATGGGATGAGGCCGAACGTGTGGAGTTCTTCGGTGAGGATGATCCCGAGTGCTTCGTCAGCGCCTATATCGAGTGCGAAGCCAAGCCTGCATCCAAGCAGTATTTCACTGCCGAATCCGGCGATTACCTGGCCTGCATGCAGAGCGATGGCTCAGTGCAGATGTTCTATCTGTACGACTATTTTGAAGATGAAAACGGGCGCAAATGCGTGCTGATTCGTGATGACGAAGAGTTGGAGTAAGGCCGCGCGCCTGTGTTTGGCGGCTAAGCAGGGCGGGTGAAGCCCGCATGGCGTGTTCTGTGGTATTGACGCGCGGGCAGCGTTTTACCGCTGCGATTCTTCGGGTTGCCCCCGCAATAAAAAACCTCGCCGCGGCGAGGTTTTTTATTGTGCGGGCTTTGCCTATTTGGCCGGCAACAACCGCAGGGTGCTTTGCGTATTGGCCGCCACCTCGGCGTCACTGAAGTGCTGCGGCACGTACTCGCCCTTGATGTAAGGCTCGGCCTGGTCGCTGTAGTGCGCATCGAACAACACGCCACTCTGCCCGACCGGGTTGATGCCCAGCGCATGGGTGGGATCGGCAAAGTCGATCAGGCGCCGGGTCGAGGGGCCGTAGACCACCGACCAGGGCGCCGGGCCGACTTTGTGCGACAGGTTGTTCGGCGTTTCGTGACCGCCGGGGGCGGCGAACGGGCCGACGTTGAAGAGTTTATCCAACGGTTTTTGTTTGCCCAGCGGATGCTCGTGGGTCAGGGTATGGGCCGCGCCCCATTGCCAGTCGGCGGGGTTCGCCCCTTGAGTGCTGCGCAGGTGGGCGAGGCTGGCTTGCCAAGCGGCCTTGACGGTGCTGGCGCGGTCTTCCTTGGCCGGGGTGCTGCGGTTGTCCCACCACGGTGAGTCGGCATCGGCGGCCAGGCGCGGCAGGGCCACATCGAGCACGCGGGTCGACAGCAGGTTGTCGAAGAAGCTGTCGCCCAACTCATCGCGCATGGCGGCGTCGGTCAGTTGGTAGAGCAATTGGTTGAACAGCGTCGGGGCTATGCCGTCGAGCGTGTGCTCGCCATTCCACTCGGCCAGCAGTTGCACCAAGGGTTGCTCCTCGGCGCTGGCGGCGGCCTGCAAGACCGGCAGCAGCGGTTGCAACACGCGTTGGCTATAGCCGCTGCCGGTGTCCAGTTGCAGGGCCTGGCTGTTCTGTAGGTTCCACTTCACGCTGTTGTCGGATAGACGCTGATCGAGCCGTTGAGCGCGGTCGGGCAGGTTGTAGTAGCCGGGGATCTCGATACCGCTGGCCGGCAGCGGCTGGTGGTTGGCGGAAACGATATAGCCGCGCGCCGGGTTTTCTTCCTGGGGATTGGCGGTGAACGGGATGAAGCCGGGTTTGTCGGCCTGGTCGCTGGCGCCGTCGAGAATAAAGTTCGGATTAACCCCGGCCGGCCGCTGCGGCAACTGGGCGGCGGCCCACCAGCCGATATCGCCCTTGGCATTGGCCCAGATCACATTCAGGCCGGGGGCCTGGATTTTCTCGGCGGCGGCGCGGGCCTTGGGCAGCGTGTCGGCGCGATTGAGCTGGTAAAAGGCGTCGAGAATCGGGTTCTCGGTTTCTAAGAATGCCCACCACATGGCAATCGGCGTCTTGCCGGCAGTGGCACCGAGGGCGTCATTGATGATCGGCCCGTGGGGCGAGCGGCGCAGGGTCAACTGGACCGGCTCGCCGCCTTTGACCTCGATCTGCTCGCTGCGGCTTTTCAGCTCGACCCACTGGCCCCGGTACCAAACCTGATTGGGGTTGTCGGGGTTGAGCTTCTCGGCGATCAAATCGACGTCGTCGTTCTGGAACATGGTGATGCTCCAGCCGAAATTCTGGTTGTGGCCGAGCGAGGCGGTCGGGTTGAGCGCTTGATGATGGCCGTATAGCTCAAAGCCCGGATAGGACAGCTGCGCCTCGTACCACACCGCCGGCGCGGCAAAGCGGATATGCGGGTCGCCGGCCAGCAGCGGTTTGCCGCTGGCGGTGCGGCTGCCCGAGACGGCCCAAGCGTTGCTGCCTTCAAATTGCGGCAAGCCGGCTTCTTCCAACGCTTGCTGGCTGAGGCTGGCGAGGCGATTGAGGTCGCTCCAGTCGTTGGCCGCGAGGCTCGGTTTCAGTACGCCCTCGGGGTGCCAGGCCAGGTCAAACACCTTCAGGTAATCGGCGCCCAACTCATCGCGCACATAGGTCAGCACCGGTTCGGTGCGAAAGGCCGCAGCAAAGCTGTAGGCCATATAGCCGGCGACGCTGAGGGTGTCCTCAGTGGTAAAGGGCCGCTTGGGAATCCCCAGAATGTCGAATTCCAGCGGTGCCGGGTGGCCGGCCTGATATTGGTTGATGCCATCCAGATAGGCCGCCAGGGCTTTATTGGCCGGCTTGGCCGGGTCCATCTGCGCCGCATAGGCATCGGCATGCTGGCGAATGCCGAGGGTGCGAAACAGCCGGTCGGTGTCGATCAGCTTCGGCCCGAGCACCGCGGCCAATTCACCGCGGGCCAGGCGACGCATCATTTCCATCTGAAACAGCCGATCCTGGGCATGTACATAGCCGAGGGCGCGGTACATGTCGGCCTCGTTTTGCGCCTGTATATGCGGCACGCCGCGCTCGTCGTAACGCACGCTCACCGGCGCCTGCAGGTTGCTCAGGCTGACCTCGCCACTGCGCACTGGTTGCTTGCTGTGGATATACCAAGCGCCACCGGCGCTGACGGCGGCAATTACGACCACTAGGACTTTCAGGCGACGCTTCATCGGCAAGGTTTCCTTGTTTTAGTGCGTCCATAGTGCCCGCAGCCGGGCGCTCGCAGCATTGACCAAAACTCTAGGGCAGGTAATTATTCGGTCACTCAAAGAGGCTGCCATGACCCTTGCCACGCTTATCCCGCTGACCCACTCCGCCACCCTGCGCCGTTTGCTCTATGAGGGCATGCAGGCGCTGGGGCTCGACCCTGGGCACATCTATCGGCAGGCCTACCAGGGCATGCCGCTGAAAGCCGGCGCGCTGGAGGCGCGGTTGGTGCACGAGATGGCGCCATTGCTCTGGCAGGCGTTGCCGGCCCTCAGTGGCGATGTCGACATTGGCTTGCACCTGGGCGAGGTGATGCGGCCGCGGCCGATGGATGTCGTGAGTTATGCCCAGCAGGCCAGCAGTACTCTGCGCGAGGCGTTGCAGGTGTTTGTGCGCTGGCAGCACATTCTTTCCGGTGGCTTTGCCGCGCGGCTGCTGGAGGACGAGCCGGCTGGGCAGGCCTGTCTGGTGATCGATCTGGACTATCAGGGCATCGGCTCGCTGCGTCAGCAGATGGAATGCCTGGCGCTGTTATTTAGCAAACAACTGTGCAGTCTCACCGATGGCGAGTTTCGCCTGACCGGCTTGAGTTTTCGCCATGCCCAGCCGGCGAACCTGGGCGAGCATCGGCGCTTGTTTGGCCTGACGCCGCAATTCAGTCAGCCCCACGATTGCCTGCTGTTCCCGCAAGCCTTGCTGGCGCGACCGCTGCGCAGCGCCAATGGGCCGATTTTTGCCTTGCTCTGTGCGCATGCCGAGCAGCTGTTGGCCGGCTTGCAGGAGAACCAGCTGCTTAATCGTCTGCGCTATCAGATCGACTTGCGGCTGGGTCGTGAGCGTTGTGATCTGACCGCCTGCGCCCAGGCCATGGACCTTCCTGTCGCCGCTTTGCAGCGCGCCTTGTTGCAGCAAGGGCAAGGCTTTCGGGCGGTGCGCGAAGAGGTGCAACGCCTGCGCAGTGCCGAGCTGCTGCTAAGCGCGACAGCGCTGCGGGAGGTGGCCCGGGCCTGCGGCTTTGCCGAACTGTCGCCGTTTTACCGGGCATTCCGCCGTTGGTATGGGCAAACGCCGGAGCAGTATCGGGGCCGTAATCTAAGCGCCGCAGTTGCTAGGCCTGGGGTGCTGGCGCCGGGTTAAGGGCGAGAGGCGTTCAGGGTTGCTGCCAGTCGCAAAAGCAGCCGACGGCCAGGGTTTGGGTCGTGGTTACCGGGCGCCCGTCCAGCAAGGCTTTGAGAATCGGCTCGATAAAGCTGTTGCCGGCGTTGCAGGTAACGCCTTCGCTGTAGGGACCAAAATAGGCCAGGTTGCCTTGCTGGTCCCAGATCGCCACGGCCGGGCTGGCGGGTAACTGATCGCTGCCGGGTAGCCCTGGCAAGTTTTCCAAGCCGGCCAGGGCTGGCGGTAAATGGCCTTGGCTGGCGGGTTTTTGCACGGCGTAAAAGCGCACGCCCAGCGGGCCAAAGTGCGCCAGTAACTCGGCCAGGTGTTGCTGGTTGCCGACGTTGCAGGGGCAGGCCGGATCCCAAAAGTGCACGATGCGGATCGGCCCTGCGCCAGCCAGGTTTGCCGGCAGGCGCAGGCCATCCCCGGCAAATACGGTGGCCTGTGGGCTAAAGGCGCGCACGTACTGCAGCTGATACCACCAGTAAGCGCCCGCCATTGCGCCCGCCCAAAGGACAACAAACAGGCTGGTGAGTAAGTGGGTACGAGAGGGCAGGCGCATGTTTTATCGGTTCGGCAAGGCTATGGTTAAACGACTAGCTTGCCACGGCGCGCGGCTAAGCAGAATATCGCCAGCCGTTAATCTGTCGGCGAAGCTCGTCATTCGGGTCGCCGCGACTCCTGCCTTTTTGTGGAAAGCCTTATGCCTGTGCCTTTTCAGCCCGATCAGCTGCGTGCCAGCCTGCGACCCTTGGCCGCAGCTGCGCCGTTAACGCCAGAGCAGCATGCCTATCAGGCCTTTTACGGGATCGATAAGGCCGGCGTGCAGAGCCGGCTGGGCTGCTTTCAGGCGGCCGGTTACCAAGTGGCCGTGCAAGTCTGGTGGCCCGAACAGCCGGTGGCCACGCTGATTTTTCAGCATGGTTATTACGACCATATGGGCCTGTATCGGCATGTAATTGACTGGGCGTTGCAGATGAACTTTGCCGTGCTGGCCTGCGACTTGCCGGGGCATGGTTTGTCCAGCGGCGCCCGGGCCGATATTGGCGAGTTTGCCGATTACCAAGCGGTGCTGCAGGGCGTCTTTGCCCAGGCCGAAGCCCTGGACTTGCCGCAGCCTTGGCACCTGTGCGGACAAAGTGCCGGCGGCGCGATTGTGCTCGACCATCTGCTGCTGGGGGAGGTCAGTGCCAAGGTTGGCCAGACCATCCTGTTGGCGCCCTTGGTGCGCCCGCGGGCCTGGGGTTGGTCGAAATTCAGCTACCGGATGCTCAAGCCTTTCGTGTCCTCGATCCCGCGGCGCTTTAACGCCAACTCCAATGACCCGGAGTTTTTACAGTTTATTCAGCGTGATCCGCTGCAACCGCTGAGCCTGCCGACCGCTTGGGTTGGTGCCTTGTCGCGTTGGGTGCCGAGGATCGAGGCGGCGCCGCGCAGTGCTCGCAGCCCGTTGATTATTCAGGGTGACGACGACATGACCGTGGATTGGCGGCATAACCTTGAGGTGCTGCAAGACAAATTCAGCGCGCCGCAACTGCTGATGCTGCCGCAGGCACGGCACCATCTGGTCAATGAAACGGCGGAGTTGCGCGGTCGCTATTTTGATTTTCTCAGCGAACGGTTGGGGTAGAGGCTGGGAAGTGGGAAGTGGGAAGTAGGGAGCGAAGTCGACACCCCACTTCCTACTTTCCACTCCTTGTTTTACTCGGCATTCAGGCCGGCGCGCAGGGCGGCGAGGGCGGCCTGATAGTAGGCTTTACCTTCGGCGGACTCGGCAAAGCTGGCGTACTCCTCCAGCTCAAGGTCGCTAAGGTCGCGATAGACGTACAGCAAGGTGTTATCCAGGTCGCCGGCAATCTGCCCCATCAAGCGTTGCCGCTGGCCGTTGAGCAGGCCCTGGGCTTGTTCGCCGCCGAGCAGGCCGGGAATCATCTGGCTGAGGCTGTCCGCCGCGACGCCGGCCAAGGCCAGGCTCACCTCGGCGCCGGCCTCTTTGGCCGGCAGCGCTTGCACCAAGTGGCCAATCAACAAGCGCCGGCTGGCGCCGGCCTGACTGCGTGGGATGCCCTTGGCGTTTTGCGCCAGTTGTGCGCGCTGGGTGGCTTGCACCTCGCTGGCAATGATCTTGCGGCCCACCGCTGACTGTAAAAAAGCCAAGGCCGGCTGCGGGTCAGGCAGTTGCTGGCGCAGGCTGGCGAGGGCGCGTTGGTCCATGGCGGCCGGGGCGAAGCGTTGATTGGAGTTGTCGACCAGCGCCTGATAAATCGCCGGCGGCAGGCTGTTGCGATAACGCGCTTGCGCGGCCTTAAGGGCGTCATGGAAATGCGCGCGCTGTTCTGGCCAGCCGCCGGCCTGATACAGCTCGACATAGCGGTCGCTAGCGGCATTGGCCGCGAGGCTGGGCAGGGTGAGCATCAGCAAAAACACAGCAAGAAGGGCGCGCATACAGGCTCCTGGGTTAGTCGGGGTATTTTCCGCGTCTGGCGTGCGGCTTGTCGAGGAGAGTTGGCGTGGCTGTTAGACTCAGCCGATGTCAAATCTCAATGAAATATCCTTTGCCCTGCTGATTGATGACCTCGCCGAGCACGGTTGGGCCATTCAGCACGCCGCCTTGCCTGTAAGTCTGACCCTGGAGTTGGCGGCGGAGTGCCATGCGCGGGAAAATAATGGCCGCTTGTTGCCGGCGGGCGTGGGCCGTGGCGCCGCGCAAGGGGTGCATCAGCAGGTGCGCGGCGACCATATTGAGTGGCTGGAGGCCGAGCAATCGCCGGCCAGTGCCGGTTACTTAGCTGTGCTGGAGGCTTTGCGTTGCCAGCTCAATCAGGCGCTGTATCTGGGGCTGGACGATTTTGAAGGGCACTTTGCCCTGTACCCGCCGGGGGCGTTTTACCAGAAGCATCTGGATCGCTTTCGCAGCGATGACCGGCGCAGTGTGTCGGTGGTGTTCTACCTCAACCCAGATTGGCTGCCCGAGCAGGGTGGCGCCTTGCGCCTGTATCTGGACGCCGGCCGCGAGCTGGATGTCTATCCGCAGGCCGGCACTCTGCTGTTATTTATGTCCGCCGACTGGCCCCATGCGGTATTGCCGGCCAGCCGTGAACGCTTGTCGCTGACCGGCTGGTTTCGTCGGCGTGGCAATCACCCGCTGTAGGCCGTGTTAAGCCGGACTGCCGGCAAACTTAGGGAGAGCAACGGATGCAAAAAATACTGGTCAGCGCCTGCTTGCTCGGTCAGCCGGTGCGCTATGATGGCGGGGGCCACGGCCCCTTTGCAGCCTTGTTGCAATGGCAGCAGCAGGGCCGCGTGGTGGCGCTGTGCCCGGAGGTTGCGGGTGGCCTGCCGACACCGCGGCCGCCGGCGGAGATTGTCGGTGGCCAGGGCGGGCAGGTGCTGGACGGGCTGATTGCTTTGTACAGTGTGGATGGCAGCGATGTGAGCGGCGCCTTCGTTGCGGGTGCGCGTCAGGCCGAGCAGTTGGTGCGAGCGCACGGCATTCAAATCGCCGTGCTCAAGGCGCGCAGCCCCTCCTGCGGTAATCAACAAACCTATGACGGCAGTTTTAGCGGTCAATTGGTGGCGGGCGAAGGCGTTACCGCGGCCGCGCTGCGGCGCATGGGGGTGCGGGTGTTTAACGAGACGCAATTGTCACAGGTGCAGGCGCTACTGGACGGCGCTGGCTGAGTCGCGTGGGACGACTATGCTGCTAAACCTAGCCCGCAGGCTTTGGTGCGCGGGCTGAGTCTCGTCACTGCAAGGAGAACGCCCATGAATATGCATATGTCCCACCTTGGCTGCGCCTTGGTGTTGTTGACCGCCAGCACGCTGGTCGGCGCCGAGACGCCGCGCACGCCCGCCCCCGAGGGCGCGCAGGTGTATTTCATCGAGCCGGCGGCGGGGGCCGTGGTGCCCCAGACCTTCAGCGTCAAGTTCGGTCTTAAAGGAATGGGCGTGGCGCCGGCTGGGGTCGATGTGCCGGCTACCGGGCATCATCACCTGCTGGTGGATGGTGCGGCGCTGCCAGCGCTGGATCAGCCATTAGCGACGACTGAGCAGATCCGTCACTTTGGCAAGGGCCAGACCGAGACCCAGCTAACGCTGGCGCCTGGCCCGCACAGTTTGCAGTTGCTGGTGGGGGACAAGAACCACGTGCCGCTGAACCCGCCGGTACTCTCGGAAAAAATCAATATCACGGTCAAATAGGCGGGCCAAAATGCAAAAAGGGAGGCCGAGGCCTCCCTTTTTCATCCAGCAAAAACAGCCACTAAAGCGTCGCGAGCTGACAGTCGCGCAGTAGCTTTACGGCGGTTTTTTAGAACAGCACGCGACTACGGATAGTGCCGTTGACGTGCTGGAGTTTTTCCAGGGCCAGGTCCGAGTACTCGGCGTCGATATCGATCACCACGTAGCCGACTTTCTCGTTGGTCTGCAGGTACTGGCCGGAGATGTTGATGCCGTTTTCGGCGAACACCCGGTTGATCTCGCTGAGCACGCCCGGCACGTTGGCGTGGATGTGCAGCAGGCGGTGCTTGCCCGGATGCGCCGGCAGGGCCACTTCCGGGAAGTTGACCGAGGACACCGAGGTGCCGTTGTCGCTGTACTTGACCAGCTTCTCGGCCACTTCCAGGCCGATGTTGGCCTGGGCTTCGGCGGTGGAGCCACCGATGTGTGGGGTCAGAATCACGCGATCCAGGCCGCGCAGCGGGCTTTCGAACTCTTCGTTGTTGGAACGTGGCTCAACCGGGAACACGTCGATGGCGGCGCCGATCAGGTGCTCATCCTTGATCGCGGCGGCCAGGGCCTCGATCACCACCACGCTGCCACGGGCGGCGTTGATCAGGATGCTGCCCTTCTTCATCGCGCGAATTTCTTTCTCGCCAATCATCCACTTGGTGCTGTCCAGCTCCGGCACATGCAGGGAGACGATGTCGGCCATGCCCAGCAGCTCGGTCAGGGTCGCAACCTGAGTGGCGTTACCCAGCGGCAATTTGGTCAGCGGATCGTAGAAGAACACCTGCATGCCGAGGGCTTCGGCGAGCACCGACAGCTGGGTACCGATTGAGCCATAGCCGACAATGCCAAGCTTTTTGCCGCGGATCTCGAACGAGTTGGCGGCCGATTTGATCCAGCCACCGCGGTGGCAAGACGCGTTCTTCTCGGGGATGCCGCGCAGCAGCAGAATGGCTTGCGCCAAAACCAGTTCGGCTACCGAACGGGTGTTCGAGTAGGGGGCGTTGAACACTGCAATACCGCGTTCGCGGGCGGCGTTGAGGTCTACCTGGTTGGTGCCGATGCAGAAGCAACCGACGGCCACCAGCTTATTGGCGCAGTTGAAGATCTCTTCGGTCAGCTGGGTGCGTGAGCGAATACCGATAAAGTGCGCGTCGGCGATTTTCTCTTTCAGCTGATCGTCCGGCAACGAACCGGTGAGGTATTCGATATTGCTGTAACCGGCAGCCTTGATGGTGTCCACGGCGGATTGATGGACGCCTTCGAGGAGAAGGAACTTGATCTTGCTCTTGCCGAGAGAAGTCGTCTTAGTCATCTGCGTAAACCTATTGGCCGAATTAAATATGGCTGCGAAGCATCGCTTACAGGCGTACTAGGCCGGGATAAACCGGTGCTATGGTCGCTGTGGGGGACGCTGCAAAGGGTGCGTATGCTAGCATACGAGACCCTTGAAACACCCACCCCTGGCCGATGAAGCGTGCTCAGGGTGACCATGAATCGTTTGAGAGTTGCGTCCATGACCCATCCCGCCTTGATCGAAGCGCTGCAGACCCTGGTTGAACCTGGCAAGGTGTTGACCGATGCCGATTCCCTCAACACCTATGGCAAAGACTGGACCAAGCATTTTGCCCCGGCACCCCTGGCCATCGTGTTCCCGAAGACGGTTGAGCAGGTGCAGGCGATCGTCCGTTGGGCCAATCAGCACAAGGTCGCGCTGGTGCCCTCGGGTGGTCGCACTGGGTTGTCCGCAGGCGCGGTGGCGGCCAATGGCGAAGTGGTGGTGTCGTTCGACTACATGAATCAAATTCTCGCCTTCAACGAATTCGACCGTACCGCCGTCTGCCAGGCCGGCGTGATCACCAAACAATTACAGAGCTTCGCCGAAGAGCAGGGCCTGTATTACCCGGTGGATTTCGCCTCCAGCGGCTCCAGCCAGATCGGCGGCAATATCGGCACCAATGCCGGTGGCATCAAGGTGATTCGCTACGGTATGACCCGTAACTGGGTGGCCGGCATGAAGGTAGTGACCGGCGCCGGCGATATTCTGGAGCTGAACCAGGATCTGATCAAAAACGCCACCGGCTACGACATGCGTCAGTTGTTTATCGGCGCCGAAGGCACCCTGGGTTTTGTGGTGGAAGCCACCATGCGCCTGGATCGTGCCCCGAAGAACCTCACCGCCATGGTGCTTGGCACCGCCGATTTCGACTCGATCATGCCGGTGCTGCATGCCTTCCAGGGCAAGCTCGATCTGACTGCTTTTGAGTTTTTCTCCGACAAGGCTTTGGCGAAGATCCTCGCCCGTGGCGATGTGCCGGCACCGTTTGAATCCGAATGCCCCTTCTATGCCTTGCTGGAATTCGAAGCCACTACCGAAGAGGTGGGCAACGAAGCCCTGGCGACTTTCGAGTATTGCGTCGAGCAAGGCTGGGTGGTCGATGGCGTGATGAGTCAGAGCGAGCAGCAACTACAAAACCTGTGGAAACTGCGCGAATACATCTCCGAGACCATCAGCCATTGGACGCCGTACAAGAACGACATCTCGGTCACCGTCAGCCAGGTGCCGGCGTTTTTGCATGATATCGACGCGATAGTCGAAGCCAACTACCCGGATTTTGAAGTGATCTGGTTCGGCCATATCGGCGACGGCAACTTGCACCTGAATATCCTCAAACCAGAAAACTTGTCCAAGGACGAGTTCTTCGCCAAGTGCGCCACGGTGAATAAGTGGGTGTTCGAGACGGTGCAGAAGTACCGCGGCTCGATCTCCGCCGAACACGGCGTGGGTATGACCAAGCGCGACTACCTGCACTACAGCCGCTCGGAGGCCGAGATTGGCTATATGAAGGCGATCAAGGCGGTGTTTGATCCGAACGGCATCATGAACCCAGGAAAGATTTTTCCGGTCTGAAAGCTACTGCGGGCTTCGCGCGTGATGCTGCGTTGGCGGAGTTGGGCTGACCTTCGCTCGTGACGCTTTCAAATTTGTATCTGGTTTCGACAAGCAGTTCGTAGGATGGGTTAGCCGCGCAGCGGCGTAACCCATCAGAGGGCGCGTGCAGGGCGATGGGTATCGCTGCGCTCAACCCATCCTACGGCCTCATCGTCTTCAAGGAGCACCCATGAGCTACCAACACCACTATATCGACGGCACCCGCATTCACTTTCCTATGGGCAAGGTGGTCTGCGTCGGCCGTAACTACGCCGAACACGCTAAGGAGCTGAATAACCCGGTGCCCACCGAGCCCTTGTTGTTTATCAAGCCGGGCAGCTGCGTGGTGCCTATGGATGGCAGTTTCAGCATTCCCAATGATGAGCGCGGTGCCGTGCATTACGAGGCGGAAATCGCCGTGCTGATCGGCAAGCCCTTGTCGCGCAAACCGAATGCCGAGGAAGTGCTGGACGCGATATCCGGCTTCGCCCCGGCCCTGGACCTGACCCTGCGCGAGCTGCAAGACCAGCTCAAGGCCAAGGCCTACCCGTGGGAGGTGGCCAAGTCCTTCGACGGTGCCTGTGTGCTGGCGCCTTTCGTGCCGGGCGATGCGGTGGCGGACCTGAGCGATATCGGTATTCGCCTGAGCCTGAATGGTGAGCTGCGCCAGGACGGTAACAGCCGCGACATGCTTAACCCGATTCTGCCGCTGATCCAGCATATCTGCGGGCATTTCAGCCTGCAGGCCGGCGACGTGATTCTCACCGGTACTCCGGTGGGTGTCGGCCCGCTTAAGGTTGGCGATCAGTTGTCGCTGGAGTTGGTTGGCCATGCGGGCTTTACCAGCCGGGTGCTGTAAGCTGGCTTGAGTCGCAGCAACGCCCGTTCTATACGGGCGTTGTGCGTTTTAGGGCTGCGTCTTAACCGTTTTTTCACCCACGCCGGGTCAGTCTGCGCTGCGTTTGATAGCTCTCTAGGCCATGGATAAGGCTTCCACTGCGGCAACTGTGGGTTTTCCATGTCCCGAACATTTCGCCTCTGCGCCCTGGCTGTTCTGCTGGTCACCTGCGCAGTCACCCTGCACCTGCTGCGTATGGATGCGCGGGCGCTGTTATGGTTGCAGGAGTCGCGCGCCACGGCTGAGCAACGCGCTAGCGGGCTGTGGTTGCCGGGCTATCAGGCGGTGCTGCAGATCGAAGTGCCGGGCTTTGAGAAGGAAGAGTTTTCCGACCTGAGCTACAACCCGGCGACCGACACGCTGTTCACCGTCAGCGGCAAGCAACCCTTGCTGATCGAGCTGTCGCTGGACGGCCAGTTACTGCGCAGCATTCCGATCTTCGGCGCGTCCAATCTGGAAGGCGTGGCGGTACTGGAAGACGGCTATCTGGCGGTGACCGATGAGCGTCAACACAACCTGACGATTTTTAAACTCGACGCCAACACCCGCGAGCTGCGCACCGAGCAGGCCGTGCAGCAGGTCGATCTTGGCTACAGCGACAGCGCCAATAAAGGCTTCGAAGGCCTGGCCTGGGACAAACGCAATCAACGCCTGCTGCTGGGCAAAGAAAAGAACCCGATGCTGCTGTTTGGTTTGTCGTCCGATGGCCGCAAGGTGACTGGCGAACTGCAAGAGTTGGCGCCTTTGGACGCGCATATGACCGATCTGGCAGCGCTCACGGTGGATCCGCGCAGCGGGCAGATTCTGGCCCTGTCGCAAGAGTCGCACCTGTTGGTTAGCTTGAATCAGCAGTACCAGCCGCAGAGCTTTATCGCCTTGCTGGGCGGTTTGAATGGCTTGGACCATTACATCCCGCAGGCCGAAGGGGTGGCGCTGGATGGCGTCGGCAATCTGTATATGGTCAGCGAGCGCAATAAATTTTATGCGTTTCGCCAAGAGCCTGCGGCCCAGTAACCGCAGGTTTTTCAGCGCGCCGACTTAGGCGCTTTCGAAACCTTGCAGCACGTTCACCGCGTTGATGCCAATCTCCTCGACGGCATAGCCACCCTCCATCACAAACAGGGTTTGCAGGCCCAGTTGGCCGATGATTTCGCCCATGCGCAGGTAGTCCGGGCTGGCCAGTTTGAACTGCGAGATCGGGTCTTCCTTGAAGGTGTCGACGCCCAGCGAGACGATCAGCGCATCCGGGGCGTATGCGCCGATCTGTCGGCACGCGTCCTGCAACGCCAGGCTCCAGGTCGACCAGTCGCTGCCGGCGTGCAGCGGATAGTTGAAGTTGAAACCTTCGCCGACGCCCTGGCCTTTTTCATCGGCATAGCCCAAGAAGTACGGGTACTCGAAGCTCGGGTGGCCGTGGATCGAGGTAAACAGCACATCGGCGCGGTCGTAGAAGATGTCCTGGGTGCCATTGCCGTGGTGGTAGTCGACGTCGAGGATGGCAATCCGTTTGGCGCCCAGATCCAGCAGCGCCTGGGTGGCGATGGCGGCGTTGTTCAGGTAGCAGTAACCGCCCATGTAGTCGGCGGCGGCGTGATGGCCCGGTGGTCGGCACAGCGCAAACGCCCCGCGCGCGCCCTTGGCCAATTCGGCCTGGCCGGTGAGGGCGACGTTGGCCGAGCTGAGGATCGCCTGCCAGGTGCCGGCGGTGATTGGCGCGCCGGCGTCGAAGGAATAAAAGCCCAATTTGCCGTCGATATCGCCGGGTTCGATCTGCCGCAAACGGCGGATCGGCCAGGTCATCGGCAGCATGTCGTGGCTACGCCCCAGGGCCTGCCAGTCGCTCCAGGCGTTCTGTAGAAAATTGACGAAACCGGCGCTGTGCACCCGGCGAATCGGCGCCAGGCCAAAGTCCAGCGGGCCGCGTACTTCGCCAAGGCCCACGGCGCGGGCGCGGGCCAGCACCATGTCGGCGCGGCTGGGCATTTCAAAGCAGGGGCTGAACTTGCCGTCGATCAATTCGGCGGCGCCGTGGTGCAGGCGATGATCGTCACTGTAAATCGTCAGCATAAGGGTCTCCCAGGACTCGCGTGGAGTCCGTCAGGCAGTTCATCGGGGGAGAGCGCGCGAGCGCAGCTCAGGCTAGGCGAAAGCCGGCGAGGGCGCGGAGTTTACGGCTGTAAATGAGCAGCCCGAGCCGGCTTTCAACAACGCATGAGCAAAGCGCAGCCGCTCGAGGTTATTTCTTCAGCTTGGTCCAGACCGCGCTGCGCAGCTTCAGGGATTTCGGCGAGCACAGCTCGAAGGGCCGCAGGCGCTCGAGTTTGTCGGCCGGGGTGTTGATCGCCGGGTCGTCGAACAGGGTTTTGTCCATAAACTTCTCGGCGCCGCTGATGGCGTTGTTGTACTTGGCGAAGTTGGAGGCGGCGGCGATGTTCTCTGGCTGCATCATCCAGTTGATAAACACATGGGCTTCGGCCACGTTGGTGGCGCCTTTGGGAATGGCGAAGTTGTCGATAAAGGCCGCCACGCCCTCTTTCGGGTAGACGTACACCAGGCTGTCGCGTTGCTCGTGGGCGCGGTGGTAGGCGCCGTTCCATTGCTGGTGCATGGCCACTTCGCCGGCGGCCATGCGCTCGATGGTGCCATCACTGTTGTACATGGCCAGCAGCGGTTTTTGCGCCAGCAGCAGCTCTTGAATCTGCTTCGCTTCTTTCGGGTCTTCGGTGCAGACGCTGATCCCTAAGTAGCGGGCCGCCGCCGGGTACAGGTCATCGGCGGAATTGAGGGCCACGACCTTGCCTTTCAACTCGGCCGGCGGCTCGAAGAAACCTTTCCAGCTCTCCTCCAGCTTGCCGCCCGGCACCTGCTTGGCGTCATAGCTGTAGCCGGTGGTGCCCCACAGGTACGGCGTGCTGTAGTCGTGCTCGGGGTCGAAGCTTAAATGCTGGAAGGTCGGCGCCAGGTTCTTCAGGTTCGGCAATTTGCTCTTGTCGAATTTCTGCAGCAGATCCTCTTTGACCATGATCTGGATAAAGCTGTCGGACGGCACTATCACGTCGTAACTGCCGCCACCGGCCTTGAGCTTGGCCAGCAGGGTCTCGTTGCTGTCGTAGGCATCGAGGGTGGCTTTGATGCCGGTGTCGGCCTCGAATTTTTTCAGCAGCTCCGGCGGGTAATAGTCCGACCAGTTGGCGAAGTTCAGGCTGCCGGCGGCCTGGGCATTGCCCGTGAGGCCGAGGGCGATCAGTAGCGACAATGCGAGCGGTGTGCGACGGGTCATGGTCAAGCTCCTTGCAGGTCTGAGGTTTAACGTTTGCGTTGGCCGAGGTAGTAGGACAGGGTCACGAACAGAATCGAGATCACCAGCATTAGCGACGAAATGGCGTTGATCTTCGGGCTGATGCCCATGCGGATCGAGCTGAAAATATAAATCGGCAGGGTGGTGGAGCCGGCGCCGGCGACGAAGTAGGTGATCACGAAATCGTCCATGGAAATGATGAAGGCCATCATCGCCCCGGAGAAAATCCCCGGCCGCAGCAGCGGCAAACTGATCCGCCGAAAAGTCTGCCAGGGCGTGGCGTAGAGGTCCGCCGCTGCCTCCTTGAGTGCCGGGTTCATGCCTTGCAGGCGTGCCCGGATAGGTAGGTAGGCGAAGGGCGTGCAGAACACTACGTGGGCGATCAGGATGGTGAACAGCGACAGCTTTAGGGCGATCAGCGAGAAGAACATCAGAATCGCCACGGCGCTGACGATGTCCGGGATCAGCAGCGGCAGGCCGAGCACGCCACTCATCAGCGTCTGCCCGCGAAAAGTGCGGCCGTGCATGCCCAGCGCCGCCAGAGTCGCCAGCCCGGTGGAGATCAGGGTGGCGAGGCTGGCGACAATCAGCGAGTTCTTCGCGGCGCGCAGAATCTCCGGATCGTTCGCCACCACCGCGTACCATTTCAGGCTAAAGCCTTTCCAGAGGGTGGCCGACTGGCCGCTGTTAAAGCTCAGCGCCACCAGCACGATAATCGGCAGGTAGAGGAAGATAAAAAACACCCAGGCGGCCGGGCGCACGCCGGTAAAACGCCAGAGCGGATTGTTTGCGCTAATCATAGGCCGGCTCCACTGTCGCTCGATTTGAACCGCATGCTGTAGGTGAGCATGGCCAGCAGCACAAAGCTCAGCAGGGCAAAGGCCAGTGCCGAACCAAAGGGCCAGTTGTGCGAGCCGCCGAACTGCAGTTGGATCAGGTTGCCGATCATCAATGCCTTACCGCCACCGAGCAGCTCGGGAATGATGTAGTTGCCCAGCGCTGGGATAAACACCAGTAGCACCCCGGCAATGATCCCCGGCATGGCCAGCGGAATGATGATGCGCTTGAGGGCTTGCCAGCGATTGGCGCCCAGGTCGAAAGCCGCCTCGACCAGGCGCCAGTCGAGTTTCTCCAGGCTGGTGTAGATCGGCAGCACCATAAAGGGCAAAAAGCTGTAGAGCAGGCCGATGATCACCGCCGTGTCGGTGTACAGCAGCCCTAGCGGCTGCTCGGTGATGCCGGCGCCTTGCAGGCTGGCGTCGACCAGGCCGCCGTTACGCAGCAGCAGAATCCAGGCGTAGGTGCGCACCAGCAGGTTGGTCCAGAACGGCACGGTGACCAGAAACAGCAGCAGGTTACGTTTGCGCTCGCTCTGCAACGCCAGGTACAGGGCGGTGGGGAAACCAATCAGCAGACAGCCGCTGGTGGTCAGCAGCGAGAGCAGAAACGAGCGTTGGAAGATCTGCAGATAGTCAGTGTTAAACACCCAGCTGTCGTCCAGGTCGCGCTCGTAGAAGAAGTTGATATAGGCGTCCAGCGAGTACTGGCCCCAGAGCACGCCGCCGTAGTCGCCGGATTTCAGGATCGAGACCAGAAACATGATGCTCAGCGGCACCAGCAAGAACACCAGCAGGGTCAGCATGGCTGGTGCGGTGAGCAGCAGGCGGCGCTTGAGCAGGCGCTGGGCGGCGATCAGTTGTGGCGTGCTCATTCGCTAAGCACCCGAATGGCATTGCTCGGTACCTTGACCCGCACCTGGTCGCCAATGGCGCAGCCGAACTGGGCGCCATGGTGGTTTTGCTGGCGCACGCGAAACCCCGACTGACCGGCAACCTTCAATAAATACAGGGTGTCGGTGCCGATATACACCAGGTTCTCCACAGTGCCGGCCAGCTCGCCGTCGGCGGCCAGGCTGATGCGCTCCGGGCGAATCGCCAGGGTCACGCTACCGGTGCTTGGGCTGCTGGTCGTCAGCCGTTGACCGTCTTTCAGGCGCACGCCGCCGCTGTAACTGTCGCCCTCGAGGAAGTTGGTTTCACCGATAAAGTCGGCCACGGTGCGGTTGGCCGGCGACTCGTAAATCTCGCTGGGGGTGCCCACTTGCAGCACCCGGCCCTTGCTCAGCACCGCGATGCGGTCGGACATGGTCAGGGCTTCTTCCTGATCATGGGTGACGAAGATAAAGGTGATGCCGGTTTCACCTTGCAGGCGCTTGAGTTCGATCTGCATCTCTTTGCGCAGCTTCATGTCCAGGGCCGACAGCGACTCGTCCAGCAGCAGCACCTTGGGCCGGTTGGCCAGGGCGCGGGCCAGGGCGATGCGTTGCTGCTGGCCGCCGGACAGTTGATCGGCACGCCGGCGGCCGATATCCGGCAGCTTGACCAGTTCGAGCATGGCCTTGACCGTCTGCTCGATCTCGTTGCGCTTGAGCCCGCGCATCTCCAGACCGAAGCCGATGTTCTCGGCCACGCTCATATGCGGAAACAGCGCATAGCTCTGGAATACGGTATTGACCGGGCGGCGAAACGGCGGCAAATCCTGCATCGGCTCGCCGTACAGGCGGATGGTGCCGCTGGTGGGTTGCTCGAAGCCGGCGATCAGCCGCAACAGGGTGGTTTTACCGCAGCCAGAGGGACCCAGCAGGGTGAAGAATTCGTTGGCGCGGATCTCCAGCGACACTTCGTCGAGGGCCCGCAGACTTTGCCCCTGGTCGGCGAACTCCATGCAGATCTGCTCGATGCTTATGGCGCTGGTCATATCGATATAAAGCTCTAACTAATTGTTATTATTGGTTTTTTGTTGGCTTGCAGAGCTTGTTGAGAGTCTGGCAGCGCTTTGATTGTGGCAGTGCCCGGGGGCTTAGCAGAATGCTAGAAACGGACAAAAGGGGATAATTGCGGCCAAGTTTTAGGTTGTATAGTCGTTATGTTGCGGTGTCGTAGCTCTTTGTAGGATGGGTTGAGCTTGCGATACCCATCGAGTCCGACTGCGATCAAGTCTGTGATGGGTATCGCTGCGCTCCACCACATCCTACGGTCAGCTTTAGCCGCGACAGAGTCCTGGAATCGCTAGGAATTGCCGCGCGCTAGCGGCGATAGAAGCTCGGCGACTGCCCACTCCAACGCTGGAAGGCGTGGCGGAAGCTGGCGGTTTCGCTGTAGCCGAGTTGCTCGGCGATGCGGGCGATGGGCAGGTCGGTCTGGCCCAGCAGGTGCCGGGCCTTGTCGAAGCGCACTTCATCGAGCAATTGCTGGTAGCTGGTGTTGAGCCGTTGCAGGTGGCGGCGCAGGGTGCGGCTGCTGCGGTGCAGTTGCGCCGCCAGCCGCTCCAGGCTGCCGGCTTCGTGCAGATGGCCGGTCAGGTGTTGGCGAATCTGCTCCAGTACATCGCGGCCACTGTTGAGTTGGGCTTCCAGTTGCAGGCACTGCTGCAGGCCGTAATGGCAGCTGACCGGGTCGGCCAGCGGTAACGGCCGGTCGAGCAGGGCGGCGTTGAAACACAGGGCGCTGACCGGCGCGCCGAAGTCTACCGGGCAGGCCAGTTGCTCGGTGTAGGCACGCGCATGCAGGGGCGGGCGAAACGCCAGCTGCAGGCGCCGCGGCAGTATCGCCTCGCCGAGCAGGTCGCGCACCACGGTGAGCAGCGAACTCAGGCAGAGCTCGGTGTTGAACACCGTCAGCTCTGGTGCGTGCCGATAGCCGATAGCGATTAGCTGCGCCTCGTCGCCCTCTTCATGCAGGCTCAGTTTAAAGTAGGTGCCCAGCAGGCTGGGGTAGCTCAGGGCCAGGTGCAGTGCGCTGCGCAGGGTCGGGCTGGCGAGCATGCTGTAGCCGAGGATGCCGTAGGCCGACACATGCATGCGCAGGCCCAGGGACAAACCCAGCGCCGGGTTCTGGGTGCAACTCAAGGCGTTGGCAAACACCCGCAACTCTTGGGCGTGGGTGATGAGTTTGTCCGGGGTCTGCAAGTCGGCGCTGCTCAGTCCGCTGTCGTGCAGCAGACGCTGTTGCGGCACGTCATTGAGTTGCTGCACCGCCAGTGCGATGGTGTGCAGGGTGGTCAGTGCGCGTGCTTCGGGTAACAGTGAGATGCCCATCCGACGGCCTTTTGGGTGGTGTTTGGTAACTTCAGGTTGCCCGGTTCAGCTTGAATTCAGTTAAGCGTGCTATTGATGCGGGCCTATTTTGCGGAGCTTGGCCCATGCGTTATCTGCTTAACCCCCGCGCCCTGTTGTTGCTGGCGCTGTCGTTGGCGGTTTTGTTCGGGTTGGCCAGCGCTCAGCAGATGCGCTTGTTCGAGCGGGGCTGGTTTGCGGTGCAAGAATGGCGCCATGCCCCCGAGTGGCGAGAGCGCTCCTTGTGGCTGCCCGATTATCGGGTCGAGATTGAGGCGCAACCGATTGCCGGGCTGGCCGCTAACCTCTCGGCCCTGACCTTCGATCCGGATCGGCGCAGCCTGTTTGCGGTCACCAACAAGCAGGCCGAGTTACTCGAACTGTCCCTCGATGGACAGATTGTGCGGCGCATTCCCTTGACCGGTTTTGGCGATGCCGAGGCGGTTGAGTACATCAGCCCCGGCATCTACGTGATCAGCGACGAGCACCAGCAGCGCCTATTTAAAGTGCATGTGGATGCGCGCACGCGCTGGTTGGACGCCGCCGACAGCGAGCAGCTGTCGCTGAGCATTGGTGAGGACGGTAACAACGGTTTTGAAGGCCTAGCGTACGACAGCGTCGGGCGTCGCTTGTTTGTGGCCAAGGAGCGCAAACCGCTGCGGATCTTGCAGGTGCTGGGTTTCCCGTCACAGGACGAGGGTCAGCCCTTTGCCGTGCATGTGCAGGGCGATGCGGTGCGCGATCAGCGCTTGTTTGTCAGCGACCTGTCCAGCTTGGTGTTCGATCAGGGCAGCGGCCATCTATTGCTGCTGTCGGATGAGTCGCGGCTGGTGCTGGAGTTGGATCAGGCCGGCAAGCCGATCAGCAGCCTGTCGCTGCTGGCCGGCATGCACGGCCTCAAACGCAGCGTGCCGCAAGCCGAGGGGCTGGCCATGGACGACCTGGGCGACCTGTATATCGTCAGCGAGCCGAACTTGTTTTACCGCTTCAAGAAGCCGGTCGGTGAATAGCCGGCCCTTTCAGCTGCAGAGCTACGCCAAGGCTACGGGTTAGGCAGTTGTGCCTCGAAGGCCTGCAGGCGGGCGATCAGCTCTTCCTCGCTGCCGCTCTGGTTGACGGCCAAGTCTCTGATGGACTTGCCCAGTCCCGCCATCTCGGCCGGCAGCCCCTCGTCGGGTGACCAGGTTTCACCTTCTAGAACACCCATGCCGCGGATAAAGGTCGAGAAGCGATAGAGGGTGCCATCTAGCCCTCTTGAGACACCTGCGGGGTAGCGGGTGAGCAATAACATGCGTGCCCACGCCCGCTGAATGGCTACGGCTAGCTCATGACTGATCTGTCGCTCCCAGCGGGGAGTCTGGCGGCTTTCCTTGGGCTCATCCGGGGCCACGGTTGCCGTGATGCTGTACAGCCGCTCATGCAGCGGAACCAGTTGCCAGTGAGGGTATTTGCTACGGGCGGCTTCTGGGATGGTCTCATCGATCGCAATTGCCCAGCTGGCTTCGAACGAGGGGAAAACCTTCAGCGTGGCAATCTTTCCCTTGGTCACCAGCAGCGTGCCATCAGCAGCAGAAGAACTCCTGACCGGGCTCAGGTAGGTCGGTTTCACTAGCTCTTCGGCTTCGTAAAAGGTTGCGGCCGGAATCGGCAGGGCGGTGAGGGCTAGCAACAGGAAGAGGTATTTCATCGCTGGACTTCCTTGTAGGCGATGGGTGTTAGAGGCGGTCCGCCAGGCGCGGGACCGCCTTGCTCGGGGATCAGCCGCGCTTGAGGGTCTTGACTCCCTCGGCGGTGCCCAGTAGCAGCAAATCGGCCGGGCGGGCGGCGAACAGGCCGTTGCAGACTACGCCGACTATGGCGTTGATCTGGCTTTCCAGCTCGGCCGGATTGATGATCGACAGGTTGAACACGTCGAGGATGATATTGCCGTTGTCGGTCACCACGCCCTCGCGATACACCGGGTCGCCGCCCAGTTTCACCAGCTGGCGCGCCACATGGCTGCGGGCCATGGGAATCACCTCCACCGGCAGCGGGAAGGCGCCGAGTACCGGCACCAGCTTGCTGGCGTCGGCGATGCAGATAAAGGTCCGGGCCACGGCGGCAACGATCTTCTCGCGGGTCAGGGCCGCGCCGCCGCCCTTGATCAGGTTGAGGTGCTCATCGCTCTCATCGCAGCCATCGACGTAGAACTCCAGGTCGCTGGTGCTGTTGAGGTCATACACCGGAATGCCGTGGGCTTTCAGGCGGGCGGCGGTGGCATCGGAGCTGGCCACGGCGCCGTCGAAGTCCATCTTGTGCAGCGCCAGAGCGTCGATAAAACAGTTGGCGGTGGAGCCGGTGCCTATGCCGATGACGCTTTTTTGATCCAGTTGTGGCCGGATAAAATCCAGCGCCGCTTGCGCCACGGCTTGCTTGAGTTGGTCTTGGGTCATGCGGCACCGTGTCAGATGAGAGGGGCAGGGTGGGCAATTATAGCCGCTTGCCGGGGCGGCTTGGGCTTTGGCGCGCCGGATAAATCCATCAAGGCTGCCGTAGCGGACGCGACCTGCGTTAGACTCGCGGGCCAGCCCTTATTGCCAAGAGCCAGCCCGATGCTCGAACAGTACGTCAAAAAGATCCTCACCTCGCGCGTCTACGACGTGGCGGTAGAAACCCCGTTGCAGCCCGCGCGGCAGCTCTCCGAGCGCACCGGCAATCAGATTTTGCTCAAGCGTGAAGACTTGCAGCCGGTGTACTCGTTCAAGATTCGTGGCGCTTACAACAAACTGGCGCAACTGTCGGCGGCGGAGTTGGCCCGCGGGGTGGTCACCGCCTCCGCCGGCAACCATGCCCAGGGGCTGGCGCTGGCCGCCAAGCACCTGGGGGTCAAGGCCACCATTGTGATGCCCAAGACCACCCCGGAGATCAAGGTCAATGGGGTGCGCTCGCGTGGCGGCAAAGCCGTGTTGCATGGCGACAGCTTTCCGGAGGCGCTGGCCCATTCGCTGAAACTGGTGGAAGAAAAGGGCTACGTCTATGTGCACCCTTACGACGACCCGGACACCATTGCCGGCCAGGGCACCGTGGCGATGGAGATTTTGCGTCAGCAACCTGGCCAGCTGGATGCGATCTTCGTGCCGGTCGGTGGCGGCGGCTTGATTGCCGGCATCGCCGCCTACGTCAAATACCTGCGTCCAGATATCAAGATCATCGGCGTCGAGCCGGATGACTCCAATTGCCTGCAGGCCGCCATGGCCGCCGGCGAGCGGGTGGTATTGAGCCAGGTGGGCTTGTTCGCCGACGGCGTGGCAGTGGCGCAGATCGGCAAGCACTGCTTCGACGTTTGCCAACACTATGTCGATGAAGTGATCACCGTCAGCACCGACGAGATCTGCGCGGCGATCAAGGACATCTACGACGACACCCGCTCGATCACCGAGCCGGCTGGCGCGCTGGCGGTGGCAGGGATCAAGAAATACGTCGAGCGCGAAGGCTGCAGCGGCCAGGTGCTGGTCGGTATCGACTCGGGTGCCAACGTCAACTTTGATCGCCTGCGTCACGTGGCCGAGCGCGCCGAGCTGGGCGAGAAGCGTGAGGCGATCATCGCGGTGACCATCCCCGAGCGGCCGGGCAGCTTCAAGACCTTCTGCGAGGCGCTGGGCAAGCGGCAGATCACCGAGTTCAACTACCGCTTCCATACCGACAGCGAGGCGCACATCTTCGTCGGCGTGCAGACCCACCCGGACACCGACCCGCGTGCGGCACTGGTCGCCAACCTGCGCGAACAGGGCTTCCCGGTGCTGGATCTGACCGACAACGAACTGGCCAAGCTGCATATCCGCCATATGGTCGGCGGTCATGCGGCGGCGGTGCCGGATGAAGTGGTGTTTCGTTTCGAGTTCCCCGAGCGGCCGGGCGCCTTGTTCAACTTCCTGCACAAGCTCGGCGGGCGCTGGAATATTTCGATGTTTCACTACCGCAACCATGGCGCCGCCGATGGTCGGGTGCTGGCCGCCTTGCAAGTGCCGCAGAGCGAGCGCCATCTGATCCCGGCGGCGCTGGATGCCATCGGTTATCCCTATTGGGATGAAAGCAATAATCAGGCTTATCGGCTGTTTCTTGGCTAAAGCCGGCCACCATTTACCTGTTTCGCCGCAGCGCAACAGGCTCTGAAAGGGATGTATCGATGGAAAACTATCAACTGCTGAAAATCGCCCACAGCCTGCCGGCCATCCTGGTCTTTGTCGGCCTGCTGGTGCATGTGTTGATGCTCTGGAAGGCCGCTCGTGGCGCTGATGCTGCGGTGCTGCAACGCAAGCTGCGCCGCACCCGCCTGATCAGCTTGCCGCTGCTTGGCGTGCTGGCCCTGAGCCTGCCGGTGAGCGGTTGGTGCCTGGTCAATAGCGCCGGCTTGCCGCTGGGGCAGTTGTGGCTGCTGGCCAGCTCCGGCCTGTACCTGTTGCTGATGTTGCTCGGCCTGTTGTTGGCCGGCCGCCTCAGCGCTTGGCAGGCCCTTGGCGCCACCCCGGCGCCGAGCCGTTTGCTGCGTTTTACGGCGGCCTACGCCGGCTTGATGGTGCTGGTGCTGCTGGCGATTCTCGGCTTGATGGGTGCTAAGCCGGCATGATCCGAGGGTTGCTGAGCGCTGCGATAACATCGGGCTTGCGCGGATGAGCTGGTACCTGCTGCTGAAAACCCTGCATATCTTGTCGTCCACTGTGTTGTTTGGCACCGGTCTGGGCTCGGCTTATTACGCTCTGCGCGCCTGGCGCGGTGGTGAGGTGGCGGTGATTGCCGCGACCTTCCGGCACTTGGTCATGGCCGACTGGCTGTTTATCGCCACCACGGCGCTGTTGCAGCCGATCAGTGGTGTGGCCTTGGCTTATGTGGCCGGCTGGCCGCTGAATCAGCTGTGGTTGCTGTGGAGCATGGGGCTGTTTGTGCTGGCGGGCCTGTGTTGGTTGCCGGTGCTCTGGTTGCAGATGCGCGTGCGGGATATGGCGCTGCAGGCACTGGCTGCCGGCACGCCCATGCCGGCGCTGGCCAGCCGCTATATGGCGATCTGGTTCGCCCTCGGCTGGCCGGCCTTTGTGGCCTTTATTGCGATTTTCTGGCTGATGGTGGCCAAGCCGCTTTAGGGCGCCCATCCGCCGAATCCGTAGGATGGGTTGAGCGCAGCGATACCCATGCGGCCAAGCCGGCTAGCGCAGTGAAATGATCGGCCAGCCGCGCAACTCGGCCTCAGCTTGCAGGCGCGGGTCGGGGTCGACTGCCACCGGTCGGCTGACTTGCTCAAGCAGTGGCAGGTCATTCATCGAGTCGCTGTAAAAGCAGCTGCCTTGAAGACTCATGCCAGTTTCGGCCAGCCAGCGGTTCAGGCGGGTGACCTTGCCTTCTTTAAAGCAGGGCACGTCGGTGGTGCGACCGCTGTAGCGGCCGTCGTGCATTTCGCATTCGGTCGCCAGCAAGGTGTCAACGCCCAGGCGTGCGGCAATCGGCCCGGTAACGAAGCGATTGGTGGCGGTGATGATCAGCAACTTGTCGCCGGCCTCGCGGTGTTCGGCCAACAAGGCTTCGCCCTTGGCGAGGATGATCGGCTCGATGCAGTCGCGCATAAACTCGCGGTGCCACTGGGCCAGCTGGGCCATCTCGCTACGGCCGAGAATCTCCAGGCTGAAATTCAGGTAGTCGTTGATGTCCAGACGCCCGGCCAAATAGTCCTGATAAAACTCATCGTTGCGCGCCTTGTAGGCCACCCCGTCGAGAATCCCGCGCTCGCACAGGTAGTCGCCCCAGGCATGATCGCTGTCGCCAGCCAGAAGGGTGTTGTCGAGGTCGAACAGGGCTAAACGCACGGGCGCACCTTGCTATTAATGCCAAAAGAAGCCGCTCAGAATAACCACTTTCGGGGCCTGTGCCCATTGTTGCGCTCCCCGCGTTTGCTGGATTCACGGCCTTTGTGGAACAATGCCCGCATGTCTTAAATTCAGGCGTTTATAAGGTTGAGTGCCGTGATTGATTGTGATGGTTATCGGCCTAATGTCGGCATCATTCTGACCAATGATGTCGGACAAGTGCTTTGGGCTCGGCGAATTAATCAGGACGCCTGGCAGTTTCCGCAAGGCGGGATCAACGACGGCGAGTCGCCCGAACAGGCGCTTTTTCGTGAATTAAATGAAGAAGTTGGCCTCGAAGAGCAGGATGTGAAAATTATCGCCTGCACCCGTGGCTGGTTGCGTTATCGTCTACCCCAACGGTTGGTGCGTACCCACAGCCAGCCACTGTGCATCGGTCAGAAACAAAAGTGGTTCATGCTGCGTTTGCTCTCCAATGAGGAGCGGGTGCGCATGGACCTGACCCCCAAACCGGAGTTCGACGGTTGGCGTTGGGTCAGTTACTGGTATCCGCTGGACCAAGTAGTGACATTTAAGCGCGAGGTTTATCGTCGCGCCCTTAAGGAACTAGCGCCACGTTTGTTGGCGCGCGACTGACCACGGAGAACAGGCTTGAGCATGCTCGGTACGCTGCGCCGGATCGTCCAGGAAGTTAATGCCGCTGCGGATCTCAAAGCGGCGCTGACGATCATTGTCCAGCGTGTCAAAGAGGCCATGGGCAGCCACGTCTGCTCGGTGTACTTGCTCGATCCGGAAACCAATCGCTTCGTGCTGATGGCCACCGATGGCTTGAACAAACGCTCGATTGGCAAGGTCAGCATGGCCGCCAACGAAGGTCTGGTTGGCCTGGTCGGCACCCGTGAAGAACCGCTGAACCTGCAAAACGCCGCGGACCATCCGCGCTACCGCTACTTTGCCGAAACCGGCGAGGAGCGTTATGCCTCTTTCCTCGGCGCGCCGATCATCCACCACCGGCGGGTGATGGGCGTGCTGGTGATCCAGCAGAAAGAAAATCGCCAATTCGATGAGGGCGAGGAAGCTTTCCTCGTCACCATGAGCGCTCAGCTGGCCGGGGTTATCGCCCACGCCGAAGCCACTGGTTCGATTCGCGGCCTGGGCAAGCAAGGCAAGGGCGTGCAAGAAGCGCGCTTTGTCGGTGTGCCGGGCTCCTCTGGCGTGGCGGTGGGTACCGCCCTGGTGCGTTTGCCACCGGCCGATCTGGAAGTGGTGCCAGACAAGCAAGTGGCGGACATCACCGCCGAGCTGGCGCTGTTCCATACTGCCTTGACCGCCGTGCGCGCCGATATGCGGGCACTCTCGACCAAGCTGGCCAGCCAGTTGCGCCCGGAAGAACTGGCGCTGTTTGATGTCTACCTGATGATGCTCGAAGACGCCGCCCTGGCTGGCGAGATTGAGCGGGTGATCGCCACCGGTCAGTGGGCGCAAGGTGCGTTGCGCCAAGTGGTCGGCGAGCACGTTAAACGCTTTGAGTTGATGGACGACGCTTATCTACGAGAGCGTGCTTCGGACGTCAAAGACCTCGGTCGGCGCCTGCTCGCCTACCTGCAAGAGGCCCGCGAAGAGGCTCGGGTTTACCCGGATAACACCATTCTGGTCAGTGAAGAGCTGACCCCGGCAATGCTCGGCGAAGTGCCGGAAGGCAAGCTGGTCGGACTGGTCTCGGTGCTGGGTTCGGGTAACTCCCACGTGGCGATTTTTGCCCGGGCCATGGGTATTCCCACGGTTATGGGGATGGTCGATCTACCCTATTCGAAGATCGATGGCATTCAGCTGGTGGTCGACGGCTATCACGGCGAGGTGTTCACCAACCCTTCTGCCGATCTGTGCATGCAGTACCGCGCGGTGGTCGAGGAAGAACGCCAGCTGGTCAAAGGCCTGGAGGCCTTGCGTGGCTTGCCTTGCGAAACCCTCGATGGCCATCGCATGCCGCTGTGGGTGAATACCGGTTTGCTCGCCGACGTGGTGCGCGCCCAAGAGCGCGGCGCCGAAGGCGTTGGCCTGTACCGCACCGAAGTGCCGTTTATGATGAACGAGCGCTTCCCCAGCGAAAAAGAACAGCTGAAAATTTACCGCGAACAACTGGCCGCTTTCCATCCACTGCCAGTAACCATGCGCAGCTTGGACATTGGTGGCGACAAAGCGCTGTCGTATTTTCCGATCAAGGAAGAAAACCCCTTCCTCGGTTGGCGCGGCATTCGGGTGACCCTCGATCACCCGGAGATTTTCCTGGTGCAAACCCGCGCCATGCTCAAGGCCAGCGAAGGGTTGGATAACCTGCGGATTCTGCTGCCGATGATTTCCGGCACCCATGAGCTGGAGGAGGCGCTGCACCTGATCCACCGCGCCTGGGGTGAGGTGCGCGATGAAGGTGT
This sequence comes from Pseudomonas sp., assembly GCF_030698175.1. Classification (GTDB taxonomy): domain Bacteria; phylum Pseudomonadota; class Gammaproteobacteria; order Pseudomonadales; family Pseudomonadaceae; genus Aquipseudomonas. The sequence continues at coordinate 121,206 of NZ_JAUYNT010000041.1, forward strand.
GGATATTCCGCTGCCACCGATCGGGGTGATGATCGAAGTGCCGGCGGCGGTCTATCAGGTCCGTGAACTGGCGCGTCAGGTGGACTTTCTCTCGGTCGGCTCCAACGACCTGACCCAATATTTGCTCGCCGTGGATCGCAACAATCCGCGGGTGGCCGATCTCTATGATTTTCTCCATCCTGCCGTGCTGCATGCGCTGAAGCTGGTGGTCGATGGCGCCCATGCCGAAGGCAAACCGGTGAGCATTTGCGGTGAAATGGCCGGCGATCCGTCGGCGGCGGTACTGCTGATGGCCATGGGTTTCGACAGCCTGTCGATGAACGCCACCAACTTGCCGAAAGTTAAGTGGCTGCTGCGCCAGATCAGCCTGAGCAAGGCCCGCGAACTGCTGGGGCAGGTGATGCGCATCGACAATCCGCACGTCATCCACAGCACCCTCGACCTGACGCTGCGTAACCTCGGGTTGGGTCGGGTGATCAATCCGGCGGCGACTATTCAGTCTTAACCCAATGATCCCGCCCAAGGCCGCCGCGAGCGCCGCAGGTACTGAGCTGGTGCTGCAACCATTGGCGCAGTTGCGCTTATCGGCTGCCAGTGGCCTGGTCTGCTGCGGCGCTGAACTGCTGGTGCTGGCCGATGACGAGTTGGTCCTGCAGCGTTACTCCCACGCCGGCGTTTACCTTGGTCAGCACCTGCTGCTGGCCGGCGAGCTGCCCGCTGATCCGGCAACCCGCAAACGCCTCAAGCCCGACTTTGAAATGCTCTGTCAGCTGCCGGATGGTCGTCTGCTGGCGCTTGGCTCTGGCTCGAAGAAGCGCCGCCGCCGTGCGGTGTTGTGGCAGGCGGGCGCTACCCAGGTAATCGATTTGACGCCGCTCTATCTGGCGCTCGAAGCACTGCTGCCGGACCTCAACCTGGAGGGCGCGGTGGTGCAGGGCGAGCAGCTGTTGCTGGCCCAGCGCGGTAACAGTGCCGACAGCTTGAATGCCTTGATTAGCCTCGATCTGGCCACGCTGCTTGGCCAGCTGGCGGGCGCCAGCCTCGGATCTGAGAGCTTGCGCAGCGTGGCGCCCATTGAGTTGGGTGAGCTGCACGGCGTGCCGCTGAGTTTCACCGACCTGTGCCTGGCTGCCGATGGCCGCCTGCTGTTCAGTGCGGCGGCCGAAGACACCGAGTCCAGTTATGACGATGGCGCTTGTGTCGGCAGCGTCCTGGGTTGCTTGGCGGATGCTCAGGTACAGGCGCTCTGGCCGTTGGCCGGACAAGCCAAGATCGAGGGGCTGTGCCAGCTGGCCGATGGCAGCTTGCGGTTGGTCAACGACCCGGATGACCGCGCCGCGCGCTCAAGCCTGTACCGCCTCGAGTTGCCTATTTAGTCTTAGTCGCATCTAGCACTAAGCGTGTCTCGCCCAGAGCCACGCCGTTGGGGCCAAAGCTCCGTTCAACCAGCACGCGTTCGCCGCCGGCCTTAACTTTCAACACTGTGCAGGCGCGGGTGCCATAGCTGCTGCTGCAAATAAAGGCGCTCGATAACAAACGCTCGAATTCCGGACCGATGCCGGTTTGTGGCAAGTCGACATCGGCGGCGATTTGCCGGTCGGTCAACAGGCTAAACAAGGCCTCTTCTTCCTCGCTGGCCAGCGCCTCGGCTAGCGCGCTTTTGGCCCGCAACAGCTTGGGCCAGGGCGTGTCGAGGCTGGCATTGGATACGCCATAAACACCGGCCGCCAGTCGCCGTGGCGCACCGCTGCGCGGGTTGTAATGCCACAGCTCATTGGCCGTGCCCACCAGCAGATTAAAACCGCTGAATTCGTGAACATGGCTTTGCAGCTCGGTCAGAAACTCCTTGGGCGATAATTGGCTACCGAGAAACCCGGCCGGCAGCTCACCCCGCGAGCGGGCTCCCAGCGGTTGCGCGGGGTCACGCAAATTGGTCAGGGCAGCGAAGCGGCCCTGCGGGCCGATGCCCAGCCAAGTGCCGCCGGCCTGCAAGTCGCGACCTGCATAGATGCCCGGCCGATCACCCCAATGCGCCAGGGCCGCGCTGGGGCGGGCATAAAACTCATCGCGGTTGGCCGCCACCAGCAGTGGCACTCCGTGGCCGGGGCGCCAGGCGAAGACAATCAGGCACATGGCAAATCCTATGGGAGTGGGTAGTGGGTAGTTGGGAGCTTGAGGCCGAAGCGGGGTTTTCGGCAAGGCATGGAGGCGACCGGCGCCATCCGGTACCATGCCGGTCTGTTTGCGGAGGCACCGATGGACGTTTTGCAATATCTGTTGCTGTATCTGGTGCTGGGCGGTTGCGCCGGGGTGTTGGCTGGGCTGTTCGGGGTCGGCGGCGGTATCATCATAGTGCCGGTGCTGGTGTTCAGCTTCGGCGCCCAGGGTTTTGCCCCCGAGGTGTTAACCCATTTGGCGGTGGGCACCTCCTTGGCGACCATCATCTTCACCTCGATCAACGCGGTGCTGGAACACCAGCGGCGCGGCGCGGTGCGTTGGGAACTGGTGCGCTGGATGACCCTCGGCATTCTGCTCGGCGCCGGCTTCGGCGCGCTGACGGCGGCGGCGATTCAGGGCCCGCAGTTGCAGAAAATTATCGGTGTGTTCGCTCTGGTGATCGCCCTGCAAATGGCCCTGGAGTTAAAACCCAAGGCCAGCGCCGCGGTGCCCGGTAAACCCGGATTGACCTTGGCCGGTGCAGTAATTGGCTGGGCCTCGGCGATTTTCGGCATCGGTGGCGGCTCGCTCAGCGTGCCATTTTTGACCTGGCGCAGCGTGCCGATGCAGCAAGCCGTGGCCACCTCTTCAGCCTGCGGCCTGCCGATTGCCGCCGCCAGCGCCCTGAGTTTTCTGCTGATTGGCTGGCATAATCCGCAGCTGCCGCAGTGGTCGTTGGGCTACGTCTATCTGCCGGCGGTGGCCGGGATTGCCATCACCAGCATGTTTTTCGCCCGCTTCGGCGCGCGGCTGGCGCATAAGTTGTCGCCACGGTTACTCAAACGACTGTTCGCCCTGTTGCTGTTTTGTGTCGGGCTGAATTTTCTCTGGTAGGGCTGCGCTGGTGGGTTACGCCGCTACGCGGCTAACCCACCCTACGTTCTAAATGATTAATTTTAAGGAGTACGAATGCTGGCTTTTCCGCAAATCGATCCGGTGGCCCTGGCCCTGGGTCCGCTCAAAATCCATTGGTATGGCTTGATGTATTTGGTCGGCATCGGCGGCGCCTGGTTGCTGCTGTCGCGTCGGCTTAAGACCTTTGATCCGAGCTGGACCAAGGAGCAACTGTCGGACCTGATCTTCTGGTCGTCGATGGGGGTGATTCTTGGCGGTCGTCTGGGCTATGTGCTGTTTTACGATCTGGCCGCTTATATGCACGAGCCGCTGCTGGTCCTGAAAGTGTGGCAGGGTGGCATGTCGTTCCACGGCGGCTTTATCGGCGTGATGCTGGCCAACCTGTGGTTCGGCAAGCGCAACGGCAAGAGCTTCTTCCAGCTGATGGATTTTATCGCCCCAGTGGTGCCGTTGGGCCTGGCGGCCGGGCGAATCGGCAACTTTATCAATGCCGAACTCTGGGGCAGGGCCACCGACCTGCCTTGGGCGATGGTTTTCCCCACGGATCCTGCGCAGCTGGCGCGTCATCCGTCGCAGCTCTATCAGTTCGCCCTCGAGGGCGTGGCGCTGTTCGCGATTCTCTGGCTGTACACCCGCAAGCCACGGCCGACCATGGCGGTGTCCGGGATGTTTGCCCTGTGGTACGGGATTTTCCGTTTCGTGGTTGAGTTCGTCCGGGTGCCGGATGCTCAGCTCGGCTATCTGGCGGGCGGTTGGCTGACCATGGGCCAAGTGCTTTGTGTGCCAATGATCCTCGCCGGCATTGCCTTGATTGTCTGGGCTTACCGGCGCGCCCCGGCCGCCCAAGGAGCCGCGCAATGAAGCAGTATCTGGACTTGATGCGCTTGGTGCGCGACACCGGCACCTTCAAGAATGACCGTACCGGCACCGGCACTTACAGCCTGTTTGCCCAGCAGATGCGCTTTAACCTGGCCGATGGTTTTCCGCTGGTGACCACCAAGAAGTGCCACCTGAAATCCATCATCCATGAGCTGCTGTGGTTTCTGCAGGGCGACACCAATATCAAGTACCTGCAAGATAATGGCGTGCGCATCTGGGATGAGTGGGCCGACGAAAACGGCGATCTTGGTCCGGTGTATGGCTACCAGTGGCGCAACTGGCCGGCACCGAATGGCGGCTCGATCGACCAGATCAGCAACCTGATCCAGATGATCAAAACCAACCCGGACTCGCGGCGGTTGATCGTCAGCGCCTGGAACCCGGCGCTGGTCGAGCAGATGGCGTTGCCGCCGTGCCACGCGCTGTTTCAGTTCTATGTGGCCGACGGCAAACTCAGCTGCCAGCTGTACCAGCGTTCGGCGGATATCTTCCTCGGCGTGCCGTTTAACATCGCCAGTTACGCCCTGCTGACCCTGATGGTGGCGCAGGTCTGCGGCCTGCAACCCGGCGAGTTCATCTGGACCGGCGGCGACTGCCACCTGTACGCCAACCATATGGAACAGACCGATTTGCAGCTGAGCCGCGAGCCGTTGCCGTTGCCGACCATGCAGCTCAACCCGGCGGTCACCGACCTGCTGGCGTTCAAGTTCGAAGACTTCGAGCTAGTCGGTTACCAGGCCCATCCGCATATCAAGGCGCCAGTGGCGGTGTGATCTAGCGGCGGCACGTAGCCGCTCGTAGGTTGGGCGGCATGTGGCGAGACCTAAATAACACCGTGGTTTAAGCTGCCGCGTAACCCAACATGGGTCTATGCCGCGCTAATGCTGAAACCGCTCGGTGGGTTACGCAGCGCGCTGGCGGCGCGGTGAGATTTTGAGTCCGCGTGGCGCTGCTAACCCACCCTACGAATCTGCACCCCGAGGCAGTCCTACGCCGTTGTGAGTGCGGCAGCCAATGTCTCGATCAGGTTTTGCCGCTCGGCTTGCGCCAGTGTCGGGTGCGGGTTAAGTGCCGACCATTCGGGATGAGCGCGGGCCTTGCGCAGGATGCTGAGCAGTTGTGCATAGTTGGTCTTGGCGCCTGTGCCGACCTCCAGGGCGATGACGTGCTGGGCGGCATGCCCGCGCTGGCCGAGGGCGCTGAGCAGCTGTTGTTGGCGCACGGCCAACAATTGCAGCACGCCGTCATCGACAGTCAATTCACGCTGGCCTTTGAGTTTGCCGAGCAAGCGCGCGCCGTAACTGCGTGCCGTTTGCAGACCGCCGCCAGCGATGGCGCCGAGCAGGGTGGCGGCGCCCAGGCTGATGCCGCCGACCAATAAGTCCACCCCAACGCCGGCTGCAGCGCCAGCCGCCACGCCACTGCCGACTTTAATGCCGAGCCGCTTGAGGGTTTCCGGGTTGAACAGGTCGTCGCCCCAGCGGCCATCCAGTAGCGGCAGCTCTGCACTGGTGGCATCTTCCCGGCGAAACGCATACAGGCGCAGCAGTGCCTCGACGCAAGTCTGCTCGCGGCGGCGCACGACATCGCGCAGTGCCTGGACAGCCGCCTGTTCCTGGCTGGGCTGGCTGCTGACGCGACGGCGACAGGCGGCGCAGTCGAGCAGTAATTCGCCGATCAATTGCCGGCCGCTGTGCTGGCGCGCCACGGCCTGGGCGTGCAGGTCGGCAATCAAGCGCTGCAACTGCGGTCGGTAGTTTTCCAGTAACAAGGCCAGGCTGTCATACAGCAGGCGTTCGCCGTCCTGGGGCGGTGTCACGGTGTCGAAACGTACCAGCGCATGCAGGCCCAAGCGTGCCAGGGCGCTGCGCCAGCTTTCAATCTGGGCGGTGCCGGCGGCGGCAAAATTCAGCACCGGCAGCAGCGGTTTGCCGCAGCTGGCCAGCACCGCCAGTTCGTCGCGGTATTTGGCCAGCACCGGCTCGCGGGCGTCGATCAGGTACAGCCCGGCATCGCTGGCCAGCAACTGGCGCAGCACCTTGGCTTCTTGCTCGAAACGCTGGCGGGCCTCACTGCTGGCGAGAAAACGGCTGAGTTTCGCCGGGCCATCGAGGCGCTCGCCGGGCCGTTCGAGCTGCTCCAGGTAATCCAATAAGGCGATGGCGTCTTCCAGCCCCGGCGTGTCGTACAGCTCCAGCAGCGCCTGACCGTCCACCGACAGGCGCGCGCCCTCGACGTGGCGGGTGGTGCTGGGCCGATGGGAGACTTCGCCAAACCCCAGATCGCGGGTCAGGGTGCGCAGCAACGAGGTCTTGCCGACATTGGTGTGGCCGACTACGGCGAGTTTCAGCGCCTTAGTCATGGCCGCTCTCCAGCCAGTTGAAGGGCGCGCTGTCGGCATGGGTTAGCTGCAGTTGCGCCAGGGCCTGATGCCAGTCGCCGAGCCGCTGGCTGTCCAGCGCTTCGCCGGGGGCCGGCGGCAGCAACCAGATGCGCGTGGCGGCCGCGCTGCGGGCCAGTTCGCCGAGCAGCGCCAGGGTGCCGCGATCCGGTGAGCGGCGTGGGTCGCAGGCAATCGCCAAACGCGCCGGCGGGAAGCGGCTGAGCTGATCCAGCAGATGCTGGCGCTGTTCGCGGCTGTCGATAACCCCGGCGTCGGCCACGGTTTTGGGCAGTGCCGGTGGCCATGGGCGTTGCGGGTCTAGTTCAATCGCCACTAACAGGGCGCCACTGCTGGCGTGCGCGCTGGTCGCGGCCGGGGTAATGGGCGTCAACGCGGGGGCGGCGGCGCTGATGCCCAGGCGCTCGCTGCTGGGTTGCAGGTGGGCGCGCAGCACTTGGTAGCCGGGCAGGGACAGATCCAGGCTCAGCCGGCGCTTGCCGCGCTGCCAGCCGCCCAGGCACAGCAGCGTCAGCAGTAACCGTGGCAGCAGGCCGAACACCAGCAGCACGCCGAGCAGCCAGCTGGCCCAGGCTTGGCGGCCGCCATCGTCGAGCAAGGCGGCGGTGCCACTGGCGCGGATCATCGGCTCGTCAGGCAGGCTGAAGCCCAGCAGCGCCGGCACTGCGCCAAGGGCCTGGGTCAGGCCGACGAAGCTGTCGCTCGCCAGCAGGGTGGTTTCCCAGACGAAGCCGTAGCGGCGGCTGGCCAGCAGCATCAGCAGCATGACCAGGGCGCTGCTCAGGGCCAGCAGCCACAGACCGTGGCTGAGCAGGCCAGCGCCCCAGCGACTGAGGCGCTGGCCTTGTAGCAGCAGCATTAATGCCGGCAGCAGTTGGGCGGCTTGGGCATCGCGGGCCAGTTTGGCGCTTAGCCATTGCCACAGTCGCCCGAGGGTGCCGCCGGCGTGGCTCGGTAATAACCAGCTGAGCAGCCAGCCGGTCAGCATCAGCAGGTTCAAGCCGAGCAGGCTGGCCAGCGCCCAAAGCAGATTCACCGGGCGTTGGCCATCGCCCAGCGCACCGAAGGCCAGCGCCGCACCGCTGGACAGGGCCAGCAACAGCAAGATGGCCAAGGCCAGGCGCGCGCCTTGTTGATAATGCTCAAGCGCCGCCAGTTGCCCGTCGCGGCTTGCCAGCCAAAGGGCGCGGGCCTGAATGCGCTGGCTAAAGTCGCCACCTGCGGCGCGTGCCTGGCGATTGGCTTCGCGGTCTTCCAAACGTTCGCCCTGCGCTTCACGCCGGCGGATGGCTTCGCTCAGCCAAAGCTGTTCTAGGTTGCTGAGGGAGGCTGTTGCACTATGAGGTTTGCTCACGCGTTACTCGTGGCCTGAGGGTTTGGCCCAAGGATAACCCTTGCCGCCGCCCTTTGCGTAGCAAGCGGCAGGCGGCGCGGGCGACTAAGCTGAGCAGCAGTAATAGCCATAGTTTCTAGAACCATAGTCTTTAGCCGTCGAGAATCCGCATGCCATTACCCAGCCTTGAGTGGGTTAACCAAGACTCAGCCTACCTGCGCCAATTGCGCGCGGGCTTTGCTTGGTTGCGTTTTACGCCACAGTTGGAGCTGGAGTTTCGCGGCTACCACGCCGTCGCCAACTTGTACCGTATGCGCGGTGCGGTGATGGTTTCTTGCGTGATGTGGCTGCTGTTTAGCCTGCTCGATTACGTCAGCATGCCAGCTGAGTTTCGCCAGCAAAGTTTGGCTTTGCGCCTGTTGATTATGCCGCTGTTGCTGGGCACTTGGTGGGCGAGCTTTCGCCCGCAATGGCTTGAGCGTATGCAACTGCTGGCAGGCATCTGTGCGCTGGCCTCGGGGCTGGCAGTTGCCGGGGTGATTTGGATTGCCCGCGCCCATACTTTTGCGTTGCCCTATGAGGGCATCATTCTGATGACGGTGTTCTTTTACTTTCTGATCGGTTTGCGTTTCAGAACCGCGGTCTTCTGTGGCTGGCTGACGTTTTGTGCCTATTTGGCGGTTGAGCTGAACACCGGCCTGGCGGCCAACGTGCTGATCTACAACGCCTTCTTTCTGGGCGCGGCGAATTTGATCGGCTCCTTTGGTTGTTACTTTCTCGAGCACTCGGCGCGCGAGACCTTTATTGCTCAAGGCTTGCTAGAGGACATCGCCGAGCGCGACTTTTTGACCGGTCTACTCAACCGCCGCGCCTTTAGCGAGCAAGCTAACCGCAGCTGGCGCCAAGCCGTGCGGGCGCAACAGCCGGTGGCGGTGCTGATGCTGGATGTGGATTTCTTTAAAGCCTACAACGACCACTACGGCCATGCCGCCGGCGATCTAGCTCTGCAAGCCGTGGCCCGCGCCCTCGGCGCGCATGCCCAGCGCCCGCTCGATGTGCTGGCGCGTTATGGCGGCGAGGAGTTTGTCGGGCTCTGGCTGGATGTTAGCCAGGAGGCGATTTTGGCCTTGGCCGAGGCTATTCGCGCCGATGTGCAGGCGTTGGCGCTGAGTCATCAGCATTCGGCTGTGGCGGACGTGGTGACCCTCAGTATTGGTATCGCCTATTTGCTGGCGCCGCAACCGGGCGCGCTCGAAGAGGCGCAGCGCTTGGCCGATGGCGCGCTGTACCAGGCCAAGGAACAAGGCCGTAACTGCGTCGAACTGCGGGCGCTGACCTTATAAGCCTGCATCGGGCCTACGCCGCGCTAACTCAGCAAAGAGTCTGAAATCGCTCGGTGGGTTACGCAGCGCACTGGCTGCGAGCTGTGATTTTGAGCTTGAGTGGCGCCGCTAACCCTCCCTACGAAAATCCGCTTGCAACACATCACTGGGACACCGCCACGCAAAACGCTATCCTTGGCGGCATGAAAATTACTCGCCCGCTGTGCCTGATTGCCGCCCTCGCGCAAAACCGCGTGATCGGCTGTAACAACCAATTGCCCTGGCATTTGCCAGCCGACCTCAAGCACTTCAAGGCATTGACCTTGGGCAAGCCGATTATCATGGGTCGCAAGACCTGGGACTCCCTCGGCCGGCCGCTGCCGGGGCGGCTCAACCTGGTGGTCAGTCGTCAGGCCGATTTGCAGCTAGCGGGGGCCGAAGTGTTTCCCTCGCTGGAAGCCGCCATCGTTCGCGCCGATGAGTGGGCGGCGGCCGAGGATGCCGACGAGTTGATGCTGATCGGCGGCGCGCAGCTGTACGAGCAGGGCTTGGCGTTGGCGCAGCGGCTGTACCTGACCCGCGTCGGCTTGAATCCCCCAGGCGATGCCTGGTTTCCAGCCTTTGAAGGCGCCGACTGGCACCTGGCCTCGGAGATCGACCGCGCCGCCGAGGCTGACGTGCCGGCCTATGCCTATCAGGTCTGGGACCGGCGTTAGTCGCCGAAGCTTTATTTGAGCGATGATACGTGTTGCACACAGCTTTTGTAGGGGGGGGTTAGGCGCGAACCACGGCTTGCCAACAACGCAAAACCCGACCGCGCCGTAACCCACCATGGCGCTCGACCGGCAAGCCGCATGGTGGGTTACGCGGCGCCCGGCTTGCGCGGCGATGCAAACAATCACCGCCCGCGCCGCTAACCCACCCTACGAATTACCGCGCACCTGGCATCGCCTAACCGGCCCACACGCTTCAACACATAACGGGTACATAACCATAAAAAAGGCTCTGTACCCGTTAACTGTTGCAAGGTCTAAACTCAAGACGCGTGCTCATCAAGGAGTACCGTTATGGATGCCCAATCCTTTCAACACCTGCTGGTTCGGCTTGATCTGCTCACGATCAAACAGAAATCCATC
>NZ_JAUYNT010000042.1 GCF_030698175.1 Pseudomonas sp.
AAGCCTTGTGCGCAGTGATGCGCAAGTATCTGACCGGCGTTTGGGCCTGCATCCAGCAGGGCGAGCGCTTTGATTCCAGCAAACTGTTCAGCAGCATTCACCAAGTGAAAGCTTGACCTCCAACAGAGTATCTACAAAAGCGGCGCACAACAGTTAACCGGGACATCAAGCCGGACTGAGCGCCAGCTCGCGGCCATGCACACGATTGACCAGCCAACCAAATACACCGGCGGTAAAGAACATGATGAAACCGTAGAGCGCAGCGGGAATCGCCATGGTCGGGTTGTTCAGCAGCGCCGGGCTCAGCGCCAAGGCAATCGCCAGGGTGCCGTTGTGGATGCCGATCTCCATGCCGATGGCGATTGACTGGCGCAGGCTGAGTTTCAGCAAGCGCGGTACCCAGTAACCGACCGCCAAGCTGACCAGGTTAAACACCAGCGCCGCCAAGCCGACTTGCGGGGCGTATTCGACCACTGTGTTCCAGTCCTTGGCGATGGCCAGCACTATGATCAGCAGCAAAAACAGACCGGAAAGAATCTTCACCGGTTTGTCCATGCGTGCGGCAAAGCCCGGCAACTGACGCTTGATCAACATGCCAATGGCCACCGGCCCCAGCACTATGGCAAACACCTGCACGACCTTGGCGAACTGCAGCGGGATGGCCTGATCGGCGGCCATAAAGTGATTGAGCGACAGGTTAACGATCAGCGGCATGGTCAGGATCGCGATCACCGAATTCACCGCCGTCAGGGTGATATTCAGCGCCACATCGCCATGGGCCAAGTGGCTGTACAGGTTGGCGCTGGTGCCCCCTGGCGAGGCCGCCAACAGCATCAAGCCGACCGCCAAGGCCGGCGCCAAACCAAAGCCGGTGGCGATAAAAAAGCAGATCACCGGCAGCAACAGCAGCTGGCAAACCAGCCCCACCAGCACCGGCTTGGGGAACTGCACCACCCGGGCAAAGTCGGCCAGACTCAGCGACAACCCCAGGCCGAGCATGATGATGCCCAGCGCTACCGGAAGAAAAATAATTAACAGGGGATCGGCGGTCATTGTGGTTATTTCCTTTATTTAGACTGCAGCGATTGTGCCGGGCTGCGAGCATCTCCACCAGTGACTCTGCCGGCCAAGCCGATATCTATTCGCCATAAAAAAGGCGCCATACAGAAAGTCTGTATAGCGCCTTAGTATGCGGATGTCGCCATTACATCGCGGTGACACCGCCATCAATCGCCAGCGCTTGGCCGGTGGTGAAGGCCGCGCCATCGCAGCACAGGTACATCACCGCCGCGGCAATTTCCTCGACCCGGCCGATGCGCCCAACCGGGTGCATGGAGGCAACGAATTCGCCCTTCTTCGGGTCGGCTTCATAGGCGCGGCGGAACATGTCGGTGTCTATCACGGCCGGGCAGATGGCGTTGACGCGAATCTTCTTCTTGGCAAACTCGATGGCCGCCGACTTGGTCAGGCCGATCACCGCGTGTTTGGAGGCGCTGTAGATGCTCATCTTCGGCGCGGCGCCTAAGCCTGCGATCGAGGCGGTATTGACGATAGCGCCGCCACCCTGGGCCAGCAGCAACGGCAACTGGTACTTCATGCACAGCCAGACACCCTTGACGTTGACGCCCATGATGGCGTCGAACTCGGCCTCAGTGCCTTCGTTGAGCTTGCCCTTTTCGATCTCGATGCCGGCATTGTTAAAGGCGTAATCCAGCCGCCCGTAAGCCGCCACTGTCGCGGCCATCAGCGCCTGCACATCGGCGTCTTTAGTGACATCGCAACGCACGAACGTGGCCTCACCACCGGCCTGACGGATCAACTCGGCCGTGCCCTCGCCGCCTGCGGCGTCAACATCCGCAACCACTACATTCAGCCCCTCGGCAGCAAAAGCCTGGGCGGTGGCGCGACCAATACCGGCAGCGGCGCCGGTGACCAGAGCAACCTGGCCGGAGAAACTCATGCTCATTTAACTGTCCTCTGCGGGAGTGATTAACCGCCAGCAGTCTAGCCAGTGCGCAAGCAGCGAGGCAGCACTATCAAACCCCCGGTTGGCAGCCTATGCAAAACGCTGATAAGCCAAGCGTAGCGAGCCGCAGCGGCGGCAACGCCCACCAGAACAGCCGCGCCAAGCATTGTCCGGCGGCAGATTTGCGCCTAAGGTGCTGGCCTCTCGCGCCCTCACGGATGATCGCCATGCCACGTCTGCTTTGCACCTTGGTGTTATTACTCTGCAGCCTTAACTGCCGGGCGGCCGACCCCGCGCAATTGGCCCTAGTGTTATATCCACAGGCGGCGCACTGGCTGCCGGTTGCCAAGCTACCGGCGCCCAGCCAGGCACGCTTCGACGAGATCAAATGGTTGCTGCGCAAGCATTATCTGGAGCAGCTGCCGGCAGACTCACCCGAGGAGTCGCCGGATTGCTCCTTCATCACCCGCGCGCTGTACGAGCAAAACTCCACTGAACACTTTTACCAAGCCGACCTGAATGCCGATGGCGCACCTGACCTGCTCTACAGCGGCACCGCGCAATGCCGTGAAGGCGCCCTGAGCCTGATTTGGTACGGCGCAGCAAATGGCTGGTTCTCCGGGCAAGTGAGCCGCAGTCCGAGTGAATTGCTATTTATTCAGCTGCAACCGAAAGCACAGTTTGTCGACTATCGGGCTGGTTGTTGCGGCGACCCCATAGAGAGCTACGCCATGGGTGAGCGCAAGCCCCCACAGGCTCGCGACCAGGTACCGGTGAGCCTGCAACTGCCGGACCTAACAACCCCCGTCAGCGGTCAATTAGCCGCCAAGGGCGGCGTCACCTTACGTACCTCGCCAGAGCGTCAAGACGCGTACAACCAAGGCTGGAGTGATAACTTCGGCACGGCCATGTTCGGCAATATCAGCCGCCGCTACCTGCCCGGCGCAAGCCTGCAGCAGTTGCAGCAGTATCAGGACGCCCAAGGCGTGCAATGGCTGCTGGTCCGCATGGACAAAAACAGCGACATATTGGCGGTGCATAACCCACTGAACGTGACCATCGGCTGGATCGAAGCCGGCTGCCTGCAGGGCCCATGTAGCGGACCGGACTTCAACGCGAGCGTGCAATGATCACGCTTAGCCAGCCGCTCAAGCTTTATCAGTTAAATAGATCTCGCGGTATTTCGCGACGCGGCAAAACTTGCCCGCAGGCCGATTCGGGGCTATCAAAGAAGGCTACCCATCAGCGTTACCAGCCATGAGTGCCTGCCATGAGTGTCCATCACAACCGTCAATTCTTACTCGCCCAACGCCCGCAAGGCCTACCCAGCCGGGAAACCTTCAGCTATGTCGAAACCGTTCTCGGCGAACCGGGGCCGGGGCAAATTCTGGTCAAAAATGAATACCTGTCGCTGGACCCGGCCATGCGCGGCTGGATGAACGACGCCAAGTCCTATATCCCGCCAGTCGGTTTGGGTGAAGTGATGCGCGCCCTCGGCGTCGGCAAGGTAATCGCCTCGCAAAATCCGGGCTTTGCCGTGGGTGACTACGTTAATGGCGCACTCGGCGTGCAGGATTACTTTCTCGGCGAACCCAAGGGCTTCTATAAGATCGATCCAAGCCGTGCGCCGTTGCCGCTGTACCTGTCGGCGCTCGGCATGACCGGCATGACCGCCTACTTCGCGCTGCTCGATGTCGGCCAGCCGAAAGCGGGCGAAACCGTGGTGATCTCCGGCGCGGCCGGTGCGGTCGGCAGCATTGCCGGGCAAATCGCCAAGCTCAAAGGCTGCCGGGTGATTGGCATTGCCGGCGGCGCCGAGAAGTGCAAATCGCTGATCGACGAACTGGGTTTTGACGGTGTGATCGACTACAAAAACGAAGACGTGGTCGCCGGCCTCAAGCGTGAATGCCCGAAAGGCGTGGATGTGTATTTCGACAACGTCGGTGGCGACATTCTCGATGCGGTGCTGACCCGCCTGGCCTTCAAGGCGCGGGTGATCATCTGCGGCGCCATCAGCCAGTACAACAACAAACAAGCGGTTAAAGGCCCGGCCAACTACCTAAACTTGCTGGTCAACAGCGCCCGCATGGAAGGCATGGTGGTGATGACCTACGCCCCGCGCTTTGCCGAGGCCGCCGCAGAGATGGGCGGCTGGCTGGCCAGCGGCAAGATCAAGAGTCGCGAAGACATAGTGGTCGGCCTGGAAACCTTCCCAGAAACCCTGCTGAAACTGTTCAGCGGCGAGAACTTCGGCAAGCTGGTGTTGAAGGTCGAATAAACCGGCGGGCGCCAACAATGGTGGGTTACGCCGCTACGCGGCTAACCCACCCTACGCTTGAACTTCTGCGTTTAACCCAACTCTGCCAGCACTGCCGCCAAGGCTTGCTGCGGGTTGGCGGCTTGGCTGATCGGCCGACCTATGACCAGGTAATCGGAGCCTGCCTGCAAGGCCTGCGCCGGGGTCAGAATCCGCCGCTGATCATCCTGGGCACTGCCGGCCGGACGAATCCCCGGCGTCACCAACTGCAACTGCGGATGCGCGGCTTTCAGGGCGCTGGCCTCCTGGGCCGAGCAGACCAAACCATCCAAACCGGCCTGCTGAGCCAAACCGGCCAGACGCAGCACCTGCGCCTGCGGCTCGATATCCAGACCAATACCGGCCAGGTCCTCACGCTCCATGCTGGTCAGCACGGTCACGCCGATCAGCAAGGGTTTGGGCCCGCTGAGTTGCTCCAGGGTTTCGCGACAGGCGGCCATCATCCGCAGGCCACCGCTGCAGTGCACATTGACCATCCATACGCCCAACTCGGCCGCCGCTTTTACCGCCATGGCGGTGGTGTTGGGAATGTCATGGAATTTCAAATCGAGAAACACTTCAAAACCCTGCGCCTGCAAGGCCTCGACTATCGACGGCCCGCAGCGGGTGAACAGTTCTTTGCCGACTTTGAGCCGGCACTGGCGTGGGTCGAGCTGAGCCGCCAACGCCAAGGCAGCGTCAGCGGTGGGGAAATCGAGGGCGACGATGATGGGACTCTGGCAGGACATGGCGGCTTCTCTGGCTAATCAAAACGCGCGCATTGTACCGCTTGAGCGGGGCTGCCGACCTATAGGCGGCGCAGTTTTAAAGCAAATTGCTCACGGCAAAAGCGGTCATAAAACCGGCCAGGGTGATTAACCCAGTGAAGGCATGGGTCTCGGCAAAGGCTTCGGGAATCAGCGTATCGACCAGCATGCACAGCACCGCACCGGCCGAGAAACCCAGCGCAAACGACAACCACAGCGGTGACAGATCGGCCATCAACAACGGCCCGAGCATGGCCGCCACCCCGGAGAGCAGCACAATCACCCCCCAAACGCTGAACACATAGGCGGCGCTGCGACCCTCGGCCTTAAGCCCGGCGGCGCTGGCCAAACCTTCCGGCAAGTTGGCCAGCAGGATCGCAATCATCATCACCAAGCTGACATTGCCGCCACCGAGCAAGCCCAGACCCAGGCCCAAGGATTCTGGAATACCATCCAGAAATGCCCCGGCGGCAATCAGCAAACCCACCACTGGCGCCTTGCCCGACGACTTGCTGCGATGCTTACGCTCCTGGTGCTCAAGCCATTCATTGGCCGCGACAAAAACCACCCCACCGGCCAGCAAACCGCCCAAGGTCGGCCAAATACCGCCGAGGCGCTGGGCTTCGGGGATCTGCTCAAAACACAGCGCGGCAATCAGCACGCCACTGCCATAGGCCATGACGGTGGCCACCACCTTGCGTGGCAGACTCCAGTAAAAACCAATCAAAGCCCCCACCAACAAGCTGCTGGCGGCCAGCCAAGCCCAAAGCCCGGCCTGTAAAACAATCGCCAACGACATGCAGGCTCCCCCTAAAAAGCAGCAAGGCTACCGGCTCAGACGCCGGGCTGCTTGCTTATTGCCGTGAAAAACCTGGTCTGCGATGGGTTAAGCTGAGTTTTTGCACCGACTGATTTTCACCAGCAAGGATTGGATACGCAGATGGGACGAGTAGTAGCTGCAGCGGTTTACGCCGAAGGTAAAAAGGTCGCCGACATTAACTTGGATGAAGGCGCCGCGTGGGCCGCCAAGCCCGAGCACTTTGTCTGGATTGGTCTGCAGCAGCCCAACAGCGAAGAGCTGGCCAGCCTGCAGCGGCAATTTAACCTGCATGACCTGGCCATCAGCGACGCTCTGGGGCAGCACAGCCGGCCGAAACTGGAAACCTTTGGCGATGCGCTGTTTATGGTGCTCTACGCGCCACTGCGGGTCGACGGCAAACTGGAGTTTATCGAAACCCACATTTTTGCCGGCACCGGCTACATCATCAGCGCCCGTTACGGCGACTCATCGCCCTACTCCCACGTGCGCCAAAGCTGTGAAGCCAAGCCGCTGCTGCTGGCCAACGGCGAAGACTTTGTGCTCTACGCGCTGCTCAACTTCGTGGTGGAAACCTATCGGCCGGTCACCGAGCTGATTCACAGTGAGATAGACAAACTGGAACAAAACGTCCTCGGCCAATCCCTTAACCAGGGCGACATCGAGCGTATCCACGGCCTGCGCCGCGACTTGCTGCGCCTGCACCGCCACGTCGCCCCGCTGGCAGAGGTCTGCCAAGAGCTGCAAAGCCTGTCGTTTCCCTTTATCGACAAACATATGCGGCCGTACTTTCGCGACGTGGCGATTCACGTCAACCGCCTGCTGGAAGACTTGACCGTACTGCGCGACATCGCCAGCCAAACCATCGAAATCGGCTTGCTGCTCGAGTCATCACGACAGAGCGTGGTGCAACGCAAATTCGCCGCCTGGGCGGCCATTCTGGCCTTCCCAACGGCGGTTGCCGGCATCTACGGGATGAACTTTCAGAATATGCCGGAGCTGACCTGGCACTACGGCTACTTCGGCGTACTGGGCGTTATCGGCGTGGGCTGCTGCACGTTATTCGCCAACTTCAAACGTCTGGGCTGGCTGTAGTTACCGACCAATTTGAGGGCAATGCGTAGGGTGGGTTAGCGGCGCGGACGGTGGTTGCTTGCATCACCGCGCAAGCCGGGCGCCGCGTAACCCACCATGCGGTTTGCCGGTCGAGCGCCATGGTGGGTTACGTGGCGCACACATTGAACAGTGGGTTTTCAAACCTTGTCCTGCGCCACTAACCCACAAAAGCTGTGTGCAACAGGTAACTGGGACAAAGCTTAACGCTTGCCCTGCTCGACAAAACGCATCATCCACTCGGCCACCATCTGGCCTTGCTGCTCATGCTGCAGGCTGGTGAGACCGCGCTTGTACACCTGCTGGCCGTACATATCCTGGCGGATTTCCAGCACCGAGCGCGAGTAATCGTGGTCAAACTCCGGGTGACCCTGGAAGCACAACACCTGATCGCCAATGCAATAAGCGCCAATCGGGCAGAACTCGCTGCTGGCCAGAATGGTGGCGTTATCCGGGGCCACGGTGACCTGATCTTGGTGGCTGATCAGCATGGCCAAACGCTCGGTGCTCGGCTGCATCCAGGCCGGCTGCTCACTGATTTCATAGTGGTGCACGCCAACGCCCCAGCCCTGAATGGCCCGTTCGGTTTTACCACCCAACAACAAGGCCAGTAACTGATGACCAAAACACACACCCATCAGCTTGTCGCCCAGTTGATAACGCTTCAGCAAAAACACCCGCAGGGTTGCAATCCAGGGATCGCTGCCGAAGGAGTCGGCCTTGCTGCCGGTGATCAGATAAGCGTCGTAGTGCTGTTGATCGTCCGGGTATTGGCCGGCAACTACATTGAACACCTCAAACTCGGCCGCGATCGGCTGACGGGCGAATAAACGCTGAAACATCCGACCATAACCCTGAAATTGGCCAACCAAATCGGGGTGAATATTATCGGTCTCAAGGATGCAAATACGCAGTGGCATGCAGGTTTCCTGAAGCAGTGAATGACAAGGTAAAGTGTTTGTTTTTTTTAACACAGATAGGCATTTATGAAAACCTCTCGGCGGGCAAAAGGCGCAATTAGCCTGACCTTTTATCGCCGTCCAAATGACCCAGGCACTACAACTTTACCCCCGCGATTCAACGCAGAATTTGCCCATTTGCCCACGGCCGCCTGCAACAAGGTCATAGCCCCGGCAGCGGCTTTTGTTCTAAATTCGCCACTGGCGCATTTTCAGGCAGCGTGAAAACTACTGCGCTCGGTTATGCAGCGTTAAAAACAGGCTCGGAAAGCGCCTTGGCGCTAACGCGCTGTAGCGCGGCCCGGAGGGCGAGTGCAACGAGTACTGCTCATTTACAACTCGTAAACTCCGCGTCCTCGCCTGTTTTTGCCTTGCCTAACCTTCGCTCGCTACGTTTTCACACTGCCTGTTTCCCCGAACAATAACCACAAGCGCGAGAGCCATGACCCAAGCCGATCTGATTTCCCCTGCCCGTTTTCTAGCCCGTCTGCCCGTCAACTTCAGCCGTGTGCCACGGATGTTGCGCGGCTTGTATTACGCTGGCATTCGTAACCGCGAAAAAACCCTGTCCCTGGCTTGGGCGCTGGAGCGCACCAGCCAATTGCATCCGGAGCGCCCGGCGGTGATGGATGAAACCCGCAACCTCAACTATCGCCAGTTCAATGCCTGGGCCAATCGCCTCGCTTGGGCCCTCAAGGCCGATGGCGTCAAGCACGGCTCTGTAGTGGCGGTGATGTTGGAAAACCGCCTGGAGCAACTGGCACTGCTGGCGGCGCTGGCCAAGCTCGGCGCGGTCGGCGCGCTGCTCAACACCACCCAGCGCGGCAAGGTGCTGACCCACAGCCTGAATCTGGCCAAGCCGGCCTTTTTTGCGATTGGCGAGGAGCTGGTCGAAGCCTTTACCGAGGTTCGCGGCGACGTACAGGGCGCCGAGCGGCCCTGCTACTGGCTGGCCGACCGCGACACCCTGCAAGACGCCGGTAGCGCGCCGAGTGGCTGGGTTAATCTGGCCCAACGCACGGTCGGCCAAAGCGAGGTCAATCTGCCGGACAGCCAGCAGGTCAGGCTCAAAGACCCCTGTTTCTACATCTACACCTCCGGCACCACCGGCATGCCCAAGGCCTCGATCACCAGCCACGGCAAGTGGATCAAGGCCTATGGCGGTTTCGGCCATGCCGGCCTGGCGCTGCAGAACACCGACGTGCTGTACCTGACCCTGCCGCTTTATCACAGCAACGCCGTGACCGTTAGCTGGGGCTCGGCACTGGCCGGCGGCGCGGCCCTGGCGGTGCGGCGCAAGTTCTCCGCCAGCGCCTTTTGGAAGGACGTGGCCTATTACAACGCCACCTGTTTTGGCTATATCGGCGAACTGTGCCGTTACCTGCTCAATCAACCGGTATGCCCCGAGGAAAAAAATAACAGCCTGACCTGCATGATCGGCAACGGCTTGCGCCCCTCGATCTGGAACGAGTTCAAAACCCGCTTCGAGGTGCAGCGTATTACCGAGTTTTACGCCTCCAGCGAGGGCAATATCGGCTTCACCAATGTGTTCAATTTTGACAACACCGTCGGCTACTCACCGGCGACTTTTGCCATAGTCGGCTACGACCTGGACAACGACCGGCCGGTGCGCAATGCCAAGGGCTTTTTAGAAAAAACCAGCCAAGGCCAACCCGGTTTATTGATCAGCGAAATCAGCAAGAAATGGCCCTTCGATGGCTACACGGATCCTGCCAAGAGCGAGGCGGCGATCCTGCGTAACGTGTTCAAGAAAGGCGACGCCTGGTACAACACCGGCGACCTAATGCGCAATATCGGCTGCAAGCACGCGCAGTTTGTCGACCGCCTGGGCGATACCTTCCGTTGGAAGGGCGAGAACGTCTCCACCACCGAAGTCGAAAGCCTGCTGGGCGCCTTCCCAGGCGTTGAGGATGCGGTGGTCTATGGCGTGGAAATCCCGGAAACCAACGGCCGCTGCGGCATGGCCGCGCTGCGCCTGAGCGCCGGCGCACAACTAGACCCGCAGGCCTTGGCGCAGTATCTGGATCAGGAGATGCCCGCCTATGCCGCGCCGCTGTTTATTCGCCTGCTGACCGAGGTGGAAACCACCGGCACCTTCAAATACAAGAAGACCGACCTCAAGCAGGTGGCCTACGACCCGGCGCAAACCCAGGACCCACTGCTGGTGCGCCTGCCCGGCAGCGATAGTTTTGAACCGGTGTGCAGCCTTACCTACGGAAAGATCCAAACCGCCAGCTATCGCTTTTGATCGCAGCAACCCGGGCGCCGCAATGGCGCCCGCGGGTTAACGCCGATGACTCAGGTGTTGAAGACAAAACCGTGGAGGGGCGTACAGACTCAGGAGCGCAGCGAACAGTCCGCCATGTGGCGCGCCGACGAGTAGATGCTGTACTGCCTGCGACGAGTACGGTGTGTATATCCGCGCAGACAGCAGCCGTTCCTTACGGCTTGGCGCATTTCCCACACCCATGTGGCTCACAACGCGGGCTATATATCGAGCAATAATCCGGGATAACTAACCCAGCTGATCAACCATCACCGCATTGGTATAAACCAAACTGCCGTCGCTGGCCCGATGGCCGACCAAATGAAATTGGCCGCGCGGCTCGGTTGAGACTGAGCTCAAAAACACCCGGTACTGGCAATCGGTTAAAGGGCCACATTCCTGCGGAGTGATCAAATCCAGAGTGCTCATATCGGCAGCGACCATGACCTCCGGCGTCTCAGCCGTCTGCAACTGCACTTCAGCCTGCTCTAGACGCAAATGATCGGCTTCACTGACGTGAAAATTGATAAAACCCATGGGGGTGGATTGTTCGTCGGCGCCGGTTTTGCACCAGCCTTCAATGTTTAAGGTATTCATGCTGAAACCTCCTGAAGTGGACGCCCGGGCGGTCTCACACCCATCACGCCTAATCTTGGACAACGCATACCGCCCCTTGATCCCTTGACCGCGGATTAGCCCGAGTCGCCCACCGTGCGGGCCTCGGAGCGGCTGCAGCAACAGCAATCGCCCTCCTGGATTTGAATGTGCGGGTATTTTCCGCCGATCTAGCGCTGTATTTGCTGGTCGCTAGCATCAAAATAATTGCAGATATTTATCTGCAAAATATTCACAAAACTCTACCAGATGTTGTTAATGCTCTATATTTACAGATATTTATCCGCTATAAAGTCATCAAAGAGCAAGCCCTGACCACCGCCAGCACTGTATAAATGCAGCTCATCTGCTAATTTCAGATGCAGCGGCGAAGCCAAGGGCGCTTCATCACAGAGCACAACGAGGATCGATATGAGCAGCCATTTTCAGCGCAATGCCGTCCCTGAGCCCAGCTTGCAACAACAGCCAGCGGTGACAGCATGATCGAGGTAACCGAGGTTTCCATTGCCGAACTGCGCGCTGCGCTGCAGGCCGGTCGCACCACAGCGGTTGAACTGGTGCAGGCCTATCTCGCCCGCATCGCTGCCTATAACGGCGCCGACACCGCCACCGCCCTCAACGCGCTCGTGGTGAGCAATCCCGAGGCGCTCAACGAGGCGCAGGCGTCCGACGCCCGTCGCGCGCGCGGCGAAACCCTCGGCCCACTGGATGGCATCCCCTACACGGCCAAAGACAGTTACCTGGTTAAGGGCCTGACTGCGGCCTCCGGCAGCCCGGCATTCAAAGATTTGCTGGCTTATCGCGATGCCTTCACCATCGAACGGCTGCGCGGCGCGGGGGCCATCTGCCTGGGCAAGACCAATATGCCGCCGATGGCCAACGGCGGCATGCAGCGCGGCGTCTATGGCCGTGCGGAGAGCCCGTACAACGCGGCCTATCTCACTGCGCCCTTCGCCTCGGGCTCATCCAACGGTGCGGGCACGGCAACCGCGGCCAGTTTTGCAGCCTTCGGCCTGGCGGAAGAAACCTGGTCGAGCGGACGCGGGCCGGCCTCGAACAACGGCCTCTGCGCCTACACGCCGTCGCGCGGGGTGATCTCGGTGCGCGGCAACTGGCCGTTAACGCCGACCATGGATGTGGTGGTGCCTTATGCCCGCACCATGGCGGATCTGCTCGAAGTACTCGACGTGGTGGTGGCGGAAGATCCCGACACTCGCGGCGATTTGTGGCGGCTACAACCCTGGGTGCCGATGCCAAGCGTTGCCTCGTTGCGGCCCGCCTCCTACCTGGAACTCGCGGCAAAGCCTGCGGCACTGGCGGGCAAGCGCTTCGGCGTGCCGCGCATGTACATCAACGCCGACCCCGAAGCGGGCACCAGCGAAGCGCCTGGCATCGGCGGCCCGACCGGGCAGCGCATTCACACCCGCCCCTCGGTGATCGGTCTCTGGCAACAGGCCCGGCAGGCGCTTGAAGCGGCCGATGCCGACGTTATCGAGGTGGATTTCCCGCTGGTGTCGAATTGCGAGGGTGATCGTCCCGGCGCGCCGACGGTGTTTACCCGCGGTTTGGTTAGCAAAGAATTCCTCCACCATGAACTGTGGGACCTGAGCGCCTGGGCCTTCGATGATTTCCTGCAGGCCAACGGCGATCCTAAGTTGAACCGTCTGGTCGATGTCGATGGGCCGCTGATTTTTCCCCACGACCCGGGGACCATAGCCAACCGAGAGGGCGACCTCGTCGCGGGCATGGATGAGTATGTGCGGATGGCCGAACGCGGCATTACCCCATGGGACCAGATCAGCACGCTGGCTGACGGACTGCGCGGGCTTGAGCAGACGCGCAAAATCGATCTCGAGGACTGGATGGACCGGCTCAGACTGGACGCGGTGATCTTCCCGACGGTAGCCGACGTAGGGCCGGCCAATGCCGATGTGGATTCGGCGGCGGCGGATATCGCCTGGAGTAACGGTATCTGGGTCGCCAACGGTAATTTGGCCATCCGCCATTTGGGGGTCCCAACGGTTACCGTGCCGATGGGCGTTATGGCGGACATCGGCATGCCCGTTGGCCTGACGTTTGCCGGCCGCGCCTACGACGACTCGGCTCTGCTGCGTTTGGCGGCGGCGTTTGAAGCGACCGGGACGAAGCGCTTGATCCCGCCACGCACCCCAGCATTGCCGCGCGACTAAAATAAACACGGCGGGATTGGCGCGCTACCCGCGTCAATCCCAATCTAGCATTCCAACAAACCCGCCAAGCCTACCTGCGCGTCACGTCCCAGTGACGACCTGGCGTTTAAATAGCCGAGCAATTCCGGTAGGCTTTACGCCTTATTTAAAAGGAGTCACCCCCATGGCCAAAGCCACTGCCCGTCACATCCTGGTTGCCAGCGAAGCTAAGTGCAACGAACTGAAAGCCGCTATCGAAGGCGGTGCTGATTTCGCCCAAGTGGCTAAAGACAACTCCACCTGCCCATCCAGCCGTGACGGCGGCAGCCTCGGCTCGTTCGGCCCAGGCCAGATGGTTAAAGAATTCGACACGGTGGTGTTCAGCGCGCCGATCAACGTGGTGCAAGGCCCAGTGAAAACCCAATTCGGTTTTCACCTGCTGGAAGTTACCAGCCGCCAAGACTGATGTGCCCGCGCCACGCACTGCGTGAGCACTTGCCAATCAGCTGACGCAGGTTAAATCCGGCGCACAAAAAAGCCGCAGCGGGGTCTTCCCTCCTGCGGCTTTTTTTGGGCGCGGTGTTATGCGCTACGCACTTGCTCGTCAGCGAGGAAATCTTCCTCTAACAGGGCGTCCTGTACCTCAACGGACGCAACCTCCCCCTCAAGCAGCGGGGCCTGCGCACGTTTGTTACGCAGCTTGCCGAACTGATGACTCAAGGCGTGATTGAGTTTTTCAATCGCCCCTTCTACTGCAAACTCCAATAACTCGGCTTTGTGGGTAACCGAAATCGGCTGCTGCCCTTTAGGCCGCGCCTCGATTTGGCAACGCTTGTCGTGGCTGCCAGCTTTGATACCGTTCTCGTCACTAAGGTGCACGATCACCCGGGTCAGATCCTCTTCGAAGCGATCAAGCTTACTGGTAACTGTTTCACTGACCCACTCTGTAAGCCGGGCACTGCCTTCGATGTGGTTATCGCTATGAACTTGGATTTGCATAAGCTTTCCTTCTTCTGTTCGCGAATAGCGTCGCGTATTTGGTGCGACAACTTCAGCCTACGCCATCCTTGCGCACGCTGGCTAATGTCTTAAGCCTTTTGTTGCAATCCGAAACACTCTTCACTGATATGGGTCAACCGACGCAAGCGGCCGCCGAGCCGGCTTGCCTGGCGCTCCGCAGCGTTCTGGTGCAGTACCGGCGCAGGCGCCACACGAGTGCTAGGATCGCTTGGCGCGCGGCAATCGCCAGCGGCAGCCATGCCTAAAAGGAGTTCCACAGTGGTTGAAGTGACTGGCATAGATCATCTGTACATCAGCGTTAGCGACCTGCCGCTTTCCGAGGCTTTTTATGATCAGCTGCTGATCAATACCTTGGGCTTTCGCAAAAGCCGCTTCAGCCTCGCCGGGGCTGCGCATATTCAGTATTTCAACCGGCACTTCGGCTTTGTGCTGCGCCCGGCCACCAGCGCTGGCAACCACGACCCATACGCGCCAGGGCTGCAGCACTTTTGCTTGCGGGTCGAGTCGATCGCCGATGTGCATGCCGTGGCCGAGCAATTGCGCGGCGCCGGCATTGCCGCCAGCCCCGCACAGCTGTATCCACAATACGCGCCCGACTACTGCGCCACGCATTTTTGCGACCCCGACGGCATCCGCCTAGAGGTCAGCAACTACCGGCAAGAGCGCCGCGAGCGCCATGACCACTGGCCGCCAAGTCAGACGGAAAACAGCCCAACGTGAATCTTTAACCTGCGAGCAGTACACCAATGAATACCCAAGAATGCATTAATTATTGCCGATTGCTGCCCGGCGCCAGCGAGACAAATTTTGGCCCGCCGGCCAATATTTTGCAGTTCCAGTTGGATGAAAAACGCTTTGCTTACTTCAAAACCAGCGAACCGGAACAATGGCGTTTTAGCCTGCGGGTAAGCCCAACACGCTTTATCGAACTCACCGATCAAGCCGGTATAAAACCGGCCAGGTATATGCACCGTTTTCATTGGATCAGCATCGTCAACCTGGCCTCGGTAGACCCCGATTACCTCAAGGAGCTGATCCACGGATCCTACCAGCAGGCCTTCACGGCCTTAAGCAAAAAAAGGCAGGCCGAGCTGCGCCCCTAACCGATTCGCCGCAGCTTTTACTGGGTTCTACACGCCTGGGCTGGATACAGTGGCCGTCAGCAGATGAAGGGCGCAGCCAAATTGGGTGCCAGTGCTAAACTTAAGCCAGACCCATGGCGGGTCACGGTCCTGCCGATTGCGGTGTCTTCACCGCGAGCTGTCAGGGATCTCACCCACGGGGGCGGGGGCTCCGCGGCTAACCGATGGGAGGTGTGCCATGAACCGGCACTACTACATAAGTGACAACCTGGACGAGCTGGAAAGCGTTGAGAAGGAACTGGAAGCCAGCGGCATCAGCACCGAGCAGATTCATGTACTCAGTGAAAACGATGCCGAGGTCGCCCAGCACCACCTGCATGATGTGCCTTCGGTGATGAAGCAAGACCTGATTCGCTCGGGAGGCGCCGGGGTGATGATCGGCTTCGTCTTGGCGTTGGTGGTCTTGTGCCTGTCCTACGCCTTCGGGCTGACCGAAACCACCACCGGCTGGCTGCCCTTTATCTTTTTAGCCGTCGTGCTGATGGGCTTTGCCACCTGGGAAGGCGGCCTGCTGGGAATCCAAAAGTCCAACCAGTCGTTTCGCCAATTTGAGCAGAGCTTGCACGAGGGCAAACACCTGTTCTTCGTCGATGTAAAAGCAACCCAAGAAGCACAGCTGGGCCACGTGCTGAGTCGCCATCCAAACTTGCAAATGGCCGGGACCGGCAAAGCAGTGCCCGAGTGGCTGCTCACCTCGCAACAGAAGCTGCATCAACTGAAACGCACCCTGGGCGGCCTCTAACCGGCACCCAGATTGCGCGCCAGCGTGTTGCAACACGCCGCCCCAGACCGGCGGCGTGGCGGCTGATCGCCCTGTGCTTGCGACTAGCGGGCAGTGCTTGGGCGTGCGCCAAGAGCCCTGGAACACGCCAAGCAACAGCAAAAACCAGCGAGCTGAGCTATTGATCACCCTCGCCCAGTCGCTAACCAGTTAGAATTGCTCATCGCCAGGCTGCCAAGCCTGACGCACACAGGGACGTTGTCACTCAGGAGTTTCACCTTGCATAAGTTCATTATCTTGGCCGCCTGCTTGCTGCTGGGCGCCTGCGCGGCTAACCAGCAATCGTTGTACGAGCAGTTGGTCCGCACCGGCAGTAGCCCGGTCGCCAGCAATACACTGGAAGCCATCCACAATACCCAGGCGATCCCGCTGCCGGTGAATACCGGCCTGCTGACGCCAAACTGGCCGATCAGCGCCAACGAGCCTCGGATGTCTTTTGGCAGCTCGATTTCCAATTACCGGATGTTCTCCCTCGAGTTGAAAAAAGGCGAGCGTTACACCCTTAACGTCAACTCGATCTGCCACAGCCCCTGCATGGGCTTTAACAAACTGGCGGTTAAACCCCGGGCGCTGCTACTGGATGCCAACGGCGCAGTGATCGCCAAGAAGCCTTCGCGCGTGTCGACGGTGCTCGGCCAGATCACCCTGAGCTGGGATGGCGAAGCTGCCGAAAATGGCACCTACTACCTGCTGGTGGCCGCCGATAACGATGACGTAGGCCGCACCATAGTGATTGATGATGCGTGGATCAATAACTCGCCGCTGATGCTGGTCAAGGTCGACATGAGCAGCTCGCCGTTCGGCGATATCCGCGCCTACTCCAGCCCGCGCAGCAATTAATGCGCGCCGATCCAGCTGCCTAGGGCGGCTGGATCGACCCAGTTTTAGCGCCGGCTTTCGCCCCGCAACCCACGCGCCCCACTCCCCGCCCGCAGGCAAACTGTTACTCTGCCCCATCCCCTCCATCATCCTCTGGAGCGCCCGTGGCCCCGGTTATTTCGATTCAACAGCTGAGTAAAACCTACGCCAGCGGCCACCCGGCCTTGCGCAATATCAATCTGGATATCCGCAAAGGCGAGATCTTTGCCCTGCTCGGTCCCAATGGCGCCGGCAAGACCACCCTGATCAGCATCGTCTGCGGCATCGTCAATCCCGGCAGCGGCACCGTGCAGGTTGGCGGCTACGACATAGTGCGCGACTACCGCGCCTCCCGTGGGCAGATCGGCCTGGTGCCGCAAGAGCTGTTCAACGATGTGTTCGAAACCGTCTGGGCCACCCTTAAGTTCAGCCGCGGCCTGTTCGGCAAGGCGCCCAACCCGGCCTACCTGGAGCAGGTGCTGCGCGACCTGTCGCTGTGGGACAAAAAAGACGCGAAGATTTTTGAATTGTCCGGCGGCATGAAGCGCCGGGTGATGATCGCCAAGGCGTTGTCCCATGAGCCTTCGGTGTTGTTTTTGGATGAGCCCACCGCCGGCGTCGACGTCGAATTGCGCCGCGACATGTGGGCCATGGTGCGGCGCCTGCGCGAGCGCGGAGTGACCATCATCCTCACCACCCACTACATCGAGGAGGCCGAAGAAATGGCCGACCGCATCGGGGTGATCAGCAAGGGCGAGATCATTCTGGTCGAAGACAAACAGGTGCTGATGCAGCGCCTCGGCAAGAAGCAGCTGACGTTGCAACTCAAGCAGCCGCTGAGTTTGATTCCCGTCGCCCTGGCGCCTTACGCCCTGGAGTTGGCCGATGATGGCCATGAGTTGGTGTTCAACTTCGACGGCCAGCGCGAGCAGACCGGGATTGCCGAACTGCTGGGCGATTTGGCCGCGAACGGCATCGAATTCAAGGATTTGAAGTCCAGCGAAAGCTCCCTGGAAGATATCTTCGTCAACCTGCTCAGGAGCCGCCCGTGAATATCCATGCGATCCGCGCTATTTATCTGTTCGACGAATTGCCGCGCGATTTGGCCGGCAACCCCAGCGAAAGCTCCCCGGAAGATATCTTCGTCAACCCGCTCAGGAGCCGCCCGTGAACCTCCATGCGATTCGCGCCATCTATTTGTTCGAGCTGGCCCGCACCTGGCGCACCCTGCTGCAGAGCATCGCCACCCCGGTGATTTCCACCTCGCTGTATTTTGTGGTGTTCGGCTCGGCCATCGGTTCGAGCATGACCGAAGTGCAGGGCATCAGTTACGGCGCCTTTATCGTGCCGGGGCTGATCATGCTGGCGATGCTCACCGAGAGCATCTCCAACGCCGCCTTCGGCATCTATATGCCGCGCTACTCCGGGACTATCTACGAGGTGCTGTCGGCGCCGATTTCGCCGCTAGAAATAGTCGTCGGCTACGTCGGCGCGGCGGCCACCAAGTCGGTGATTCTGGGCTTGGTAATTTTGCTCACCGCGCGGCTGTTCGTCAGCTTCGAGATCGCCCATCCGCTGTGGATGCTGCTGTTGATGCTGCTGACGGCAGTGACCTTTAGCCTGTTCGGCTTTATCGTCGGCATCTGGGCCGATGGCTGGGAGAAGCTGCAGGTGGTGCCGGCGCTGATCGTCACGCCGCTGGCCTTCCTCGGTGGCAGTTTTTACTCCATCAGCATGCTGCCGCCGCTGTGGCAGACCATCACCCTGTTCAACCCGGTGGTGTACCTGATCAACGCCTTTCGCTGGAGCTTCTACGGCATCGCCGACGTGCATGTCGGCATGAGCCTGGGCATGATTGCCGGCTTTCTGCTGCTCTGCCTGCTGATGGTGACCTGGATGTTTCGCACTGGTTACCGACTGAAGAATTAGCCCGCAGCCGGCCGTAGGATGTGGTGGAGCGCAGCGATACCCATCATGGGTTTGATCGCCGTTGGATATTCGATGGGTATCGCAAGCTCAACCCATCCTACGGTTCTGCAGACAAACAAAAACGCCCCGGCAACTGCCGGGGCGTTTTTTATGCAACATCGATCAGCTGCGGATCAGGTGATCGAAGGCGCTCAACGCCGCCTTGGCGCCTTCACCGACGGCGATGACGATCTGCTTGTAGGGCACTGTGGTCACATCGCCGGCGGCGAAGATGCCGGGGATATTGGTGCCGCCCTTGGCGTCGACGATGATCTCGCCACGCGGGGTCAGCTCCACCACGCCTTTCAGCCAATCGCTGTTAGGCAACAGACCGATCTGCACGAAGATGCCCTCCAACACCACAGTATGCAGCTCGTCGCTGTGGCGATCCTGGTACACCAGGGCATTAACCTTCTGCCCGTCGCCTTTGACCTCGGTGGTCAGGGCGCTCTTGATGATGGTCACATTGCTCAGGCTGTTGAGCTTGTTCTGCAATACGGCATCGGCACGCAACTGGCTATCGAACTCGATCAGGGTGACGTGCGCGACTATGCCGGCCAAGTCGATGGCCGCTTCCACGCCAGAGTTGCCACCGCCGATCACCGCCACCCGCTTGCCCTTGAACAGCGGGCCATCGCAATGCGGGCAGTAAGCCACACCTTTGCCACGGTACTGCTGCTCGCCGGGTACGTTCATTTCCCTCCAGCGCGCGCCTGTGGAGAGGATCAGGGTCTTGGCTTTCAGCGTCGCACCACTTTCAAACTTCACTTCATGCAGGCCACCGGCATGACTGGCGGGAATCAAGGCGCTGGCGCGCTGCAGATTCATGATGTCGACGTCGTACTGCTTAACGTGTTCTTCCAGCGCACGGGCCAGCTTCGGCCCTTCGGTTTCTTGCACCGAGATAAAGTTCTCGATCGCCATGGTGTCGAGCACCTGGCCGCCGAAACGCTCGGCGGCGACGCCGGTGCGAATGCCTTTACGTGCGGCGTAGATGGCCGCCGCAGCACCGGCCGGGCCACCACCGATCACCAGTACGTCGAAGGCGGCCTTGGCGTTGAGCTTCTCGGCGTCACGGCTACTGGCGCCGGTGTCGATCTTGGCGAGAATCTGCTCGACTTCCATACGGCCCTGGCCGAACAGTTCGCCGTTCAGGTAGATGCTCGGCACCGACATGATCTGCCGTGACTCGACTTCGGCTTGGAACAGCGCGCCGTCGATGGCCACGTGACGGATATTGGGATTCAGCACGGCCATCAAGTTCAGCACCTGGACTACGTCCGGGCAATTCTGGCAAGACAGCGAGAAATAGGTCTCGAAGTTGAATTCGCCTTCGAGGTTCTGAATTTGTGAGATCACATCCTGAGCCAGCTTGGAGGGGTGACCGCCCACTTGCAGCAGCGCCAGTACCAGCGAGGTGAACTCGTGGCCCATCGGCAGGCCGGCGAAACGCAGGCTAATAGCGCCGTTGGGGCGGTTCAACGCGAAGGACGGCTGGCGCGCATCGCTACCATCTTCACGCAGGGTAATTTTGTCGGTCAGACTGACGATATCGTGCAGCAGGCCACTCAGTTCGCGGGATTTATCGCTGTCATCGAGGGACGCGACGATCTCGAACGGCTGGGTGACCTTTTCGAGGTAGGCCTTCAACTGGGTTTTAAGATTGGCATCCAACATGATCAGTACCCCTTTTTACGAAATTCAGAGACAAAAATGCCCAGACGGATCACGCCCAGGCATTCGGGCAGTGCGGAGTCGGTTGACGACCCCGCAGCGCATGACGACTTTGTGAGTCGTATTTAGATTTTGCCAACCAAGTCCAACGACGGCGCCAGCGTGGCTTCACCTTCTTTCCACTTGGCTGGGCACACTTCACCTGGGTGAGCGGCGGTGTACTGGGCAGCTTTCAGCTTGCGCAGGGTTTCCGACACATCACGGGCGATTTCGTTGGAGTGGATTTCCACGGTCTTGATCACGCCTTGCGGGTTGATCAGGAAGGTGCCACGCAGGGCCAGGCCTTCTTCCGGGATATGCACGCCGAAGGCGTTGGTCAGGGTGTGGGTCGGGTCACCGATCAGCGGGAACTTGGCTTTGCCTACCGCTGGGGAAGTCTCGTGCCAAACCTTGTGCGAGAAGTGGGTGTCGGTGGTGACGATGTACACCTCGGTACCGGCCTTCTGAAACTCGGCGTAGTTGTTGGCCGCGTCTTCAATTTCAGTCGGGCAGTTGAAGGTGAAGGCAGCCGGCATGAAGATCAGCACCGACCACTGACCTTGCAGGCTCTGCTCGGTGACTTCGATAAACTTGCCGTTGTGGAAAGCGTTGGCTTTGAACGGCTGGACTTGAGTGTTGATCAGCGACATGGGTGCTTCCTCGTGGGGATAAGTAGTTGACGAGAAAGATCATAGAGGTGGCGTTGCGCTAAAGCTTATTGATTGAACCCATGGCTACGATTGACTAAGCCAATCGTAGCTTCGAGCATTGATCAAGTCAGACTATCGTTAATACTCAGGACCAACTTGCCATTCACCTGATTGCTCGCCAGCGCCGCAAAAGCGGCTTCCACATCCTTGGCGGCAAAGACTTTCTCCAACTGCGGCTTGAGCCGACCCTCGCTGAACAGCGGCCACACGTGTTGGCGCAAATCGCGCAACAGATCGGCCTTGAACAGTTCATCGCGGTTGCGCAGGGTGGAGCCGAGCAATTGCACCCGTTTGACCAGCAGCATACCGAGATCAAACTGCACCTCGCGCCCGCCCATCAAGCCAATCAGCACCCAGCGGCCATCCACCGCCAACAGTTGCAGGTTGCTCTGGGCGTAGCTGGCGCCAACCGGATCGAGAATCACATCGAAAGGGGCAAAATCACGCAAGGCATCCAGCCCTTCGGTACGCACCACACCGCCTTGAGCGCCGAGGGCGACGCAATAAGCCAAGCGCTCAGGCGAGCCGACGCTGACCCAGCACGGGTTACCCAAGGCCTTGCACAGCTGAATAGCCGCCGAACCCACGCCACTGGCGCCGGCATGCACCAACACCTTCTCGCCAGGGCGCAGCCCGGCTAACTGGTAGAGGTTCAGCCAGGCCGTGGCGTATACCTCAGGCAAGGCGGCCGCTTCCAGCAAGGACAAACCATCGGGCACCGGCAAGGCATGGCCGGCATCCACCACCACTTCTTCCGCCATGCCACCGCCGGCCAGCAACGCGCAGACCCGATCACCGACTTGCCAAGCGCTGCCCGCGCCGACTTCAGTGACGACTCCGGCACATTCCAGCCCCATAATGTCGCTCGCCCCCGGCGGTGGCGGATACAATCCGGCGCGCTGTAGCAGGTCGGCCCGATTAAGTCCGGCTGCCGCGACTTGAATCCGAATTTGCCCAACATCGCAGTCAGGATTCGGCCGTTGCACCCACTGCACACCACCTTCGACGCCTTGCAAAGCCTGCATGCTGCCTCCATAGTTAGTTTCAACTGAACCCGATCTGCAATTGTCGGGTTTATTGCATTATTTAGCCGGTTGCCAATGGAACCGAGCCCGCCAAAGACGACCTAATATGCGTCATCACTTGCCTTCGAGTCGAATCAGCATGAAGCATTTCCTTCCCGGCACTGCCCTCGCCTTCCTGCTGAGTCTAGCGCCGTTGCCGCTGCTGGCAGCCGTTAGCCCACAGAACAGTTGGGATACGCTGCAGCCTGAGCGCGAGCAAGTGATCGCCAGTTTGAATATGGTCGAGTTGCTTAAACGCCACCATTACAACAAGCCACCCTTGAATGACGAGCGTTCGATCAAGATTTACCAGGGCTATCTCAAGCTGCTCGACCCCTCGCGCAGCTATTTCACCGCCGCCGACATTGCCGAATTCGACCAGTGGGGCAGCCAGTTCGATGAACTGCTCAAGGGCGGCGACCTCGATCCAGGCTTTGCCATCTACAAACGCCACCTTGATCGTCTCAAAGAACGCCTGGATTTTGCCCTCGCGCAACTTGAGCAAGGCACCGACAAGCTGGACTTTAACGTCGATGAAAGCCTGCTGATTGACCGGGAAAAATCCCCCTGGGCCAAAAACAGCGCAGAGCTGGATGAGCTCTGGCGCAAGCGCCTGAAAGATGAAGTGTTGCGCCTGAAGATCGCCGGCAAAGAGCCAAAGGCCATTCAAGAACTGTTGGTCAAACGCTACAAAAATCAGGTCTCGCGGCTCAAGCAAACCCGTGGCGAAGACATTTTCCAGGCCTATATGAACGCCTTTGCCGAGACCTACGACCCGCATACCAGCTACCTGTCGCCGGATAACGCCGAGGCGTTCGATATCAATATGAGCCTGTCGCTGGAAGGCATAGGCGCCGTGCTGCAAAACGACAACGACTACGTCAAGGTCGTGCGCCTGGTGCCAGCCGGCCCTGCCGACAAGAGCAAGCAAATCGTTCCGGCGGACAAGATTGTGGGCGTCGCCCAGGGCAATGGCGAGATGGTCGATGTAATCGGCTGGCGCCTCGATGAAGTGGTCAAGCTGATCCGCGGACCCAAAGGTTCAGTCGTACGCCTGGACGTTATTCCCGCCAGCAACGCGCCGAGCGATCAAACCACCAAGGTGGTGGCCATCACCCGTGAAGCGGTGAAACTGGAAGAGCAAGCGGCGAAAAAATCCGTGCTGAAATTGCAGCACGAAGGCCGCGATTACAAGCTGGGCGTGATTGAACTGCCGGCCTTTTATCTCGACTTTAAAGCCTTCCGTGCCGGTGACCCCGAGTACACCAGCACCACCCGTGACGTGAAGCGTCTGTTGACCGAGCTGCAAGAAGAGAAAGTCGACGGCGTGGTGCTCGACCTGCGCAATAACGGCGGCGGCTCGTTACAAGAAGCCACCGAACTGACCGGCCTGTTTATCGACCAAGGCCCCACCGTACTGGTGCGCAACAGCGACGGCCGGGTCGATGTACTGGCCGATGAAAACCCCGGCATTTTCTACAGTGGGCCGCTGGCAGTGTTGGTCAATCGGCTTTCGGCCTCGGCCTCGGAAATCTTTGCCGGCGCCATGCAGGACTACCACCGCGCACTGATTATCGGCGGGCAAACCTTCGGCAAAGGCACGGTGCAAACCATTCAGCCACTCAATCATGGCGAGCTGAAACTGACCTTGGCCAAGTTCTATCGCGTCTCTGGGCAAAGCACCCAGCACCAAGGCGTGCTGCCGGATATCGAATACCCGGCCATTGTCGACACCAAGCAAATTGGCGAAAGCGCCCTGCCCGCCGCCATGCCGTGGGACAGCATCCGCCCGGCGATCAAGCCCGAGGTGGATCCGTTCAAGCCGTTCCTGGCTGAACTCAAATCCCGCCACGAGGCCCGCACCGCCAAGGCTCCAGACTTCGTGTTTACCCGTGACAGCCTGGCGCTGGCGCAACAACTGATGCACGAAACCACCGTCAGTCTCAACGAAACCACCCGCCGCGCGCAGCATGCCGACATCGAAGGCAAGCAGTTGGCGATGGAAAACACCCGGCGTAAAGCCAAGGGTGAGGAGCAATTGAAGGAGCTGAAAAAAGTCGACGAAGACGCAACGCCGGTGGAAGAGCCCAAGACCAAGCCCGAGGATGATGCCTACCTCAGCGAAACCGGGCTGATTCTGCTCGACTACCTGGGTTTGCGCCCGGCGGTCGCCAAGCAGTAAGCGCCAGTCATCAGATCGTCACGAAACTGTCGTGAAATACAAAGGCCGGTAGCGATACCGGCCTTTTGCATTTCTGACAGAGACCATCATGACCACCATCGAACAGTTGAGCGCCTTGACCCAGATCCTTGCTCAGCGCAATTTGCACACGCTGTTCCAGCCTATTATCTCGCTGTCTGAGCGGCGCATTCTGGGCTATGAAGCCCTGACTCGCGGCCCCTCCAACAGCCCGTTGCATTCGCCCGTTCCGCTGTTTGCCGTGGCCCGGCAAAACGCTCGCCTGAGCGAGCTAGAAGTGGTCAGCCGGCAAAGCGCCTGTCGGCGTTTCAGCGAACTGCAACTGCCCGGCATGTTGTTTTTGAATATCTCCCCAGAGACCTTGCTCGAGCCCGAGCATCAGCCGGGTCGCACCCTGCAACTGCTGCAAACCTACGGCATAGCACCGAGTCAGGTGGTGATTGAACTCACCGAGCAAGCCCCCATCGAAGACTTCAGCCTGCTGCACACGGCGCTGCATCACTATCGCTCGATGGGTTTTTCGATTGCTCTGGACGACCTTGGCGCTGGTTATTCGAGTTTGCGTTTATGGTCGGAACTGCGCCCTGACTACGTCAAAATTGACCGGCACTTTATCGACGGCATTCACCTCGATCCGGTCAAACGCGAGTTTGTCGGTTCTATCCTGAAAATGGCCAGCGCCTCACGGGCTCAGGTGATTGCCGAAGGCATCGAGTTGCCCGAAGAGCTGGCGGTGCTCGCCGACATGGGCGTCGATTTGCTGCAGGGTTATTTGTTTAGTCGCCCGCAGGATCAGCCCAGCAGCGACATTCACGCCCTGCTGCCCAAGCTTGATACCAGCGCCGCGCATTTAACCGAGGACGCCTGCGACCTCAGTGCCCTGCTAAACCGACAGGTGGCCGTCAATGACGATGCACTGATCGCTCAAGTGCTCGAAGTGTTCCGCGCGCAGGCCAACTTAAACTCATTAGCGGTACTCAATGAACAGCAACAACCGATTGGCATAGTGCACCGCAACTCACTCGCCAGCGCCCTACTAAAGCCCTTTGCCACCGACCTGTTTGCCCGTAAACCCATCAGCCGGCTGATGAGTGATGACTTTTTAGTGGTTGAGCAGAACCAGTCGTTGCAGCAAGTCAGCCGACTATTAACCAGTCGCGCCCGGCAACGCATCGAGGAAGATTTCATCATCACCCAGGACGGTTTGTACCTGGGCCTGGGTCGGGTCATCGACGTACTGAAACTGATCACCGAGCTGAAAATTCAGCAAGCCCGCTACGCCAATCCATTGACCCTGCTGCCCGGCAATGTGCCGATCCAGCAATGCCTCACGCGCCTGTTGCAGCAGGCCCGCGAAGCGATGATTTGCTATGTCGATATCGACAATTTCAAACCCTTCAACGATATCTACGGCTACGCCAAAGGTGATGAGGTGCTGCTCTGTTTGGCGCAATGCTTAAGCGCGCGGATAGACCCGAGCTGTGATTTTGTCGGGCACATTGGCGGTGATGACTTTCTGCTGGTACTGGGTTCCGAGGACTGGCGCAAACGTCTCAATTGCCTGCAAGAAGACTTTCAAGGCCAGTGCCGACGCTTCTATCGCCCCGAACACCTGCAAGCGGGAGGTTTTAGCAGCAACAACCGACAAGGCCAGCAGCAGGACTTCCCACTGCTGTCGTTGTCGTTGGGGGTGGTGCATTTGCGCCCAGAGGCCTGCGCGCATTTGGATGCCAGCCAGCTGGCGGAGATGGCCTCCCAGGCCAAGCATCACGCCAAAGCGGTACCGGGCTACAGCTTGCATATTTTGGACACGCAAACTGTGCTGGATCAGAGTCCCAATTCGGTCGCCCGCGCCTCGTAGAGGGTCGCCTGCTGTGGATCAGCCGCCAAGCCAACGCCGCCCTGCGCGTATAACCCAGCCAAGCGCCGCGCCGCCAACGGATGGCCCACAGCAGCAGCCTTGATCCACCAAGCTGCGGCCACACCGGCATCGGCTGGCTGCTGTAGATCGCCAGCCAAACTGACCACACCCACCTGATAAGCCGCCTTACCATCCCCGGCCGTAGCGGCCAGTTGCAATAAACGCAAACCTTCTTGCCGCGCGCTTAGGCCCTGACCGCGAAACAACAGTAAATGCCCATAAAAGCTTTGCACGTCGACATCACCACGGGCGGCCATGCGCGCAAACTGCCCCTGCATCCAGTCCCAGGCACGCGGCTGCTTAACCAACCAGGCCCAATGAAACAAGCGCCGCGCCACTCGATAACCCACCTGGGCACGCACAGAGCCAAACATCTACAGCTCCTCGGGGTAGCTGAACTCAAACACCCGCGCCACTTCAGCCGCATGCCACGAGGCTGCGGCGACGCCATCCGCCGGACCGCTGAAACGTTCCAGCAAACTCACACATTCAAAGAAGCCCGTGCGTGGCAAGCGACTGGCACCCTGACTGATCACCAGCGCACTGCGCAGGGGCCTGTCCGCCCGCGCATCCAGCCCGGCCAGATGCTCAAGGGCGGCGGCCAGCGTCTGCATGGCTGGTGTGGGCAACTGCAAACGCTCGATCAGCGCGCGATAGGTCAGCAGATGGCGTTGCCGTTGGGCGCCGGCCAACTCCAGCAACAATGCCTGCCAATGCTGACGACTGATGCTGACACTCACGACTCGGTGCTCCAGCCGGCAATTCCCAATGCCCGTGCCAGTGGCCGTAACACCGGTTCGCCGGCCTCACGCTGGCCGTTTTCGATTTGCTCAAGATAATGCGGACTGATGCCCACCGAGCGCGCGAGCTGTTCAAGCGAAAGGTTTAAACCTTCACGCAAGGCACGCATTTGGCTGAGTTCGGCGCGTTGTGCTGGCGTCGTTGCTGCGGCGCTTGGCGGCGCAGCTTTGCTGGTCAAACCAGCGGCTTTTAACAGGGCTTGGTATTGCGCCCAAGGCAGAACCGCATATTCCGGCTCCCCCTCACGGCTGATTATTTGCACATTCATTTTAAGACTCCATGGAAAGCAGTGCTAACTGCGTCAGCACTCTCCTTGTCAGTCGCCATCTTAACAGGAGCACTGCAGCCAGTGGCGGGCAACTGCGCGCCAAGCCGAGCGCAACTAACTCAGTTTAGTCGCCCAACCCACAACGGTAACAATCCGGATAGGCCGCCATTAGGCTCACAAACAGCTGGAACCTGCGTGCTAACCGGGTTGCTTGTGGTTACCCACAAAAGCTGTGGATAACCTTGTGGATGGATTTGTTCGACAAGCAGCAAAGGCCCGCGCCACCGGGCCCTAAGATAGATCGGACATTTTTTAGACAGAATAAAAAAATCAACAAAATCAATAAGTTAAAAAGCCAAAAAAATCAAGTCAGGGTTTTGACAGAAACTCTGCAGAGCGCCCCAGTGATTGTGCATAAGCGTAACACTTACACCTCTTGAAGCCGGACAAGCGCAGCACTGTCAAGGTAAAAACTACTTTTCTAACCGCCACAACGCACAACGCCCCGCAAGGGCGGGGCGTTGTGTTGTCAGCAAAAAGCTTACTTAGAAGCTTGTGCCGCAGGGTCTTTGATCGAGAGCAATTCCAGGTCAAATACCAGCACCGAGTTAGCTGGAATTTCTGGGCTTGGGCTCTGTGCGCCGTAGGCCAGCTCGCTTGGAATGTACAACTTAACTTTCTCGCCAACGTGCATCAGTTGCAGAGCTTCAACCCAACCAGGGATCACACCGCTAACTGGCAAGTCAATCGGGCTGCCGCGCTTGATCGAGCTGTCGAACACTTTACCGTCAGTCAGGCGGCCTTCGTAGTGAACGCTCACCACGTCAGTGGCTTTTGGCTGTGCGCCTTCGGCTTTGGTCACCACTTCATATTGCAGACCGGAAGTGGTGGTGATCACGCCTTCACGCTTGGCGTTGTCTTCGAGGAACTTCTTGCCAGCCTTGCCAGCTTCTTCATTCATGGCAGTCACGCGCGCTTCGGCACGTTTTTGCAAAGCAGCAAAGGCTTCAACCAGCTCTTCGTCTTTCAGTTTTTGCTCTTTCTTGCCGATAGCGTCTTCGATGCCTTGGGCAACAGCTTTTGAATCCAAATCATCCATGCCTTCCTGAGCCAGGCTTTTGCCCATGTTCAGGCCGATGCCGTAAGAGGCTTTCTGCGCAGGGGTAGTCAGCTCAACTTTAGTCTGCGAGTCGCAGCCTGCGAGAACTAGACCTAACAGAGCTACCGTCGCTAATTGTTTCATGTGGATTCCTTGTTCGTGCGCTAGATGGGCAAAGCAAATTGAAGGCGCGAGCTTAACAGGCGACCTTTATCACTGGCTACCGGCCATCAGAACGAAAAAATGCTGAATAGTTCAGAGACTTAGAATTTTTTTGAATTTTGTTTTGAATTTAGAATTTATCGCGATACAAGAGGTGTTGCGAGGTAGTAACAGACGTAACGATTTGAAGCGAAGATAAAAAATGGCGCAGCGGACGGGACTCGAACCCGCGACCCCCGGCGTGACAGGCCGGTATTCTAACCGACTGAACTACCGCTGCGCGTAACACCAAAAGTAATGGTGGGTGATGACGGGATCGAACCGCCGACCCGCTGCTTGTAAGGCAGCTGCTCTCCCAGCTGAGCTAATCACCCTTCACTTTCGAAGTGCGCGCATTCTAGGCTGCTTATTTAATTCTGGCAAGCCTTAAGTTAAAAAATTTAATCGATGCAGCAAAGACTTAGCGCGCTATTAGCCAACGACGGCCGAGGAGGGAATAATGCCCGCTTTGCACTAAATGGAGATGCACCCGTCATGTGGTTTCGTAACCTGCTCGTCTATCGCCTCACCCAAGATCTGCCCTTCGATGCGCAAGCACTGGAAACTGCACTGGCCGCCAAGCCCGCCCGCCCCTGCGCCAGCCAAGAACTGAGCACTTATGGCTTTATCGCACCGTTCGGCAAAGGTGAAGACGCGCCCCTGGTTCACGTCAGCCAGGACTTCATGTTGATTGCCGCCCGTAAAGAAGACCGCATCCTGCCCGGCAGCGTGGTGCGCGATGCCTTAAAGGAGAAGGTCGAGGAGATCGAAGCCGAGCAAATGCGCAAGGTCTATAAGAAGGAGCGCGACCAGCTGAAAGACGACATCATCCAGGCCTTCTTGCCCCGCGCCTTTATCCGCCGCTCGGCCACCTTCGCGGCCATCGCACCGAAGCTCGGTCTGATCTTGGTCAACGCCGCCAGCCCGAAACGCGCCGAAGACCTGCTCTCGACCCTGCGCGAAGCCATCGGCTCGCTGCCAGTGCGGCCACTGACTGTCAAAGTCGCACCGACCGCGACCCTGACCGAATGGGTCAAGACCCAGAAGGCCGCCGACCACTTCACCGTGCTCGACGAATGCGAACTACGCGACACCCAGGAAGACGGCGGCATCATTCGCTGCAAACGCCAGGACCTGACCAGCGAAGAGATTCAGTTGCACCTCAGCGCCGGCAAGCAGGTCACCCAATTATCGCTGGCCTGGCAGGACAAACTGTCTTTCGTGCTGGACGACAAGACCATCATCAAGCGCCTGCGCTTTGAAGACCTGCTGCAAGACCAGGCCGAGCAAGATGGCGGCGACGATGCACTGGGCCAGCAGGACGCCAGCTTCACCCTGATGATGCTGACCTTCGGCGAGTTCTTGCCGCAGCTGTTCGAAGCCCTCGGCGGCGAAGAGATCCCGCAGGGCATTTAAGCCCGCCCGCCGGCGCCGCCAACTAGGCAGCGCCGGCTTATATAGCTAGCCCCTGAAAAATCCCGATACAGAGCAACACTGCGCATTCGCCCGCGCAGCTTGCCCTGCGCCTGTATATGTGCAAAATAACGCACAGCGCAAGGACGACCTTGCCCCTCACTGGCTCATCATCCGGGGACGACCCCAGTCTTAAAGCTGCACTGGAGGTCATCATGGCTTGGATAATTCTGTTTTTCGCCGGTCTGTTTGAAGTCTGCTGGGCCGTCGGCCTGAAATACACCGAGGGTTTTACCCGCCCGCTACCCACCGCCCTAACGGTCGCAGCGATGCTGATCAGCCTCGGTTTGCTAGGCCTGGCGATGAAGGAATTACCGCTGGGCACGGCCTATGCGGTCTGGACCGGGATTGGAGCTGTGGGCACGGTGATCGCCGGGATCTTGCTGTTTGGCGAGTCCATGGCACTGATTCGTCTGCTCAGCGTTGCGCTGATCGTCTGTGGCTTGCTCGGACTAAAGCTCAGCCACTGAGCAAAATTCTGCACAAGCCGGTTATTCGACCGGTTTGTGCAGACAGGCCTGATTAGCGAATCGCGCCGCGCAAGGCGCCCACTTCGGCCTGCAGCGTTTGCCGGTCGGTGTTGGCCGCCAACGGCTGGCCGGCGACCAGGGTCACCCGCGACCACAGCCGGCGAAACAGACCCTTGCCCGGGTCGCGGCTGAAGAAACTGCCCCACAAACCTTGCAGCGCCATGGGAATCACCGGCACCGGGTTTTCCGCCAGCACCCGCTCGACTCCCGACTTGAACTCATTCAGCTCGCCATCGGTGGTCAGCTTGCCCTCGGGGAACAGGCAGACCAACTCGCCGGCCTGCAAATACTCGGCAATTTTCTTGAACGCAGCGTCGTAGATCAGCAGGTCTTCGTTGCGCCCGGCAATCGGCACAGTGCCGGCGGTGCGGAAGATAAAGTTCAGCACCGGCAGGTTGTAGATCTTGTAATACATGACAAAGCGGATCGGCCGCCGCACCGCCCCGCCGATCAGCAAGGCATCGACAAAGGACACATGATTGCAGACCAACAGCGCCGCGCCCTCATCGGGAATCTGCGCCAGCCCGCGGTGCTCCACCCGGTACATGGAGTGGCTGAGCAGCCAGATCATGAACCTCATGCTGAACTCGGGAACTATCTTGAAGATGTAGCTGTTCACCGCGATGTTCATCAGCGACACCACCAGGAACAACTCCGGGATGGAGAAACCGGCGACGCTGAGAAACAGGATGGAAACCAGCGCCGAGACCACCATAAACAACGAGTTGAGGATGTTATTCGCCGCGATTACCCGCGCCCGCTCGTGCTCGGCGGTGCGCGCCTGGATCAACGCATACAGCGGCACTATGTAAAAACCACCAAACAAACCTATGCCGAAGATGTCGCCGAGAATCAGCCAGGCCTGCGGCTCACTCAGTACCGCCAACCAGCTATGGGGTTCAGCGCCCTGAATAAAGCCGCCGGAATGCCACCAGAGCAAGATGCCGAACACCGTCAGGCCCAAGGAACCAAAGGGCACCAGACCGATCTCCACCTTGCCGCCCGACAGCCGCTCGCAGAGCATCGAACCGGTGGCGATGCCCACCGAGAACACCGCCAGAATCAGCGTCACCACGCCCTCGTCGCCATGCAGCAACTCTTTGGCGTAAGCCGGGATCTGGGTCAGATAGACCGCACCGAGAAACCAGAACCACGAATTCCCCACCAACGAGCGCGACACCGATGGCGTCTGCTGTTGCAAACCCAGACGCATGATTGCCCACGACTGGCGGAAGATATTCCAGTCCAGTTTCAGCTCTGGCAACGCCGCATGGGCCCGTGGAATACCGCGACTGGCCAGGTAACCGACGCAGGCCACCAACACAATCGCGACTGCCACCCAGTTAGCGTAATGGCTGCTCGACAGCATGATGCCGGCGCCGATGGTGCCGGCCAGGATGGCCAAGAAGGTGCCCATCTCCACCAGGCCATTGCCACCCACCAGCTCATCGTCGTGCAGGGCTTGCGGCAGAATCGAGTACTTCACCGGGCCAAAAATCGCCGAATGGGTACCCATGGCAAACAGCGCGATAAACATCAGCGGCAAGTTATTCAGCAAAAAGCCGCTGGCGCCCACCAGCATGATGACGATCTCGGCCAGCTTGATCGCACGGATCAAGGCGTCCTTGGCGAACTTCTCGCCAAACTGGCCGCCGAGGGCGGAAAACAGCAAAAACGGCAGAATAAACAGCAAGGCACACAGATTGACCAGCAAGGCCCGGTCGGCGCTCAAGCTGAGTTTATAAAGGATGGCGAGAATCAACGACTGCTTGAAAATATTGTCGTTAAACGCGCCGCACAGCTGCGTGAGGAAAAACGGCAAGAAGCGTTTCTTACCCAACAGGGCGAATTGCGAGTGAGTGGTCATAGTCCCTTGATACCTGTTTTAAGACCAAGCTGGCCGTCAGTTATTGGATCGCATCCCTTGGGGCAAAAGCCACAGTCTTGGCCGATTTTGTCCGGTTATTGCGACAAAGTCGGCCTCAGTTACAAGGGTAATTGCCCCAACAGCCCGCGCAACAGAAAAAATATCAGCAGACCGCCACCGATGGTGGCCAGCAAATGCCGGGTCAAGGCCGCAATCAGGATGGTCGCCAATCCGGCAAGCAGATAGGCGTTATCCAGCGCCAAATCAAAATGTTGGCCATCCGGCATAAACATCCCGGGGATGACAATCGCGCTCAGTACCGCGCTCGGCACGTAATGCAGGCCTTGACGCACCAGCAAGGGGAAGCGCAAATGCGGGAAGGCAAACAGGCTATAGCGGATCGCGAAGGTGATCGCCGCCATGGCCAGAATCAGGTTCCAGCTCGACATCAGGCAAGCTCCTGCGCCCAAGCGGCATGGCGTTCCAGCAGCAAACCCACGGCAATCCCACTGGCGGCCGCCGCCAACAAACCCAGCTTGTAAGGCAAGCCATGACAGGCCAGCGCCACAGCCCCAGCCACCAGCGCGGCCGCCACTTGCGGGCGATTGCGCAGCATCGGCACCACCACGCCGATAAAGGTCGCCAGCATGGCGAAATCCAACCCCCAGGTGGCCAGGTCCGGTACCGATTGGCCAAACAGCACGCCAATCAAGGTGCACAGCTGCCAGTTCAGGTACATCGCCAGCGCCGCACCGAAAAAATACCAATGTTTGTACGGCGAGCTGTCGGCCTGCGCATAACGGTGTTGCACCACCGCGAAGGCTTCGTCGGTCAGCCAAAACGCCAAAGGCACTCGCCAGCGCGCCGGCAAGTGCCGCACAAACGGCTGCAAGGTGGCGCTATAGAGGGCGTGACGCAGGTTGACCACCAAGGTGGTGAGCAACAACACCGCCGCGCCCGCACCGGTGCCGAGCAGGGAAATCACGATAAATTGCGCGGAACCGGCAAACACCAGCAGCGACATGCCCAGGGTTTGCCCCGCCGACAAGCCGGCACTGGCGGCCAACGCGCCGAAAATAATGCCAAACGGCATGGCCCCGACCAGCAAGGGCAACATGTCGCGGGCGGCTTGCAGAAACTCGGATTGACGGGACATAGGCTTTCCTTGAACGCCGCGCGGCTTTATTCCGGCCACTTCAAGCACCGAAGCGCGCTTGCAGCTGTTGTTTGACCTGCGGCCAGTCTTGGTCGGTAATGCTGTACAGCAGGCTCGCATCCAAACGTCCGTCGGCCAGGCGCCGATGGTTACGCAGCAAACCCTCAGGCTGGGCGCCG
The DNA here is from genome assembly GCF_030698175.1 of Pseudomonas sp. Classification (GTDB taxonomy): domain Bacteria; phylum Pseudomonadota; class Gammaproteobacteria; order Pseudomonadales; family Pseudomonadaceae; genus Aquipseudomonas. The sequence continues at coordinate 33,940 of NZ_JAUYNT010000042.1, forward strand.
AGTTTCTCGATGGCCCGTTGTGAGCGCAGGTTGCTCTGCGCGGTTTGCAACTGCACGCGCACCAGCTGCCATTCTTCGAAGGCATGCCGCAGCATCAAGTATTTGATCATGCTGTTCAGGCCGCTCGCATGCTGCGCCTGATCGAGCCAGGTCCAGCCGATTTCCGCTGCCGGCAGCAGCGGATTGAAGCCTGCAAAACGCGTGGTACCCACCAGGCTATCGCCCAGCCGCACACTGAACACCAGCGCCCGCAGTTCACGCTGCTCGAGCAACGCCTGGCGATACCAGTCGGGGCGCAACGGACCATTCATATAAGTCAGTTGTTCACGGTTGGCTTCGGCCAAGGACAACAACTCGGCAATATCGGCTTCATGTAGCGGAGCAAGCCGCAAAGCACCGCGCTGCAAGGTGGTTGGCTGTAGTAGCAACATCGCCAAACTCCGTTATATCAACTGCGGCCAGAATCGCCGCGGGCGGCCACGCTAACAGGGCCAGGCAGGTGACTCAAGGCATGCGACCTTGGTCGCCCCTGACGGACGGCGGCTGACGTGCGAGACTTGGGCACAATTAACCAACTGATTCACGCAGGCCCAGCAGCCGCGCGAATGTTGCCCGAGTCGTCCGCTGCCATTGGAGTTTGCATGACGCTGTCCATCGGCCTGATTGCCGTTGTCGCCCTGGCCTATATGGCACTGTTGTTCGCCATCGCCTTTTATGGCGACCGACGCCGCACGCCGCTGCCGCCCAAGGTTCGCGCCTGGGTCTACAGCCTGTCGCTGGCGGTGTATTGCAGCAGCTGGACCTTCTTTGGTGCGGTCGGACAGGCCGCCGGGCAGCTGTGGGCGTTTCTGCCGATTTACCTGGGACCAATCCTGCTGATGCTGTTCGCGCCCTGGATGCTGCAAAAGATGCTGATGATCAGCAAGCAGGAGAACATCACCTCGATTGCCGACTTTATCGCCGCCCGCTATGGCAAATCGCAGTCGCTGGCGGTGGCAGTGGCGCTGATCTGCCTGGTCGGCGTGCTGCCCTATATCGCCCTGCAACTCAAAGCCATAGTGCTGGGCGTCAACCTGATGCTCGGCGGCGAGGCCGATGCCGGTGGCGTGCATGCCCAGGACACCGCGCTGATCGTGACCCTGACGCTGGCGCTGTTCACCATCCTGTTCGGCACCCGCAGCCTGGATGCCACCGAGCATCACCGCGGCATGGTGCTGGCGATTGCCTTCGAATCCTTGGTCAAGCTGCTGGCCTTTATCGCCGTAGGCATTTTCGTCACCTACGGCCTGTATGACGGCGCCGCCGACTTGCTGGCCCAGGCCCAAGCCGCGCCGCAGCTAGAAGCCTTTTGGCAAGAACAGGTGAACTGGCCATCGATGCTGGTGCAAACTTTTGTGGCGATGATGGCGATCATCTGCCTGCCCCGGCAGTTTCACGTCAGCGTGGTGGAAAACACCGAACCGCAAGACCTGCGCTTGGCGCGCTGGGTGTTCCCCGGCTACCTGGTATTGGCCGGTTTGTTTGTGGTGCCGATTGCCCTGGCCGGCAAACTCTTGCTGCCCGCAGGCGTGGTGGCCGACTCTTTTGTGATTAGCCTGCCGCTGGCCCAAGCCCACCCCTGGCTGGCGTTGCTGGCCTTTATCGGCGGCGCTTCGGCCGCCACCGGCATGGTGATTGTCGCCAGCGTGGCCCTCTCGACCATGGTTTCCAACGACATGCTGCTGCCCTGGCTGCTGCGCCGGCAAAACGCCGAGCGGCCGTTTGAGGTGTTTCGCTACTGGATGCTCAGCGTGCGACGCATCAGCATCCTAGTAATTCTGCTGCTGGCCTATGTCTGCTACCGGCTGCTGGGCTCCACCACCAGCCTGGCCACCATCGGCCAGATCGCCTTCGCCGCCGTCACCCAGCTGGCACCGGCGATGCTCGGCGCCCTGTACTGGAAGCCCGCGAACCGTCGCGGGGTATTTGCGGGTTTAGCGGTCGGCGCGCTGCTGTGGTTTTACACCCTGGTACTGCCCCAGGTGGCCCGCGGCCTCAGCTGGTCCCTGGGGCAGTTTCCAGGTTTGGAAGGATTGACCAGCAACGCCCTCGGACTGCCCATCGACCCGCTGACCCAGGGCGTGGTGCTGGCCCTGGCCGGCAACTGGTTGGTGTTTGCCGTGGTGTCCATGCTGTCGCGCACCCGGGTCTCCGAGCACTGGCAGGCCAGCCGTTTTATCGGCCAGGACAGCAGCCTGCGCCCGAGCAACCGCACCCTGCTGGCGGTGCAACTGCAAGACCTGCTGCTGCTGGCCGGCCGTTTTGTCGGTGAGGAGCGCGCGCAGCAAAGTTTTCTGCGTTTTGCCCAGCGCCAAGGCCGCGAATTCAACCCCACGCAACCGGCCAACAGCGAGTGGATCGCCCACACCGAACGCTTGCTAGCCGGGGTGCTCGGCGCCTCCTCGACCCGCGTGGTGGTCAAGGCCGCCATCGAAGGCCGCGAGATGCAGGTCGAAGACGTGGTGCGCATCGTCGGCGAAGCCTCGCAAGTGCTGCAGTTCAACCGCGCGCTGCTGCAAGGCGCAATTGAAAACATCACCCAGGGCATCAGCGTGGTCGACCAAGCCCTGCGCTTGGTGGCCTGGAACCAGCGCTATCTGCAGCTGTTCGACTATCCCGACGGGCTGGTGCGGATCGGCCGGCCGATTGCCGACATCATCCGTTTCAACGCCGAGCGCGGATTGTTCGGCACTGGCGATACCGAGGCACACATCGAAAAACGCCTGAACTGGATGCGCCAAGGCAATGCCCACAGCTCCGAGCGACAGTTTGCCAATGGCCGGGTGATTGAACTGATCGGCAACCCGATGCCGGGCGGCGGCTTCGTCATGAGCTTCACCGACATCACCGCGTTTCGCCAAGCCGAACAGGCGCTGATTGCCGCCAACGAAGGCCTGGAACAACGGGTCGAACAACGCACCGAAGAACTCTCGACACTCAATCAAGCGCTCGGCGAAGCCAAGGGCATCGCCGAGGCCGCCAACCAGTCGAAAAGCCGCTTTCTCGCCGCCGTCAGTCACGACCTGATGCAACCCTTGAATGCCGCCCGACTGTTCTCCGCCGCGCTCTCTCACCAGACCGAAAAACTGCCCCGCGATGCCCAGGAACTGGTGCGCCAGCTGGACAGCTCGTTGCGCTCGGCCGAAGACCTGATCGGCGACCTGCTGGATATTTCCCGCTTGGAAAGCGGCCAGGTGATTGCCGAACGCAAAGCCTTCCCGCTGGCCAACCTGTTCGCCACCTTGGGCGGCGAATTCAAAGCCCTGGCGCAACAACAGGGCATGGATTTTCACCTGCACAACAGCCAGGCCTGGATCGACAGCGACAGCAAGCTGCTGCGCCGCGTGCTGCAAAATTTTCTCACCAATGCCTTTCGCTATGCCCAGGGCCGCGTTTTGCTCGGTGCCCGCCGCGAGGGCGACTGGTTGCGACTGGAAGTCTGGGACCAAGGCCCAGGCATCCCGGAAGACAAACGCCTGGTGATTTTCGAAGAGTTCAAACGCCTCGACAGCCACCAGACCCGCGCCGAAAAAGGCCTGGGCCTGGGCCTGGCCATCGCCGACCGACTGTGCAAAGTGCTCGAGCATCCACTGCAGGTGCGCTCCTGGCCGGGCAAGGGCAGCGTGTTCAGCGTCAGCGTGCCGCTGGTGCGCGCGCCACAAATCCAGAGCAAACCAATCGCCCCGGCCCTCGGCCAATTACCCAGCGGCAGCCAGGTGCTCTGCATCGATAACGAAGACAGCATTCTCAGCGGCATGCACAGCCTGCTGTCGCGCTGGGGCTGCCAGGTCTGGACGGCGCGCAACCGGCTGGAGTGCGAGCATTTGCTGGACGAAAACGTGCGCCCGCAACTGGCGCTGGTCGACTACCACCTGGATGACGGCGACACCGGCACCGAGCTGATGGCCTGGCTGCGCACCCGGATGGAAGCGCCGGTACCGGGCGTGGTGATCAGCGCCGACGGCCGCCCGGAGCTGATCGCCGCCGTGCATGCCGCCGGCCTCGACTACCTGAGCAAACCGATCAAACCCGCCGCCCTGCGCGCCCTGATCAGCCGGCATTTGCATCTGGGTTAATACGCAAAAAATAGTCGGCCAGCTGCTGGGCAGACCTGACCCCAGGAGCATAGCGAACAGCTCGCCAAGGCGCGGTGAGTACTCCGCCAGCGACCACAGCGGCCGGTGTACTGCTTGCGACGACTTGCCCTACGCGCCGCTGCCCACCTGCGGGGCAGTCGTGTTGGCTACCCACTCCCACCATTCGTGCTGGCCTTCGGCGGCGTTGCCTTGGGTGCGGTGGATGTCCCAGGTCACCAGGAATTCGGGGTTAAGCATGTCCATGCCGCTCTCGGCATGCCGGTAATGGCCGGGGGCGGCGCGAAACCAGGCGTCCAGATTGGGCGGCAGGATAAAGATCGGCTGCAGCACAGCCGGGTCGCTGTGCTGCAACTGCACCGAGATGCCCAGTTCCTTATCCACCGAACTGACGGTGCCGCAGCATTGGCTTTGCTTGAGCAGCTCGCCCTCCAGGCCGAAGTAGCTCAGGCCGATGACGCAGGTTTTACCCAGTAAGTCTTCTAACTGCATGGTCAAATTCCAAAGCGTAGGGTGGGCAACCGCGAAGCGTTGCCCACCAGCAGACAGGCCGCGCCGGCGGATTACGCAGCGCCCACCCGTTCAATCGATAGACAGGTGACTGTCAATCAATGCCGCAGCTGCGCCACGCCGACTTGCGGCATATTGGCCAGGCCGATGTCGCGGGCGTGCTGTTCGAAGCCTTTGTTCTTCCAGAAGAAGGCGCCGGGCATGGTGGTTGGGATCACCAGCACATAAAACAGTGCGCGACTGACCAGACTGGTTAACACCAACACGCCGCCGACCAAAGCCCAGCCCAGCAGACTAAACAGCCCGGCGTTATCCAGCAGCAACAAGCTGGCGAGCAAACCGCTGGCCAGCAGCAGGTTGAGGCCCAGCAGCACATTGCGCAGGATAAAGGTTTTGCCGAAGGTGGTGCTCTGGATGTAGTACGAAGCACCACCTTCGTTCTCGACACTGCCCATGGCGCGGGCATGCGCCCAGTGGCCGATGGCCTCGACCGCCAGGCCGAGGCACAGCACGCCGGCGCTGACCAGCAGCGCCACCTGATAGCTTTCGCCCAGCAGGGCCAGCGTTGGGATCATCACCAAGGCGCTAACCAAGGCCCCCAGCGACAGCATGCTGCCGAAGAACGCGGTGCCGACCTGCCAGTGGTTCCAGAACGGCCGCGCCTTGATCCGGTAGCAGCGGTTCATGTAGTACAGGCCGATCAGGCTGGACGGCACCGCCAGGGCGCCAAACACAGTGGCCAAGCTGGCGCTGGTGGCCGGCGCAATCAGGCTGGCGATCTCAGTGCCAAACAGCGCGCTTAACACCGTTTGAAACAGGCCATTGGCCGGCAGGCTGAACAGGATATGCAGGCCCAGCGTCGCCATAAAGATGGCGATACCCAAGCCCTCCCGGGATACCGGCGAATGGCGCAGGTTGTTGAAGCCGCGGTAGAAGCGCTTGGGTTTGCCCAGGTGCATGGTCGACATAAACAAGCCGAACGCCACCATCAAGAAGCACAGGCCGGCCAGCGGCACATAGAGCAGCGACTGGCTGAACCGCAGAAACTCCAGCAGGCCCAGTTGCGCACCGAGAAACGCCAGGGCAAAGGCCCCCGCCGCCGCTTGGGTGGCCAGGGTAAAGAGCACCAGCGGGTTTTCTTTCGAGCTTAGCCGCGCCAAATTCCAGTGCTTGGCCTTGCCCTGCTTCTGGTCGATGGCCGGGCGATAACGGCCCTTGGCGTCTTTGTGATACTTGACCGGCATGGAGTCGGTGCGGGTCATCTCGTCCGGCAGTTGTTTGATCTGCTGGAAGCGGATATTCGGCTGGGTAATTTCCGGCGACGGGAAGCCGGGGATTTCCACCCGGGCCTGCTCGCGGTTGGCCGGGATGTTTTCGATCACGCCAAAGTCCAACGCGTTGCCGACGCAGGCCGACACGCAGGCCGGCTTGAGGCCCACTTCCAAACGGTCCACACACATATTGCACTTGGACACTTGGCCTTTGACCGGGTCCAGTTGCGGCGCGTTGTAGGGGCAGACCCAGGTGCAGTAGCCGCAACCGAAACAGGTTTCCGGGTCTTGTAGCACCGCGCCGTATTCGACGTGTTTGGTGTAGGCGCGGGTCGGGCAGCCTTTCAGGCAGACCGGATCGTCGCAATGGTTGCAGGCCATGGAGATGTTCATGCGCTTGTAGTCAGGGTAGCTGCCGCCCTCGACATAACCCACGGAGCGAAACGCCAGGTGCGGCGGGTTGTTGTTTTTCTCGCTGCAGGCCGCCTCACAGGCGTGGCAACCGATGCAGTTGTCGGCGGTGAAGAAGAACCCATGCTGCTTGTTGCGATTGGGGTTGCTACCGACCGCCGGGTTCTCGTTGATAAACAGCGAACGACCGAGCGGCAGCTTGTGCTCGGTCAAGTCCAGCAGGTCGATCTTCTGGCCGTAGCGGTTGCTGTCGGCAATCTCTTTATCGCTGAGGAAAGCATAGGGCTGCTCCTCGGTGCGCACTTCCCAGATGCTCGCGTCGCTGCTGTTGTCGGCGGCAGGGACGAACTGAATCGGGCTGTGCCACTGCTCGGCGCAGTTACCGGCGGGGCTGTTTTCGGAATCTTTAGTCAACATAGTCTGGCTCCCGGCCGGTCAGAACGCGCGGCGTTCGAGGTTTAAACGCGCCGCTTCTTGCTGGTCAATCGGCTCCACGCGCACGGCGTTTTGCTTGAACGCTGGCTGGCGTGAATGGGGATCGAGCAGGCCCAAGGTCAGGCGGTTAACGCAGTCGTGAAAGTGGAAAGGCACGAACAACATGTCGCGACCGACCCGCTGGGTCAGCTGCACCATCACCACCGCATCGCCGCGCCGGCTGACCAGCCGCACATAGCTCTGGTGCTCGATGCCCAGCGCCTCGGCGGCGTCCGGGTTCATCTCCATATAGGGGGTGGGGCTGAACTTGTTGCAGTTGCCGATCTTGCCGGTACGGGTACGGGTGTGGAAATGCTCGACCACCCGCCCGGAGTTGAGCCAGAACGGGTACTCAGTGTCTGGGCATTCGTTGTTGTTGAAGAAGCGCACCGGAATCAGCTTGGCGCGGCCATCGTCGGTCTGGAAATGCCCATCGGTGTACAAGCGGCGCGCACCGATAAAGTCCTGACGACGCTGCATATCAAAACTCAGCACCGGGCCTATGGCGGCCTCATCTAGCTGCGCCTGGGCCTCACTGTAGGGCCATTGGATACCGCGCGCCGCCTCGATGCGGTCGTAGCTCATGCCGGAAATATCCAGGGTGCGGCCCTTGCCCTTGGACAACTCGCGCATCTCCTCGAACGCGCCTTCGGCGGTCTCGGGGAAGTGGATTTTATTCCGCTCGCTGAAGCGCTTGGCCATCTGATTGAAGATCCAGAAGTCCGGTTTGGAGTCGGCAAAGGGCGGCAGCACGTTGCGGGTCAGGTTGACCCGCCGCTCGGTGTTGGTGTGGCAACCCTCCTTCTCGGCCCACACGGCGGCGGGGAAATACACATGGGCGTACTGGGTGGTTTCTACGTCCGAATAGACGTCCTGCACCACCAAGAATTCCAGTTTCTCCATGGCCTTGCGAATCCGTGGCTGGTTGGCCATGGAGGTCATGGGATTGGTCGCCACCAGCCACATGCCCTTGATCTCGCCGGTCTCGATGGCCGGGAAGATGTCGGTCTGCGCCAGGCCGCGTTTGGCCGGGAAGAAGCTCGGATCTATGCCCCAGAAATCCGCCACTGTGTTGCGGTCTTTTTCCTTTTCCAGCGCGCGGTAGCCCGGCAGGCCCGAGCAGGAGGACCACTCGCGGGTGCCCATGGCGTTGCACTGGCCGGTGATCGACAAACTGGTGCCGCCGGGAATACCGATATTGCCGGTGACCAGATTGAGGTTGTTGATATTGACCACGCCATCCGAGCCGTGAGTTGACTGGTTGATGCCCATGGTCCAGATGCTCATGGCGGTCGGCGCCTTGGCGTAGATGCGCGCCACGGTGCGGATGCGGTCTTCGTCGATGCCGCACACATGCTGGGCGGTCTTGGGGTTGTAGTCGGCCACCAGGGCGCGCAACTCGTCGATGCCGTTGGTGTGCGCGGCGATGTAGGCGTCGTCTTGCAGGCCTTCATCGAAGATCACGTAGAGCATGGCGTTGATCAGCACGCAGTCGGTGCCCGGGGTGATCGGCAGATGGATGTCGGCAAATTGCGCCAGCATGGTCACCCGTGGATCGACCACTATCAGCGGGAAGCTGCGTTTCTCCAGCGCCTCTTTCAGGCGCCAGTAGATGATCGGGTGCTGCTCGGGCAGGTTGGAGCCGAACGCCATCAAACAATGGGTGTGCTCGAAATCGTCGTAGCAACCGGGCGGACCATCCGAGCCGAACGAGCGCTTGTAACCGGACACCGCCGAGGCCATGCACAGGGTGGTATTACCGTCGTAGTTGTTGGTGCCGATTTGCCCACGCACCAGTTTGCCGAGGGTGTAAAACTCCTCGGTCAGCAGCTGGCCGGTGGAGACCACGGCGAAGGCATCGCGGCCGTATTTCTCTTGGATTTCCTTGATCTTGGCCGCGGTGGTGTCCAGTGCGCTGTCCCAGCTGGTCGGCTGAAATGGCAGGTGGGCCTTATCGCGCGCAAGCGGCACCGTGCCGCGCCCCGGTGACTCGAACAGCTCGTGCTCCAGCAGGCCCTTGATGCACAGCTTGCCGCGATTAACGTCGGCGCCGGCATGGCCACGGCTGGTGACGATGCGGCCGTCCTCGCCCAACCCCAGCTCGATGGCGCAGCCAGTCGAGCAGTAGTTGCAGGTAGTGTATTTCCACTCTTTAACGGTTTTCACGGGGATGGCAATCGGCTTACGGTGTGTGCGACCAAAGATCATGGAATGTCCTACTGACCGCTGTCTGGGCAGCGTTGCGAGATTTTGCGCAGGCGGTCAGTACCGCACCGGACGCAGGGCTGAGTGCTAATCAGCAAAAATCGCGCCGCTTCGCTTAAAGCCGCAGCAACAGCAGCCGGAGCGCCGGCACAGAGCAGCCGCTGGCGCCTTGACCAGGGACAATTCGCCACCGACAAGCGCCGATTTAAACGACCTAACCGCCAGGTGCAGGCTGTCGATGCAGGGCGCAACGCGCCAAAACGCAGCACGCACGCCCGCCAATGGTGCAAGTCGCAGCCTAACTGCACGGCCAAAACATCTGCATGTGTTCTGCATGTGCAGGGACTCGCCGGTTTTCATCCAATCACCCGCACAAGGAGCGCTGTATTGAGCGACTCTTCTATGCTCTATTGTGTACATATCTGCGCGCACGACAGGAGCCCATTAGCTTGCGTCTTAATAGTAAGATTGCCCTGATTCTGGTGGTGCCGATGCTGATCTTGATCGGGGCTTTCGCTTGGGCCATCCACTCCCAGGTGCTCGGTCGTTTCGCCGTCCTGGAGCGGGCGCAACAAGAGCAGAACCATCAGCGCCTGCTCGAAGCGATTAACAACGAACTCGACACCCTCAGCCGCATAGGCATTGACTACAGCGGCTGGGACGACACCTACCAGTTCATGCAGGACCATAACCCAGACTATATTGCCGCTAATTTAACCCCAGGCACCCTCATCAACCTGCAGATCGACGGCATTCTGCTGTTTGACCGCCACCAGCAACTGCAGACTCAACTCAACCTCGACAGCACCAGCAACAAGCCCACGCAACCGTCCAGCGAATTGCTGCAGCGCATCGCCGCCAACCTCGCCAGCCTGCCGGCAGATGCTCGCCAGCAAGGCATTCTCACGGTTCAGGGCCGTGCGCTAGCGTTAGTCAGCAGCCCCATCACCGATAGCAACGGCGAACTTCCACCTTTAGGCACACTGGTGATGTTCAGGTACCTCGACCGAGGCGTCATCGACAACTTGGCCAAGCGGACCAAACTGAACCTGCACTTTAGTCTCCTGCAAGGCCCCGGCAGCGCGACCATCGCCCCCGAGGTACTGGCGGCCCTGGCCCGGCAACCGCTGTGGCTGCAAAGCGACGATCCCGACACGGCCTCGTCCTACTCCCTGTTTAACGACCTGATCGGCACGCCAGCCCTGCTGATACAAGTGAGCATGCCGCGCGACATCTATCACGAAGGCCTAGCCACTGCCAGACAGTTGCTGAGCTTTACCTTTGTGGCCTTGCTGGCATTCGTCAGCGCCACCTTCCTGGCCATTCACCGCACCGCCCTCAAACGTCTGACGCGTCTGAGCCGGGGCCTGGCCACCATCGGCAACAATAGCGCCAGCCATAAACGTCTGGAGACCCAGGGTAATGACGAAATCAGCCAGGTCGCCCGCGCGGTCAACGTCATGCTCGACGACCTGGATCTGGCCTTCGAGCAGCGTCGTAGCGCCAGTGAACGCCAGCGCGAACTCAATGCCCTGCTGGTACGCATCGCCACCGACGACTCGGTGTTGCATGGTGATACCACAGCGCTATTCGCCATCATGGCCGGCTCCCTGACCACCGGCGCCTCATTGGATGCCTGGAGCCTGTGGCTTGCGGCCCACGACGGGCAGAGCTTCGATTGCTTGCGCGCCTCAGCCGACGCCGCCATTGGCATGACCAGCGAGCAGCTCAGTAACGCCCTGACACAACGCGAAAGCGGCCTGCCGAACCTGCTGCAATGCCAATTTGCCAGCCCGCAGCACCATGGTCTGATCCTGCCCTTTCACGTCGATTCACACCTGGCCGCCCTGTGCGTCGAAGCCCATGACCCGCAAGCCCTGTGCGAACCGGACGAGCGCGATTTTCTGCTGGCCGCGACCCGCTTGATCGAACGCGCGCTGTGCACCCACTTTCAGAACCTGCGCGAGCAGGATCTGCGGCAACGGGCGGAAATCGACGGTTTAACCGGCCTGGCCAATCGCTCGATGTTTGAAATCGCCCTGATGCAACACCTCGCTCAAGTGCGTGGCGACGCCGGCATGGTCGGCTTGCTGTTTATCGACCTGGATCACTTCAAGGCAGTCAACGACACCCACGGCCACGCCGCCGGCGACTGGCTGCTGTGCCAGGTGGCCGAGCGGCTGCGGGCCCAGGTGCGCGCCGATGATCTGGTGGCACGCCTGGGCGGTGACGAGTTCACCATAATCCTCAGCAACCTGCACAGCGGCGCCGATGCCGAGCGGATTGCCGAGAAGATTCTGCAGGCGCTGAGCCACCCTTTTCTGTACCAGGAGACGCCCTTACGCACCGGCGCCAGCATTGGTCTGGCCTGGGCACCGGAGCATGGCAGTAGCGTCGCCGAACTGGTCAAAGCCGCCGACCTGGCCATGTACAAGGCCAAGCAACACGGCCGCGGCAACTGGACGCAAGCGCAAAGCGGTAGCGCCTAAGTCCGGCTGCTAGCAACGCAGCATGGCCGAGCGCAGTAGTTTTTCAACGGCCTGTTAGAACGCCTTGTCGCGATACACCTCTTCGCCACCCAGCAGAGTCCAGAGCACCTTGGCTTTGCCGATTTGTTGGGTCGGCAAATCGAAGATGTTCTGATCCAGCACCACCAGATCGGCCTGTTTACCGACTTCCAGCGAGCCGGTGCTCTGCTCTTGGCGCAGGGTGTAGGCGGCATCCAGGGTGTAGGCCTTAACTGCGGCGGCCAGGTTCGGCAGGCTGCGCTCGCCCAGGCTCAGGGCGTTTTGCATGATGCCCAGGGGCGACAGCGGGTTTACGTCCCAGTCGGAACTCAAGGTCACGCGGGCGCCGGAGTCATACAGCTCACGCATGGGCAGCATCCCGTGAGCGCGAGCACCGATTGCCGGTTCGACCTCCTTGAGCGCCGCCGCCGTGAAGTACGGGCTCGGCTGGAAATCGGCGATCACATTCAGCTGCTTAAAGCGCGGGATATCGACGTCATCCACCAATTCAACGTGGGTGATGCGGTGACGGCCCTGGCCGTCGGTGGCGTCGATGGCGTCCAGGGCATCGCTAACGGCCTGGTCGCCGATGGCATGGATATGCATATCAAAACCGGCCTTGGCCAGTTCGCGGCTGTAGCGCTCGAGACGCTCGGGGCTGAAGTAGTACAGGCCTTTCGGCTCAACCCCTGGCAGACTTTGCGCATAAGGCTTTTGCAGCCGTGCGGTGGTGTTGTGGATGATGCCGTCGACATAGAACTTGATCTGGGTGACGCGCAGCAGGCTGTCATTATTGCCTTCGTCGTACATGGCCTTGAGATCGACCAACTGCTCGTCGTCATCCAGGGTCGGGTAGGCCCACAGGCCCAACGCGGTACGCGCCTTCAGCTCGTCGTTTTTCGCGGCTTTCTGCCAGGCCTGCATATGCCCGCGACGCCAGAACACCCGGGCATCGGCCACCGAGGTGATGCCGTTTTGCGCCAGCTCGTCCTGGCCAGCCAATACGGCCTGGTAATACACCTCGTCGAGCGCCTTGGACGGCGGCAAGGCTTTATCCAACGCCAGGTCACCGGCGTTGTCCAGCAGCAGGCCGGTGGCCTCGCCCGCCTTGTCGCGCAGGATCACACCACCGACCGGATCGGGGGTATCGGCATCGATGCCAGCCAGCGTCAGGGCTTTGGAGTTGAGCCAATAGGAGTGCGAAGTCTCCTCCATGATCGCCACCGGACGGTCGCTGATGACGCTGTCGAGCAGTTCACGCGGGGTTTGCTTCTCGCCCAGCAGGCTATGCAGGGAGAAACCCCAGCCCTGCAGCCAGTCGCCATCATCTTTGTCATTGCAGGCCTTGATCTCTTGCAGCCACTGCGGCACGTCATCGGCCGCCTCGACTTTGCAATCGCCCTGGGCCTCGGATGAGGCGTCCAGCACGTGGGCGTGGGTATCCTGAAAACCGGGTAATGCCAGGCGGCCTTCGAGGTCGACCTTCTCGGTTTCATCATCAACGTACTCGGCCACGTCCTCGTCATCACCGATGGCGACAATGCTGCCGTCCTCGTCGATAACCATGGCGCTGGCCCACGGCTGCGCGGCATTCACCGTGTAGATTTTGCCGTTATGCAGCAGCCTAGTACCTGGCTCGGCGGCCAATACAGCGGCGCTGGCCAACAGCAATAGAGCGCTAATCGACAAGCGCAGGCGCATAAACATTCTCCTAAAAAATGCAGGCCGGGCCGCATGGCCAGGCCTTTTCCAGTTAAGCATCAAACCGCCGGCATGTTCTTGGTCACGCAGTGGATACCGCCACCGCCGGCGGCGATCGGGTCGATATTCACCTGTACCACCACGCGGCCCGGATACAGCTTGGTCAGCAGATCCTTGGCAAACTTGTCGGCGGCGGCGTCGCCAAACTGCGGCACTAATACCGCGCCATTGATCGGCAGGTAGTTGATGTAACCAAGAGCAAAGTCCGGGTTGTTCTTGGTGTAGACGTTGCTGCGCACTTTCAGCGGTGGCGGCAGGGTGAACACCTGCAGCTTGTTGCCATCGGCATCGGTGGCGGCCTTGAGAATTTCCAGATGCTTGCGGGTTACCGCGTAGTCATAGGACTTGGGGTCGTTGTCGAGGTTGGCGATCACCACACCTTTAGAGGCGAAGCGCGCGTAAAAGTCGACGTGGGCGTCGGTGATGTCCTTGCCCTTGATACCCGGTAACCAGATGATCTTGCGCAGCCCCAGATTGGCCTTTAGTTCGGCCTCTATCTGGTCACGGCTCATGCCCGGATTGCGGTTGTCGTTGACCCAGCAGCTCTCGGTCATGATCGCCGTGCCGAAACCATCGATCTCGATGCCACCGCCCTCACCCGTCAGCTGACTGCTGATATAGGTGGCATTGGTCTGGTAGCTCAGCTCATCGGCCACTTTAGTGTCATTGGCGTGGGCCTGTTTATTGCCCCAACCGCTGAAGTTGAAGTCCACCAGGCCACGGCCGCCCTGATCATCGACCACGAAGCAGCCGCCGTAGTCACGTGCCCAGATATCGTCCAGCGCCACTGTGATGAACTTGATATTGCTGGTGCCACACTTGCTCTTGGCCAGCGATAGCTGGTTGGCGCGGCACAGCACCGTGACCGGCTGGTACTTGGCGATGGTTTTGGCCAGCAGCGCTACGCAGTTATTCACCGGCGTGGCCCAGTCCGCCCAGACCGATGACGAGGCGCCAAAGGACAGGAAGATCCGCTCCTGCAGTTCGTTCTCATCCGGCATGTACCAGCTGCCGGCGATGGCCGCCTGCAACTTGGGGGCATTCAGACCCAGGCCCATGGAGGCCACGGCACCAAGACCGGCGACGGCGGACAGCTGTTTAATAAAGCCACGACGTGTAGACATGCGTTTATCTCACTTGTTTTTTATAGTTGCATTGCCTTAGAGCGCCGAACCTTCGGCGCCCCGCCCCGCCGTCACTGGCGTACTGCTCCTTCTGTTAGCGCAGCAATTGCTGGGCTAAATCCGCACCGCGAGTCGGCCGCCATGACTGCGGCCGATTTGTCATCACTGGGCGGCGGTCTTGAACTTGGTCCAGGTACGCATGCGTGCGCGCATGGTTTTTTGTGGGATGTCGACCCCAGGAATCAGCCGCTCGTAGGTCGCGTCGGCCACGTAGATATCCGGGTTGCCAGTCATCAACGGGTCGACGCTGGCGCGGGCCTTGGCGTTGGAAGTCGGGTAACCGGTGAAGTTACTGATGGCGGCCATGTTCTCTGGACGCATCACGAAGTTGATAAAGGCGTAGGCGTACTCGGGGTGCTTGGCGTCCAGCGGAATCGCCATGGTGTCCATCCACACGGTGCTGCCTTCTTTGGGGATGCGGTAGCCGAAGTTGACTTTCTTCCCGGCAGACTCGGCGGCGCGTTGCGACTGGGTCATGTCGCCGCTGTAACCGAGCGAGAGGCACAGGTCGCCATTGACCAATTCGGTGGTCGGTTGCGACTGAAACTTGCGCACAAAGGGCCGCAACTTCATCAGGGTTTCTTCGGCGGCCTTCAAGTCCTCGGGCTCGCCACTGCGCGGTGGCCGACCGAGGTAATTGAGCACCACGGCCAGGACTTCATCCGGCGAGTCGATCAGCGAAATACCGCAATCTTTAAACTTGGCGGCCAGCTCGGGCTTGAACAGCATGTCCAGGCTGTGCACCGGCGCATCGGCCATGCGCTGGTTGATCATCTCGACGTTGTAGGTCAGGCCGATGGTGCCCCAGGTATACGGCACCGTGGCCTTGCTGGCGTTGACGTAGTTGCCGTGCAGTTTCTGCAAGCCTGGCTCGATATCGACCAACAGCGGCAGCTTGGTTTTATCCAGCGTTTGCAAGGCGCCGGCACGCATCAAACGCTCACTGACGGTGTCGCCGGGGAAGATCAGGTCGTAACCGCTGTGACCCGACAGCAACTTGGCCTCCAGGGTCTCGCTGCTGTCCATCACGTCGTAGGTCACCTTGATGCCAGTTTCGGCGCTGAACTTGGCGATGGTGTCTTCGGCAAAATAATCGGCCCAGTTGTACAGATGCAGGGTTTTCTCTGCCTCAGCGGCCTGCGCCGCCGGCATGGCCGCGCTGATGGCCAGGCTCAACGAACAGAGCAACAACGTGTGGGTAGCGTGCATGGTCAGATTCCTTGGGTGTTCCAGCGGGCGTTAATGGTTTTACCGTCCAGCGTTAGCAATGGGCCGCACATCTGCGGCCGACGGTCGCGGTAGATGCCCCAGCTCAGGCGCTCGTCGCGCATGGCCGCCGTGCGTGCCGCGCCAGTTGCTGCTGCATGACAAATGCCTTTCAGTTAAGTCATTGTGTTCACTGAAAACCGCCAGAGCGGCTACGACATCCATGCTAAGCCTGTAAAAATGGCGCAACAAACGATAGATTTAGCCGACAAATGATTAGCGAGGCTTATCAGACATGCTCAAACATTGGCCACCGCTGAACACCCTGCGCGGCTTCGAAGCGGCCGCGCGCCTGGGCAGCTTCCACAAGGCCGCCGATGAGTTGCACCTCACCCAGTCGGCCATCAGCCAGCAGATTCGCAGCCTCGAGGCCTACCTGGAGCAGCCGTTGTTTGCGCGTAACGGTCGCAGCGTCAGCCTCACCGATGCCGGCCATGACCTGCTGAGCACCACCCAGGCACTGCTGCAACAACTGGCCATGGGCATCCGCCGGCTGGATCAGTACCACAAGCCCAATCAACTGATCCTCAACACCACCCCGGCCTTCGCCCGCCATTGGCTACTGCCGCGTCTGGGCGATTTTCGCCAGCTGCATCCCGAGGTTGATCTGTGGCTGTTTACCAGTGACGAAGCCCCCGACATGGCCAGCCAGACCATCGACCTGGCGGTGCGCGACGACCTCACGGCGCAAGCCGACTGCAGCTTTAAACCGCTGTATCGCGACCAGCTGTTTCCGGCCTGCCACCCCAGCGTGCTGACACAGCCGCCCGCGCAACGCTGCACCCTGCATGGCGAACGGCAAATGGATTGGAGCCATTGGACGGTGGCGGCCGGCGTCGATGTCGGCCAACAGAGCAACGGCCTGAACTTCTCCGACCCCGGCCTGTTGCTGGATGCCGCTTGCGGTGGGTTGGGCATCGCCCTGGTCAGCCAATTGCTCAGCCAATCCGCGCAAGCCAACGGCCTCTTGCAGCCCTTGACCGAGCAACGCATCGACGGCCCGAGCTGGGCCTGGTTGGTGCATCACGACAGCGAAAACAACCCGCTGACCCGCAACTTTTGCGCCTGGCTGGAGAGTCAACTGGCGGATGTGCATCCGCCGGGTTCTAGCGCTTTATAGGCGCGGTTTCCAAACTGCACGCTGATTCAGTTTTTTCCCTACGGCGCAAAACTCATCGCGGATAAATCCGCTCCTACGCAAGCCCGGCACCTGCAGCAATTTCATCGGCTAGCCGCCCCTTGTAGGAGCGGATTTATCCGCGATTGGCCAGTGCCGACAGCACAAACATCAAGGCCAACACCCTCTCACAAAAGACTACGCCCCTCACAAAAAGCCCAAACAAAAACGCCCCGAACCAGTCGGGGCGTTTTTGTCTGAGTGGCGCAGCAGCTATTCAGCCAAACACGCGCGCTTACCTGTCGGTCGTTACTGCGCCAATAACTGGCCAATACTCGGGTCTTTAAAGGCGCGGCTCAGGGCATCGCTGAGCACTTCGCTGACCAGCTTGTTGTTGGTTTGCTCGTTCGGTGCCATGCCAAAGTGTTGATTCAGCGAGGCGCCATATTGGCCGCTGTAGCGACGCGTGGCGTTTTGCGCGTCAACCCGGAAGTTGGCGTTGATAGTTGCTTCAGTCACATACAGACCTTCCTTGGGCGACTGATACTTCAAATCGGTCAGGGTCAGGGTCAGCTGTGGCGCGTTGTAGGCATTGCTGCTCGGGGTAAAGCCAAGCAAACGCACCGCCGCTTCGGCTTGCGCCTGCAGCTTGGGCATCAGTTGCTGACCGGCCACGCTGATGGTGCTGGTTTCCGGGTACATGCCACCACGAGTGCCCAACACAGGCGACTTACGCCCATCGACCAAACGCACTTGCACCGGCTGACCATGACCAACCGCCGTTAGCGGGGTATTCAACACAGGGATCGGGCTAAGTTGTTGCGGACTGTGGACGCAACCAACGAGGGTCAGGCTGCTAACAGCCAACAAACCGAACAACAGGCGATGCAGCATGTTCATCTCTCCAAGGGTGGGCGGCAAATAAGCGGCAGTATAACCACGCCGCCGCGCCGCTTACAGCAGCGGCAGTTTTTGACCGACGCCTAGGCGCCAGGTTCCCTCAAGCTGCAGTAGCTCTTTGTCGGATGGATTGAGCTTGCGATACCCATCGAGTATCGACGGCGATCAAGCCCGTGATGGGTATCGCTGCGCTCCACCACATCCTACGCCCGGTTTCCCAACGGTTAATGGGCATCAACACCTAACGAGCACAAAAACAAAAACCGCCCCGAAGGGCGGTTTAGTCAACGCATCAAGCTCAGGCTGCTGCGGTCGGGCCCAGACCCAACACCTGATCCGATTGCGCCTGCACGCTGCGGTATAGCTCGGCATCGGTTTCCAGGGTCTTCGCGGTAGCCTTGAAGATACCTCGCAAACGCGACTGCCACTGCTCGCTGCGCAGCTGCTCAGGAAAGCAGCGCTCAAGCAGATCGAGCATGATCGAAACCGTCACCGAAGCACCTGGGGAGGCGCCCAGCAAGGCCGCCAGGCTGCCATCAGCGGAGGCCACCAACTCGGTGCCGAACTGCAGAATGCCGCCGTTCTTTTCATCTTTCTTGATGATCTGCACGCGCTGGCCGGCCGTCTCCAAGCGCCAGTCTTCGGCCTTGGCATTCGGGTAGAACTTGCGCAAAGCGTCCAGGCGCTGGTCTTGGGACTGCAGCACTTCGCCCATCAGATATTTGGTCAGGTCAAAGTTGTCGCGCGCCACGGCCAGCATCGGCAAGATATTGCTCGGACGGATCGACAGCGGCAGATCGAGGAACGAGCCATGCTTCAAGAACTTGGTGGTAAAACCGGCGTAAGGCCCGAACAGCAGGGACTTTTTACCCTCGACCATGCGGGTATCCAAGTGCGGCACCGACATCGGCGGCGCGCCGACATCGGCCTGGCTGTAAACCTTGGCCTGATGCTGGCTGACCACTTCGGGGTTGTCGCAACGCAGCCACTGGCCACTCACCGGGAAACCGCCAAAGCCCTTGCCTTCCGGGATACCGGACATCTGCAGCAACGGCAAGGCCGCGCCGCCAGCGCCGAGGAAGACGAAGCGCGACTGCACTTTACGGGTGCTGCCAGCGACCAGATCCTTGATGCTGACCAGCCAACCGGCGTCGTTACGCTCCAGGCCCACGACTTTATTGCTGTACTTAACGTCGGTGTGATCTTGCTCAGACAAAAAGTGCAGCAACTGGTTGGTCAGCGAGCCGAAGTTGACGTCGCTGCCGCCCAGAGCGCGAGTCGCCGCGACCGGTTCATCGGCGGCGCGGCCCGGCATCATCAGTGGCATCCACTGCGCCAGGGTGTCGCGGTCTTCGGTGTATTCCATGCCATGGAAGCAATGGTGCTTGCTCATCTGGGCAAAGCGCGACTTGAGAAAACCGATGTCTTCCTGGCCACGCACGAAACTGAGATGGGGTACTGGGTTAATGAAACTTTGCGCGGAGCCGAAGGTGCCTTTTTCGATCAAGTAGGCCCAAAACTGCTTGGACTCCTCGAACATGGCATTGATGCTGACGGCCTTTTTGATCTCGACCGAACCGTCTGCAGCCTGCGGCGTGTAATTAAGCTCACACAAGCCAGCATGGCCGGTGCCCGCGTTGTTCCATGGGTTGGAACTCTCGATAGCACCCGCATCCATCAACTCAACAACTTCCAGCTTGATCGTCGGATCAAGCTCTTTGAGCAGCACGGCGAGCGTTGCGCTCATGATGCCGGCCCCAACCAACACCACATCTACTGCCTGGTTATCGTTTTGCGCCATTACCGCATCTCCACAATCGAAATCTGCTGCATCCCGCCGGGGCGGCTCGCTTGGTTGAGCCCGCACCAACTGATCATTACTGCCCGCCAGACGTATTCAGAGCCAGGAAGAGGTAACTTCCAGATAACTAATGGCCCCCTGCATGCACCTCAACCAGCCCCACAACCGGAGACAAACAAGCGACTGGGTTCAGCTCAACAGCTCATTGACACTCATCAGGATATCTCCCAACGCTGCCATTTCTGCACAGAACAGGCCCCTATAAGGGCGTTATTTTTGCGGCGCGAACGATACCATTAATGACGCATTGCTTAACGCAAAAATTGCGCAAGCCGCTTCCGCTGATCTTTTTCTTGCCGGCCTAGCCCCTTACGGTCGCTTAAACCGCGACTTTTCGCCGCATAACCTGGGGTTTTTCGCTATTAAAACCAGCCGGATGAGAGGCTGTCTTTACAACCTTTGTATTGCATCGAATAGCGCCTGGAGCGCTCATCAACTTTGCGCGCCACCGGCAGCAACCAGGCTTTTTGCAGATGACTGCCACGGCTGAAGCCGCCCCAGCCCTCGTGATAGTTGAGATACTGGTTATAGGCATCCCATTTGGAGATGCCATTAACCTTCTGGGTTTTGCTGGTGTACCAGCCCATGAAGTCCAGGGCATCGTCAAAATTATCGCGGTTCGACCAGTTATTGCCGGTCTCGCGTTGATAATCGGCCCAGGTCTCATCCTTTACCTGTGCATAGCCATAGGCGGTGCTGGGTCGGCCATAGGGAATGATGCCGAGGAAGTAGCGCATCGGCGGACGGGCATCGGCGCGAAAGCTCGACTCTTGATACATCATCGCCATAGGCACAAAGGCCGGCGTGCCCCAGCGCTTGCTGACGTCTTCGGCGACCGTATGCCACTCGGGTTTTTCTGCAAAGATCAGGCACAGGTCTTCTTGCTGTTTGGGCGGCTGGCTGCTGCAACCACCGAGCAAGCTGGCGCTCAGCAGCGCCAACCATGCCGCGCCGCGAACCAGCTGAGACTCAAGCACGGGCGGCCTGGATGATCTCGATGTATGGCTGGGCCAAACGCTGATCGGCAATCAAGGCAACAAAATCACGGCCTTGCTCGTCGCTGGCATTCAGGTCAAAACCAGCGGCGACAAAGAAGCCGACAAAGCGCTCGAAGTCATCAACCCGCAGGCCGCGGTAAGCCTTGATCAGCTTGTGCAAAGATGGCGGTGTGGCATCTGCCGGCTCAACGGCCAGGAACAGCTTAATCGGCTCATCAGCAATTTCTTCGCCAATTACCTGTTTCTTGTCTTTACGCATCAGTCGCTCCACTACATCGAATTTTACCAGGCCGACAGTTTACCCACGGGCCGGCCCAGGCTCAACGCGCACGCACGGGTCTGCACCGCGACATTAAGCGCGGGCGAGTACCAAGCCCCAATAACGCGCACCCATACCGCCAAAATGACCAGCTGCGGTGCGCTAAAACCCCCGACAACCACGGTCAAGCCAGTTGCACAGACTTATACTGCAGTCATTAGCCGCGCACCCGAGCCGCCCAATGCACTTACCTCCGCTGTTCGCCGCCTGGCGTCAAACGCTGCAGGCCGGTTACTCATTGAAAGCCTTGCGCGGTGATCTGGCCGCCGGCTTAACGGTCGGCATCATCGCCATTCCACTGGCCATGGCCCTGGCAATTGCCGTCGGTGTGGCGCCGCAATACGGCCTCTACACCGTGCTGGTGGCGGCGCCGCTGATCGCCCTGACTGGCGGCTCACGCTTTAATGTGTCCGGGCCGACCGCCGCCTTTGTGGTGATCTTGCTGCCGATCACCCAGCAATACGGGGTGGCTGGCTTACTGCTGTGCAGCATGCTCGCCGGGCTGATTATGATCGCCCTGGGACTGGCGCGGGCCGGGCGACTGATCGAATTTGTGCCCTACCCGGTGACACTCGGTTTTACCGCTGGCATCGGTGTGGTGATTGCCACCCTGCAATTTAAAGATCTTTTCGGCCTGACGTTAAGCAGTCAGCCGCTGCATTATTTACAGCAACTCGAAGTGTTACTGAGCGCCATACCCAGCGCCCATTTAGGCGATGCCCTGGTCGGCGCCATCAGCCTGGCGGTGCTGCTGATCTGGCCGCGCTGGGTACCCAAGGTGCCTGGCCACTTGGCTGCATTGGCCGTCGGCACTTTTGCCGGACTGACCCTGGAGCACTTCGGCATACCGCTGGCGACCCTCGGCGAGCGCTTCAGCTACAGCCTCGACGGCATTGTGCATGCCGGCATCCCGCCGTTTCTGCCGAGCTTTGCCTGGCCCTGGGAATTGCCGGCAGCCAATGGTCAGCCGCTGCAACTGTCGTTTGAGCTGATCCGCCAGCTGCTGGCACCAGCCTTTGCCATCGCCATGCTCGGGGCGATTGAATCGCTGCTCTGCGCGGTGGTCGCCGACGGCATGACCGGCAGCAAACATGACCCGAATGCCGAGCTGATCGGCCAAGGCCTGGGCAACTTGGTCGCCCCACTGTTTGGCGGCATTACCGCCACCGCCGCCATCGCCCGCAGCGCCGCCAATGTGCGTGCCGGCGCCTTCTCGCCACTGGCGGCGATCATCCATGCCGGCGTGGTGCTGGTGGCGATACTGCTGTTGGCACCGCTGTTCAGTTACCTGCCGATGGCGGCGCTGGCGGCGTTACTGCTGATGGTGGCCTGGAATATGAGCGAACCGGGACATGTGCTGCACACCCTGCGCATCGCCCCACGCAGTGACGTGCTGGTGCTGCTGACCTGCTTGATTCTGACTGTGCTGTTCGACATGGTGCTGGCGGTCGGCGTCGGCCTACTGCTGGCGGCCGGCTTGTTTATCAAGCGCATGAGCGACCTGACCGACACGGCGGTCTTGCCCAAGCACTTCCATCAAGCCCTGCAAGATCTGCCCGAACACGTGCTGGTGTACGCCATTCGCGGCCCGTTGTTCTTTGGCGCGGCAGAAAAAGCCCTCAGCGTTCTGCGCCGCTACGCCCCCGGCGTGAAGCTGGTGATTGTCGACATCAGCGCCGTGCCGCTGCTGGACCTGACCGCCCTGGCAGCCCTGGATAATGTGCTGCGCGACTACCGCAAACAGAACATTGGTCTGATTCTAGTGGGCAGCTCACCACGGGTGCGACTCAAGCTGCGCCGGGCCAATATCCAGCGCGAAGAAGGTCGACTGGCCTATGTCGGCAACCTCGACCAAGCCCGCGAGAAGGCGTTGCGCTGGCTAAATCCAGAGCCCGCAGACAACTAAGACGGTTGGGAGTTATCCACCGACTGCTTGAATTGCGCCTGCATCCAGGCCAGGTAACTGGCCACCTCGGGCGCGCCTTCACGTGGCGCCCAGGGCGCTAGTTCCGCCTCGGTGATTGGCCTATACGGGCCAGCCTTGCACTCGAACAGCACGCTATCCGGCGCCAGCACCGCCAGTGCATGAAACACTCCCGGCGGTAGATCGACACCGGCACATCCGCCGCCGGCCTGCAACAAGCGCTTGTCCAGCAGCTCGCCCGCCTCGGTAAAGATCAGCAAACCAAAGCAACCCTGCAACGCCAGCAAGGTTTCGGCTTTATCGTCGGCCAAGTGCCGATGCGGCGGGATATAGCTGCCCGGTTGCAGTCCCACCACCATCCGGTGGCAAGGCTCGCTCATGGCATGCAAGTTGTGATGCTGACGCTGGCGCGGAGTGGCTGCCGCCTGGGCAGCCAGGTCAGCAAACAGCGCTTGATCGAGAAAGCGGGGTACCGTCACAGACCCTTGACCGCATAGATGCCGGCGGCATTGCGCCAGTAGCCCTTGTAGTCCATGCCATAGCCGAAGATGTAGCGGTCGATGCAAGTCAAGCCGACGTAATCGGCTTTCAGGCTCGGGCGCGCCTTGCGGTCGTGTTCCTTGTCGATCAGCACGGCGGTGTGCACCGCGTTGGCTCCGGCATGCTGGCAGAAATCGATGATGGCGCCGAGGGTGTGCCCCTCATCGAGAATGTCGTCGATGATCAAAACATCCCGGTCAATAAAGGATATTTCCGGCTTGGCCTTCCAGAACAGCTCGCCACCGCTGGTTTCGTTGCGGTAACGAGTGGCGTGCAGGTACGACTGCTCCAGCGGGAAATTCAGCTTGGGCAGCAGCTTGCCGGAAAACACCAAGCCGCCGTTCATCACGCAAAACACCACCGGATTGCGCTCCGCCAACTCGGCGTTAATCGCCTGCGCCACCCGCTCAATTGCCGCCTCAAGCTGGGCTTCGGTGTACAGACAATCGGCCTCAGCCATTACTTGACGGATGTGCGCCAGATCAACGGACATAGTGATTCCTCTGCGATAAGCCCAGTAAAAAAGGGGACAAAAGATACTGACCAATCGGCCAAGCAGCAAGCGCCACAGGATAAACGTCACCCTGGGTCGCGACTAACTGGCCAGCGCGGAATTGGCGCCCAGCCCACTTAGTCCAGCAGATGGAACCTCGGTAAGCGCCACTGCCAACGCATGGCGGCCATACGCACGCTAAACACCACGCCCATGGCGATAATGGAGGCGGGCTCTGCGGCGCACTGCAACTGCAATAAGGCCACGTACACCAGCGCCCCGAGCAGACAGGCCAAGGCGTAAATCTCCTGGCGGAAAATCAGCGGGATTTCATTGCACAACACATCGCGAATAACCCCACCCACCACACCGCTCATCACCCCCATGATCAGCGCCGTGCCAACCGGCACCTGCTGAGCCAGGGCCATCGCCGTGCCGCTGACGGTAAATACTGCCAAACCAAAAGCATCGGCCAGCAACAAGCCAAATTCATGAATGGGTTTGGTCATGCGCACCCACAATACGGTGCCCAACGCCGCGCCAAGCGCTACCCAGATGCCGCTTTGATCAGCCACCCAGCTCACCGGATGGCGGGCCAAAATCACATCGCGCAAGGTGCCGCCACCCAGGGCGGTGACCAAGCCGAGCACCGACACCCCAAACAAATCCATCGATTTACGCCCCGCCATTAAGGCACCGCTTACCGCAAAAACCGCCACGCCAAAAAGATCGCAGTAATAGAGCACTGTCATCGCCGCACCAACCCTTTGACCAAGCCCGATGTCACAGGCGTTGACGCCGCCCAGCAGACTAATTGAATTGGTTTTTATTATAATCTTGT
This sequence comes from Pseudomonas sp., assembly GCF_030698175.1. Taxonomy (GTDB): domain Bacteria; phylum Pseudomonadota; class Gammaproteobacteria; order Pseudomonadales; family Pseudomonadaceae; genus Aquipseudomonas. The sequence goes on from NZ_JAUYNT010000042.1 coordinate 58,655, forward strand.
TAGCATCAAGCTGTAATGACTATCTGGCTATAGACTGGCATGACCACCGATAACCCATGGGCGGTGACAGCCCAAGGCCGGGCAATTACAATTTTATTAACATTTATCGCGATCATGACTGAGCAACCCATGGAAAACAAAACTGCACGCCTCACCATACTTATCGACCCGGTCAAGAAAAAGGCCCTGGAAGAGCTTTGCGCCGGTCAGGACCTGACCTCATCACAGGTGGTGCGCCAGCTGATCCGTGACTACCTCGAAGCCCACGGCGTGAGCTACGCAACCAAAAGCAAAATCAACCTGAACGGCAAAAGCTAAACACCTCGCCGTTGCGCACCCTCTTCAGACTCAACCACCCCAGTACGGCTCGCTGCCTGCGCCGAAGCTTGGCTGCCGCCTTGCGCGTGCACCACAAAAGCTCGGGGCAGCGCCCCATAGACAATCACCGCGCCACACGGGGCGGCGGTTAGCGCCTGCCGGGGTATTAACTGGCGCCCCCCCCCCGCGCGACCAAGGTCGAAGCGCAACACAGTATGCGCATGCTATTATAATACGGTGACAATAAAAGCATCTGCAGAAATACCCGAACGCACGCCCGCATTGCGCCTGGCTGACCCGCCAGGTGCTCATCTGTTGCACTGTTTTAACCACTCGCCGCCACTTGGGGACTGTAATGAAGCGTGAAGATGTAAAAGCCAAACATACCGAAGGCGTGATTTTCGATACCCATGTCATTTCCAACCCAACCAACACCAAAGACTGGATTGTGTTCTTCAAAAAAGGCGCCGGCAGGAGTTTTTTCTTGGTCGATGACGGCGAAGAGATCGAGTCCTTTAGCTGTCTCGATAAGCTGATCGAAGAGCTCAGGCAACTTGGCATCAAGGCTGCAGAAATTCATTTCTAGGCTCGCACGCCAGCAAAGGAGTCCCGTGCCATGTCGGTCAAAGTTGAATATTCCTCCACTCTCGGTGAAGCGCTGTGGACGGTACGCTTCGCCAACCAAAGCGTGGAATTTCGCCATGCGCAAAGCGCCCATGAGTACGCCGCCAAACTCAAGGAGCGCATCGACGCCGCGCATCCCTACCCAGGCCAATCACAACCCAGCTAGCATCCCAGGCTTCAGCAGCCACGCGGCGAGCGATAGTCCGCCGCGCACCGAGAACACCTCATGCCCCTCGCCTATGCCCGCCGCTTGACTGGACGCCAGCGCAGCCCCCATGCCAATCGCCAACTTGGTTTTACCCTGGCCTTGGTGGCGGGCGCCATCAATGCCGGCGGCTTTCTCGCGGTGCAGCAGTACACCTCGCACATGACCGGTATCGTCTCGTCGATGGCCGACAACCTGGTACTTGGTGCTTATGAACTGGTGCTCAGCGGCGCCGGCGGGCTGCTGTGCTTCTTGCTCGGGGCCGCCTGCTGCGCGGTGATGGTCAATTATTCGCGGCGCCGGCTAATGCACAGCGAATTCGCCCTGCCGCTGCTGCTCGAAGCCCTGCTGCTGCTCGGTTTTGGCTTGCTCGGCGCGCGTCTGTCGACCATCGACGGCCTGTTTGTACCGGTCACCGTGATGCTCTTGTGCTTCATCATGGGGCTGCAAAATGCGCTGATCACCAAGCTGTCCAAGGCAGAAATCCGCACCACCCACATCACCGGCATAGTCACCGACATCGGTATTGAGCTGGGCAAGCTCTGCTATTGCAATCGCCGCAAAGCACCGCAACAGCCCAAGGTGCTGGCCGATCGCAACAAGCTCAAAACACTCAGCCTGCTGGCGCTGTGCTTCAGCCTGGGCGGAGTGCTTGGCGCCCTGGGGTTTAAGCATATTGGCTACCTGTCCACGGTGCCGCTGGCGCTGGCCTTGGTGACCCTGGCGATTGTGCCGGCGCTGGACGATTTGAGTTTCGTGCTGCGCCGACGCAGCCAATAAGCCCACCGACACCGGCAATAGCTAAGACAAAGAGCTGCAATTGGCGCCCGCTGTGTTTAACCTAGCGGCACTGTTAATACCGCGCCGGAGTCTTAGCCATGCCTGTTCGTGAAATCCGCCACCCCCTGATCCGTCACAAGCTGGGGCTGATGCGCCGGGCCGATATCAGCACCAAGAGCTTTCGCGAACTGGCCCAGGAAGTGGGCGCCCTGCTGACCTACGAGGCCACCGCCGATCTGCCCCTGGAAAGCATCGAGATTCAGGGCTGGTGCGGCACCGTAGCGGTGGAGAAAATCGCCGGCAAGAAGATCACCGTGGTGCCGATTCTGCGTGCCGGCATCGGCATGCTCGATGGTGTGCTCAGCCTGATCCCCGGCGCCAAGGTCAGCGCGGTCGGCGTCGCCCGCAATGAGCAAACCCTGCAAGCCCACACCTATCTGGAAAAACTGGTACCGGAGATCGACGAGCGCCTGGCGCTGATCATCGACCCGATGCTGGCCACCGGCGGCTCCATGGTCGCCACCATTGACCTGCTGAAACGCGCCGGCTGCAAGGAGATCCGCGCCATGGTCTTGGTGGCCGCCCCCGAAGGCATCCAGGCGGTGCACAACGCCCACCCGGAGGTGATGATTTTCACCGCCTCGGTCGACCAACGCCTGAACGAGCACGGCTATATCATTCCCGGCCTCGGTGATGCCGGCGATAAAATTTTCGGCACCAAACAAAAAGACGCCTGAACATGCCCAGTGAATTTAACGATCCACTCTGGCGTCAGGTATTAGCCGGCGCGCAGATGCTGTTTGTCGCCTTCGGCGCCCTGGTGCTGATGCCGCTGATTACCGGCCTTGACCCCAACGTGGCGCTGTTTACCGCGGGGCTCGGCACCCTATTGTTTCAACTGGTCACCAAGCGCCAGGTGCCGGTGTTTTTGGCCTCAAGCTTCGCCTTTATCAGCCCGATCATTCTCGCCAAGGGCCAATTTGGTCTGGCGGCGACCATGGGCGGGGTGATGGCGGCGGGTTTTGTTTACACCTTTCTCGGCCTGGCCGTGAAGATCAAAGGCACCGGCTTTATTGATCGACTGCTGCCACCGGTGGTGATCGGCCCAGTGATTATCTCCATCGGCCTGGCCATGGCGCCGATCGCCGCCAATATGGCTATGGGCAAGAGTGGCGACGGCACCGAGTTGATCGCCTACCGCACCGCCATGCTGATTTCCATGCCGGCGCTGCTGACCACCTTGATAGTGGCGGTGTTTGCCAAGGGGATTTTCCGCCTGGTGCCGATCATCTCCGGCGTGCTGGTGGGCTTTGCCTTGGCGCTGGTCTTTGGCGTCGTCGATACCACCGCCATCGCCGCCGCGCCCTGGTTAGCGCTGCCCAAATTCACCGCACCGGAGTTCAACTGGCAGGCGATTCTGTTTATCGTGCCGGCCGCCCTAGCCCCGGCGATTGAACATATCGGCGGCGTTATCGCAGTAGGCAGCGTGACCGGCCGTGATTACCTGAAGAGCCCCGGCCTGCACCGCACCCTGTTCGGCGACGGGATTGCCACCACCGCCGCCGGCTTGCTGGGCGGGCCACCGAACACCACCTACGCCGAGGTCACCGGGGCGGTGATGCTGACCAAAAACTACAACCCGAAAATCATGACCTGGGCGGCCGTGTTCGCCATCAGCCTGGCCTTTATCGGCAAGTTCGGCGCGCTGCTGCAGAGCATTCCAGTACCGGTGATGGGCGGGATTCTCTGTCTGCTGTTCGGCACCATCGCTGCGGTCGGGATGAACACCTTGATCCGTCACCAGGTCGACCTCAGCGAGGCGCGCAACCTGGTGATTGTGTCGGTGACCCTGGTGTTTGGCATTGGTGGTGTATTGATTGGCAGCGGCACCGGCCCGGACGACTTCGGCCTAAAAGGCATCGCCCTCTGCGCCCTGATCGCCATCGCACTGAACCTGCTATTGCCGGGCCACGATGACTGGAAGCGCAAGCGCCCAGGGGAATCCGGGCTCTGATTGAGCGCCATAAGAAAGACTCTGAACCCGTTCGGTAGCTCTTTGTAGGAGGGGCTTTAGCCGCGACCCGCATCCCACCGCGCTCACTGACACAGCGCAAGGCATCGCGGCTAAAGCCCCTCCCACGAGGTTTGCGGCGTACTTAACCCTCCGGATTAACCGCGACCAGGTTGCGCCGCCCATTGCTGCAAGCGCAGCACGCTTTCACGGTAGGGCTGCAAGCCTTTGTTCAGGAGGTAAATCGAGCTCAATACCGCCAGGCTGCTGACGATCAACAGCGAGTAGCGCAGGGCCTGATCGTCGGCAAAGCCATAATCGGTGACCAAGGCCACCGCCGTTGGGCCAATCCCCAGGCCGATCAGGGTGATGACAAACAGGTAAATCGCCGACGCCTGACCGCGCATGGAGTTGGGCATGATGTCCTGAATCGCCGCCGGAGCCACACCGAATGGCATGCTCAGGCAGAACACCGTGGGCGCCATCAGCACGGCAGCCAGATTGGCACTGCCCATCAGCGGGAAAGCCATCACGAAAGGTAGCGCACCCAGCGCCGCATACAGGCCGACACGCATATTGGCGTCGGTGCGCCCGCGCTTGGCCATCCAGTCTGCCAGGCGCCCGCCAAAGACAATCCCCAGGCAACCAAACACCGCCACAATACTGCCGTAGACCACCCCGACATGGCCAGCATCCCAGCCGTAGGTGCGAATAAAGAAGGTCGGAATCCACGCTGCACTGCCGTAACCGGCGAAAGCCAAGCCGGCAAAACCGAAGTTATGACAAAGCACGGTGCGGCGATTGGCGCGGATATACCGCCCCACATCGGCCAGCGGCACCGCCACTCCGGCGCCGACACCACGGCGCGCCGGCTCGCGCACCGCCAGCATCAACAGGGTAAAGAGCACCCCGGCGGCGCCGAGCAGCAAGAAAATTAGCTGCCAGGGCCGCACTTCACCGAGCACCGGCAGCAACACATCGCCCTGGGCCGAGGCGAACTTGATCACCAGACCACCGAGCAAAAAAGCCAAGCCAGAACCGAGATAGACGCCCATCGAATAGACGCTGATGGCGGTGGCGCGGCGCTCGGCCGGGAAACTGTCGGCAATCAGCGAATAGGCCGCCGGTGACAGAGCCGCCTCACCGACACCGACACCGATCCGGCAGAGCAAGAACTGCCAATACAAGCGAGCCATACCGCAAGCGGCGGTCATCGCGCTCCAAAACAGCACGCCAATGGCGATCAACCCACGCCGGCTTTTAGTGTCTGCCAGCCGCCCCAGAGGAATGCCGCAGATGGTGTAGAACAGCGCGAAAGACAGCCCCATCAGCAGGCTCATCTGGGTGTCGCTGATCAGCAGATCACGGCGAATCGGCCCCACCAGCAAGTTGAGAATCTGCCGATCAATAAACGACAGCACATAGGCCAGCATCAGGATACTGACCGTGCCCCAGGCGCGAAAATTGGACGGGTAGTCATTCTTATTGTTATGCATGCACGCTCCCGGCACCGTTTGCGCGGTGCGCGACGATTAAAAGTGCCCGCAGCTTAGCCTTAGCCTGCGCCGCACTTATAGCGTCGAGCGGGTCTTATCCATGCAGCGAATGCAGCAGCGGCCCTTGCGCGAATGACTCGCCAGTCACAGGGCTTGCGGCGCGCGCTCACAGAGCGTGCTCAACGCCACGCCCCAGCTCGGCTGGTCGTTCAGACAGGGCACCAGCAGCAACTCGGCACCACCGGCCGCCTGAAACTGCTCGCGACCGCGAATGCCAATTTCCTCTAAGGTTTCGATGCAGTCGGCAACGAAGGCCGGGCACATCACCAGCAGTTTTTTCACCCCCTGACCGGCCAATTCCGTCAGGTGCGCCTCGGTGTAGGGTTCGATCCACTTGGCCCGCCCCAGTCGCGACTGGAAGGACAGCGACCATTGCTCAGGCCGCAGGCCCAACTTGGCCGCCAGCAACTCGGCGCTGCGCACGCATTGGGCACGGTAACAGTTGGCCATGACTTGCGGCGCAGCCGTGCGGCAGCAATCCGGACCTTTTAAACACTCGCCGCTGGGGTCGAGCTTGTGCAGATGCCGCTCCGGCAAACCGTGAAAACTCAGCAGCAGGTGATCAAAGCCTTGGGCCAAATGGGCGCGGGCACTCTCGGCCAAGGCCTCGATATATTCAGGCTGCTGGTAAAACGGCGGCAAAATCGAGAACTGCATGTCCAGTGCCTGCACCCGCACCACGCGCTTGGCCTCCTCAATCACCGTGGTCACTGTGCTGTCGGCAAACTGCGGGTACAGCGGCGCCAGGGTCACGCGACGAATCCCCTGAGCAACCAAACGGCTTAGCACAGTCTCGATGGACGGCTCGCCGTAACGCATCGCCAACTCCACCGGACCGGTCTGCCACTGGCGTTGCATCAACCTCTGCAAACGTCGGCTGAGAGCGACTAAGGGCGAACCTTCTGGCCACCAAATGGAGGCGTAGGCATGGGCCGAGGCGGCGGGCCGCTTCCACAAAATCAACGACACCAGCAGGCGCCGCAGCGGCCACGGCAGGTCGATGACATAGGGGTCCATCAAAAACTCATTGAGGTAACGACGCACATCCGCCACCTCGGTCGAAGCCGGCGAACCTAAATTAACCAGCAGTAATGCCTGTTCGGTCATGCAGTATCCTCAGGGCCAAGAAGATCGTTCAAGGCGGTTTGCACATCATTAAAACGAAACACAAAACCGGCCGCGCTTAAGCGACTCGGCAACGCCCGCTGGCCTCCCAAGAGCAGCCCGGCTAACTCGCCCAGCAGCACCCGTAACACCCAGGCCGGCACTGGCAATAGGGTTGGCCGGTGCAAAACCCGCCCCAAAACTTGGGTGAATTCGCTGTTGCGTACAGGCACAGGCGCGCAGGCGTTAAAGGCGCCGCTGGCATCTGGGTGGAGCAATAGAAAATCAATTAAGGCGACTTGATCGGTCAAATGAATCCACGGCAGCCATTGTCGACCATTCCCCAGCCGCCCTCCTAGCCCCAACTTAAAAGGCGTTAACAAGCGTGCCAAAAAGCCGCCGTCACGGGCCAGCACCAAGCCCGTACGCAGCAGCACCACGCGGATGCCCAGGGTTTGCGCTTGTTGCGCTTCAAACTCCCAAGCGGCGCACAACTGCGCGGCAAAATCATCGCCCACAGCAGGCGAGTCGTCGGTTAATAGATGCTCACCACCATCGCCATACCAACCCAGCGCCGAACCCGACAACAGCACCTGCGGCTTGTCTGCACGCTGCCCCAGCCAACTGACCAATTGCGCGGTTAACTCGACCCGACTGGCCAGTAGCAAGGCTTTGCGCTTGCGAGTCCAGGGCCGATCGGCAATCGGTGCGCCGGCCAGATTAACCACCGCATCCAGAGGTTGCTCACCGTAATCGGCCAGCTGGCGGATGCCACGCACCTGTGCGCCACACAAACGCGGCACCTGTTCAGGCTGGCGACTGCACACCACCAAGCTATGCCCCTGCGACAACCAATAACAACAAAGACTACGACCAATCAGCCCAGTACCGCCGGTCAGCAATATGTGCATGGCATCTTCCTCGCATGGACTAAAACATAACTAACACCCTAGTCTGATTTATGACGCCGTCGCGTGTCTTGGCCACCACCACGCGCCGTCCCACTTAAAGAAGACTGTTGAGGGTATCGAGCAAACCTATACAAGCTATTGTTATTGTACAGAATATGCACAGAGACATAGCCTAGCGTCATCGGCCCGAGGTAAGCATGAACACATCAATCGCCATTATCGGCACCGGCATTGCCGGCATTAGCGCCGCCCACAGCCTGCAAGCCGCCGGCCACGCGGTGCAACTGTTTGATAAGAGTCGCGGTAGCGGCGGCCGAATGGCCAGCAAACGCAGCGATGCGGGCGCCCTCGACCTGGGCGCGCAGTATTTCACCGCCCGCGACCGCAATTTTGTCGACGTGGTGCAACAGTGGAAGGCACGCGGCTGGGTCGAGCACTGGATGCCCAAGCTGTACCATGCCAGCCATGGCCAGCTGAGTTTTTCGCCAGATGAACAGGTGCGCTGGGTCGGCACGCCACGCATGAACTCCATCAGCCGCGCCATGCTCGCCGGCATGCCGGTACAGTTCTCCTGCCGGATTACCGAGGTGTTTCGCGGCGAGCACCATTGGAGTCTGCTGGACGCCGAAGGCAATACCCACGGCCCTTTCACTCAGGTGATAGTCGCCACGCCGGCGCCACAAGCCACCGCCTTACTGGCGGCCGCACCGAAACTGGCAGGCGCCGCGGCCAGCGTGGTAATGGAACCCACCTGGGCGATTGCCCTGGGTTTCACCAGCCCCTTGCAAACTGAAGTTGAAGGCTGCTTTGTGCAAGACAGCCCGTTGGACTGGCTGGCGCGTAATCGCAGCAAGCCTGGACGCGAAACCCAACTGGACACCTGGGTGCTGCACGCCAGCAGCCAGTGGAGCAAGCAGCACATTGACCTCAGCAAAGAGGCGGTGATCGAGCAATTACATGGCGCCTTTGCCGAGCTAATTGGCTGCGCGGTGCCGGCACCGGCGTTCAGCCTGGCCCATCGTTGGCTCTATGCCCGCCCAGCCACGGCCCATCAATGGGGCGCGCTGGCCGATACCGATTTAGGCTTGTATGCCTGTGGCGACTGGTGCTTATCGGGCCGAGTTGAAGGCGCCTGGCTGAGCGGCCAAGAAGCCGCCCGCCGGCTGATGGAACGTTTGTAGAGCGACCCAGCCGTGTTCAGCAGGCCACGCCCGGCAACAACTCAAACAACTCCGCCAGCACCACAGCAAGAAGCTCGCATGAGCTTTGCCGCGTCATGCCCCACAGCATAACTGAAGGCCTGCGCCGGCCACTGCAAGGTCATGGTCTTGCCGATCAAGCCATGGTTATTGGTCAAGCGCAGAGCCTGGGCAACCGGCTGCCCAGCAGGGTCGGCGCCACAAATAAACGGGTTAGTTACAGGCATTTGGCCATTCCTCTTATTCAAGCTTTACTCAATTGTGCCGAGAACCAGAGCATACCCATGCGGCTCGCGCAAAGCTGCAGCCCACACACAAGGAACACCCCTCGCCATGGCCATCAACCTGCAGTTTCGGCAAAAAATCCTAGTCGCCGCGTCGTTAGTCGTAGTCGCCGCCTTTTCGTTGTTTGCCCTGTACAACGATTACTTGCAACGCACCGCCATCGGCGATGACCTTGAGAGTTATTTAGGCGAGATGGGTGAGGCCACCGCCAACAATATTCAGAACTGGTTATCCGGGCGAATCCTGCTGGTCGAGAGCGTGTCGCAATCGATCTCAAGCAACCCAGAACCTGCCGCGGTGGCCAGCCTACTGGAACAAAAGACCCTGGCAAAAACCTTTGTCTTTACCTACCTGGGCAGCAGCGATGGCAAATTCATCATGCGTCCCAATGACGAAATGCCCGCCGACTACGACCCGCGCGTTCGCCCTTGGTACAAGGATGCCCGCAACGCTGGCGGCACCACCCTTACCGAACCCTATATTGACGCCGCCACCAAGGAGCTGATTATCACCATTGCCACCCCAGCCCAGGAAGCCGGCGTGGTGGGTGGCGACCTGAGTTTGAAAACCCTGGTACAGATCATCAATTCACTGAATTTCAACGGCATCGGCTATGCCTTTTTGGTCAGCGACGACGGCAAAATCCTGGTGCACCCAGACAACAGTCTGATCATGAAAAACCTCAGTGAGCTATTTCCCAAGAACACCCCGGCGCTCAGCAACAAACTCAGTGAAGTGGAGCAAAACGGCGAGACCCGACTGATCACCTTCAGCCCGGTCAAAGGCCTGCCTTCAGTGACCTGGCATGTGGGCCTGAGCATCGACAAAAGCAAAGCCTATGCAATGCTCAGCACCTTTCGCACCTCGGCCATCATCGCCACCGTCATTGCCGTGACCAGCATCATCTTCCTGCTCAGCCTGCTGATTCGTGTACTGATGCAACCCCTGGCGACCATGGGCAAAGCCATGCAGGACATCGCCAGGGGTGAAGGTGATTTAACCAAACGCCTGGAAATCCAATCCCAGGACGAATTTGGCCAACTGGCCGGCGCGTTTAATCAGTTTGTCGAACGCATTCACACCTCGATCCGTGAGGTCTCATCGACCACCGCCCAACTCAATCAGGTGGCCAAGTTGGTGCTCAATGCCTCGACCTCGTCGATGGCCAACTCCGACGAGCAGGCCAACCGCACCCACAGCGTCGCCGCCGCCATTAATGAACTGGGTGCCGCCGCTCAAGAGATCGCCCGCAATGCCGCCCAAGCGTCGAACCAGGCCTCCGATGCCCGTCACTTGGCCGAAGATGGTCGCGAGGTGGTCGGTAGAACCATCCGCGCCATGAGTGAGCTGTCGAGCAAAATCAGCGCGTCCTGCAGCAATATCGAAACCCTCAACAGCAAAACCGTGAACATCGGCCAAATCCTTGAGGTGATTAAAAGCATCTCCCAACAAACCAACTTGCTGGCCCTCAACGCCGCCATCGAAGCGGCGCGTGCCGGTGAGGCCGGCCGCGGTTTTGCCGTGGTGGCCGATGAAGTGCGCAACCTCGCCCATCGCACCCAGGAATCGGCACAAGAAATTCAGCAAATGATTGAGGAGCTGCAAGTCGGCTCGCGCGACTCGATGATCACCATGACCGAGAGCCAGCGTTACAGCGAAGAGAGTGTCGAAATTGCCAACCAGGCCGGTGAACGGCTCGGCAGCGTGACCCAGCGCATCGGTGAGATCGATGGCATGAACCAATCGGTCGCCACCGCCACCGAGGAGCAAACCTCAGTGGTCGAGTCGCTGAACGTCGACATCCACGAAATCAATCAACTCAATCAGCATGGCGTCGAGAACCTGCAGGAAACCCTGCGCGCCTGCGATGACCTGCAGCAGCAAGCCGTGCGCCTGCAGCAACTGGTCAATAGCTTTCGCATCTAGCCAGGCGAACCAGACGCGCTGACAGCCTCAGCGCGTCTGGTTGATGACTGAGCGTGGCGACTTTAGCGGTTCAGCCTCTGTAGCTAGTTCAAGTGGCGCCTGCAATTGGCGCCACAGCTGCGCGGCAGCGGCAAAGTCGGCGCCATGCTCACCGGTTAGCTCAGCTGGGTCATAACGACTGACGCACCCTTCCCCCAGCGTTGCCGGCGGATTTGAGGCGGCGCGGTCGAGTGGATCATTCATGGCAACCTCGGCATGCGGGCGCAGCTATAAGTGCTTTTATCCGGCACGTGGCTGACCAGTCAGCAACAGTCACGCAATCGGCGTCAATCGAACAAGACTGTTTTGTTGTCGTGCACCAGCACCCGATCTTCCAAGTGCAAGCGCAAGCCCCGCGCTAGCACTCTTTTTTCAACATCTTTACCCAGGCGCACCATGTCTTCGATGCTGTCGCGATGGGTCACGCGCGCCACGTCCTGCTCAATGATCGGGCCAGCATCCAGCTCTTCGGTAACGTAGTGACAGGTGGCGCCAATTAACTTCACCCCGCGCAACGAGGCCTGGTGATAGGGCTTGGCGCCCACAAACGACGGCAAAAAGCTGTGATGAATGTTAATCACCCGTTTAGCAAAGGCCTGACAGAGTTGTGGCGGCAGAATCTGCATATAGCGCGCCAGCACTATGGCGTCGGCCTGACTGGCTTCGACCAGCCGGGAAACCTCGGCAAAGGCCGGTTGCTTGTTCTGCGGATCAACCGGCACATGCTCAAAGGCAATACCGTGCCACTCAACCATGCTGCGTAAATCATCGTGATTGGAGATGACGCAGGGAATCTCGCAATCCAGTTCATTGCTATGCCAGCGATGCAGCAAATCCGCCAGGCAATGCGACTCGCGGCTGGCCATCAATACCACGCGCTTCTTTTGCGCCGAATCGGTGACCCGCCAGTCCATGGAAAACTCCTGGGCAATGGGCGCAAACGCTTGGCGAAATCCGGCAAGATCAAACGGCAGCGAATCGGCGCGAATCTCATGGCGCATAAAGAACCAACCATTCTGATTGTCTGAATGGTGACTCGCCTCGGTGATCCAGCCGTTATAGGTGGCCAAAAAATTACTCACCTTGGCAACGATACCAACGCGGTCCGGGCAGGCTATGACCAGCCGAAAAGTGCGCATACAGAAAACTCCAGAAGCACGGCAAAGACCGCCATTCTAGCAGCCTGCCGGGCTTAGGCGTCCGTAGCGAGGGAAAGACCGGTTTGAGGCAGTTTTTGCGCTCTTTTGAGGCGAATAGTCGCTCTCTTTAACGAAAAAGAGCGCGAAAAATGACCAAGCCCGGCTTTTCCGCAGTAGGACAGTCCTAAGTCCGACAGGCTGCTCGCCAGTGGCCGCGAAAACTTCAGTATTACTAAGCGGCAAATACCTATCAGCACGGCACATAGTGTCTGTGCAGATGCGTACTTAACCGCCGAGCGCAACAAGCTGTAACAACAGTGGCTAACAGCCAGCGCACAATCCACGCCCAGCTTAAGTCAGCCCATTATGCGACAAACACTTCGAAAAGTTATGCCTAGGCAATATTCAACAAGCAGTTATTTTATATAAATTCATTTGACTTGTTTACAGACTGTAACTGCCTGACTATTATTACCAGCACTACTCCCCTGATCCATCGAACACTCATAGGAAAGCCAATGTCCTTAGTCAATGAATACCGCTCAACCGAAGCTCAAATCAAAGAACTGCAAGCACACCTGAAAAGCCTGTCGGAAAACGACAAGCTCAAGCAAGAGCTTGAATTCGAAACCAAGCTGCGCGCACTGATGGCTGAATATCAAAAAGCCCTGCCGAGCATCATCGCCATTCTTGATCCGCAAGCTAAAGCTGGCAAAGTTGCTCGCGTTAGCAAAACTACCGGTACCAAGCGTGCTCGTAAAATGAAGCAATACAAAAACCCAAACACCGGCGACGTGATTGAAACCAAAGGTGGCAATCACAAAGTCCTGAAAGAATGGAAAGCCAAGTGGGGCTCCGACGTAGTTGAAAGCTGGGTCACCCTGCTCGACTAAGCTGCCCCGCTATATAAAAAACGCCAGCCTGCTGGCGTTTTTTATTGCCTGACCAAAAGACCGGCTACAGCGACAAGCGCGTGGCCAACTGCTGCGCATGAGCCTGCCACTGCGCCAGCAACGCCTGCTGAGCCACTGTAGCACCAGACAAGGCCTGTGCCGTAGCCTGCTCGAAAGCCTCCAGGGTATTAGGCGCACCAAACTGCGGATCAGTTAATCGCCGCTTACAAAACAACTGCCAACGTTCAGTTTCCCCCGGTGTTAGGGTGTGCGGGAAGTTGCGGGCGCGGTAACGAAACAGTAACTCAGGCAAGCGCGCGTCATCAAATGGCCATACTGGCCGGGTTAATTCTTCGGGTTCGGCGCGGCGCACCTGCTCACAGAGTCGACGATCACGCTCTCCGAGAAACCCGTCATATAACTGCTGCTCGGGATCTTCGCTGGGTGCAAAGCCTTCCTCGGCATAAATAGTCTGCATTTTTTCCCGCCACAGGCCCTGATTCTCGCGCAAGGTTATTGCGCGCTGCTGGCAGGCGGGCAAATCCAATTGCAAGCGCTGCTTATCGCTGTCACGCAATACCGTTAAAGGCGCCAGCACCGGACAACGATTGACGTGCAACAACTTCAGCGGCACCGGCAATTCACCTTCCGCCAATTGCTCACGGCGCGTGTAAAGTCGCTGGCGCAAGCTTTCACCATCCAACTGCAGCAGTACTTGCGGGTCAAGTTGCAGATCGCAAACGATCAATGCATTGCGATTTTTTGGATGCCAGGCCAGCGGTAAAATCACACTCAGATAATGCCGCGCCGCCGAATAACGCCCCGACACATGCAGTAATGGCTGGAGCAATTGAATCTGCTCCAATACTCGCGGTTTGCTACGTTGGCGATAAAGAAACTCGTATAGCTTTGGCTGTTTTTCACGCACTAAGCGCGCCAAGGCAATGGTGGCCCGCACATCGCTCAAGGCATCGTGAGCCTGCGCGTGTTCAATGCCATTCTCTTTAGTCAGGCGCTCCAACTTAAGGCTGACGCGACCCTCTTCCTCCGGCCAGTTAAATCCCTCGGGGCGCAGGGCATAGGCGGTGCGGACTAAATCAATCAAGTCCCAGCGGGTATTACCTCCCTGCCATTCACGCGCATAAGGATCGAAGAAGTTGCGATAGAGGCTGTAGCGAGTCACTTCATCATCAAAACGCAAACTGTTGTAGCCCGTGCCACAAGTGCCCGGCATGGATAACTCGGCATGCAGGCGGGTCATAAACTCGGCTTCGGGTAAACCCTGCTCGGCCAAACGTTGCGGGGTGATGCCAGTAATCAAGCAGGCCATGGGGTGCGGCAGGATGTCGTCACTGGGCTGACAATAGATATTCAGCGGCGTGCCGATTTCGTTCAGCGCCTCGTCGGTGCGAATCCCGGCCACCTGCAGCGGCCGATCACAACGCGGGTTAATCCCGGTGGTCTCAAAGTCATACCAAAAAATGCTGGGCGTCACGGCAAAGTCCTAAACAGAGTGGCGGCGGCAGTTTAGGCATAGCCAACAAAGCTTGGCGAGCCTTGCTAGCAAGCGACGCGAGCCGTTAGCATGGCAGCCAGGATTCTAACCCCAGCACAAGGACTGTTCCGATGAGCACCAATCCCAGCGAAAACCCCTACGCCGTCCCCACCAGCAATCTGCAAGAAACCGCGCCCACACACCAAGTGCCAAGCATCGAAGAAGCCTTAAGCCGTGGCTATGATTTTCGCATCGGCGAGTTGCTTAGTGATGCCTGGCAGCGCGTCAAAGGCAGTAAAGGCCTGATCATCGGCGCCGTGATCATTTACGCAGTGGCTGCCACCATCATCAACTCGGTGTTCGGTGCCATGCTTGGCTTGATTGGCTTGCAGGCCGATCCAGAAAACCTCGCAGGCATGCTGGCCGGGCAATTTGTCATCAGCATCCTTGGCGCGGCGGTCACTTATCCGCTGCTGGCAGGCACGATGATGATCGGCATTCGCCGCGCTGCCGACCAACCCTTTAACTTCGATCTGGCCTTCAGTGGCTTTAAAAATCCGCTGCCGATCATCATCACTGGCGTGCTGATGTTGGTGATGGTCTACGTCGGCTTCCTACTGCTGCTGATACCCGGTATTTATCTGATGATTGCCTACGCATTGGCCTTGCCGCTGGTGATCGAACGCGGCCTGTCGCCTTGGCAAGCCTTGGAGGCCTCACGCAAAGCCATCAGCCAACACTGGTTTAAAGTGCTCGGCCTGAACCTCGTACTGGGCCTGATCGTTGGCCTAAGCGCCATCCCGCTGGGCATTGGCATGATCTGGACAGTACCGCTCTGGGCCATTGCCAGCGGCGTGCTGTACCGCACCATTTTCGGTGTCTTGCCCGTAGCAGAGTAATCGCCTTAATTGCGCCGGAGCGCACACGCCTCCGGTTGCTTGTACGCCTGCTGCTCGCTAGCATCGGGCTTTCTTTGACGCAGCCAGCCGATGCCCTCTAACCCCGCCAGCGCCGTGCCCCAACCCAGCAGCGCGCCAATCGAGCTGCTGGACACCCGTTATAAAGTGGAAACCCCGGAAGGCATCGACCTCACCCTGCGCCCCGCCAGCCTGGTGCCGCGCGCCTTGGCGTTCGCCATCGACCTGGCGATTCGGGGTGTGGCCTTGCTGTTGCTGCTGCTGTTGCTCGAACTGCTCGGCAAGCTCGGCAAAGGTCTGGGCGCCATCCTGATGTTTATGCTGACCTGGTGGTACATGGTGTTGTTTGAAGTGCTCAACCAAGGCCGTTCGCCGGGTAAACAATGGATGGGTTTACGGGTGGTACACGACGATGGCACCCCCGTTGGCTGGGGCGCCTCGCTAACCCGCAATCTGTTGCGTTTTGTCGACTTTCTGCCGTTTGCCTATGCGCTGGGGATTCTCAGCAGCCTAAATCATCCGGCCTTTAAGCGTCTGGGCGATCTGGCCGCCGGCACCTTGGTGGTCTATCAGGAAAAACCGGCAAGCCGCCCGGCACTGCCAGAGGTTGAACCGCTGCGCGCGCCATTCAACATGAACCTGGCCGAGCAACGGGCCATTTTGGCCTTCGCCGAGCGGCAAAACGGATTGTCCAGCGCCCGCCGCGACGAGGTTGCGGCCATTTTGGCCGAGCCATTACAGGTGCCGTCCGAGCAGGCTCAAGCCCAACTCAACGGCATTGCCCGTGGTTTGTTGGGCCCAACATGAAACAAAGCCTGTTTGAAAACCACTACCAAAGCAGCTGGCAAACCTTTGCCACGCAACTGCACGCCCTTGAGCGCGGCAAGGCCAAGCCTGAGCACAGCCAGGATTTTGCCGCCCGTTATCGACACCTTTGCCAACAACTGGCACTGGCCCAAGAGCGCGGCTACAGCAGCCATCTGGTCGAACAACTGCAACACCTGGTGATGCGCGGCCATCAACAGCTGTATCGCCATCGCAGCCATTTGGGCGCCAATCTGATTCGCTTCCTGCTGACCGGCTTTGCCCAGCTGGTACGCCGCGAATGGCGCAGCCTGCTGTGGGCCAGCCTGCTGTTTTACGGCAGTTTGCTCGGCATGGGCGTGCTGGTTTATCTGTTCCCCGACCTGGTCTATAGCGTGGTGGCGCCCGATCAAGTGCACTCGATGGAGTCGATGTACGACCCCGACGCCCAGCGCCTGGGCCGCTTTGGCGAGCGTAACTCTGGCGATGACTGGGTGATGTTCGGCTACTACATCATGAACAATATCGGCATCGCCTTTCAGACCTTCGCCAGCGGTTTGTTGTTTGGCCTGGGTAGCCTGTTCTTCTTATTCTTCAACGGCCTGATGATCGGCGCCGTCGCCGGCCATTTGAGCCAGATAGGTTCGGGGCTGACCTTTTGGTCGTTCGTCATCGGCCACGGCGCCTTCGAGCTAACCGCCATCACCGTAGCCGGCGCTGCCGGGTTAAAACTCGGCTGGGCGCTCATTGCACCAGGGCGCTGGCCACGCAGCGAGGCCTTGCGCTTGGCCGCCGCGCAAAGCGTGCAACTGGTCGCCGGCGCCATTTTACTACTGCTGATTGCGGCCTTTATCGAGGCCTATTGGTCATCGATGACGTACACCAGCGTCAATGTAAAGTTCGCCATGGGTGGCGGCCTGTGGCTGCTGGTCGGCGCTTATTTTGGCTTCGCTGGACGAGGTCAAAATGACGCAAATTAAAGCCAACGCAGACAACCTCAGCCTGAGTACGAGGCCGCTATGCGCCTGACTGATGCCAGCGTGATCATTCGCCCGCGCAGCGCTTGGGAAGCCCTGGATCTTGGCGTGCTGCTGGCCCGCCGGCATCGCGCACTGTTGAGTGCCAGTTGGGCGCTGCTGACCTTGCCGATATTTTTGCTCTGCAGTGCCCTGCTCTGGCAATACCCCAGCCTGGCGATGCTGCTGTTTTGGTGGCTAAAGCCGCTGTATGAGCGGCTGCCGCTGCATATTCTGTCCCAGGCTTTATTCGGCGCCACGCCGCCCCTCAAACAGGCCTTCCAGGCCTTGCCGCGCCTGCTAAAGCCGCAACTGCTGGCCAGCCTGACCTGGCGCCGTCTAAGCGTCACCCGCAGCTTTGACCTGCCGGTGTTACAGCTCGAAGGCTTGAGCGGCCAAGCCCGCAGCCAGCGCCTGATGGTGCTCGGCCAGCGCGATACCGGCCCCGCCACCTGGCTGACCATAGTCGGCGTACATATCGAAACCGCGCTGTATTTCGGCATGTTCAGCTTGTTGTATTTGTTGCTGCCCCAGCAACTAAAAACCGACTGGGACTGGAGCCAACTCATGGCTCCAGAGGGTGACGTCAGCTTATGGATGCAGCATCTGTACAACCTGTTTTATGCGCTGCTGCTGATTGTCTGGGAGCCGATTTATGTCGCCTGCGGTTTTAGTCTTTACCTCAATCGGCGCAGCGCCCTGGAGGCCTGGGATCTGGAACTGGCGTTTCGCCGCCTGCGCCAGCGGTTAAGCGGGCTGAGTTACGTACTGCTGCTGGCTTGCGGCCTGTTTTTCCTGCAACCGCCGTCTACCGCGTGGGCCGCACCGGCGACCGGCAGTTGCCCGATCCCGCAGTTTGACCCAGCCGGACCTGAGGCCGAACGCCTGCTCAAACAGCCGCTGAACAGCAAGGCCGCGCAAGACAGCATCAGCCAACTGCTTGACCAGCCACCCTTTGAAAATCGTCAGACGGTGACCCGCTGGAAATTTGGCGAGCCGGCTAAAGCGAAGAAAACCAGCGATGCCGAGGCGAAAAGCCTGGCCGCGAAAATCAAAAAACTGTTGGAACAACTTGGTCTGATCAATAACTTCGAACAGCTGGCCATCATCGTCGAAGTTATTTTGTGGACCGCACTGCTTAGCCTGCTGACGCTGTTGATCTGGCGCTATCGCGAGTGGCTACGCACCTTTGGCGGGCGACTAAAACTGCCACAAAAACGCCAGAAGCTTGCCCCGACCCAGCTGTTCGGTCTGGAAGTAGCGCCAGAAAGCCTGCCCGAGGACATCGCCAGCGCCGCCGAACAACTCTGGGCCGAGCAGCCCCGCGAAGCCCTGGGCCTGCTCTATCGCGCCCTGCTCAGCCGCCTGTTACATGACTATCGACTGGCCCTCAAAAGTTCACACACCGAGGGCGAGGTGCTGCAATTGGCCGAGCAGTTGCAACTGGCCGAGCTCAGTCGCTTCGCCCAGGTGCTGACCCGTCATTGGCAGAACCTTGCCTATGGCCATCAACTGCCGCCGGCCAGCCTCAAACGCGGGCTCTGTGAAGGCTGGCGGCGGTTGTTTAACCCACAGCCGGTTAATCCGCAGGTGAGCCAATGAGTCGGCGCACGGGCTTTTTCCTCGGCGCGGGCCTCTTCCTGCTCATCGGCCTGCTCGGCATCTACCTGCTGAGCATCGCCACGCCCTATCAGAAGGTCATCAAACACGGGCCGGCGCCTGAGGTGCAGGGCAATCCGTATCTGGCCGCCGAGCATTTTCTCGCCAAGCAAGGTCGCAAGGTGCAGCGCGCCGACAGCCTAGAAGTGCTGGCAAGCCTGCCCAGCAAGGGCCAAACCCTGGTCATGCTCGGCTCACGCGAATACCTGACCCCCAAACAAACCGAGCGGCTACAGCAGTGGACCGCCCAGGGCGGCCACCTGATCGTCATCGCCGAACGCCTGTGGGACAAAGACGATCAAGCCAGCGGCGACTTGCTGCTGGACCCGCTTGGCATCGAACAACATATGAGCGAAGACCTGGCCGAAGAAGATGAAGAGGCCAAACAAACCGGCGAACAAACACCGGCTAACCCCAGCGAAGAGCCAGCAAAACCCGCGACTGATGAAGCCACCGACACATCCGACAGCGACGACAGCGAGCATGCGCTTGAGACGGATAACGACCAGGACCAGGACCAAGAGCAAAAAGAACAAGATCAGCCGAGCTACCCAGAACTGACCCAGCTCTATCTGGAAAACGAAGAGGCGCCGGCCTATATCGACTTCGATACCGACTTTCACCTTAACGACGGCAAAGACCTCGCCCATGCCTGGGCCAATAGCGCCGACAGCACCCACATGCTGCAACTCGATCAGGGCGAAGGCTTGCTCACCGTACTGACCGATAACTGGATTTGGCAAAACGCCAACATTGGCGATTACGACAATGCCTGGCTGCTCTGGTACCTGACCCAAGACAGCCAGGTCACCCTGCTCTACCGCGCCGACCGCGATGATCTGTTCAGCCTGTTGCTCAAGCACTTCCCCCAGGCGCTGGTGGCACTGGCGCTGTTGATTGCCGCCAGTTTGTGGGCGGCCGGGTTGCGCCAAGGCCCGCTGCAATTGCCGGTTAGTCGCGCGCGCCGGCAACTGCAAGAACACCTGCGCAGCAGCGCCGACTTCCAACTCCGGCATGCCGGCCAGCGCAGCTTGCTACAAGCCTTGCAACGTGACATTCAGCGCCGCGCCCGGCGCCGTCATCCAGGTTTCGAACGCTTAGGTGTCGCCGAACAATGGCAGGCGCTGGGCCGTTTGACGCGCCTGCCACCCGGCACTGTCAGCCAGGCCATGCGCCCACAACCCGAACAACGGCTATCCGCCAGCGAATTCACCCGCCAGGTTGCCCACCTGCAAACCCTCAGGAATCTCCTATGAGCGATGAGAGCAACGTCCAAATCAGCAACGAGCACGATGCAACTGCCGAACAACCAAGCCCGGCGGCGAACGTAGCAGCAGCGCCCGTTGCACCTGCCGCCGCCAATCCGAATGTGCAGCGCCAGCGCGCCAGTCAGCTGGCCCAAGCCCTGCGGCAAGAGCTGCAACGGGCGGTGATCGGCCAAAATGCGGTGATCGATGACTTGCTCACCGCCCTGATCGCCGGCGGCCATGTGCTGGTGGAAGGCGTACCGGGCCTGGGCAAAACCCTGCTGATCCGCGCCCTGGCCAGCTGCTTTGGCGGCGAGTTCTCGCGCATTCAGTTCACCCCCGACCTGATGCCCAGCGACGTCACCGGGCATGCCGTCTACGACCTGCAAACCGAGCAGTTCAAGCTGCGCAAAGGCCCGGTGTTTACCAACCTGTTGCTGGCCGATGAGATCAACCGGGCGCCGGCCAAAACCCAGGCCGCGCTGCTGGAAGTGATGCAAGAACGTCAGGTTACCCTGGAAGGTCGCGCCCTGCCGGTGCCACTGCCGTTCCTGGTATTGGCCACGCAAAACCCGATCGAACAGGAAGGCACCTACCCGCTGCCGGAAGCCGAGCTCGACCGCTTTATGCTGAAGCTGCGGATGGATTATCCCCAGGCCGATGATGAACTGAACCTGGTGCGTCAAGTGACCCGTTCGGCCAAGGCCGACATGCTCGAGGTCACGCCACTGCGCACCCTGCTGCAAGCCAAAGACGTGCTGGCGCTGCAAAAAATCGCCAGCGATTTACCCATGGATGAGCAGGTGCTCGACTACGCCGTGCGCGTTGCCCGCGCCACCCGCACTTGGCCGGGCCTGAGCATCGGCGCCGGGCCGCGCGCCTCAATCGCTCTGGTGCGCTGCGGTCGCGCCCGTGCGCTGCTGCGCGGCGGCGACTTTGTCTTGCCCGATGACATTAAAGGCTGCGCCCTGGCGGTGCTGCGTCACCGCGTGCGACTGGCGCCGGAGCTGGATATCGAAGGCCTGTCGGTCGATCAGCTACTGCAACAACTGCTCGACCAGGTTGCCGCGCCGCGCCTATGAAGCCTTCTCGTAGCCTGCTCGTCCTGTTGGCACTGCTGCTGGCCTGCGCCATTGTGCTCGGTGCCCTATCGGCATTAGCCATCAAGCTACCGGCCAGCGTTGCCCTGCTATGGTCGGGCGCGCTCTTGGCGCTGCTGCTGGTCGCTGGCGTGGATGCCCTCTGGCTGCGCCGACTGCCCTCGCCACGGCTACAGCGCACGCTGCCCGGCAACTTGCCGCTGGGACGCTGGAGCGAAGTGCAACTGCAGGTTCACCACGAGTTTCGCCAACCGCTGAGCATCGAGCTGTTCGATCACCTGCCTGCGGCAATGGCCTTCGAGCACTTGCCCCAGCGCATTGACCTGCAGCCCCAGGCACAAACCCAGCTCAGCTACCGGGTGCGGCCACTGGCCCGCGGGCACTTCAGCTTTGCCAGCTGCGAGCTGCTGCTGCCGAGCCCCTTGGGGCTGTGGCGCGGGCGGCGGGTAATAGCGCTGCCCGGACAAACCCGGGTGTACCCCGACTTTGCCCGCATCCACGGCGCGCAACTGTTGGCGGTCGATGACTGGCTGAGTCAACTGGGCGTGCGTCAACGGCAGCGCCGCGGGCTGGGTCTGGAGTTTCATCAACTGCGCGACTTTCGCGACGGCGACACTCTCAAGCAAATCGACTGGAAAGCCACCGCCCGCAAGCGCACCCCGATTGCCCGCGAGTACCAAGACGAACGTGACCAGCAGATTGTGTTCTTGCTCGATTGCGGGCGACGCATGCGCAGCCAGGATGGCGATCTCGCGCATTTCGACCATGCCCTGAACGCCTGCCTGCTGCTCAGTTATGTGGCCCTGCGCCAAGGTGATGCGGTTGGTTTGGCCACCTTTGCCAGCGAGCAACAACGTTTTATTGCTCCGGTCAAAGGGCAGGCCCATCTGAGCACCTTGCTCAATGGCGTGTATGACCTGCAGAGCACCCAACGCCCGGCGGACTACAGCGCCGCCATCAATAATTTGCTGGCGCGCCAACGCCGCCGCGCCCTGGTGGTACTGGTCAGTAACCTGCGCGATGAGGACGATGAGGAGCTGCTCGGCGCGGTCAAACGCCTCAGCCGCCAACACCGGGTGCTGCTGGTCAGCTTGCGCGAAGAGGTGCTCGACAGTTTGCGCCAGACCCCAGTGCACGACTACGAGTCGGCCCTGGCTTACTGCGGCAGCGTCGACTACCTGAATGCCCGCGCCAGCCTGCACGAGCGCCTGGCCGCCAACGGCGTGCCAGTACTCGACGCCCTGCCGAGCGAACTGGGTCCGGAGTTAGTCAGTCAGTACTTGGCCTGGAAAAAAGCCGGGGTGCTGTAAAATCCCCAGCCTGCGCACCCTACACAGAGGCGCCGATACTGCGAAAGCTGAAGTAGAAGCGCAAGGCATCGACCATCTCGACGTAGTCCGCAGGTGGTGCCACCAAGGCGAAACCTGAGTCGAAACTGCCGGGGGTGACGTCTTCACGGCACCACTGGCAGGTGGCGTGAAAATCGATGTAGTGCAGGCGATGATCTTTGCCTGGGATTTTCAAGCGCATATCAAAACGTGCATTGAGCAACATCGGCAACGGACTGATCAGCATCAGACCATCCAGCGAGACGTTGCCAATGCTGCCCATAGGCTTGTCGGTGATCCGATTAAAGACCTTCAGGTAATAGGGCAACTGGTGACGTTCAATGCTGCGTTGAGTGCGCATGCTGGCAAATCGCTAGTCATAAAACGTGAGTATGGTCACACAAATGCGCAGCCGCCAGTTTCAATTGCAGCGCTGGGCCAGCCGGGCTTTTAGCTGACTGCGGGCGCTGTCAATTTGCTTTTCGTCGTAATACTGCATCTCGCCTTGGGCATCGACTCTGTAATACCTGCCGCCGCGATCAAGCACCGCAAACTGCTCGCGCAACTGCTGACACTCTTGCGCGGTTTTAGCCTGCTGCTCACGGGCTTGCTCGCTGGCTTGCTGCTGCTCTTGGCGACGCGCATCGAAGAAGCGCTCGGTGCGTTGTTGTCGCTCGGCAACCACCGCATCATGCTGCGCTACCGGCGGCTTGACCTCTACCTGCACCGCCCCCGCCTGGGGAGCAGCACCGAAATGCACCTGACCATTGGCATCGGTCCAGCGATAAATCTCCGCCGTCGCCACAGCGGGTAACAACAAGGCACACAGTAAAAAATGACGCATATTTCCACTCCCTGTAAGCATTAATCGTATCCTTGAACCCACATACGCCCTTTCTACTACGACCAGCGGCATGCGCTAGAGTGCCTGCGCCGAGACTTTGACCTCGGCACCGCGCAAACGACCGAGTTGCTCCAGGGTGTTCAAGCGCGCTTTAGCCCGGTAAGCGTACTCGCTGCCCGGATAGCGCGACACGATGAACTGATAGGTCTGCTGGGCATCGACAAACAAATTGTCCCGCTCCAGGCACTGACCGCGCAACAGCGAAATTTCCGGCTGCAAGTAAGGCCGCGCACGGATCTTGCGCTCGGCTTGCGACAACTCCAGGCCCACCTGATTGCAGTTGCCCTCGGCATAGTAGCGATAAGCGTTGTCCAGGTGATAGTCCGCCAGCCAGCGCGTACAGCCGCTGAGCAGGACCATCAGACTGACAATAACTAGGCGACCCATAAGCTGTGCTCCTCAATTCCGGCCTCGGCAACTCTTGAGTGTATCGACCGCTCCGAACAAATCTGCAGCCATGGCCGACAGTCTGCGGCTGCAGTTTTGCAAAAATCCCGGCAGAATCGCCGCTCGCCTTATTTAGCCGCGCCCAACTGTCGCTGCAAGGAACTCTAGATGTCACCCCGCGAACAACGCGCCGAACAACGTCGGTTGGATATCCTCGAAGCGGCCCTCGACGTATTTGCCGTCAAGGGCTACCACGCCACCGGCATTGCCGATATCGCCAAGCTGCTGGGCATCGGTCACGGCACCTTCTATCGCTACTTTGCCAACAAGCGGGCGATTTTTGATGCGTTGGTTTCCAACACCATTGCCGGCATCGCGCAGGTGCTGCGCGATGAACCGCCGACCACCAACAGCCTGGCCGAATACGAACAGCAGCTGTATCAAATCGCCGGGCGGATGTTCAGTTTGTTTGCCGCCGATGTGCGGCTGAGCCGAATTTTGCTGTTTGAAGCACCAGGGGTCGACGCCGAGTTGCACCAGCAATTTCAGACCGCCATGGGTGGCTTTGCCCTGCTCACCGAGCAATACCTGCGCAATGGCCAGCACAAGGGCTTCCTGCGGGCGATGGACACCGGCATCAGTGCCCGCGCCATCAATGCGGTACTGATCGAAGGCATTCGCGAAGTCTGCTTCAGCGACAATCCAGAGCAACAAGCGCAGCGCTGGACCGAGCAAGGCGTGCCGATAATGCTGCGCGGCATCAGCGCCTGATCGAAAGTCTGGAAGTTCATCGAGTCAGGTTTTGGCCTTACACAAAAACTGAATGACGTGTCATTCTTTTTCTGGCGATCGTAGGCAAGCCCGGTATTGGCTCGCTTGCGGCGCTCATCCAAACCAGACACGGAGAATAACAATGGTTCAAGTCGATGTATTTTGGGCTTATGGCTGGGGCGCAAGCTTGGCCGTGGCTTGCGGTCACCAGCTGGCGCGCAAGGCCAAACCGCTGGAAACGGTCTTTTGGGCCAAAACCTGCCTGTTTCTCGCGCTCTTCTGGGCGCCGACCGGCCTGTTGTTGCTGATGCGCCACCCAAGCTGGGAGACGATGCAAGCCGCCGCCAGCTTTACCGATCTCTCGGTGTGGCTGGTGCTGGCGTTCGGCATCACCAATATCACCCAAGGCCTGCTCGGCTTCTGGGTCGGGCAACACCTGATCCGCACCGGTAAGCTCTACGCTGCGCAACTGAACTGGATATTCGGCTATTTCGGGATGTTCTTGATCCTGCTCTACGGCTGGGACGGCCTGGGCTACGACCGCTTCCTCTATGACCGCGATATGTTCGCCGGCAGCCCGGCCTGGACACCCGGCGCCGGCACAGTCGACGGCATTGGCGCCGCGCTGCAGCGCTTTGCGTTGACCTTCAGCAACCTCAGCGGTGGCGCCACGGTCATCAGCACCCTGCTCACCGATGGGCTGTGGCTGGTCCCGCCGTTCTTTGTGCTGTTCAGCAGTTGGTTGAAACAGGACGCCGTCAGCATCGGCCAACCCGCCCCCGGCAATCTGCAGATACTGGCCAGCTACCTGGCCGGGGTGTTTGTATTGGGTCTTGGTTGCGCCGCCCTGTGCGCCTTGGGTGTAGGCCTGTGCGCACAGCTACTGGGCGTCGGCGAGGTCGTCTGGCATGGCAGCTTCTATGCCCCTGAGCAGCTGGACCGCCACGTTCTCAGCTACCTGCTGGGCTTGCCGCTGTCACTTGGCCTGATCTGGTTCGCCTTGCTGCGCCCTGGCATGCCGTTGGCGCGTTTGATCGCCCCATTGATGCTCGGCCAGCGCCCAGCCCACTGGTCGAGTAGCGCGCCAGGCGTACAAGCATAACCTCCGATGGGTAATGCAGCGCCGCCGAACAGCGCTCGGCGGCGCACTGCTAGACTGCGCGCACTAGCTATTGGGCTCTGGAGTCAGCATGCGTTCTCTGTGTATCGGTTTGGTT
Organism: Pseudomonas sp.; assembly: GCF_030698175.1. Taxonomy (GTDB): domain Bacteria; phylum Pseudomonadota; class Gammaproteobacteria; order Pseudomonadales; family Pseudomonadaceae; genus Aquipseudomonas. The sequence goes on from NZ_JAUYNT010000042.1 coordinate 84,490, forward strand.
GCGCTCACCCTCCTCGGTGGCTGCGCGCCCACTACCCCGCTGTTTATCATGCAGCTGGGTGGCCAGGACGTGGTCGAGTACAAGACCATGAAAACCAACCGCATGACCGCCGCAATAGAAGAGGAAAGCGACCTGCTGACCTACAGCGCCCTGGCCATCCGCGACGCCAAGAGCGCGCAGACCGAAGAGTTGTACCTCAAGGGCTATCGCGACAAAAACCTCAGCGGGCAGATCCGTGGCATCGCCCTGTACCAGATCGGCTTGATCTACATGAGCCGCTATAACGATGAGCGCGACGACAACAAGGCCCTCAACTATCTCTACCAAGTCGGCAATGAATTCCCCAACAGCCTGGCCGCGCAACGGGCCACGGCGCGCATTCAGGTAATCCGCCAACGCAGCCAGGAGCCGGTGCAAAAAACCGCCCGCGAATTACTCGCCCATTGGCACCCCAGCCAAGAGCTTGATCTCGACAAGCCCAGCCTCGACCCCGACATGACCCTGCTGTCGCGCCGCGCCGTGCTCAAGGACCGTGTCGCCGAAGCCAGCCAACTTTATCTATTAGCCCTGGGCGACAGTGGTGTGCCGGTCGAGATCAAGGCCAAATCGCTGTATCAACTGGCGCTGATGAACATGGCCAGCGACAACCCGCAGCTCAATCGCGCGCAGGCCATCGAATACTTACGCAGACTGTTGACGCAATTCCCCGACAGCGACCTCACCGAGCCAGCATCCAGCCACCTGGACAGCCTGCTGAATAACAGCACGCCATAACTGGCCCGCCGTTGATGCACGAGCAGCCTGCTGGGGCTGCTAGGCTGATGTAAATCAAGCGTCATCTGCGCCGCTTGAATTGCAATAGCCCGACCAACCAAGCCGAGGTGAACGGCCATGAACCTGCGCCAGTTACTGGTAGTCATTGATCCATCGCTGCCGAGCCAACCCGCACTGCAGCGTGCGCAATGGCTGTCCCGCGCCACGGGTGCAAAAATCGAACTGCTGCTGTGCGAATACAACTCGGCCCTCGAACACAGCGTCTTGTTTGACCAAGAAACCTTGACCAAGGGCCGCAGCAGCCTGCTGGAGAAACTCCAGGCCGACCTTGAAGCCACCGCGCAACCGCTGCGCGAGCAAGGTCTGCACGTCAGCGTGCAAGTGCGCTGGGGCAAACGCACCGAGCAGCTGATTTTGCAGCGGGTCACCGAGCTGCAACCCGACCTGGTGTTCAAATCCAGCCATCACCACGGCCCACTCAAACGCCTGCTGTTTGGCAACAGCAGCTGGCAACTACTGCGTGATTGCCCTGCACCGCTGTGGCTGGTGCAGCACGGCGACTGGCAGAGCCGCAGCCTGTGCGCGGCGCTCGATCCACTGCACAGCGCCGACAAACCGGCGGTCCTCGACCAGCAACTGATAGCGGCGGCCAAACTGCTCAGCACCGCCCTGGAGATGCCCGCCCGCTACCTGCACTGCTACCCGCCGCTGCCGCCGTCACTGTTATTCGATACCCAGCTGATTAACGACTACGAGCACTACAACCTAGTCTGCGCCGAACAACACCGCACCGCGTTCGAGCAGTTGCTGCAAGCGGCCGACGTGCCCTTAAGCAGCGCCACGCTGTTGCACGGTTTCGCCGAGCAAGAGTTACCGCGCTATGTGCGCGAGCAAGGCATTGACCTACTGCTGATGGGCGCCATCAGTCGCAGCCATTTGGCCAATGCGCTGATCGGCAACACCGCCGAGCGCGTATTGGAAGCCGTTGAGTGCGATGTACTGGCGCTCAAGCCACAACCGCAAGCCGTCAACAGCGCCGTAGAATAAGTAGTGCCGGACAAAAATGACTACATACTCCGGGCGTAGTAGCCTCGCATTCTGTCTGAACTATGGAGCCTGCGCATGACCTCCCGCCGCACCAAAATTGTCGCCACGCTGGGCCCTGCCAGCAACTCTCCAGAAGTGCTGGAACAACTGATTCTGGCCGGCATGGATGTCGCCCGGCTGAACTTCTCCCACGGCAGCCCGGCCGAACATAAAGCCCGCGCCCTGCTGGTGCGTGAGATTGCCGCCAAGCACGGGCGCTTCGTCGCCCTGCTCGGCGACCTGCAAGGGCCGAAGATCCGCATCGCCAAATTCACCAACAAGCGCATCGAGCTGAAAGCCTGCGACATGTTTCGCTTTTCCATCAGCCACCCACGCGAAGCCGGCACCCAGGACGTGGTCTGCATCGACTACCCGGACCTGATCACCGACTGCAAGGCCGGCGACGAGTTGTTGCTGGATGACGGGCGCGTCGAAATGCGCGTCGAGTCGGTGACCGCCGATGAGCTGCACTGCCGCGTGCTGATCGGCGGCCCGCTGTCCGACCACAAAGGCATCAACCGCCGTGGCGGTGGCCTGACCGCGCCGGCGCTGACCGACAAGGACCGCGCCGACATCATCTTGGCCACCGAGATGGAGCTGGACTACCTGGCCGTATCCTTCCCGCGTAACGCCGACGACATGCACGAAGCCCGGCGCCTGCGCGACGCCGCCGGCGGTACGGCCTGGCTGATTGCCAAGATCGAGCGCGCGGAAGCTGTGGCCGACGACGAAACCCTCGATGGCCTAATTCGCGCCAGTGATGGCGTGATGGTTGCCCGTGGCGATTTGGCGGTGGAAATCGGCGACGCCGAACTGGTCGGCATCCAGAAGAAAATCATCGCCCACGCACGGCATCTGAACAAGGTGGTGATCACCGCCACCCAGATGATGGAGTCGATGATCAGCAGCCCGATGCCGACCCGCGCCGAAGTCTCGGATGTGGCCAATGCGGCGTTCGACTACACCGATGCGGTGATGCTCTCGGCCGAGAGCGCCGCCGGCGCCTACCCGGTGGAAGCGGTCAAGGCCATGGCCCGCGTGTGCCTGGGTGCGGAAAAGCACCCGATCAACAAAGTCTCGCGCCACCGACTGGAACAAAGCTTCGAGCGTTGCGACGAAAGCATCGCCCTGGCCGCCATGTACACCGCCAACCACTTCCCCGGCGTGAAGGCGATCATCTGTCTGACCGAAAGCGGCTACACGCCGCTGATCATGTCGCGCATCCGCTCCTCGATGCCGATTTTCGCCTTCTCCCCGCACCGCGAAACCCAGGCACGCGTCGCCTTGTTCCGCGGCGTCGAGACAGTCCCCTTCGACCCCTCGACCTTAGCGGCCGATAAAGTCAGCCAGGCCGCAGTGGATGAGCTGCTTAAGCGCGGCGCAGTGCAGCAAGGCGACTGGGTGATTTTGACCAAAGGCGACAGCTACCACACCATCGGCGGCAGCAATACCATGAAGATCCTGCATGTCGGCGATCCCCTGGCCTAAACGCTGCGGCAAAACAGAAAAGCCCGCATCAGTGATGCGGGCTTTTCTGTGAGTGCAATACAACGCTTACACGAACTTACTGAAATCCGGCTTACGCCGCTGCATAAAGGCCGACAAGGCTTCGGTGGCCTCGGGGGTGCGCAGGCGCTGACCGAACAGTTCGCCCTCTTCGATGATCACCCGGCGCAACTCTTCGCGCCCCGACGCTTGCATCAGGCGCTTACTGACCTCGACCGCAGACGGCGCTAATTGGCTAAAGCGCAGGGCCATCTCGCGGGCCTTGGCCAACGTCGCAGCGCCATCCTCCAGCACTGCATTGGCGATGCCCCATTCGGCCGCTTGCGCGCCGGTAAAAGACTCACCCAGCAGCAGCAACTCGGCCGCTTTGGCGTGGCCAAGCAAGCGCGGCAAGATCAGGCTGGAGCCAAACTCCGGACACAGGCCGAGGCTGACAAAGGGCATTTTCAGCTTGGCGCAGCGGCTGACATAGACCAGGTCGCAATGCAGCAGCAAGGTGGTGCCAATCCCCACGGCCGAACCCGCCACGGCGGCGACTATGGGCTTTTTCAGCTCAAACAGCGCGCGCATAAAATGAAACACCGGGCTGTCGAGGCTGGTCGGCGGGGCCTGGAGAAAGTCCGCCACATCGTTGCCGCTGGTAAAGCACTCGGCCCCACCACTGAGCAATACCGCACGCACACTGGGCTCGGCATCGGCTGCCAGCAACGCCTCGGCCAGCTGGCTGTACATGGTGCGGGTCAGGGCGTTTTTCTTGTCCAGTCGATTGAGCCGCAGGGTCATTAGCCCGGCTTCGCGCTCAACTATTAGATGTTCAGTCATCAGTACTCTCAAAAAAGTGCGTTCAAAAGGCCATGTGAAAACGTAGCGAGCGAAGGTTAGTGCGACGCCCGCTCCTGCGGGCTAGCTGCATTTCCCACATCCATGTGGGTCACAAGTCAAAACAGGCGAGGACGCGGAGTTTACGAGTTGTAAATGAGCAGTACTCGCTTCGCTCGCCCTCCGGGCCGCACTAAAGTGCGTTCAGCGGGCTAGCCCGCTGTCCGAGCCTGTTTTTAACGCCGCATAACCGAGCGCAGTAGTTTTCACACGGCCTGTCAGAAGGCGCGCGGCAAAAACACATCGGCCAGCATCTGATTGCGCGGCAGGCCGAGCAAATACAGGCGTCGAGTGAAAGCCTCGACGCTGGCAGGCGAGCCGCAGAGTAAGGCCATGGTTTGCCGCGAAACAAGCCGCAGTTCGGCCAAAGCCGCCGGCAACTCGGCCGTGTTGACTAATTGCACCTGCAAGTTGGAATGCTCTGCAGCAAGCGCTGCCAGCGGCTGGGCGAGGTAATGCTCGGAATCATCATGGGCCAGGTGCAGCAACCGAATCGCGCCGCTATGGCCTTGACGCAAGGCTTCGCGCAGCACGCTCCACAGCGGCGCCAAACCGGTGCCGGCCGCCAGCAGCCAGAGCGGTCGGGTCTGCCATTGCGGGTCGTAATGCAAGGCCCCGCCATGCAGTTCGCCCAGGCGCAGTGGCTGGCCAGGCTGCAAGCTGCGGGCGGCATCGCTGAAAGCGCCGGTCTGGCGGCAATCGAGATGGAACTCCAGGTACTCATCGACATTCGGCACGCTGGCCAAGGAGTAAGGCCGGGCAATTCCCGTCGGTGTCCACAGCAGCACATGCTGGCCGGCCTGATAACGCAAGGGCCGCTCAGGCAGCAAACGCAGGCGCAGCACCGTGGCACTCAGCCAATCGCAACCAATCAGGCTGGCGCCAATGCCATCGGCCGCCGGATCAAACACCTGCACCGACAAATCCCCCACCACCTGGCACTGGCACGCCAAGCGCCAACCTTGCGCCCGTTGCGCGGCGGTCAAGGCCTGCGGCTGGGCATCCAGCGGTTCACCGCTGATGCAGCGCACCATGCAGCTATGGCAACTGCCGGCACGGCAACTGTTGGGCACCTTGATGCCGGCGCCGAGCAAGTTATCGAGCAGATTAGTCTCCGCGGCAACCTTGATGCGTACAGCGCCAACGCTTAACTCAGGCACCACTGCCCTCCCACGCGGCAGCGCAACGATTGCGGCCATCGCGTTTAGCCCGGTACAGCGCCTGATCGGCGCGCAGCAACGCCTCATCCAGCGCATCGGTCGAGCTAAGCAAGGTCATCCCGGCCGACAGGCTGATACCGCTAACCAGCACACCAACCGGTTCAGACTGGGCAAAGGCTTCGCGCAGGCGCTCGCAGCAGGCGCTGAACTGGTCGACATCGGTATTGGGCAACAACAACACGAACTCCTCACCACCATAACGGGCGAGGATATCGCCATCACGCAAACAGGACTGCGCGACGGCGGCAAAGGTCTGCAATACCCGATCACCGACCGCATGGCCGTAGGTATCGTTGATGCGTTTGAAGTGATCCAGATCGATCAATGCCAAGCCATGCTGCTGACCCGCCGCCAGTGCGGCCAACTCACGCCCCGCCACCAGCATAAAATGCCGGCGGTTAAACAAGCCGGTGAGTTCGTCGGTGGCGGCCTGGGCTTCCAGTTGGCGCATCATGCCGCGCAAGGTGTCTTGATGGGCCTGCAAGGCGAAGCGGCGATTACGCATGATTTGGCTCAGGCCCTGGATGTAATTGGCAAACAGATACAACCAGCTCAGCACAAAAAACAGCGCTATCACCTGCAGCAGCGCCAGCGCCGGATCGGCCAACTGCTGCTGATAGGCCTCCCACAGGTTAAGCCCGGCAAAGCTGCAAAAAGCAAAGGCCGCGCAGCGGGCAAACACCTGAGACTTGAGCTGGAAAACGCCAAACAACAACACCAGCACATACATCATCAGCAAGGTGCCGCGGCCATTGCCCATGTAGGCGAGCAAATAGGTCAACCAACACAGCGCCAGCACCACCTGTTGCGCCGTCAAGCTAGGGTCACGCAACCTGAGGTTATAGCCGCTGCGCAGCACGGCAAAAATCCCCAACTGGCTGAGCAGCGCCAACGCGGTGCTGATCAGCGCGATCGACAGTGGCGCGTGATACACCTCAAACAGCACCGCCAGCCAAAACAGCACCAGCGTCAACGCATAGGTGGCCAATGCCATGCCAAAGCGTTTGAGCAGCAGCTGTTGCAAAGCCTGCGAGGTGAACTGTCGACTGCTGGCGCTCATGGAGGGTCCGTTCCATATGGGCAATTAGCCAGCACTCTACGCCGGCGGCCAGCAAAATCCCAGCCCGCCACAAGGCTGGTTCAGCCAGGTCTAACAGGCTGGATGAAAACCGCGCGCAGCCTCCTTCACCTAGACGCCTGAGGGTGCGCCGCCAGCGGCTGGCACGTTATACTGCCGCGCTTGTTTAGCCGAGCTTGTAACCTTAAAAGCGCGCCGGGTCGTGGTCTGGCGCACCTTTTGATAGTGCCGTTGATAAAGAGGAGCGCACCACCATGACCGTGATCAAACAGGACGACCTGATTCAGAGCGTCGCCGACGCCCTGCAGTTTATTTCTTACTACCACCCGCTAGATTTCATTCAAGCCATGCACCAGGCCTATCTGCGTGAAGAGTCGCCGGCGGCCCGTGATTCCATGGCGCAGATTCTGATCAACTCGCGCATGTGCGCCACCGGCCACCGGCCGATCTGCCAAGACACCGGCATCGTCACCATCTTCGTCCGCGTCGGCATGGACGTGCGCTGGGACGGCGCCACCATGAGCGTCGACGACATGCTCAACGAAGGCGTACGCCGCGCCTACAACCTGCCGGAAAACATCCTACGCGCCTCGATCCTGGCCGACCCAGCCGGTGCGCGTAAGAACACCAAGGACAACACCCCGGCCGTCATCCACTACTCGCTAGTGCCCGGTGACAAGCTGGAAGTGGACGTCGCGGCCAAAGGCGGCGGCTCCGAGAACAAATCGAAGATGGCGATGCTCAACCCGTCCGACTCGATCATCGACTGGGTCCTCAAGACCGTGCCGGAAATGGGCGCCGGCTGGTGCCCGCCAGGCATGCTCGGCATCGGCATCGGCGGCACTGCCGAGAAAGCCGCGCTAATGGCCAAGGAAGTGTTGATGGACTCCATCGACATCCACGAACTGAAAGCCCGTGGCCCGCAAAACAAGATCGAAGAGATGCGTCTGGAGCTGTTCGACAAGGTCAACCAGCTGGGCATCGGCGCCCAGGGCCTGGGTGGCCTGACCACCGTGCTCGACGTGAAGATCATGGACTACCCGACCCACGCCGCCAGCCTGCCGGTGTGCATGATCCCCAACTGCGCCGCCACCCGTCACGCCCACTTCGTGCTGGACGGCAGCGGCCCGGCCGAACTGGAAGCGCCGGACCTGGACGCCTACCCGCAAATCGTCTGGGAAGCCGGCCCGAGCGCCCGCCGCGTCAACCTGGATACCCTGACCCCGGAAGACGTGCAGAGCTGGCAGCCGGGCGAAACCGTGCTGCTCAACGGCAAGATGCTCACCGGCCGCGATGCCGCGCACAAGCGCATGGTCGAGATGCTCAACCGTGGCGAGACGCTGCCGTTCGACCTCAAGGGCCGCTTTATCTACTACGTCGGCCCGGTCGATCCGGTACGTGACGAAGTGGTTGGCCCGGCCGGCCCGACCACCGCCACGCGGATGGACAAGTTCACCCGGCAGATTCTGGAAAGCACCGGTCTCTTGGGCATGATCGGCAAATCCGAGCGCGGCCCGATTGCCATCGAAGCGATCAAGGACAACAAGGCCGTCTACCTGATGGCCGTCGGCGGCGCCGCTTACCTGGTGGCCCAGGCGATCAAGAAATCCCGCGTGGTGGCCTTTGCCGAACTGGGCATGGAAGCCATCTACGAGTTCGAGGTGAAAGACATGCCCGTGACTGTCGCCGTCGATACCAAAGGCGAGTCGGTACACATCACCGGCCCGGCAATCTGGCAGAAGAAAATCCACGACAGCCTGGCTGTCGAAATCAAGTAACCACTGCTGCAAACCCAACAAACCCGGCCAAGTTCCGGGTTTGTTGCTTTAGCGACAGGAAAAACACTACACCAATGCCCCCACCGATGACCGTGAGTCACCCAGAAAGCTGGCCCGGCTTACCTACCATCCATCTCACTAACCGGCGCCGAGTGAACTCCGCACGCTCGTCAAGTGTCTGTCTGCTGTCGGCCCACCGGATGGACTGCATGGCCATTTGCCCATTGGGCAGCTCTGCGGCAGCACTCCACCCTGATCGCGCATCTGTCTACGGCAATTCGCCTGGCCGGCTTTTATCGCACCCGCTTACAGGGTTTCGTTCAATCGCCAAGTGAAGATTGCCCCATGTCCCTATCCCGTCATTTCTCTTCCAGTTTGACCTCCCTGCCAAGCCTCACCTTAGCGGCTTGCTTGCTGGCAAGTGTTACCGCGCAAGCTGACGAAACTGCCAGCACGACTCGCTGGGTCAGTGACAGCCTGAATACCCAGGTGCGCAGTGGCCCAACCGACGGCTACCGCATCGTCGGCACGCTGATCTCCGGGCAGAAGGTCACGCTACTGCGCACCGATGGGGATTACAGCCAGGTCCGTGGCGAAAGCGGTAACGCGGTGTGGATTGCCAACCGTGATTTACAAGAGGTACCCGGCCAGACCGAGCGCATGCCGCAGCTGGAGCAGAAAGTAGCTGAGCTGGGTGCCGAATTGAATGGTATCAACGACACCTGGAATACCCGCGTGCAAGGCATGCAGGAAACGCTGGAGTCGCGCAAAACACTGATCGACGAATTGCAGACCGCGCGCACGGCGCTGGACAGCGAACTGACCCAGGCCAATTCCGAATTACGCGAACTGCAATCGCAACTGGGCGAGGAAAACCAGCACGTGCTGATGCGCTACATGACTTACGGCGCTGTCATCGCGGGTGCTGGCCTAGCCGCCGGACTGATCCTGCCAACCATGCTACGGGTGCGGCGCAAGCGTAATGATGGGTGGGTTTGATGATCTGCACAGCCGTTTACGCGGATACACAGGCTCTCCCGACAGATCCCTGAGACCACCGCCTATAGGGCATCGTCGGCCAGCCCAAGCACAGTACCGGCGATGTGGAGCAAGTAGATCCACGACTTGAATCGCCCTAGTTTCGTAGGCATGCCTGAGGGTCGACTCTTGGCTGACTGCACTGCATCAACATCGGCTAATTCTGCTCAGAACCCGCCCCTCTCTCATTCATCCCGCGTCAGCACTTCCAGTAGTTCGACCTCGAAGATCAAGTTGGAATGCGGTTTGATATGGGCACCAAACTCACGTTCGCCGTAGCCCAGATGCGAGGGCACGAACAGTTTGCGCTTGCCGCCCACTCGCATACCCAGCATGCCGATGTCCCAGCCCTTGATCACCCGGCCGCTGCCAATCACACACTGAAAGGGTTTACCGCGCGCGTAGGACGAGTCGAACGTGCTGCCATCTTCGAGAGTTCCATTGTAGTGGGTGGTAATCAGCGCACCTTTGACCACTTCCTTGCCGTCACCCAACTGAATATCTTCAATCACCAATTCGTTGCTCATCACTCACCTCATCTAGTCGCCAGGCCTGCCCGCGACCGGGCTTGCAGGAAAATCACTGAAACCTTAGCTGCAGATTTTGCACTAGCCACCTTCGCGGGTGTGCGTACGCCCCATGTTAAAGTCACGCGCTGCGCAACCCTGGCCAAGGCGACAAATAGCAATGATGAAACTCCCGGCACTTACTGGCGAACTGGAAGACTGGAGCAGCCTGAACAGCAGCATCGGCTTCCCCGAACTGCTGATCGGCAACGGTGCGAGCTTGGCGGTGTGGCGCAAGTTCGCTTACTTCTCGCTGTTTGACGAAGCCCAAACCACCAAGAACAGCCCCCTCAGCCCAACCGAATTGAGCGTGTTCCGGGCGCTGGATACCAGCAACTTCGAGCAAGTGCTCAGCGCGCTGAAGAACAGCATCCGGGTCAATGCCGCGCTGACCATCAACTCGTCTTCGCCGCGGCTTCGCTACTTCGCCATCAAGGAAGCGCTGATCCACGCCGTGCGCTCGGTGCATATCCCCTGGAGCCAGATGCAGGCATCCAGCCTGACGCGCATCAACAGCGCACTCAGTCAGTATCAGACCGTTTATTCCGGCAATTACGACCTGCTCAACTACTGGGCTGTGATGCAGGCCCCGAACGCTTTCGAAAATCTGTTCCGTGGCCCGGACTCGACTTTTGAGCTCGGCAACAGCGAGCGTCAGGGCAATACCACACGCCTGCTGTACCTGCACGGCGGCATGCACTTGGTGAAAAACCTCGATGGCAGCGCGCGCATGCTCACCTCATCGGAAAGCACTTTGCTGGCCAGTTTTGCCATCAATCTCTTGGGTGATATCCCGCTGTTTGTCAGCGAAGGCAGTGCCGAGGACAAGCTCAAAGCCATTCGCAGTTCCGACTACCTGTCGTTCTGCTACAGCCAGTTGGCTCAGCCCAAGGACAGGCTGTGCATCTTTGGCCATAAACTGGCGGCGCAAGACCAGCACTTAGTCCGGGCGTTGCAGCAGGCCGGGCTGAAGACCTTGGCCATCTCGGTCTATCCGCACAACCCGCAGTTTATCCAGCAGCAGAAGCAGCACTTCGCCAACCTGTTTGCCGGTCAGAACATGGAGCTACGTTTCTTTGATGCGCTGAGCCACCCGCTGGGCAATACCGAGTTGCGCGTCGCAATCACGCCGCCGCAATAAACCGGTTATTGACTGATTGAGCGCACCAGGCTTAATTCCGCCGACCCACGGCGCTGGCTGAGGTAACGGGTGCAGCTGACGCGCAGGAATGAAGCGAAGTTGACCACCTCGCCACGGTAATCCATGACCTCGTCATAGAGCTTGGTGATCAGCTGATTGGTGGTCATGCCATCGACCTCGGCAATCTCGCGCAGAATGTCCCAGAACTGGTTCTCCAGACGCAGCGTGGTGACCACGCCACGAATGCGCAGCGAACGGGCGCGGGATTCGTAAAGGATCGGATCGGCTTTGACATAAAGCTCGCACATGGCAGCTCGCCTCTCTAGTGCTGGGGCC
>NZ_JAUYNT010000009.1 GCF_030698175.1 Pseudomonas sp.
GGAGCGCAGCGATACCCATCAATGCGCAAGACGATGGGTATCGCTGCGCTCCACCACATCCTACGTTTTTAATCCCAATCCCAATCCCAATCCCAATCCCAACCCGAGGTCCACCATGAACGCAATTACCCTGAAAAAAACCTTCAGCAGTTTGTTGTTGAGCAGCAGCTTGCTGCTTGCCGCGAGCGTCGCCTACGCCCATGAGGATGCGCCGCAAGCGCCGCAGCATGGCGGGCTGATCACCGAGGCCAGTTCGGGAAACACTGCCGAGCTGAGCCTGGCCGGTGGCATGCTGATGGTCTATTTGAGCGATCATGCCGGTGCACCGATCGACAGCGCAGGTGCGCAAGGGGAGGTCACCCTGTTGAGCGGCAGCGCCAAGCAGGTGTTGCCGCTGGCTCCCTCCGGTGCCAATTCGCTTATGGCGCAAGGGACTTATCAGGCCGTGGCGGGCAGCAAAGCGGTGCTTAAACTGACCTTGCCGGGCAAGTCCGCCGAGCTGTTTCGCTTCGTTTTGCCCTGAGCGGCAATGCGGGCTAGTTGATCAGGATCAATGCTCGGCTGGCGCTGGCGGCGCAACTTGGTAGGCGGGCGAATGGCCGTCGAACGCCCCCTCGTAACTGTCCCGGTTTGGCGAAAAGGATAAGTGCCCATGTCTACCTTCAAACTGCTGTTGGCCTCGACCCTTACGCTGGCGCTGAATCTGGCGTGGGCCGCTCCCGTTGGCACCGTGTACACCGCCAATGAGCGTGACAGTTCGATCAGTCAGGTGCGGCTCGCTACGGGTGAGACCAAGACTATTGCGCTGAATATTGCCCCGCATAATCTGCAAGTCAGTGCCGACGACCGTTGGCTGTTGGTGGTGGGCATGCCGGCCCATGCGCAGCACCAAGCCGGGGCCAAGAGCGGCGGTGAGTTGCAGGTATTCAGCACCGCCGCGCTGGATAAGCCGGCGTTTAGCTTGCCGGCTGGCGAACACCCGGCCCATGTAGTGACCGACCTGAGTGGCCAGCGGGCCTTCGTGAGCGACTCGGCGGCGAACCTGTTGCGGGTGTTTGACCTGGGGCAGCGCAAGCAGATTGCTACGGTCAAGACCGGCAGCTTCCCCCATGGCTTGCGCCTGAGTCCGGATGGCAAGGCGTTGTATGTCGCCAATATGCGTGGCGCCAGCGTCTCGGTGATCGACACCGCAACCCTAAAAGAAACCGCGCAAATTGCCGTGGGTAAAGCCCCGGTGCAAGTCGGCTTCGCCCCCGATGGGCGGCAGGCCTATGTGTCGCTAAGCGGCGAGAACGCGCTGGGGATTATCGACACCCAGAGCCAGCGTCTGAGCGGTAAAGTCGCGGTCGGCCGAACGCCGGTGCAGATGTACGCGACCGTCGATGGCCGCCAGGTCTATGTGGCCAATCAGGGCAGCAGCACGGAGCCGGATGACCGGGTTTCGGTGGTCGATCCGCAGACGCTCAAGGTGGTCGCCACCCTGACCACCGGCAAGGGTGCCCACGGCGTGGCCATCAGTCGCGATGGGGCTTACGTGTTTGTCAGCAATCTGCAGGCTGGCACTTTCTCGGTGATCGACAGCGCCAGCCGACAAGTCATTGCCAATCACCGAGTCGGCGCCGGCCCCAATGGCATCAGCTACCAAGCGCCCGAGTGAGCGGCAAACCGTCGTGGGTTTGACTTAGATCAGTTTGGGCGCCGCAGCGCCGTCTAGACTGAACATTGACATGGCTTAGCAACCTTTGGAGCACGTCATGGAGCACGGCATGGATTGGTTCCGTCAGCAGCGTCGCGGTCTTCTGCGCCTCACCTTGGCGGTGTGGCTGTTGGCGTTGCTGGTGGCGGTGGCGCAGGGTTGCTTGGTGCAACCGCGGCACGATCTGGCCGCGCCGCACGCCAGCCTCTTGGCTGCGCAGCAGGTGGATCAACATACTGCGCACGCCAGTGGTTGCCTGCAGCATTGCGCCGACGCCGCGGTGGTAATCAGCCCGGCGTTGCAGTTGCCGACGCTGGGTATCTTGAGCTGGGGCTTCCTGCTGTTGTTACCGGCCCTCGCACTATTAGCGCCTGCCAATATTTCGACTTTTGCCTTTCTTGCACTGCGCCGCCGGGTTCCACCGGAGCCACCAGCGCGCCTGCTGTTCGTCCGCTTTAACGATTAATCGAGAATTTCAGGGCGCCCGCTTAGCGGGCGCTCTGTTCCGTTGCGCCTATTCGGCGCGGTTTTGCGCTTGCTGCTATTCCCTCACCATTTGGAGTTCATCATGCACATGCAAATGAAATTGGTACTGGCCGCCATCTTGGCCAGCAGTACGTTTATGGCCGTTGCCGAGGATGCCCATCACCCAGATGCAGTACCGGCCAACGCCGCTGCTGCCGAGGCCACGGTGCAACCGGCCTTGAACCCGGCGATGACCGAGCAAATGCAGAAAATGCAGGCCGCCCATGACAAAGCCACCGCCGCCAAGACCCCAGCCGAGCGTCAGGCCGCCATGCAAGAAGGCATGGCGGCGATGAAAGACGGCATGGCTCTGATGCAGAAACAGGGTGGGGCGGGTTGTCCTGGACCTGGCATGGGTATGGGCATGGCCGGCGCCAAGGACGCTGCGGGCATGGGTGGTATGGGTGGTATGGGAGGCATGGGCGGAATGATGGACATGATGATGAAGATGATGGACCAGCAATCCTCGATGATGAAGATGCCTGCGGCTAAGTGAACGGCAGTCGTAGGATGGGTTGAGCGCAGCGCTATCCATCATCGCGGTTAATGCTTCCTTAGTCGCAATGGAGGTCGATATGCAGCACTTAGCACACGCGGATAATTCCAGGTACCGCTGGGTGTTTTGGGGTTTTGTCGGCATTGCCGGGTTCTTTTTGCTCGCCGAGCATCGCGCGCACCTGCTGGGTATATTGCCCTACCTGCTGCTGGCGGCCTGCCCGTTGATGCACTTGTTTATGCACCATGGTCACGGCCATCGGCATGGGCCGCGCGCGGACGAGGAGGATCGACCATGAACCATGCCGAATCGGCCTATGGCCTGTGGCCGCTGGTCATCATCAATTCGCTGGTGTTTATCCTGTTTGCCGCCAGTTTTATCAGGCCCAGAACGAGCCGCGACTGGCGCTCGCTGGGCATGTTTGCGGCCTTCGTGGTGGCGCTGTTTACCGAGATGTACGGTTTCCCGCTGACTCTCTACCTGTTGTTGCCCTGGCTTACTCAGCAGTTTCCCGGTATCGACTTCCTCTCCCATGACGCCGGTCATCTGTTGGAGGTGATGTTTGGCTGGCAGGTTAATCCGCACTGGGGGCCGTTTCATTTGCTCAGTAATCTGCTGATTTTCGCCGGCTTCTGGCTGTTGGCGGCGGCGTGGCGGGTGCTCTATCGAGCCCAGGCCAGTGCTGGTCTGGCCCTCGATGGGCCCTATGGGCATATTCGCCATCCGCAGTACGTGGGCTTTGCGCTGATCATGTTCGGCTTTCTGTTGCAGTGGCCGACTCTGATTACCCTGGTGATGTTGCCGATCCTGCTGCTGGCGTACGCCAAGCTGGCCAAGCGCGAAGAAACCGAGATGGTGGCGCAATTCGGCGCGGCCTACCTCAGCTACCGCGAGCGCACCCCGGCCTTTGTGCCTTGCTCGTTTAGTCGTCCAGCGAAAGCCGCCGCTGGCGGCCCGCCGAACTCGAGGAGTTAACTATGCACACGCCCTGGAAAACCGGTTTAGCCCTGGCCCTGACCATGGCGATTTCCTACACCGTCTGTGCGCTGCTCTATGCCTTGTGGCCTGGGCAGGGCATCGCTTTTCTCAATGCGTTGTTTCATGGTCTGGATTTCGCTCGCCTGCAGACACCGCACGCCTTCGACGTCGCGACCTTCCTCGGCCCGCTCTTGGTATTGAGCCTCTGGGGACTGTTGGTCGGCAGCCTGTTTGCCTGGCTGCACTGCAAGCTGCACTGCAAGCTGCACGGCAAGTCAGGCTGAGCGCTGGCGAATAGCGGGTTAACAATGGCTATGTACTCGTTAGTGGTTGAAAGTGCTTTGGCTTCGTAGGGTGCTGGTGAGCCTGCGAACCGCACCACTTTGCGACAACCCGCTTCGCGCTTGGATCTCACCGTATCCGTTGGTGCGTTACGCCGCTACGCGGCTAACACACCCTACATAAGCGAAGCCAACCACTAACGGGTGCATAGCCTTAAAAATGCTCATGTGCTGGTTAAGCATTACGTCGAAGTGCTGTTCAGGGAGAGATCTCATGCCGAGCAAAAAACTTGACCAAGCAACCATTTTGCCGGCCGCCGCAGCGTCTGAGCCCGTAGTCGATCCGGTCTGCGGCATGGCCGTGCAGGCGGCCACGGCAGCCGCAAGCACGGAGTTTGCCGGCCGCCGCTATTGGTTCTGCTCGGCCCATTGCCAGGCGGCGTTCTTGGCCGATGCAACCCGTTACGCCAAAGGCGCAGTCGCCGCGCAGCCTTGCCCCGAGCATGGGGCTGCCGCGTCTGGCCATGCGCCTGCTTTGGCTGCGCTCAACAGCGCCGCGCCCAGCGGCAAACAACTGGCCAAAGACCCGATCTGCGGGATGCTGGTGGACAAGGCCACGGCGCTGTCGTGCGAGCGCGGCGGCCGCCACTATTACTTTTGCAGCGACAGTTGCCTGCGCACCTTCGAGTCGCCGGAAACCGAGCTTAAGGCGATGCAAACCCGCGTGGCCATCGCCCTGACCGGGGTGCTGGCCTTGGCGCTGCTGCGCGCCGGCGCCTTTATCGGGCTGGCCACCGGCGCCATGCTGATGAGTTGGGTGCCGTTCGACGCGCTGCCATTTTTCACCTGGGGCATGTGGTTGTTCCTGCTGGTGACGCCGGTGCAGTTTATTGGTGGCTGGAGTTTCTATAAGGGCGCCTGGAATGCCATCCGCACCCGCACCATCAACATGGATTTTCTGATTGCCCTGGGCACCTCGGTGGCCTACTTCTACAGCGTCGCGGTGCTGTTCTTTCCCGAGGTGTTGCCGGTCAAGGTGGGGGAGCGCGACGTTTATTTCGAGGTGTCGGCGGTAATCATCGCCTTCGTGCTGTTGGGCAAATACATGGAGGAGATCATCAAGAAAAAATCCTCGGCGGCGGTACGGCGGCTGCTCGATCTGAAACCGGCGATCGCCCACGTGATCCGCGATGGCGAGGAGGTCGATCTGCCGGCGGAAAGCGTGATGGTCGGCGAATTATTGCTGGTCAAACCCGGTGAAAAAATCCCCACCGACGGTGACATTATAGAAGGCCAGTCGAACGTCGATGAGTCGATGCTGACCGGCGAATCCATGCCCGTCGACAAGCGCCCGGGCAGCAGCGTGATTGGCGGCACCCTGAATGGCAGCGGGGTGTTCAGTTTCAAGGCCAGCCGCATCGGTGCCGACACGGCGCTGGCGCAGATCATCAAGATGGTCGAAGAGGCGCAGGCCAGTACCGCGCAGATTCAGCGCCTGGCCGACCAGGTCACTGCTTATTTTGTGCCGGCGGTGGTGGCGGTGGCGCTGCTGGCGCTGGTCGGCTGGACGCTGGCGGGGAATTTCCCGCAAGGGCTGATGGCCTTTATTGCGGTGCTGATTATCTCCTGCCCCTGCGCCCTCGGCGTGGCGACGCCCGCCGCGCTGATGGTCGGGGTCGGCAAGGGGGCCGATAGCGGCATCCTGATTCGCGGTGGCGAAGTGCTGGAACGGGCGGAAAAACTCAGCACCGTGGTGTTCGATAAGACCGGCACCATTACCCGTGGCGAACCCAGCGTGACCGATGTGCTGCCGTTCGGCGCGGCGCTGGAGGTCGAAGTCTTGCAGCTGGCGGCCGCCGTCGAGTCCGGCTCCGAACATCCGCTGGGCGAGGCCATAGTGCGCGCCGCCCGCCATCGCGGCATCAGCCTGCCGCCGGCCAGTGGCATTCAGGGCATTGCCGGCCATGGCATCCAAGGCACGGTCGACAAGCGTCAAGTCTGGCTGGGCAATCGGCGCCTGTTCGCTCGCCAGGGGATTAGCATTGCGGCTGCCGAGGCGACCCTCAGCGCCCTGGAGGCCGATGGCAAGACCGCCATGTTGGTGGGTGTCGACAACCGTTTGCTGGGGATAATCGCCGTGGCCGATACGGTCAAGCCAGAGGCTGCCGAAGCCGTGGCGGCGCTCAAGGCCAATGGCATTCAGGTGGTGCTGCTCAGTGGCGACAACCAGCGCACCGCCGAGGCGGTCGCGCGGCTGGTGGGCATCCAGCGGGTGATTGCCGAAGTTTTGCCGGACGACAAGGTCGCGGTGATTCGCCAGTTGCAAAGTGAAGGTCAGGTGGTGGCCATGGTCGGCGATGGGGTCAACGATGCACCGGCCCTGGCCGCCGCCGACATCGGCATCGCCATCGGCTCGGGCTCCGATGTGGCCAAGGAAACCGGCAGCATCATCCTGATCAAGAACGATGTGCGCGATGTGGTGGCTTCCATCCAGCTATCGCGGGCAACCATGCGCAAGATCAAACAGAACCTGTTCTGGGCCTTTATCTACAACAGCGTTGGTATCCCGATCGCGGCCTTTGGCTTGCTCAATCCGATTCTGGCGGCGGCCGCCATGGCGCTGTCGTCGCTGTCGGTGATCGTCAATTCCGCGCTATTGAAGCGGGTGCGGCTCGGGGCGAAGGTGAAGGAGGCGCTATAAACACCACTGCGTTAGCGCTTTGCCGTCATGCCGTGGGGTTGCTGGCGCTGAGGCAGCGCGCGTTACCCGGAACTCAGGCGCAATGCTTTGCGGGTAGAGGGTTACTGCTCAAGATCGCTGCCTGCGCCGGTAGATGCAGCAACTGGATTTCCCGGCCTTGCAGTTCAATCAGCCCTTGTTGGCGATAGCGGCTCAACAGGCGGCTGATGGTTTCTCCGGTTAGACCCAGGTAGTTGGCAATTTCACCGCGGCTCATTGGCAGGCTAAAGCGTGTCGCCGAGCGCCCGCATTTGCCGTAACGGGCTGACAGGTCAAGCAGAAATGCCGTCAGGCGTTGTTCGGCGTTTTCTCGGGAGTGGTTGAGGTTCTGGTGGCTGTAGTGGATCTGCCGACTCAACAGGTTCAGCAAGCGCTGCCGTATGTGCGGGAAGCGTCCGGCCAGCTCCTCCAGCTGATGCAGGGGGATGCTGCAGACCGTTGTGGTGTCCAAGGCTTGCGCATAGCCACGGTAGTAATCCGCGCCAATGGCATCCAGGCCGACCAGCTCGCCGGGCAGGTAGAAATCGCTGATCCGCTCATTGCCCTCCATGTCCAGGTAACAGTGCTTCAACGTGCCGCTAAGCACCGTGTAAAGCTGTTGCATGGGATCGACGGGACGAAACAGATACTCGTTTTTGTGCAGCGGTTTGCGCTGTTTGATGATGTGTTCAAATTCTTCAATGTCGACTCGATCCAGGCCAAGCGGCAGGCAGCAATGCTTGAGCGGGCAGTTATGGCAAGCTATTGGCGCATTTATCTTGGCCGCCGAAGGGCTTATATAACGGTATGTCGACATGGCGAAAATCCTTAATTCTGCGGTTAAGAAAGTCAGCCCCTAACGTCATATAGAAGCTAAATTAACGCTTGTCAGCTCAAGAGGTTGCCGTGTGTCGGCTCTTAATCTGCTAACGGATCAACGGTCTTTTTTTAGTCCAAAGCGTAATTATGTTTATCGCGTGAGTCATGAGGTGCGGACGTTGCAGCCTTAAGTTTAGCTGTGAGTCCGTTACGTGTTGAACGCCGCAAACCTCCTACCAAGAGCTACAAGCTTGGCGCCACGGCTAACGGGTACACAGCCTTAAACTTTGTGGTTATTTGATAAGGATCAATAAGCCATCTGTTGATCTTTGCGAAGCTCAAAGTACGTGTTGTTAGTTGTGAGCAACAATCGGCAGCCACCTGCCGTGGAGCGCCACTTTGCAGCACCGATAGCCGCATGTGGCACGCTGGGCGGCTAGCAGACCATGGGCTAAACAGCAGCAGCCGCGGCGCTGCGAACGGCGGCGAAACTTCATTTTTGGGAGAATGCACATGGGCCAATATCAACGGCTGCTGCTGATCGCCGACCCGAGCATGCGTCACCATGCGGCGTTGCAACGTGCCATGGCGCTGGCCGAGGCGAGTGGGGCGGCGCTGCATATCGCGGTATTTATTGAGCCCCTGGCGGTGTTTGACGATAACTTTCAGGAGCTGCCCCGTGAGGGGCAGTTAGAAGAGCGGCGCCGCTGGTTGCAAAAAGAGACGGCGGGGTTAAGCGCCAAGGGCATCCCGGTGACCATCGAGGTGGTCTGGAGTAACCAGCCGCTGGCGGAAACCCTCCTGCATGTGGCGCAGATGCAGCCGGATTTGTTGATCAAGGATGTGCAGCACGAGTCGGCGCTCAAGCGAGTATTTATCACCCCGCTGGACTGGCACTTGCTGCGCGAGTGTCCGGTGCCGGTGCACCTGGTCAGCGTGGCCGAGCATGTCTTGCCGCGTAAGGTGTTGGCGGCGGTCGACTCGGCCAGCCCGCAGACGCAGATCCCCGGGCTTAACGATCAGATCATTCAGGCGGCCAATGCCCTGGCCTTGCAATGCGATGCCGAGCTGCACTTGTTAAACACCTATGACCTGTCGCCGGCGATTTTCTGGGAAGGTGCGGCGGGCGCGGCAGCCTGGTCGGCGGACTATGCCGGGGAGTTGCGCAACTCCTTGCACCTGGCGTTTGACGCCCTGGCCGATCGCTATGGCGTGCCGCCCGAGCGACGGCATTTCGTCATGGGCTCGGCGATCAATACCATTGCCGAGTTTGCCCTGCAGTCTCAGGCCGACGTGCTGGTGATGGGCACGGTACAGCGCCATGGCCTGGAAACCTTGCTCGGCAGTACCACCGAATATGTGCTGTACCAGGCGCCCTGCAATATCCTGGCGGTCAAACCACCGGCGGCTGACGCGCTATAAGCACCGGCCAATAGTTGAAGCGCTCCTACGAAGAGCTGCGCCTCGGCGCAACACATAACGGGGATAGCGCCAAACAAAAAGCCCCCGGTCATGCTCGATGGCCGGGGGCATGGGCAAGGCTCAGTTGATTTTTATCGGAATGACTTTTTCCGGTTTGCTGGCCTCAGGTTTCTTCGGCATTTTGACGGTCAGAATACCCTTGCTGAAGCTTGCCTCAATGCGCTCTGGGTCGATGCCTTTGGGCAGATTGAAGATGCGCTCGAAGGCGCCATAGTGGCGCTCGGAGAGGTAGTAACCTTGCTTCTTCTCCTCGGTTTTCTCCATTTTCTCGCCGCGAATCAGCATGTTGCCGTCGGACAATTTGATCTCGATATTGTTCTCGTCCAGACCGGGCAATTCGGCGGTGAGTTCGAAGAATTTGTCTTTCTCGGCGATATCCACGGCCGGCATGCTGTGGCCCAGTAGCTCACGCCGCCAAGTGGGCTCGGCATCGAAAGGATTACGCCGAAAAGGCAGGTGCAAGTCGCCGATGTGGAAGTCCTCGAATAGCTGATCGACTTGCCGGCGCAAGTTCTCCAGCGGCTGGCGTAGATCCATGCGGCTCAGTCCCTTGCCGGCTTTCTCTTCAGGCTCTAGGGGTTTGCGTACGATATTGACCATTTTCAATTCCTCCAATGCTGGTGATCCACAGGGGACAGGGATATTTTTGCGCTGCTGCATGCAGCACATTTTGATCTTGATCAAACAGCCGCCATCGCCCCGCCACTAACCTGGGCACAGGCGACGAGGGAGGCGGGGTGATGCGTGTAGTGCCGAGCATTTGCACTTTCTGCGGGGTGGGTTGCGGTATCGGCCTGCGGGTCGAGGACGGCCGGGTAATAGGCGTCGAGCCGCAACCGGGGCACCCGGTCAGCCAGGGCCAGCTGTGTGCCAAGGGCTGGGCCACCAGCTTTGCCATAGACCCACAGAACCGCCTGACCAACCCCTTGATCAAGGAGCACGGGGTGTTTCGCCGCGCCAGTTGGGACGAAGCGTTGGCGCGGGTGGCCAGTGAGTTCAGGTTGGCCATGGATGAGCTGGGGCCGTCGGGCGTCGGGGTGATCAGCTGCGCCCGGGCCACTAACGAAGATAACTACGCGGCGCAAAAATTCGCTCGTGCGGTGCTCAAGAGCAACAACATCGACCATTGCGCGCGCATCTGCCACAGTCCCTCGGTGGCCGGCTTGGGGCTAACCCTGGGGTCCGGCGCCATGACCAACAGCATTGCCGACATCGATCAGGCCGAGGTGATTCTGGTGATCGGCGCCGATGTCACCGAGAACCACGCCATGCTCGGCGCCCGCATGCTGCGGGCGCAGGCGCGCGGTGCCTGTTTGATTGTGGTCGACCCGCGCAAAACCCGGCTGGCGCGCCTGGCCGACATCCACCTGCAGGTGCGTCTGGGCACTAATATCGCGCTGCTCAATGGCCTGCTGCAGATCATCTTCGCCAACGGTTGGGAGAATCAGCCCTTCCTGGCCGCCCGTTGTGAGGATGTCGGGCCCTTGCTCCGGCATCTGGCGGCGCTGACGCCGGAGCAGACCAGCGCCATTACCGGGGTGCCAGAGGCCGATCTGCTGGCAGTGGCGCGGCGCTACAGTCAGGCGGGCGCGGCCCTGATCGCCTATGGCATGGGCATCACCCAATTTCAGAGCGGCACCAATAACGTCATAGCGGTTTCCAATCTGGCGTTGGCCTGCGGTCAGGTTGGGCGGCCGGGCACCGGCATAGCGCCGCTGCGCGGGCAGAATAATGTCCAGGGCGCGTGCGACATGGGCTGCTTGCCGAATGTCTATCCCGGTTATCAGAGCGCCGCCGATCCCCTGGTGCAGGCCAAGTTTGCCCAGGCCTGGGGCACTCCGATGCCGGCGCAGCCGGGGCTGACCTCCCTGGGGATGACCCACGCGGCGCAACTGGGTGAGCTGCGGGCGCTGATGATCATGGGTGAGGAGCCGCTGCTGACCGACCCGGACCAGAATCAGGTGGCCCGCGCCCTGGCCGCGCTGGACTTTTTGGTGGTGGTCGAGCTAACCCTGACCGAAACCGCCAAGTGTGCCGATGTGGTGTTGCCGGCGGCGGCGTTTGCCGAGAAGGAGGGCACCTTCACCAACTGCGAGCGCCGGGTGCAACGCATTCGCCAGGCCATAACGCCACCCGGCAAGGCCCGCAGCGACTGGCAGATTCTCGCGGAACTGGCGGCGCGCATGGGCTACTCGGGCATGGGCTGGGGCGATGCCGAGGCCGTGTTCGCCGAGATGACCTCCTTGACGCCGCTCTTTGCTGCCATGAACTACCCCACGCTGGAGGCTAACCACGGCCTGCAGTGGCCCTGCGACGCGGCCCATCCCCAGGGCTCGCCGCTGCTGCATGGCGAGCACTTCCCTATAGGTCGCGGGCGTTTGCTGCCGGTGTCCTATGCGCCGCCGGCCGAATGCCCGGACGCCGAGTATCCGTTCTTCTTCACCACCCAGCGCCTGCACTTTCACTACGG
The DNA here is from genome assembly GCF_030698175.1 of Pseudomonas sp. Classification (GTDB taxonomy): domain Bacteria; phylum Pseudomonadota; class Gammaproteobacteria; order Pseudomonadales; family Pseudomonadaceae; genus Aquipseudomonas. The sequence goes on from NZ_JAUYNT010000009.1 coordinate 11,467, forward strand.
CTGCGGTTCCATGACGCGCAAGTCGCCACTGCTGGAGCGCGAGACGCCCCGTGGCCTGTTATTTATGCACCCGGACGATGGCGCCGCCCTGCAGTTGCAGGATGCTCAGGGCGTGCGCGTCAGTTCCCGGCGTGGCTGGCTGGAGACTCGCGTGCAGTTCACCGATGACCTGCCCAGGGGCCTGCTGTCCATGCCCTATCATTTTCGTGAGGCGCCCTGTAATCGGCTGACCAACGACGCCCAAGACCCGCGCACCAAAATGCCCGAACTCAAGGCTTGCGCCGTGGCGGTGCAAGCCCTGGCGCCGGGCGTGGCGCCGCAGATTCAGGCCGGCGCCGCCGAGGTGAACCGCTATGCAAGCCTATAGCCTGGATCGGGTCGAACGCCTGCGCAGCCATCTGGCGCAAGACCGTCAGCTCTACGAGGTGCGCCCGGATGGCCAGGGCGGTCAGCATTGGCAGCCGGTGGCGGCCAGTGATCTGGGCGAGTTCTTGCCGCTGGCCGAGCCGCCACCGTTTTCGGCCAAGAGCTTCTTCTTCCCCGAGCGCGAGTTGCTGTTTCGTTTCAGCGGCGGCAATTTTTACTCGGCGCTGCCTGCGGTAACCGCCCAGGTGCTGTTCGGCCTGCATGCCTGCGACCTGCAGGCGGTGGCCTATCAGGATCAGTTCTTCGCCGCCGACCGACATTATCAAACGCGCCGCCGCGTCACCCTGCTGGTGGGCATCGATTGTCTGCACAGTTGTTCAGGCGGCTTTTGCAGCACCCTGGGTAGCGGTCCCCAGGTGCACAGTGACAACGCCGATCTGATTCTATTGCCGCGTGCCTCGGCCACGGCGGACTGGCTGCTGCTGGTCGCCTCCAGCGCCGGCGCGGCGGCCCTGCGTGGGCTGGATTTGCCCCTGGCGCAAGACGACTGGCAGACCGAACGCCATGCCAACAGCGCCTGCGTGGCGCAAGAACAGGGCGCACAGCGGGAGATAGTCGCGGGCATCGCCAGCCTCAATCAGGGGTTGATCGCCAGTCAAACCTGGGATGAGGTCGGGTTGCGCTGCCTGGGCTGCTCGGGCTGCACCTCGGTGTGTCCGACCTGCTCGTGCTTTGCCCCGCTGGACTTGCCCCTGGAGCTGCCGGAGGAGGCCGGCAGCCAGCGCGAGCGGGTCTGGGACTCCTGCCTGTACCAAGGCTTTCAGCAAGAGGCGAGCGGCCAAAATCCGACGGTTAGCGCTGGGTCACGGGTGCAGCGCTTCTGGTCGCACAAGTTTGGCGACAGTTTCAAGGCGCAGTTCGGCAGTTACGGCTGCGTCGGTTGTGGTCGCTGCGATCGGGTCTGTCCCGGTGGCATTGGCGTGCATGGGGTCATGCACAAGGTGGGCACATGCTCGAACTAACCCCGAGAAAACTGCGCCTGCTCGATTACTACGACGATGGTGAAGATGCCCGCCACTTCAGCTTCGCCATTGAGTCGCCGTGGGTCAGCGATCTACAAACCATTGCCGGACAATTCTTTATGCTGGCGCTGCCAGGTTTTGGTGAGGCGCCTTTTACCTATGTCAGCCAGCCGGATGCACAGGGCCGCTTTAACGCCTTGATCCGCCGCACCGGGGCGCTCAGCAACGCCTTGTTCGAGCTGCCAGCGGGCGCCGTCTTGGGTTATCGCGGGCCTTTCGGCAAAGGCTGGCCGCTGTTTTTCAGCACCCATCAGGTCTTGGTGGTGGCCGGCGGTTGCGGCCTAGCGCCCTTGGCGGGGCTCTTGGATGAAGCCGCCGAGCACCACCTGCCCGTGCACTTGCGGGTGATCTATGGGGCCCGGCGCCAGGCCACCCAGGTGCTGGGCCGCGAGCGTGAGCGCTGGAAGCAGACGATGAGCTTTAGCGAAACCTTCGACCAGGCCGGCGCCGGCCAGCAGCAAGGCTCGCCCTTGGTGCACCTGGAGCAGCTGTTTGCCAAGCAAATGCCTGACGCCGTGCTCTGCTGCGGCCCGCAAGCCTTGATGCAGGCCACCGCCGACAGCTGTTTAAACCTGGGCATCCCGGCCAATAAAATCTGGTTATCCATGGAGCGGCGCATGCATTGCGGCGTCGGCCTGTGCGGGCATTGCTACATAGGCGCAAGTTACGCCTGTGTGGATGGCCCGGTGTACCGCTATGACCAGCTCCAGGCGGTGCAGGCAGGCTGCTTGACCTTACCGCAAGGGCAAGGTTGAAGATGATATTGCGGCTGCAATGAGCCGGTCACTTTTGAGGAATTAAGCATGGGCAATATCGAACTGAAAGTTGAGGGCATGAGCTGCGGCTCTTGCGTCAAACACATTAAGGAGGCTTTAGCGCCGCTCGCCGGGGTCGAAGCAGTGGTGGTCGACCTGGCGGCTGGCCAAGTGCGCGTTACTGGCACTGCCCAGAGTGACGCATTGCTCGCCGCCCTCGACGCGGCGGGCTATCCTGCGCAGCTGCTCGCCGCCACAACACCCACCGCCAGTAAAGCGGCTGGCAGCGCCAGTGGCGGTTGCTGCTGTCACTAAGCCGTTACTTAATTGCCTCGCCTCACGGCCGCTCGGCCATGGGGCTCTAACTGCATCTTTAGGAGTCTCAGCATGTTTAGTCCGCTGCGTATTGCCACCCTCGCCGGCGTACTGCTGAGCGGGGCGGCCCAGGCTGCCGAGCCGCTGAGCATCGACGTGCATCGTGACGCCAATTGCGGCTGCTGCAAGGACTGGATCAAACACCTGCAAGCCAATGGCTTCAAGGTCAACGACAAGGTCGAAACCAATATGAGTGCAGTCAAACAAAGCCTTGGCGTTCCGCCGGGCCTAGCCTCCTGTCATACCGGGGTGATCGACGGCAAATTCGTCGAAGGCCACGTGCCCGCCGCGCAGATTGTTGAATTAACCAAGCGCGCAGATCTGGTTGGTATGGCAGTCCCAGGGATGCCCGCCGGCTCGCCAGGCATGGATTACGGCCAGCCCCACCAGGCTTATCAAGTAATAGGCCTGAGCAAGGCGGGCAGTGAAGAGGTGGTGGCCGAATATGCCGCTGATAAGTAGCGCTCAACGCTTTAGCCGTCGGACTTAACCGCCTAGATAAGCGTCGCGCACCTTGGGGTCGACCAGCAGTTCGGCGCCGCTGCCTTGCATGACGAACCGGCCGTTTTCCAACACGTAGGCGCGGTCGGCGAGTTTCAGTGCCTGGTTGGCGTTTTGCTCGACCAGAAACACCGTCACGCCATCGCTGCGCAGTTGTTCGATGATGGCAAAAATCTGCTGGATGATGATCGGTGCCAGGCCCAGGCCCAGTTCGTCGAGCAGCAGAAGATTGGGTTTGCTCATCAACGCGCGGCCGATGGCGAGCATCTGTTGTTCGCCGCCAGACATGGTGCCAGCGCGTTGGCCGAAGCGCTCCTTGAGGCGCGGGAACAGATGCAAGACCTTGTCCATCTGCTCTTGGTAGTCGGCGTTCTCAGTGAAAAAAACCATCCCCTTAAGATTCGGCCTCCAACACGTAGTCGGGACATGGATTTTTAAGACCGGAATGCCCTCTGTTTTGTCATATCAATAGTGTTGATGTCATGTGTTTCACCGCGTACCTTTATTCGCACGGCCTGTTGCAGGCTCCGACAGCCCCCAACTCGAAAGGTACGCACATGCCCAGGCGCCAGGTTTTGATCGACACTGTCGAGGCGGCATATTCGGCATTTTCGCAAGGCAATATCGACGATCTTCTCAAGCTCTGCGATCCCGCCTGCACTTGGCAGGCGCCCGGTTTTCGCGTCTATATGCCTTGGGCTGGCGAGCATACGGGTCATGCTGGCGTGCTGAGTTTCATCGCGCAGCTAACAACCTATCTCGACTTTCAGGAGTTCTATGCCCATTCGCCGGCGTTGCTGGTCGATCTTCATCTTGCTCAAGGTGCTTGAGATGCACGGCTCAGCCCAAATCACTACAGAGCACGCCATACAACGGCCATCGCCGATCAGGAATCGCTTATGAAAGAGCTCATCGTCAAAGCACCCGGAAAATTGGTCTGGGTGGGAGTGCCCACGCCGGCCCTCAGCTCGCCGGCAGGCGCCTTGGTCAGGCCGATCGCCTCGGCCTCCTGCGACCTGGATAGACGCCTGATCGCCGGCGCCACGCCGTTCAAACCGCCGTTTGTCATTGGTCATGAATGCGTGGCCGAAGTGCTGGAAGTGGGGTCGGCGGTCAGCACCCTGAAGCGCGGCGATCTGGTGTCGGTGCCCTGGAAGATTTCCTGCGGCACCTGCAAGCAATGCCTGAGCGGCAGAACGACCGCCTGCACCAGCGTCGCCAAGTATGCGGCCTACGGGGTGCCGGCTGGCGGCAACTGGGGCGGGTTGTTTTCCGAAGTCGTCTACGTACCTTTTGCCGACGCGATGCTGGTGCACCTGCCGCCTGGGCTGAATCCGATTGCCGCGGCCAGCGCCAGTGACAACCTCACCGATGCCTGGGTCGCCACCAGCCGGCCGCTGGCCAGCCGCGAGGATGCGCGCGTGTTGGTGGTGGGCGGCACCGAAAGCCTCGGCATTTTAGCCGTGCAGATGGCGGTGGCCGCCGGCGCTGGCAGCGTGGATTACCTGGACAGCGACGATTACCGGAGGGGGCTGGCCGAGCGCTGCGGGGCGCATGTCGACATCGGCTTTGCCAGCGATCTTAATGAGCGTTATGACCTGGTCGTCTCGGCCACCCGCGAGCAGCAGGCGTTGCACAAGGGCCTGCTGGCCCTGGCGCCGGGCGGACACTGCTCGTGCATCGGGATCATCTTTGAGGATCCGAGAATTCCGCTGTTCGGCATGTATATGCGCGATGTCACGCTGTCGGTGGGAGGCTGCAGCGTCCGGCCGCATATCCCGAAGGTGCTGGAACTGGTGAATACAGGGGCCTGCGATCCCTTATTGGTGAGCCCGACTATCGTTTCCTGCGTGGAGGCGACCGAGGCGCTGATCCAGCCCCTGGCCAAGTGCATAGTTGTGCGGGAGCGGATAACCCAGTCGGCCTGAGGCCTTTCATTCAAGGCGGTCGGCCAGGGATTGCATGATCGAGTGCCAGGCGGCCTGTCCTTCGCCAGTGGTGGTATTCAGTGCTTGGCGAATGGCGACTCGCTCGAGATTGGTCGCTTGCTGTTCGACCTCCAGTCCCTTGGGGGTCAGTGCAAGAATCTTGAAGCGATGCCGATCTGGCAGGCGGGTGTAACCGACCAACTCGCGCTCGAACAAATGCGTCAACGGCCGGTGGAGGGCTTGTTTGCTGACGCCAAGCGTCGCGGCAAGATCGCCCACATTGATTTCATCGAAGCGGGCAATGATGTACAGAATCCGGTGGTGAACTCGGGAGAGAGCGAATGTTTCCAGGTAGCGGTCGGCATCCACGGTCAGGCCACGAAAACCGAAGTGCAGCAGCTCCAGTGAAAAATCCAGTGGGTCCAGCTCTTTCATGCGAACCGAAGCTGAATTTATTTTTTTGTCGATGACCATGAGATACGCCCACTGAAGTTGCCGTGAATACTAAAGACGAATACAGCCAGCGTCCAATAGACCGGGCACGGCGCTATCCCTTCGAATTTGCATGTTTTGTTGCATCACCTCAGGAGTTAACAATGAAGTTGATCTACGCCGCGGCATCGCCATTTGCCAGAAAAGTCCGGGTGCTGGCCAGTGAAATCGGCCTGCTGGACTCAATTGAAATGATCGACACGGCAGTGCTGCCGATTAAAGCAAACGACATGGTTAATCAGCTTAATCCGCTGGCGAAAATCCCGGTTCTGCTAACGACTACTGGCGAGTCGCTATACGACAGTCGGGTGATCTGCGAGTACCTGGACAGCCTGCATGCAGGGCCGACGCTCTTCCCGCAGGAGCCAACGGCCCGCTGGACGGCACTGAAGCTTGCCGCTCTGGCGGATGGGCTTATGGATGCCGCCTTGCTGGTCCGTTATGAAAACGCCGTGCGCCCGCAAGAACTGCAGTGGGATGACTGGAAAAGCGGCCAACTCGACAAAGTTACGCGTGCCCTCCAGGCCTTGGAAGACAGCAGCGCCGACCTGAGCGGACCGCTCGATATCGCGCAGATCAGCGTGGCCTGCGCCCTCGGCTATCTCGATTTTCGTTTTCCGGAACTGGCCTGGCGTCAGGATCGCCCCAAGCTCCAGGCGTTCCATGCAGCCTTCTCTGACCGGGAGTCCATGCGCACCTCTGCGCCGGTCTAGAGGGGGGGATCGAATCAGTTGGTCGCGACCGTTGGTTTTGGACCGATCACGGCCATTAAACTGAAGATGCTGCTGCCGATAAGATCCCCTTGCCAGCTGCATCGGCAAGGGGAGAGTGCTTAGCCGCCGATTAACCGCCTAAATAGGCATCGCGCACTTTAGGGTCGACCAGCAGTTCGGCGCCGCTGCCTTGCATGACGATCCGGCCGTTTTCCAACACGTAGGCGCGATCCGCCAGTTTCAGTGCCTGGTTGGCGTTTTGCTCAACCAGAAACACCGTCACGCCATCGCTGCGCAGTTGTTCGATGATGGCAAAAATCTGCTGGATGATGATCGGTGCCAGGCCCAGGCTCGGTTCGTCGAGCAGCAGCAGATTGGGTTTGCTCATCAACGCGCGGCCGATGGCGAGCATCTGTTGTTCGCCGCCAGACATGGTGCCAGCGCGTTGGGCGAAGCGCTCCTTGAGGCGCGGGAACAGGTGCAAGACCTTGTCCATCTGCTCTTGGTAGTCGTCTTTCTCGGTGAAGAAACCGCCCATGGCTAGGTTTTCTTCCACCGTCAGACGGGCAAATACCCGCCGGCCTTCGGGCACCACGGCGATGCTTTTGCGCATGATTTCGGGCGTGTCGAGGCCGATCAGCTCTTCGCCTTCGTAGCGAATGCTGCCGCTGGTGGCCTGTGGCGAGCCGCAGAGGGTCATCAGCAAGGTCGATTTGCCGGCGCCGTTGGCGCCGATCAGGGTGACGATTTCGCCTTGTTTAACTTCGATGCTGACGTCGTGCAGGGCCTGGATCTTGCCGTAGAAGGTGGAGACATTATTGAAGTACAACATCTTTACGCTTCCCCCAAATAGGCTTTGATCACGTCCGGGTTATTGCGGATCTGCTCCGGGGTACCGTTGGCCAAGGGCGTGCCTTGGTTGATCACGTAGATGTGGTCGGAGATGCTCATCACCAGCTTCATGTCATGTTCGATCAGCAGAACGGTGACGTCATGCTGGTCGCGCAGCATGCCAATCAGCGCCTTGAGGTCTTCGGTCTCGCGGGGGTTGAGTCCGGCGGCCGGCTCGTCGAGCATCAGGATGCGCGGGCGGGTCATCATGCAGCGGGCAATTTCCAGGCGGCGTTGCTGACCGTAAGCGAGGGTGCCGGCCAGGCGGTTGGCAAACTCGCCGAGATTGATCTGCTCCAGCCAGTGCATAGCAAATTCCATCGCCCCACGTTCGCTGCGGCGAAAGCCTGGGGTCTTGAACAGACCGGCGAGAAAATTGTTGTTGAGATGCCGGTGTTGGGCCACCAGCAGGTTTTCAATGACGGTCATTTCCTTGAATAAACGCACGTTCTGGAAAGTGCGCACCACGCCTTTGCGGGCGATTTTATGCCCAGGCAGGTGGTGGATCGGCAGGTCGTCGAGCAGGATCACGCCGCCGCTGGGTTGATAGAAGCCGGTCAGGCAGTTGAACACCGTGGTCTTGCCGGCGCCGTTGGGACCGATCATCGACACCACTTGCTTGGGCTGCACGGAGAGCGCCACGCCGTTAACCGCCAGCAAGCCACCGAAGCGCATGGACAGGCCGCTGACTTCAAGTATCGGCCGGCTCATGGTTTTAGCTCCAGGTGCGGGCGCTGCATGGGCAGCAAGCCCTGCGGACGCCAGATCATCATCAGCACCATCAGGGCGCCGAACATCAACATCCGGTATTCGCTGAATTCGCGCATCAACTCGGGCAGCAGAATCATCACAGTTGCCGCCAGGATGATGCCCAGCTGCGAGCCCAGGCCGCCCAGCACCACTATGGCGAGGATGGTGGCCGACTCGATAAAGGTGAAGGATTCCGGGGTGATCAAACCTTGGCGGGCGGCGAAGAAACTGCCGGCAAAACCTGCAAAGCAAGCGCCGAGGGTGAAGGCCGAGAGCTTGATGACGGTCGGGTTCATGCCCAGGGCGCGGCAGGCGATTTCGTCTTCACGCAAGGCTTCCCAAGCGCGGCCCAGCGGCATGCGCATCAGCCGGTTGATCACAAACAGCGCCAGCAGGGCCAGCAGCAAGGCCACTAGATAGAGGAAGATCACCTTGTTGATCGAGTTGTAGGCCAGGCCGAAATGCTCGTGAAAGGTCTGCATTCCTTCGGCGGCGGTGCGCTCAAAGCTCAGGCCAAATAAGGTGGGTTTGTCGATGTTGCTGATGCCGTTGGGGCCGCCGGTCAGCTCGGTCATGTTGCGCAGCAGGATGCGGATGATCTCGCCAAAGCCCAGGGTAACGATGGCCAGGTAATCGCCGCGCAGGCGCAACACCGGAAAGCCGAGGATAAAGCCGAAGAAGGCCGCCATCAGTCCGGCAATCGGCAGGCAAATCCAAAAGCCCAGGCCGTAATAGTGCGACAGCAAGGCATAGCTGTAAGCGCCGACGGCGTAAAAACCGACGTAACCCAGGTCCAGCAGCCCGGCCAGACCGACCACGATGTTCAGACCGAGGGCCAGCATGATGTAGATCAGGACCAGGGTGGCGATGTCCACCGCGCCGCGGGAGCCGAAAAATGGCCAGACCAGCGCCAGGATAATCAAGCCGGCGATAAACCAGCGTTGGTTGGCGGGCAAGGTCAGCCAGTTGCTGGCCTGGCCAGACAGCTTAGGCAGTTTGGGGGCGCCGGCCCACACAGTGCCGATACGGTTGCGCAGCAACTGCCAGACAAACATGCCCAGCGCGGCGGCGGCGACGGCCCATAGCCGCGCCGGGCTGGCGCCCTGGACCTCCAGGGTGATGCCGACGGTGCTGAGTTTCAGGCCCAGCACCGGGTAGGCCACGGCCAGCACCAGCAGCGCGCTGAAACAGGCGGTTTTGAGATTGGTAAAAATGCCACTCATACTTTTTCAACCTCCGGGCGACCGAGAATGCCGGTCGGACGAAACAACAGCACCAACACCAGCAGGGCAAAGGCCACCACGTCTTTGTATTGGTCACCAAAAATGTCGGCACCGAAGGCTTCGGCGATGCCCAGCACCAGGCCGCCCAGCATGGCGCCGGGAATGCTGCCAATGCCGCCGAGTACCGCTGCGGTAAAGGCCTTGATGCCGACCAGAAAGCCCGCGTTAGGGTTGATCACCCCGTATTGCATACCCAGCAGCACCGCCGCCACTGCCGCCAGGGTGGCGCCGATCACGAAGGTCAGGGCGATGATGTTGTTGGTGTTGATGCCCAAGAGGTTGGCCATCTTGATGTCTTCGGCGCAGGCGCGGCAGGCGCGGCCCAGGCGGGAGCGGGAGATAAACATGGTCAGCGCCAGCATCACCAGGAAGGTGACGATGAAGATCAGCACCTGCATATAGGAAATCACCACGCCATTCATGCTGCTTTCGCCAAACACGAAGTTGCCTGGGATCAGGTTGGGGATGGCCTTGTCTTTGGAGTCTTGGGCGAGCAGGACGCTGTTTTGCAGGAAGATCGACACGCCAATCGCTGAGATCAGCGGAATCAGTCGGTTGCTGCCGCGCAGGGGGCGATAGGCAATACGTTCGATGCCGTAACCGTAAGCACTGCAGACGATGATGCTGGCTAAAAAGGCCGCGCCCATCAGCAGCGGCAGGCTGTCGATGCCGAACATGCTCAGGCCGGCGATGGCGATAAAGGCGATGTAGGAACCAATCATGTACACCTCGCCGTGGGCGAAGTTAATCATGCCGATGATCCCGTAGACCATGGTGTAGCCAATGGCGATCAAGGCATAGGTGCTGCCAACGGTTAGACCGTTAACCAGCTGTTGTATGTAGTGGTAAATGTCGGGCATTACCTGACTCCTTGGAACTTAGCGGCGCCGCGGTCGAGGGCTGCTGCGGGGACAAACTGGGCCGGTGGCGGTTGCAACTGGGTGGGTAACGCGGTGCAGCAAAGCGCAGATAAACAAAGCCCACGGCAGCAGTCGTGGGCTTTGGGTTTGGCGGGTAGCGAGGGTTATTTCAGTGGGGCTTCGGTTTTGCTGGCGTCTTGGTGCCAGTTGTAAACCACGAAACTGAAGTCTTTCAGATCGCCTTTGGCGTCAAAGCTCAGGCTGCCGGTTGGCGTTTCGAAGCTGTTGGCCCGCAATGCTGCAGCCACTTTGGTGGTGTCGGTGCCGGCGGCTTGCTTGATGCCATCGGCAAGCACTTGCACAGCGGCGTAGGACGGGAACACGAACGGGCCGCTTGGGTCTTCCTTTTTAGCCTTGAACGCAGCAACCAGGGCCTGGTTTTTTGGGTCCAGGTCGAAAGCTTTCGGCAAGGTTACCAGCAGGCCTTCGGAGGCCGGACCGGCAATGGCCGAGAGGTCTTTGTTACCCACGCCTTCTGGGCCCATGAAGCGGGCTTTCAAGCCTTTTTCCGCCGACTGACGCAGGATCAGACCGAGCTCTGGGTGATAGCCGCCGTAGTACACGAAGTCGACATTGGCTTGTTTGAGCTTGGAGATCATTGAGGAGAAGTCTTTGTCGCCGGCATTGATGCCTTCGAACACCGCGACCTTCATGCCTTTGCTTTCTACGGTCTGCTTGACCGCGGTGGCAATGCCTTCGCCGTATTGTTGTTTGTCGTGGATGATCGCGATGGTTTTCGGCTTAGCCACGTCGGCAATGTAGTTGCCGGCGGTTGGGCCTTGCAGGCTGTCCAGACCGATGGTGCGGAACACCATTTTGTAGCCGCGGTTGGTGATTTCCGGGCTGGTGGAGGCCGGCGTGACCATGATGATGCCTTCATCTTCGTAGATGTCGGAGGCCGGTTGGGTAGAGCTTGAGCACAGATGGCCGACTACGAATTTGATTTCATCGTTGACCACTTTGTTGGCCACGGCCACTGCTTGCTTGGGGTCGCAGGCGTCGTCGTAAACCACGCCTTCGAGCATTGCACCATTGACGCCGCCAGCTTTGTTGATCTGTTCGATGGCCATCTTGGCGCCGACGAACTGCATCTCGCCGTACTGCGCGACAGCGCCGGTAACCGGGCCGGCCAAGGCGATTTTGATGCTGTCAGCGGCCATTGAGTAACTGCTGGCACTGGCCATGGCAATGGCGGCAACTAGCTTACAAATCTGGACTTTATTCATAGTGCTCCACTCGTATTTTTATTGGTTTGTGCTGATTGGTTGGCCACTAACGACGACTGCGTCAGAAGCCTTGAGCTGCTTAAGTGTTGGTCAAAACTGTACCGGCACAGTGTAGAACGTCGATTTATCCCTTGGAAAGCGGCCACGGTCTGCGCGGGCGGACAATGTCGCTTAACTGCAACAAACGTATAGATTCACGTCGTTTTACGGTTTTTAGCTTAGCTGTCAACGGCTTGCCTGCATCCGGTGCGAGGTTATGATTACCCACATCGCCCCACAGGAGTTGAGCATGACTGACACAACCAATACCCACAGCGCTGACGCAGCCGCCATGGAGATCCTTTACGCCAAGCTACTGGGTGAAACGGCGCGCATCAGCTGGGCCGAATTACAGCCGTTTTTTGCCCGTGGGGCACTGCTCTGGGTCAGTGCCGAGCTGGATTTAGTCGCCGTGGCGGTGGCCGTGGCGCAAGATGACAAGGCCAGCATTGCCGCCTGGTTGGCGGCCACTCAGGTGGGCAAGCTTGAGGCTGTACAGGCCAGCGATTGGCTCGAGCGCGATCCGCCACTGTGGACAGTGGTCGTCGCTCCTTGGGTGTTGGTGCAGGAGCGTGGGGCTAACCCGGCTTTGCATTGATGCACGGCAAGCGCCTGGGCTGTTGCCTGTTATAGAGTAGGTTACGGTTTATCCAGCGCCGATGGCGCTCACCTCGATAGGAGCAACACTATGTTTGAGCCAGGACATTTGCACCGCGCGAACCTGCCAGGCATGCCCGGCGTTCAAGAGTTTGCGCTGGATCTGTACTACGAGGTGCGGTCTGACCCGGTCGAGGGCTTGATGCTGCATTTTCGTATGACTGGCGAAATCGACGGTAAGGCGTTCGAGGAGGAGTTCCAGTTGCACCGCGATACCGCTTTTAACTTTGCCAGTACCGCCACCCGGATTGCCGCCAAGCATGGCCTGCATCCAAGTTTTGGCGCGGTGCTGCGCAATCACCACGAATACGACCTGATGTTTGCGGATATTCGCGAAAAACTCAAAGCCCATGCCGGCGATCCGGTCAATCTCGATCACCTGCTTAAGGATGGTTTCTAAGGGTTATGTCCCAGTTATGTGTTGCAGGCGTTTTTTCGTAGGGGGGGTTAGCGGCGCTACGCAGGCTCAAAACCTCACCTCGCCGTCAGTGCGTCGCGTAACCCACCGAGCGGTTTCAGACTCTTTGCGCAATTAGCGCGGCATAGGTCCATGTTGGGTTACGCGGCGGCTTAAGTTGTTGCGCTGCTTAGGTCGCGCCCCCCGCCGCTAACCCAACCTACGTCCGACCTACGTCAGGGCAGAGTTCGCACAGCTTGCTGCGGGGATCTGGGCGGGGCGTTGGTTAACCGGCCTGTACCCAGCGTTGGCGGGCCCAGTTACTGAACAGGTCGACCAGCAGTACCAGTAACAGCATGGCCAGAATCACGCTGGCGGCCTGGGCTTGCTGGAACAGGCTGAGGCTTATATAGAGCATCTGCCCCAGGCCACCGGCGCCGACAAACCCAAGTACGCTGGCCATGCGGATATTGTTCTCCCAGCGATACAGGGCATAGGCCAGCAGTTGCGGCCAAACCCCCGGCAGGGTGCCGTAGCAGAAGGCACTGATGCTGGAGCTGCCGGCCAAACGCAAGGCTTGCGCAGGCGCGGCTGGGGTGTTTTCCAGGGCTTCGGCAAACAGGCGACCGAGCACGCCGCTGGTGTGCAACGCCAGCGCCAGGGTGCCGGCATTCGGGCCTAAGCCTGCGGCCAGCACCATTAACGCCGCCCACACCAGCTCAGGGATAGCCCGCAAAGCATTCAGCAAAAAGCGCGTCAGCGCTTTGGCCAAGGCGCCAAAGCGCCCGGCCGCCGGCAGTGCCAACAGCAGACCAAGAATGCTGGCGAGCAGGGTGCCGATGGCCGACATGGCCAGGGTTTCTAAGGTGCCTTGGCCGATTTTACCGAGCAGTTCGGCAGAGAAATCCGGCTGCAAGAATCCCTGGGCGTAGCGCCACATTAGCGCCGGACTGTCACCGGTAAACAGGCCAAACAAATCCAGCTTGAGGTAGGCGAAGGAGGCGTAGAGCGTCGCTAGCACCACCACTAATAAGGTCAGATTAGCCAGACGTTTCATCGCCAACATCCTATTGCGCGGCTCATGCTAAGCGCCCGCGCAGCCAGCGGCTGAACAGGTCGGCCGCTAGCACCAAGGCGAGAAAGGTCAGCAGCATGCTGGCCACCTCGGCGCCGGCAAACATCCGCAGCGACAGGTCGATCTGCTGCCCCAAGCCGCCGGCGCCGACAAAGCCCATGACCACCGAAGCGCGGATCGCACACTCCCAGCGATAGACGCTGTAGGAGAGGATTTCCCCGGCGGCATTCGGCAGTACCCCATAGGCGAAGGCGCTCAGCCGTGGGCTGCCGGCCAGCAACAGGGCGCGGGTCGGGCGCAGGTCGGTGGATTCAAAAATCTCGCCATAGACCTTGCCGAGCATGCCGCCATAGGTGATGCCAATCGCCAGCACCCCGGCGGTTGGGCCCAGGCCCACGGCGCGCACGAACAATAGCGCCCAGACAATCTCCGGCACGCTGCGTAGCACAATCAGCAAGCCCTTTACCGGCCAGCGCAGCGCACTGGCCCACCAGGCCGGTTGGCCGCCGCGTGGCAACGCCGAAATCGACAGGGCGCGGGTCGCCAGCAGCGCCAGCGGGATGGCCAGCAACAACGCCAGGCTCATGCCGGCAGTGGCGATGGCCAGGGTTTGCAAGGTGGCCTGGGTCAGCAGTTGCAGGAACTCAGGGTCGTGGGCCGGCGGCCAGAAGCCGCTGAGGAACTGGCCCATATTGCCCAGGTTATCTGCGTCAAACAGCACCGCCAGATTCAGCTCACTCAACACCAGCCCCGGCCACAGCAACGCCAGGGCCAATAAGGTGAACAGCAAGCGCGGCAGGGCGGCGGGGTCGCGCTGGCTCAGCATCGCGGTACTTGCCTCGGAATGCTGGGTGCCACCACTGCGGGACTGTGCGCCGCTTGCAGTTGCTCATTGGCATAGAGTGCAGTCAGGTCGGCCGGGCTGATGCAACGGGCCGGCTGATCGAAGACGATGCGCCCGTCACGCAGGCCAAGCACCCGGCTGAAGTGCGCCAGCGCCAGATCCACCGCGTGCAGGCTGGCGAGCAAGGTGCAGGCGTGCTGCTGGGCATATTCATTGAGCACACCGAGGGTGTGGCTGGCGAGCAGCGGGTCCATGGCCGACACCGGCTCATCGGCCAGAATCAGCTGTGGTTGCTGGTACAAGACGCGGGCGATGGCCACCCGTTGCAGTTGCCCGCCCGAGAGCTGGTCGCAGCGCTGGTACAACTTGTCGGCCAAATCCAGCTGCGCAAGTGCTGCGGCAGCGCCCTCGGGGTCGAGGGGATAGACCAGGCTCAGCAGGCTCTTGCCCATCGACCATTGGCCCAGCTTGCCGGCCAATACCGCGGTGACCACCCGCTGCCGGGCGGGCAGGGCCGAGCCTTGCTGAATCAGGCCGATCTGGCTGCGCAGTTGTTGCCGTTGCCAGCCCGGCAGCGCCCAGGGCGCTTGACCGAGCAGCTCGACCTGGCCGGAGCTTGGGCGCAAATGGCTGGCCAGCAGATGCAGCAAGCTGGTCTTGCCAGCACCGGACGGGCCGATGATGGCAATGCTTTCGCCGGCCGCCACGCTTAAGTTGAGGCCGCTCAGCGCCACTTGGCCGTCGGCATAGGTCAGGCCGGCATCGCTCAGACGCAGGCCATGCTGCCTTGGGCTCACTGCAACAAGCCGGCTGCGCGCGCCGCGTCCTCGATACCCTGGTAGTTTTCGGCTTTGGTTGGGATAAAGCGGGTGGCGGCCTGCAGGTCGAGAATCGCCTTGTCAGCCGGTTTGGCCGGGTCGAGGGCGAGGAAGGCGAGTTTGATTTTCTCGACCAGTGCCGGGTCCAGATTGCCACGCACCGTCCAGTTGTAATCGTAGAACGGGGGGGTGGTGCCCAGTACGACCACCTTACTGGTGTCGACCTTGCCGGCGGCGACCAACTTGTCCCACACCGAGGCATTCAGCACGCCGCCATCGACCTTGCCGGCCTGCACCCAGGCGACGGTGGCGTCATGGGCGCCGGAGTAGGCCACGCGGCTGAAGAACTGTTCCGGGTTGATCCCGTCTTTGAGCATAAAGTAACGCGGCATCAGGCTGCCGGAAGTGGACGACACCGAACCAAAGGCGAAGGTCTTACCCTTGAGGTCTTGCAGCGACTGCACCGCCGGGTTACCGGTGATGTACTTGCTGGTGAATTTTTCGTCCTGTTCACGCTGCACCAGCGGGATGGCGTTGCCGGTTTTCAGCCGCGTTTGCACGAAGGTGAAACCGCCCAGCCAGGCCATGTCCAGGCGGTCGGCGGCCAGCGCCTCAACCACGGCGGCGTAATCGCTGACCGGGACAAACTCCACGGGCATGCCGAGTTGTTGCTCCATGTAGGCGCCCAAGGGCTTGAACTTGCGCTGCAGTTCGGTCGGCGCCTCATCGGGAATCGCCGATACGCGCAACACAGTCGCGGCTTGGCTGAGGTTGCAGGAAATGGACAGGGCAAGGCTGGCAGCCAGTGCCGAAAAGCGCTTAAGCATGGGTATCTCCGGTTCAATAGCGGAAAAAGGCCGAGCAGTATAGTGGCGCGCCGCAGTGAGTGGCAGTTTGATTGCCGCACTGGGCGCTTTATGTGTCGGTGGTTAGCCGTTATCCGCTCGCCATTGCCCCGGGGTTTTGCCCAGCCAGCGCCGGGCTGCGCGACTCAGGCTGCTGGCGTCGTGGTAGCCCAGGCGGTGCGCGACTTGCTCCAGCGGCAGCTTTTGCTGCAGCAAGGCGATCAGCGCTTCCCGGCGGGCCGCGTCGACGACTGCGGTCCAGCTCTGGCCTTCTAGCTGCAATTGGCGTTGCAGGCTGCGCACACTGATGCCCAGGCTCTGGGCCAGCTCGCCAAGACGGGTGGCACCGCTGACCTGGGTGCTGAGCCACTGCAGGGCAAAAGTGCTGACGTAACCGACCTGCGGCAGCTTGTCGAGCTGGCGCTCGGCCAGCTCACAATGCACCCGGCACAGCTCGGCGTCGGCCTGGGGCAGCGGGATTTGCAAGTCCGCGCGGGCGAAACTCAGCAGAGTCGCGGGCGCTGCAAACTGCACGACACAGCCGAAAAATTCACGGTAGTCGGCGGCGCTGGCCTGCGGCGGGTGTTGAAAACTTACCGCCAGCGGGGTCAAGGCGCGCCCCGCCAGCCCGCGCGCCTGAGTGAGAATGCCACCGACTATGGCCTCGACCTGCTGGGGCAACAGGCCCAGACGCAGCGGTTGTTCGGTGTAGATGATGGTCACTGCTGCGGCTGTTTGGCTGTGTATCGCCAGGGTTCCGGCCTCGCTGACCAGGCGTTGATAGCGCAGCATCAGGCCCAAACCCTGCTCCAGCGAGGCGCAGCTCATGGTGGCATGCCCGAGTATCCGAAAGCTGCTCGGCTGCAGCGCTTCGGCCACCCGCAGGCCCAGCGCCGGGTCGCCGCTCAGGGCCAGTGCCCGCTGCCAAATGCGCTGCACGAGCGCCACCCCGATGCGGCCGTTAGGGGCGCTGAGCATGGCCTCATCCAGCGGCAAACCCTGCAACAGTTGCGCACTGGACACGCCTTGCTTGTGCACCGCGCCGAGCAGGGTGCGCACGTAGGTATTGGCGACGGTACGTGGGTCGAGCATGCGGGTCTCCAGATTGTTTTTAACGCCGCATAACCGAGCGCAGTAGTTTTCACACAGTCTGTCTCGGCGGCTTTGGCATGAAATGTCAATCTAGGCGCCGCTCCCGGTCAATGCAACAGTTCGCCGGACTGCGCATCATGCCGGGCAATCAAGCACAATCGCCGTACTGAAGGCGTCACTACGAGAGCATCGGCATGATTCTGTTTCTGTTACCCGATTCTGACTACGATCCGACCGAGAGCGCGGTGCCTTGGGAGGCCTTGCAGCAAGCTGGCATTGAAGTGCGTTTTGCCACCCCGAAAGGCTTGCCGGCCTATGCCGATCCGCGCCTGGTGAGCGGCGGCTTTAGCGTTCTCAATCCGTTTTTTATGACGAAAGCCGCCGACCTGCAGTTGTATCAGCGCATGAGCCAGAGCGCCGCTTTTTTAAAGCCGTTGTCCTACGCCGAGGTGTCGGCCGCCGATTTTGAAGCCGTGCTGGTGCCCGGTGGGCACGCCCAGGGGGTGCGCAGCCTGCTGGAGTCCGAGCGGGCGCAGGCATTGGTGGTGGATTTTTTCCAGGCCGACAAACCCGTTGCGGCGGTCTGTCACGGCGTGTTGCTGCTGGCCCGGGCGATTGATCCGCGCAGCGGCAAATCGGTGTTGCATGGCCGACAAACCACGGCTCTGCTCGGGCTGAGTATGGAGTTGCTGGCCTGGCTGGTAACCGCGCCCTGGCTCGGTCGCTACTACCGCACCTATACGCAAACGGTTGAGGCCGAAGTCACCGCCGCCTTGGCCAGCCCGAGCGACTTTATCGCGGGGCCACGCCTACCGATGCGCGACAGCGCCAGCAATCTGCAGCCCGGTTTCACGGTGCGCGATGGCAATTTACTGACGGCCCGTTGGCCTGGTGACTGTCATCGCTTTGCGGTCGACTTTGTGGCCATGCTGCTTGCCGCACGGCAGACAGCAACTGTTGTTGAGCCACGCTAGAGGTAGCAGCCTATTGCACTGAGTAGGGCATTTACGTTTGTGAGGTGCTCTGCAGCGCTCCGGATGGCTGGCGAAATAGCTGTGCTATCTGTTCGCGTAACCAGCGCAAGCCTGGCGCCAGCTCTTGCTGGCGGTGCCAGATAAGGCTTACTTGCACTGGCGGGATAGTCACCGGCAGCGGCGAGATCTGCAGCGCATAGATCGGTGCAAAGTGTTCGGCCAAGCGGCGCGGTACCGTGCCCAGCAAATCGGACTGCGCCACGATCGGTGGAATGGTCAAATAGTGCGGCACATGCACCTGTGCCTGACGACGGACTTTGGCCGAGCCGAGGATGATTTCCAGTGGTGAGCCTCGGCCCGCTCGCGGCAGGATCAATACATGCTGGCTTTGCTGATAGCCAGCCAAGGTGAGCCCCCCGACAAATGCTGGGTGCCCGGCGCGGCCGATCACTACCAGTTGTTCTTCGATTAAAGGTTGGTAGCAGAGCTCGCTGCTGGCGAAGTACAGGTAATCAATCGCCAGATCCAGTTCTCCCGCCGCCAGCCGAGCGGTCAGCGAATCCGCCTCATCGCTTTGCACCGACAACACCACGCGCGGTGCCAGTAACCTCAAATGCGCGAGCAGGGCCGGCAACAGCGTGGCTTGGGCATAATCATTCATGGATAACCTGAAGGTGTGCTCAGCCTGCAAGTCAAAGGCCTCCTGCGACCCCAGCCCCAGCTGCAATAGGTGCAAGCCTTGGCGGATCGGCCCGTACAAAGCCTGCGCTTGGGCTGTCGGTAACATGCCGCGGGCCGTGCGCTTGAATAGCGGCTCCCCCAGCTGTGCGCGCAAGCGGGCCAGCGCATTGCTGACGGTCGGCTGGCTCATATGCAGCCGGAGTGCTGCGCGCGAAAGATTCTGTTCCTGCATCAGTGCATCGAAGACCAGCAGCAGGTTTAGATCTATCTGGCGTAAATTCACGTTCATGAATAATGCTTATCTTGAATATCAATTATCACAATAATTATTCGCCCAATAGACTGCTGTCAAACCCATCCACCCTGGAGCTGCGATGATCTTCGATACTCAAGCCTTTCGGGCACGCTACCGCGCAGGCATTCATGCGCGTTACAACCCGTGGCTGCATGGCGGATTTGTGCTGGCTTATGGTGCGCTGTGCCTGGTGTTTTTCTACAGCACTTTAGAGGCGGTGCGGCCCTTGGAGTGGCTGACCATTGTGCTGGCTCTGGTCTTTTTTAACTGGGGCGAATACACCGTGCACAAAAATCTTGGGCACCATAAACATCGTTTGAGTGCGCTGTTTTATAAGCGCCACAGCGGCGATCACCACAGTTTTTTCGTGCCTGGGCAGATGCGCTATGAAACCGCCCAAGACTGGCGAGTAATTCTTTTCCCGGCTTGGTTGATCATGATTTACAGCAGCGGTTTGTTTGCTGTCTGGTGGTTATTGAGCCTGGTTAACAGCAATGTCGCTGGGTTGTTTGCCAGCAGCATGTTGCTCGGTTACCTGAGCTACGAAATTTTTCATGCCTGCGAGCATCTGCCAGACCGCCATCCTGTAGCTCGGCTGCCCTGGATACGCCACATGCGGCGGCTGCATGAACTGCATCACCGGCGCGACCTGATGCAAAGCAAAAATTTCAATATCGTGTTCCCGTTAATGGATTGGTTGCGCGGGACTTTGGATTGGCAGCCGCTGGAGCGCGATCACTGCGTGACGGTTATGCAGCATGAGGTCGAGATCGCTTATAGCCCTGAACAGGTGCTGGCGTATGCCAGTTGTGCGACACGCTGGCCCGAGTGGCATCCATCCTCGGTGCGGGTGTACGGTCCCAGCGGTTCTTTAGCTGCCGGCAGTCATTTTGACGAGGATATTTTCGCCGGTGGCCGTAGGGGCCAGCTTAGTTGGGATGTTGTCGAGTATGTGGCGGGGCAACGTTGGCAGGCGCGTGCAACCGGTAACCATGGCCTTAATCTCTCGGTTACCTATGAGTGCCAAGCCACGCAGTGTGGTACACGCTTTGTGCGTACCCTGGAATACCACTTTTCTGGATGGGTGATGCGCTTGCTCAACCGTCTGCTGTTGCAAAAACGCATTGAGCGCGAGTCGGCTGAGTCCTTGCTGGCTTTGCGTAATGTTGCAGAACAGGTGCTAGCGCAGCCTTAGGTTTTGCGCGCCTCGGCAGCGCCTGCAGGGCTGACGGGCTTCTAGGATTGTAGGGGTAGCCGGTTCAGGCCGGCTGACCGATGGGGTTAGCCGTGTTGCGGTTTAGTGTCGTCGGCGCAGGTCTCAGACCGACAGGCTACTAGGCCGTGTTTGCCATCTGTGTAAGGATTCGCCCCCTGTCTTTCTTCTAATGCAGGGTTCCTATGTCTAACTCACTACCTGCCCTGGCTTTCGCCGGGATTGGCCTGATGGGCCTGCCTATGTGTCGCCGGTTGCTGGCCGCTGGTTATCCCTTGACGGTGTGGAACCGCTCGCCGGACAAGTGCGCAGAATTAGTCGCCGCCGGTGCGCGCCAGGTATTCAGCCCGGCTGAGCTGTGCCAAAGCGCCGACATCGTCTTGCTGTGCCTGGCCGATACAAGGGTGGTACGCCAGGTGGTATTTGGTCCTGCGGGCATCGTTGCAGGCGCCCAGCTGGGCCAGTTGCTGGTGGATTTTTCCAGCCTGGAGCCGGCCGCTACCCGCGAGATGGCCGCCGAGTTAGCCGCGCAAACGGGCATGCATTGGCTGGATGCGCCGGTCTCCGGCGGCACTGCCGGCGCTACGGCCGGCACCCTGGCGATCATGGCCGGTGGCCGGGCGGAAGACGTGGCGCGGGTGCGGCCGATCCTTGCGCATCTGGGTCAGCGCCTCACCCATATGGGTGCGCTGGGCGCGGGCCAAGTGACCAAGGTCTGCAACCAGATGCTGGTGGCCTGCAATGCACTGGTGATTGCCGAAGTGGTGGCTCTGGCCGAGAAGAGCGGGGTGGATGCGACGCTGCTGGCCGAAGCCCTGAGTGGCGGTTTTGCCGACTCCAAACCCTTGCAGATACTGGCGCCGCAGATGGCCAGCAGCCAATTTGAACCGATCAAATGGCATGTGCGCACCTTACTCAAAGACCTGGACACGGCGGTAAAACTGGCCCGCGAGCAGGACTCGGCCACGCCGCTCAGCGGTCTGGCCGCCCAGCTGATGCGTCTGCACGGCAGCCAGGGCAATTTGCAGCGCGATCCCGCCACCCTGATCGAGTTGTACCGCGAGCCAAAGCCATGAAAATCGCCGCTAATCTGTCGCTGCTGTTTAGCGAGTTGCCGCTGCTTGGGCGCATTCAAGCCGCAGCGGCGGCCGGCTTCGATGGGGTGGAAATCCAGTTCCCCTATGAAGTGCCGGCCCTGCAGTTAAAAGAGGCGCTGGCTCGCGCCGATCTACCGCTGCGGCTGATCAATCTGCCGGCTGGCGACCTGATGACCGGCGGGCCAGGCCTGGCGGCGGTACCAGCTCGGCAAGCGGAGTTCGACGCCGCCCTGCAACAGGCGCTGACCTATGCGGCCATGGCCCGCCCGGCCTACGTCAATCTGTTGGCTGGCCGTTTGGCCGCAGGCGTTAGCCGCGAGCAGGCGCTGGCCTGTCTGATCGCTAACCTGGGCAAAACTGCCGAGGCCTTCGCCGTGCTGGGGATTGGTGTGCTCTGCGAGGCGATCAATCCGCTGGATATGCCGGGCTTTCTGATCAATACCCCCGAGCAGTTGGATGAGCTGCTGCGGGTCGTCGATCATCCCAATCTGCAAGCCCAGTTCGATCTCTACCACATGGCACGCCAAGGCCTAGACATTGCCGCCGGCATCGCCCTGCTGGCCGGGCGCATCGGCCATGTGCAGTTTGCCGATTGCCCGGGGCGCGGCGAGCCAGGCACCGGTACGCTGGACTTTCCCCCGCTGCTGGCCGCCTTACGCAGCAGTGGTTATGAGGGTTGGTTGGGCGCGGAGTACAGACCAAGCGAAGAAACTCTGCAGCCATTGGCCTGGTTACCGCTCTGGCAGGCGCGCTGGCCATAGCGTCCGGTAACTGATGGGGCTAAATCTGCCGCTATTAACCGTGAGTTATTGGCGGATATTTTGCAGAACCCCTGAATAGCGGAACACTTGGCCAAACAGCGGATGGGTCAGGCGAAAATCCATGGCGAAATAGTTATTGTCCATCCCCGTTTCGATAATGCTGGTATGGCCCAGCGCCAGCCATTCGGGGATTGGCAGCCGCACGGACCCCAGCTTCATCACGAAGCGCACGCCTTGGTAGTGCAGTTGTCCGTCTTGCACATGAACGGCCATTTGCAACCCGAGAAAGGGATTGACGAATTCGATCAGTTGGTTGCCGCCCGCCAGGATGCAGTAGCTGTTGAACTGGATGACTTGGCCATCGGCAAAGGTCATCGCCCGCCGCCAATATTGGCGCTCGGCACTGATATGTTTTTCTACCCGAGTGTCGACCTTTTTGCCGGCGCGATTGATCAGCGCGCCGCACCAGTACAGCAGATGCAATATGGGCTGCATAAATCGCGGGTACTCGATGTCCAGATGGCCGATGTCCATGTTGGGGGCGAATTGGTAATGCGCCTGCAGGGCGGGATGCAGCTTGTCCCAGTCGTTACCTAGCAGCTGTTGCATCAAGCTTTTCATCATGCTGCTCCTGGAATGTGTTTAAACACCATCAGTGCGACCACCAGCACCATGGCGGTGAAGGCGGGCAGGCCGAGCCAGAACCAGCAGCGCGCCATGCGCCAGTAAACCTCGGGAAGCGCGGTTTGCTCGGCTGCCGCTGCAGCCGAGATTTGCCGCATGCGAATCTGCAGCCAGACCACCGGTAACCAGCAGGCGCCGGCGATACAGAACAGCCCAAGGCTGATGGCAATCCAGCCCGTGCTGAGCGAGTAACCGGCGAGATAGACCATGGCCAGTCCGCTGACGGGCTGGAACAACACGCTTGGGGTAGTAAAAATCCAATCGGCCAGTACTACATGCCGGTTGGTCACCGCGATATGCGCGACGTTACCGCTGCGATCAGCCATCCATTTGTAGAACGCGCTACCCAAGCCAGTGCCGAACAACAGCACCATGCTCAGAATGTGCAGGGTCTTTAGGGTCAGATAGATCATGTCGCGCTCCCTGCTGAGGTTGTCGTTGTGGCATCCAAGAAAAACAGCTGCGGTTCTAGTGCTCGTGGGCTGCGCCCGAGAAATTGGGTGATGGGCTGCACGTCAGCCAAGTAGCCGGTTTGCAGCATGCGCAGGTTATCGGGCTGCAGCAGCGGGCTGAACCAGCGGCCCAACCAGGTGCCGGCCATCGCCAGCATGAGTGGAATGTGTAGCACTCGTCCGGGTGCTAGACCCTGTGCGCGACGCATGCACTGCAGCCACTCGGCAAAGCTCAGCCTTTGGTTGCCGACGATGTCCAAGGTTTGCTTTGCCTGAGGAGCACTAAGGCAGGCGATTACCGTAGCCACTACATCGCTAATATGTACCGGCTGCAATTGCTGCTGCCCTGCGCCAATCAGTGGAATTAGCGGCAGGCGGGCCATGCGCATAAACAGCGCGGAGCTTGTCCCACCGTGGCCGTAGACCAGCGATGGGCGCAGCACGAACCAGTCCAGATCGAGGCTACGCAGGTAGTCATCCGCCGCCAGCTTGCTCAGGTGATAGGCGGAAAACGCACTGGCATCGGCGCCCAACGCGGAGATTTGCACCACCCGGCGCACGCCGGCTTCGTGGCAGGCGCGGAACAACGCCTGTGGCGCCAGCGTGTGCAGCGGTGTGAAGCGCTGGGTTGCAGCTTCACCAATGATGCCAACGCTGTTGATCACCACATCAATGCCGTCGAGCAGTGGCAGCCAATCGGCGCTGCCTTGCATTTGGCAAAAATCGAACCCTTGGCTGCGCGACACACCGCGTACTTGGTGGCCGGCGGCGCTTAACTGGCAGGCAATATTGCGGCCGATAAAACCACTGGCGCCGGTGAGTAGAATGTTCATGCTTGGCTCCCGGCTGCTTTTGGGATGAGCACAAATTGCCCCAGACGCTTGCCGACAGAGTGCAGGCCAAGCAGCAGTCCGGCCAAGGATGCCATCAGCGCCAGCCGCAGGCTGTCCATCGGGTTGCTGAAGTTGGCGAACAAATCCACGGTCAGTACCAGCAGCAGAGGCGCACTGATCAACATCACCTTGGTGTAGCTAAGCCAAAAGATGGCCGCAGGTTTATCCGGGCAAATCCTTTCCAGTACATGGCTCAGTGGGCCTGACAGTACGCGCAGGACCACCAGGCTCATGCTTATGCAGATGAGCAGTTCAAGCAGCAGTAGGTAATAAATATTCATGAGTAGCTCCTCGGGTGTTTGGAGTTCTCAGTGTCGGTTTTGCTTGGGCGATGATCTTCCGCTTTGATCGAAACGGAGCACGATTAAGCTCCGCAATGATCTTTTCAGAACAAAAAAGCCCTTTATTGCTGAACGGAGTTGGGTTTCAGGTGGAGTTTTCGGTATTGGCCAGGAGTCATGCCCTCGATCTCGCGGAAGGCATCGTAGAAGTTCGATTGCGAGCTAAAGCCGACACTCAAGCCTACCGACAGCACCGAGGCTGAAGGCTCGGCGCAGAGCATCAATTTGGCCGCTGCGGTGCGTTGCTCGCGCAGGTAGCGCGAAAAGCCTTTGCCTAACTGAGCGTTGATCAGCTCCGAGAGTTGGTGGCTACTCAGCGCCAGGCGCTCGGCCAAGCTGGGCAAACTCAATGCTTGGTCGGCATAGATGCGCTCAACATTCATCAGCGTATCCAGCTTGGCCAGCGCGGTTGGGCAGTCGACGTTGCTGAGTGTCGAGTTGGCATAGCTGGTTTGTGCGCTTTCGCTTATTTCGCTGGCCAGTTGCGGTCTTAAGCCCAGGGTTGTCAGCAGCAGAAAAAACGCTACACCGATGGCTATCGCATACAGCACGAAAAATAGCTTTGCCGGCAGTGCCTGCTGGAACAGGCCAAGCCCTGATACCGCGATGGCGATCAGGAAAATCAGGCCCAACAAGATAATTTCCAGGTGGTATTGGCTGCGTTCGCGGCGCAACAGATAAATCCGCCGGGCCAGCCACAACAGATAGCCGGCACCGACCACGAAAGCCAATGGCAATGCGCCGTCTGCGGGTAGCCAGGGTGCCATTAATACCGGGAGCGCGTGCCATAGCAGCGTCAGCTGTTTTTGCGTGTCCTTGGCCGGAGTCAATAAGGGGGCGCTGAACATAAAAAACGCCGGTGCAACCATAAACAGCGCTATCCGGTAGGGCGCCGTGGTCACCCAGGGTAAGTCCAGATGCAGCCAGGCGAAATGCGTAAGCTGCAGGCCGCTGAGGGCCATGAGCAGAACCAAACCCATGATCCTGGCGGTTGGCAGGCCTGAATAGTTACTGTCGCGAAAGTGCGTGAGGGCCAGTACGAGGGCGCTGAACAGGGAAAAACCGATCAGTAAGAGCGCGAGTGAGGTCATGGGTAATCCTTGCTCCGTAAGTTTCGCGCGCAAACTATTGCTGTTGGCGGCATGCCCAGTAGTCGATTAAGCAGTGGCTGGCTATGGCTTGCAGCGCTCCCGGCGATGCGCGGCGGCAACCTTGCCAGCAAAACGGATAAGCGTCAAAGCACGGGTGGCTGCTCGCTGTCGCAGAGTGCCGGATGGCTTAATCGCGTAACGCTGGCGCCCGCTGCAGGTATAAATGAACTGCGCGGTGATGGGTATCGCTGCGCTCCACCCATCCTACGTTCTGATCCGTCCACGATTTCTTTGATGCTTTGTTAGACTGCCAGCACTTTTGTCTGCATGCGTTGCTCGAGAATTTCAATGAACGAACCTATCCGCCTTACCCAATACAGTCATGGCGCCGGCTGTGGCTGCAAGATTTCGCCCAAGGTGCTGGATGTGATCCTGGCCGGCAGCGGCGCGCAAAACCTCGATCCCAAGCTCTGGGTTGGCAATGCCTCGCGTGATGATGCGGCTGTGTATGCCCTGGATGACGAGCGCGGGGTGGTGTCGACCACCGACTTCTTTATGCCGATAGTCGATGACCCTTATGATTTCGGCCGCATCGCCGCCACCAATGCCATCAGCGATATTTACGCCATGGGCGGTGACCCGCTGATGGCCATCGCCATTCTCGGCTGGCCGGTCAATGTGCTGGCGCCCGAGGTGGCCCGCGAGGTGATTCGCGGCGGCCGCGCGGTGTGCGACGCGGCGGGTATTCCCCTGGCCGGTGGTCATTCGATCGATGCCCCCGAGCCGATTTTCGGCCTGGCGGTGACTGGTGTGGTGCTCAAGCGCCATATGAAGCGCAACGACAGCGCCACCGTCGGTTGCCGCCTGTACCTGAGCAAGCCGCTGGGGATAGGCATTCTGACCACCGCCGAGAAACAGTCGAAGTTACGCCCTGAGGACGTTGGCCTGGCTTGTGAGTGGATGTGCACCCTGAACAAGCCCGGTAGCCGTTTCGGCAAGCTGGCCGGCGTCATGGCCATGACCGATGTCACCGGCTTCGGTCTGCTTGGGCATTTGCTGGAAATGGCCGATGGCAGCGGCCTGACCGCGCAACTTGAATTCGCCGCTGTGCCGCGTCTGCCGGGGGTCGATTACTACCTCGAACAAGGCTGCGTACCCGGTGGCACCCACCGCAACTTCGACAGTTACGGTGAGAAGGTGGCGCCGCTGACCGATGAGCAGAAATTCCTGCTCTGTGACCCACAAACCAGCGGCGGTTTGCTGGTGGCGGTCACCGCCGAGGGTGAGGCCGAATTCCTCGCGGTGGCGGCGGAGTTGGGCCTGGAACTGGCGCCAATAGGTACTCTGGTTGCGCGCCAGAGCCATGCGGTCGAGGTGTTTTGATGCGCGCCAATACTGCCGACTTTAGCCAGATATTTTTAAACGACCTGCCGATGATGGATGCCCGCGCGCCGGTCGAGTTCAGCAAAGGCGCGTTCCCCGGCGTGATCAATTTGCCGCTGATGAATGACCTTGAGCGGCAACAAGTCGGCACCTGTTACAAACAGCGTGGTCAGGACGCCGCCATCAAACTGGGTCATCAACTGGTGTGCGGCGCGGTTAAAGCCGAGCGAGTTGCCGCCTGGGTGGCCTTTGCTCAGGCCAATCCCGAGGGTTATCTGTATTGCTTTCGCGGCGGCCTGCGCTCGCAACTCGTCCAACAGTGGCTCAAGGAAGAAGCCGGCATCGACTATCCACGAGTCATCGGCGGCTACAAAGCCATGCGCAGCTTTTTGCTGGAAACCACCGAGCAGGCGTTGGCCCAGTGCGATTTCGTCATAGTCGGTGGCCTTACCGGCACCGGCAAGACCGAGGTATTGGCCCAACTGGGTAACGCCCTGGACCTGGAAGGCCATGCCAATCACCGTGGTTCCAGCTTTGGTAAACGGGTGAGTCCGCAGCCGGCGCAGATCGATTTCGAGAACCTTTTGGCTATCGACATGTTGAAAAAACGCGCCGCCGGTCAGCAGCAGTTTGTGCTCGAAGATGAGAGCCGCATGGTCGGTGGCTGCACCTTGCCGATAGGCTTGCATCAGGGTATGCAGGGCTATCCGCTGATCTGGCTGGAGGACAGCCTGGAGGGCCGCGTGACGCGGATTCTGGCCGACTATGTGACCAACCTGTGTGCCGATTTTGTGGCCGTACATGGTCAGGAACAGGGCTTTGCGCTGTTCGCCGAGCGGCTGCAACAGAGTTTGAGCAATATCCTTAAACGTCTGGGCGGCGAGCGTTATCAGCGCTTGGCCGCCAGCATGACTGCAGCCCTGGCCGAGCAACAACGCAGCGGCCAAGTGCAGTTGCACCGTGAGTGGATTGAAGGCTTGCTGAGCGAATACTACGACCCCATGTACGCCTTTCAGCGTGACAGCAAGGCGCAACGTATCGAGTTCAGTGGTGACCAGGCGGCGGTGCTGGAGTACTTGCAGCAGCGTCAAGCTCAATAAAGAAAGCGCCGAATTCAGCGGCAGTCTCAGGGCTGCTGTGCCTGGCCTGGTGCAGGAGGATGGATGACCAATCGCAGCCTTAACCTCGACGAGCCGCTGTATCAGTACCTGCTCGATGTCTCGCTGCGTGAAAGCGCGCTGCTGCGCCAGTTGCGTGAAGAAACCGCGAAGTTGCCGGTGGCGCGCTGGCAAATCGCCCCGGAGCAGGGCCAGTTTATGGCGCTGCTGGTCAAGTTGACGGGTGCCAAACGGCTGCTGGAAATTGGCACCTTCACCGGCTACAGCAGCCTGTGCCTGGCCGGCGCCATGGGCGACGATGGGCTGCTGATTTGCGCTGACACCTCGGCGGAATACACCAGCATTGCGCGCCGCTATTGGCGCCTGGCCGGCCTTGAAGCGCGAATTGAGCTGCGCCTCGGCCCCGCCCTGGACACCATGGCGACACTTGCGCGCAGCGGTCAGGGTGAAAGTTTTGATCTGATTTTTATCGATGCCGACAAGGCCAACTACCCAGCTTACTTAGAGCACGCGTTGGTATTGCTGCGTGCTGGCGGGTTGCTGTTGTTTGATAACACCCTGTGGAGTGGTCGGGTGCTTGAGGCTCGGCCGGAAAGCGCCGATACACGAGCCATTCAGGCGCTCAATCGGCACTTGAGAGATGACCCGCGCCTGGATTTGTCGTTATTGCCGCTCGGCGATGGCTTAACCCTGTGCCGCAAACGTTAGCCGCCACTGGCCGCTCTAAAACAGGGGTGCCGGCTCACGCGACCTGGCTGAGTTTGCCCACGCAGCTTATCCAGGCATTCAGAAAATCGCGCGACTGCCCTTGGGGCTGAAACACTTGCCGCCAAATCTGCCCCAGACCCAGAAGGTCATGGCTGTCGGGCAGTTTGCTGCCGGCGGCTTCGATCAGCATCCAGGCGATAGCGGTGGAGTAACGCAGGTTCACCGTCAGCTCCAGGTGCGGGGCGGTTAGAAACGCATGCTGGCTGGCTAAACCGCGAATCTTACTGGCTAGGTCTGGGTCGAGGGCCAGATGTTGATCCCAAATTTGCTGATGGCGCTGTTCGGCGATGCGGTACAGGCCGTGGCCGCGGCGGTCGGTGAGCACTGCGCCGAGGGCCGATTGACAGGCGGCGACCCCGAGTAGCAAAGCTTCTGCGCTGGGGGAGTGGCGGCCCAAGTAAACCAAGGTGGGACGGATCACATGTTGGCGTAAATCGCTGGCGGCAATACCCATAAATCCCTCGTAAAAGGTAACCGGCGGGCCTGACACATAAAAGCGAGTAAACCGAGTTGTAACTAAAGGCCGAACCGGAAGCGGCGTTAGCCGCATAAGTTCGAGTGTAGTACCAAGAGTTATTCGTAAAAGGCTGTTTTTAAACTGTTTTAGGCTTTTGCTTATTGTGTATATAACTCGTGGCACTAAAGCGCCACGGATTATATGCAGCTGTTACTGATCGCCAAGGGCGACGGGGCGTTGCGGGTCGGTGATCCATTCGCTCCAGGAACCGGCATACAGCGGCGCCAAGGGATAACCGCCTAAACACAGGGCAAACAGGTTGTGACAGGCCGTCACCCCTGAGCCGCAGTAGGCCACCAGTCCGCTGGCCGGCCGGCTGCCCAGTTGCGCGGCAAAGCGCTGCTGGAGCTGGGCAGTCGGCAGGAAGCGGCCATTGCCATCCAGATTGTCGGTAAATACCGCGCATTGTGCGCCGGGAATATGCCCGGCCACCGGATCCAGCGGCTCCACCTCGCCGCGAAAACGCGGCAAGGCGCGGGCATCCAGCAAACACAGTTGCGGGTCGCCCAGGCGTTGCTGCAGTTGCGCGGCAGTCAGCAGCAATTGCGGGTCGGGCTGACCGCTGAAGTTGCCGGCGGCCGGTGTGCTGGCCGTGTTGGTCAGGTTTAACCCAGCCTCGCGCCAGGCCTTCAAGCCACCATCAAGCAAAAATACTCCGTCGCGCTTGCCCAGCCAGGCCAGCAACCACCAGGCCCGTGCCGCGAATGCGCCGGGGCCGTCGTCATACAGCACTATGTCGCTGTCATTGTTGACGCCCCAGGCCCGCAGCCGCTCGATCAACTTGATCGACTCCGGCAGCGGGTGCCGGCCGGTGCGGCCTTTTTGCACGGTGCCTGAGAGGTCGCTCTCCAAGTCGGCAAACTGCGCCCCAGGGATATGCCCCTCGCCATAGCTGCGCTGGCCGTAGGCCGGGTCGTCGAGGGCGAAGCGGCAATCGAGCAGCACCAGCTTGGGCTGCGCCTGGCGCGCGTGCAGTTGTGCAGGGCTAAGCAGTTGGGCGAGTGACATGGCAGGCTCCGTGCGTTATTAACAGTGCAAAAAACAGCGGCAGGCGCTTGATTAACGCGGCTTACTTGATTTTCAGCTTGCCGATACGGTCGTTATTTAGGCTGCCCAGGTACAGCCAATCACCCACGGGTTTCGCCGAGGTGATCATGCGCAGGTGTTCGCCACTGCTGTCGTGCAGGCTGCGGATGATTTCGCCGTTTTCGTTGATGGCCAGCACCAGGCCATATTTCTGCGGCTTGGGCCACAGGGCCCGTGGCAGTTTGGCCAGCAGGGCCTTGGCCCAGGGTTTACGGTGCAGCACATCGGTGTCGGCCAGACGCGGGGTGGGCAACGCCACCCAGAAAGTGCCGGCGCGATCACCTTGCAAGTTGTCGGGCAGGCCGACCAGATTGTCGATAAAGATGTCGTGTTGACCGGCTTTTTCACCCTTTAGCCAGTAGCGCGCGATGCGGTAACGGTAGGTTTCGTTGACCAGTACAAAGTCCTCATTGGCCGACAGCGCCACGCCATTGGCAAAGTACAGGTCTTTGAGCAGCAGTTCGGTTTTGCCGGTAGCCGGGTCGTAACGCAGCAGCCGGCCATGGGGGCGGGCTTCGAGCAGGTCGAGCAGGTAGTCGGGCTGCTCGAATTTGTCCGAGGCGTCGGTGAAGTAAATACGCCCGTCGCTGGCGATGTCCAGGTCGTCGGTAAAGCGAAAATGCACGCCTTCGGCTTCGGTGCTGAGCACGCGAATCTGCCCCTGCGGGTCGATGCTCAGCAAGCCTTTAAAGGCGTCGGCGACGATCAAATTACCTTTAGCGTCAAAGTCCATGCCCAGCGGCCGGCCCTGGGTGTCGGCGAAGGTTGCCACTGTGCCATCGCTGCCAATGCGTACTATTTTGCCGTTATGCAGACCGGTATAGGCCCGGCCCTGGGCATCCACCGCGGTGTCTTCCGGGCCGTCCAGTTTGCCTTGGGCGAGCAGTTCAGCGCCTTGCAGATCGTTGTTAACCGCCAGCACCCCGCTCATGGCCGGCGCTACAGGCGCGTCCCAGGCCACGGGATCGATTGGGCTGGGGGCGAGAATCAGGTAACCGGTAGCAGCGGTGATCAAGAGGGCGATAAGGCCCAGCAGCTTCTTCATGGCATTCCTTTGATTAGTCTGAGCGCGAGTGGACGCAGCGCAGGCAGGATAAAACTGAGTGCACCACCCGGCAAGCCGTGAATGCCCGGCTATGGTCGCTGGCGATATATACTGCCCGGCATTGTTAAGGCCGGCAGCAATAATGGCCGCCGTTTATAAGGAAGAGTTGCATGGCCATTGATATTCATTGGATTCGCGATGACGCGAGCCTGGCGCTGTATTGCGCCGAGTGGCAAGACTTGCCCTTTGTGGCCCTGGACACCGAGTTTATGCGGGTCGATACCTTCTACCCGCTGGCCGGCTTGGTGCAGGTCGGTGACGGTAGCAGTGCTTATTTGATCGATCCGCTGCTGATCAATAACTGGCAACCCTTTGCTGCCCTGCTGGAGAACCCAGCGGTGATCAAGGTGGTGCATGCCTGCAGTGAAGACCTCGAGGTGCTGCTGCGCCTGACCGGCAGCATGCCTGCGCCGTTGTTTGATACCCAGTTGGCGGCGGCTTATCTGAACATGGGCTTTTCCATGGGCTATTCGCGGCTGGTGCTAGCGGTGTTGGGGCTTGATCTGCCCAAGGGCGAAACCCGCTCCGACTGGCTGCAGCGGCCCCTAAGCGATACACAAATCAGCTACGCCGCCGAAGATGCGGTGCACCTGGCCGAGGTCTATCGCGTGCTGGCAGCGAAACTCTCGGCGGAAAAAACCGCCAGGGTGCTGGAAGATGGCGCCGAGCTGGTCAGCAATATGCACCGCGAGGTGTTGCCCGAGGAGGCCTATCGCGAGGCCAAACTGGCCTGGAAGCTGACCCCAGCGCAGCTGGCCGTGCTGCGTGAGCTGTGCGCCTGGCGTGAGCGTGAGGCGCGGGCCCGCAACAAGCCGCGCAATCACATTTTGCGCGATCACACTCTGTGGCCGTTGGCGCGCACCCAACCGGATAACTTGACCAGCTTGTCGCGCATTGAAGAGATGCACCCGCGCACCGTGCGCCACGATGGTGAAACCCTGCTGCAGCTGATTAAACAGGCCGCCGCACTGCCTGAGGCCGAGTGGCCGCCAGTGGTGCCCGAGCCGTTGCCGATGGAAGCCACGGCGCTGCTGAAAAAACTGCGCGCCTTTGGCATGCGTGAAGCCGAGCGCCTGGACATGGCGCAAGAGCTGATGCTGCGCAAGAAAACCCTGGATGCCTTATTGAAAACCGGCTTTCCGAACGGCCCTTATCAACTGCCGGATGCCCTGCGTGGCTGGCGGCGCGAGTTAATGGGCCAGGCATTGCTGAAGTTGTTAGCCGAGGAAACTGCATGAAACGTATCTGCTCCATCTACAAAAGCCCGCGCAAGAACGAGATGTACCTCTATGTCGAGCGCAGCGAGGCGCTTAAGCGCGTACCGGAAAGCCTGTTAGTGGCGTTCGGCCCGCCGATTCATACCTTCGATTTGGTCCTGACGCCTGAGCGTCAACTGGCCCGCGAAGACATCACGCTGGTGTTGGCCAACCTGGAGAAACAGGGCTATCACCTGCAAATGCCGCCGGCCGAAGACGAGTACATCGAGCATCTGCCCGAAGAGCTGTTGCGTCGCAACGACCCGATGTAAGCCACACGCCGCTGCGTGGCCGGGTCGTGCTTGCGCGCGGTTAGCCGGCCGTTCGGCATCCCCGCCTTGGCCGGCTAAGGCCGGCAAGCTAGACTGCCGGCCTTTTGTTTAGCTCAGTGTTTGCTCATGACCGCCACAGTCCAACCCTTCTGGAAACGTAAAAGCCTGACTCAGCTGGACAGCCAAGAGTGGGAGTCGCTCTGTGATGGCTGTGGTTTGTGCTGCCTGCAAAAGCTCGAAGATGAGGACGATGGCAGCGTTTACTACACCCGCATCGCCTGCAAACTGCTCGATCTGACCAGCTGCCGTTGCACCGACTACCCTAATAGACGCAAGTTTGTTCCCGACTGTATTCAGTTGACGCCAGCGGCAGCCGATCAATTCCAGTGGCTGCCGGCAACCTGCGCCTATCGTTTGGTGTCCGAGGGCCGCGACTTGCCCGCTTGGCATTATTTAGTCAGCGGCGACGTGGATGCGGTGCACCGCGAGCGCATCTCGCAATCCGGGCGCATGCTCAGCGAGAACAGCGTGGCCGAGGATGACTGGGAGGATTACCTGATTTTTCGCTCCGGTTAGTCAGGCCGCGTGAAAACTACTGCGCTCGGTTATGCGGCGTTAAAAACAGGCATAACCTTCGCTCGCTACGTTTTCACACGACCTGAAACGTTGGATGTTTTGCCGTTAGCTGGCCTGTGCCGGCTCGACCGGCAGCAAGTTGCACTGCCAATAAGGATTCTGCCTCATGTTTATCGGTATACGCCTGCGTTTGGCAGCCTGCCTGCTGCTACTGAGCACGCCAGGGTTGGCGGCTAAAAAAGTCGACCTGGATTATCAGCTGCGGTTTTTACCGGCCAGCGCCGAGGCCGAAGTACAACTGACCCTGGCCAAGGGCGAATTGGTGCAGAGCGTTAAATTTTATCTGCCCAAGGCTGAGCACTATGTGGCCTTTAAGGCCGACGGTCAGTGGACTGAGGACGGCCGGGGGCACGCCACCTGGACCCCCGCCAGCGGCAAAGCCAGCCTCAGCTATCGGGTGCGGATCAATCAGCTCGAGCCCTCCGGGGCCTACTCGGCGCTGATTACCGCGGATTGGGCGCTACTGCGAGGCGATGATCTGGTGCCCGCCGCCGACGTAGTGTTGTATGACAAAGTCGAGCTGGTTTCACGCCTGCAAGTGGAGCTGCCCAAAGGCTGGAAAAGCGTCGAGAGCGGCTGGCCGCGCATCGGTCCGAACCGCTTTCGGATCGACAACCCCGCGCAGTCCTTTGATCGGCCGACCGGTTGGATCTTGGCCGGCAAGATGGGTACGCGGCGTACGCGTTTAGGCGAAACCGATGTCACCATCGCCGCCCCCATCGGCTCGGGCATGCGCCGCATGGATACCTTGACCCTGCTGACCTTCGTGTGGCCGCACGCGCAAGCGGTGTTCCCCCGTGATCCGCGCAAGCTGCTGGTGGTGGGTGCCGGCGATCCCATGTGGCGCGGCGCCTTGTCGGGCCCCAACTCGCTGTTTATGCATGCCGAGCGGCCGCTGGTGAGTGAGAACGGCACCAGCTCCTTGATCCATGAGTTGGTGCATGTGCTCAGCGGCATTCGCGACACCGATGCCAGTGACTGGATCAGCGAAGGCATCGCCGAGTACTACGCCATCGAATTACTGCGTCGCGCCGGCGGCATGAGCGAGGAGCGCTACCAGCAGGTGCGCAAGAAACTCACCCTCTGGAGCAGTAAGGTCAACAACCTGCGTGGCGAACATGCCACCGGCGCGGTCACGGCGCGGGCGGTGGTATTGCTGCAGGAACTGGACCTGGAAATCCGCCAGCGCAGCGCCGGTAAGCATTCCCTGGATGACGTGGCCCAAGGCTTGATGCGCATGGACAGGGTCAATACCGAGAGTTTCATCGAGCTTAGCGAGAGCCTGATCGGCAAGCCGTCAAAGGTGCTCGACAGCAAGTTGCTGCGCCTGCCTAAAGCCAAGCCGGCGGCTTAAAATAGGCTTTGTTTTGGCTATGTGCCCGTTACGTGTTGCACACAGCTTTTGTAGGGTGGGTTAGGCCGCGCCCGCTCCCGGCGGGCTTGCGGCATTTACCCCATCCATGGGGATTGCGCGAACCACGGCCTGCCAACAACACAAAACCCGACCGCGCCGTAACCCACCATGGCGCTCGACCGGCAAACCGCATGGTGGGTTACGCGGCGCCCGGCTTGCGCGGTGGTGCAAACAACCACCGCCCGCGCCGCTAACCCACCCTACGAATTACCGCGCACCAGGTATCGCCTAACAGGCCCACACACACCTCAACACATAACTGGGGCGGAGCCTTTGTTTTACCCAGTCAGGGCGCAAACTTGGGCCCGGACTTGGTGTTCAGGCCTTTGGCCAAACGGTCGTAGAGCACCACGTTGACGGTGGCCGCCAGGTTCATGCAGCCGTTGGTGGGGATGTAGATCACGTCTTCGCACCAGTCCAGCACCTCTTTGCCGAGGGAGCCGTCTTCCGGGCCGAAGATATACAGGGCGCGATCCGGGTGGGTGTATTCCGGCAGCGGCCGGGCGCCTTCGACCATTTCCACCGCCACCGGCGTGCAGCCCAGTGGCAGGATTTTTTGCAGGTCATCGATGCCGATCAGCGGAATATCCTGATGGACCTTCTTGGTGTCGGTGATGAAGTCTTGCGCGCGGTCATAGCGGGTGCCGGTGTAGAACACCGAGTTCACTCCGTAGCAACCGGCGGCGCGCATTACCGAGCCGACATTGGCCGGTGACTTGGGGTTGAATAAACCGATGCAGCTGTAGCGTCTGTTGGCCACGGGCGGGTGCTCTTAAAAAATGCTGATTAAACCGGCGTGGTTATGGCCGGCACGCAACCCCGTAGGATGCGGTTGAGTGCAACGATACCCATCAGGAAATGGCGATGGGTATCGGCGCTGCGCGTCTCAACCCATCCTATGAGCTGCTGCCTGCGGCTTACTCTTTGCTTTTCAGCAACGCAGCCAGGTCGGCGAAAGCCTTGTGGGTCGATTTCGGCCCTTGGGGGCTGGCGGTCGAGCCTTCGGCGAAGTATTGCTGGTCGGTGTAGCGCGAGTGTTCGTTGTCGTGACAGAACAGGCAGAGCAGCTCCCAGTTGGAGCCGTCTTGCGGGTTGTTGTCATGGTTGTGATCGCGGTGGTGCACGGTCAGCTCGCTCAGGCGTTTGCCGGCAAACTCACGGCTGCAACGACCGCAGACGTGGGGGTACATTTTCAGCGCCTTGTCGCGGTAGCCGTCTTCGCGCGAACGCTGGGCCTCGGCGATGATGCGGTCGGTCTTGAGGGTCGCCGCAGATTTTTCCGTGCTCATGCTGTCACCTGTTAAATCGTTTAATCATGGAATAAAGCTTAACGCTTTCGCGGTTATTGCCCAAGCGCCCCGGTGCTTGCTGGCGTCGCGGGTGCCGCTCGTGCCG
The DNA here is from genome assembly GCF_030698175.1 of Pseudomonas sp. Lineage (GTDB taxonomy): Bacteria > Pseudomonadota > Gammaproteobacteria > Pseudomonadales > Pseudomonadaceae > Aquipseudomonas. The sequence continues at coordinate 47,948 of NZ_JAUYNT010000009.1, forward strand.
CTGGCGGGTTACGCCGCTGCGCGGCTAACCCACCTTACGCTTGGTGGCAATCCACAGGGTGTGTTTGGCGCCTTTGTTACCGTGGGCGTAGACCTGCACCTCTTCGACTTTGAAGTTGGCCTTGGCGACTTTCTCGGCAAACTTGCGATCCGCCCCCGCCGACCACACCGCCAGAATGCCGCCCGGCCGCAGTGCCCGGTGACAGGCATGCAAGCCGGCCATGGAATACAGCCAACTGTTGCCTTTTTTGGTCAGGCCTTCGGGGCCGTTATCGACATCGAGCATGATCGAATCGAAACCCAGGGGCTCGGCGGGCAGCACATCGGCCACGTCCACCAGGCGGATCTCGCTGCGTGGGTCGAGCAGCGGGCGGCCGGATTTCTCCCCCAGCGGGCCGCGATTCCACTCGATTACCCCCGGCACCAGTTCGGCCACCACCACCTGGCCATTCTTGCCGATGTGCTTGAGCGCCGAGGCCAGGGTAAAGCCCATGCCCAGGCCACCGATCAACACCCGCGGGCTGGGTCTGCCGGCGATGCGCTTGCAGGGGATTTCCGCCAGGGCGTCTTCCGAGCCGTGCATGCGGGTGTTCATCAACTGACCGCCATCGCCACCCTGGATTTTGATCACAAAGTCTTCGCCGTACTCGAACAGGCACAGGGCGCCGCCGTCATTGGGGATCGGGGCGGTATCGAGCAGGACAAAACGCTTCATGGCGGTCTCGGGAAAATAGGAGGCGGGGGGGCACAAGGGCGGGCAGTCTACCTTGAATTGCCAGGGCGCCCACGGCCGGCCTGCATGGCTAGCTTTGGGCCTCGCTGGCACGCGAGGCCCGTCACGACCTTAGCCCAACACTTTAAGCAAAAAGCTGTACTCCAGGGCGACGTCTTTGAGGGCCTGGTAGCGGCCGCTCATGCCACCGTGGCCGGCGTCGAGCTCGGTTTTTAGCAGCAGCAAATTCGTATCGGTTTTAGTTGCGCGCAGTTTAGCCACCCACTTGGCCGCTTCCCAATATTGCACGCGACTGTCGTTATAACCGGCCACCACCAGCATCGCCGGATAGCCTTGGGCGACGACGTTTTCGTAAGGCGCGTAGGCCTTGATCCGCGCATAGGCCGCTGGGTCGGTCGGGTCGCCCCATTCGTCGTACTCGGTGACGGTCAGGGGTAAATCCGGTTTTTGCATGGTGTTGAGCACGTCCACAAACGGCACCTCAGCAATCGCTGCGGCGAACAATTCGGGCCGTTGATTGAGCACCGCGCCAATCAGCAAACCGCCGGCGCTGCCGCCGCTGATGGCCAGTTGTTCGGGGCCGGTGTAGCCGCAGGCGATCAGGTGTTCGGCCACCGCGATAAAGTCGCTGAAGCTGTGGTGTTTATGTTCCAGTTTGCCGGCGCGGTACCAGGCCTCGCCCAGCTCGCCACCGCCGCGCACATGGGCGATGGCAAACACAAAACCGCGTTCCAACAGGCTCAGGCGGGCGTGGGAAAACCACGGATCGAGGCATTCGCCATAGGCGCCGTAGCCGTACAGATAGAGCGGTGCCGGTTGGCCGAGCACCTCGCGTTTGCCCACCAGGCTGATCGGGATTTGTGTGCCATCGTTGGCCGTGGCCCATAGGCGCTGACTGACATAGGCGTCGGCAGCGAAGGGGCCGAGCACCGGGGTTTCTTTCAATATCTGCTGGGCGCCGCTGGCCAGTTCCAGCTGGCGGATCTGCGCCGGCCGATTGAGCGCTTCGTAGCGCAGGCGAATCACTGGGCTGGCGAATTCCAGGGTGTCCTGCACCGACAGGCTGTAGGCCGCATCCGGTAGCTGCACCCGGTAACTCGGCAGGCCGTGGGGATGGACCTGAATGATCGGCAGGCCGGCGACCCGCAAGCTGAGCACGTAGGCGTCGTGGTTCAGGCTCAGGCCTTCGAGCATCACCTGCGGGTCATGGGCGAGCAGTTCGCGCCAGTGCCGGCGCTCGGGCGCTGGTTCGCTCGCGGCGCTCTCTTTGATCGAGTACAGCGCGAAGTTGATGCCGCTCTGGTTGCTGCGGATCAGCCAGCTCCACTGCCCGTCGAGCAGGCCGTGGTCGACGTCATACTCGTGCTCGTCCTCACGGGGGGCCATACAGCGGAACGCGCCCTGGGGCGTGTCGGCATCCAGCACCCAGGACTCGCTGGTGGTTTTGCTGCCCAGCAGCAGGATTAATTGGCGCTCGGAGCTGGAACGGTAGCAATGCAGAAAGAAGCGCCCGTCAGACTCCTCGAACACCAGCTCGGCGGCGTCGCTGCCCAGGGTGTGGCGATAGAGTTTGTGCGGGCGATGGGTGTCGTCCAGCTCGCCGAAGAACAGCGTCTGGTTGTCGTTGGCCCAGGTCAGGCTGCCGTCGCAATCCTCGAAGGGCAGGGCAGTGATGGTGCCGCTGGCGAGATCCTTGACGTACAGCTGGTAAATCTCATCGCCATGGGTGTCCAGGCTGTAGGCCAGCAGGCGGTGGTCGGGGCTGATGGTAAAGGCGCCCAGGGAGATAAAACCGCCGTCGGCCAGTTCATTGGGGTCGAGCAGCAATTGCTCTTGGGCCTGATCAACGCTTAACGAGCCGTCGGCCGGGCGCGGGCAGCGGTAGTGCCGTGGGTATTCATCGCCGGCGGCGGTGCGCTGGTAGTACAGCCACGGCCCCCAGGGCGAGGGCAGCGACAGGTCGGTTTCCAGAATGCGGCCTTTGATCTCGCTAAACAGCGCCTCGCGCAGTTCCGCCTGCTGGGCCAGTTCGACCTCCAGGTAGGCATTTTCGGCCTGTAAATAGCTCAGCACGGCGCTGTCGTCGCGCTCCTCCAGCCAGACGTAAGGGTCTGGACCGTTAACGGTGCGGGCGATCGGGGCGGTAAGTGGGGCAGTCGACATGGAGGGCTACTCTGGGCTTGTGCGGGCCGATGGCAGGGGGAGGCTTCGGCGGGCAAAAGCCGCTATCATAAGCGCCCTTTTGCCAGCCCGGCCATCCACACGCATGAATGAACACGACTATCAGCTTGCTCTGGCCCTGTACGCAGGGGCCGCCTTAGGCTGCCTGCTGGTCGGCTGGCGGATCACGCGCTGGATGTGGCGCTGGTTGCGCGAGCCCTTGCGGGTGCTGATGGCCGTGCTGTTACTGGCGCCAACTCTGGTTGATCCGGCCAAAGAGCTGTTCGCCCCGGCGCTGGCGATCACCGCGCTGGATTTGCTGTTTAAAGTGGGCAACAACGCCTGGCGCGCAGTGGCCGATTTAAGCCTGTATGCCATGCTGGCCTTCGCGGCTTACCTGTTGTTTGCGTTGCTCCGCTGGCCGCTTGAACGCAGCAGCCAAGCCCGTCGTCGCCAGCGCAAAGCGGCGGCGGCCAGCGATGATGAGCCGACGCTGCGCGAGATTCTCGAGCAACCGCAAGCACGCCCCGGCACCTATATTGATAGCAGTATCGAGCCGCGTGGTGATCGCCGCGTGCGCATCGAACCACGGCTGTAAAGCACAACGGCGGTCTGCTAGTTGCGCAGCCGTGCTCTGTTAACAGGCCGTTGAAAAATGTAGGCGAGGCCGCCGAGACAAGGCAAAAACAGGCGAAAAAGCGGAGTTTACGTGTTGTAACTGAGCATTTTGAGCCTGTTTTTAACGCCGTATCGGCAACGCAGGTAGTTTTTCAACGGCCTGTTAAAGGACGCTAACTGATGTGTGAACTGCTCGGCATGAGCGCCAACGTGCCCACCGATATCGTGTTCAGCTTTACCGGCTTGATGCAGCGCGGTGGCGGCACCGGCCCGCACCGCGATGGCTGGGGCATTGGCTTCTACGAAGGGCGTGGCCTGCGGCTGTTTCAAGACCCGGCCGCGAGTGTTGACTCGCAAGTGGCGCGACTGCTGCAGCGCTACCCGATCAAGAGCCAGGCGGTGATTGGCCATATCCGCCAGGCCAATGTCGGCGCCGTGAGCCTGGCCAATACCCATCCTTTTGTGCGCGAACTCTGGGGCCGCAACTGGTGCTTTGCCCACAACGGCCAGTTGCCGGAGTTCGCCGCCACGCAGAGGTTTTACCGGCCAGTGGGCGACACCGACAGCGAGGCGGCATTCTGCGCGCTGCTTAATCGCCTGCGCTTAGCCTTCCCGGAACCCGTATCGGTGGATGTGCTCTTGCCGGTGCTGGTGGCAACCTGTGGCGAATACCATCAGTTGGGCGTATTCAACTGCCTGCTCAGTGATGGCGACTGGTTGTTCAGTTTTTGCTCGACCAAGCTGGCGCATATCACTCGCCGCGCACCTTTCGGCCCGGCCTGTTTGAAAGATGCGCAGTTGAGCGTGGATTTCAAAGCGCAAACCACGCCTAATGATGTGGTCACCTTGCTGGCCACTGAAGCCTTGACCAGTAACGAGCTGTGGAACTGCTACCAGCCCGGTGAGTGGCGCCTGTGGCGTGGCGGTGAGTGCATCGCCCATGGCCGCGCGTAGCCCGGATGCAATCCGGGAAAATAAGGAGAAATTAATGCTGAGAAGCTACCTGCGTTTAGTGCTGTTTGCCTTCGGCCTGCTGGTGGGCGTGCAGGTGCCGGGGTTTATCACCGATTACAGCCAGCGGCTGGATGCCCATCGCAGTGAAGCCTTGCAAAGCCTGCAGGGCTTTCGCGCCACCGCGCAGAAGTTCTTCAAGGGCGATCTGGATGCCTTGGTGGCGCACTACCGGGTCAGCGATGATCCGGTGATGCGCAGCGACGGCCAAAGCGTCGCCAACCTGGTGCAGCGCGACAGCTTGCTTACAGCCGAGTGGTGGGCCATGCAAGGGCCTTGGTATAAGCAGGTGACGCACCTGCTGACGGCGGCCAATCAAGAGCTGCTGCTGGAGACCTATAACGGCTACCGCTATCAGGTGCTGCTGGCGCCCGAGGCCATCGCTTGGGGCTTGAGCTGCGCCTTACTGCTGGCTTGGCTGGTGGAGCTGTTGTTGGTCAGTATTGGCTTTATGTTTGGGGTTGGGCGTACCAAGCAAGTGCTGGCGCGGCATCGGCACTAATGGTAGTGCCGGCTTTGCCTCTATTTGCAGGAGGGGCTTTAGCCGCGATTGCGGCTAAAGCCCCTCCCACGGGTTTTATTTGCTGAGAAACTTCATGCCTTCTTCCAGCCCGGTCAGGGTCAGCGGGTACATCTGGTCATCGACCAGTTCGCGCATGATGTTGGTCGAGGCGGTGTAGTTCCAGGTCTCTTTGGGGTAGGGGTTGATCCAGATAAGCTTTTTGTATTTCGCCATAAAGCGCTTGATCCACTGGTAGCCTGGCTCCTCATTCCAGTGCTCGACGCTGCCGCCGGCCTGGGTGATTTCGTAGGGCGCCATGGCCGCATCGCCGACGAACACCACCTTGTAGTCGGCGCCGTACTTGTGCAGCAAATCCAGGGTGCTAAAACGCTCGGAAGTGCGCCGTAGGTTGTTTTTCCACACCGACTCGTACACGCAGTTGTGGAAGTAGTAATACTCCAGGTGCTTGAACTCGGTCTTACAGGCCGAGAACAGCTCCTCGCAGACTTTCACGTGGGCGTCCATGGAGCCGCCGATGTCGAACAGAATCAGCAATTTGACCTTGTTACGCCGCTCCGGACGCATCTGAATGCTGAGCAAACCGCCGTCTTTGGCGGTGTGGTCGATGGTGCCACTGAGATCAAACTCTTCGGCGGCGCCTTCGCGGGCAAATTTGCGTAGGCGACGCAGGGCCACCTTGATATTGCGGGTGCCGAGTTCGACTGAATCATCGAGGTTCTTGTAATCGCGCTGATCCCAGACCTTGACCGCTTTGCCCTGGCGCTTGCCGGCATCGCCGACGCGCACGCCTTCCGGGTTATAGCCGCCGGAGCCGAACGGACTGGTGCCGCCGGTGCCGATCCACTTATTGCCGCCTTCGTGGCGTTCTTTTTGCTCCTCCAGGCGCTTCTTGAACTCTTCAATCAACTTGTCGAGACCGCCCAGGGACTTGATATTGGCTTTTTCTTCATCGGTCAGCAGGCGCTCGAATTCTTTGCGCAGCCACTCATCGGGGATCAGCGCTTCAAGGTGTTCATTGAGGTTTTCCAGGCCCTTGAAGTAGGCGCCGAACGCCCGGTCGAACTTGTCGAAATGCCGCTCGTCCTTGACCAGAATGGTGCGCGCCAGAAAGTAGAACTCGTCCATGTCGGCGAAGACCACGTTGTGTTTCAGCGCGTTGATCAGATCGAGCAGCTCGCGCACCGACACCGGAACCTTGGCGGCACGCATTTCGTTGAACAGGTTAAGCAACATCTATCCGGCCTCATAGAAAATCGTAGGGTGGGTTAGCCGCGTAGCGGCGTAACCCACCATCGATGCCGCAGGCATCGCCTTGGCCAGCCTGACAGCTGGTTGGTGGGTTACGCTTCGCTAACCCACCCTACAGAAGCTGAATCAACGGCTGCCGCGACGGCTCATAAAGGCCAGGCGTTCGAGCAACATCACGTCTTGCTCGTTTTTCACCAGGGCGCCGGCCAATGGTGGAATCGCCTTGGTCGGATCGCGCTCGCGCAGTACCGCTTCGCCGATGTTGTCGGCCATCAGCAATTTCAGCCAATCGACCAGCTCGCTGGTGGACGGCTTCTTCTTCAGGCCCGGCACCTTGCGCACGTCGAAGAACACGTCCAGCGCCTCGGCCACCAGGTCTTTCTTGATGTTGGGGTAGTGTACGTCGACGATTTTTTGCAGGGTGGCGCGATCCGGGAAGGCGATGTAGTGGAAGAAGCAGCGGCGCAGGAAGGCGTCTGGCAGCTCTTTTTCGTTGTTGGAAGTGATGATGATGATCGGGCGCTTGATTGCCTTGATCGTCTCGTCGGTCTCGTAAACGTAGAACTCCATCTTGTCGAGTTCTTGCAGCAGGTCGTTGGGGAACTCGATGTCGGCTTTGTCGATTTCATCGATCAGCAGAATCACCCGGTCTTCAGACTCGAACGCCTCCCAGAGCTTGCCCTTCTTGATGTAGTTGCGCACATCGTCGACCTTGGCCGAGTCCAGCTGCGAGTCGCGCAGGCGGCTCACCGCGTCGTACTCGTAGAGGCCCTGGTGGGCCTTGGTGGTCGATTTGATGTGCCAGGTAATCAGCCGCGCGCCAAAGGATTCGGCCAGTTGCTCGGCCAGCATGGTCTTGCCGGTGCCAGGCTCGCCTTTCACCAGGAGCGGGCGCTCCAGGGTGATGGCGGCGTTGACCGCCAGCTTGAGGTCGTCGGTGGCGACGTATGACTGGGTACCTTCAAATTTCATCAGAAACATCCTCAAGCGACAGGCCGCGAGCACGAAACTCAGCGGTGCAGTAATTACAAAAGCCGACTATAACGCGCCAGCCGGGGGGCTGTGAACGCACAAGCGCCATTCAGTCACTGAATGACACTCGCACACGTCAGGCAGCGTGAAAACTGCTGCGCTCGGTTATGCGGCGTTAAAAACAGGCTCGGACTGCTCATTTACAGCACGTAAACTGCGCGTCCTCGCCTGTTTTTGCCTTGCCTAACCTTCGCTCGCTACGTTTTCACACAGCCTGACTTGCTGATTTACTGACTGGACTCGGCTCGGCCAGCCCCCTAGGCTTGTCTTATTAAGCCGTGCGGATCTCGGCGGGTGTGTGCACTCGCGGATTTTGGCAAGGCTGAACCACCACTCACGCAGAAGGAGTCCGTCATGAGTCGCATTTTTGCAGATAACGCCCAAAGCATCGGCAATACCCCCTTGGTGCGGATTAACCGCTTGGGGCCGGCCGGGGTAACCATCTTGGCCAAGATCGAGGGGCGTAACCCGGCCTATTCGGTCAAGTGCCGGATCGGCGCCAGCATGATCTGGGATGCCGAAGAGCGTGGCGTACTTAAACCAGGTATGACTATTGTCGAGCCCACTTCGGGCAATACCGGCATCGGCCTGGCCTTTGTTGCCGCCGCCAAGGGCTATAAATTGCTGCTGACCATGCCGGCGTCCATGAGCCTGGAGCGGCGCAAGGTACTCAAAGGCTTGGGCGCCGAACTGGTGCTGACCGAACCGCCGAAAGGCATGAAGGGCGCAATCGAGAAAGCCACGGAAATCGCCAACAGCGACCCGGCCAAGTATTTTTTGCCGCAGCAGTTTGAGAACCCGGCGAATCCGGCCATTCACGAGAGCACCACGGGCCCGGAAATCTGGAATGACACCGATGGCGCGGTCGATGTGCTGGTGTCCGGGGTGGGCACCGGCGGCACCCTCACCGGCATCTCGCGCTATATCAAAGGCACCCAGGGCAAGGCGATTATCTCGGTGGCGGTTGAGCCGGTGAGTTCGCCGGTGATTACCCAGGCCTTGGCTGGGGAGGAGATCAAACCGGCGCCGCATAAAATTCAAGGTATTGGCGCCGGTTTTGTACCGAAGAACCTCGACCTGGCGATGGTCGATCGGGTTGAATGCGTCACCGATGACGAGTCCAAGGCCATGGCTTTGCGCTTGATGCGCGAAGAGGGGATTCTCAGCGGGATTTCCTGCGGCGCGGCCATGGCGGCAGCGGTGCGCATAGCCGCCGAGCCGGCCATGCAGGGCAAAACCATCGTGGTGATCTTGCCGGACTCCGGCGAGCGTTACCTGTCGAGCATGCTGTTCGACGGGCTGTTTAGTGAACAGGAACTGGTTCAGTGAGAAAAGTATTTTTAGGTGGACTGGCTCTGTTGTTCAGCGGCGCGCTGCAGGCGGCGGCAACTGATGATTATTTGGCCGGGTTAAAGGCGTTAGATAAAAACCAGCTCAGCGAGGCGAAATACCTGCTGGAGCAGGCAGCCATCGCCGGTATGCCGGAGGCGCAGTTTCGCTTGGGCGAACTGTTGCCCGGCCAGGACGGCGAGCGCTGGCTGCGGGCGGCGGTGCGTCAGGGTTCCATAGTGGCGGCCAACTCCTTGGCCCAGCGCTATTACGACGACACCCGTTACCGGCGGGCGGCGCAGTGCTGGCTGTTCTCCGCCAAGCAAGGCAATAGCCAGGCGCAGTCACGGCTCGGCGCCTTGCAGGTGATAGGTTATGGCTTGCCGAAAGACCCGGTGCAGGCCTACGCCTGGCTGAACCTGGCGGCCAGCGCCGGGGATGCCGATGTGGTTGAGCTGCGCGACACCCTGATCGAGCAACTGGGCAAAGACCGGCAGATGGCCGGTGAAGCCTTGTCGCGCGATCTGCTGGAACATCCGCCAACACTGCCCGGCGAGCCGCCCTGCGGCGAGTAACGCATTAGCTGTGTAGCGTCGCCCAGAGCTAACTTTGAGCGGCGCTCGATTCCAGTGCAACGCTGGGCTTGAGCACCAGATACACCGCCAACACTATCAGCGCACCGCCATACAGGTAGGCCCAGGACAGCGGCTCATCCAGCAGCCACACGCCCCAAAGCACGCCGAAAGGTGGAATCAAAAAAGTTACCGCCATGGATTTCAGCGGGCCAATGGCGCTCAGTAACTGGAAATACAGCACATAGGCAAACGCCGTGCAGACCAGGCCCAAACCCAGTAGCGCTAACCAGACGTTCAGTCCGCCCCAGCTGGCCGGTGGTTGGCTGGCGACCGAGTAGGCAAACAACGGCAATAGCAGCAAGGTGGCGCCGAGCATGCTGCCAAAGGTGGCCAGGCGGCTGTCCAAACCGCCTTGCTGATCCAGCCAGCGGCGTGCCAGAAAGCCGGCAAAGCCATAGCAAGCGGTCGCCAGCAGGCAGGCCAGGGCGCCCCAGAGCAGCTCCAGGCTAAAGGCCAGCGGCCCGGTGCGGGTCAGCAGCGCTACGCCAAACAAACCGAGAAACACTCCGAGGCCTTTGTTGAAGGTCATTACTTCGGCAAAAAACAGCGTGCCGATCAAGGCGCCCATCAGCGGCGTAGTGGCGTTGAATATCGCCGAGTAACCGGCTGGCAGCACCAGTGCGGCGAGGCAATAAAGAATCGATGGCAGGCCAGAGTTGATCAGCCCGAGCAGCAGGCAGTATTTGAACTTACCGCGAAAATCGAGTTTGACCCGCAGCAGCATCAGCAGCGCAAACAAACCAAGGCCGGCCAATACCACCCGAAAGAAAGCACTGGGTACCGCGCCCAGCACTGGCGCGACCATGCGCATAAACAAAAAGCTGGCGCCCCAGATGGCCGCGAGGCTGATCATGCGCAGGGAGTTGATGGCGTTCACGGAGGCAGGCTCGCAGGAGGAGGGCCGCATATTGTTGGTGGCTGGCGGGGTTAAGGCAATCGGCAATCAATCGTGAAGGTGACACTGGTCGCCGAGTGTTAAACAGCGGCCAGTTTTTTTGGCTATGTACCCGTTAGCTGTTGCAGGCCGATTTTGTAGGGTGGGCTGAAGCCCACCCTAGGTTTTGCCCAGCCCTGTGCTGCGCAGGGTCGGCCAGACCGGGAGCGGGCTCCCGGTCTGGCCGATGGCTTACGGAATTACGACGCTGTAATCCTCCACTTCGCCGTAGTTGTAGCTGCCACAGGCGCTAGGCGCGCTGTTGTAGCGCATGGCCACGCGCATGCGGGTCGTGCCACTGGCGGCGCTGGCGGGGATGACCAGGGTGCCGCTTGCGGGGGTGGTTTTGGCGGCGGAGCTGAACACCTGCTCGCCAGCGTCGCTGAAGTCGCCGTCCCGGTTCAGGTCGATCCAGACCTTCCACGCCTCCTTGTAGCTGGTGCTGGAGAACTGTGGGGTGAGCGTCAGGCTGTTGTTACCCCGCAGCAGGTTGGCTGTCTGGCCGGTGAAGTTGCTGTAGGTGCTGGCGCCGGAGGTATTGCTAAAACCACCGACCTGCACCTTGCCAATCCATTCGGCACTGGCGCTGCCACTGGCGGCGGTGCAGTACTGCAGCGGCGGGGTGCCACCGTCCTCGTCTATCACCAGGAAACTGGCACTGACCGCACCCCAGGCGCCCGAACTATCACGGCCACGGGTGTAGACCATGTGCTTGCCTTCGCTCAGCCCTGCAGTATTGAGGCTGCCGGTAAAGCCTTCGGTGCTGCCGTTGAAGCTGCCATCGGTGGCCAGCAAGGCGCTTGGCGCCGCCCCGGACTCCCAGGGCGCCTGGTCGAGGTAGTACTCCACCGCGCTGATCGCCTGGGTGCTCTCGCTGCCGTTGCTGTTGTTGAAGCGCACATCGCTCAGCGTGCCGCTGAGGGTCACCGCAGCCCCGGCAGGCACGCCAGTGGTGGCCGCGCTGCCGCTGAGACTGATAGCGGTGATATCCGGGCCCGCCGGGGTGGTGTACGGCGTACGCACCACCTTGGCGGCATAGATCAGCGCTGGCAGGTTATTCGGCTTGATGGTGTTGTTGTAGGTCGTGCAGCTCTGGAAGAACTGGGTGCCCAGCTCGAAGGTGTAGGCCGGTACGCCCAGCTCGCCATAGCTGATGCCATCGCTGGTGCCATCGGTGGGGTAGAGGCCGATGGATTGCTGCGGTGTGTAGTTGTTGAAGAAGGCGAACTTGCGCCCCAGGGTCTGCAGGGCGCTGGCGTTCGGCGCCAGGTTGCTGGTATCGCCCCAGGGCCAGAGCACCAATTCGCTATAGCTATGGATATCCAGGTGGATGCCGCTGGTATCGCTGGGGGCCGCGTCGTTCGGGGTCGGGCCGCGACGGTCCGGCCAGAGGCTGCGCACATAGTTCTCCAAGGCCTGGATCTCCGGTTCGGAGCCGGCACTCGGGCCGCGATAGGTATCGTTGCACTGGCTGTCGCTGGAGCCCTGGCCGTTGGTGCTGTTCCAACCGAACGTGAAGTTGCGGTTGAGGTCGGCGCCGCGGCTGTTGCTGGTGGCGCCGCAGTAGCTCTGGTTGGCGTTCTTGCGCCATGACAGTCCGGCTTCGGCCTTCTTGCGCCCGTCCGGATTGGCCATCAACAGAATATGCACTTCGTGGTTATCGAGGATCCAGGTGGCATCGGCGTTTTCGCCATAGCCATTGATCAGCCAGCGGGCAAAGTCCAGGGTCAGCGCCGCGGTGGTGTATTCGCGGGCATGGATGGCGCTGTTGATAAACAGCTTGGGCTTGTTGCCGGTCTTGGCCGTGTTGGTCAGCTTGAGCACGCGCATGTCGTAGCCGCCCAGGCTGCTGCTCTTCTCCCAGGAGTTGCCGACATCCAGCCACTGCGCCAGGTTCGGTTTGCTGCTGGCCATCCCAGCCGCCTCCGCGAAGGTTTCTTCCACCGTGGCATAGCAGCTGTAGCCGGGAATTCCGCTGGCCGCTGCGGCGCTGCTAGTGCTGTCGCTGGAGGCCATGCTTTTCATCTGCAGGCGGTTCTGCATAGTGCTCAGGACTTGGTTGCGCTTCTCGATAAACTCCGTTGCCGGGGCGAAGGTGAAGCCGAACGGCTGCAGCTTCTGCATTTCCTCATCGTTCAGCTCCATGACCAGATAGCCGTCCTCGTAGTGCGACTCGAGCATCTGGGCGTGGAAGCTGATGGCGGCCTTGCGGGCGATCTCCTTGTTGGGGAAGAACGCCTTGTAGATCTGGTTGTCGGCTTTTTCCTGCTCCATCAGCAGAAAGTCATCCTGCGGCGCGTTAGGGGCGGCAAACGCCAAGTTGGCATTTACACCGGCCACCAAAAGAGCGAGCGCAGACAAGGTGTGTAGAGCTATTTTCATTATTCATTTCCTTCGAATAAAATTGTTCCACGAAGAGGGATGGCTTCGCGATCTGGGACGAGTTCTTGTGGAACTCAGGATGTGGCTAGGGAGCGCATTCCACTGCCAGCGGGCGGCACGACCGATACTTCCTGGGTCGATCGGAGCCATATGTTGGGACTGTTGTGCTAGCAGGGAACTGTTGCAAAGTAGAAGTGGATTAAATTGCTGTCAATTTCCGTAAAAGGCCGAGGTTTCAGTGATTTTTATGGAATTTCATGCTGTATCTCAGTCAATCACGCAGGATTGTGAGACGGTGCGGGCATAACCGCATGTCGGCTAGATTTACCGCTGGTTAGGCAAATCAAGCGCTTAGCGCGATTAACGCCAGGGCGTGGCTGTGTTACTTCGAATGGATCAAATTAATGACTGCCCCTGCAGGCACTAAGCTGTGCATCCAGTTGCTGCGCTGCACGTGTTGAGTCGATCACGGAGGTATACGGATATGTCGCATTCACACAAGGTATGGGTGAAAAATATGACCCGCAGCCTCGCCGCCTGCAGCTTGGCCGCGGCCCTCAGCGCCTGCGTTATGGCCGAGCCGGCAACGCTGTCGAGCGAAGCCCAGCAGCTGGCGCAGCAATGGCATGAGCTACGCGGCAAACCCGGGCATTTTTCTGGGGGGCAGTGGAACGAGCAGGTCGACAAATGGCAGGGCCCCAAGCACCAACTGATGCAGCAGTTGTTCGACCTGGCCTGGAACGAGCGCTATACCCCGAGCCAACTGCGCAGCCTGCTCGGCGCGCCGGATAAGGTGTGGACGCCAACGGAGGCTGAATACGCCGACTGGCTACGCATGACCGAATGGCGCGGCCAGCCCGAGGGCGAGTTCTGGGCCTACGCCTGGCGCGGCCAGCACGACCAGCTGCTGTTCGCGGTGGAGGGCAACCAGCTGAAGGCGGCGGGCTGGCTGTTGATGCGTGAGTAGGGGGTATTGAGTCGGTGTGACAAATAATTCTTCCCCTTTGTTGTAGTTCTTAGTTTGTATTGATTGCCTGGAGCAACTCTGCTTCGCCTATACGTTTCATTGTGTGGGGCTCGCTGGCTGTTTCCAGATCTAAGCCAAGTGGAGTGATTCCGTCTACGTCATAGACGAAATAGACATTCCCGGCTCCTAGCTCCCAGGTCATAGGTCTTCTTACCCGCTAGCGCCAGGGTATGGGGAGTTGCCGACATCGGCTCGTCAATTCAGCAATAACGTTTTGACCGGAAATGCTGCGGATAACTGGCTGGCTGGCTGGCGCAACGGGCAACGACACATTAAAGGGGGGGGCGACAGCTACCTGTTCGGGCGTGGTGACGGTATCGACAAAGTCGTGGAGAACGATGCAACTGTTGGCAATAACGACCTCGCCTGGTTCGGCACGGACATCAGTCAGGAACAACTGTGGTTCCGCCATACTGGCAACAATTTAGAAGTCAGCATCATTGGTACCAGCGATAAGCTTGTCGTCCAGAGTTGGTATCTCGGCAGCCAGTATCAGGTCGAGCAGTTCAAGACTGCCGATGGCAAGATGCCATAGCGTGATTGCTGCCAACTGGCAATAAACCAGGCGGATAACAGGAGGCCCATCAACTGCTGGGCCCCCTGCATTTACAAGAGGTTCGGACATCAACTTGGGTGTGAGTCGGACGAGTTGCTTGGCGCCGATTAGAACGTCTTGCTGGCGCTGGCCACCAGGGTGGCGCTGCAGACGTCGTCGTAACCCATAAAGTTCATGCACTCGGCTTTCGACAGGTCGGTGTCGATATAGCTCAGGCCCCAGGTCACGCCGAGCAAATCGCGGCTCAATTTGACTGACCAGTCGCGGTAATCCGCGCGGCTGCTGCTGAAGTCGCTGTTCCAGAACACCTCGTCCTTGTAGTCGACATATTCATAGCGGGCTTCGAAGCCGATCTCGGCCGGTAGTACGGTGCGGTAGCCGATAAAGGCCGAGGTCAGGTCTTCGTTCTGTTCGCCGTCCTGCCAATTGCCGTTTTCATCTTCATAGTCCGGGCCTTTGGTATTGCTGGCGTATTTGGCCCCCAGCAGCACGCCGTAGGCGTCCAACGTGGTCTGCACGTCGCTCTGGTTATATTGGCTGGCGCCGGAGAAATCATATTGGGTGACGAAGGTGTCGAGGCTGATGTCGTCGGTAATCTGCCAATAGTAACCGGCGTAATACTCAAGCTCATTACGGGCTTCGTCGCCATGGCCAAAGTCGACATTGGAGGCCCAGACGCCGGCATACACACCGCTGACATGGCTGAGGTTAATGGCCAATTGTGCGGCCGGGTCGCCGAGGGTCTGCGAGATGCCGCTGGCGCGGTAGTCGCTGACAATCGCGGGGGTGATGGCAAGGCTAAATTGCTCGTTCAGTTCCAGCGCTTGGGCGCTGCTGAGCGGTGCTAGGGCCAGGCCTGCGAAGGCGAGGAGGGAAAGCGTTTTCATTCGGTGTTCCTTATTTTTATGCGGTGTGGGTTATTGCGAGCAAGGCTCCACCCGGCCCCACGCTGCGCGGGGAGCAAAACCTTTGAGGTGGAGCGGGTGGAGATGTGTGCCGGCGCCGTGGCTTTACTGGGCCACTGCGACTTCAGCGGGGTTTGGCGCGGTGTAAACCGACTCACCGGCGAAGAAGGTTTGCAGCACTTGGGTGTCGAACAATTCGGCATCGCTGACCTTGAAGACATCGCGGTCCAGCACGATCAGGTCGGCCTGTTTGCCGGGCGCTAAGGAGCCGATCTGGTCATCCAGGCGCAGGGCTTTGGCGGCGTTGATGGTGTAGGCGTAGAGCATGCTTTCGCGGTCGATGCTTTCCTTGGCATTCAACACGCCCATCGGGCCTTTACGGGTGCTCGCCTGGGCGATGGCGTTCCACGGGTTAGGGCTGGATACCGGCCAGTCGCTGGCGCCGGCAATGATCGCGCCGGCTTTATGCAGCGATTGCGCCGGGTACTGGTGGCTGTAGGTCATAGCGCTGACATAAGGCTTGACCAGGTCTTCGGTGTAGGTCTCGGCGGTGGCCCAGAGCAGCTGCATGGAGGCAATCACCCCGAGTTGCTGGAAGCGCGGGAACTCTTTGGGATTGACCAGTTGCAGATGGCTGATGCTGTGCGGCACCGGGGTCGGGCGGAGTTTGCGGGCATATTCGAAGCCATTCAGCGCCTCACGTACCGCCCGGTCGCCGACCGCATGCATGTGCATGATCCAGCCGCGCTGTTCGGCTGCCACCACCAGCTTGCCAAAGTTGGCCGGGTCGATCAGCAGTTCACCGCGCTTGAGACTGTTCTTGAACGGGTCGATCACCGCTGCGGTTTGCCCTGGAAACTCCATGACACCGTCGGCAAAGATCTTGATGCCAGGGAAGCTCAGGTTCGGCACACCAGCGAATTTCTTCATCACCTTGGCCAGCACTTCCAGATCGGCCGGTTGGCTTTTCGGGTGGGTGATCAGCAGAGCTGCGACGTGAGCGCTGAGTTCGCCGTCTTCGGCGAGTTTGCGATAGAGCGGCAGCACGCCGACATCGTTTTCGCTTGGGCGCAGCTCAAACAGCGAGTCGCCGTTGCCGGCGTTGGCGGCGGCATCCATCCAGGCGGTGACGCCGACTTGATTGTTGACCCGCACGGCTTCACGGGCGGCGTTCAGCATCAGTTCTTCGCTGGGTTCTGGTAGCTGGCTGCGCACCCGGTCCCAGCCATTTTCGGCCAGGTAACCATTGGGCGTGAAGTCGGCGCCATGGCCGATATAGCCGCGCTCTTTCTCGGACAGGCTCTTGACCAGTGCAGCGTCAATCTTTACCCGTTTGAGCATGGCATTGTTGGCCCAGCCGGTGTGGCCGTCGATGCCGTTGAGCACCACCGGCTGGTCGGCCCAGCGGCCCTGATTGAAGATCTTGCCGAGTCCTGCACTTTGCTCCCAATAGGCCGAGCTGGCCCCGGCAATGATGATTACGTCAGCGTGGCGCGCCTGGCCGGCCTGGTCCTGAGCAATGATCCACTGCTCAAGCTCGGGCAGCGGCTTTACTTCGTCATACAGGTTGGCGCCCATGCTGGCCATGGCGCCCATGATCGGGTGGCTGTGGGTGTCGATCATGCCGGGCATCAGCACCTTGCCGGCTAGGTCGATACGTTGGGTGGAGGCATCGGCCAGAGCCAAGATTTCGGCGTCGCTGCCGACTTTCAGGATCTTGCCGTTTTCCACCGCCACGGCCTTAGCCAGAGCTTGACCTTGGGTGCCGGTAAACACCTGGCCATTGGTCAGAATCAAATCGGCCGCCGCCATCGATTCCAGCGAGGCACAAGCCAGCGCTGCGCCAAGCAGGCTCGGGATAAATCGTTTCATGGTTGAATCTCTTGTTTTTGTTAGTCTTGGCCTGAGAATAAGCAAGTGCGCGGGCGAGCGGAATGCCGCGCACAGGCACAACTTTTGTTCCTGTTGGGAGTAAATGGTGGACAAATTCAATGCGCTCGCCACCTTGGTCTGTGTGGTTGAGCAAAACAGCTTCAGTCGCGCCGCCGAGCAACTGGGCAAAACTCCTTCGGCAGTCGCCAAGGCCATTGCGGCCCTAGAGGCGGAGCTGGGCACCCGGCTGTTCGAGCGCACCACCCGGCGCATGCAACTGACCGAGGCCGGCCGCCTGTATGCGCAAGCGGCGCGTGAGGCACTGGGTTGCCTGGGCAATGCCAGCGAAGAAATCGGTCAACTGCAGCAGGGCTTGCATGGCGAATTGCGCATCGCGGCGGCGCTGGCCTACGGTCCGGCTTTTCTGGCCGAGGTCTGCGCGGCGTTTTGTCTGGCTCATCCGCAACTGCGTTTGCAGGTGGATTTAAGTGATAACGATCAGTTCATTCTGGAAAGTGGTCATGACCTGATCCTGCATGAAGGGGCCTGCAACACCCCTGGTCTGATCGTCCGCCCGGTGGGCAAAAACCACATAGTGTTGAGCGCTAGCCCAGCGTATCTGGCGCGTAATCCGCTGCCGGTGAACCCGCAGACCCTGCAGCAACATGACTGGCTGATGTACAAGCACCCGGCGCTGGGGCGGCATTATTGGACGCTCTGGCAGCAGGGCGAGGCGCTTCGGGTCGAGCAACCGCAACCGCGCATCCTCAGCGATAACTATGACTTCCTGCTGGCCAATGCCGTGGCCGGTGCGGGCCTGCTGATTACCCCTTGGTGGAGCGCCGCGCCCTATTTGGCCGATGGCCGGCTGGTGCGTTTAATGGCTGACTACGAATTGGACCCGGATGCCTTCGGCCCGCACATCCTTGCCGTTTACCCCAGCCACCGCCGCGCCACCCACAAAGTGCAGGTGTTTATTCAGTTTCTTGAGGCGTTTTTGCGTGAGCGCGGCTACGCCTGAGGCGAGTTGTTGTGCCGGCCAGGAAAAACTGCAAGCTGCAGCCGTCTGGGATTTAACCTCACGGGCGATATATCCTGTGCCTGGGCTGTACTCAGCCTGCGGCCATAACTGCTTTCGTGATGCCCAAGAGGAACAAATGGACAAACTCAGCGCCCTCAGCATGTTTGTCGCCACCGCCGAGCACGGCAGCTTCAGCCGCGCCGCCGAGCAACTGGGCAAGACCCCGTCGGCGCTGACCAAGGCCGTGGGGCATCTGGAAGCCGAGCTGGGCACCCGCTTGTTTGAGCGCTCAACCCGGCGCTTGGCGCTGACCGAAGCGGGTGGGCTCTACCTGGAAACCGCCCGGCAAGTGCTCGAAAGTCTGCGCGAGGCCGGTGAAGAAATTGGCCAGTTGCAGCACAGTTTGTCTGGCGCCCTGCGCCTGACCGCACCGCTGGCTTTTGGCCCGGCATTTTTGAATGAGGCCTGCGCGGCCTTTATCGCCGAGCACCCGTTACTGAAACTGCACGTCAGCCTGAGCGACAGCTATGTGGAGTTGGTCGAGGGCGGTTTTGATCTGGCCCTGCGCGAGGGCCGCAGCGACTTGCCGGGGATGATCGTTAAACCCTTGGCCGCCAATCGCAGCGTGCTCTGCGCCAGCCCTGCCTATCTGGCCCGCTGTGGTACGCCAACGACGCCGGCGCAATTACTCGAACACCACGCCTTGCTGTACCAGCATGCGGCGCTCGATCATCGCTGGCGCTTGAGCCGCGGGGCAGAGCGTTTTAGCCTGACTCCGCAAGGTCGGCTCAGCAGCGATAACCACGATGTACTGCTGGCCGCCTGCCTGGCTGGGCAAGGCTTGATGGACTGCCCGCTGTGGAGCGTGCAGCCGCTGCTGGCCAGCGGCCAACTGGTGCAGCTATTACCTGACTACCAGCTTGAACCCGATGCTTTTGGCCCGCAAATTCTCGCGCTGTACCCCAGCCACAGACGCGCTACTCGCAAGGTGCAGGCCTTTATCGAGTTTATCGGTGGGTTTTTGCACGCTCGGCAACTGGCGTAAGCTGGCCTGACCGGATGACAACTACCATCGTAATTAATCGTCGCCTTTTTTCTGATCCGCCGGCCTTGCTGGCTGGCTGAGATCGCTGCCTGGAACCGAATATGCCCCTAAGACATGTCATCAACGCCCAAGTTAGCCCCAAGGGCAGCCTGGAAACCCTCTCCCATCGCGAAGTGCAACAGCTCAGCGAAGCCGGCTCGGACGGTATCTACAGCCTGTTTCGCCAGTGCGCGCTGGCAATCCTCAATACCGGCTCGCACAGCGACAATGCCAAGACCATTCTGGATGCTTATCAGAGCTTCGAGGTGCGCATTCACCAGCAGGATCGCGGCGTGCGCCTGGAGCTGTGCAATGCCCCGGCGGATGCCTTTGTCGATGGCGAGATGCTTGCTAGCACCCGCGAGATGCTGTTCAGCGCCCTGCGTGACATCGTCTACACCGAGAACGAACTGGAAAGCCATCGCATCGATTTACACAGCTCTCAGGGCATCACCGACTACGTCTTCCATCTGCTGCGCAACGCCCGCACCCTGCGTGCCGGCGTCGAGCCAAAAATTGTGGTGTGCTGGGGCGGCCATTCGATCAGCACCGAGGAGTACAAGTACACCAAGAAAGTTGGCCACGAACTGGGCCTGCGCAAACTGGATATTTGCACCGGTTGCGGGCCGGGAGTGATGAAGGGGCCAATGAAAGGCGCCACCATCGGTCATGCCAAGCAACGTCTCAGTGGCGGGCGTTACCTGGGGTTGACCGAGCCTGGGATCATCGCGGCCGAGGCGCCAAACCCGATCGTCAACGAACTGGTGATTCTGCCGGATATCGAGAAACGCCTGGAGGCGTTTGTGCGGGTTGGTCACGGCATCGTGATCTTCCCGGGTGGCGCCGGTACTGCCGAGGAGTTCCTCTATCTGCTCGGTATCCTTATGCACCCGGATAACCAGGACGTGCCTTTCCCAGTGGTGCTGACCGGGCCCAAGAGCGCCACGGGCTACTTGCAGCAGTTGCACACCTTTGTGGGGGCAACTCTGGGGGAGGCCGCCCAGGGCTTTTACCAAATCATCATCAATGATCCGGCGCAGGTGGCCCGGCACATGGCCGAGGGCTTGCAGACGGTTAAGCATTTTCGCCGCGAGCGCAACGACGCGTTTCATTTCAACTGGCTGCTGAAAATTGACGAGAGCTTTCAGCGTCCCTTCGACCCGACCCACGCCAACATGGCGGCCCTGCAGCTGAGCCGTGACTTGCCGGCCCACGAACTGGCGGCCAATCTGCGCCGGGCCTTTTCCGGGATAGTCGCCGGCAATGTGAAGGACAAGGGCATCCGCCTGATCGAGGAGCACGGCTGTTATGAAATCCATGGTGAGGCGGCGGTGATGCAACCGCTGGATCAGTTGCTGCAAGCCTTTGTCGCTCAGCACCGGATGAAAATGCCCGGCGGCGCGGCCTATGTGCCCTGTTATCGGGTGGTGGAAAGCTAGACCGCCATCCCAACAGCGCCAAATTCAACCGCAAGTAACGGAGTGTTTGCCGCTGTGGCACGGCTTAAACTGCGCGCTAATCAAGCGGCCATAGGGGCGAGCAGATGTCTGAATCAACTGAACTGCGCGCCAGCCAGACCAGCGCCGATCCACGTTGGGCGGCTGTGGTGGCGCGCGATGGCAGCGCGGATGGGCAGTTCGTGTATGCGGTCAGCAGCACCGGGGTTTACTGCCGGCCGTCGTGCGGCTCCCGTACGGCCAAGGCGCAAAATGTCAGTTTTTATTCAACGACTGAGCAAGCTGAGCAGGCCGGGTTTCGCGCCTGTAAACGCTGTAAACCCGAGCAGCCGCCGCTGGCCGAGCGCCATGGGGCGCTGATTGCCGAACTGTGCCGGCAGATCGACAGCGCCGAAACCGCGTCCAGCCTGGCCGAGCTGGCGCAACGCGCGAACATGAGCAGCTACCACCTGCAACGCCTGTTCAAGGCGCTGACCGGGGTCACGCCCAAAGCCTACGCCACGGCCCAGCGGGCCCGTAAAGTCCGCGAGCAACTGGGTACTGCTGGCAGCGTTACCGAGGCGATTTATGCGGCGGGCTACCAGGCTAATAGTCGCTTCTACGCGCAGGCCAGCGAGGTGCTGGGCATGACACCCAAGCGCTACCGGGCCGGTGGCGCCAACACGCAGATTCGCTTTGCCGTGGGCCAATGCTCGCTAGGTGCGATTCTGGTCGCCAGCAGCGAACGCGGTGTGTGCGCCATCCTTATGGGCGATGGGCCGGATGAGTTGCTCAATGATCTGCAACGGCGTTTCCCCAGTGCCGAGTTGATCGGTGGCGAGCAGGATTATGAGCAGCGGGTGGCCACCGTGGTGGGCTTTGTCGAGGCGCCGCAGCTTGGCCTGAGTCTGCCGCTGGATGTGCGCGGCACGCTGTTTCAACAGCGAGTCTGGCAGGCCTTGCGCGAGATTCCAGTGGGTTCCACTGTCAGCTATTCGGGCCTGGCGCAATTGATCGGCGCACCCAAGTCGGCCCGCGCCGTGGCCCAGGCGTGCGCGGCCAATGCCTTGGCGGTCGCCATCCCTTGTCACCGGGTGGTGCGCAACGATGGCGGGCTGTCCGGTTATCGCTGGGGCATCGAACGCAAGCGGGCCTTGCTCGAGCGGGAAGCCCAGGCATGAGCGCCATTGATAGCATCGGTTGCGGCGCCCGACTGAGGCTGCAATGAGCAGTCAGCTGGTCAGCTCAGTGGCGCTACCAGCCGGGTTTCGGTCAGACGACATTCTGGCTTTCCATCGCCGCGATACTCAAGAAGTTGCCGAGTCCGTCAGCGCCAACGGCTTGCGTAAAGGTCTGCTGTGGAACGGTCTGCCGGCCTGCCTAAACATCGAGTTTCAGGCCGAGCAGGCGATTGCCGTACTGGCCGTCGACGGTGAAGTTTCTGCCGCGTGCCCAGCGCAGTTCGAGGCCATGCTGCGGCGCATGCTTGGCCTCTCTCAGGATGTGGCGACCTTCGAGCAGCAATACGCAGACCATCCGCAACTCGGCGAGCTGCTAGCCCGGCAAGCGGGCTTGCGGGTGCCGGTGGCGGCCAGCCCCTTCGAGGCGCTGACCTGGGCCATTACCGGCCAGCAAATCAGCGTCGCCGTGGCGGTTTCGCTACGGCGCAAACTGATTAGTGCCGCAGGCATTCGCCATTCCGGCGGCTTGCTCTGCTACCCGACGGCGCCGCAGGTTGCCGCACTGAGCCTAGAGACCTTGCGCCAGGCCGGCTTCTCGGCCACTAAAAGCCAGACCTTGCTGACCCTCAGCGGCTCGATTGTTGCGGATCAACTGCCGCTGGATAGCTGGCTGCAGAATTCGCCCATCGAACTCATTCGCGAGCGCCTACTGGCCGTACGCGGCATTGGCCCCTGGACAGTCAACTACAGCTTACTGCGCGGTTTCGGCTGGCTGGATGGCTCACTACACGGCGACGTCGCGGTGCGCCGTGGCATCCAACGGCTGCTCGACAGCCCCGAGCAAATCAGCGAAGCACAGGCGCAACGCTGGCTGGCCGAGTTCGCCCCCTGGCGCGCACTGGTGGCCGCGCACCTGTGGGCAATGCAAGTGCAGAGCGTCTATTGAATTGGGCCATACGGTAAAAACCTGGCGGTGATATTTGCGCCATGTTTGGCCCTATTTCTTCTGCGCAGAGCCCCTTGTTAGACGCTTAGGCTTTTCCTGAGCGCCGGCTGTAGCTAAGCTCGGCACTCTTTTCTTCGCTTATGAGGTTTTCTCATGCCACAGCATTGGCCCGCCGGCGCTATCGCCAAGCATATCCTCGATGGCTTTGACGATTACCGTGAGCATTTTCGCCAGATTACCAATGGCGCGCGGGTGCGTTTTGAGCAGGCGCAGTGGCAGGAAATCCAGCAGGCCGCGGCTGAACGGATCAACCTTTATGAAGAAAAAGCCACTGAGGTTGGCTTTGGCTTGCGTCGTGCGTACAGCGACGATGTGTTGTTTGACGTGGCGCAGTGGCCGCTGGTCAAAAGCGCTTATATCGCGCTGATCGACCTGCGCTTCGATGATGAGCTGGCCGAAACCTGGTTTAACTCGATTTTCTGTGAGCTGTTCAATCACGAGCAGATCAGCGACGGCTGCATGTTTATTCACACCACCCGGCCGGCCTTGCGGGTTAACGAGCGGGCGCCGCAAACTCGGGTCTATCACCCGCACGGTGAGCTCGATCAAACCCTGCGGAAGATGTTTGAAGACTACCGCTTCGAAGTCCCCTATGAGGACCTTGAGCGCGACCTGACGCGCCTGCATAAACAATTGTGTGAGAGCCTGCCGGATTGGGTTCGCAAAGACCCTGAGCTGTGCATCGAACTGTATGCCTCGCGGCTGTACCGCAACAAGGGTGCCTATCTGGTCGGGCGGATTTTTACCCGTGATGAGCAATGGCCGTTGGTGATCCCGCTGTTGCACCGTGAGGGCCAGGGGATTCAGATCGATGCGCTGATTACCGACGAGGCGGAGGTGTCGATCATCTTCTCTTTCACCCGTTCGTACTTCATGGTGCGGGTCGGCTACCCGGCCGAGTTTATCGGCTTTTTGCGCCGTATCATGCCGGGCAAACACGTCGCCGAGTTGTACACCTCGATTGGTTTTTATAAGCACGGAAAATCTGAGTTTTACCGCTCGCTGATCAATCACCTGGCCAATGTCGATGACAAGTTCATCATGGCGCCGGGCGTGCGCGGCATGGTCATGAGCGTGTTTACGCTGCCGGGTTTTAACACTGTATTCAAGATCATCAAAGACCGCTTCGCTCCGTCGAAAAACGTCGATCGCGCCACCGTGATTGAAAAGTACCGGATGGTGAAAAGCGTCGACCGCGTCGGGCGCATGGCCGATACCCAGGAGTTTGCCGATTTCCGCTTTCCGTTGAGCAAGTTCGACCCCGAGTGCCTGGCCGAATTGCTGGAAGTGGCAGCCGCCACCGTGCAGGTCGAAGGCGATGTGGTGTTGGTGCGTCACTGCTGGACCGAGCGGCGGATGACGCCGCTGAATATCTATCTGGAGCACGCCAACGAGGCCCAGGTGCGCGACTCGCTGGAAGAGTACGGCTTGGCGATCAAGCAACTGGCGGCGGCGAATATTTTTCCCGGCGACATGCTGCTGAAGAACTTTGGCGTTACCCGTCACGGGCGGGTGGTGTTTTACGACTACGACGAGATCAGCTATTTGACCGAGGTGAACTTTCGCAAGATCCCCGAGGCCCGTTACCCGGAAGACGAGATGTCGGCCGAGCCGTGGTATTCGGTCGGCCCGCTGGATGTATTTCCCGAGGAGTTTCCGCCGTTTTTGTTTGCCGATATTCGTCAGTGCCGGCTGTTTAACCAGTTGCACGGCGACCTGTTCACGGTCGAGTTTTGGCAGGGGCTGCAGACTGCCATTCGCGCCGGTAAGGTCATCGACGTGTTTCCCTATAGGCGCAAAGTTGAAGCCTGATCCTGCGGCTAACAACCTGGCGTTGACGGTGACACGGCGTTCGCGTTGCGAACGCTGCCAGCGCCCGCAAAACCATTGCCTATGTGGCTTGATTCCACAACTAGCCAGCCGCACGCGGGTACTGATTTTGCAGCACCCGGACGAAGCCAGGCATGCCCTCAATACCGCACGCTTGGCAGCGCTGGGTCTGTGCAATGCCGAGTTACTAATTGCGGAGCAGTTTCCCGAGTTGCCTGAGCTGCTTAACGACCCCGCCTACCAAGCTTGGTTGCTGTTTCCGGGGGAGGGCGCCCAGCCGTTGACTGCGATTGCCGGCGCAACTGACCCGCGACCGCTGTTGCTGGTGGTGCCGGATGGTACTTGGCGCAAGGCGCGCAAATTGCTCTACCTCAATCCGCTGCTGGCGGCCTTGCCGCGGGTGGCTTTGCCAGAGGGGCTGACCTCGCGTTATCGGCTGCGCAAAGCACCGATGGCCGGCGCCCTGTCGACGTTGGAGGCAATAGTCACGGCGCTGAATACCCTCGAGGCGCCGCAGCAGTTTGAGCAACTCCTCAAACCGTTTGAGGCCTTGATCGAAGGGCAGATTGCGGCCATGGGCGCAGACACCTTTGCGCGTAATCATGGGGCTGAATAATGCTGTTGTTAGCGCTCGCGCAGGGCTTCGGTGCGGGCTTTGAGCACCGGTTTGAGCAGGTAGTCGAGCACGCTTTTTTCGCCGGTAATGATGTCGACCGTGGCGATCATGCCGGGGATGATCAGTAGTGGGCGTTCGTTGCTGCCCAGGTGATTTTGGTCGGTACGCACCTGGATCAGGTAGAAGCTGTTGCCTTCTTCGTCGGTGATGGTGTCGGCGCTGATCAGCTCCAGTTGCGCCTTGAGGCCACCGTAAATGGTGTAGTCATAGGCGCTGAACTTGACCATGGCTTTCTGCCCTGGGCGTAGAAAAGCCACATCCTGGGGGCGTACCTTGGCCTCGATCAGCAGGTTGTTTTCCAGCGGGACTATTTCCAGCAGATCGCTGCCGGGTTGCACCACGCCGCCGATGGTATTTACCTTGAGTTGCTTGATGATGCCATGCACCGGCGATTGCACCGTGGTGCGGCTGACGCGGTCTTCAATCGCCACACTGGTGGCGGTGATTTTCTGCAGCTCGGTGCGCACCTCGTTGAGTTCTTTAAAGGCGTCCGAGCGAAAGACCAACTCGGATTCTTCCATTTTGCTTTTAATCTCGCTGACGCCGGCTTGGGCGCGTGGGATGGCCAGGGTGGTGGCGTTCATTTCGCCGCGCATTTCCACGGCACTACGGCGCAACCGCAAGATTTCGACTTCGGAGATGGCGCCGCTACTGACCAGCGGTTGCGACATGTTCAGCTCTTGCTGAATAAGCCCGAGGCTGGAACGGTATTGCTGCTGTTTAGAGCTGAACTCCGCCAGCTCTTGGGTTTTTTGCCGAAGTTGCTCGTTGAGGGTGCGCTGCTCGCTGCGCAGGCGATTCTGTCGGGAGTTGTAGAGAGCCAGTTCGTCTTCGACCAACTGTGGCGCCTTGCTGCTGATCTCGGCTGGCATCTCTAACGGTTTGCCTTCGGCTTCGGCCTGCAGGCGCACCAGGCGTGCGGTTAAGGCCATGCGATCAGCGTCGCTTTCACCGCGGTTAGAGATAAACAGCGTGTCGTCGAGACGCAACAGCACATCCCCCTTGTCTACCAACTGACCCTCGCGGACGAATATTTCCGCCACTATGCCGCCTTCAAGGTTTTGAATGACCTGGATTTTGCTGGAGGGAATGGCTTTGCCTTCGCCCATGGTGACTTCTTCAAGCACCGCAAATTTGGCCCAGACTAATGCCGCGATCAGTAACAGGCAGGTCAGCCAGACGGTGATGCGGGTCAGTTTTGGCGAGTCTTCAAGCAGGCTGCCGTCAACTTCGGGCATAAACTCGGTGTCGGGCTGGTTTTGTCCGAGCTTGCTGAAGTAGCTACGCATGGATTGGCCCAGTTCCATCATCGTCGTCCTAAGTTGCGGCCGGGCCGACACGGCCCTTGCGCAAGGCATCGATTACGGCCTCTTTCGGACCGTCGGCAACAATATGGCCGTTATCCAGCACTATCAGGCGGTCGACCAAACTGAGCATGGAGGTGCGGTGGGTAATCAGCAGCAAGGTCTTGTTGTGCGCCCAGTTGTGCAGACGGCTACGCAGTATTTCTTCGGTGGTGTTGTCCATCGCGCTGGTGGGTTCGTCGAACAGCAGGATGGGTGGATCAAGCAGCAGGGCGCGGGCCATCAGTACGCATTGGCGCTGGCCACCGGAAAGCAGTTGGCCGCGCTCGCCAACCGGGCGGTCGTAGCCCTGCGGATGTTGCCGGGCAAGTTCGCTGACGCCAGTCATCTCGGCGACTTCGAGCATGCGCTCGTCACTCGCATAGCGGGCGCCGAGGGTCAGGTTGTCGCGCAAACTGCCGGCCAACAGCGGCAGATCATGGGCGACGTAGCCGATTTGGTGACGAAGGTCGGCGACGTCGAGCTGGCGCAGGTCCAGTCCGTCAAGCAGCAGTTGGCCTTTTTCGGGGGCGTAGAAACCCATGATCAGCCGCGCCAGTGTGCTCTTGCCCGAGCCGCTGCGGCCGATGATGCCGATGTGCTCGCCAGCGCTCATGTGAAAATTAACCGTGGCCAGGGCTGGTGTGCTTTGCGCGGGGTAGCGAAAGCTCACTTGGCGGACGTCCAGCGCGCCTTTCAGGTGGGTGCGCTCCAGTGGCCGCTGCTTGGCTTGGCGCTCTTGCGGCAGGGTCATCAAGGCGTCGGTGCTTTTCATCGTGAGCCGGGCTTGTTGGTAGCGGGTAATCAATCCAGCGATCTGCCCAAGGGGGGCGAGCACCCGACTGCCGAGCATGTAACAGGCGACCAAGGCGCCAACACTCAGATCGCCTGCCGTGATGCTGTAAACCCCGGCCACTATGGTGGCCATGCCGGCAAACTGTTGTAAAAACAGCGTGCCATTCATGGCCAGTGCCGAGAGAAAACGCGCGTGAGTATCCAGGCGTGTCAGTGCGCCATGGGTGGTTTCCCACTTGTGTTGTCGCTCGCTTTCGGCGCTGCAGGCCTTGAGGGTTTCTAGCCCGCCGAGGGTTTCGATCAGCAGCGCCTGACGTTCGGCGCCAAGGGTCAGGCTGCGTTGCACGGTATCGCGCAGGCGCGACTGAATGATCAGTGCAAACACTGCGGTAATGGGAAATGCCAGTAGCGGAATAATCACCAGTGGGCCGCCGAGCATGCCGATGACCAAGAGCATCAGCACGGTAAAGGGCAGGTCGATCAGGCTGGTCAGGGTGACGGCGGTCAAAAACTCACGCAGGCCCTGAAAGTCATGAATGCTTTGGGCAAAACCGCCGACCGTCGCCGGCCGGGCAGTCATCGCCATCCCCGTGATGCGCTCAAACAAGGTGGCGGAGAGCAATACGTCGGTTTTTTTGCCGGCAGTGTCGAGCAAATGCGCGCGCAGCACCCGCAGCAGCAGCTCAAAGGCGGTACCGACAAACAGGCCGATGACCAGCACCCAAAGGGTTGATAAGGCTTGGTTGGGCACGACACGGTCATAGGTTTGCATCACGAACAGCGGCACCATAAGGCCGAGTAAATTGACCAGCAAGCTGGCCAACAGTGCATCGCCATACAACCCGCGTGACAACCTGAGGGTGTCACGAAACCAGGACTCAACCCTGGGTATTAACGGCCTGCGGGCTTCATCCAGTTCATGCCGAGGGCGGGCAAACAAGGCCTGACCGCTGTATTCGACGGTCAATTGCTCAAGGCTGACCCATTGCTCGCCGCCGTCGGTTTCACTCGGTAGTAACAGCGCCTGTTGTTTTGCCCCCCATTTGCGCAACACCGCGCTACGGCCGTTTTTTAGCAGCAGTAAAACCGGCAGATTGAGTGGCGAGATGGCGCTTAGGTCACGCCTTAATAGTCGCCCTTGCAGACCGGCGCGAGCGGCGGCGCGGGGCAGTAACTCGGCCGTCAAGCGCTGCTCGGGCAGGGGCAGGCCGGCGGTTAAGCTGGCACGGCTGGCGGGGCAGTCGTGCAGTTTGCACAGAATCAACAATCCATCGAGTAGCGGGTCATCGTGGCTAAGCCGTGGGTCACCCGCTGGGCCTGCGCGTTCCATGGTCGTCAAGGGCTACTGCTCCTTGGACTTACTTCATGTCGGGTAGAGCCGCCTGATTGTTTACGTCGCTCATGGCTACCGCCTCTGCCGGCAGCGCAATATTTTGCTGGCGCAGCAAGTCACCGGTGGCGGCGATCACCCGGTACATTGAAAACTCTTCGGTGTAGCGCACCTCGGTGTAACGACGGTTAGCGGTGAACAGCTCGTTTTCACTGTCGAGCAGATCGAGAAGGGTGCGTTGGCCGAGGGTAAATTGCTGCTGATAAGCCTCACGTACGCGCGCCGAGTAGTCGGCATAATCGCGTGCTTTGGGCGTTTGCAGGCGGGCGTTCTCCATCGCGTTCCAGGCCAGGGCGAGGTTTTCGTTGAGCTCGCGCAAGGCGTTGTTACGGATGTCCATGGCCTCATTGATTTTGTAGGCGGACGACTGCAAGCGCGCTTTGTCACGCATGCCGTTAAATAGGTTGTAGTTCATTGCGATCCCAGCTTTCCAGCCATTCACATGGCCCTGCTCGCCTTGAATGTCGTTGTCCGCATTGGTGCTGAGCTCCGCATCGAAGCGTGGATAAAACGGAGCTTTGGCCGATTCGTATTGTTTTTCGGCGGCCTGGATGTCGGCTTGGGCCGATTTGAGCAGTGGGTTATTGCTGGTTACGGCTTGCCGGGCGCCGGCGATGTCGGCCGGCATTGAGCTTTTGGCGCTGGCAGGCGAGACCAGGTCGTCAGCCTTACGGCCGGTCACACTCAGAAAGTTAGCCTCGGCATCGGCCAAGTTGACTTGCTCGGTGTAGAGGTTGTTTTGCGCCAACGCCAAGCGGGCTTCAGCTTGATCCGAGTCGGCGGTACGCCCCACCCCGGTTTCACTGCGCAGCGATATTTGGTCGTTCATGCGCAAGTGCGCCTGCAGGTTGTTGGTGGCCAGGGTCACCATCTCGCGGCGCTTGAGCACGTCGAGGTAAACCTCAACAGTGCGTAAAGCCAAGGCCTCGGCAGTGCCCAGGGTGTAGTAGGCGCGGGAATTGACCACGGCCTCGGTACGAGCGACTTCGTTAGGGGTATTAAAGCCATCAAATAGCATCTGCCGTAAGCGCAGTTCGGAGGTGCCATAGGTGTTGGTTTCAGTGTTATGGCCCGTTAATCCGCGAGTGGTAGGGCTGTCGGAATTTTGCCGGCCGTAACCTGCCAGCACATCAACGCTGGGTAGATAGCCGCCTTTAGCAACCTTGACCTCTTCATTGGCTGACAGCCTGGCGTTCTGGCTGGCCTGGATTTGTGGATGAGTCTCGACTGTGCTTTGGATCGCATCGCTCAGCGTCATGGCCTGTACTTGCGAGCAACTGATGGCCAGCAGAGTGCAACTCCAGAGAGGGTTCAAACGGCGCATGGGGGTTCTCCTAGTGTGCGGGTGTCTTTCATTCGTCAAACTAATGACGATCTTGCCCGCGTAACTGATGCAAGCCTGTAACTACACAGCTAAGAACATTTTTTGACCGGGCTAAGAAAATTTTGAACCAAGGGATATGAAGAAAAATTCTTATGCAGTCTGTGAAAACCAGCACATTGTTTTCTCTAGTCGCCACGTTATTGGGCGTTAGTTCTGTTGCGTGGCCAGATTTGGTGGTTGTGCACGCTGTGCGCGCAAAGGGCGGGGATGTATCTGGTGGAGTAGTACGATGTGGCTTGAGCGATATTTTTTTGTCGCCGGATATTTGGATGCTGCCGCGTTGTTCCATCTCGGTCAGTTTTGTTCTTCGCATGCCTACGGCGCTTTAAAAGTGCATTGACCTTTTAAGCGATGTGTCGACGCGGGTCGGCAGTTGTAGTGCGGAGGATGGGCTCATGGCTACGTTAATCGGTGTCGTCAGACAAGTAGTAGGCGAAGCATTCGCAGTCGCGAGCGATGGAGCGCGCCGGCCCTTGGCCGTAGGTGATCGCGTATATGCCGGTGAACAGGTGGTAACAGGCGCTGAAGGGTCTATTGCCATTACCCTCACGGGCGGTGGCGAGTTAACGTTGGGGCGTGGCAGCAGTCAGCTGCTCGACTCCCAGATCCTCGTCGAGGCCCACGGCGGCCCCTCTGATACCGCTGCCCAAGCAGCTACTGCCGCCCCCAGTCAGCAAGCACTGACCGATGTGCAACAACTGCAGGCGGCCATCGAGGCTGGCGTAGACCCGACCCAACTCGGTGAAGCCACCGCAGCCGGCCCCGGTGCTGGCGGTGCGGGTGGCGCGGGCGGTGCCGGCGGCGGGCACTCCTTCGTGCTGCTGGGTGAAACCGGCGAGGTGGTCGACCCAACCATCGGCTATCCCACTGGCCCTATTAGCTCTGCGCCGGAGTTTCCGGACGCTGAACCTGCCGGCGCCCCTCTGCTTGCCGCAGTTATAGCGCCGGACTTCACGCCTGTCATAGAAGTCATTTATCACGATTCCGAAGGTCAAGTCGTGGTCGGCCCTGGACTGGTTGATGAGGAGGCACTGGCGACTGGCAGCAACCCATCGAGCCCTGCCGAGACGACCTCAGGCCAATTGATTATTACTTCTCCAGACGGCATTTCCGCCGTGCAAGCGCAGCTGCAAGTGCAAAATATTGCGGGTGACTGGATTGACATCACCGCTGGCGCAACCGTTGCGGGGCAATACGGCACCCTGACCTTCGATACCGCAGGCAATTGGGTCTACAGCATCACGGTCAACACTGTCGACCACAGTAATCCCGACGCCACCGGGGCGGACGATCAGGTCGCCGAAACCTTTGCCGTACGGGTTGTGGATACCGATGGCGATATTTCACCGGCAGCGCCTTTGACGATTTTGATTAATGATGATGGTCCGACAGGATTTGAGAATGTGCTGGTGCAATTGGACGACGATGCGCTGGTAGCCGGTAACCCTGGCGGTATTGGTGACGACGCTGATGGGGTCAATGCCAGTGGCACCCTCGGGCACAGTTTCGGTGCCGACAGCGCGGGCTCGGTGGTATGGCTGACCACCGGCGCACCGGAGGGCTTCACTTACGAGACGTCGGGCGATGATCTGCTGATCAAACAGTTGGGTGTGACGGTGCTGACCGTGACGCTGAACACCGCCACGGGCGCCTATGCAGTGGTCCAGAACACGTCGATCGCGCATTCGGTGGGGGATGACGAGAATAATCTTAGCCTCACCCTGAACTACCGGGTGACCGACGGCGATGGCGACCATGCCGACAGCAGCCTGCTGATCAACGTCGATGATGACAGCCCGACGATCAGTCCTGTGCAAGAAACAAATATCAATCTGGAAGTGGATGAAACCGTCCTCGCCACCAACAACAGCGTCGATGTGTCGGGTGCCTTCAGCGGCAGCTACGGCGCGGACGCTGCTGGCAGCACGGTTTACAGCGTCAGTACCAGCGATGGCACTGACAGTGGCCTGAATGACACCGCCACCGGCAGCGACATCCTGCTGTACAACACCGCGACCGGCGTCGAAGGCCGGGTCGGCGGCGAGTTTGGCGCCGTGGCCTTTAGCCTCAGCGTGCTCGGCAGCAGCGTGAGCCTGGATCAAGTGCGGGCGATTGAACACCCAAGCCTGGATCCAAACGAACCCATTAGCCCGGATGCCGGCAGCCTGAGTTTGACCGCGACCATTACCGACCGCGACGGTGACGTCGATGACGTCAGCCTGGACCTGAGCGGTTCGATCGTGTTCCGCGACGACGGCCCCTCGATCAGCCTGGTGGAAGAAGCCGATGTTGGCCTGGAAGTGGATGAAACCGTCCTCGCCACCAACGACAGCGTCGATGTGTCGGGTGCCTTCAGTGGCAGCTATGGCGCGGACGCTGCTGGCAGTACGGTTTACAGCGTCAGTACCAGCGATGGCACCGACAGTGGCCTGGATGACACCGCCACCGGCAGCGACATCCTGCTGTACAACACCGCGACTGGCGTCGAAGGCCGGGTCGGTGGCGAGTTTGGCGCCGTGGCCTTTAGCCTCAGCGTGCTCGGCAGCACCGTGACCCTGGACCAGGTGCGGGCGATTGAACACCCAAGCCTGGACCCGAACGAACCCATTAGCCCGGATGCCGGCAGCCTGAGTTTGACCGCGACCATTACCGACCGCGACGGTGACGTCGATGACGTCAGCCTGGACCTGAGCGGTTCGATCGTGTTCCGCGACGACGGCCCGGTGCTGAATGCAATTCAGGACGGCATCATGGGCAACTTTGCCAGTTTGGATGACCCTGCACGCACGCTCCACGGTCTCAGCGACATCGATTTCGGTGCCGATGGTTTCGGTGCCTTCCATCTGTCAGGCATCGAGCCTAATGAGTACATCAGCTACAGCACTGTGGATAATCTGGACGGCTCGTCTGTGCTCACCGCAACGGTCGACTCCACCGGTGACATCTTCTTTATCCTGACAATGAACCCCGATGCCAGCTACGACTTCGAGCTGGTTACCCCCAGCCCGACGGTTGAAACCACCAAATCCCTGCTCGGCCTGACCCCAGGCGGGCCGGTGACCAGCCTGGCACTGGCGATCAACGGCATCACCGCCACCTTCACCGAGCTGGCTACCAGTCCCGGTACAGGCGGCGTCAACTCGTCCAGCAACGGTATGGGCATCGACAATAATCTGATCAACGGCGGCGAGTTGATGAAGGTGGCCTTTAACTCCGATGTGATCAACACCGGCTTTACCCTGAACAAACTCAGCACCAGCGATATCCTGACCTGGGCGGTGTTTAACGCAGGCGTGCTAATCGCCTCGGGCACCTGGGTTCCGCCGGCCGGCACCGGCGAGGGCGACAATACGGAGTTCGACATCCTGGATCCGATTGCGGGTTCCACCATGAGCTACACCTTTGGGTCGGAGGCCGCCATCCTGGCCAGTGGCTTCGATGAGCTGCGCCTGGGGGCGGCTAGCGGCGACGATTACCGCCTGCTGTCGATCACCGTGACCGAGGAGATCTTCCCGGATGACGCCGTCCTGAGCTTCGACCTGAACGCGACGGACGGCGACGGCGACCCGATCGCCACCACCAGCTTCAGCGTCACTATCGAGGGCACTGGCGCCGAGGCCACCGGCTTCACCCTCAGCGGCACTGCCGCCAATGAAGTGTTGCTGGGTGGCAGTGGCAACGACAGCTTGCTCGGTTTCGGTGGTGATGATCTGCTGATTGGCGGGCTGGGCGATGACACGCTGACAGGCGGTGCGGGAAAAGACACCTTCGTGTGGAACTCTGCGGATGCCGATGCAAATATCGACGTTGATCACGTGACCGACTTCTTTATTGAGACTCCCGGAGTGGCGGGCGGTAATTCCGATGCGTTGGATCTGTCGCAGTTGCTGAGCGGTCTCTCTGGCACTCCCGATGGCAATGAGTTGGATGACTATCTGAGCTTCACGTTTACCGCCAGTACCACCATTGATGTCAGTGAAACGGCTGGTGGCGCTGTGGTGCAGCAGATAGTGTTGGATGGCGTGGATCTGTCCAGTGGCGCTTATTACGCCAGCAACGATGCGGCGACCATAATCAACGGATTGCTCAATGACAATGCACTGAAGGTGGACGCCGCCTAAACGGCACTAAGGCAGTTAGCCCGCTAACCTTGTGGGGTGGCGGGCTTTTTTATGGAAGATTGCAGGAGGCAGCATGGTCTATGTGCAACGTGATATTGATGGGCGTTTGCTGCGGGTGGAGCGCGCGCCCTTTGCGGATATGACAGAAGCCTTGGCGGTCGAAGATGAAGAGTTGCATGCCTGGTTAGCCATGCGCGAGGACGTGCATGAGCGGCTGTCGAAGTTAAAAAACTCGGACCTTGAAATGGTGCGGGTGCTGGAAGACTTGGTCGATGTGCTGGTGAATCGCGGGGTCATTCGCTACACTGATTTGCCCGAGGCCGCCCGCAATAAATTGCATGCCCGCGCCGATACGCGCGCCAAATTGGGTGGGCTCAGTGGCTTGCTGGGAGATGAGGAGCATAGGTTCATTTAGGCGCTGCGGTCTGCGGCAGAATTCGCCGTTGAAGCGTTTCATCGCCACTGGCACTGGCACTGGCGTTGCGCGCTTGGTGGGCAAACCCGCAGTCAGGGCGACCATTCGGCGCGAAAATTAAGGTTATGTGTTCGTTATGGGGTGAGCCGAGCCGCAGCGCTCCTACAGTTGGCGTTGCAACCGCTAACGCAGATACGGCCAAATTAAAGGCTATGTCCCAGTTACGTGTTGAACCGGTAGCAGCTTTTTGTAGGATGGGTTGAGCTTAGCGATACCCATAGCTCATCCAGCGGTAATCAGTCCAGCCATCCCCGCACGCAGCAGCCAGCCTGAATTCATGGAGTACGTGCAACGCTTCGCACGCGGTGATGGGTATCGCTGCGCTCAACCGCATCCTACGACCTGCCTGCAACACGTAACTGGGACACAGCCAAGATTAAAGTCTATCAACGACTAGATGCTGGCCGGTTGTACATGCCCAAATAACTCTTGAGCAAAGCGCACACGCTCTTGCGGGGTTTCCTTGAGGCCTTGTTTTTCCAGTTCGGCCAGCCGGGCTTCCACTGCATGCGCGCGCAGGGTCAGGCCGCAGTCGTTGGCGATCTGAATGTTCAGGCCGGGGCGGGCGTTGAGTTCGAGGATCATCGGGCCTTTGTCTTGGTCCAGCACCATGTCCACGCCAATATAGCCAAGACCGCACAGCTCATGGCAGCCGGCGGCCAGCTGCATAAAGCCATCCCAGCCCGGTAGCTGCACACCATCCACTGCGTTGGTGGTGTCGGGGTGTTTGCTGATGATGTTATTCAACCAGGTGCCGCGCAATGTCAGGCCAGTGGCCAGGTCAACGCCAACACCAATAGCGCCTTGGTGCAGATTGGCTTTGCCGCCGGATTGGCGCGTTGGCAGGCGCAACATGGCCATGATCGGGTAGCCCATCAGCACAATAATGCGGATGTCGGGTACGCCTTCGTAGCTGATGCTTTTGAAGATTTGGTCAGGGGTGACGCGGTATTCGATCAGTGCGCGGTCGCGATGACCACCGAGTGAATACAGACCGGTAAGGATGCTGGAGATTTGATGTTCGATCTCTTCATGGCTGATCAGCTTGCCCGAAACCGTGCGATAGCGGCCTTCAAAGCGGTCGGCAATCACCAGAATGCCATCACCGCCGGCGCCCTGAGCCGGCTTGATCACAAAGTCACGATGCCCTTCGATGATCTTGCCGAGGTTATCGATCTCTTTCTCGGTCGAGATAATTCCGTACATTTCCGGCACGTGAATGCCGGCTTCGATCGCCCGCATCTTGGTGATGATTTTGTCATCCACAATCGGATACAGGCTGCGTTTGTTGTACTTAAGCACGTAGTCGGCGTTACGCCTGTTGATGCCCATGATGCCGCGGGCTTCGAGGGCTTTCCAACGTTTCCAGAGGCCGATCATGGCTCAATCCTTCAAAAAGGCTTTGAAGCGAAACAGCTCGGTCAGGCGATAGCCGCGATAGCGTCCCATTGCCAACATGAAGCCGACCATGATCAACAGCACCGCCGGGAAGGTGAACATAAAGTAGATCACCTCCGGAATACTCATCAGCAGGTAAGCCAGTGTCGCTGCAACCAAGGTACCGAGGGCGACTTTGAAGGCATGGCCGCCACCGCGCTCTTCCCAGGTGATCGACAGGCGTTCGATGGTCATGGTCAGGATCACCATCGGGAACAGCGATACCGACAGGCCGCGTTCCAGGCCAAGTTTGTGGCTGAACAGGCTGATGACGGCAATCAGTATCACCACAAAGGTCAGCACCACCGAGAGTCTGGGGAGCATTTGCAGCTTTAGATGCTCAAGGTAGGAGCGCAAGGACAGGCCCAGGGCGGTGATTAAGGTAAACAGCATGATGCCAAAACCCAGCTGGGTTTCGCGAAACGCCAAGGCAATCAGTACCGGGGTAAAGGTGCCGAGGGTTTGCAGGCCGCCGAGGTTACGCAGAATCAAAATCACCAGCACGCCGAGTGGCAACACGATAAGAATCTGGTAAGTCTGCTGGGTTTGCAGCGGCAAGCCGTAGAGCGAGTATTCGAGGAAGTTGACGTCGGTATTGGCGTCGGTGCGTTTGGCTAGCTGGATGGCATTCATCTCGCTGTTGCTGAGGCTGAAGGTCACTTTTGGTTTTTTGCCGCCTTCAACGTTGATCAGGCTTTCATCGCCGGTCCACCAGATCATCCGGTCGCTCGGCAAGCCTTGCTCGCCGGTTTCTGGGCTGAAGTACAGCCAGTCCTTGCCATTGAAGCTGCGCAACCACAGCTCTGGATTTTGCGGCTGATCGGCCACCAAGCGAATAGTGTGCACCCGCTCCATGGGTACGTGGGCAATCGACAGCAGCAGTTCGATGATGCGGGCTTTGTTGCCGATCGATTCATTGCCGGCAAAGAGTAATTTTACGTTGTCGTCACTCTTGTTATTAACCCGTTGAATGGTTTCGGTGATGAAGGTTTCGACGTCGGCTGAGTGCTGGCGGATCGGTGCCAGCAGCGCTTCGGCGGCGACTTTCTCGGCGCCTTCGACGGCAATGCTTTCACGGAAAATCGGCCCCTTGGCCTTGGGTTTTTCACCGCTGTAGCGCTTGGTCAGCACCAGGCGGTAATACAAGGTTTGGTTGCCGCTGACGCGACGGGCCGACCAGGTGACCTTGCGGTTGCCGTCGGTACGGTTGATGCCGACGCCGTAGTTATTGGAAATAAAGCTCTCGTTAAGGCTGACGTAGTCTTGGTTCAGGGGCGGCACGAACATCTGCACCTTCACCGGATCGCGCGGGTTGGCTTGAAATTCGACTTTGGCGTCGACGTTCCACAGGTAATCGGTTTCGTCGGTGGTGACCGGAATGCCGAGAATAAAAATCTGATAGGCCGTAACTAGAATGCCCAGCGCCACCAACAGGGTGATAAGGACTTTCAAATGCAGGTTAAGAGAGCGCATGTGAATTACTCGGCAGCGAGAGCGGCAGTGGCACAGGCAGGTTTACCTGCTGCGTATTTTAAGTTGGGGTCAATCAGGGCGTCGAAGTGTTTCAGGGCTTCAGAGCCAATCAGCAATGGATACTGAAAGGCGCTGCGGTCGGTCAAGTTGACCTCAATCTTGCCCAGGGTTTTGCCCATGCAAATGGCCAGTTCGATCACCGGGCGAGGGGTGTAGGTTTTGCCTTCTTCAAGATCAATATCGCCAGCCCGGCGTTTGATTTTGCTAATGCGTGCCAGCGGCCGCTCGATCGGGTGAGCGTGGGCCGCATCAATGGCTAGATAAAAGCGCACCCAGGTTTCGCCGTTACGCTTAAAGCGTTTTATGTCGCGGGCGCTGAGGGATGCGGTTTTGGCGCCGGTATCCAGCTTGGCGGCGACTTCAAGATCAAGACCGACCAGTTGGGCGTACTCATTCAAGCCAAAAATGGGTTTGTCTGCGGCGAGGCTAAAACCCGGTAATGCCAACAGGCTAAGCAAAATGGTTGGGAGCTTGAGAGTCATAAGTCCAATAACGGTAAAAATTAGGCAGCTTAGGGCGCATGTTTGCGAAAGCTGTAGGTGGGGCAAGCGCTTGATTCTAGCAGCTTAAGCGCCGTAGCCGGTTTGGTAGCTGAAACACCAAAGGGTTGCATTCTAACATGGGCTTTTTCAGCGGTGACAGGCACTTAGAGGTGATTTCAATGGTTTTGCATGAGTTGTTAAGGGTTCCCATGAAAACGTTACTGTCGACAATATGTTGTTTTTTGTTGACGTATAAGCGCTTAAAGGCTAATTTTTGCTCAGTTAAGTGATTTGGTGTCGACACTATGCAAGTGATTAGCGACGTAACAGGCAGCCTGCAAGATGATGCGGAAACCCTCGCTGAGCAGGTGTTTCGGCTGATTCAGGCGGCTATAGTCAAAGGTGAGATCGCCCCCGGCAGTAAGATTTCTGAGCCAGAACTGGCGCGGGTGTATGGCATTAGCCGGGGCCCGTTGCGCGAGGCGATTCACCGGCTAGAAGGCCAGCGCTTGTTGGTGCGGGTGCCCCATGTGGGGGCGCGGGTGGTGTCGTTAAGCCATGCCGAGCTGATTGAGCTGTATGAGATTCGCGAGTCCCTCGAAGGTATGGCGTGTCGCTTGGCCGCCGAGCGCATGAGTGTCGCCGAGATCGCCGAATTGCGGCGGGTGCTCGAGACCCACGAGCAAGACGCGGCGTTTCAGGCCGGTGTTGGTTATTACCAGCAAGAAGGCGACTTCGATTTCCACTATCGCATCATCCAGGGCAGCGGCAATCGCACCTTGGCGCAAATGCTCTGCGGCGAGCTATACCAACTGGTGCGCATGTACCGCATTCAGTTCTCAGTGGTGCCCAATCGTCCGCGTCAAGCTTTCACCGAACACCACCGAATTCTCGATGCCATTGCTGACCGTGACGGTGAGCTGGCCGAGCTGCTGATGCGCCGTCACATCGGTGCTTCCAAGCGCAATATCGAACGCCACTATAAAGGCGCTAACGCCAGCCAAGGTGCGGCCATCAAGCCCACCAAACCAGGAGCTGAGTCATGAGTTCAGTCAAAAGTACCCCCGGCCAACGCTTTCGTGATGCGGTCGCCAATGAGCGGCCGTTGCAGGTGGTCGGCGCGATTAACGCCAACCATGCCTTGCTGGCCCAGCGCGCCGGTTTTAAGGCGATTTACCTGTCGGGCGGTGGCGTGGCAGCCGGCTCTTTGGGCTTACCGGACTTAGGTATCACTGGGCTGGACGATGTGCTCACCGACGTGCGACGGATTACCGATGTCTGCGATCTGCCGTTGCTGGTGGATGTGGATACCGGCTTTGGCTCCTCGGCGTTTAACGTCGCGCGCACCGTTAAGTCGATGATCAAGTTCGGCGCCGCGGCCATTCATATCGAAGACCAAGTCGGCGCCAAGCGCTGCGGCCATCGTCCGAATAAAGAAATCGTCTCCCTGCAGGAAATGGTCGACCGCATCAAGGCCGCCGTCGATGCCCGCACTGACGACAGCTTTGTGATTATGGCGCGCACCGATGCGCTGGCGGTGGAAGGCTTGCAGTCGGCCCTGGATCGTGCGGCGGCCTGTATTGAAGCCGGCGCCGACATGATCTTCCCTGAGGCGATCACCGAGCTGGATATGTACAAGCTGTTTGCCGCCAAGGTGAAAGCGCCGATTCTGGCCAATATCACCGAGTTTGGCGCGACGCCTCTGTACACCACCGAAGAACTGCGCGCCGCCGATGTGTCCCTGGTGCTCTATCCATTGTCGGCGTTCCGCGCCATGAACAAGGCGGCGGAAAACGTCTACACCGCGATTCGTCGCGACGGCACCCAGAAGAATGTGATCGATACCATGCAAACCCGCATGGAACTGTACGAGCGCATTAATTACCACGCCTTCGAGCAGAGCCTCGACGCGTTGTTCGCCGCCAAGAAGTAACCGGCTAGCCGGCTGCCCAACGAGGCAGCCTGCATACAACAAGAAACACCTAACCGGATTTGACCAGGAGATACCCGCGATGAGCGCAATTCAAGAGACCACCGCGTCGGGCTTCAAGCCCAAGAAATCAGTTGCCCTGAGCGGCACGACTGCCGGCAACACGGCCCTGTGTACCGTTGGCCGCACCGGCAATGATCTGCACTACCGTGGCTATGACATTCTCGATGTCGCCACTAGCTGCGAGTTCGAGGAAATCGCCCACCTGCTGGTCCACGGCAAATTGCCGAACGTGGCGGAACTGGCTGCTTACAAAACCAAGTTGAAGGCGCTGCGTGGTCTGCCGGCTGCTTTGAAAGCCGCGTTGGAGCAACTGCCACCCTCGGCACATCCGATGGATGTGATGCGTACCGGCGTTTCTGTGCTGGGCTGCCTGGCCCCGGAGAAAGACGATCACAATCACCCGGGCGCCCGTGACATCGCCGACAAGCTGATGGCGTGCCAGGGCTCAATGCTGCTGTATTGGTACCACTTTAGCCACAACGGCAAGCGTATCGAGGTGGAAACCGACGACGACACTATCGGTGGGCACTTTCTGCACCTGCTGCATGGTGAGGCGCCGAGTGACAGCTGGGTGCGCGCCATGCACGTTTCACTGATTCTGTACGCCGAGCATGAGTTCAACGCCTCGACCTTTGCTGCGCGCGTGGTGGCCGGTACCGGTTCCGATATGTATTCCGCCATCTGTGGTGGCATCGGTGCGTTGCGTGGCCCCAAACATGGCGGTGCCAATGAGGTGGCCTTCGAGATCCAGAAGCGTTACGACAATCCGGATGAGGCTGAGGCCGATATCCGTGCCCGGGTCGAGAAGAAGGAAGTGGTGATCGGCTTCGGTCATCCGGTCTACACCGTTGCCGACCCGCGCAATAAAGTCATCAAGGAAGTGGCCCGCGAGCTCTCCGCCGAGCAGGCCAACAGCAAGATGTTCGACATTGCCGAGCGACTGGAATCGGTGATGGCAGACATTAAGAAAATGTTCCCCAACCTCGATTGGTTCAGCGCCGTCAGCTATCACATGATGGGCGTGCCGACCGCCATGTTCACGCCGCTGTTCGTGATCGCCCGCACCTCGGGCTGGTCATCCCACGTCATCGAACAGCGCATCGACGGCAAGATCATCCGCCCGAGCGCCAACTATGTCGGCCCTGAGGACCTCAAGTTTGTGCCGCTCAAGGAGCGCCCATAACCATGAGCAGCATGAATACTCAATACCGTAAGAACCTGCCCGGCAGCGTGCTGGACTACTTCGACACCACGGAGGCGATCGATGCCATCGCTCCCGGCGCTTACGCCAAGCTGCCATACACCTCCCGTGTGCTGGCTGAACAGTTGGTGCGCCGCTGTGATCCGGCCGCGCTGACCGCTTCTCTCAAGCAGCTGATCGAGCGTAAACAGGACCTCGATTTTCCCTGGTATCCGGCTCGCGTGGTGTGCCACGACATTCTCGGCCAGACCGCACTGGTCGACTTGGCCGGCCTGCGTGATGCGATTGCCGAGCAGGGCGGCGACCCGTCCAAGGTCAATCCGGTAGTACCGACCCAGCTGATCGTCGATCACTCGCTGGCCGTTGAGTGCGGTGGTTTTGACCCGGATGCGTTCACCAAGAACCGCGCCATCGAGGACCGTCGTAACGAAGACCGTTTCCACTTTATCGAGTGGACCAAAACCGCGTTCAAGAACGTCGACGTGATTCCGGCCGGCAACGGCATCATGCACCAGATCAATCTGGAGAAAATGTCGCCGGTGATTCAGGCCCGTGACGGCGTGGCTTTTCCGGATACCTGTGTGGGTACCGACAGCCACACCCCCCATGTGGATGCGCTGGGCGTAATCGCCGTGGGCGTTGGCGGTCTGGAAGCGGAAACGGTAATGCTCGGCCGCGCCTCGATGATGCGCCTGCCGGATATCGTTGGCGTCGAGCTGACCGGCAAGCGCCAGCCCGGCATTACCGCCACCGATATTGTCTTGCAGCTGACGGCATTTCTGCGCAAGCAGCGCGTCGTCGGTGCTTGGCTGGAGTTCTTCGGCGCAGGGGCGGCCAGCCTGACCATCGGCGACCGCGCCACCATCTCCAACATGACCCCTGAGTACGGCGCCACTGCCGGCCTGTTCTATATCGATGAACAAACCATCGACTATCTCAAACTCACCGGCCGTGAAGCGCAGCAGGTGGCGCTGGTAGAAAATTACGCCAAGACCGCCGGCCTATGGGCCGATACGCTCAAACAGGCCGAGTACGAGCGGGTGTTGAGTTTTGATCTGTCCACGGTTGGTCGCAACATGGCTGGCCCGTCCAATCCCCATGCGCTGTTGGCCACCCGTGATCTGGCTGCCAAAGGCGTTTCCGGGGCTTGGACAGAAACCGCCGGCGAAATGCCGGATGGCGCGGTCATCATTGCCGCCATCACCAGCTGTACCAATACCAGTAACCCGCGCAACGTGGTGGCTGCCGCACTGCTCGCGCGCAACGCCAACAAGCTTGGCCTGCTGCGCAAACCTTGGGTGAAGACTTCCTTCGCGCCGGGTTCCAAGGTGGCCGAGCTGTACCTGCAAGACGCAGGACTTCTGACGGAGCTGGAACAGCTCGGTTTCGGCATCGTCGGTTTTGCCTGCACCACTTGCAACGGCATGAGCGGTGCGCTGGATCCTGTTATCCAACAAGAAATCATCGCGCGTGACCTGTACGCCACGGCCGTGTTGTCGGGCAACCGCAACTTCGACGGCCGCATCCATCCGTATGCCAAGCAGGCGTTCCTCGCGTCGCCGCCGCTGGTGGTGGCGTATGCGATTGCCGGCACCATCCGCTTCGATATCGAACAGGACGTGCTGGGCGTGGTCGATGGCCGCGAAATCCGTCTGAAGGATATCTGGCCGTCGGATGAAGAAATCGATGCCATCGTCAAAGAAAGCGTCAAGCCAGAGCAGTTCCGCGAAATCTACATTCCCATGTTTGATCTGGGCACCGTTGAAGAGTCCCCAAGCCCGTTGTATGACTGGCGTGAGATGAGCACCTATATCCGCCGTCCGCCCTATTGGGAAGGTGCGCTGGCCGGTGAACGCCCGCTGTCTGGCATGCGCCCGCTGGCGGTGCTGCCGGACAACATCACCAC
The DNA here is from genome assembly GCF_030698175.1 of Pseudomonas sp. Taxonomy (GTDB): domain Bacteria; phylum Pseudomonadota; class Gammaproteobacteria; order Pseudomonadales; family Pseudomonadaceae; genus Aquipseudomonas. The sequence goes on from NZ_JAUYNT010000009.1 coordinate 91,206, forward strand.
CGATCACCTGTCGCCATCCAACGCCATCATGCTGGACAGCGCCGCCGGTGAGTACCTGCACAAAATGGGTTTGCCGGAAGAGGACTTCAACTCCTACGCGACCCATAGGGGTGACCATTTGACCGCGCAACGTGCCACCTTCGCCAACCCGCAGCTGGTCAACGAAATGGCCGTGGTCGGCGGCAAAGTGCAAAAAGGTTCGCTGACCCGCATCGAGCCGGAAGGCCAAGTCACGCGCATGTGGGAAGCCATCGAAACCTACATGGAGCGCAAGCAGCCGCTGATTATCGTCGCAGGCGCCGATTACGGTCAGGGTTCGTCCCGCGACTGGGCCGCCAAAGGCGTGCGTTTGGCCGGCGTCGAGGTGATTGCCGCAGAGGGTTTTGAACGCATTCACCGTACCAATCTGGTGGGTATGGGCGTGTTGCCGCTGGAGTTTCAGCCCGGCACCAATCGCCATACGCTGGCGATCGATGGCACTGAAGTCTATGACGTGATTGGTGAGCGCACCCCGCGCGCGATCATGACGCTGGTCATCACCCGCAAGAACGGTGAGCGCGTCGAAGTGCCGATGATCTGCCGTCTGGACAGCGATGAAGAAGTGTTGATCTACGAAGCCGGCGGTGTGCTGCAGCGCTTTGCACAGGACTTCCTTGAGGCGACTGTAGGCTGATGAATCCGTAGGGTGGGTTAGGCGCATGCTGCAAATCGCGATGTACCGGCGATGCGTGTTGCGCCGTAACCCACCTTCGGTGCGATGCGCTTGGTAGGTTACGCGGTGCGCTACTCTCGCGATGCCTGATTATCAGTGGCCTGGCACCGCTAACCCACCCTACGAGACTGCTTAACCGCAAGCTATGTCAGAGCAAAGGAAAAATTTATGAGCCAGGTTCCCCAGATCAAAATCCCCGCCACCTATATGCGTGGCGGCACCAGTAAAGGCGTGTTTTTCCGCCTGCAGGATTTGCCCGAGCTCGCTCAGGTACCAGGCGTGGCGCGGGACAAATTGTTTATGCGGGTGATCGGCAGCCCCGATGCCTATGCAGCGCACATCGATGGCATGGGCAGCGCCACCTCCTCGACCTCCAAGTGCGTGATCTTGTCCAGGAGCGGCGTGCCCGAGCATGACGTGGACTACCTCTACGGCCAGGTCTCAATCGATAAACCCTTTGTCGACTGGTCCGGCAATTGCGGCAACCTGTCGACCGCCGCCGGGGCATTTGCGCTCCACGCCGGCCTGGTCGATCCGGCACGGGTTCCGCAAAACGGCACCTGTGTGGTGCGTATCTGGCAGGCCAATATCGGCAAGACCATCATCGCCCATGTGCCCGTCACTAACGGCCAGGTCCAGGAAACGGGCGACTTCGAGCTGGACGGGGTGACCTTTCCTGCGGCTGAGATCGTGCTGGAGTTTATTGCCCCTGCCGATGACGCGGACGAGGGCGGTTCGATGTTCCCCACCGGCAATCTGATCGACGATCTTCAGGTGCCCGCTGATGTTGTGAAGGGGGGCACGCTCAAGGCCACCATGATCACCGCAGGCATCCCGACCATCTTCGTCAACGCCGAAGACATCGGCTACGTCGGCACCGAATTGCGCGAGGCGATCAACAATGACGCCAAAGCGTTGGAGAAGTTCGAGCAGATCCGTATCGCCGGGGCTTTGCGCATGGGGCTGATCAAGACGCCGGAAGAGGCGGCCCAGCGTCAGCACACACCGAAGATTGCCTTTGTCGCCAAGCCTAAGGATTACCTCGCCTCCAGCGGCAAGCTGATCGCCGCTGAAGAGGTCGATCTACTGGTGCGTGCGTTGTCCATGGGCAAGCTGCACCACGCGATGATGGGCACTGCGGCCGTGGCCATAGGTACTGCCGCGGCCATTCCGGGCACTTTGGTGAGCCTTGCGGCGGGCGGTAGTGCGCGTAGCAGCGTACGTTTTGGTCATCCGTCCGGCACCTTGCGCGTCGGCGCCGAAGCGACTCAGGTCAACGGCGAGTGGACGGTGACCAAAGCCATCATGAGCCGCAGCGCTCGGGTGCTGATGGAAGGCTGGGTGCGCGTGCCGGGCGATGCCTTTTAAGGGGCGCTCCGGCAAGCCTGATTTCTTCCACACCCCAAGGAGGAAGCACAAAGATGTCTGCCACCTTTGAGCCGAATGACCGTCCTGGCTATGACCAGGTTCTGCAGGACATCGCCGACTACGTGCTGAGCTATCGGATCGAGTCTGCAGAGGCGCTGAATACCGCGCGCAACTGTCTGCTGGACAGCTTGGGCTGCGGCCTGCTGGCGCTGCGCTTCCCCGAGTGCACCAAGCACCTGGGGCCCATGGTTGCAGGTACCGTGGTGCCGCACGGCGCGCGGGTGCCGGGCACCAGTTTCCGTCTCGATCCGGTCAAGGCGGCTTGGGACATTGGCTGCATGGTCCGCTGGTTGGATTACAACGACACCTGGCTGGCGGCCGAATGGGGGCACCCATCGGACAACCTCGGCGGCATTCTGGCCGTGGCCGATTACCTGGCGCAGAAGCGCGTTGCTCAGGGCGATGCGCCGCTAACCATGCGTGTGGTGCTGGAGGCCATGATCATGGCCCACGAGATCCAAGGCGTAATCGCCCTGGAAAACGCCTTCAACCGAGTCGGCCTCGACCATGTGTTGCTGGTCAAGGTGGCGTCCACTGCGGTTTGCGCCAGGCTGATGGGCGCTAACCGGGAGCAACTGCTGGCCGCCTTGTCCCATGCTTTCGTCGATGGTCAGGCCCTGCGCACTTACCGTCACGCGCCGAACGCGGGTAGCCGCAAGTCCTGGGCGGCAGGCGACGCCTCCAGCCGCGGAGTGCGTCTGGCCGATATCGCCTTGCGCGGTGAAATGGGCATCCCGAGCGTGTTGACCGCCCCGCAGTGGGGTTTCTACGACGTGCTGTTCAGCCACACCAACAAGGATCTGGCACTCAAACCTGCGGACAAGCGTGAGTTCAGCTTCTCGCAGAAGTTCGGCACCTACGTGATGGAAAACGTGCTGTTCAAAATCAGCTTCCCGGCCGAATTCCACGGGCAGACCGCCTGTGAAGCGGCGGTGATCCTGCACCCGCGGGTCAAGGAGCGTCTGCACGAGATCGACAAGATCGTCATCACCACCCAGGAGTCGGCGATTCGCATCATCGCCAAGGTCGGCAAGCTGGCCAATCCGGCCGACCGCGACCACTGCATCCAGTACATGACCGCCGTGTCGCTGGCATTCGGCAACTTGGTGGCCGAGCAGTATGAAGACGACTTCCACGCCGCCAACCCGATCATCGACGAGCTGCGCGAGAAGATGCTGCTGGTCGAGGACGAGCGTTACAGCCGCGAATACCTGGAAGCCGACAAGCGCTCGATCGCCAACGCCATCCAAGTGTTCTTCAAAGACGGCAGCAGCACCGAGCAGGTTGCAGTCGAATACCCCCTGGGTCATCGCCGCCGTCGCGGCGAGGGCATTGCGCTGTTGGCAGACAAGTTCAAGACCAATCTGGCCACCCGATTTGGCGCTCAGCGCAGCGCGCAAATCTTCGCCCTGTGCCAAGACCAGGCACGGCTTGAAGCCATGGCGGTTAACCGCTTTATGGATCTGTTTGTAACCTGATTTCGGTTCGCTAGTGATATAAAAGCCCAAGCCCGCTTACTGCGGGCTTGGGCTTTTCTGCAGAAGTTGTTTGCAGCCGTTACTGCGCAATTGCATGGGCTTGCCCAGCCATTTGCATGTCGCTTGAGCATGAGTGCGGATAAAGAATTGTTCGCTGCTTTGTCGTCTAGCTAAGGTACAGCTTGTTCGAGGCTATGCGCTGCGTCACCTTTTTGAGCGAGCGCCTTGACCCTGAGAGATGAGCTGTTTAGTTTGCTCGGCTAAGTTATTGATGTGATTTAGTTATTAGGCAAGGGATAGCCGGCACACCGATGCGCTTCCTTGCCTGACTCCGCTGTCATATTCGCCTGCTACCTCTATTTGGCGAATCATCGGCCAGCGGCTACGGATGCTGGCAAGAAGGGACTCTAATGCACGACGAACACCCAGAATCGGCTATTCAAGCTGAGGCTGACACGGGCCTTGCCTGCCTGGTCATGCTCGCACGCTTTCATAACGTGGCGGCCTCGCCCGAGCAGCTCACCCACGAATACCTCGACAACGGCCGGCAGTTTGCCAAGCCCGAGTTGCTGCTGGCGGCTAAACAGCTGGGTCTGAAAGCCAAGTTCGTGCGCAGCAAGGTCGAGCGCCTGGAGCACACCCCGTTACCTGCGATTGCCGCCAGC
>NZ_JAUYNT010000012.1 GCF_030698175.1 Pseudomonas sp.
GCGAGGGAAAGACCGGTTTGAGGCAGTTTTTGCGCTCTTTTGAGGCGAATAGTCGCTCTCTTTAACGAAAAAGAGCGCGAAAAATGACCAAGTCCGGCTTTTCCGCAGTAGGACAGTCCTAAGTCCGACAGGCTGCTAGGCTGGCGCATCCGGGCCGCGGCCCATTGAGTGAGGAGCCTGCATGGTTACTGAACATCTGGACGTGTTGATTATCGGTGCCGGCCTTTCCGGCGTCGGCGCGGCCTATCACCTGATGAAGCATTGCCCCGGCAAGCGCTATGGGATTCTCGAAGGCCGCGCCGCCCTCGGTGGCACCTGGGATTTATTCCGCTACCCAGGCATCCGTTCCGACTCGGACATGTACACCCTCGGCTACAACTTCAAGCCCTGGAGCGACCCGCAAGCCATCGCCGACGGCCCCTCGATCCGCCGCTATATAGACGAGACCGCCCGCGAGAACGGCATCGACCAGCACATCCGCTACCAGCACAAAGTGCTCAAGGCCGACTGGTGTTCAGCCAGCGCCCGCTGGACCCTGCAAGTGCAATGCGCCGAGGAGCCAACCCCGCGCACCTTTAGCTGCCAACAGCTGCTGATGTGCACCGGCTACTACCGCTACGAAGCCGGTTACACCCCGCAGTTCAAAGGCCGCGAGCTGTTCAAGGGCACCGTCATTCACCCGCAGTTGTGGCCGCAAGAGTGCGACTACAGCGGCAAAGAGGTGCTGGTGATCGGCAGCGGCGCCACCGCCGTTACCCTGGTGCCGGCGCTCACCGAGCAGGCCAAGCACGTGACCATGTTGCAGCGCTCACCCAGCTACGTGGCCAGCTTGCCCAGGGAGGACCGGATCTCTAATTTTCTGCGCCGCTGGCTGCCGGAGAAACTGGTCTATCGCTTGGCCCGTGGGCGCAACGTGGCCATTCAAATGGTCTTCTACAAGCTCTCCAAGCGCTTCCCGAATTTCGTCCGCAAGTTGCTGCTCGGCCAGGCCAAGCGTCAGCTCGGGGCAGACTTTGACATGCGCCATTTCAGCCCGAATTATAAACCTTGGGACCAGCGCGTCTGCGCGGTGCCCGATGGCGACCTGTTCAAGGTGCTGCGCGAGGGCAAGGCCTCGGTGGTCACCGAGCACATCGACAGCTTCACCGAGCAGGGCATCCGCCTGGCCTCCGGGCAGGAGCTCAAGGCCGACATCATAGTCACCGCCACCGGCCTGGATTTGGTGATGTTTGGTGGCATTGCGGTGGCCGTCGATGGTCAGCCTTTCGATGTCGCGCAGAGCATGGGCTATCGCGGCATCATGCTGCGCGACCTGCCCAATATGGCCGTGGTGTTCGGCTACACCAACGCCAGCTGGACGCTGAAGGCCGACCTCTCCAGCGAATACTTCTGCCGTTTGATCAACCATATGGACGCCATCGGCATGCGCCAATGCACCCCGCGCAACAGCGGTGGCGAGGTGGCCGACGCGCCCTTCCTCGACCTCGCCTCCGGCTACATCCAGCGCGCCGCCGGCAAACTGCCCAAGCAGGGCGACCGGGCGCCCTGGAAGCTCTACCAAAACTACCTGCTCGACCTGGCTCTACTGCGCTTTGGTAAGGTCGAGGATGGCTACCTGATCTTCTCCTCACCGAAGGTCAGTGAAGAGGCCGAGGCGCAGGTGCTGGCGCCTAGGGCGCTCCAGCCGCATCGTCACCCGAACGGGCTTTTGTAGGAGCGGACTTGTGACCCACAGGGATGTGGGAAATGCAGCAAGCCGTAGGGAACGGCTGCTGTCCGCGATGCGGCCCTGCCGGCAGTGCATATGCCTGCACCCGAACGCCGCATCGGCGTCGTTTGATCGGTTGACTCGCTGTGGGTCAGCCTGCGGCTGGTTTTCGTGGGAGGGGCTTTAGCCGCGATGCTTTTGTTTTTAATACAGCACTCTGACGCCGCACCTGGGTCGCCTGAATGATTGGTTGACTCGCTGCGCTCGCCCTGCGGGCCAGCCTGCGGCTGTTACTCCGCTTCGCTGCGTTGCGCCCTTACGGCGCGTCACTTTTGGCAGTCGCCCCAAAAGTAACCAAAAAGGCTTGCCCCATGCATCCGGCCCGCCTGCGGCGGGTACCCTTACTCCATCATTGCTCCGTGGGCACGCTGCGACGGGCCATCCATGGCCCAACGCAGCTCTCGCGGCATCCTGCCGCTCAACCCGCTGCGCAACGACTCCGTTCGGCCTCCTGAAAGGGGCGTTGTCCCGGCGCGGATTTGTTTGCTCGACCCCGAAGGGTGTTGGTTTTTGATTTGGCGAAGTCAAAGGCAATTAAAGAACTGCCAGACAACTCGGTCTAAAGGCCCCGTCAGGAGGCCGAGCGCAGGTGTTGCGTAGAGGGGCGTTTGGCAGGATGCCAAACGAGGCATGTTGGGCCAAGGATGGCCCGTCTTGCCGACCCTCGGAGCAGCGCCGGAGCGAGGGAAGTCTGGCGTAGCCAGATCCGGATGTCGGGTGCGCTTTCTCTTTGGTTACTTTCTCTTTCGCGCAAGCAAAGAGAAAGTAACTCGCCGTAAGGGCGAAATAAATGGCCGCGTCAGTGTGGATGTTACGGCTAGTAGTTGTAGCAGGAGAGCAACTCGTATGGATTGAAAGTCGGAGTCTGCCCCCGATTGTTCGTTTCAATTATTGCTGGGTGGCGTTTGTTTGAGGACTAAGATTTTTGGTAAGTTATCGTTGTCGGCAGGTATTGTTTTTGATGTTTTTTGTTCTTCGGCTATTGGTTTGTCCGTGTTGGTAAATTTAAAGCCAAAGGCAAACAGTGCTATAAATAATATTGTAGAGGTGATCCATAGTGCGGTGAATTTAAAAATCCTGTCGCCGGTATATGATTTTATGCTGCTAATTGTAGGATCTATTGTTTCATTTATTTCATGTTCGCTAAGTATATTTTTATAAGTGCTTGCCACTGCTTCTTTTGTCTGGGTGCTTAAATAATGTATCCTGCTTTTCGTATCTGATCTGGAAATTAGCATCCAGATGGTTGATATGGCGCAGATGAGTAATGATATTAATAAATATTCGATTGAGAATATTTTCTCAGTGCCTGCATCCTTTAGGCCGTTGACTGCAACTACTGTTACGATAAATGTGATGAAGCCTATTGTGCTGCTTTGAAATGAATTTGTGAATGCATCTGTTATTTCCAATGTTCTTTTGTTGAAGTCCGTTACGAATTCTAACAGCTTGCTTTTTAATTCAAGATATTGGCTTATGTTGTCTTTTAGATATATTTCGTAGTTTGATTGAATTGTATGCCAGGTGGATTGCGTTAGATCAATATATTTTTTTTGTGCGTTAAGTGTGAATATATTTCTGACGAGTCCGAGTTTATCTCCGCACCGGCCTTCAGCGTACGCCCAGTCATAAATTTTGTAAGCTATATCAGCGTTTTCATTTATTTCGTCTGGCAAGCTATCCGGAGTTGTAAATGTTTTATATCCGTTAAATTTGAAGCGTATCTTTTTATCATCGGTAACTTCAGTTGTGTTTGATATGCAGGCTAGGGAGTAAAGCGATTTTGCTTTTGTAAAGAAGTCCTTTAAATCTTGAGGGATGCTATTTTTTATAGTGACGTTGAAGTCGTCGGGAGTAAACGTATATTGGAGTTTTATGAATGTTGTATTTTCTTTGAAGAGAGAGATTTTGCTCTCTCTGTCTATTCTTTGCAGAGGGGTCAGTGGTGGTGATTTATTTGTATGTTGCGAAAATATTATTGTATTGCTTCCGAACTCCTCAATCATTTCAAATACTTTGAAGTGAAGCCTGTCCGTAAATACACTAGAGAGGGCGTTGATTTTTTGTAAAAGATCGAGCTCGCAAAAGGTTCTAGTAAAATCCTGTAAGCTATATATTGAAAGTTCTTGCTCTATAATGTTTTTTCGTATGAGCAGGTATACTGCTATTTGTGATGAGTCTTCTTGGTTTTCATTATAGTGGTCCTCTATTATTGCGAAATCCGCCCTGCAGCACTCGCTTATTTTTTTGCAATGACCATCTATTTCTAGAGTTAATTCAAATGTGTCTCTTGGTGATATGTTTTTTAATTCATATAAGAAAGTCTCGATAAAGCGCCATGAATGTGCCTGTGGTTCGATTTTAAGTGAAAATCTAGATAGGCTTTCACTTATTTCGATATTTTTAGCGGTTGACCTTTCATGGTTCAAGTATACCGAGATCATTCAAAGCACTCTTTCTTTGAGTTTGAAGTTTCGTGACTCATTTGATTCGATCACTACAAGGTGTCGGCCGTCTGCAGTTCTTTCCGCCCAGACTTTCTCGTCTAACTTCCCGATGCCATCTTTGATGATCAGCGCAATGTCTTGAGACAGCTTGTAGGTTGTCTTTCTAAAAGGTACTGCTGATGGTACAAGATTAAATAAAGTGTCAAAGCCTTTTGTCTCGGGTAGTTCATGTAGTTTTTTTAATAGCTGCGGCTTCTTTTTTTCGAACTCGGGGTTATCTGATGTGTAATTTAAAAAATTATCGTCAATGAACTTTGTGTAATCCATACTGCCGTTTTGTTTGAAGGCCGCAATGGTGGCATTTCTAAGGATTGTATGATCCTGTGGGAAATCTTTTTTTAATATTGCAATTTTTGAAATGACGGCCTGTGATGCAGTTGAAGTGTTGTGCGTGTCTGTGTTTTTTTCTTTTAGTTCGAGGAATTCGTGCCACCAATATTGCGTCAGTTTTGATTTGGAGTCATATATATAGATATTTTCTGGTTTTTTTTCAGCATTAAATTCAACTTTAAAGGCTTTATAAATTTTCTCTGATAGGCCAAGGCCTGTTTTTTTCTTAAAATCGGCTTGGTCAAGTATTACTTGGTGATCAACTTTCACGCCTATATAGCGTAAATTTCCATTTTCGGTATAGGTGAATTGTAAAAAACTTCCTACTTTTACATGTATGCCGTCATTTTTACTTAAGTGGCCATACTTTATGGATACGTCTTTTTCTTTTTGTAGTAGCCTTTCTGCAAGTGCTTCTCCTATGCTTTCAGTATCTAATTTCGATGTTGCGGATATGGTCGTTATTGTTGTTTTAAATGCTGAGTCTTGTATTGATACCTCAAATAATCTCTTTTGTTCTTTGCTATTTATTTCTACTAGGAGAGTTTCTAAGTATGTTTCTAGGTCTAAAATGTTTAAGTCTGTTTTGATTTCTTCTTTTGAGTTTTTATCTACGTTGATATGAAATAAGCATGTGCTGATAACGCTGTTTTTATCAAGAGTGGCCATTTTGCTATCCCTTTTATGTTTAGTTGACTTTGTGTTACCCCATCGGGCTAAACCCATTAGCCGCGCTGCAATATCTTTGTTCCATCTGCTTGCTGTGTTCTTCTCGGCCACGTTCCCAGCTCAATTTCCACGCCCGGCACTGTTCGCGAAAATAGACCTTGGCCGCTTTGCGGCAACCTCGGTAGTCGATTGAGCCGCGCTTGTGATTGCTGCAAACACTACTGCTGTCGATGCGGTTATTGATCGATTGCCATTGCGCGAGGTATTGGCCGTTGCCATCCCATTTGGGTATCCGTTGTAGTGTGCTATCGCGCTCGACGTTTTGCCGAGCGGGGGCGCTGTTGCTGTTGGCTTGGTCGGCGCGGTATTGGGCTAAGTATTCGGCGGAGACCATGCCGCGCCGAGGTGTTGGCTCGGTGTTTTGTGGCAGCTGATCGGGCCGTGCGTTGGCCGGCTGGCGCGGCTGTTGAGGCGCTATGGGTTGCTGCAAGTCGATGGGTTTTAGGGCTATGGCCGGCGGAGCGGGATTGAGCAGGCCCTGGGTTTGACGGTGAAGTAGTTGATTGAGGCCGTTGTGTTCGGCCAGTAGATAAGCCGCCAAGGCCAAGATGCCGAGTACGCCCAGCACGTTGGCGAAGCGCCAAAAGGCGCTGCGTTTCGGTCGTTGCCGCTGGCGCAGCCAGTCGTTGACGCTGAGGGCGTCGTCGCGGTTTGCGCGTAGGGGGTTTTGCTGGCCGTCGCGTTCCCAGTCCTGGTGTTTCATGGCATTCCTTTGACCTTCTATCGCAGCCCTTGGCCGAGCGACAGTGCGGGTGAAACTGAGCAGGCAGTCACATTTGCGACGAGGGTAAACCGCGCCGCAGGGCGAAGTCACTCTTTAGCGTGCGGGTATTGTGGCGCGGCTTAAAGAGGCGCTGACCACGCCCCTTGTAACAATCGGCAGCAACTAGACTCAACTGTCATCAGTCGCAAGCCAGGAAGCACTTTATGCGTCGTCTTTTCGTTTTGCCGTTGTTGGGTGCTTTGTTGCTGGGTGGTTGCGCCGGTGCGGATCTGTCGCGGGTCGAGTTGCCGTTGCTGCCGGGTTGGTACGACGGGCAGTTGGTGTACTACATCACCACGGATATTTCCGATGCGCCGATGGCGGCGAAGATGCAGGCCAACTATGTGCCGCGCCTGGCCAATGCCTTGCCGGATGCACCGGGGCCGTTTCCGTTGGCGACTTTTGATCGAGTCTATAAGTTTGTCGATGGCAGCCAGCCCAGTGTGTTGCCGTCGATTCCGTTGCCGTTGGGGGCGGGCAATCAAGACCCAGCCTACAGCCCGTTGTGGCATGTGTATGAGGTGCGCTGGTTGCGCGGCCCGCACACCGAGTTGCGCTCGGCCGATGCCTTGTTGCAAGCGCAGGAGGAGGGTCGGGTGAGCGTGCGGCCGACCGGGATTATCGCCAACTGCCCGGTGGTGCGGGTGGGTGATCAGCTGTTGCAGCGGCCGTAGAACATAGTGCCCGAGGCGTCGGCGGATTGCCGGCGGCGACCACAGTCTAGGAAGAGTCGCAGCATTTAACCGCTACAACGCCTTATTTCAGCCGCGCGGCAACGCCCACGGGCACTTGGCCAGCCATTCGGCGAAGGCCGCCGGGGCCAGGGGTTTGCTCAGCAGGTAGCCTTGGGCGATGTCGCAGCCGAGGCGGTCGAGTTGTTCCAGTACGGCTTGGGTTTCGACGCCTTCGGCGACCACTTTGAGGCCCATGTTGTGGGCCAGTTCGATGGTGGAGCGGACGATGATTTCGTCGTCGGGGTTGCTCAGCAGGTCGCTGATGAAGGACTGGTCGATTTTCAGTTCATGCACCGGCAGGCGTTTTAGTTGCGCCATCGATGAGTAGCCGGTGCCGTAGTCGTCAATCGACAGTTTCACCCCCAGTCGGCGCAGCTCTTCCAGCTGTTGCATGGCCAAGGCCGGGTCGGCCATCACCGCGCTTTCGGTGATTTCCACCACCAGGCTGGCCGGGTCGACCTGATGCTCTTGCAGTTGGCTGGTGATAAAGGCGGCGAAATCGGGATTGAGCAGGTCGAGGGCGGAGATGTTCACCGCGGTTTTCAATTGCAGCCCTTCGCTCTGCCAGACGCGGATCTGCGCCAGCGCGGTGCGGATCACCCAGCGGGTGAGGGCGCAGATGTTGCCGGTTTGCTCGGCCAGCGGGATAAATTCATCCGGGGCGATAAAGCCGTGTTGCGGGTGAATCCAGCGCACCAGGCACTCGACGCCGAGTAGGGTGCGTGAGGCGATGGTCAGTTTCGGTTGGAAGTACAGGCTCAGCTGGCCCTCCTCAATTGCCCCCTTGAGTTCGCTCATCAGCGCCAGGCGCAGCAGGCTATGGCTGTCGAGTTCGGCGCGGTACAGGGCCAGGTCGCTGTGCTGGGTTTTGCCCCAATACATCGCCACTTCCGCGTGTTGCAACAGGCTGCCGGCGGTTTCGCCGTGGTCGGGGGAAAGCGCGATGCCGACGGTGGCATTCAGCGTCATGCTGATGCCGCGCACGGCAAAGGGCTCGGTCAGTAGCTCGTGGTAGTGATGGGCGGCGGCCAATGCCGCGTGCGGATCGGCGGGGGCTATCAGTACCGCGAACTCATCGCCACCCAAACGGGCCAGACCGTCGCCGGCGCGCAGGTGCTGGAGCAAGCGCTCACCAAGCAGGCACAACAGCTGGTCGCCGGCGTCGTGACCGAGGGTGTCGTTGAGGTCTTTGAAGTTGTCCAGATCCATCAGCAGCACCGCCACGCCGGCGCCGGGCAGGGCATTGGCCAGGGCGGCTTGCAGGCGGGCGACAAAGCGGTTGCGGTTATCCAGGCTGGTCAGCGGGTCGCGGTAGGCGAGAAAACTAATGGTCGCCTCGCGCTCGGCGATGTCTCGTTGCATATGGTTGAACTCGCGGGCCAGCAGGCCAACTTCGCTGCCACCATTTTCGGCGACGCGCGCTTGATAGTCGCCGCTGGCGATCCGCCGTACGCTCTCGACCATCTGGCTGAGTGGCCGGCTGACGGTGCTGGCGATCAGCCAGGCGCCGATGCTGGCCAGCAACAGGGCGGCGAGGATGATCGCCGCCAGTTGCCATTGCAGCGGTTGGTAACTGGCCAGCGCATCAGACAGCGAGCGCAACAGCAGCAGTTGCAGCTCGCCATCGGTGCCGGCCAGCGGCGCGCGGTAGGCCACCTGTTGTTGGCCTTGCAACTCCAGCAGCAGCCCGCCGTCGTCGGCGGGTAACAGGCTGCTGGCCAGTTGCGCACGGGCGGCGGCCGACAGATTAGTCGCCGGCACCTGATAGTTACCCGGTTGGCCGGCCAGTACCGCCACATCGGCGCCGGACAGTTCGGCCCAGTGCTGGGTGGCGCGATCATCAATCACAAATGCCATTACCAACCAGCCGAGCAAGTTCGGCCGCGGCGCAAAGATTGGCGTGACATTGATATGCAGGACCTGACCACCCTGCAACACCAGTTGTTCATGGCTGCTGGGTTCATTGCCTTGCAGCATGCTCGCCCAGGGCAGACGTTGGCCGGGATGCAGGTGCTCACTGGTGCCCGCCAGAATCCGCCCGTCGGGCGCGCTGACCAGGGCGAAACTAGCCTGACTGCGGGCGGCAAAGGACTCCAGCGAGGCCGACAGTGACTGTGCCTGTTGCTCGGGGCTGTCGATCAGGTCGGCGATTTCTCCGAGCAGGGTGAAGTCTTTGGCGATCAATTCGGCGAGAGCACTCTGCGCTTGGCGGCGACCTTGCAGCTCATTGGCCAGCACCGTATGGGCAAATTGCAGCTGCTGGCTGATTTGCTCGCGGGTATGTTGGTAGGTCGAGCGCTGCACCAGCGCCAGTACCAGCAATAAAATCACCAGCAACAGGCCGATAAAGAACGCCAGTATGCGGTTGCGCAGACTCAGGTTCATGGCAAGTACCCGCCGCCGCCGAGTCTCGGCCGGGCTGGTTTGCGCGGCACAGACGGGCGCGGGTCGCGCTTGAGTGGCTGGGTTAAGTTGATCCGCGCCATGCCGTTGGTAGGCACTGGCCGGGCCAGGCTGGCTTCGGTGTTGGCCAGCTGCGGGTGCCAAAGATTGAGTTGCTGGTCCTTGGCGGGGCTGTAGTGCAAGCGGGCGCGGCCGTTGACGTCGGTCTGCACGAACCAGGGGCTATCGACCACCAAGATGAAACCGAGCATCCAGTCATGCACGTTGCAGCCCAGGGTCACCAGCCCGACGTGATCGAACAGCACCTCCTGGGCCCCTTCGCCCTGATGATGCAGGCGCAGTTCGAAGCGCTTGGCCGGCGAGAAGGAGTAAACGTGGTGGTTGATCGGGTCGGAGTTGGGGAAGCGCACGGTAGTGCCGCGTTGTACGGCTAAAACGTAAGGCACAAAGCTGCGTTTTTGCTGGTCCATTAGCCCATTGAGCTGGTCGTTGGCGGCGCTGCTCGGGGCGCTGCTCGGGGTGATCCACAGCACCGCATCGCTCAGCGGCTGGCCCTTGGCGTCCTGCAGCACCACCTGCAACTCGGCGGCCAGCACGCCGGCACTGCATAACGTTGCCAGCAACAGGCTGATGATTTTTGCCATTGCGCACCTCGAATTTTGTCTTTGGCTGAGTATGGGTCAGCTTTAAGCAATGGGCGGGCGGGTGGTGGATATTTGCTGATGGCGCTTATATCTGCGGGCCTTTAGTGCGGCATCGGCGGGGAGTATTGCTGTGTTTGTTGGTTCGCACGTCACAAACGCATGGGGCTGTTCGTCTGGTTGGACCTACTCAAGGAAACTGAGCATGTCCGACCTTCCGATTCTGATTCTGGGCGGCAGTTATGCCGGCTTAATGGCCGCCTCGCGCTTGCGCAAACAGGCGCCGCAGGCACGCATCGTGCTGATTAGCGATCAGCCGTATCTGCAGCAGCGCATCCGCTGGCACGAAGCCTTGGCGGGGCATCGGGTCAAGCGCGCGGCGCTGGCGCCGTTGCTGGCGAAGGCGCGGATAGAATTTATCCAGGCCCGTGTGTTGGCATGGGATGCGGTGGCTAATGAAGTGCTGGTGGAGACGGCCGAGGGCCAGCGTAGCTTGAGCTATCACGGGGTTATTTGCGCTCTCGGCAGTGTCAGCCAACTGCCGCAATGGTCGGGCGCCGAGCATTGCTGGCCGTTGAGCTTTGCCCAGCCGCTGGCGCAACGTGCCGCCGAGCTGCGTGAGTTGGCCGCGCAGGGCGGCCATTTGGCGGTGATCGGCAGCGGGCTGGCCGGGGTTGAGTGCGCCAGCGAACTGGCCGAGCGTTATCCAAAATTGCAGGTCAGCCTGATCGGCCCACCGCCGCTGGCGGACTTTTGCCCGGCCAGTCGTGCCCATGTCAATCGTGTGTTGCAACGCCTGGGCGTGCAGGTGTTCAACGCGCGGGTGGTCGCTGCGGATGAGCAGGGGCTGTGGTTGGATGATGGTCATTACCTCGCCTGCGAGCGACGTCTCTGGTGTGGCGGGCTGCGGGCCAATCCGTTGCTGACCGAGAGTGGCCTGCCGTTGACGACGGATGGCCGAGTGCGGGTGGCGGCTGATCTGCGGGTTACAGGCTTTGCCAATGCGTGGGCCGCCGGTGATTGCGCGGCGGTGACTCTCGGCGATGGGCGCACGCAGCGGCTCTCTTGCGCCAGCGCGATGCCGACCGGTGGGCATGCCGGCGAGGCGCTGGGCGACTGGCTGCACGGCCGGCCGACGCAGCCATTGGCCTTTGCCTATGTGATGCGTTGCGTTAGTTTGGGCCGCCGCGATGGCATCTGGCAGCTGACCGATGCCTATGACGTTGAGCGGCCGCGCTGGCTCGGCGGGCGCCGTGCGGCGTTGATCAAGTGGCTGCTGTGCGCCATGGTCTGGGTGGTGCCGCGCTGGGAGCTGGCCTCTGGTCGGCGGCTGTATCTGTGGCCGCGTCCGCCGGTGGTGGCGCCAACAATTGAGCAGGAGTGTGTATGAGTGATTTGTCGGTGTTCCTCGCCGAGCGCCCACGCTTGCTGGCATTGGCTTATCGTCTGCTGGGCAGCCGCAGCGATGGCGAGGACGCGCTGCAAGAGCTGTGGTTGCGCTGGCAGGCGTTGCGTTTGCTGCCAGACAATTCGCAGGCGTACCTGACGCGCATGCTCAGTAACCTTTGCCTCGACCAACTGCGCAGCCGCCGGCGCGTCAGTTATACCGGCCCTTGGCTGCCCGAGCCGCAGCTCGATGCGCTGCCTGCCGCACCCGAGGAGGTGCATGGTCGTTGGCAAACTTTATCGCTGGCATTTTTGTTAGTGCTCGAACATCTGACGCCCTTGCAGCGGGTGGTGTGGGTGCTGCGCGAGGTGTTCGGTTATCCCTATGACGAGTTGGGCAATCTGGTCGAACGCAGCCCGGCGGCGTGCCGCAAATTGTTCGAGCGGGCGCAGCAAAGGCTCGGCCCGCAGCGCTCGACACAGGCGAATCCGGGCGATGCGCAGCTGGCGCAGCAATGCCTATTTGCCTGCATGAGCGGCGATACCCAGGGGTTGCTGCAGCTGTTGGCCGGCGATGCCGAGCTGCTTTCCGATGGTGGCGGCATAGTGCTGGCGGCGTTACGGCCGATTTATGGTGCCGATAAAATCATGCGTTTCTTCGACGGTTTGCGGCGCAAGGCCGACAGCTCGATGGGCGCACAATTTGTGCAGTGCAACGGCGCGCCGGCGCTGGTGTTTTTCAGTCAGGGCAAACTGATTAGCCTGCTGTGCTGTGAGGTGAATCACGGGCGGGTGGTGCGTTTGTTTATGCAGCGCAACCCGCACAAGTTGCACGGATTGCTGCCGACTGCTGCACTCTAAGCGCGGCGCATGGACGGCTTACTTAGCCTTGATTGCGCCGCCAATCCACGTCACGCCGCTGACCAGCGCCAGCACCACGGCGCCAGCAAGGATACCGGCGATGCCGTTAAGCACCGGCGCGGTCAACACAGCCAGCACAGTGCCGATGGCGGGCAGGTTGCCGGCGCTGCTGGCCAGCTGTTCGAGCAGGTGGTGGGCCGCCGGCACGCCGTGGGTGAGGATGCCGCCGCCGACCATAAACATCGCTGCAGTGCCGATCACCGAGAGGCTTTTCATCAGCCAGGGTGCGGCGCGGAGCAACAGATTGCCGAGGGCGCGCAGGGCGCTGGAGGTCTTGCGGCTCAGATACAGCCCGGCGTCGTCGAGTTTGACGATGCCGGCCACCAGGCCGTAAACGCCGATGGTCATCACCACGGCGATCAAGGCCAGCACGGTGAACTGTTTGATAAAGGGCTCGCCGGCCACGGTGCCGAGGGTAATGACGATGATTTCTGCCGACAAAATAAAGTCGGTACGCACCGCGCCGCGAATCTTGTCTTGCTCAAACGCCAGCAGATCAACCGCCGGATCGCTGAGGGCATCGACCAACTCCGCATGATGGGCGGCGTCGGCGGCGGCGCTGTGCAGGTACTTATGGGCGAGTTTCTCGAAACCCTCAAAGCACAGGTAGGCGCCGCCGAGCATCAGCAGCGGGATCACCGCCCAAGAGGCGAAGGTGCCGATCAGCAGCGCCGCCGGCACTAGGATCAGCTTGTTCTTGAACGAGCCTTTGGCCACCGCCCAGACCACTGGCAACTCGCGGTCGGCGTTAACGCCGCTGACTTGCTGGGCGTTGAGGGCCAGGTCGTCACCCAGTACGCCGGCGGTTTTCTTGGCCGCCACTTTAGTCATCAACGCCACGTCGTCGAGCACGCTGGCGATGTCATCAATCAGGGTAAACAGGCTACTTGCGGCCATTGGGGGCTGTCCGTTATCAGGGTAATAGCTGCTGGGCGCAGCCATCTGGGGCAAAAGGTCGGC
The DNA here is from genome assembly GCF_030698175.1 of Pseudomonas sp. Taxonomy (GTDB): domain Bacteria; phylum Pseudomonadota; class Gammaproteobacteria; order Pseudomonadales; family Pseudomonadaceae; genus Aquipseudomonas. The sequence goes on from NZ_JAUYNT010000012.1 coordinate 13,143, forward strand.
TGATTAAAAGCCATCGGCAGCGAGCGGTAAAGTTTACTAGGCTTCGGCCGATGCTATGGACCTCGGTTAGGGAGCGATCTGCTAATGACAAAATTAACTACTGCGACGCGAATGATGCTCGGCTTTGGCATTGCGCCCGTGGCGTTATTGCTGCTGGTGCTATACGCCTTGAGCGGCTTGGCAACGCTGAAAGACCAAGCCACGAGCATTGTTAAGCAGGACTGGCCGAAAATTGGGCCGATCATGCTGGTTGCCACCGGCGTGCGCGATAACGCCAGGAACACCCGCGATCTGCTGATCAATAAAGACAACCAGCAAGCCCTGCAAGCCATTGAAAGCACCAAGGCGCGCATCACCGAGGCGCTGGACAAGCTCGAGCCCTTGCTCTATCTGCCCAAGGGCCAGGCGTTGTTTAAGCAGTTAAAAGGCCATCGTCAGGCCTATGTGGCAGCGTTCACTGAAGTGTTGGGCTTGATCAGGTCGGACCAGCCGGAGGAGGCCGCACGGCAATTGCAGAACCAGGTGATCCCAGCGGAGTTGGCGGTCTACCGAAGCCTGGATGAGCTGATGGCCTTGCAAGAACAGGTCTTTGCCGGGCGTGAGCAGGCGGCCCAGGAGCTTTACAGCAGTGCGCGCACCAGCATGATTGCGTTGCTGCTGGGCTGTTTGGCCTTAGTGGCTGGCGCCGCTGTACTGGTCACCCGCAGTGTTCTCGGGCCGCTGGGTGGCGAGCCGTTGGACGCGGCACGGGTGGTACGGCAGATCAGCAAGGGCGATTTGACCACCCAGGTGCCGGTGCGCGCCGGCGATCACGACAGCTTGCTGGCCGATATGCGCGAGATGCAGCAGGGGTTGAATAGCATCGTTCGGCAAATTTCGACCTCGGTTGACCAGGTCGCCTCGTCCTCTGAAGAGCTCAGCGCGGTGAGCAGTGAAACCAGCGCCAACTTGCAGCAGCAAAGTATGGAGATCGAGCAGGCGGCTGCGGCAGTCAACCAGATGACTGCGGCGGTCGATGAGGTGGCGCGCAACGCCGTGAATACCTCACAGGTAACCAAGCAGTTGGAGCAAACGGCGCAGCGTGGCCGCGAGCAAGTGCAAAAAACTGTGCAGTCGATTGGCGAGCTGGCCACTGGCGTGACCGGCACCAGCGAGCGTATCGAGCAACTCGCCGGGCGGGTGCAGGACATCAGCAAGGTCTTGGATGTGATTCGCTCGGTTGCCGAGCAAACCAACTTGCTCGCCCTTAACGCCGCCATCGAGGCTGCGCGCGCCGGCGATGCGGGCCGCGGTTTTGCCGTGGTGGCCGATGAGGTGCGGGCGTTGGCCCATCGCACTCAGCAATCGACCCAAGAGATCGAGCAGCTGATCGGCAATATTCGGCTCGATACCGAACACGCGGTCAACTCCATGCAAAGCAGCAGCGGCCTGGTCCGCGCCACGCTGGAGGTGGCCGAGGCGGCGGGCGCGGCGCTGGACGAAATCACCCAGTCGATCTCGCAGATCAATGACCGTAATCTGATGATTGCCAGCGCTACCGAGCAGCAGGCGTTGGTGGCGCGCGAGGTGGATCGCAACCTGATGGGTATTCGCGATCTGTCCGCGCAAGTACTGCTGGGCGCCAAGCACACCAACAGCGCCGGCCAAGAGCTGGCGCAGATGGCGGTGGCGCTGAATGGCGCGGTGGCGCGTTTTAGCATCTAGGCGCTGGCGGGCGCGCTTAAACCGCCCGCTGGGGCATATGCCTCGGCGGTTAAGCCTTTACCGCTCGGTATCGGTGTCTGTCGATTCGAGTTGTGCCAGGCGTTCTTCCAGGGCGGCGATGCGGGCTTCCAGGGCTTCGAAGCGTTCCGCGCTGCTGCTGCCGTGGCTGTCGCTGCGCTCGACCGGGCGGGCGCTGAGGGCGGCTTGCAGGTCGGCCGGGTTGCCGAGCAGATGCATATAGCGCTCTTCGCGCTGACCGGTTTGGCGCGGCAACTGGCAGGCGATGCCACGGGCGATCAGGCGTTCAAGTTGATGCTGCAGATCGGCCAGGTCGTCGAAGTCGTGCATGCGCTGGCTGCGGGTCAGCAGCTCGTTCAGCGTCTGCGGGCCACGCAACAGCAGCAAGCCGCTGAGAATGACCTGCGCGGGCACCAGCTCCAGGGTTTTCTCGCAGCGTTGCTCCCAGCGATCGGCGCGGCTGCCCATCACCAAACGCGCCAGGCCACGGCCTTCGAGGCTGCGCAGGCTCTGGCCGACTTGGCCGGGGGTGAGACTCAGCAGCGGTTCGCGGCTGGTTTTTTGGTTGCAGGCCAGCACCACGGCGTTCAGGGTCAGCGGGTAGCTTTCCGGGGTGGTGGCTTGTTTTTCGATCAGGCAACCGAGCACCCGCGCTTCGCTGCTGGTGAGCGGTTCATCGCCGAGTGGGCCAGTGGCTTGGTTATCGGGCTGGTCGGTCATGGCGGCATTCCCCTGCGCTGAAAAGGTCACTAGCCTAGCTTGACTAGGACGGCGCGCCCAGCCTGAAGTCGCTATGGCTCGGCTAAAACTGCCGGTGCTGGTCGGTATCTGCCGGACTCCTTCTGCGCTACGGGCTATGATCGCGCCCGCGCAGACTTCCCCCGCCGCGCTACCCTTATGGCCCCAGTCGCGGTCAATGGAGTGACAGCTTATGTACGCAACCCTCGACAGAGTTTTTGGCTACCAACAGTTTCGCCCCGGCCAAGAGGCGGCGATCAGCGCGGTGCTGGCCGGTCGTTCGGCGGCGGCGATCTTTCCCACGGGTTCGGGCAAGTCACTGTGCTATCAATTAGCCGCGCTGCATTTGCCGCACCTGACCCTGGTGGTCTCACCGCTGCTGGCCTTGATGCAGGACCAGTTGGCGTTTCTCGCCAAGCGTGGCATCAGCGCGGCCAGCATCGACTCGGCCCAGAGCCGCGAGCAAACCAGTGCGGTGATGGCGCGGGCCAAGGCCGGCGAGCTGAAGGTGCTGATGATTTCGGTGGAGCGGTTGAAGAACGAGCGTTTCCGCCACTTTATCCAGCAGGTGCCGATCTCCCTGCTGGTGGTCGACGAGGCCCACTGCATCTCCGAATGGGGGCATAACTTTCGCCCGGACTACCTCAAGTTGCCCGACTACCAACGTCAGTTCGGCATCCCCCAGGCGCTGCTGCTGACCGCCACCGCAACGCCAGCGGTGATCGCCGACATGCAGGCCAAGTTCGCCATCGCTGCCGCTGATGTGATCACCACAGGTTTCTATCGGCCCAATCTGAATCTGCTGGTGGAGCCGGTCAGTGGCCGCGACAAGCAGCGCCGGTTGGTGGAGTGGTTAGCGCTACGCGCCGGCCAGCCGAGCATCGTCTACGTGACCCTGCAGAAAACCGCCGAGCAGGTGGCCGAGCATTTAAGCCAACGGGGTATTCCCGCCAACGCCTATCACGCCGGCATGCCCCACGAGCGCCGCGAGGCGATTCAGCAGCAGTTTATGGCCGGTCAGCTCAATTGCATCGTCGCCACCATCGCCTTTGGCATGGGCATCGACAAGAGTGACATCCGCAATGTGGTGCATTTTGATCTGCCCAAATCCATCGAGAACTACAGCCAGGAAATTGGCCGCGCCGGTCGCGATGGTCAGCCGTCCGACTGCCTGGTGTTGGCCAATCGCGACAGCCTCAATGTGCTGGAGAATTTCGTCTACGGCGACACGCCAGAGCTGGACGGCATCCGTTGCGTGCTCGATGAGTTGCAGGCGGCCGGCGCTGGACAGCAATGGGAGCTGCTGCTCAATGCCCTGTCGGAGCAGAGCAATATCCGCCAGCTACCGCTGAAGACCCTGCTGGTACAGCTGGAGCTGAAGGGCATTATCGCCCCGCGTTACGCCTATTTTGCCGAGTACAAATTTAAATACCTGCTCGAACCCGAGGCGCTGCTGGCGCATTTCAGCGGTGAACGCCGGCAGTTCGTCGAGGCGCTGGTGCACAGCTCCAGTCGCGCCCGCACCTGGTGCACGGTGGATTTCGACGCCCTCTATCAAGCCCATCAGGCCGAGCGCAGTCGAGTGGTCAAGGCGCTGGATTACTTCCAGGAAAAAGGCTGGATCGAGCTGGAAAGCAAGCAGATGACCGAGGTCTACGCCCTGCTGCAAGCGGACTTCGACCCGGCGGCGCTGAGCCGTGAGTTGCATGGCTATTTTCAGGGCAAAGAAACCAGTGAAATCGCCCGGATTCACGCCATGCTGGCGCTGTTCGCCAGCGAGCAATGCCTGAGCCAGCGCCTGGCGGCTTACTTTGGCGATACCCAGGCGCCGCTGCGTTGCGGGCATTGTTCGGTGTGCAGTGGTCGAGTCGCACAGCTGCCAGAGCCACCAGTGTTGCCGGCCTTGGCCGGGCTAAATCTTGCGCAACTGTGTGGTGAGTTCGATCAGCGCCATCAAACGCTTAAGGGCCAGCCGGCCAGCGCCGAATGCCTGACACGCTTTCTCTGCGGTATCAGCGTGCCGCTGTTTACCAAGCTCAAAGCGCGCGGTATTCACGGCTTTGCCGTGTTGGAGAACTACCCCTACGCCGCCGTGCGGCAGTGGGCGCAGCAGTCACTGGCGGGGCAATGACTTTATCGGCTGCCTCCCTGTAGGAGCGGATTTATCCGCGATTGGTCGGTGCAGGCAGCGCAGGTATCAAGGCTGATTCCCTCTCGGGAAGGGTTCCTCGCAACGCATAACGGGTGCAGAGCCATAAAAAAATCTATGTCCCAGTTACGTGTTGCAACGCGCAAGTCCTGCAGTCTCTGGTTTTTGACCCAGATGAATATGGGAAAAAGAATGGTTGTGGCCCTGCAGGATTGTCAGCGTGCTCACGCTTGCTTCGCGGATAAATCCGCTCCTACACAAGCCCGGCACCGGCAACAATTTCATCGGCTGGCCAACCCTGTAGCAGTGGATTTATCCGCGATTGGTCGGTGCAGGCAGCGCAGGTATCAAGGCTGATTCCCTCTCGGGAAGGGTTCCTCGCAACGCATAACGGGTGCAGAGCCATAAAAAAACCGCCCGTAGGCGGTTGTTTGTGCGTGTCTGCGTGGTGCAGTTCAGCACTGGTATCAAGGTGTAACTCCGGTTTGCCCGGTTGTACGTCTGCGGGTGGCCATTGCAGGCCGTTGTTATCTGTAATGTTGGTCAGCGGGTTGCCGGTTACGTTGTCACGCAGTTGCAGTATGAGTTGCTTAAATCCAGCGCTTTCTCACCTTACTCATGCCTAGTGCAGCCAAGTAAGCATTGATCGGCTCTGCTGGCCTTTAACACTGCATAACTGAATGGCAGACGTACGGCTATTGGTCTGACCTTGTACGCAGCCGACTTGTAGCTGGTTGACTCGATCACTGGCGCGACCGACGACGTGGCTTGCCTGTTCCGGCTTCACCGGGGGTTCAGGTGCCTGCGCCGCTTGTCCTGCTTTGGATGATCTGCGTCGAGAGCGGCAAGCTGCTGTTGAATCTGGCTATCTGCATATGCGTCCTCTTCTGTCGTGTTCATGGTTCGATACTAAAACGAATCTCAGGAGACGGGTTATACGGATTGGCGATAGCCGCAGCGGGTTTAGACGCAACCTCTGGGGACAAAGAAAAAGCCCGGCGCAGTGGCCGGGCTTGGTCGTTGAGCCACTTGGTGATCAGTCGTTATGGTGCTTCTTGTGGTGCTTCTTGTTCCAGCCCCGGTGATAGCCATTGTCGTGGCCATCATCGTAGTCGCGATAATGCGAGCCGCCGGAGTGCCGATCATCATCGTCGCCACCGCCATAGATGTTGCCGAGGACGCCGCCCGCCGCGCCGCCAACACCGGCGCCGAGCAGGCCGCCGTTGCTGCCGCCAACCTTGTTGCCGATGACTTGGCCACCGGCCGCGCCGAGGCCGCCGCCAATGGCCGCCTCGGTGCGGTTGTTTTTGTTCGCGCCGACTGCGCTACCGGCCGCGCCACCGACTCCGGCGCCGATGGTGGCACCGGTGCTGCCACCAATCTGTTCACCGACTACCGTACCGAGCACGCCACCGAGGGCGCCGCCGACTGCGGTTTCGGTATTGCTACCGGCCAATGCCAGGCCTGCGGAAAGGGTAAGAGGGAGAAGAAACACTGCTGCGAACTTCATGATATTGCGCTCGTGGGTGGATATGTCAGGCATGCTGAGCGGCTGTTTGTCAATTAGCAAATCCATTCGTCGGGACTGGGTGCAAGGTCACGGCCTGCGCGGCTACTGGCTAACGGCGGGGGCTGAGCGGGAACTCGGAGCGGCGATTGTTGTCCAGTTTTAGTGGCTCAACCACAGGCTTGTGTCGGTCGGGGCCAGGCCCGCCGGGTTGGGATAATTGAGCGGTATCAGGGTGCGTTTTTGCAGTTGCGCCTGCTCGGCGATTGCGCCGTAGTGGCGCAAGAATAACGCGCGCAAACTGCCATCGGCTTGGATCTGCGCCAGGCCGTCTTCGAAGCGTTGTTTGAGCTGCGGATTGCCCCGACTAAAGGTGAAGTACACCGGCAACTCATAGACCAGCGCCAGATGCGGCTCCACGATTAAATCGGGAAACTCCTCGGCATGGGCATCCAGCTCGCGCCACGCCTCATTCAAGCCACGGTGGTAATAGTCGAAACGGTGCTTGTTAAGCATCGCCAACAGATTAGCCGGGTTGGCCATTCCCACCACCGGCAACTGGTTGCGGGCAAACAGGACGAAATCGCTCCATTGGCTACCAAAGCCGCCGGTCAGTTGGCGCAGGTCGGCAAGATTCTTGACCTGCGCAAAACGCATCGCGTCGGCCTTATGAATCAGCAGTACCCGGTAGCCGAGCATGCCGGCGTGCAGGTCGTAGGGCAGCATGGCAAAGTCGCGCAAGCGCTGATCGGTGGGCGGCACGAAGGCCAGGTCAACCAAGCCGTCGCGCAGCATCATCAGGCAGCGCTCCTGGGCGGGGTCGGCTTGGCTGCTGGGGGCGATGCTCAACTCACCATAACGCTCGGCGGTGCGGGCCAGAATCAGCTTGGTCAGCTCGAGGCGGTAGGCATATTTGTCCGGCGCATGCTGGCAAAGCTGCAGCTCGGCGGCGTGAATCGGCAGCCCGGCAACTAGTCCGGTAAACAGCGCCACCTGCAATAATCGAAGACCGCGCATGCCATTGAACTCTACCCGTAGAGCCGCGAAGTATAGCGGTGTGCTTGCTGCGCCGTCATTGCGTGGCGTCAGTGCGCCGGGCTAAACAATCCGCGCGCTGGTCTGGCTGGCACGCAGGCGGATGGCGACAAATTTTGCGGTCGGCGTATGGCTGCCGACGCCAACGCTGTCGAGCGGCACCAGTGGATTGGTCTCCGGGTAATAGGCGGCCGCTTGGCCTTGGGGTGTATCGAAGGCCAGCAGGGTGAAATTATTCACTCGGCGCTCATGGCCATCGTCCCACAGCGAGAAAATATCGACCTTTTGCCCCGCTACAAAGCCCAGGCGACGAATGTCCTCGGCACTCACCAAAATCACGTCGCGCTGGCCCTTAACCCCACGGTAGCGGTCATCGAGGCCGTAGATGGTGGTGTTGTACTGGTCGTGGGAGCGCAGGGTTTGCAGGATCAGATCGGGTTGCGCGCCGCTCTGCTGTACCTTGGCGTGCAGCAGGCTGACGGGCAGTGGGTTGCCGATCAGGTTGGCGCGGCCATTGGCGGTTTGCCAGCGGCGCTCAGCGGCGGCGTTGCCCAGATAGAAACCACCGGGGTGCTTTAAGCGCTGATTGAAGTCGCTGAAACCTGGGATGGTGTCGGCGATCAGCTCACGAATACGCTCGTAGTCGGCAATCAACGCGCTCCAGTCGACCGGATGCTTGCCGAGGCAGGCTTGGGCAATGCCGGCGACTATCGCTGGTTCCGAACGCATCTGTGGCGACAGTGGTTCGAGCTGACCATGGGAGGCGTGCACCATGCTGAAGGAGTCTTCCACCGTCACCGCTTGCGGCCCGCCGGCTTGCCGGTCGATATCGGTACGGCCCAGGCAGGGCAAAATCAATGTGTCCCGGCCGCAGGTCAGGTGGCTGCGATTGAGCTTGGTGCTGATCTGTACGGTCAGCGCGCACTGCTGCAACGCCTGATGGGTGCGCGGGCTGTCTGGGGTGGCCTGGGCGAAGTTGCCGCCCAAGCCGATAAACACCTTGGAGCGGCCTGCGAGCATGGCGTTGATCGCGTCTACCGTGTTGTGGCCAGGCGCACGAGGCACCTGAAACTTAAAACGCTGCTCGAGCGCATCGAGAAACGCCGCCGCTGGCCGCTCGTTAATGCCCATGGTGCGATCACCCTGCACATTGCTGTGGCCACGCACCGGGCACAGACCGGCGCCGGGACGGCCGAGGTTGCCGCGCAGCAACAACAGGTTGGCGATTTCCTGAATGGTCACCACCGAGTGATGATGCTGGGTGATGCCCATGGCCCAGCACATGATCACCCGCTCGGCGTTGCGATAGAGCCGCGCCGCCTGCTCGATCTCGGCTTGGCGCAGGCCCGATTGCGCCTCGATATGCGCCCAGTCACTGGCATCCACCGCGGCCAGATAAGCGTCGATGCCGCTGCAATGCGCGGCGATAAATGCGTGATCAAACACGCTGCCCGGCGCCTCGCGCTCCCACTGCAACAAGCACTTGGCCATGCCGCGCAGCACCGCCATGTCGCCGCCCAGCGCCGGGCGAAAGAACGCGGTATTCAACGGTTCTGAGCCGTTGCTGAGCATCTCCAGGGCATGTTGCGGGTGCTGAAAGCGCTCCAATCCGCGTTCTTTTAATGGGTTAAAACACACCACCTGAGCGCCGCGTTGCACCGCCTCACGCAACGGTTCGAGCATCCGTGGATGGTTGGTTCCGGGGTTTTGGCCGAGTACGAAAATAGCGTCGCTGTGCTCGAAATCGGCGAAGGTCACCGTGCCTTTGCCGACCCCGACGCTCTGGCTCAGGGCCACGCCGCTGGCCTCGTGGCACATGTTCGAGCAATCGGGAAAGTTGTTGGTGCCGAATGCGCGGACGAACAATTGATAGAGGTAGGCCGCCTCGTTGCTGGCCCGGCCGGAGGTGTAAAACTCGGCCTGATTGGGGCTGTCGAGCGCCTGCAAATGTTCGGCGATCAGGGCAAAAGCGGCGTCCCAACTGATCGGCAAATAGTGGTCGCTGGTCGCGTCATAGCGCATGGGTTCGGTCAGCCGGCCCTGGTATTCCAGCCAGTAATCACTTTGCCCACGCAGTTGGCTGACGCTGTAACGGGCGAAGAAGGCGGCGTCCACCGCCCGCTTGGTGGCTTCCCAATTGACTGCCTTGGCGCCGTTCTCGCAGAACTTGATGCGTCCGTCTTCCGGTGAGTCGCCCCAGGCGCAACCGGGGCAGTCGAAGCCGCCGTGCTGGTTGGTCTTCAGTAGGGCGCGCAGGTTCTTGAACGGCTGCTTACTGTCCAGCCAGGCGTGGGCCACGCTGCGCAGCGCGCCCCAGCCAGCCGCCGCGCCGCGATAGGGTTTATAGCGTGGGTTTAGCGGTTGCAGGCTCATGGCTGGGACTCTTCTGCGCAGATGGCGGATGGCGCCGGGCTGTAGACCCGTGGCGCGCTGTGCTGGGGTAGGTGGATCAAGTTCAACTGGTGCTGGCGCGCCCAGTCGACCGTTAGCGCGGTGGGCGCCGACAGGCTGACCAGAGTACTGATGCCGCCGCGCACCGCCTTGTGGATCAGCTCCAGGCTGCAGCGGCTGGTGACCACCACAAAGCCATTGCGGCGTTCGAGCCGCTGGCGCTGCAGGGCGCCGAGCAATTTATCCAGGGCGTTGTGCCGGCCAATGTCTTCGCGGCACAGGACGATGTCGCCATGGTTGTCGACGAATACCGCCGCATGCAGGGCGCCACTGTCACGGGCCAGGGACTGCGCGGCGCTGATGCGGGCGCGCAGGTTCTGCAGTTGGGCGGCTGGCGGTAACGCTGTCTTTGGCAAGACCGGCAGCTGCGGCAAGGCTTGGGCCAGCGACTCGACGCCACACAGGCCGCAGCCACTGTTACCGGCCAGTTGCCGGCGTTGCTGTTTAAGCGCCCAGAAGGCGCGGGCGCTGATATTCAGCTCAACTTGGCGGGCGCTGCCGGCGCCGCTCAGGCGAATGTCATAGATGTCGTCGATGGAGTTGAGCAGGCCGCTGCCGAGGCTGAAACCGACGGCGAAGTCTTGCAGATCGCTGGGCGAGACCATCATCACCGCCTGGCTGATGCCGTTGTAGCTGATTGCCAGTGCGCATTCCTGGGCCAACACCGCCGCAGCCTGTGGGCCGTTGGGTTGAGCGTAGGCATAGACGCTGGGGGTTGGGGCAAGGGGCGCGGAGACAGCAAGCTGGCACGACATGACAGACACCTGCGGCGAATTGACTCAGTCAGCCTAAGCCTTTCCCCGGCGAGCGTCTAATCGCTAGCGCCGATGCCGTGATCGAGCAGCTCTATCGGTCGGCGCTGAGGCGCAACTCATCCGCCAGCGCCCGTCGCGCCTCCTCGAAACACGCCTCAGCCAGCGCCGAGCGCGGGGCGCTGCGGCGCAGGATCAAGCCCAATGGGGCGAGGGTGTGGGCCTCGGCAATCGGCAGCAGACGCAAATGCGGATTGCCGACCTCCAGGCCGCCGTTGAGTGGCATCACCGCGCAACAGAGGCCGGCGCTCACCGCTTGCAGCAAGTTGTGTACCGAGTCGCTTTCCAGCAGCGGCTGGGCGATCAGGCCACGGCTGCGAAAAGCGTGATCGATTGATTGGCGAAAATGCATGCCGCTGGACAGCAGCCCCAGTGGCAGCGACCCCAGTTGCTCCCAGTTGAGACTGGTCTGGGTGAAGCTGAAATGCCGCTGGTCATACAGCAGACCCATGCGCGTGTCGGCCAGCTCCAAGCTGTCGAACTGCTCACGGGCCAGGCGGTCGAGATAAGACAGGCCAAGGTCGAGTTGATTGCGCGTCAGGCCTTCGAGAATCTGTTCGCTGCTCAGGGCAAACAGCTGAAAACGCAGGTTCGGGTGCTGGCGGCGAAACAGACTGAGCAAGCGCATCGGCTCGAAGCCGCCGAGCGGCACTAGCCCTAAGCGCAAGGTGCCGACCAGCTGCCCGCGACAGGCCGAGGCCTCGGCGTACAGGCCATCATGGGCCGCCATCAGGCTGCGCGCCCAGGCCAGAATCCGCTCACCCTCGGCGGTAAACCCCTCGAAACGCTGACCGCGGCGCACCAGCGGCAAACCCAGCTCCTCTTCCAAATTGCGCAGGCGCATCGACAGGGTTGGTTGGGTGATATGACAGCGCGTGGCGGCCTGGCCGAAGTGGCGGGTCTCGTCCAGGGCGATGAGAAATTTAAGCTGTTTGATATCCATGGCCGCAGCTTCCCGTTTCAGCGCTCAGGCTGCAAGCCTTGGGTCGTTGGGTGTCGTTATCGAACTGGGTGTCTCATGGCAACAACTCGCGGTAATCCTCCACTGCGGCAAATTCTTCGCTGTCCTTGGGCGGCTTCTGGCTGTCTGGTTGGCGCACCGCCAATAACTGGGCGATGCCGAACTGGCGGGCGCTGCGCAGGATCGGCAGGCTGTCGTCGATAAACAAACTGCGCGCCGGGTCGAAGCCAAAGTCGGCCTGCAGGGCGTGCCAGAACTGCTGGTCTTCCTTGGGGAAGCCATAGTCATGGGAGCTGATCAACCGGTCGAAGTAGGGCGCTAGTTCGATCCGCTCAAGTTTCAGCGACAGCGAGTCGCGATGGGCGTTGGTGATCAGCACCACCCGCTTGCCGGCGGCGCGCAGGGCGGCCAGAAAGGTATCGGCGTCCGGGCGCAGGGCGATCAGATGCGCCACTTCGCGCTTGAGTTCGCGCACCGAGAGCTTCAGCTCGCGGCTCCAGAAGTCGGTGCAGTACCACTGCAGCTGACCGGCATGGGCATGAAACAGCGGCAGCAATTCGTCCTCGGCTTGCTGGCGGCTGATGCCATGCAGCTCGGCGTAGCGTTGCGGCAGGTGTTCGAGCCAGAAGTGGTTGTCGAAATGCAGGTCGAGCAGGGTGCCGTCCATGTCGAGCAGCACGGTGTCGATGTCGGGCCAGGGCAGTTGGATCATGGTCAACTCTTGGACTGAGGTCGTTAAAGGGGGAGTGGCCATCGCGCTGCTGCAATCTGCGCCGGGGATAATCGGCGTAGCCGCGTTATGATAACTGCAGGTTCCATCCAGGAGTTTACCGATGCGCCAGAAACCCAGAGTTCTCGCCCGCGAACCCGCTCGGTAATAGTTGCCAGCCGCGGTTTATTCAAGGTTGAGGAGCAGCAACTGCGTTTTGCCCGCTTTGTCACAGGAGTTTACCGATGCGCCAGAAACCTACTGTTCTTGCCCGTGAAATAGTCGCCAGCAGCCGCTTGTTCAAGGTTGAGGAGCTGCAACTGCGCTTTGCCAATGGAGTGGAGCGCACCTACGAGCGGCTGGCCAGCAAGGGCACGGGTTACGGTGCGGTGATGATTGTGGCAATGGCCGATGCGCAGCATGCCCTGCTGGTGGAGGAGTACTGCGCCGGTACCGACGACTATCAGATTTCCCTGCCCAAAGGCCTGATCGAACCGGGCGAGGATGTGCTGGTGGCGGCCAACCGTGAGCTGATGGAGGAGGCCGGTTTCGGCGCCCGTCAGCTCGAACTGCTGACCGAGTTGAGCCTGTCGCCGGGCTATATGAGCCAAAAAATCCAAGTGGTGCTGGCCCGCGATCTGTACCCGGAAAGTTTGCCCGGCGATGAGCCGGAGCCGATGCGGGTCGAGCGGGTCAATCTGGGCGAATTGTCGAGCCTGGTGCAGCACCCACAATTTAGCGAGGGCCGCGCCTTGGCCGCCCTGTATCTGGTGCGCGATTTGCTCACCCAGCGTGGAGAATTCAGTCTATGAGTCATCAATACCTAGCCGCCGTAATCGAACTAGTCCGCCAAACCGGTATTGCCACCCTGCCGTTTTGGCGTAACGACACGCTGGTTACGGAAAAGGCCGATGCCTCGCCGGTGACCGCCGCCGATCTGGCCGCCCACCATCTGTTGTTGGCCGGCCTCAAGGCCTTGGCGCCGGAGATCCCGGTGCTGTCGGAGGAAGCGGCGGATATTGCGCTGAGTGAGCGCAGCCAGTGGACTCGTTGGTGGCTGGTGGACCCGCTGGATGGCACCAAGGAATTTATCGCAGGCAGCGAGGAGTTCACCGTCAATGTCGCCCTGATCGAGCAAGGTCAGGTGGTGTTCGGCGTGGTAGGCATCCCCACCAGCGGTCGCTGCTATTACGGCGGCGCGGGCCTGGGGGCGTTTCGTGCCGATCCGCAGGCCGAGGCCGAGCAGATATTTGTGCGTATAGCACCGCCCGAGGCCTTTACCCTGGTGGCCAGCAAGCGCCACTCCAGCCCCGCCCAGGAGCGTTTGCTGGAAGGTTTGAGCGAGCGCTTTGGCGACCTGCAATTGGCCAATGTCGGCAGCTCGCTGAAGTTTTGCCTACTGGCCGAAGGCAATGCCGATTGCTACCCGCGCTTAGCGCCAACCTCGCAGTGGGACACCGCCGCGGCTCAGGGCGTACTGGAAGGCGCCGGTGGCGAAGTGTTGGATTTAAAGGGCGCGCCGCTGACCTACGAGGCGCGGGAGTCGTTTTTAAATCCGTCTTTTCTAGCCTTGCCGCAAGCCGCCGAATGGCGCGCCGAATTGATTCAGTTGGCCCGCGCGCTGGATTAAGTGCGGACATGCAGCGCGCGATAGTTGGATGCGCGCCGCGATATTTCCCCAGGTGTCGGGATAAATATGCGGGCGCTGCTTGAATTATCGGATGGGTTGTTATTGTCGCTTGGATTAAAAGGCTAACTTGTAGCCAATAAACACCAGCATGGTCGCTAGGCACGGACGCAGTATCTGGTCTGGAATTCGCCCGGATAAATGACTGCCCATATAAATACCCGGCAAGGAACCCATTAATAAGTAACCCAGCAAATGCCAGTCCATATTGCCCATGCTGGCATGGCCCAAACCTGCAACCAGAGTCAGGGGCACGGCGTGCGCAATTTCAGTGCCGACCAGGCGTTTAGTCGCCAGAAAAGGATAGAGAATAAACAGCACCACGGTGCCCAAGGCGCCGGCGCCAATGGAGGTGAGCGTGACCATGGTGCCGAGCAATATGCCGGTGAGCACCGTCAATAGGTTTAAGTTGGTGCCGCTTAAGTGGTAATGATCGCCGGCATGTTTATGGGCAAATGCTAGCAACTGTTGTTTAAATAAAATCGCCAGCGCAGTCAGTAATAAGACAAAGCCCAATGCCTGCTTGATGATGGCATTCATAGCCTGGGTGTCGGTGTTTAAATTGTGCAATATCCACAAGGTTAGGGCCGCGGCCGGCACACTGCCGAGGGTTAACCAGCCGGTAATTGTCCAATCAATATTCTTGTTTTTTTGATGAACAAAAATACCGCCGGATTTGGTAATGGCCGCATAGAGTAAATCGGTGCCGACTGCCGTGGCGGGGTTAATGCCGAACCATAATAGAATCGGCGTCATTAATGAGCCGCCACCAACGCCGGTCATGCCGACAATAAAGCCAACCACTAAACCTGCAATAACAAAACCAAGTACACCGACTTCCATTATTTCTTTCCGGCCCGCCAAGGCATGGCTTGAATGAGTTAGCGGCCGGCATCATAGCAATTTTATTTATAAGCTTTTATACGAAAACGTTTGCTGCTTATAACTACTTTTTCTTTTTCGGGAGTTGGCAGTGGCGGTTGGATAGGCGCAATGGCGCCTGTTGGCGTCATTGCGCAGGCTAACCCATCCGGTCAAGGCGCAGCCGTTCCCTCTGACGTCCCTTGCCTCAAACGTTGACGGTACTTGAGCACCTCCTCGGCAATCTTCTCAGCCGTCTTGCGGATGTCTTTCTCGCTCGCATTCCTCCCCATGACTAATTTGGCGGCGGCCACATAGGGGTTCTTGGTCACGATAGCGCCGGGCATTTTGTTGGGGGTTTTTTGCGTACCCACTAAGAGGAAGGGGTACAGGGGTTGTGGCCCGGTTAGGTCGCTAACACTGGCCTGTACCTCCATGCTGCTTGTGCCACTGCCAAAGCCGATGGCCGCACGTTTAACCCCGCTACCCTCGTCCACCTCGACGAATACACCCTGGATCAGCCAGCCAGAACCGGGCAGTTTGCCAATATCAGGGATTCGCTGCGCCGCCAAGCCTTGCTGCGCAAGGCTTTCGATAAGCGCAATAGACATCTGCTCGACTGTCTCCTGGGCCGGCTTTTGCTTATCAGCGGCAGAGGATGATCGAGGTAAGCGTTGCGCCAGCCTAGCGAGCGGCCCAGCCGGTGCCGCCTCTGCCGTCTCTGCCACAACATTTAGGGAAAAATCAGCAATGTAAACGACCTGCGCGGCCACAATCGGTGTCGCCGAGCCGCGAGTTTCACTTTGCAGCTCGATGCCGCCGAGAATTTTCGGTGCGCCAGCCACGGAACCTGCGCTGACAACCAGGCACGCACCCAAGAAAAGTGTCGGCAGCCGATAGCGGACAGCCCGCAGGAAACCAACCTGAAAGTAGCCACAGCAGGGTGAGATGTTGTTCATGGAACCCCTTGGGTCTTGTGTGAGGAGGTTGCTCCGCCAAGGATCACGCGGCGATAAACTGGCGCGAGCCTGTTTTACTTTACTCGAATACCCAGAGGGGGCGCATCAGCGAACCATCTCTGGCGAGAACGCTAGCCGACGAGAAGAGCAGACCCCAGGTGGTTTCCAGGGCCGTAGAGCACGCGTATTTGACGGGCGTTGACCGCCAGCGCCGAGACTGTTGCAGGCAAGCGGCAGGTTGCCGAGATTAATCCAACATATCGGCAAAGCGCGCATCGCGTTTAAACACCAGCGGCTGGGCAAAGCCGGGCACGCTGATCTGCTCGCGGCCCATCTCGATGCCTTGGTCGTCGATCTGGTCCTGGCCGAAGTTGTAGATGATCTCCAGCTGGCCTTTGAGCGCTTGCTGGTCGTAGGCTTGGGCGGCGGCGCGGGTTTGCTCGCGCAGGGCGAGATAGGCGGCGAAGCGCTCGGGGCCGTAGCGTTTGCGCAGCATGCGCTCGACCACTTGCGGGGCCAGCAGCACGCCGCTGGCGTTGTTGCCGCCAAAGCCCTTGGAGTTGATAAAGCAGACTTCCAGTGGCTGTTCGGCGCGCGAGACATCCACCTTGGCGATGCGCAGATGCTGCTGGTGCACGTCGTCGGCGATGGCGTCGATGGTTTTGATGCCGGGGATCAGCTGGTACTTGAAGCTGCCTAGGGCGGAGATCATTTGGTCCGCACTGGCGCTGGCCAGGGAGTGGCCGACGTAGGCTTTAACGGCGGTTACCGGCCAGTCGGCAATACCAAAGTTGGCGGCGACGCGGTCGAGCAATTCTGATTCGGTCACCCGGTTGGCCGGGGTGCTGGAGCCGTGGGCGTGGACGAAACTGCGCAGGCGCACGCCGTCTTCGCCGATCAGTTGTATGGCGCTGGCCACGGCCTTGGCCATGCACAGGTAATTGCCGGGGCCGGGGGCGGAGATGGATTTTTTAAAGCCGTCGGCATTGATAAATACATCAGGCACCGCGCCGTGAATATCGGCGCCCAACTGCATGGCTAGCTCGTCGTCCATCAGCACCACAAACTGGCTGGACTCGGCCAGGGTGAAGCCGCAGTTCTGCCCGAACGGACGGCTGGCGCGGCGCCAGTCTACCTCGCCCTGGGCCAGCGCATCTTTGCCCTCGATCTGGCGCAGGCCGGCTTCAGTGGCCAGGGCGCCCATGGCGCCGTAACCGTCGATGCATTCCTGGTTGATCGGCGCTTCGCTGCTGCCGACTATGGCCACCCGGGCGCGGCCGCTAGTGATCATGTCGCAGCCTTTTTGCAGGTTGTACAGAAAGCTCGCACAGGCGCCGGTGATGCTGCCGGTGCTGCCGACGCTGCCCAGCACATAGGCGTTGATAAAGTCCGCCGGCATGCTGTTCAGGCCCAGGGCCAGCTGCTTGGCAGTCACCCGGCCACCTTTGAGGCGGGCCTGCATCAGGCCGCCGAAGCCGTTTTCATCCAGCTGACTCATGATGCTGCTGGCGTACACGGCGATCTCGTCTGGCGCCACCTGATCGACGATTTTCTGCCACGGCAGGCCGATCGAGCGCAGCGCATCGGTGGCGGCGACCACGGTCATTTGCAGGCCGCGCGGGTGGAAGTGCGAGCGATACAGTTCACTGGGCTCGAAGCCGGTCGGCAGCTGCCCGGCGGATTTCACCGGCAGCTCGCGGTAGCTGTCGACCTTAAAGTCGCAGCCGTCATACAGGGTGACTTGCACCTCGGTGTCGTTCAGCTCCTCCACTGTCCAGTCGGCCGGCAGGGGCTCGGGCAGTTGCTTGCGCAGGGTGATAAAACCCATCGGTTTGCCGGCATCGGCGAGCATGCTGAGGTTCTTCTGCCAGGGCGCGGCATCCACATCCAGATGGTTTTTCTCGATGCGGCGCACCAGGGTGCCGGTCAGAATCTGTGGGCCAAAACGCTGTTCTATGTCTGCCAAGCTCAGGCTCGTGCCGTCGAGGCTGTGGTACTGGCCGTCGACCACCTTGACCAGCTTCATCAGCACGGCCAGCCCGGCGAGGGTTTCCTGGCGGCTGTGACTGTCCATCGACTCGATGACGGTGCGCCGAAAACCGTGGTGCGCAGAACTACGACCGGCGGCGTTATAGCCACCAAAACCAACAATCACCGGTAAACGAGACATCACGCAAAAGCTCCTGAAATGACTGGGCAGGGGCTGGCGGCATGAGGCTTGAACGTGCCTGGACGTGCATCGGTACCCTTGGCGGGCGGCTGCGCGAAACGGCGTAGCAAGCGTCACGAGCCATTAAACACCCAGTGCCGGCGGTTCAATTTGATTCGGATTGACTAGCTGACGCGGGGGCTGACTGTCGAGTCACGCCAGCGGTCAGCCCCGTGCCTTTGACCGATGCTCTGGGGTTGCGGCGCGCCTTAGTTTTGGCTCTGTCTTGTCGGATGGGTTGAGCTTGGCGATAGCCATCAATCATCCGCGGTGATGGGTATCGCTGCGCTCAACCGCATCCTACGTTTTGCACTTAACAGGTAACTGGGTAAGAGCGTCAGCTTTTGCCGCTGGCCCGCGGCAGGCGCAGGCTGAAGCGGGCGCCGCCGAGGGCCGAATCGCCGATCTGCAGCTCGCCCTGATAGCCCTCGAGAATGTCCTGCGCCACGGCCAGGCCTATGCCTTGGCCGGGATGGCGGCTGTCGCTGCGGATGCCCCGTTGCAGTACCAGGGCGCGGCGCGGCTTGGGGATGCCGGGGCCATCGTCATCGATGTTGATCTGCAGCCAGTCGCCTTCGACCTCGGCACTCACCTGCACGCGGTGCAGGCACAGGCGGTAGGCGTTTTCCAGTAGGTTGCCGAACAGCTCCAGCAGCGCCGCGTCCTCGGCCTGCACGCAGAAGTCGGGGTTAAACAGCAGCTGGGCCTGCACGCGCTTGTCGGCGTAGACCTTGTCCAGGGTGGCGAGCAGCGCTTGCAGCAGCGGCTGCAGTGGCACGGAATGGCCGAGCAAGGCGCCGTGACGTTGGCTGGCGCGCTGCAATTGGTAGTCGATTTGCTGACTCATGCGGCCGATCTGGGCCTGCATCGTGGCCACCTGTTCGCTTTGCTCGGGGTGGCGGCGCAGCCCGTCGGTGACGCCTTGCAGCACCGTCAGCGGGGTTTTCAGGCTATGGGCCAGATCGCCGAGGGTGTCGCGGTAGCGCTCGCGCTGCAGGCGTTCGTGGCTGAGCAGGCGATTGAGTGAGTGGGTCAGGCGCTGGATCTCGTTAGGCACGTCTTCGTCGAGCAGATCGCGCTGGCCGGCCTCGATCTCATCCAGTTGCTGGCGCAGCCGGCCGAGGGGCCGCAGCAACCAGTTCAGGCCCAGCCAGAGCAGGCTCAGCAGGGTCAGCAAGATACCGCCGAGCCACAGCCCGAGCTGGCGCATAAAGGCGCTTTGCAGGCGCTCGAAATCATCCACGGGCTGCATGGTGACCACGCTGAGGCCCAGGCCGTTGAGGGTGATCTCGCTGTCGTAGACGAAGTATTGCTGGCCGGCGCTGTCCTGGGCGCGGGCCAGCGAGTGCGGTTGGCCATCGAATTGCGGTTGATACAGCGGCCGCTCGTCACTGGCCGAGGCCGAGCGCCAGAGCTGGCGGTCCGCGGCGTCGTAGAGGTAGCCGAGCAGCCGCGATTGCGGCTGGTTGAAGGCGTCATCGGCCAGCCGTTGCGGCATCTGCAGCTGGCCGTTGTGCACTTGGGCGGCGGCGATCAGGGTATTGGCGTCGGCGGCCAGGCGTGCGGCGACGAAGTTCTCCACCGCGCGGTCGAACGCCTCACGCATCGCCGGCAGCATCAGCAGCAGACTGCACAGCACCAGCAGGCTGGCGCCGAGCAGCAGGCGCAGGCGCAGCGAACGAATCATCGGCACGCCTCGGTAAACAGATAACCCTGGCCGCGCACCGTCTCTATTGGGCGCAGGGCACAGGCGGCGTCGAGCTTGCGGCGCAGTCGGCCGATCAGCACTTCGATGACATTGCTGTCGTGCTCGGCGTCGTCGTTGTACAGCTGTTCCATCAGCCGCTCCTTGGCGATCACCTGCTGCTGATGGTGCATCAGGTATTCCAGCAGCCGGTATTCGTAGGCGGTCAGCGCCAGCGGTTGCTCGTTGGTGAAGGCCTGCTTGCGGTTCAGGTCCAGGCGCAGTGGGCCGCTGCTGATGGCGGCCTGGACGAAACCGGCGGCGCGCCGCAGCAGCACGTTGAGGCGCGCCTCCAGTTCCTCGAACTGAAACGGTTTGACCACGTAATCGTCGGCGCCGGCCCCTAGGCCTTCGACCTTGTCTTGCCAACTGCCACGAGCGGTGAGAATCAGGATCGGCAGTGTTTGGCCCCGGCTGCGCAAGGTGCGAATCAGGTCCAGGCCGCTCATGCCGGGCAGGCCGAGATCAATGATGGCCAGCTCGTGGTGGAACTCCTGGGCGCTGTACAAGGCCTCTTCGGCGTCGGCGACCGCATCGACGACATAGCCGCTTTCCGCCAGCCGCACGCAGAGGTGATGGCGCAGCAGCTGCTCGTCTTCCACCAGCAGGATTTTCATGTGCGTATCCCCAATAAACGGCGCCGGCCTGTTAAGCCCGGTCACCGTTGTGGTTGTGCCGCCAGAGCGGCAGCGGTTTAGAAGTTGTAGTTAACACCCAGATAGGCTTGCGAGCTGCTGTGCAGGTCGAGGGAGCCGAGCTTGGCGTCGCCATGGGGGCTGACTTCGACGCTGGCGTTGCTGCGCAGGTAGCGGTAGCCGGCTTCCAGGCCGACGTTCTTACCGACGTCCTGGAGGATACCGGCTTGCAGGCCGGCGGCGTAACCGATATTGCTGTCACGGCTGGTGCCCTTGAACTCCTGGCTGAGCTTGGTCAGGCCGAGGCTGGCGCCACCGAACAGGCGGGTGCTGTCGCCCAGCGGCAGGAAGCGGTCATAGCTGCCCAGCAGGTTTTCCTGGCGCATCTTGGCACTGTTACCGTAGCTGCTGTCGGAGACGTTTTCGTAGGTCATGTAGTAGCGGCTGCTGGCGTCGCTCTGGCCGGCGCGCAGGCCCCAGGTGCCGCTGTTGTGGATCACATTGTCGAGGTCGGAGCCGGGTAGGTTCTGCTGGAAGGCCGAGGAGTGGCGAATATTGTTGCTGGTTTCGCCCCAGGTCAGACCGGCGAAATTGTCGGCCTGGACAGCGGCGCTGGCGCCGAGAATGACGGTGGCAAAAGCGATTTTATGCACTGCGTTCATGGTGTTTCTCCTGTCTCTTGGAGCCCGGAATGGGACTGCAGCCAGGTTAACCAGGTGTTCCTGAACGACAGCTGAACCCTGGCTGAACCAAGGCTGAACCAAGGCTGAACCAGTGGCCGCTGCACGCTTCGAGCAAGGTCTGGCTGTGCCCAAGACGCCGTCCTGCTAAGGTCGTAATCTGTGTTTGGCTCGCGACGGAGATGCTTGATGAACGCACCGCCTGCGCCTGCGCCTTCGTCACCCCGCGCGCCGGCGCCGAGCTGACGGCCGAGCAGGTGATCGCCTGGTGTCAGCAGCATATGGCGCGCTTCAAGGTGCCCAGCCAGGTGGTGTTCGGCTCGCTGCTTAAAGCCTCCACCGGCAAGGTGCAAAAATACCTGTTGCGCGAACAGGCGCGGGCCTTGGCCGCAGTTTCGTAGGGGCTTTAGCCGCGACAGTAAGCGCTTACAAGCCGAGGCCGCAGGTAACGGCGACATAGCTTTTATTTAGGCTGTGTCCCAGTTATGTGTTGTAGGTGCGCGCAGCCCTTTGTAGGAGCCAGCTTGCTGGCGATCTGGATTGAGTCAGTGACTCAGCAGGCGGCCACTCTCGACGCCCGATGGCATGGCTAACGGCATAAGCATCGCGAGCAAGCTCGCTCCTACAGGTTTGCATTCTTACCGTTACCTACGGCCGCAACATGTAACTGGGACGTAGCCTTTATTTAAGGAACCAATATGAGCATCAGTCGGCGCGATTTTCTCAACGGTGCGGCCATCACCATCGCCGCCGGCATGACGCCTGGGCAGTTGTTGCAGGCGGCCCTGCAAGAGCCTTATTACCCGCCGGCCCTGAGCGGTTTGCGCGGCAGCCATGCCGGTGCTTTTGACGTGGCGCACCAGCTGGGTTGGGAGAAGAAGGTCTTTAATGTCGACGGTCTCAAGGTCGAGGAGGACTACGACCTGGTGGTGGTCGGGGCTGGCATCAGCGGCCTGGCGGTGGCCTGGTTCTATCGGGAAAAGCATCCGGCGGCGCGCATTCTGCTGCTGGATAATCACGATGATTTCGGTGGTCACGCCAAGCGCAATGAATTCAGTGCCGGCGGGCGGATGGTCCTGGGCTACGGCGGCAGCGAGTCGCTGGACGCGCCCAAGCGGCATTTCAGTGCCCAGGTGTACCGCTTGCTCGGCCAGCTAGGCGTCAAGTTGGAGCGCTTCGATAAAGCCTTTTTAGCCGACCTGTATGACGACTTAGGGCTGACCAGCGGGGTGTTCTTCGACCAGCAGACCTTCGGCAGTGATCGTCTGGTGGCCGAGCAACCGGACCCAGACGATGAGCAACCGGACTGGGCCGGTTTTATCGCCCGTTTCCCGCTGAGCGAGGCCGAGCGGGCGGCATTGCTGGCGCTCTATGAGGATGAGCAGGACTATCTGCCGGACATGACTGCGGACGCCAAACTGCAGTACCTCGACACCCTCAGCTACCGCGACTTTCTGCTTAAGCATGTGCGCTTATCGGCCCGCGCCACCGCCTACTTTCAGCAGCGCAGCAGTGATGAGTACGGCTATACCATCGAATTTATGGCGGCCAGCGATGCCTATCACGCCGGTTATCCGGGCTTTGCCGGGATGGACTTGCCGGAGGAAGACGAGGCCGCCGAGGAGCCTTATATCTACCACTTCCCGGATGGCAATGCCTCGGTGGCGCGGCTGCTGGTGCGTGGGTTGATACCTTTGGTGGCGGCGGGCAGCGGCATGGAGGATATAGTCCTGGCGCAGTTCGATTACGGCAAACTGGATGTGGCCGGCGCGCCGGTGCGGCTGCGTCTGAACAGCACGGCAGTTAGCGTGCAAAACCGCGATGGTGGCGTGGATGTCGGCTACAGCACGGCTGGTCAATTGCATCGAGTGCGCGGCAAACACTGCGTGCTGGCCTGCTACAACATGATGATCCCGTACCTGCTGCGCGACCTGCCGGCTGCCCAGGCCCAAGCCCTGAGTCAGAACGTCAAGTTGCCACTGGTGTACGCCAATGTGGTCATTCGCAACTGGCAGAGTTTGGTCAAACTGGGCGTGCAAGATATCTACTCACCGGCCATGCCCTTTGCCCAGGTCAAGCTGGATTACCCGGTGGACCTCGGTGGCTACCTGGCCCCGCGCGACCCAGCTAAGCCGATCTGCCTGCACATGGTCCAGGTGCCCCATGCCGATGGGGTCGGGCCGGATCTGCGCAGCCAGGCGCGGGCGGCGCGCGGCTTGATCTATGGGACCAGCTTTGGCCAATACGAAGCGGCGATCCGTGATCAGTTGCAGCGCATGCTCGGCGCCGGTGGTTTCGAGCAACAGCGCGACATTCTGGCCATCACCGTTAATCGCTGGCCCCATGGTTATTCCTACTACAGCAACCCGCTGTTTGACGGTGCGGATGGCGGTGAGGCGCTCATGCAGTTGGCGCGTCAACCGCTGGGCCAAGTAACCATCGCCAACTCCGACTCGGGCTGGGACCCTTACCTGCACGGCGCCGTCGACCAAGCCTGGCGGGCGGTGACTGAGTTGGGCTGAGGGGCTGGCTTGCAGCCTAGCGCTACAGGGCGCGCAGCCCTTTAACGATACTCGATGCCGGGTTGCGCCGTGCTGATGCGGGTGCCGGCGCTGCCCTGGACTATGGCTTCGATGTCGGCCAGTGAGCCGATCACCGCGACCTTGCCGGTGTGGCGGGCGAACTCGCAAGCGGCCTGGACTTTCGGGCCCATGGAGCCGGCGGCAAAATCGAGTTTGTCCAGCTCATCGGGGTGGGCGCAGTGCACGGATTGTTGCGTTGGCTGGCCCCAGTCGATAAACACCGCGTTGACGTCGGTGGCAATAATCAGCAGGTCGGCCTCCAGTTGTTCGGCCAGCAGCGCGGTGCACAGGTCTTTGTCGATCACCGCTTCGACGCCCTGCAATTTGCCGTCTTTATACATGGTCGGAATGCCGCCGCCGCCGGCGCAAATCACTACAGTGCCTTGGTCCAGCAACCACTTGATCGGGCGAAGTTCGAAAATCTGCTTCGGTCTTGGGCTGGCGACCACCCGGCGGAACTGGTCGCCATCGGCGGCGATGCTCCAGCCTTTTTCGCTGGCCAAACGCTCGGCCTCTTCTTTGCTGTACACCGGGCCAATCGGCTTGCTGGGGTGCTGGAACGCCGGGTCAGCCGGGTCGACTTCGACCTGGGTCAGCAGGGTGGCGAACGGCACTGCAAACGGCAGCAGGTTGCCCAGCTCCTGTTCGATCATGTAGCCGATCATGCCTTCGGTTTCGGCGCCGAGCACATCCAGCGGATAGGGATTAACCGAGGTGTAGGCGGCGGCTTGCAGGGCCAACAGGCCGACTTGCGGGCCATTGCCGTGGGCGATCACCATCTGGTTGCCTGGGGTGATTTTGGCGATCTGCTCGGTGGCGATGCGCACATTCAGGCGTTGGTTTTCAGCGGTCATGGGCTCGCCACGACGCAGTAGAGCGTTGCCACCAAGGGCGACGACGATACGCATATTCAGTGCTCCATAAAGGTTTATAGGTTGGGTTGCGCGAACTGGGCTTTAACCGCCGGCTAAGCCGGTACCGCGCGGGTGCTGGTGGGTTACGACGCGGCCAAGATTGTTGCTTGGCACCTAGCTTGGTACGCGTCTAACCCACCCTACGGTGCGGGGTGATTAAAGGTCGGCGAGGGTCGAAACCAGAATCGCCTTGATGGTGTGCATGCGGTTTTCCGCTTGCTCGAAGGCGATATTGGCCGGCGACTCAAACACCTCCTCGGTCACTTCGACACCGTTGGCCAGGTGCGGGTAGCGTTCGGCGATGTCCTTGCCGACCTTGGTGTCGCTGTTGTGAAAAGCCGGCAGGCAGTGCATGAATTTCACCCGTGGATTGCCGGCAGCCTTCATCATTTTTGCGTTGACTTGATAGGGCAGCAGCTGGGCAATGCGTTCGTCCCACGCGGCGGCCGGCTCGCCCATGGAGACCCAGATGTCGGTGTGGATAAAGTCGACGCCTTTAACCGCGTCCTCGGGGCTCTCGGTAAGGGTGATGCGCGCGCCACTTTCTTCGGCAAAAACTCGGCACTGGGCAATAAATTCATCGGTTGGCCACAGCGCTTTTGGCGCGCCGATGCGCACGTCCATGCCGAGCTTGGCGCCGATCATCAGCAGCGAGTTACCCATGTTGTAACGGGCATCGCCCAGGTAGGCGTAGCTGATGTCATGCAAGGGTTTATCGCTGTGCTCGCGCATGGTCAGCACGTCGGCAATCATCTGGGTCGGGTGAAACTCGGCGGTCAGGCCGTTGAATACCGGCACGCCAGCGTATTTGGCCAGCTCCTCGACTATCTCCTGGCCAAAGCCCCGGTACTCGATGGCATCGAACATGCGCCCGAGCACGCGGGCGGTGTCTTTCATGCTTTCTTTGTGGCCGATTTGCGAGGAGTTCGGGTCGATATAGGTAACGTTGGCGCCCTGGTCATGGGCCGCCACTTCGAAGGCGCAACGGGTGCGAGTCGAGGTCTTTTCGAAGTTCAGCGCGATGTTTTTGCCTTTCAGGTGTTGCTGCTCGGTGCCGGTGTACTTGGCCCGCTTGAGGTCACGGGACAGGTCCAGCAGAAACTTCAGCTCACGGGTGCTGTGGTGCATCAGGCTGAGCAGGTTACGGTTGTGCATATTGAAAGCCATGATGGATTTCCTCTTGAGAAATTAAAGTTTTAGCGCCGGCACTGCATAAGCTTCGGCGTGATCGGCGGTCCGGATAAGGACCGCCGTGAATTACTTAATAATCGATTGGGTCCCGGATGATGGGGCAGGTCATGCAATGGCCGCCGCCACGACCGCGGCCGAGTTCGCTGGCGCTGATGGTGATGACTTCCACTCCGGCTTTGCGCAGCAGGGTGTTGGTGTAGGTGTTGCGGTCATAGCCAACCACCACGCCGGGCTCCAGGCAGACCACGTTGTTACCGTCGTCCCACTGTTCGCGCTCGGCCTCAAAGCTGTCGCCGCCGGTTTGCACCACCCGCAGCTTCTTCAGGTTCAGCGATTCGGCCACCACGTCGAGGAAGGGCTTTGGCTCGCGGCGGATGTCCATGCCGCCCGGCCGGCTCTCATCCGGGCGAATGCTGAAGGCGACAATCTGGCTGACCACGGATGGGAAGATGGTCACCAGGTCGCGGTCGCAGAAGCTGAACACGGTGTCCAGGTGCATGGCGGCGCGGGACTTGGGCAGGCCGGCGACTATTACCCGTTGTACCGCGCCGGCTTTGAACAGCGATTGCGCCAGTTGGCCGATGGCCTGGTGCGAGGTGCGCTCGCCCATGCCGATCAGCACCACGCCGTTGCCGATGGGCATCACGTCGCCCCCTTCCAAAGTGGCGGCGCCGTGGTCGAGATCCGGGTCGCCGTACCAGACCTGGAAGTCGGCGTTAACGAAGTCCGGGTGGAACTTGTAAATCGCCGTCATCAGCAGGGTTTCTTGGCGGCGCGCCGGCCAGTACATCGGGCTGAGCACCACGCCGCCGTAGATCCAGCAACTATTGTCGCGGGTGAACTGGGTGTTCGGCAGCGGCGGCAGGATAAAGCTGGATTCGCCGAGAAACTCGCTGAACATCTTGGCCATGTCACTGCCACCACCGGCGCTGAGGTCGGCGCCAGACACACCGCCGATCAGGTACTCGGCCAACTTGCGCGGCTCCTGGCCTTGCAGCCAGCTGCGCAGCTCGTGATGCAGACCGACGCCGACCTGATTGACCGAAGTCTTGCGATCCAGAATCCACTTCAGGGCTTCGGGGATCTGCACCACGTCGGTGAGCAGGTTGTGCATCTCGACCACTTCAATATTGCGCTCGCGCATCTTGGTGACGAAGTCGAAGTGGTCGCGCTTGGCCTGACTGACCCAGATGACGTCGTCAAACAGCAGCTCGTCGCAATTGTTCGGGGTCAGGCGTAAGTGCGCCAAGCCTGGCGAGCAAACCATCACCTTGTGCAGTTTGCCGGCTTCGGAGTGGACGCCGAGTTTGATTTTTTCAGTGCTCATGCAAATTGCTCCTTATTTGCGAATTTAGAGGTGCCAATCAGAGGCTCAAAAACCCGTCGTACAAGCCATAGGCGGCAATCAGTGCGCCTATGACCACGCCGGCGAAAATCAGCTTTTCAATCGAGGTAAAAATCGCTTGGCCTTGTTCGCGCTTGGCTTTGGCGAACAGAATCGCCCCCGGCGCATAGAGCAAGGCGGACAGCAGCAGGTATTGGATGCCGCCGGCGTAGATCAGCCAGACGCTGTAGATCACGGCGATGGTGGCGATCAGCAAGTCTTTGCCACGGCCGCTGGCGTCCTGCTCGTAAGACTCGCCGCGTACACCGATCAGCAAGGCATAAGCCGCTGACCAGAAGTAGGGCACCAGAATCATCGAGGTGGCCAGGTACAGCAGGCTCAGGTAAGTCGAGCTGCTGAACAGGGTGACGATCAAGAACACTTGAATCAGGCCGTTGGACAGCCAGAGCGCGTTGACCGGTACCTTGTTGACGTTCTCCTTCTTGAGGAAGTTCGGCATGGTGTGATCGCGGGCGCCGGCAAACAGAATCTCGGCGCACAGCAGGGTCCAGGACAGCAAGGCACCCGCCAGCGAAACCACCAGGCCAATGCTGATCAGCACCGCGCCCCAATGCCCGACCACATGCTCAAGCACGCCAGCCATGGAGGGGTTTTTCAGGCCGACCAGTTCCGCTTGGCTCATGATTCCCAAGGACAGCACGTTGACCATTACCAGCAGGGCCAGCACCC
The DNA here is from genome assembly GCF_030698175.1 of Pseudomonas sp. Taxonomy (GTDB): domain Bacteria; phylum Pseudomonadota; class Gammaproteobacteria; order Pseudomonadales; family Pseudomonadaceae; genus Aquipseudomonas. Next base: position 40,763 of record NZ_JAUYNT010000012.1, read on the forward strand.
CGACAAAGCCGATGACCGTGGCCTTGCCGACGTCTGAACGTTTGGCGGCGCGGGCCGAATAGACGCTGGCGCCTTCGATACCGATAAACACCCAGACGGTGACCAGCATCATGTTGCGCACCTGGTCCATCACACTGCCCAGCTCGATATTGCCCTTGCCCCAGAAGTCCGAGGTGAACACGTCGAGCTTGAAGGCAATGGCGGCGATGACGATAAACATCAGCAGCGGCACCATCTTGGCGACGGTGGTCACCAAGTTGATAAAGGCCGCTTCATGAATGCCGCGCAGCACCAGAAAGTGCACGCCCCACAGCACCACGGAGGCACCGATCACCGCCGCAACGGTGTTGCCCTCACCAAAAATCGGGAAGAAGTAACCGAGGGTACTGAACAGCAGCACGAAGTAACTGACGTTACCTAGCCAGGCACTGATCCAGTAACCCCAGGCCGAAGAGAAACCCATGTAGTCGCCGAAACCGGCCTTGGCGTAGGCATACACGCCGGCGTCCAGTTCAGGTTTACGGTTGGCCAGGGTTTGAAATACGAAGGCCAAAGTCAGCATGCCGACGGCGGTGATTGCCCAGCCGATCAGAATCGCCCCGGCTCCCGCACTGGCCGCCATGTTTTGCGGCAAGGAGAAAATCCCGCCACCGACCATGGAACCAACCACCAGGGCAATCAGCGCCCCCAGTTTGAGTTTTTGTGTCGAGTCCGTCATGGCAATCTCCCTTGATCAATTGGTCAGGTAGCAGTAGGCGCTTGAACCTCGCTGGCCTCGTTGATGCAGGTCAACTCATGGGCCTAGGCGGCTGTCAACGGGTTACTCGCGAGGTTAAAGAAGCATTGTTGCGCTGCTGTGTCGGTGCGCTTTTGCACATAGGCAGTAATGGGCTGTACTAGTGCCACATGGCCGCCGCTAGGCCATGTGGCTTAAATGCGCCTGTATTTAGCCTGTGTAATAGCTGATGCCGGAGTTACCCCGGTATCATGTTGAAATAGCGGGTTGGCCGGGCTGCGAGGGGTATCAGTCGTGTCAGTTTTCGAACCCAGTGAGCGTTTTTGACGGATTTTCGAAGGGATTTAAGCGTATGAGTATTTTGGTGACCGGCGGCGCCGGCTTTATCGGGGCGAACTTTGTGTTGGATTGGCTGGCTCAGTCGGATGAGTTGGTAGTCAATCTGGACAAGCTGACCTACGCCGGCAACCTGGAAAACCTCAGCAGCCTGGATGGCGATCGGCGGCATGTGTTTGTTCATGGTGATATCGGTGATTCAGCGTTGATTGAGCGTTTGCTGGCTGAATATCAGCCGCGGGCGATTCTCAATTTTGCCGCCGAGTCCCATGTCGATCGCTCGATCCATGGGCCGGAAGATTTTATCGAAACCAATATCGTCGGCACTTTCCGCATGCTGGAAGCGCTGCGCGCTTATTGGAAGGCGCTTGAGCCTGCGGCACAGCAAGCTTTCCGCTTTTTGCATGTATCCACCGATGAGGTCTATGGCTCGCTGGGCAAAGACGAGCCGGCGTTTAGCGAAACCCATCAATACGAACCCAATAGCCCCTACTCAGCCAGCAAGGCCGCCAGCGATCACTTGGTGCGCGCCTACCACCACACCTACGGCCTGCCGGTGCTGACCACTAACTGCTCGAACAACTACGGCCCCCATCATTTCCCGGAGAAACTCATCCCGTTGATGATCGTTAACGCGCTGGCGGGCAAAGCCTTGCCGGTGTACGGCGACGGCCAGCAGATTCGCGATTGGCTGTATGTGCAAGATCACTGCAGCGCGATCCGCCGAGTGCTGGCAGCGGGTCGTGTCGGCGAGGTTTACAACGTCGGCGGCTGGAACGAAAAGCCCAACCTGGAAATCGTCCATACCGTTTGCGCCTTACTGGATGAACTGCGCCCACGCGCTGATGGTCAGCCCTATCAACAGCAAATCGCCTATGTCACCGACCGCCCCGGCCATGACCGTCGCTACGCGATTGATGCGCGCAAGCTGGAGCGTGAGCTGGGCTGGAAGCCGGCGGAAACCTTCGAAACCGGCATTCGCAAAACCGTGCAGTGGTATCTGGATAACCAGGGCTGGGTCAGCAATATCCAATCCGGCAGTTACCGTGATTGGGTGGAGAAAAACTACGCCGGCCGCACTGCATGAAAATTCTGCTGCTGGGTAAAAATGGTCAGGTTGGCTGGGAGTTGCAACGTAGCTTGGCGCCGCTGGGTGAGTTACTGGCGCTGGACTCCAAAAGCACGGCTTACTGTGGCGATCTAAAAGACCTACCGGGCATAGCCGCGACCATTCGCAGCTATGCCCCAGACGTTATCGTCAACGCGGCGGCCTATACCGCCGTCGACAAAGCCGAAAGCGAACCTGCGCAGGCGCAGCGGATCAATGCTGAAGCCGTCGCCGTGCTGGCGCAGGAGGCGCATAAACTAGGCGCCTGGTTGCTGCACTACTCCACCGATTATGTGTTTGACGGCAGTGGCGCAGCGCCTTGGCAGGAAACTGCGGCGATCGGCCCTTTAAGCGTCTATGGCGCCAGTAAGTTGGCCGGCGAACAGGCGATTCAAGCCTCAGGCTGTAAACACCTTATTTTTCGCACCAGTTGGGTGTACGCCGCGCGCGGTAATAACTTCGCCAAGACCATGCTGCGTCTGGCCCAAGAGCGTGACAGCCTGAATGTGATCGCCGATCAGTTCGGCGCCCCAACGGGTGCTGAGCTGCTCGCCGATGTCACCGCCCATGCGCTGCGCGGTGCTATGCAGCAGCCGGAACTCGCCGGGCTCTATCATTTGGCCGCTGCCGGCGAAACCAACTGGTACAGTTACGCCCGCTTTGTTCTCGAACAGGCTGAGGCGGCGGGCATCACCCTCAAGGTTGCGCCGAGTCAGCTCGGTTCCATCGCCACCAGCGCTTACCCGACTGCCGCCAAGCGCCCGTTAAACTCGCGGCTCAATACTGAAAAACTACGAAATGCCTTTGCCCTGCACTTGCCCGATTGGCAAGCAGGGGTGGCACGGATGCTCACAGAAATTTTAGAGAAATCAGCATGATCAAACGTAAAGGCATCATTCTCGCCGGCGGCTCAGGCACGCGCCTGCACCCGGCCACCCTGGCGATTTCCAAGCAGCTGTTGCCGGTTTACGACAAGCCGATGATCTATTACCCGCTTACCACTTTGATGCTGGCAGGTATTCGCGACATTTTGATCATCTCTACACCGCAAGACACACCACGCTTCGAGCAACTGCTCGGTGATGGCAGCAAGTGGGGTTTGAGCCTCAACTACGCCGTGCAAGCATCCCCGGATGGCTTGGCCCAGGCTTTTTTGATTGGCGAAGATTTCATCGGCAACGACCTGTCCGCCTTGGTGCTGGGCGACAACATCTACCACGGTCATGACTTTCAGGACTTGCTCGGCAGCGCCATGGCGCGTGAGCAGGGCGGCAGCGTGTTTGCCTATCACGTACAGGACCCCGAGCGTTATGGCGTGGTCGAGTTTAATGGTCAGGGCAAGGCCGTCAGCTTGGAAGAGAAACCGCTCAAGCCAAAGTCTAACTATGCCGTCACTGGGCTGTATTTTTATGACCGCGATGTCGTCGATATTGCCAAGAGCATCAAGCCCTCATCACGGGGCGAGCTGGAAATCACCGATCTGAATCGGATTTACCTCGAGCAAGGCAACCTCTCGGTGGAGATCATGGGCCGTGGCTACGCCTGGCTCGACACCGGCACCCATGACTCGCTGCTGGAGGCTAGCCAGTTCATCGCTACCTTGGAAAAACGCCAAGGCCTGAAAGTGGCTTGCCCGGAAGAAGTCGCTTTCCGCCAGCGCTGGATCAGTGCCGAACAGCTCGAAACCCTGGCCGCACCGCTGGCGAAAAACGGTTACGGCCAATACCTTCAGCGCATTCTGACAGAGACGGTTTACTGATGATTGCCGCACGCCTGGCTATTCCCGATGTAGTGCTGCTTGAACCGAAAGTGTTCGGCGATGAGCGTGGGTTCTTCTACGAGAGCTTCAATCAGCAGAGCTTTGAGGTGGCGATTGGTCGCCGCGTTAACTTCGTCCAGGACAATCACTCCTGCTCGGCCAAAGGTGTACTGCGCGGCCTGCATTACCAATTGCAGCAGCCACAAGGCAAGTTGGTGCGAGTGGTGGTGGGTGAGGTGTTTGACGTGGCCGTGGATTTACGCCAATCCTCGGCAACCTTCGGGCATTGGGTTGGTGAGCTGCTGAGCGCCGAAAACAAGCGGCAGATGTGGGTGCCGGAAGGTTTTGCCCATGGTTTTTTAGTGTTGTCTGAGACAGCGGAATTTCTTTACAAAACCACCGACTATTACGCCCCGCAACACGAGCGTTGCCTGCTCTGGAGTGATGCAAACGTCGCCATCGACTGGCCGTTGGCGCGTCTGGGCGGTGCTCCATTGCAGCTATCAGGCAAAGATCAGGTTGGTAGCGCGCTGGGTGCGGCCCAGGCTTACGCCTGAGCGGCGCCCCGCTCACCGCTGTCGTGGCTTGATATGTCTAGCCGATAAACAGTGATGATTTTGCAAACAAAAAAGGCCCACCGTGAGGTGAGCCTTTTTTTTTGTTTGGTGCCGGCACCAAGAGTCGAACTCGTGAGCTACTGATTACAAGCGGTTAGCTTTGGTGTTTTTCGGCGTATCGTTAGTTTTTATTTTTTCATGGTGAGCCATTATTTACGGGGCTTGTAGCCTATTCATTGTTTTTCTATGTTTCACTGGATACCCTGGTATCCCAAGAGAAGTGGCACCTGAAGTGGCCTTGGGATAATCGGCTAGGGGTAAAGCATGGGTAGCGCATCCAACACCAGCAAGATGACGACTGACGCAACGCTGAGGGCGCTCAAGCCCGGTGCGACTGCTACCGACTCCCTGCCGGGGCGTGGTGCTGGTTCGATCTATTTTGAGTGTCGCCCGTCTGGCGTGGTGGCTGCGAGCTACCGCTACATGCGCGACGGCAAGCGCTGCAAGGTAAGTATTGGCAATTACAAAGTGTCGGCGCGTGATGCTGGTCTGGCGCTTACCGCTTTGCGAGCTGAAGCCCAGCGGCTCGCCCGCATAGCCAAAGAACACGGCGACGTGAAAGCCTACGTCGAGCAGCAAGAGGCTATTGCAGTAGTTGAGCGGGCCGAACGTCAGAGACAAGCCGAGACTGAGGCATCGAAGGGAAGCTTTGCCGATCTGTTCTTGGACTACATCGAGGCGCGGCGCGGTAAGGCCACCCCCGGCGTCGTCAAAGAGCTAGAGCGGCTATTCAAGACCAACATGCAGCCGCACGCCGGCATCATGGCAATGAAAGCGCGGGACGTGCGCACCGATAACATCTTGGCGGTTCTTAATCCGATCTGGGAGCGCGGCTCCAAGGTGCAAGCCGAGCGGATGCGCTCTTTTTTGGTTGCCGCCTTCAATCATGGGCTGACAGCCGAGAGCGTGGTGGGCCGCGCCAATGCCAAGGTTTACAGCTTGGAGTTGAACCCCGCCGCTATGGTCAAGGTTGAAAAGGTATCGGCACCCGTTGTGCGTGCTTTGTCAGATACCGAGCTGCGCACGTTCTGGGAGACCATCGACAGCACCGAAGGCGTCGGGCCGGTTATGGCGCTGCTGTTCCAATTCGTCATCGCGACCGGCGGCCAGCGCATCAAGAACATCATGGAAACCACTTGGGCTGATTACAACCTTGAGGCCGGCACTGTGCGGCTAATGCACCGCAAGGGCCGTGGTGGGCAAACACAAAGCCGTGTGCATCTTGTGCCACTGACCCCGCGTGCCATTCAGATAATAGAGCAGGTGCGCATTATCAATGGCGACTTCGCATGGCCTTGGACTACCAATGGTAAGCAGCACATTGTTATCAGCAGCCCGACCCATGCCGTGGCCGACTGGCTTGACTCAAAGCACGCCGTTATCGAGCAGCAACAAACACCGAGCTTTTCACCGCGTGACCTGCGCCGCACCTGTACCCAGCTAATGCAGAAACACGGCGTGGATGATCGTCTATCTGACCTACTGCAAGCGCACGGCCAAACCGGCGTAGTGGCCTCGCACTACCGGAACAACCCCGAGGCCGCGCTACCCGAGAAACGGCGAGCTGTTGAGCTGTTTGACGGCGCGCTGGCGCTGGTGTTGGGAGAGGTCAAGGAGCGGGCCGATAACGTAGTGCTGCTATCGAGCCGGATGGTTTGAGGTGCAATCCGACGAACGGCACGATTTATTTTCAAAATGTTCCACGGGGTTTTTATTAAAAAGCGTTGTTTTTAACTGAATGTTCCACGGGTATTTTCGTTTTAATGCTCTATATTTCAACGGGTTAGTAGCGTTAGGCCGCGTTCTATTAGCTGTGCAGCTAACCACGCCACAGCCACCTGAAACCCGGTTACTATGCGTGCTACTGGATTAAACCACAGGTGGTAGATAGGTGCCCCGTGGGCTCACTGGAGTGCAGGCGAAAAAAACCCCCAATGTTTCAGCATTGGGGCTTTCGTCGGGAGAGTGTTCAAGCACTCTTTTTGCAAACCGGCAAAGCCAGTAAACAACCCCGAGGGTATGAAGCATTTGAGACGGCTTCAAGCGTGAACCGTTGGTTCACTAACAGCGATGCTATTAGGGATACTTAAATTGCGCAAACGCAATTTTTGCGTTTAACGCAAAAACCAGACGAGCGTGATTAAGTGGTCCCTTCATCGGTAGTAGTGGATTGCAGTTCGTTTTCCTTCGGGTTTTCCATTCATTTCAAGGAAAACCAAACCATGGCTCAAATTGCCGACCGCAACACCGCAAGCGCCGCACCCAACCTGCCGATCCATGGCGCACGCGCTACTGCTGCGCAACTCTGCACTAAATATCAGGTAAGCCGAACCACTTGGTGGCGCTGGTCTCAGTCGCCCGGCTTTCCTGCGCCTATGCGCTTTGGCCGCTCGGTGCGCTGGTCTCCCGAGGCCGTCGATTCTTTCCTGACCCAACAGGGAAGCTAATCACCATGAATAACCAAACCTGCAAGCAGCGGGTAGCGTACTCGGCTGCCAAAAATTCAGCCCAACGCTACCTGTTCACCCTTGCGCCGGCTGGTGCTGACTTGGTGTTGTTGATCGCTATCGAGGTGCTGCTTTGGATTGCGTAAACCAGTTCCGCGACGCGCTACAGAGCCACCTCGGGCCGCTGGATCTGATGCCTATTCCCGACGGCGACATTCACCGTTTTTATGTGCCGAGTGACAAGCAAGGCAGCTTAAACGGCTGGTATGTATTGCACGCTGACGGCATCGCGTTTGGCTGTTTCGGTAGCTGGAAGGCTGGCACCTCGCACACCTGGAGCAGCCGCAAGCCGGTAGACCGAGTGGAAGCGCAGTTGATTAGCCAGCGCATCGAGCAGGCTCGTAACCAGCGGGAAGCCGAGCAGCACCAGCGCCAGCAGTCCGCCGCTGAATATGCCCACCGTCTATGGCGTGACGCCCGACGCGCTGATCCTGCGCACCCGTACTTAGTCGCCAAGGGGATAAGGCCGCACGCCTTGCGCCAAGCCGGTGACGTGCTGCTGGTGCCGCTGACCCGTGACGGGCTGCTGGTGAACATTCAGCGAATCAAGCCAGACGGGGACAAGCGCTTTCTGTTCGGCGGCATGGTCAAGGGGGTTTGCTCGGTGCTGGGCATCATCACCAGTGGCAAGCCGTTGTATCTGTGCGAAGGCATGGCGACCGGCGCAACCATCTTTGAGGAAACCGGGGCCGCAGTCGCTTGTGCAATGAATGCAGGAAATCTGCTACCCGCTGCTCAGCGACTCCAGCGCCAGCACCCCGACGCCGTGTTGATCGTTGCCGGTGACGACGACCGCATGACCGTGGGCAATTCGGGCCGCACTGCTGCAATCAAAGCCACTGCCGCGCTCGGTTGCGGGCTGGTGTTTCCCGACTGGCCGGCCAATGCGCCGCTGACTCTTAGCGACTTCAACGACCTGCGCCAATGGCGGGAGGCTAATCAATGAATGCGTCACTGATGACCGTTGTAAAAGTGCCCGCTATCGAATGGCGCACGCCGGACGCGCTGCCGACTGAGCCGCCGCCCAAGCCGTACCCGACCGCCAGCCTACCGGCGACCATGCGTGACGCTGTGCGGGCGATTGCGCACCATGTGGCCGCGCCAGAGGTGCTGGCCGCGCAATGTATCGTGGCCAACGCCGCTTATCTGGCACAGACGCGGGTGAACGCGCCCCACCTAAACAACCCGGATGGTATGCCGTGTTCGCTGTTTCAGTTGGCGCTGGCTGACTCTGGCGACAGGAAGAGTGAGTGCTACCGGCTGGCCTTCAAGACCGTCGAGGAGGTCGAACGCACCGCACGCGATGGCTACGCCGCCGAAGCTGCCGAGTTTCGCAGCATGCAAGACGGCTTGAGCGGTAAAGCGCTGAAAGAATTCAACGCCAAGGAAACCCCACCAGCCAACCCGCGCACGCTGTACGCAGACACCACCTTCGAGAAAATCGTTATGGATTTTGTCAACGGCATGGCCGCCGCCGCGTGGGTGACCGATGAGGGTGGGCGCATTCTTGGCGGGCACAGCATGAAAGCCGACACCGTAGCGGCAACCCTTGGTGGCTTGGTTAAGTTGTTCGATAGCGGCAGAGCCGAGCGCGACCGCGTGGGCGAATTCAGCAGCGGCATAGCCTACGACCGCCGCTTTAGCCTGCACATGCTGGCGCAGGAAGTCACGGTGCGAGAGGCGTTGAATAACCCGCTGTTGCAAGGCCAAGGCTTTTTGCCGAGGTTCCTATAGCGTGTTTGCCGACTTCGAGGAGTTTTAAACATGGCCGCAATGGAATATCTGCACAGCGCTGGCCTTGCCGTTGAAGTTATCGGCGGCAATCTGCGCCTAAGCCCTGCTGATCGAATCACCGACGCTGTGCGCGTGTTTGTGCGTGACCATAAACCCGAGTTACTGGCCGAGGCTGCCGCTGAACCTTTACCGGCCAGCGCGTGGTTATGGCTGCTGCTGATGACTGGCGGGGAGATTATTCAACTCGCCGCTACCGGCACGGATCAACGCAGCGTGGAAAGGCTCGCCAGGCGCGACCACGGCGACGATCTGGCACAAGTCATACCCATGCCCGGATTGACCAATCGTTTAACTGGCAGCGAACTGGAGCGGTTTAGGGCCGGTCTGCCGATAGTGCGCACCCCGGCACCAGCACCGGCCAACCTATGGCTAGCCCGTGTGGCTCGCCATCTTGGTGTTCGGCTTGCTGAGCTGATGCAAGCGGGCTTGTTGACTGACGACGACGTGACCGAGTGCGCGGGTGCCGACCCTGCCGAGGTGGCGGCGCTGATTCGCAGCAACCCGGCGTGGATCAATCGAGCGCGACAGCGCGACCATGTTGAGCAACCGCTCCAATTGGTCGACCAGCACGACGGCGAGCCACAACACCCCATCCACACCGCCGCCACGGCCCCGCCTGAATGGATTGCAGCCCGCGACCAGTTCAACGGCCATCTATCCGCCTGCAAAGCCTGCTACGCACCCAAGCATCGTTACTGTGTAACAGGTGCCGACTTGCGCCAGCGGTACAACTCGACAGCAATGGAACCGACCCAATGACCCAGACCCTAGTTATCAGCCTCGCCCGCATTGTCGAAAAGCCAAACACCAGCAAGCGCGACTCGCTGACCATCACCCGCCGCGTACTGCGCCACGTCTGCAAAGACCGGCGCGCTATTCACGACGAATGCCACGCACTGCGCCGCAAGGCTCGCAAACTTAAACAGTTTCTCCCGTTCACAGCTCAAGCCGTGGCCGATCTGGAGCTGCAAGCCAGCGAGCACGGCGGCGAAGTCTTGGAGAGCCTGCGCAACGTGTTGGCGGCCTATGGGCAAACGATCATTCACGACGGCGACGGCATATCGGATGCCTTGGGCTTCGATGCCTTGTGTGACCACCTGAGCATTAATACGGTACATCGGGAGCAGGCACGTCGCGACGGTGGAGCAACGTTGCAAGGGCTGGCATTCATTGCCCGGATGGAAGACAGCACGACCGCCTACGGTGACGAATGGGGCGCGGGAGGCCCGTTGTTTGAGGCATGTATGGTCGCCATGTGTGGGTTCATCCAAACCTGCCCTGAGCACCTGCTACCAGATCCGTTCGCACCTGATGGCCCGTTCTATGGTGCTACCCCGACCTTGCACCACCCCGACGGCACCACCAGCATCAAACGCCCTGACGTAACGGTACACGACAGCAGCGGCAGCCGAGTGATTAAGCGGTAAGCCCGACACCATCGGCATAACCTGACATTAACGGAGCTAAAGCATGGCCGACGATCAAGCAGAGCTGCGCAAGTGCTGGCGGCAATACAACAAAGAACACGCAGCCCGGCACGCCGCATGGGCTGTGCGTGGCTACCAGCATCCACCGCCAGCGCATGTGCCATACCCTGATGTGTTGCGCGGCTTAACCTGTGGTGCCAAGACCCGTGCCGGCACACCCTGCAAGCGCCGCGACCTGTACAAATCTGGCCGCTGCAAGTTGCATGGCGGGCTTTCCACCGGGCCGAAACGCACCAAGCCAGAGCTAACCCCATGCGCACCTGACAAAAATTAACATTCAGCCGCGCCAACTAAGCGGCAAAACAAACCAGAACCGCAGGTGCAAAACATGACTAATACGCCCGAAGCAACCAAGCACAAAGTCAGCAAGTTGCCGGACAAGAACCAGGCGGTGACCGCCTTAGCTGTGCGTAAAACAGGCAGGCCGACCACATACACCCCCGCAGTAGCGTCAGCCATATGCGAGAAACTGGCGGACGGCATGAGCCTGCGCAAACTATGTGCGCAGCCTGCAATGCCCAGCATGACTACCGTACTGCGATGGCTGGTGGATGAGACCAAGCCTGAGTTTCGGTTGCACTACGCGCATGCGCGCGAGGCTCAGGCCGATTTGCTGGCCGGAGAGATACTTGAGATAGCGGATGACAGCAGCGGCGACACCTTCACCGACAAGGATGGCAACACGCGGCTAGACCGTGAATTTGTGGCCAGAGCACGCCTGCGCGTTGATTCGCGTAAGTGGCTGGCGAGCAAACTGGCACCGAAGAAGTACGGCGACCGGATTGAGCACGCTGGAACCGACGGTGGAGCAATTCAACATGCTGTCAGCGTGCGCTTTGTCTGACCGAAACGAGGTACGCCCCGCACGTATTGGCCGCCAATGCTTTCTTGTTCGTGTCGCGCGAATGGTCGGCTACCGACCAACCGCTGAGCCGAATCAGAAGGCGTCAATGGCGTAGTGTTAATGCGCCGTGGTTATCTGGGCTATGGAGGAGTGATACCGCAAGCCCTGTAATCTTCGTCATCCATGATCTGGCTAAATACACAGCCTAGAGGCAAGCTGCTGCCTGATCGAGCTGGCGAGCTACCAAGCATGGCGTCTGCCATTTCGCTGGTTATCGGAGCTGAGTTTTGAAAGCTTACGTTCTTGGCCTCGCGCTTTACATCCTCTTTTCTATATGACTTGTATTCATTTAGAAGTGTTATTACTTCGGCTGAACTTCCGTCCTTGTATACCCTCATTCTTTCTTTGCTCCTGTTCACCCACTGCGTACTTGCATGGACTTGACCACTCATTTGCATTCGATCTGACCAGCTGTTTGCAGTGGACTTGACCAGCCAATTGCATGCTACTGACCATGAGTGCGATCACCCAGTCTTGAGGGTTTGTCGTCTACCTATGGTCTGCCTGGGCTAAGCCATTAGCCACGCCACCTTTCAGAGTGATTGCCTTGATCGCGAGATGTCATTTGGCTACTATCGCGCGTCGTATTTTTAACGTTATTTGTGCAGGCATGAATGTTGTCGGTTTCTCGACGCTTCCCCCTTGCTTAATTCAGCCGTTAGGTTCGCAGGCTAGTGTCACCCGGCGAACATCGGTCAGCGGCTATGGATGCTGTAGAAGAAGGGACTCTAATGCACGACGAACACCCAGAATCGGCTATTCAAGCTGAGGCCGACACCGGCCTCGCCTGCCTGGTCATGCTCGCGCGCTTCCATAACGTAGCCGCCTCGCCCGAGCAGCTGGCCCACGAACACCTCGACAACGGCCGGCAGTTTGCCAAGCCTGAGTTACTGCTGGCGGCTAAGCAGCTGGGCCTGAAAGCCAAGTTCGTGCGCAGCAAGGTCGAGCGCCTGGAGCACACCCCACTTCCCGCGATTGCCGCCAGCCAAGACGGCCGCTTCTTTATCATCGCCCGCCTGGACGACGGTAAAGCCCTGATCCATGACCCGCTGGTGCAGCGCCCAGAAGTGCTGCGTTTCGAGGAATTACAAGCGCGCTGGACCGGCGAGCTGATGCTAATCAGCTCCCAAGCCAGCCTCGCCGGTGAGCTGAGCAAGTTCGACTTCACCTGGTTTATCCCGGCCATCGTCAAATACCGCAAGCTGCTGGGTGAAGTGCTGCTGGTGTCCTTCGTGCTGCAGATCTTCGCGCTGTTGACTCCGCTGTTCTTTCAGGTGGTGATGGACAAGGTGCTGGTGCATCGCGGCCTCACTACCCTGGACGTAATCGCCGTCGGCCTGCTGGGCATCATG
>NZ_JAUYNT010000015.1 GCF_030698175.1 Pseudomonas sp.
ATCCCGAACTCAGTAGTGAAACGATTCATCGCCGATGGTAGTGTGGGGTTTCCCCATGTGAGAGTAGGTCATCGTCAAGCTTAAACACCAAACCCCTGATCATCGTAAGATGGTCGGGGGTTTGTCTTTGCGCGCAGAAAAGTTACAGCGGGTATGTCGTTGTTAATTAGCTGCAATTAATTAACGACGGAATTAGATACCGGCGAAATACAGCACCAACTTCACCAGACCAAATACCACCAGCACGAAGCACAGTGTGAATAACAAGCCCAGCGCAATAAACTGACTGGGTTTGCCATGACCAAAGTCACGTGCTCGGTTCTTCCCGCTCTGCACACCAAAGGCCGCCGCCAGCACGCTGTGCAGCATCTGCCAGAAGGTCGGTGGATGTGGGGTTTGATCGTTCATGTGCGGCTCCTGTTTGTTTAGAGCTTAGTCGCTATAACGTCAGCGGCTCACTGCAATCTTTGCAACTGCAGTCCAATTGCCTCGAATAGAGGGCGTGTGGCGATATCTGCGCTATCGCAGGCTTTTTGCAGTGCCCACAACGTGTCGATTATTGCTTGAGTGTTATCCGTGGGAGGGCAGCGCTCAAGCAGTTCTTCAAGCACACAGGCGAAGGCGCGCACCTCAAGGCGCTGCAGTGCGCTCGCCTGGCTTTGATGACCTCGGTTGTAAAAGGAGGCCGCGCCGAAATCGCCCAGCAGGCAATTGCCCTGGGCGTTATTGAGGATGTTGTGGCCGTACAGATCGCCGTGGTTGATGCCTTGGGCGTGCAGGTGAGCACTGGCGCTGGCAATTCCTTGGGCGATAGCCAAGAGGCTCTCTAGGCTGAATGCTCTGTCTGCGTTGTAGATGTCGCGCGTGCAGGATTCAAGACTAGGAGGATTGGCCAGGTTGCTAAAGCTGGGGTCGATTAGTTCTAGTACCAGGCCGGGTGTTTGGCTTGGGTGTTGGTTCAGTTTGCCGTGCAGGCCAATCAAATTAGGGTGTCGGCCGGCGGCAATGCAGGCGGTCATTTCACTCTGGGGCAGGCCGTCGCTGGTCACTGCGCCCTTGAATAGCTTTACCGCCACTTCACGCGGCTCGCTATTGGGTGCGCTCCAGCAGGCTTGCTGAATTACCCCTGAGGCGCCTTCGCCCAATACCTGTGCAAGCGACAGTTGCTGCCAATCGATGCTGGCAATCGGGTGTGTGGCCAGCGCTGCGGCTTCAGCTTGCGCACAGAATGGGTTGCCGGCGAATCCCAGCCATGCCAGGCGGGGCATGCTCAATAGCCAGTGCGGTAGCTCGGTTAGTTGGTTGGCGGCGATGCGCAGCAATTCTAGGTTCTGGCAGTCGGCCAGACTGCTTGGCAGTTGACGCAGCTGGTTGCCAGCGAGCATCAGTTTTTGCAGCCGGCGGCACTGGCCGAGTTCGACAGGCAGGGCGTCGAGTTGATTGTCGGTCAGAATCAACCAGCGCAAGTTGACCGGTAATGCTGTGGCTGGAAGCTGGCGAATCTGGTTGGATTTAAAGCCGATCATCTGCAGTCGCGCACAGCGGCCGAGCACTGTCGGTAATTCAGTAAACTGATTGTTTGAACAAAAGATAATCCGCAGTTTGTGCAGTCGCGGTAAATCATCGGGCAGCGACGCTAAACAATTACCCGAGAGATTAAGCACCTCCAGTGAGTCGGCCAAGCTGAAAATCTCAGCCGGAAACTCGCGCAGATCACAGGCTAAGTTCAGTCGTCGGCAGCCGGCCAATTGGCCGCTGCGCAGTTGTTCGAGGGTGTGCATTGGGGCTTATATCCGTGCTGTGCTAGTAGCTGTCACTGTAAATGACGAGGCCCGCAATGGCGGGCCTCGGAGCACTCAGTTGTCGTAGCCAAGATTGGGTGACAGCCAGCGCTCGCTGACGCTTAGGTCCTGGTTTTTACGCACGGTGTAACTGTCGATTTGATCCTTGTCGATCTTGCCGACGGCAAAGTACTGGGCCTGTGGATGGGCGAAGTACCAGCCGCTGACCGAGGCGGCCGGGAACATGGCGTAGTGCTCGGTAAGAAACACGCCGCTGCGGCCGGCCTGGCCTTCTGTGGCCACCGGGTCGAGCAGGCTAAACAATGTGCCTTTTTCCGTGTGGTCCGGACAGGCTGGGTAGCCGGGGGCCGGGCGGATGCCTTTGTACTGTTCCTTGATCAGCTGGTCGTTTTGCAGCTGCTCGTCCGGCTCGTAACCCCAGTAGGTTTTGCGCACTTGTTGATGCAGCCACTCGGCGCAGGCTTCGGCCAGGCGGTCGGCCAGGGCTTTGACCATGATCGAGTTGTAGTCGTCGCCGGCGTTTTGGTAAGCCTTGGCGACTTCCTCGGCACCGATGCCGGCGGTGGTGATAAAACCACCCACATAGTCGGACAAGCCGCTGTCTTTCGGTGCGACAAAGTCGGCCAGCGAGAAGTTCGGCTTGCCGTCTGGCTTGATGGTTTGCTGGCGCAGGTGGTGCAACTTGGCCAAGGGTTGGCCGTCATCGCCATAGACTTCCAGGTCGTCATCTTGCACCTGATTAGCCGGCCAGAAACCGAACACCGCGCGGGCGCTGATGAGTTTTTCGTCGATCAATTTGGTGAGCATTTCCTGCGCATCTTTGAACAGCGCGGTGGCGGCTTCACCGACCACTTCGTCGGTAAGGATGCGCGGGAATTTGCCGGCCAGGTCCCAGGAGATAAAGAACGGCGTCCAGTCGATGTACTCGGCCAGCACTTTGAGGTCGATGTTCTCCAGTACTTTAGTGCCGGTAAAGCTCGGCACAGGCGGCTGATAGCTGGTCCAGTCGAACTTGGGTTTTTTCGCCACGGCGGCGGCATAGGGCAGGCGCTCGGTGCGCGAGCTGCGGGCGGCGGTGCGTTCGCGCGTTTCGATATATTCCAGCCGCGTACGTTCGACGAAGGCTGGCTTCAATTCTTTGGACAATAGCTGCGTGGCCACGCCGACGGCGCGCGAAGCATCGGTGACGTAGATCACCGCGTCATTTTGATACTTGGGCTCGATCTTCACCGCCGTGTGGGCTTTGGAGGTGGTGGCGCCGCCGATCATCAGCGGCAGGTAAAAGCCCTGACGCTGCATCTCGCGGGCGACATGCACCATCTCGTCCAGCGACGGGGTGATCAGGCCAGACAGGCCGATGATGTCGCACTTTTCGGCGATGGCGGTTTGCAGGATCTTCTCCGCCGGCACCATCACGCCCATATCGACGATGTCGTAGCCGTTGCAGCCGAGTACCACGCCGACGATGTTCTTGCCGATGTCGTGCACGTCGCCCTTAACCGTGGCCATCAGGATCTTGCCCTTGGCCTCGGGCTTGTCGCCTTTTTCCAGCTCGATAAAGGGGATCAGGTGGGCCACGGCCTGCTTCATTACCCGGGCGGATTTAACCACCTGGGGCAGGAACATCTTGCCTTCGCCGAACAGGTCGCCGACCACGTTCATGCCGGCCATCAGCGGGCCTTCGATCACTTCGATCGGGCGTGCGCACTGCTGGCGGCATTCCTCGGTGTCTTCGACGATAAACGCGGTGATGCCTTTAACCAGCGAGTGCTTGAGGCGCTCGACCACGCTCCAGCTGCGCCACTCTTCGGTCTCGGCCTCTTTGACGCTGCCGTCGCCCTTGTAGTTGTCGGCAATCGCCAGCAGGGCGTCGGTGCCATTGGCATTGCGGTTGAGCACCACGTCTTCGACGCAGTCGCGCAACTGCTTGGGGATCTCGTCGTAGATTTCCAGCTGGCCGGCGTTGACGATGCCCATGGTCAGGCCGTTTTTGATCGCGTAGTACAAGAACACCGAGTGGATGGATTCGCGCACCGGGTTGTTGCCGCGAAACGAGAACGACACGTTGGACACGCCGCCGCTCGTTAGGGCGAACGGGAGATGATCGCGGATATAAGCGCAGGCTTCGATAAAGTCGACCGCGTAGTTGTTGTGCTCCTCGATGCCGGTGGCGATGGCGAAGATGTTCGGGTCAAAAATGATGTCCTGCGGCGGGAAGCCGACTTCGTTGACCAGAATGTCATAGCTGCGCTGACAAATTTCGCGCTTGCGTGCGGCGGTGTCGGCTTGCCCGGCTTCGTCGAAAGCCATCACCACCACGGCGGCTCCGTAGCGCTTGCACAGCTTGGCGTGGTGCTTGAACTGCTGGACGCCTTCCTTCATGGAGATCGAGTTGACGATGCCCTTGCCCTGAATGCACTTTAGGCCGGCCTCGATCACTTCCCACTTGGAGGAGTCGATCATTATCGGCACGCGGGAGATGTCCGGCTCGCCGGCGATCAGGTTCAAGAAGGTGACCATCGCCGCCTTGGAGTCGAGCATGCCCTCGTCCATGTTGATGTCGATGATCTGCGCGCCGGCTTGTACCTGCTGCAGGGCGACTTCCAGGGCTTCGGTGTAATTGTCTTCACGAATCAGCCGGGCGAACTTGGCCGAGCCGGTGATGTTGGTGCGCTCGCCAACGTTCACAAACAGCGAGCTGCGGTCGATGGTGAAGGGTTCCAGGCCCGACAGGCGGCAGGCCTTGGGAATGTCCGGAATCGCCCGTGGCGGATACTTGGCCACCGCTTGCGCAATCGCCTTGATATGCGCAGGCGTGGTGCCACAGCAGCCGCCGACTATGTTCAAGAAGCCGGATGCCGCGAACTCTTCGACCACCACGGCCATTTCTTCTGGGCTTTCGTCGTACTCACCGAAGGCGTTCGGTAACCCGGCGTTGGGGTGGGCGGACACACGGGTGTCGGCCTTGCTCGCCAGCTCTTCCAGATAGGGGCGCAGCTCCTTGGCGCCCAAGGCGCAGTTCAGGCCGACAGAAATCGGCTTGGCGTGGCTGATGGAGTTCCAGAAGGCTTCGGTGGTCTGCCCGGACAGGGTGCGGCCGGAGGCGTCGGTGATGGTGCCGGAGATCATGATCGGCAACTCGAAACCCTGCTGCTCGAAGACTTCCTGCACGGCGAAGATCGCCGCCTTGGCATTCAGGGTGTCGAAGATGGTTTCGATCAGAATCATATCCGCGCCGCCCTCGATCAGGCCGCGGGTGGCTTCGATGTAGTTGGTCACCAGCTCGTCGAAGGTGACGTTGCGATAACCGGGATTGTTCACATCCGGCGACAGCGAGCAGGTGCGGCTGGTGGGGCCTAAAACGCCGGCGACGAAGCGCGGCTGGTCCGGGGTTTCCAGGGTCTTGGCATCGGCGACCCGGCGGGCCACGCGGGCACCTTCGACGTTCAGCTCGTAGACCAGTGCCTCCATGCCGTAGTCGGCTTGCGACACCTGGGTGGCGTTGAAGGTGTTGGTTTCTAGGATGTCGGCGCCGGCGTCCAGGTAGGCCTTTTCGATCGCCGCGATGATGTCCGGGCGGCTCAGTAGCAGCAGGTCGTTGTTGCCCTTCACATCGCTCGGCCAGTCGGCGAAGCGCGTGCCGCGGTAGTCTTCTTCCTCCAGCTTGTAGCTCTGGATCATGGTGCCCATGCCGCCGTCGAGAATCAGGATGCGCTGTTGCAAGGCTTGCTGCAGGGCTTGCTGGCGGGCTTGTTGATGGGAAGAAGGATCGGAGATGGCGGACATAACAGCTACCTGAAGAGGGCGGAACACTAAGGCGGCAATGATAGCAAAGTTGCATGGTTTACGAGCATGGGTGGTATTTACATGAATATTCCTCATGTTGCTGTGGGTTCGCTTTATGCCGGGCCGCACGACTAGAATCAAAGTTCACGGCATTGGGGATTGGAGTCATGTCATATCGGACATTTGCCAACATTCTCCCCATGCTTTGGGCGACCTGTGTTCACGCCGAACCGATTTCCTACAGCCGCGATGTACAGCCGATCTTCACCGAGCAATGCGTGGCCTGTCATGCCTGTTACGACGCGCCTTGTCAGCTCAACTTGGGCAGCGCCGAAGGGGCCGTGCGTGGTGCCAGCAAGCTGCGGGTCTACGATGGCAGGCGCACTCAAGAGCAGGCCACCACGCGCTTGTATGTTGATGCTCAGGGTGAGGCGGCGTGGCGGCGTAAGGAGTTTTACTCGGTCCTGAACACCCAGGGCAGTCAAGCGGCGTTGATGGCGCGGATGCTGGAGTTGGGCCATCGCACGCCTTTGGTCGCCAATGCCAAGCTGCCTGAAGATTTAGAACTGGGTATCACCCGCAAGAATCAGTGCCCATTGCCCGCTGAATTTGCCGGCTATGCGAGCACGCGTCCGGGTGAGGGCATGCCCTTTGCGGTGACCGGTCTTGAACCACAGCAGTATAAAACCCTGCAGAACTGGCTAGCGGCCGGTGCACCGGTTGACCAGCAAACGCTGCAGCCGAGCGCCGTTGAGGCGGCGCAAATTGCCGACTGGGAAACTTTGTTAAATGCCAACGGTGCCCGCCAAGACCTGGTCGGTCGCTGGTTGTTTGAGCATTGGTTTATTGCTCATCTGTATTTTGAAGGTGGCGAGCCGGGGCATTTTTTCCAGCTGGTGCGCTCGCGCACGCCCAGTGGTCAGCCGATTGATCTCATCAGTACACGGCGGCCGAACGAAGATCCGGGTAATGATTTTTACTACCGCCTGTGGCCCGTCCAGGGCGTGATAGTGCATAAAACCCATATCACCTATGCGCTCAGTGCCCAACGGCTGGCGCGGGTTAAAGCGCTGTTCTACAGCGGTGATTGGCAGGTCGATGCGGTGCCGGGTTATGGCCCGGCCCATCGCGCCAACCCTTTTGCCACCTTTGCGGCGATTCCGGCCAAGGCCCGCTATGAGTTTATGCTGGATGACGCCGAGTACTTCGTGCGCACCTTTATTCGCGGCCCGGTGTGCCGTGGGCAGATAGCCACCGATGTGATCCGCGATCAGTTCTGGACCCTGTTTCAGGCCCCCGAGCATGACCTCTATATCACCGATGCCAATTATCGCGCGCAGGTCACGCCGTTCTTGGCGGTGCCGGGGCAGGTGGCGCAGCTGCGTAACTTGGCGCAGATGTGGGCCGACTCCCAAGACTTACGTAATCAATATGACCAACTGCGTAGCGCCGCCTATGCCGCTGCGCCGGCCCCGAGTTGGGCGAGTATTTGGAGTGGTAATGACAACGCGCTGTTGTCGATTTTTCGTCACCACGACAGCGCCAGCGTCAGTAAAGGCTTGATCGGCGCGGTGCCGCAAACCCTGTGGCTGATGGACTACCCGCTGCTGGAGCGCACCTATTACCAACTGGTGGTTAATTACGATGTATTTGGCAATGTCTCCCATCAGGCGCAGACACGGCTGTATTTCGATTTGATTCGTAACGGCGCCGAACAGAATTTTCTGCGCCTCATGCCGGCGGGCAATCGTCGGGCCTTGTTGGATGACTGGTATCAGGATGGTGCTCAGTTGAAGCTGTGGCTCAGTTACCCGCCGCTCGACAGCGATAGCGCAACGGCCTTGCCGCTTGATGTACAGCGGCCCAAACAGAGTTTTATCGAGGCGTTATTGGCGCGCTATGGCAGCTTGAATGCACGACCCGATCCAATCAATCGCTGCGGTAACGGCAATTGTTATCGCAGCGGCATCAGTGCGCAGCTGCAGGCGGTTGAGCAGCGTCTGAGTCGCTTAACCGCGCGGCCGGCGGCGAGCCTGAAAGTGATCGAACAGCTGCCCGAGGCGACTTTACTGCGTGTTGAGCTGGCGGATGGCCGGCGTGAGATCTATAGCCTGCTGCGTAATCGCGCCCATAGCAGCGTGGCCTTTATCATGGGTGAGTCGCTGCGTTATCAGCCGGGTCTGGACAGCCTGACGATTTATCCGGGGGTGCTGACCAGCTACCCTAATTTCATCTTCAATCTGCCGGCTGCGCAGGTGCCGGAGTTTGTCAGCGCCATGCAGCAAGCCGCAGACGCCAAGGCATTCGAGCTGATTGTCCAGCGCTGGGGCATTCGCCGCAGTCACCCGCAGTTTTGGCGCTATTTCCATGACCTGCCGAGTTATATCCGCGAAACCGAACCGGTCGAGACGGGCGTGCTGGACATGAATCGCTACCAGAATCTTTAGCGTCCGAACTCATGGCGTCTGTGAGTGGTGCTGAAAACTTATCCGACAGAAATGCTCGGGCTTTCTCGTGGGAGGCAGATGGGCGTACAATTAACCAATGTTTGCGAGGAGTTGCCATGAGCGCTATCACCATTACCGACGCTGCCCAAGACTATCTGGCGGATCTGCTGAGCAAGCAGAACACCACCGGCATCAGCATTCGGATCTTTATTACCCAACCGGGTACCCAGTACGCCGAGACCTGCATTGCTTATTGCAAGCCGGGTGAAGAAAAACCTGAAGATACAGTACTGGCGCTGAAAAGCTTCACCGCCTATATCGACTCCTTTAGCGAAGCTTTCCTCGATGATGCAGTGGTGGATTACGCCACCGACCGTATGGGCGGCCAACTGACGATCAAGGCACCGAACGCCAAAGTGCCGATGGTGAATGCCGACAGCCCGGTCAATGAGCGGATCAATTACTACCTGCAAACCGAGATCAACCCAGGTTTGGCCGGTCACGGCGGTGAAGTCAGCCTGATCGATGTGGTTGAAGATGGCATTGCAGTGTTGAAGTTTGGTGGTGGTTGCCAGGGTTGTGGTCAGGCCGATGTAACCCTGCGCGAAGGCATCGAGAAAACCCTGCTGGAGCGTATTCCAGAGCTGAAAGGGGTGCGCGACGTGACCGACCACAGCATCAAGGAAAACGCTTACTACTAAGCGTTGAGCAAATTAAAAAGGCGACCCGCGGGTCGCCTTTTTGTTGGACGTTAGTTACTGGTGGCTAAGGTCTACGCAGGCATGCACCAAGGTTCCAGCTGGTAGCCTTGTTGGCTTAACTGGTCGCGCGATTGCTGCAACACGCTGGCCAGCAATACCGGATCGCTGTAGGTGTTGGCGGCCAGCTGAGTGCGTCCGAGCAGGCGAGTACTGGCGCGATCAATTACGCTCAGGCTTAGCTCGCCACTGCCTGCTTGCGGAGCCCAGGCCACGCACTGAAAGGGCTGAAAAGCGCGTCCGACTATTAGCAGTGCATCGTTAAAACGCAGGGTATTTTGCATGGGGTGTCACTCCGTGTTGTCGCCCAAAAAAATGTGGGCTGACAGCGTTAGTGGCGCAGTCTGGCCCGTTCATAAGTATGGATGATTGAACTAGACCGATAAGTCACATAGTGCCGACAATTTGACCGACTGCGTCGCAAAAATATAAGCCTGCCGTTATTTTGGCACCATGACTCAGGCCGCAACCGGTGCTTGCCCGGGTTGTTCGGTCAACAGATACGCCTCGAATCCCAGCTGGTTAAGCAAGTGCACCGCCAGTTCACTGCGCACGCCGCCTTCGGGCAGCACCGCATAGAGGGTGGTGTTGTCCAAGTTGGCGGCCTGTTGGCGCAGCTGTGCCAAGGGCAGGTTCATACTGGCCGGTACATGGGCCATGCGATATTCCATCGGCAGGCGAATATCCAGCAGCAGGCTGTTTTTATTGCCGTGGGCGGTGAGTTGTTGCAGTTGAGTGGCGTTGATTTGCGGGATCAAGGTGGGTCGCACCAACTCAATAAACAGGTTGCGCTGCAGCCTGGCCAGTACACCGTCTTCGAGCATGGTGATGCTGGCGGCGCGAACCGAGCCGCTGACTAAGGCCTCCTCACCAAAAAAATCGCCGCGGTGCAGCTCCGGTTGCAGTGGTTGTTGATAACTGGCCGGCAAGCTGATGAGTGCTCGCCCCTGTTTGATTACATAAAAGTGCTCGCCAGGCTCGCCGTAATGCACCACGCAGTCGCCGGCTTGCACCTCGACGAACTCGAACCGCGCCAGCAATAAATGCAGGTGTGCCGGTGGCAAGCGGCCAAACAATGGCGAGCGCAGTAGCTTGCTCAGCCAGTCATCGCTCTCGGCATGCGGTTGTTCTTCCTGCAGGCTGGCGACCTCATAGGAGGCAGACTGGCTCCAGCTGAGCAGGCGCTCGAGCAAGCCGCGCTCGACGGCCATCAGCCGCACGTCGCTGCTGGCAGCAACGTCTATGGCTTGTGGTTGGTTCTCATTGAGCGCGCGGGAAGCCTCGGGGCTGCCGGCCTGAATGCTGCGGCCGAGCTTTTTGTTGCCAAGCCAGACTTCACCCTCAAGTAAAAAATACAGCGCCAAGGAGTTCTCTCCTCGGCGTAGCAGGACGCTGCCGGCCTGGTGTTCAACGTACTGCAGGCTGTCGAGTAGTTGTTGCAGGTAGTGCGGGGTCAAAAAATCGATTGGGCTGAACTGACGCAAGCCTTCAAGGCTCAAGCGAGGCGTTGAGTTAGTCATGTTAATGCCCTCAGTAAATGGCATCCCTGCAGACACAACAGCCCCCACCCCCTACTGGTCAGGCGGCTCCGTTTATCCTGCACCCGATACCGCAGGTCGGATAAGACTCTTTAGTTATCTGACCTGCTTGATGGTGGCCAAATAACACTAAGGTGTTGGATTTTGCTGGTTGCGCGCATGTCGGTAAACGCTGACGGCTTCATACACGCTTTTGCGCAACCGATTGATGCCGCCTAACGGGCGATGTTCGGGCAGCGCCTGCCAGGGGTTGAAGGAGAGGTTGTCGCAAAACAGGTTTTGCTCGCGGCTATCGAAGTCTTGCGCGGGTACGCGGATGTTGGCGACGGTGATAAAGGGCGAAAGCGCTTCGTCCCATTCGACGCTAGTGTCCTCTATCGGCATGTACTGGGCAGGGTCCTGTAGCTGCACTTGCAGGGCGAAGCAGGCGTCTACCCGGTCTACCGACAGCTGTTGGTAGAGGGCATTGCGCAGGAAATTTGGCAGGTCTTGGTTTTGCGCAGGCAGCGCATAGTTTGGGCAGTTTTGCGGGCTGGGAATTACCCGATATTTACTCGCGTTGGGCCCAAGCTTGAACGGTGCAATCGAGTTATACGTCGTGGCCAGGGGCGTTTCGGGCGCCGGGCTTAAGGTTTGCAGGGCAATCAGTAAATGGCGGATTTCCCAGCTGCGCGGGTCCCAGCTTGGAAAGAAGGCCAGCACCTTTTTGCCGTCGGCTTGCGCTGCGAAGTTCTGCCGGTACTCGGCCACGTCCCGGACGAAAAAGCTGGGGTGATTGAACATCACCAAGTCTTGCTCGGCCGCCGCGCCCGCGAGCAATTTGTCGCCCGGCACTTGGAGTAATTTCAGTGCCATGCCACGGGCATCGCGGACCCGATCAAATTGCGGATAAGCATTACCATTGGACAGGCGCATCCAGGCTTGCCAGGTTTGGCCCGGCTGACTAAATACCCCGTGGCGCAGGTTGCTGGGGAGCTCGCTGGCGACTGTGACCTGCGCCTTGACGCAGCCGTGGGCCTTGGCGTGGGCGTCGCGCAGCACGCGGGTATCGGTGCGGTGTTGCTCAACCACGCGGATGGCGTCTTCGATGATGATCTGGGTCAGGGCGGCCTCGTCGCTCGGGATCTGTTCCTCGCTGCTCACCGGGCCGCTAAATTTGACACTGTAGTAGGCGTAACCAATGGCGCCGCCGAGTAGTCCGGCGGCGAGCAACAACAGCAATAAGCGGCCCAATAGGCGGCCAAGCCATAACCAGCAAGTGCTAAGCATCAATCTCGTCCTTGTCATGCTGGCGCGCCGAGTGCGGCACGCGTGTTAGTGGTTATTGCGGACAGTTAGGGCCGGCATTCCAGACCCGTGCCTCAACGCTGCTCAGTTGCCGCTCCAGGGCGCTATCGCCCATGACCTTGAGGTATTCGATCAGCGCCAAACGCTCATCGGGCGCCAAGGCGCGGCCGATCACGCCGTTCTGGCGGCAGCCTTCGCGAAACTCATGGCCGCGATTGCTGTTACCGGTGAGTTGGGTGTCGAGTAGGAAGCCGCCGTCAAATTGACTGCTGACAAAGCCGGCCTGTTGCGGGTCGTACTCAAAGTTGCCGACCCAGAATTTACTCGAGCGCTCGGCCACCGGTGACAACAGCTGGAACAAATTGGGCACCGAGCCGTTGTGCAAAAACGGCGGGGTGGCCCAGATGCCTTGCAGTGGACGGGCCTTGTAGCCGCGTTTTTCCTGCACGCCAATCGACAAGCCGTAGCCGTTCATCCGCGCCTGCTCGGCGGCGCCGATGCCGGCGTCTTTATAGGCGCGTTGCTCAACGTAGGCGGTGATATAGGCCAGGCCTTTGGCGCTGGAGATGCTGGCAAAATCCACCTCGTCGAGGGAGCTGCCGATTAGCTTGACGTTGAGCTTGCCCAGCTCGGTTTTGCTCCAGTTGAGTTTGCGCAGATCGAAGCGGTGGTCGGCGATATTGTCGGCGGCGGTCGGGTCGGTGCCGATAATTCGCGTCGGTACCAGGCGCAGATGCCACTCCGGATCGCGGCCGGCGGCTAGGCGCTCAGCTTTTGGAGTAACGCTGGGTGCGTGGCAGTAGGCGCAGTTCTCGCTGAACAGCGCGCGGCCCTGGCTGGCGCGTTGCAGGTCAATCTTGCCCAGCACGGCTTGTGGCCAGCGCGGCGGTTGCAACTGGCGCAGGGTGCTTTCCAGGCTGTCGAGGTCGCGCAGGCGGACGCCGGCGGCGTAGCGCTCGCTCTCACTGACCGGCTCGCCATTGTCTTGCAGCAGTTGCAGCGGCGCGCCAACGCCTAAGGCTTCGCCGATATTGCGCGCCATCGGTTGCATAGCCGAGGCATTCCATTGCACCCAGTCAAATTTCCAGATGTCCCACAGGTGCGGGTAACTCACGGGTGCATTGGCGACGTGGTAGTTGCTGGCGTCCAGCACATCGCCAAACACGCTGTTGGCAATCCGCCCAAACGCATCGGTGCGGCCAAAGCCCTCTTCGGTGGGATAGAGGCCGCGATGGGTGTCATTCCAGGCCTGACCGAGCATACGCTCGAGGACTGTTTTGAACTGGTCACGCAATTCGCCGCGGCCCTTGGGGTACTGCGCGCCGAGCACGGTTTTGGCGAAACGCTTGAATTTCAGCGGGTTGTAATAGGTGAATGCCATGCTCATGCCGAGCGCCTGGCCAAAGCTGCCGCCGCGCAGGGTGGGCACTGTGGAGGCTAGCGAATGCAGCGCCGCGCCGCCGTCGATGCGCACCGCCTGGCCCTGATAGCGCAGCTCGCCGGTATGGCAGGCGGCGCAGCTGATGTCGAGGTACTGCACGGCGGTTTCGGGGTCGCCATGGCGGGCAAAACCCACCGGCAGGTTGCCGGGATTGCTGGCGCTGGCCTGTTGCTGCGGATCGGTCAAAAAGCCAAAACGTGCCAGGTACTCGGGGCGGGCGAATTTATCGGTGGAGAACGGCAACTCCAGCGCGGTGAACCAGTCGTACTGCAGGCCTTTTACTTGGGTGCCTTGCGGGGTGTAGTAATAGCTTTGCCGCGCCTCTGGGCTCCATTGCTCAAGGTAATGCAGCTGTGTTGGCTGCTCGAACGTGGGCAGGTTGGGGTTAGCAATAAAGTACAGCAGCAGCGCCACGCCAGCCAAAATGAGCAGCAGCAAGAGGGCGAGTACGCGACGCAGGATGCGCATGAACAACTTCCTTGTAGGGGTTTGGTTGGGCAGAACTTATGCCAAGCCGGGAGGGGTTTTGCAAGCTGCTGCGTGAGGTATTTGGGCATCTGGCCACTATCGCCGTGGGCCTCAGCCTCAGCCTTGGCCGGTGAGCCAGTGGGCAATGGCCTCGAGCGCCTGCTGGCGGCGTTGTGGCCAGTCACCGTGCAGCTCAAGGTAGTTTTGCTGGTGTAGCTCAAGCCAGTCGTGGCAGTTGCGATAAAACTGCTGGCGCTCGGCCAGCTGTGGCTGGCAGCGCTGGCCATCGTCGACCCAGGGCACGTCTGCGGGGCTCAGGAGCAGGTGCAGGTGGTAGGGACGGGCGAGCAATTGCTCCTCAAGCCACGGCGGGCAGTCGGCAAACAGCGCCTGGCTCCAGAGCATGTTACTCAATAGGTGAGTGTCGAGAATCAGCAGGGACGGACGGCTGGTCCGCGCGGCATCTTCCCAGTCGAGCTGGCCGCGGGCGATCGCTGGGATGTCGGCGTAACAGGTGTCGCGCTGTTCTTGCTGGATAAAATGCCGCACGTACTCGCCGACGATCAGGCCGCCAAACTCGGCCTGGATCTCGGCCGCCAGCCAGCTTTTACCGCTGGACTCGGGGCCGGTCAGCACCAGCACTTTCATGCTGTGGCGACCTGGGTTTGCGCCCGTCGCCATTGCTGCCAGCCGTGCAGCGCCAACAGGCAGAACAGCCCATACAGGCCGGCGGTGAGGTACAGCTCTTTGTAGATAAACAGACCGACGTAGAGCACATCCAAGACCAGCCACAGCGGCCAGTTCTCGATGCGCTTTTGCGCCATCCACACCTGCGCCACCAGGCTAAACGCGGTCAGGCCGGCATCCAGCCAAGGCTGCGCGGCATCAGTGTAGCTGGCCATCAGATAGCCAAGCGTCAGACTGCCCATGGCGCCGATGCCGAGGCTGAGCAGCAGCCCCGGCAGGCTTAGGTTACTGACCTGGCGCCCGTGCTGTTGCTGTCCACCGCGGGTCCATTGCCACCAGCCATAGAGCTGCAAGAAGGCGAAAACGCCTTGCAGCAGCATGTCGGAGTAGAGTTTGACCTCGTAAAAAATCCAGCAATAAATCACCACCATCGCCAGGCCAATCGGCCAGCACCAGGGGTTTTGCCGCACGGTAAGCCAGACGGCCAGTACCCCCAGTGCGGCGGCGAGCAGTTCAATCGCAGACATCTACAGTCCTCAGGACGGCAGCCGAGGGCGCCGCAGCAGTCATATTCGAGGGCCGATTGTAGCGATTTCAGGCGGTTGCCGCAGTGCTGCGCTGGCGCTTGGTCTGATCCTGTTGCTCACGTTCACTGCCAACGTAGTACTCGCGGGTGCCAAACACCCAGTCGAACCACGGCTTGGTAACGCACCAGTTGGCGTGCGGGTTGGGGCCCATGTGGTGATCGTAATGCCAGGGCAGGTGCTGGCGAGCCCAGTCGGGGTGGTCGTGGGCCTTCTTGTGGCTCAGGTAATAGTTCAGCGCGCAATACCAGAGGGTCAGGGTCAGCCAGGGGGCGAAGAACACCAGCGGGCTGACCAGCACACTGGCGATTAACAGCGCCCAAGCCTCTTTGCCTTGAGCGTGCCAGCCCAGCGGGAAGCGCCGATAGCAGGGGTCGTAGAAGTTATGTTTACGGGCGTTGCGGTGGTGTTCGTGGAAGTGAAAGCTCCACAGCTTGCCGGGTTTTTTGCCCCAGCCATGCAAGACAAAACGGTGAAACCACCATTCGGTGAAATTGCCCAGCAATAGGCCGAGTGGGATGCTAACGAGCGCTTCGAGATACCAAGGCATTGTTATTGTTCTCCAAGGTGAGTGGTGTCAGCACTTTAGCCAGGGAGGCGCACGCCGGGCATTGTCCGCACTGACAGCAGGGAGAAGGCAGTTGGGACAAGTCAGAGCGATATTTCAGTAGTCGATGGCCGTGATGTACCAGGTTTTCTCACCGGTGGGAGTTTGCACCCGCACCTCGGCATCCAGTGCCTTGCCCAGCAGCGCCCGGGCCAGCGGCGAGTCGATGCTGATCAGCTGGGTTTTTAGGTCCAGCTCATCCGGGCCGACGATGCGATAGCGCGACTCGTTGCCGTCTTCGTCTTCGAGACTGACCCAGGCGCCAAAATACACTTTGCTGGGATCGCTGGGCGGGGCGCTGACGACTTTCAGGCTTTCTAGGCGCTTGGTTAAAAAGCGCACCCGGCTGTCGATCTCACGCAGCATCTTTTTGCCATAGGTGTACTCGGCGTTCTCCGAGCGATCACCCTGGGCCGCCGCTTCGCTGACCGCCTGGGTTACCTGCGGGCGGCGCACATGCCAGAGTTCATGGAATTCGGCGCGCATCCGCGCCTCACCCTCGGGGGTGATTAACGCGGTGCCGGCGGAGCGGGGTGGGCGATAACGGCTCATAAAAAGTGCATATAGAAAGTGAAGGCCGATTCTAACAAGGATGAGTCAGGTAAAAATAACCGACCCAACGTTAACCCTCCCGCAACACAGTGAGCGGGCTGGCGTTCAGCGCCCGGCGGGTGCCCAAGAGTCCGGCGCTGGCCACCAAGACGGCGCCAAGTAGCGGCAACACCAGCAGCCAAGGATGCGGATGCCAGCTGATATCGAATACCAGGTTGTACAGCAGCGCGCTGACCAGTTCGCAGCCAAGGGCGGCGATCAGCCCGCTGGCGGCGCCGAGCAAGGCAAATTCGCGCAAGCGGGCCTGGTTGAGTAGCCGCCGCTCGGCCCCGAGGGCACGCAGCAGGGCGCTTTGTCGGGTGCGTTCATCGAGGGTCGATTGCAAACCGGCAAACAGCACGCTCAAACCGGCGGCCAACACAAACAGCAGCACCCATTCCACCGCCAAGGTTACTTGCGCGAGGATGCTGCGCAGTTGCGCCAGCAGCACATCCACCTGCAGCAGGGTCACGGCCGGAAAGGCGCGGGCCAGCTCAATCAGTTGTCGCTCATGCTCGGGCGGTAAGTAAAAGCTGGTCAGGTAGGTGAGGGGTAAATCCTGCAGGGCGCCGGGCTCGAAGACCATGTAAAAGTTGGGCTGCAAACTGTCCCAGTGCAGCTCGCGCAAGCTGCGCACCTGGGCATCACGCTGAGCGGCGCCGATGCTAAAGCTCAAGCGGTCGCCGAGCTTTATCTTCAGCTTCTTCGCCAGCTGCGCCTCGACCGAGACCCCTGGTAAATTCGGGTTGTTGGCGTTGCTAGGGCCGCTGGCCGCGTTCGGCCACCAGTCGCCGGCCAGCAGGCGATTGCCCGGTGGTAGTTCGGCGCTCCACGACAGGCTTAGGTCGCGATTCAGGGCGCCCTCATCCTTACTGACAGAACCGTTTACTGGCTGGCCGTTGATTGCCGTCAGGCGACCGGGCAGTGCCGGGTAGAGCAGAGGCGGCGTTGGCGACAGTTGTTGCAGGCGGGCGATAAAGGCGTCTTTCTCCGCCGGCAGTACATTTAAGGCGAACAGGTTGGGGGTTTGCGCCGGCAGTTGCGCCTGCCAGGTGCTGAGCAACTCGCCGCGCAGCAGGGCGATCAAGGCCATGCTGAGCAGGATCAGGCCGAAGGCCAGACTCTGCCCGGCGGCGGCCAGCGGATGGCGCAGCAGTTGGCCCAAGCCCAGTCGCCATTGCAGGCTGGCATTGCTCAGCAGTCGACGTAACGCCTGCAAACTCAGCAGCAGCAAGCCACCGAGCAGCACTGCGGTGATCAGCCCGCCGCCCAGCAACGCCAGGGTCAGGGGTAAATCCAGACTCAAGCGCCACATGATCAGGCCGAGGGCGAGCAGGGCAGCGCCATACACCAGCCAGGAGCTGGGCGGCACCGGCAGCAAGTCGCGGCGTAATACCCGCAGTGGCGGCACCCGGCCCAGTGCGGCCAACGGTGGCAGGGCAAAGCCGGCCAGGGCGGTGAGGCCGCAGGCCATGCCCGCCAATGCTGGCAGCAGATCGCCGGGCGGCACGTTGGCCGGCAGCAAGCCGCGCAGCAGATAAAACAGACCGTGCTGCGCCAGCCAACCGAGTACGGCGCCCAGGCCGCAGGCGAGCAAACCGAGCAGCGCCAGTTGCAGGCTGAACAGGGCCAGAGTTTCGTGGCGTGACAGCCCTAGGCAGCGCAGCAGGGCGCTGGCGTCCAGGCGCCGGCTGGCAAAACGGGCGGCGCTCAGCGCCACGGCGACGCCGGCGAGCAATACCGCGGCCAGGCTGGCCAAGTTGAGATAGCGTTCGGCGCGGCCCAGGGCGCTGCCAATCTGCTGGTTGCCGCTGCGCGGATCTTCCAGTTTTTGCTGGGCTGTTAGGCTCGGCTCTATGCTGTGTCGATAGCTGGCGAGTTGTTCAGGCGTGCCGCGCCACAGTTCGCGGTAGCTGACTCGGCTGCCGGGCTGGATCACGCCGGTGGCGGCCAGGTCATCCAGGTGCATCAACAGCCGCGGGCTGAGGCTGTAAAAATCCCCCGCCCGATCCGGCTCGTAGGTCAGGACGCGGGTGAGTCGCAGGGGCTTGTTGCCCACTTCGACGTGGTCGCCAATGTTCAGATTCAAGGCCAGCAGCAGGCGCGCCTCGACCCAGGCCTCGCCAGGTTGTGGTCCGCCACCTGCGCTGTCACGGCCCTCTAGGGCTGCCGCGCTTTTTAACTGGCCACGCAGCGGGTAGGCGCTGTCGGCGGCTTTGACGCTGGCCAGTTGAATGCCGTTGTCGGTGGCAATTACGCTGGCAAATTCAACCAGTTGCGCGTGTTTAAGGCCCAGAGCTAAGCCGGGTGTGATTTGCCCAGCGGTGGCTGCTGAGCTGCCATTGAGTAGCAGGTCGGCGCCGAGAAACTCGCTGGCGCGCATCTGCATGGCGCCGCTCAGGCGTGCGCTGAAATAACCAATCGAGGTGCTGGCCGTCACGGCAATCAGCAGTGCGATAAACAGCACGCGCAACTCGCCCGCCCGGGCATCGCGCAGCAATTGCTGGCACGCCAGGCGCAGTAGTCGGTAAAAACTCAGGCGTACCATCAGGCGTGCTCGGGGTCGATCTGCTGACCGGCTTCAAGGTGAATCACCCGCCGGCAGCGCTGCGCCAGGCGCTCATCGTGGGTCACCAGTACCAGCGTGGTGCCGTGTTCCTGGTTGAGCGCAAATAACAGATCGCTGATATGTTGGCCGGTGTGGCGGTCGAGATTGCCGGTCGGCTCGTCGGCAAACAACACCGTCGGCTCACCGGCAAAGGCGCGGGCAATCGCCACCCGCTGCTGCTCACCGCCGGACAGTTGCCGTGGGTAATGGCTTAGCCGCTGGCCCAGGCCGACGCGCTCAAGTAGCAAGCGGGCGGTGGTGCGGGCGTCGGGCCGGCCTTCCAGCTCGAGCGGCAACATAACGTTTTCCAGCGCATTGAGGCTGTCGAGAAGCTGAAAAGACTGGAAGACAAAACCGACATGCTCGGCGCGCAAGCGGGCGCGCTGGTCTTCACTCAGGCTATTAAGGCCAACCCCGGCCAGGCTGACTTCGCCGTGGGTGGGTAAGTCCAGGCCCGCCAGCAAGCCCAGTAAGGTCGACTTGCCCGAGCCGGAGCTGCCAACTATGGCCAGGCTGTCGCCACGGGCCAGTTCCAGGCTCAGGTCATCAAGGATGCACAGCTCGCCTTCCGCGCTGGGAACCACTTTGCTAAGGTGCTGCGCGTGAAGAATGGTTGCGCTCATGGCGAGTCCGGTTCGGGTCTGCTGGATGGGGTTGCTCGTGGCGCTGTGGTTGGCGGCGCCAGGCGCGTCGGGAGCGACCTGTTGCTAAGGTGCTGCGCGTGAAGAATGGTTGCGCTCATGGAGAGTCCGATGCGGGTGTGGTGGATGGGGTTGGTCGTAGCGTTGTGGTTGACGGCGCAAAGCGCGTCAGGCGCGGCTTTGCTGGTGCTCGGCGATAGTATCAGCGCAGGTTTTGGTTTAGATACACGCCTAGGTTGGGTCAATTTGTTGCAGCAGCGGTTAAATCAGCAGGGTTTGGACTATCAAGTAGTCAATGCTTCGATCAGTGGCGACACCAGTGCCGGCGGCTTGGCGCGCCTGGCGCCGCTGCTGGCAGCGCATCAGCCGGCACTGGTGGTGGTCGAGCTGGGCGGTAATGACGGCCTGCGCGGGCAGTCGCCGGCGCAATTGCAACAAAACCTTGCGGCGATCATTCAGCAGTCGCAAGCCAGTGGTGCCAAGGTGCTGCTTTTGGGCATGCGTTTGCCGCCTAACTATGGCGTGCGTTACAGCGAGATGTTTAGCCAGGTGTATGTGCAGCTGGCCAGTAGTGAGAGCGTTGCGCTGGTGCCGTTTTTTCTTGAGGGCGTTGGCGGGGTGCCGATGTTGATGCAGGGCGATGGCATTCACCCGGCGGCCGCGGCTCAGCCTCGTTTGCTCGACAACGTCTGGCCGGTACTGAAGCCGCTGCTCTGAAGAAGTCCCTGAGGAGGTCAGGAGGCGCCATCTTAGCGGGGGAGCGGATTGCCCAACGGTTTTCGAACGCTTTTGTGACTGCTGAAAGCAAATTGCGCGCGGCGATGCTGACAGGCTGTGTTCACTCGAACGCCCGGCCTTCACCCGCTTCTTCATAAGTTACCCCCTCGCGGATGTGGTAAATACGCTTGAAGGTGGGGATGATCTTCTCGTCATGGGTGACGACGATGATCGCGGTCTCGAACTTGCGTGCCATGTCGTTGAGGATACGGATGACGGCCATGGCCCGCTCGCTGTCGAGTGGCGCAGTAGGCTCGTCGGCCAGAATGACTGGCGGGCGGTTGACCAGGCCACGGGCAATGGCAACGCGCTGTTGCTCGCCGCCCGACAACTGGGAAGGCATCGCTTTGGCCCGGTGTTGCACGTCCAGTGCGGTGAGCAAATCGAGTGCGCTGTTGCGCGCATCCGCATTGGGCACGCCGGCCAGCATGGGTAGCAGCGCCACGTTGTCGGTGACATCGAGAAATGGAATCAGGTACGGCGCCTGAAATACGAAACCAATCTTATCCCGGCGCAAGGCGCGCAGATCACGGACTTTCCAGCCATCGTCGTAGATCACTTCGGCGCCCAACGTCATGCGGCCGGCAGTCGGTTCGATTACCGCACCCAGACATTTAAGCAGCGTGCTCTTGCCCGAGCCGGAAGGGCCGATCAACCCGACCACTTCACCTGGCGCAACATGGATATTCACGTCCCGCAAGGCAAAGACAGCGGTGTCACCCTCGCCATAGCGTTTGCTTAAACGTTCGATGTGGATGCCTTTGCCACTCATGTCAGCCTCCAATGGCTTCGGCCGGATCGACCTTGAGCGCCATGCGAATGGCGACGATGCTGGCTAGGATGCAGATCATGAGCACGGCGAAAAAACCGGCGATGGAGTCGAACGGCATCAGCAGTACGTACTTGGGAAACAGGGGCGCTGAGAACGTGGCGGTGATCTTGCCGACCACGAAGCCGATCACGCCCAGGGCGAGCGCCTGCTGCATGATCATTGCAGCAATGGTTCGGTTGCGTGTGCCGATGAGCTTCAATACCGCGATCTCGCGGATTTTGTCCATCGTCAGCGAATAGATGATGAAGGCAACGATGGCCGCGCTAACGATGGCCAAAATAACCAGGAACATGCCGATCTGCTTGGCCGAGGTGGCGATCAGCTTGCTGACTAGAATGTCTTCCATCTGGGCTCGGGTGTAGACCGTCAAACGCTTCCAGCGCCGGATGGATTCGGCCACCTCATCCGGCGTATGGCCAGGCTTTAGTGTGACCAACACTGCATTGACGAACGCGTTGCTGCTCTGTGATGCAATCACCGCATCCAGCAAGCCTGGAACGCCGGGTCGATTGAAGTCCGGGTTGGCCGCAGTGCGCCGCCGGCTTTGCCAAATGGCGTCGTTGTCCTTGAGGAACTGAGCTTCTTGGGCATCCTTGAGCGGAATAAATACCATCGGGTCGCCACTAGACGACACCATGCGCTGGGTCAGTCCGACGACGGTGTAATGATTGCGGCGAATAGCCAGCCGATCTCCCAGTTTGAAGCCGACTGCGATGTCGGCCACCGCCTCATAGTGGCCTCGCGTGATCTGGCGCCCTGTGACCAGATAAGGGGGCCAGCCTGGTGTCGTTCCTAACTCGCCGGGCGCGATGCCGACCACCATGCTGCGGACATCGCTCTCCCCCTTGCGCACTTGCATGGTCAGGTAGGTCACGTTAGCGGCCTGGGCAACTCCCGGCATGGCGAGGATGGTGCGATACAGGTCATCGTTGAGGCTGGACGACTCCGCATAAGGGCCCAGAGTGTCCTTTTGCACCACCCAAAGGTCGGCGCCACTGTTGTCGAGCAGCGCCTTGCCGTCGTCCACCATGCCCCGATAAACCCCAGCCATGACCAGGGTGACGCCAATCAGCAAACCCAGACCGATGCCTGTGAAGACGAACTTTCCCCAGGCATGAAGAATGTCACGGCTGGCCAGGTTGATCATCTTGATACTCCTGGGATGTCATCGACCACATGGATGCGGTTACTCGCCGTCAGCGCCTTCTCGCTATAGACCACCACCTGGTCCCCATTCTTGAGCCCTTCGCGCACTTGCACGTAACCATTCAGGTCGGCAGCACCGAGCTTGACCGGAGAGAAATGCAGATCACCCCCGACGATTTGCCAGACCCCCACGGTGTCGCCTTCACGCCGGACTGCAGCGTTAGGAATGGTCGCCACGGCTGGGAGTGCGGGCAAACCGACAGTGACTTCGGCCAGTTCACCCACCGGCGGAAAAGGCTGGGGGATAGCATCGAAGAGCACTTTGGCGAGCAGCTCTTCGGTCACCGCATCGGCCTTGGGCTCCACACGCAACACGCGACCTTGCAACGGCTGGCCGCCACGCGAGCGCAGGACGATACGTGCAGGCAGTCCCCCGGCAAGTCCCGATGCGCTTATCAGGTCGAAGCGCACGTTGACCCAGAAACTCTTGGGGTCAATGATCTCCACCACAACCTGGCCGGCGACAATAGTCGTGCCGGGCTCGGCATCACGCACGCTAACCACGCCATCGACGGGGGCGATTAGGCGCAAATTGAGGCGCTGCGCTACCAGTCCTTCACGGTCGAATTGAGCACGAGCAAGCTCCTCTCGAGCAGAGGACAGAACTGCATCGGCAATCTGCAGCTCCTGCCGCTTAGTGCCAACGATTTCCTCGCTAACCAAGCGCGCGACGAACAATTGCTCATAGCGATGGGCTTGGGTTCTTGCATAGGATTGCCTCGCTTGGGCCTCACGCAACGCTGCGTCCGTCCGTTTGACTGTCGACTCTTGTGAGCGAATCCGATCATCTAGATCCACCGGGTCCATTTCTCCGAGCACTTGTCCGCCCTTGACCTGATTACCCACATGCACATCCAGGCGCTTGAGGCGCCCGGCAGATGTGGGCCCGATCTTGTATGTGTAGCGCGCCTCCACCGTGCCGATACCGAACAGTTCCGGTGCGACTGCCCGCGATTCCACGGCCACGACCGTCACAGCGATCGGTGCGAGAGGACCCGATCGCAGGCCAACGTAGATAAAGAGTGCGAGTAATGGAGCGATGACGGCGAGCAACGCCAGTGTGCGGCCTTGTAAAGGCAGACGACTCATGGCCTGCTCTCGATGCCGCGCCGATAGATCGCAAATACTCGTGGCGCGTCGCGACGTATGCGTTCCAGGTCTCCATCCAGCAGCGACTGCATGATCAGGCCCTGAATCGTGCCAATAAAGAGCGTGGCCGCCGCCTCGTTATCCAGGGCGAGGGACAATTCGCCGCTCGATTTGCCCTTCTCGATAAGTCGATGCAAGCGTTCCCCGTACCGCTGAATCAACGTCTGTACCATGCGCTTAGCCGCCGTCGATTCGGCGCGCTGAAGTTCGCCAAACATCATCCGGGGAACACCAGGGTGCTCGGCCACGAATTCGATATGGCTCATGAACATCGCTTCCAGCGCGGCCAAGGGCGATTCGACCCCCTGTACGGAGCGATCAATTCGAGTCAGAAGACGCTCGGCTATCCACTCCATGACCGCCTGCCAGATGGCTTCCTTGTTCGTGAAATGCCGAAACAGTGCGCCTTGGGTTACCCGCATGTGCTTGGCGATAGCCGCTGTGGTGATCTCGCTGGGGTTTTTTGAACCGGCAAGCGCAATCACTGACTCTACAGTCACGGCCCGTCGTTCATCGGCCGGGAGATATTTGGGTCGGTTATCCATAAACGTTCACTCGATAAGATAGTAATTGATTACTATCTTATCGAGTGAACAAAAAACTGCAAGCCTTGATGGTTATGCTTGACCCCCCGAGTGCTCAGGAGCAGCGTTGCTATCAACGCCGCTGGTAATACCGTTTTTTCTCGGGGTGCCGATGTTGATGCAGGGCGATGGCATTCACCCGGCGGCCGCGGCTCAGCCGCGCTTACTGGAAAATCTCTGGCCGCAGCTGCAACCCTTGCTCTGAGGCTTTTCTGCCTGAGCGCTTTGGGCTAAGGTGGCGGCCCTTTTTGGAGTCGACAATGCCGCGCGTTGCCTGGTCCCTGCATGCCTATCAGTTGATCGAGCCCGACGAGCAGCTCGACCTGTTCGCCTGCCGCGAAGTTCGTGTGCATTTGCTGGCGCGCCAGCTTGAACTGGGTGGTTTTGCCGACCGTACGCTTTGCGCCAGCTTGCTACCGGCGCATCCGCGCTTGCTTGATGTGGATAAAACCAAGTTGCGTGACCAGCGTTTGTGCCGTGCTTGCCAATCGGTACTGCAGGCGCAGCGACGTGGCGACCGACCGCTCTGGCCTAGCGTCTAAGGCGGCTCGGTTGGCCTGGCGGGGGGTTATCGGTGTACAATTGTCGGTCATTTTCCCGTCAGTCATGCCAAGGATTTCCGGATGTTGTCCCGCGCTCCGCTAGTTGCCTGTTCCCTGTCGCTTGCCCTGTTGTTTTCGGCAGGTTCTGTTGCCGCCCTTGAGCTGCCGTTGCCACCTGTTGGTGAAGACATTGTCGGCCAAGTACAGGTAATCAAAGCCAAGTACGAAGACACCTTTGCTGATCTGGGCAAAGTCTACGACCTTGGCTATGCCGAAATGCTGGCAGCCAATCCCAGTGTCGATGCTTGGTTGCCGGGCGAGGGGTCAGACATCGTTCTACCGACCCGTTTCATCCTGCCAGCGGGGCCGCGCGAAGGTATCGTGATCAACCTCGCCGAGTACCGGATGTACTACTTCCCGAAAGGCCGTAACGTGGTTTACACCTACCCACTGGGTATTGGCCGTGAGGGCTGGGGTTCACCAGTTACCAATACCGTGATTACTGGCAAAATCAATAATCCTGCCTGGTATCCACCCAAGTCCATTCGCGAAGAGCACGCAGCGGAAGGTGATCCGTTGCCAACCGTAGTGGCGCCGGGGCCGAACAATCCCTTGGGGCCGTTCAAGTTTACTCTGGGCACTCCGGGTTACTTGATTCATGGTTCGAACAAGAAGTTCGGTATCGGCATGCGTGTCAGCCATGGCTGCTTTCGTATGCTCAACAACAATGTGCTTGAGCTGGCGAGCTTGGCGCCAATCGGTACCAAGATTCGCATCATTAACGAGCCCTACAAGTTCGGCATCAGTGGCGGCAAGGTTTACCTCGAAGCCCATACTCCGCTGGACGATCATGGCACGCCATCTTTGGTTGATAAGCACACTGCAGTGATTAACGCCCTGCTGAAGCGTGATGACTTGGTTAATCGCTTGCGCCTGGATTGGGATGTAGTGCGCGAAGTGGTTGCCGCGGAAGATGGTCTGCCAGTTGAAATCGCTGTACCCGATACCTCGGTTGCCAGCGTGGCGCCTGTATTGAACTAATCGGCTGAACAAGCTGATAAACGAACCCGTAATGCGCTATTTGCCGTTGCGGGTTTTTTTATGCCTGGATAAAGCCTGGATTGAATTTTTTCCAATAAAAAAGCCGACCCGCAAGCGGATCGGCTTATAAGTCTTGAAAGACTCTTACTTCTTGGAAGCTTTTTCCAGCATACGCAGAGCGCGCTCGTTGGCTTCGTCAGCAGTTTGCTGAGCTTTTTGAGCAGCAGCCATTGCTTCGTCAGCTTTGCTGTAGGCTTCGTCAGCGCGTGCTTGAGCACGAGCAGAAGAATCTTCTACTGCAGTGATTTTAGCTTCGATTTCTTTGGTGTTGCTGCAACCAGCGGCCAGAACGGCAGCCAAAGCGATAGCGGACAGCTTGAATACGTTGTTCATGTGTTTCCCCTTAAGGTGGACTTTCCATAAAAGCAATTCTTCGAGCTCGAAGAATTTGCCGGTCTACATGTTACCCAGAACTGTTAATAAGTAAACCAATCGATCCTGTTAGCTGTGATTTTTTCTGTCTAAATTCAATGCCTAAGCACATTTGTCAGGTTTTTTACGGCTTTTGTATAAAAAACGCTCAGTTGCTAGCGACCCGGCTGGCAGCCTGCAGACGCAGGGCATAAGCGCTCTTTTAGCGCGCGGTGGCTGCGCTTGGCACAAAGGATGCTCAGGCTTAGTCGGCCTGATAAGCTGCGGCTTGCATCCGTGGCGGATGCCTTTGCTCAGCATGTATGGAAGTTGCTATGTCGAAAATTCTCAAGTGGGGCCTGCTCGCACTATTGGTGCTAGGCCTGTTGATTAAGGTGTCGCTGTGGTTGTCAGTGCGCGCGGTGATGAACGATGCCATCGCCCAGATGGCGCCAATGATGGACATCAGTTATGGCAGCATCACCTCCTCATTTGACGGGCGTGTGGGCCTTAACCGGATTGAAGTTCGCATTCCGGCTCTGCACGACAGCGTGCGAGTCGCCAGCGCTGAGTTGAAATTTCACGGTTTGGGCGAGTTGTTGAGTTTTAAAGAACGTTTGGCCGAAGGTAAATTTCCCGAGCAGTTGGCAATCAGCCTAAAAGGGCTAGCGCTGGATGTGCACGGCCCCTTGATGGTGCAGCTTTACGATCAACCGGCCGAGCGCAGTGTGCTGACGGCGATGAGTGAGGTGGCATGTGGCAAGGTCGGCAGTATTGGCACCCGCGAGCTGCTGGATATGGGCTATCGAACCTTTGAAACCGACGCCGAGTTTTCCTACCAGTTCCAGCCGGGTGCGCAGCGCTTAAGTTTTAAACTGGTTTCCGCCACCCGCGACATGGCCGAAATGCGCGTGGGCATGACGCTGGCCAATATGTCGGAAAAGCCCGGTGATTTGATCGTCAATCCGCCGCGCCTGGCAATGGTGACCCTTGAGGTTGACGACAACCAATATCAGCGCAAGGTACAGGATTATTGCGCCGGCAAGCTTGGCCAGAATCGTGAGCGTTATTTGCAAACGGCGGTTGAGAAAGTCGACCAAGTGTTACGCAGTCAGCGGATTGCGCTTGATCCGCTGGTGCTTGCCGCCTATGCGGGTTACTTGAAGGATCCGCAGTCGCTGCGCCTTGAACTCAATCCAACTGAGGGCATGGCGTGGGACGGTCTGGAGTTTTTTGCGGCTAAGGATGTCTTGGCCATGCTGCGGCCCGTGCTGTCGATCAATCAGCAGCACGTTGAGCCTTTAAGTTTTACTTGGCTCGATAGCAAGGCCTCGCAGGAGGATGTCGCCGTTGAACCGCGCGCGGTGGCGGCCCAGGCGCCGGTGCAGGGGGGGGATATCGAGTACGTAGCAGTAAACGAGCTGGCCAACTACGCTGGGAAGCGCGTGCAATTAATTACTTTTGATGGTCAAGGCTATTCAGGCTTGTTACGCAAGGTTGACAATGGCAAGGTCTATCTCACGCTCTTGGGTTCGGGTGGTTCTGCCGATATATCGTTGCGCTTGGATAAAGTTCATCAAGTTAGGATACTGTTTTGAGAGGTACCAAGGTTTTGAAAAATACGGAGGCATTGCGATGAGCGAGGCAGTCACTGTTCTGCACGATCAGGCCGGCCACCAATTTGAGGTCACGATAGATGACCACCGTGCTTACTTGGCCTATATGGATCTGGGTAAGCAGACGCTGGATATCTATCGCACCTTTGTGCCGAATGCTTTGCGTGGCCGTGGTATTGCGGCGGCTTTGACTGCGCATGCGCTGGAGTATGCGCAAGCCTCGGGTTATACGGTGATTGCCTCATGCTCCTACGTGGAGCGCTATATGGAGCGGCGTCAGCGCCATCTGGCAAAAGGTTGAATCGACACCAATAAAAACGCCGGGCAAATGCCCGGCGTTTTTATTGGTGGAGGCCAACTAGTTACGTTGACGCTTTGGCAGCACATCGTTGAGCTTGTGGTGCATGCTGCGCAGGGCTTTTTCGGTAGCAGCCCAGTCGATGCAGGCGTCGGTAATGGACACGCCATACTGCAGATCAGCCAGGTCTTTAGGGATCGACTGACTGCCCCAGCCGAGATGACTCTCGACCATTAGGCCGATGATCGACTGATTGCCTTCCAGAATCTGATTGGCGACGTTGTCCATCACCAGCGGCTGTAGGGCCGGGTCTTTGTTGGAGTTGGCGTGGCTGCAGTCGACCATGATGTTGGGACGAATGGCGGCTTTATTCAGCTCTTGCTCGCAGATAGCGACGCTAACCGAGTCATAGTTGGGCTTGCCGTTGCCACCGCGCAGCACTACGTGGCCGTAAGCGTTGCCTTTGGTGGTGACGATGGAGACGCCACCTTCCTGATTGATGCCGAGGAAGCGGTGCGGGCTGGAAACCGATTGCAGGGCGTTGATGGCCACGGTTAAGCCGCCATCGGTGCCATTTTTGAAGCCGACTGCCGAAGACAACCCTGAGGCCATCTCGCGGTGAGTCTGGGACTCGGTGGTGCGTGCGCCAATCGCCGACCAACTGATCAGGTCTTGTAGGTATTGCGGGGAAATCGGGTCAAGCGCTTCGGTGGCGGTTGGCAGGCCCATTTCGGCCAGGTCGCGCAGCAAGGTGCGGCCAATGTGCAAACCGTCTTGAATCTTGAAGGAGTCGTCCAGGTACGGATCGTTGATCAGGCCTTTCCAGCCAACCGTGGTGCGCGGTTTCTCAAAATACACCCGCATCACTAAGAACAGGCTGTCGGCAACTTCGGCAGCCAACACTTTCAAGCGTTCGGCGTACTCGTGTGCGGCCTTGAGGTCGTGGATCGAGCAGGGGCCGACCACCACGAACAGGCGATGGTCTTTGCCGTCGAGAATATTGCGGATGACCTCACGACCATGGGCCACGGTGTGCAGGGCGGCATCGGTGAGCGGGATTTCGCGCTTGAGTTGCTCCGGGGTAATCAGGGTTTCGTTGGAGGCAACGTTGAGGTCGTTGATTGGTAAATCAGCCATCGTGCTTTTCATCAATTCAGAGTCGTCAGGTCACGGGTGCCGGCCGCCGGTAATCCCCGGGGGCGGTGCACGGCAAGATGGGCGCGGTGGGGAGGCCCAACCTTAGCGCGTTACCCCTTGGCTAGACAATGGGTAGCTAAGGCTTAAGTGCCAGTGGAAGCTGCTAATGGCTGCGAGTCAGAGCCGCGCGGCTTGGTTGCCGGTGATCGCTGCCTGCTCTGGGTGTGTTAGGCCAAGCTGGCGCTGGAGAACTCTGCGGCATGTTGGGCAATCCACTCGCCCGCCACCGCTTCAACGGCTAAGGGTTTACCCAGTTCAAGTTCGCGCTGGTGCCGGTAATGCTCGATTTGGCAGACCT
Source organism: Pseudomonas sp. (assembly GCF_030698175.1). Lineage (GTDB taxonomy): Bacteria > Pseudomonadota > Gammaproteobacteria > Pseudomonadales > Pseudomonadaceae > Aquipseudomonas. Next base: position 29,197 of record NZ_JAUYNT010000015.1, read on the forward strand.
GTTCGACCATGCGGGCGCGAAACAAGGTGTCCTCATCAATAAATGAAATACCGACCAGATAATCCTCCGGCAGTTTATGGCACCAGGCAATCACGCCAGGATAGCGCGCTTGATCGCCTAATAAAGGAATCCGCATTTCCACCGCAGTGCCGCGCCGAAAGCTGCGCGAGGAGTTGCACGCAACCCCGCCGAGGCTGATATCGTGCAGGCGCTGCTTGGGCGGGCTGGTTTGTTTGCGCACGACCAGTTCAACTGGCATATCGCTTGGATGACGCAAGAAACGACGCATGACTACCGACTCCAAATGCCATCAGACTGACATCATTGTGCTGAGTATAGCGACCGAACTGCAATTGACCGACTTTGATGCTGATCGTCAATTGCTCGATTTGTCCGGGACCTCGTTGCTAATATTTACCAGCATAGGTTGTGCCAGTTGTCGCTGGGCGCGCCGTGAAATTCCCAGTTTTGCCCTACCTGTCGCGCGTCTGTGCTGGATTGATGCTGGCGACAATGGTGGTTTGGTGCAGCGCTACGAAGTGCGGCAGTTGCCGGCATTGTTTGTGGTCGCTGATAGTCAATATTTCGGCCGCATTGCGCCAATCTTGAGCGGCCCAGAACTGTTCAATGCACTGCAGCAGGCCTTAACACGCATCCCAGAGGAGCTTCCTTAGATGTCAAATTTACAGCGGCCGCGGATCGGGATCATCGGTACCGGCGCAATTGGCGGTTTTTATGGCGTAATGTTGGCGCGCGCAGGCTTTGACGTGCATTTTTTGCTGCGCAGTGAGTTTGCTGCTGTGAGTGCCCAGGGCTTACAGGTCAATAGTGCGGTACACGGTGAGTTGCGCGTGCAGCCGGCGCAGATTTATCGCGATGTGGCGGACATGCCGCCGTGCGATTGGTTGTTGGTCGGCGCCAAAACCACCAGCAATGCCGAGCTGGCGCCGCTGATTAGTCAGGTGGCCGCGCCGGGAGCCAAGGTGCTGCTGCTGCAAAATGGCTTGGCAGTTGAGGATGGGTTACGTCCGCTACTGCCGCAGGCGCTGCATTTGCTCGGCGGCCTGTGTTTTATCTGCGCCCATCGCAGCGCGCCAGGGGTGGTCGAGCACCAGTCGCTGGGTGCTGTAAATCTGGGTTATCACTCCGGGCCCGCAGCTGATCAAGCGGCGCGCCTGGCGATAGTCGAGGAGGGCGTGGCGTTGTTCCGCGCCGCCGGACTGGACTCCACGGCCATGCCCAATCTTGAGTTGGCACGTTGGCAGAAGCTGGTGTGGAATGTGCCTTATAACGGTTTGTCGGTATTGCTCAATGCCAGCACCAGCGCGTTAATGGCCAACGCCGACAGTCGCGCACTGATCCAGGCCATCATGCAGGAAGTGCTGCAAGGGGCGGCGGCCTGTGGTCATGCGCTGCCGCCTGGATATGCCGATAAGCTGTTGGCCACCACCGAACGCATGCCTGACTACTGGCCCAGCATGTATCACGACGCCCAGTTTCGCCGTCCGCTGGAACTGGCCGCCATTTATGCCGCGCCCTTAGCGGCTGCGGCGTTAGCCGGTTGCGCGCTGCCGCGTATCGAAGCCTTGCATCAGGCCTTGGCTTTTATCGATAGCCGCAACCAGCAATTGGGCACTTTATGAGTAACGGCTTGGGTGACAAGTTGGTCTTGGCGATTTCATCGCGGGCGCTGTTTGACCTGACGGAAAGCCACCAGATTTATGAGCGCGAAGGGGTCGAGGCTTATCGCCAGTATCAGATCGAGCATGAAGAAGAGATTCTGCAGCCCGGCGATGCCTTCCCATTAGTGGAGAAGCTGCTCAACCTCAACAACGCGCTGGGTTCGCCGCGGGTCGAGGTTATTTTGATCTCGCGTAACAGTGCCGACACCGGTTTGCGGGCGTTTAACTCGATCCAGCATTACAACCTGGGCATCTCGCGCGCCGCTTTTGTTGGTGGCCGCAGTCCCGATCCCTATCTGGCCGCTTTTGGTTGTCATCTGTTTCTCTCAACCCATGCCGACGACGTGCGCAGTGCACTGCGCGCCGGCTTTGGTGCGGCCAGTATTTTGTCCGGTGGCGCGCAACGGGCGGATAGCAACGAGCTGCGCATCGCTTTTGACGGCGATGCGGTGCTGTTTTCTGACGACTCCGAGCGGGTCTATCAACAAGGCGGTCTGGCCGCGTTTCAAGCCCATGAGCAGCAAGCGGCGCGCGACCCGCTGGGCGGTGGACCGTTTAAGCCTTTTTTGGCCGCGCTAAACCGTTTGCAAAAAGAGTTTCCCGAAGACGCCTGCCCCATTCGCACGGCGTTGGTGACCGCGCGTTCGGCGCCGGCCCATGAGCGGGTGATCCGCACATTGCGCGAGTGGGATATCCGTCTGGATGAGTCGTTCTTTCTCGGCGGGCTGGAGAAGTCAGCCATTTTGGAAACCTTTGGCGCCGATATGTTTTTCGACGACCAAGCCAGTCACTGCGAAAAAGCCAGTGGGGTGGTGGCCATCGGTCACGTGCTGCATGGCGTCAGTAACGAGCCGCAAAAATCCTAGAAAATCGCTTTCGCTGCCGCGCTGCTACGCTCTAGCTAGAACCTTTGGCCAGTAGTAGATGAGGTTACCGATGATTCGCACAATTCTTTACGCAACCGATCTAGGGCTGTATGCACCCTATGTGCTGCAGCACGCCTTGGCCCTGACCCGTTCCTTTAACGCCGAGCTGCATGTGGTGCATGCGGTTGAACCCATGGGGCTGTTTGCCGACTCGGTGCTGCAAACCTATTTAGATGAGAGCACGCTGAAAGAAATGCGTACTAAAGGCCTCAATGCAGTTATGGGTAGCATCGAGCAGCGCGTACTTGAAGGCTTTAACGATGAAATGGGCGAGGCGCCGCATGACATGCAGCTGATTAAGGAGGTGCGCGTGCTGCAGGGCGATCCGCCGCAGGTGATTCTGACTGAGGCGCAGAGGGTCTCGGCCGACTTGTTGGTAATTGGCAGTCACAGCCATGGCACCACCTGGGATACCCCGCTGGGGCGCACCGCACAGCGCTTGGTGCAGTTGTCCGAAGCCCCGGTGTATCTGGTGCCGATGCTGCAGCATCGCGGTCGCGGGGAGCTTTAGACCAGCGGTAGGCGCCCTTAAGATAAATCGTCTATTTTTAATCTTCAGACCGTACATATGGTTATATACGGTGGCCGGGCTTGCGGCATATATCTGTATTGAGGGGCACCCATGAAACTTCAACAATTACGTTACATCTGGGAAGTAGCCCATCACGACCTCAACGTCTCCGCCACGGCGCAGAGCCTGTACACCTCGCAGCCGGGCATCAGCAAACAGATTCGTCTGCTCGAAGATGAGCTCGGCGTTGAGGTGTTTGCCCGTAGCGGCAAGCATTTGACCCGGGTTACCCCGGCCGGCGAGCGGATCATCGCCACCGCCGGCGAAATCCTGCGCAAAGTCGAGAGCATCAAGCAGATAGCGCAGGAGTTCTCCAACGAGAAAAAAGGCACCCTGTCGATTGCCACCACCCACACCCAGGCCCGCTACGCCTTGCCGCCGGTGATCAGCAGCTTTATCAAGCAATACCCCGATGTTGCGCTGCATATGCATCAGGGTACGCCGCTGCAAATTGCCGAAATGGCTGCCGACGGCACCGTGGATTTTGCCATTGCCACCGAAGCGCTGGAGCTGTTCGCTGATCTGGTGATGATGCCCTGCTACCGCTGGAATCGCTGCGTGGTGGTGCCGGTTGGGCATCCATTGAGTAAGTTGCCCAAGCTGACTCTGGAAGCGTTGGCAGAATTTCCAATCGTCACCTACGTGTTTGGCTTTACTGGCCGCTCAAAGCTGGACGAGGCCTTTAGTCATCGCGGCTTGTCGCCCAAGGTGGTGTTTACCGCCGCCGATGCCGACGTGATCAAAACCTATGTGCGCCTGGGCTTGGGCGTTGGTATTTTGGCCAAGATGGCGGTCGACGCAACGCTCGACCCGGACCTGGTAGTGCTAGATGCCAGTGACTTGTTTGAGTCAAGCGTGACCAAGATTGGCTTTCGGCGTGGCACCTTCCTGCGTGGTTTTATGTGCGACTTTATCGAGAAGTTCGCCCCGCACCTGACCCGTGAAGTGCAGACCAAAGCCATGCAATGCCATAACAAGGCGGAAATGGATGAGCTGTTTGCCAATGTGCAGCTGCCGACTTTCTAAGTCTTAGCGCACTAAAAAGCCCGACTGCAGAGACAATCTGCAGCCGGGCTTTTTTATTTCAGCGGTTAGCTTTAGCTTTTTGCAATCAAATTGCCGGCATGCAAGCCGCACTCTTTTTGCGTGGCTTCTTCCCACCACCAGCGGCCTTCGCGCTCGTGCTGATTGGGCAGTACCGGGCGAGTGCAAGGCTCGCAGCCGATGCTGATAAAACCGCGCTCATGCAGGCTGTTGTAAGGCAGTTCCAACATGCGGATATAGCCCCAGACTTCCTCGCTGGTCATATTCGCCAGGGGGTTGAATTTGTACAGCGGCTTATCGGCGGTTGAGAAGGCTGCGTCAATTTCCAATACCGCCACTTGGCTGCGGGTACCGGGGCTCTGGTCGCGGCGCTGGCCGCTGGCCCAGGCCCGTGCTGTGCTGAGTTTGCGCCGCAACGGGGCGATTTTGCGCACACCACAGCACTCGCCGTGGCCGTCTTTGTAGAAACTGAACAGGCCCTTTTCCTTGACCAGCGCCTCGACTGCGGCTGCGTCCGGGCTGAGCAGTTCGATGCTGATGCCGTAGTGTTCGCGCACCTGCTCGATAAAGCGGTAGGTTTCCGGGTGCAGGCGGCCGGTGTCGAGGCTGAAGACTTTAACGTTCTTGTTCAGCTTCCAGGCCATGTCGACCAGTACCACGTCTTCGGCGCCGCTGAAGGAGATCCACAGCTCATCGCCAAAATGCTCGAAGGCCAGCTTGAGGATGTCTTGTGGGGATTTGCTGGCGTAAGTCGCGGCCTGTTCGGCAACGTCAAAAGGCGGGTTCATCAGGCGGTTTCCTCGTTCTAATTGGCGCTGAGCGCTCTGTAGGGCGATGGTAGCAAAAACTGAATATGCGTCTAAATAACAAAGGCCTACGCAAAGCTTTGTTTTGGGTATAAGGCCTGCGTTGCACCCCGGCTGGCGAGCGGCTAAAGTGCCGCCTAATTTTATCGCCAACGAGGAAATAGCCCGTGGAAATTGCCTGTCTCGACCTAGAAGGCGTGTTGGTTCCAGAAATCTGGATTGCCTTCGCGGAAAAAACCGGCATAGAGTCGCTGAAAGCGACCACTCGGGATATTCCCGATTACGACGTGCTGATGCAGCAGCGTTTGCGCATTCTCGATGAGCACGGCTTGAAGTTGGCGGACATTCAAGAGGTGATCGCCACCCTGAAGCCGCTGGACGGCGCGGTGGAGTTTGTCGACTGGTTGCGTGAGCGCTTTCAGGTGGTGATTCTGTCCGACACCTTCTACGAATTCTCCCAGCCGTTGATGCGCCAGTTGGGTTTCCCGGCCTTGCTGTGCCACAAGCTGATCACCGATGAGACCGATCGAGTGATCGGCTATCAGTTGCGCCAGAAGGACCCTAAGCGTCAGTCGGTGCTGGCCTTCAAGAGTCTCTACTACCGGGTGATTGCTGCCGGCGACTCGTATAACGACACCACCATGCTGTCCGAGGCGCATGCCGGGATCTTGTTTCACGCCCCGGAAAACGTGATTCGCGAGTTTCCGCAGTTCCCCGCGGTGCACAGCTTCGCCGACCTGAAACTTGAGTTTCTCAAAGCCTCTGTGCGTGATCTGAGCCTTTAAGCTCAATCTGCTGCAAACAAGGCCCGCTTTTGCGGGTTTTGTTGTTTTGGCGGCGCGAAACTAAAGCTTCTCCAGGGTTTCCAGCAGGATCGCGACCTTGGTGATCGACTCGGCATATTCGGCCTGCCAGTTGGAGTCGGCGACTATGCCGCCGCCGCCCCAGCAACTGATTTGCCCGTCCTTGACCAGCAAACTGCGAATGGCGATGGAGCTGTCCATCTCGCCGCGTACGTCCAGGTACAGCAACGAGCCGCAATAGAGCGCGCGGCGGGTCGGTTCCAGTTCGTCGATGATTTGCATGGCGCGAATTTTCGGGGCGCCGGTGATCGAACCGCCGGGGAAGCTGCCATTGATCAGATCGAACGCGTCGCGGCCGGCGTCCAGTTGGCCGGTGACGCTGCTGACCAGGTGATGCACGTTGGGGTAGCTTTCCAGGGCAAAGAGCTCCGGTACGCGCACGCTGCCGATGCTGCAGTTGCGGCTCAAGTCATTGCGCAACAGGTCGACGATCATCAGGTTTTCGGCGCGATCTTTGGCGCTGCTCAATAGCTCACTGGCCATGGCCGCATCCTCCAGCGGATCACTCTTGCGCGGCCGCGTGCCCTTGATTGGGCGGGTCTCGACCTGGCCCTGGCTCAGGCGCAAAAACCGCTCCGGCGACAGGCTGAGGATGGCCGCTTCATGGCCCAGCCGCAGGTAACCGGCAAAGGGCGTCGGGCAGGCCGCCCGCAAGGCGCAATAGGCCACCCAGGGATCACCTTGGCAGGTGGCGCGAAAGCGCTGGGCAAAGTTCACCTGATAACAGTCGCCGGCGAGAATATAGGCCTGAATGCGCTCGATGGCGTGCTGGTACTGCTGAACATCGATGTCGGCGCTGAATCTGCCGTGCAGCACAAAGGCTGCATTGGAGCTGGGCGCCGGCTGGTTGAACAGTTGCTGCAGGCGCAGTCGTTCAGCGGCGGCCAGCGTGGGGTGAAATACCAGCTGGCTGGTTTGCAGTTGGTGATCGCTGATCAGCGCCCAGGCGTACAGGCCAAACTGCGCATCGGCGAGGGCCAGATCATCCACCGAGTGGCTGGGCAGCTGCTCGATCCGTCGCCCGAAGTCATAACCCAGGTAACCCAGCAAACCGCCGACAAAAGGCAGCGGGCACTCGCTGGGCGCTTGGGCGAGCCCGAGGCTCGTCAGGCTTTGCCGCAGCCGCTGCAAAAAATCGTTGGCTGATTCGTCATGGGTCGCTGCCAACTCTGCCAATGGCCAGGCGCTAAAAATGTCGTAGCGTGCTCGAGTGGCCACTGGTCTGCCAGCATCGAGCAGCACCGCCCCCGGCGCATGCTGGATACGCGCAAAGTATTCGGCGGGGTCTGGGCAGTAGGGCAGTGGGTGTACAGAGCAAGTAGGCATACAGGTTGATCAGGTGAGGAGCGCTGATTGTAGTGCGCCGCAACGCTTCATCCTAGAGCTGTCGCGCGTGTTTACTTGGAGGGCCGGCTCTGATTAGTATGCATTCATCCCCAGAGGCTAACGCCTCATACAACAATCATAATTAACAAGGGATTCTGGCCATGGGTGCTGTTGAACAACCCGCTGCCGATAGCTTATTGCGCTCGAAGCTTACACCGCCGCAAATTCCTGCCGATGCACTGACTCAGCCGCAGGTCTTGGACGTGTTTAGCGGCCAGCCCAATGCGCGGGTGCTGCTGTTTTGTGCGCCTGCCGGCTTTGGTAAAACCACCGCCTTAGCACTCTTGGCCCGGCAGCGTCAGAGCCAGGGCAGCCTGGTCGCCTGGTTTTCCTTGGCCAGTGAAGACGATGATCCGTCGCGTTTTTATCGGCAATTAATCGAGGCAATAAGCAGCGCCCTGCCTGGCGTCGGTCAGGATGCCCTGGGTTATCTGCAAAACACCATGCGCGTGCCGGTTGCCGCCGTCATGGAAAGTCTCTTGGTGGACCTTGCGCAAGCCACTCAGCCGTTGCTGCTGGTGCTGGATGATTTGCATCTGCTGCGCGATCCAGAGCTATACAGCGCCTTGAATCGTTTGGTGCGCCTGGCCCCAAGCGGTTTCACCTTGGCGCTTGGCAGTCGCTCGCAGCCGCCGTTGAGCCTGGCCACCTGGCGCGCTAAAGGCCTGTTGCTGGAGATCGGCCCGAATGAGTTGCGCTTAAGCCTGAATCAAACCGGTGACTACCTGGGCCGCTTAGGCCTGCGGATCAACGCGCAGGCGTTAGCCGAATTGCATCGGCATACCGAAGGCTGGATGGTCGGTGTGCATCTGGCCAGCCTATGGCTGCGTAACCGGCCTCCGGCCGGTGCGCAGATGCCAGACATCGGCGCGGACCAAGTGGCGGTAGGCGAGTATCTGCTCTGCTCGGTGTTTGAGCAGTTGCCGCTGGACTTGCAGGAGGCCTTGTTGGCTCTGAGCGTGGCCCGTCAACTCAGTGGTGATTTGGCCAGCGCCCTGACCGGTCGCCAAGACGGTCAGCAATTGCTGGAACGCTTGGAAGTTATGCAGTTGTTTTTGCTGCCCCTGGACCGTGAGCGGCAGTGGTATCGCTTTCACAATGTGTTTGCCGAGTTTCTTCAGGCGCGGCTAAAGGGCCGCGATCCAGAGCGCTTCAAACAACTGCATTTCAATGCCAGCCTGTGGTTCACCAATCACCATATGCAGGACTTGGCCATCGAGCACGCGGGCCTAGCCGAAGACCCGGAAATGCTCGCCGCCCTGGTGGATGCCTGTGGCCTGGAGATGATCAATCGCGGTCAGCTCAACCAGATTTACCGTTGGCGTAAACAGGTGCCGGATGCGATTGCCGAGCGTTTTCCGATTTTGGTCTTGGCCGAGGTCTGGGACAAAGCCGCAGAGCTGGCATTGCCGCAAGCCAACGGCATGCTGGACGCGTTATTGGCGCGTTTTGAGAGTGGCAAAACCGATACCCAGGTGACCGACAACTACCTGGCGGTATTGGCGGTCAAGGCGGTGCTGGCGCTGCAAAAAGATGACCTGCAGGCCTGTGTCAACTTGGCACGCAAGATCGAGCCGCAATTAGGCCAGCACAGTGCCTTCTTGGAAGTGGCGATCTTGATCATCGGCGCGTTGGCTCATGTGGTGCTGATCCAGCCCGAGCATGCGCGGCGGTTGCTGGCCTTGGCGCAGCAGCGCAATCATTTTCTCGAGGGTCGCTACCTCGATATGCAGCTGGTCAACGTCGAGATTTTTATGGCCTTGGAGCAGGGCCAGGTCAAACAGGCGCAACTGTTGTTCGCCCAGTTGCGCACGCGGGTTCTGCCCTGGTTTGGCGAGAAGTCACGGGCGCTGGCGCTGCCGGCCATCTGCGAGGCATTGATCGCCTATCAGCAAGGTCAGCTGGAAGGTCTGGAAGACAAACTCAAGTGGGCCTTGGCCACCGTCGATGTGATCAACCCGATCGATCTGTATGCCCAGGCCATGCTCTGTTTGGCCCGTACCCAGCGCATGCAAGACAAGCCCAAGGAGGCCATGGCCAGCCTGGCGCTGATGCAGAATCTGGCCGCCCGTAACCAGTCCTGGCGCTTTTACGCGCAAGCGGTGGGCGATGAGATTGCCTTGATTTTGCAAGAGCCGGCGACCGATAGAATCAAGCGAGCCGAGCAACGCTTGCAGAGTTTTGAATGGGCCAAGCGCGCCGAGCAGTATCAACCGGCCGGGTTTAATCCGGTGCTTTGGGTGCTGGCTCTTACCCGGATTCGCTTGCAGCAGGCCCGTGGGAATTACAGCGAGGCACTGCACGAAATAACCCAGGCCCGTGCCCTGTTGCAGCCGAACTGGCACGGTTTGCAACGCCTGCGGCTGGATCTGTTGGCGGCGCTGAGTTATCAGCGTCTGGGCTATCAGGAGCGCGGCCAAAGTTTGTTGCAGGAGTGTTTGCTGAGCGCCGAGCGTGAAGGGCTGCGCAGCTTGTTTATCGAGGAAGGCGAGGCGATTCGGCAATTGTTGGTGCAGTTGGAGTCGGCCGAACGTCAGCCGGCCTTGCAGGGCTTTATCCGCAGCGTGCTGACGCTGTGGCCGGGGCAGAGCTTGCGTAAATCCGCTGAGGTGCTGGAAGAGGCGCTCACCGAGCGTGAGCGTGAAGTGGTGTGCCTGGCCGCCAAAGGGCTGTCCAACGATGAAATTGGCCAGCAACTGTCGCTGGCCTTGGGCACCGTGAAGTGGCACCTGCATAACATCTACGAAAAGCTCAAGGTGCGAAATCGCACCCAGGCTATTCGCCGTGTCCGCGAATTGAGTTTGCTTGAATCATGAATCTGCCATTGTCGCCTGCCCAGCCTACACCGCCGCTGTTGCGCACCAAGTTGTTTCCGGCCGATGCCGACGACCCTGCCTTGCTGGAACGGAGGCTGTTGATCGAACGCCTGCTGGCAGCCCGCCAACAGCGGCTACTGCTGTTGAGTGCGCCGGCCGGGTTCGGCAAAAGTACCGTATTGAGCCTTTATCGGCAGCGCTTGCAGCAAGAGGGCGCGCGGGTCGCGTGGTTGTCGTGCGATGAGTCCGACAGTGAGCCGCAGCGCTTTCTGCAGTACCTCGGGGCGGCTATTGCCGAGGTGGCGCCAGGTTTTGCCTGCAGCCTTAATGGCATGGTGCCCGGCGATGTCAGTTGGCCGGTTGAGGCGCTGATTGATGCTTTTGTGGTCGATCTAAAACGCTTGGCGGGCGAGTTGTATTTGATCATTGATGACTATCACTTGATCCGTCATCCCGCTGCGGGTCAGGCCGCCCGTTACCTGCTTGAGCAGTTGCCGGCGAACATTCATCTGATCATCAGTAGTCGCTACAAGCCGCAGTTTTTCAGTGCCGAGCATGCGGTGCTGTGCATACAGGCAGAAGACCTGCGGTTGAGCGCGGAGGAGACCGAGCTTTACTTTCGCGAGATTAAAAAAATCGAGTTAAGCCCGGCCGAGTTGAAACTGATTCAGCAGCGCACCGAAGGCTGGATTACCGCCTTGCACCTGACGGCGCTGGCCTTGAGTCGGCATCCGGATCGCCAGGTGTTTATCGCCGGGCTGTGTGGCACTGAGCGCAATATTGCCGATTACTTGGCCGAAGATGTGCTCAATAGTTTGCCAGATGATCTGCAACTGTTTCTTGATCAGACCTCGGTGCTGGATGAGTTTTGCGCCGAGTTATGCAATGCCCTGACGGGGCGGCGCGATGCGTTAAGCATGCTGATGCGTTTGCAGAGTGAGCAGTTATTCATCATCAGTTTGGATGAGCAGGGGGAGTGGTTTCGCTATCACCATCTGTTTGCCGAGTACCTGCAGGGGCGTCTGGCCAAGCGCGGTGATTCATCGGCGTTGCGGCATGCCGCTGCGCGTTGGTGTGAGGCGCGTGACCTGCCGGATCGGGCGATCAAGTACGCCCTGCGGGCCCGCGACTACAGTTTTGCCGCCGAGTTATTGGAGCGCCAGGGCTCACGCTTGATCGCCGGCAACCGCGTCTACGATGTGTTGAGCATGATTAATCAGGTTCCCGCCGAGGTGGTCCGCGAGCATCCGGTGTTCCAGATTTTCTATGCCTGGCAGTTGGCCTTTGAGCAAAAGTTTGCCGAGGCCGAAGCGCTGATTGAAGAGGTCAGTACGCGCTTGATGCAAGGGCGTGGCAAGGCCATGCACTTTGGTTTGGCAGAATTGTTGGTGGCCGCGCAACTGCTTAAAGCGTTGGTGCTGCTGTACCAAGACAAACTGGATAATTGCTTAAAAGTCTGTCGCCAATGGCTGAGCATGGTGCCGGCCGATCAGCCGATCTTTCGGGCCAGCATGAACTGCATTCAGGCGGCGGCGTATGCCTTGCTGAACAACTTTGCCGAGGCGCAAAAGTCGATCAGCACGGCGCGGGAAAACTTGCTGCAGTCGGACAGCGAATACCTGCAGGTCATGATCAGCTTGTTGGAAGTGTTGATCTGCAAGGAGCGTGGCGATCTCGAACGGGGTCGTGCTCAGGCGGAGGCCGCACGCGGCCGGGTTGAACGGGTATTCGGCCGGCGTAGTCGGGTCGGCGGGCCCTTGGTGTTGGCCTATGCCGATATTCTTTACGAGCAAGATCGCCACGCCGCCATTCTGGCCGAGTTGCCCCTGGCTACCACCTGGCGCGATGTTGCCACTCCGATTGAGTTAATCAGTCGGGGCCAGTTGGTGATGGTCAAGGCGCAGTTTTATGCCGGTGAAGCGCAGCAGGCCTTGGTCCAGCTCGACGAATGGCTGGCCGGTTTGCAGCGTCCGGGCTATGAGCGGGTGTTTGCCTTTGCGATGAGTTGCAAAGTGCAGTTTTTACTCTGGTTACGCCGGCCCAATGAGGCGGAGCGAATTTGCTTGCAGTTGCAGCGTCATCTGGAGGTTTTGCCCGTCGGACGCCACCCGGATGCGCAGATCGCCTTGGCTTTGACACAAGCGCGCCTGGCCTTGAGCGAGCGGCGCGCCGACAAAGCCCAGGCGGTTCTTGAAGGCTGCTTGGCCAAGCCGCTTGATGAGCATCAACGTGACCGGCGGCTGCGTGTGTCGTTGTTACTCTCGGTAGCGTATTGGCGCAAAGGTAACGGCGAAAAGGCCTTTGCTTTATTCCAAGCCACCCTGGAAGAGGCTTGGGCGTGCGGTTACCGGCGGCTGTTTCAGGATGATGCCTTGTGGCTGTTACCGCTCTGGGACGCCTGGTCGGCAAACGATAGCAAGCGGGCTGGCGCTTGGCTGGGGGTGGCGGAAACCTTGCGTGAACAGTGTCGCAGATTGGCGGTAAATCCAGATAATTTCGATGAAAATCATGATGTTAGCCATCGTGAGCAAGAAATTTTACGCTTCGTGGCGGCCGGTTTGTCGAACCGCGATATTGCCCAGGCCGTGCATCTGTCGGAGGCCACTATCAAGTGGCACCTGCATAACCTGTTCGCCAAGCTGGGGGTGCGCAGCCGCACCCAGGCGGTACTCAAAGGCAAAAGCATGGGTCTACTCAATGAGGCCTGAGGCGTGGATTGAGTGCGCGCTGTTTTTGCTCGGTAGATGTGCTCCATCCCTTGGATGGGCTGGCAGTCGGGGGCACTGCCAGTAACTTGAGGGCCAGGACAGCAAGCTTTGCGCTGTATAAATCCAAGCGGGTCGTGACCAGGGAAGTAACGATTCATTTGGAGATTGGCGCAAGCGGTCCAGCTGTTTGCAGCAAGGAGTTGCTGACAGTGCCCCTGGGGGCAACCTACCTGTGACCATTGGAGAGAAAAATAATGAAAACACTCAAGCAAATCGCTTTCGCTGCTGCCGTACTCGCCGCTCCGTTCATGGCGCAAGCCAGCATGACTTCGATGGATGACTCGGCTCTTTCTTCGGTGACTGGCCAAGACGGTATCAGCATTTCCGGTAACTTCGGTGGTTCGGTTGGTGCGGTTAAATACACCGACAACGATGCTAACGGTGGCAGCCTGAGCCTGACCAATATCGGCTTCACCAACTTCACTATCTCGGACGCGGAACCGTTGAAAATTGACGTGGTCACCGTCAGCATCACGCCTACTGGTGGTGGTGCTGCAGTAGCCACTCAGCAACTGGCTATTACCATGCCGAAAATGACCGGTACTGTTGAGGTTGGCGGTATCTATATGGGTGGTACTTATGTAGCTGCCACTGGTGGTGCTACTCCTGTTGCCGCCCATAACACTGGCGCAGCCAGCATCGGTTCCCTGGCTATTACTGATCTGAACATGGCCGGCACAGTCATCAAAGTTTGGGGTCATTGATTCAACGCGGTTAGTTGAGTCTGCAAAAGCCTTATCGGCCTAGGTCGGTAAGGCTTTTTTTTGAGCATGAGTGGAGTCTGTTGAGTCAATGATCGAGATTCTTTTGGGTAGCCTGATTGCGCTGTTCGGTTTTACCGAAGCAGTGGATACCAAAACCCCCGCCGCCGGGACGGTCAATCTCACCCAATCATTGGTGCCCAATGGCCCATTACGCGAATCGGTGGTGTTGGAGCCGAAGAGTGTTTCGCAGTTTCGCAACGTTATTCACCAAGCGTACGACTACAGCTGTGGCTCGGGCGCCTTGACCACCTTGCTCGACTATTACCTTGGCCGCAACTTGCAAGAGCGCCAGGTGATGGAGGGCATGTTGCAGTTTGGCGAGGCCGACAAGATTGCCGCCCGCCGCGGTTTTTCACTGCTCGACATGAAGCGCTACGTCGGGCAATTAGGCTACAAAAGTGGTGGTTTCAAAGCCAGCATGGCCGACCTGGATGAACTTGAACACCCCGCGTTAGTGCCGATTGTGTATGCGGGTTTTAAGCACTTCGTGGTGGTGCGCGATGTCTATAACGATCACGTTTTTGTGGCCGACCCGGCGCTGGGCAATATCAGTTTTACCCGCACAAGATTCGAGGCGATCTGGGACGGTAGTGTGGTTTTTGTGATCTTTCCCAATGGCCAAGAACCCAAGAATGCCTTGGCCTTGAGCGACCATGATCTGCGCATCATCGATGATCAAACCATCAGCCTGCTGGCGTTTCGCGAGTTTCCGCAGATCGGCAAACTCACCTCCAATCAAGTCGATGAACTCGGTTCCAAAGGCGATATTCGCTACCTGCGACGCAAGTAACGTGCGGCATAAAAAACTATAAAAACAAATAAGTGGGGATGTGGCATGAGAGTTTGGGGAGGAGCATGGCTTGGCCTGCTGGCGTTGTTATCTGCTGGGCTGGTATTGGCAGATGAGCCATCGGTTGAGCAGGCTCGCGATGCACTGAGCAAAAAAGAAGGCGACGCCGACAGTGCCAAAGCGCTTGAGCAGGTTTTTTCTGCCTCCGAACAGAGCTACACCTTACTGAAAAAAGGTGAGCGCACTTTGACCTATGGCTTTGATTATTCGTTAACGCGCGACACGCAAATTCAGACCTTTCGCGCCAATAACAATGTGGTCAGTGTGGCGGCGCAAAGCCAGGCGCAGCATAGCTTTACCAACTCTTTTACCTTTGACTACGGCGTTTGGGACAACCTGACCTTCAGCATTCGTCTGCCCTTTGTGGCCGCCTATGACACCGAACGCAGCCTCGATACCTACAGCCTTGGCGATGTGTCCACCAGCCTGCGCTGGCAGCCATGGCCGTCGGTGCGTGGCCGCCCGGCCACCACCCTGTATGCCACCTTGGGCTTGCCGACCGGGCAGAGTCCGTACGACATCAATCCCGATACGGCGTTGTCTACGGGGAGCGGCTATTACAGTCTGGGTGGCGGCGCGAACCTCTCCTATGTGATCGACCCAGTGGTGTTGTTTGGCTCGCTCGGTTACACCTACAACCTGCCGGTGGACGATGTAAATCAGGTCCGCGGTGGACGCTTGCTGGAGAAAGTCGAGCCCGGTTCGACGCTCTCCTACAGCATGGGGTTTGCCTATGCACTGTCGTATGACGTGTCGTTGTCGACCTCCTATCAAATGGCCTACACGCTCAAACCCACCTACACCTTTGCCGGTGAGGAGGTTGATGGCACCGAGCAGACCAGCGCCATCATGAACTTCTCGCTGGGTTTGCGAACCTCGCCGGATTACATCGTCAACGTCAACGCCGGTTTTGGCATGACCGAAGACTCGCCGGATGTGCTTCTCGGGGTCTCGATGCCCTTGGATATCAAGGGCCTCAAGGCCCAATAACCTGCGAGCGAGTACCTCATGAAGATACGAATTTCGCCGCTCAAGCGCGCGATAGCGGGGGCCGCTTTGCTTGCGAGCGCCACTGCGCAGGCCCAGTTGGCGCAAAACCTGACCATTGGTAACCCCAAAGCCATGGCGATGGGCAACGCCATTACCGCCGATTACAGCGGTATCGATGCCGTGCATTACAACCCGGCGGCGCTGAGCAAACTCAAAGGCCGGCAGACCACACTCAAGTTCATTACTGGGGTGATGGATATTCGGGCAGATTTTGATGCTCCGGCCAACTACGGCAGCAAGTTTCTGGGCTCGGACAACGACCCAGTGGCCAACTCGTCCAGTCGTACCACCACCTCGGCGTTGTATTTTCCGGGGGTGGGCGGTACCACTGAACTGCCGGTGCTGTTTGCGCCGCTGGCGGGGCTGTCGATCAATCCGCCGGGCTCAAAGCTGACCTTTGCCACCGACGTCTATACCCCGCAAGCCTTGGGCTTTATTCGTGATGACGATGACCCCGGGCGCTACCAAGGTAAAGAAGTGGCCATGCAGCGGCTGACTTACTTCTCGCCGGCGGTGGGTTATCAGTTGAATGATGAGCTTTCACTCGGGCTGTCGATCAACTTTTCGCACCAGGCGCTGGCACTTAATCAGGATTTTCGGGCGCCCAATTTGTTGACCGGGGCCATTGGCCAAACCCAGGAAGCACTCTGTGGTATCAAGGGCAATCCCTTAAATATTTTAGTGAATATTTGTGGTGGCGAGTTCGGGCCCTTTACCGATTTGGCCAATCTCGATATCGATATGCAGCAAAGCCTATCGCCGACCTGGAACCTGGGCGTGCTGTGGGAGCCGACCGACTGGTTCGCCTGGGGCGCGGTGTACCAGAGTGAGGCCAAGATGCATTTGCAGGGCAAGTACACCGTGGACTACTCGCAGAACTGGCAGGGCTTTTGGCAAGACTTTGATAAGGCAGTTTTTGGGGTGTTTCTTAATAGCATCACCCCGGATGGGGTAGGTAAGGAAACCGGCAATGTGTCGATGGACCTTACCTATCCGCAGCATTTTTCAACCGGAATAAAACTAAAACCGGCCAGTAAGTGGCAGTTCAATGTTGACGTTAAATGGACCGATTATGCCGCCTGGGAAAAGTTCGAGCTGAATTTTGATCGGCAGTTGGATATGTTGAAAATTGCCAGCATCTTCTCGCCGGAAAATGCCACGGCCACGACCATCACCCTGGACCGGGGCTATGAGTCGGTTTGGAGTTGGGCGCTTGGCGTGCAATATGACGTTAATGATCGCCTGAGTCTGCGGGCGGGCTACGAGCCACGACCTTCGGCAGTCCCCGACAATAAAGCCGACGCCTTAGTGCCACTGGGTGATGCCCAGCTTTATGGTCTTGGCTTGGGTTATCGCTGGGACCAAGAGACGGTGATCGATCTGGGCTTCAACTATCTGGTCAGCAAGCAGAGCATTCCAGCGGGTAGCAGCTGTAACGCTAACTGTTCGGGTATCGATAGCATCGTCTACAACCCCTATGCCGACTTGGATATTGAAACCACGGTGAAGGCCTATATCTTGGCGCTCACCTACACCACGAGTTTTTAGTGCTTATGCAGCGGTTAATCATCAGTCTCAGCTTGCTTGCCGCCCTCGATGCACACGCCAGTAATGGTCGGTATTTGACCTGGGTCGATGATCAGGGCCGTGTGCACAACACCTTTGTTGACAGTGGTTACGGCTCGCAACAGCGCTCGGCCGAGCGGCGGATCACGCAGAGCGATCAAGCCCGGCTTGCCGACCAGGCCCAGAGCAACTGGCCAGGCAGTGCTGGCGGCGGCGAAAACAAGCGACGTTATTTCACCTGGGTCGACGCTGGCGGCACTATGCAGAGCAGCTTTTACGCTGGCGCCCAGCAGTTGGATGGGCAAAAGAATCTGACCCTGCCCAATGGCCAGCATTCCAGTGATTACATCGATGCCGAAGCCTTTGAAGAGAAGGGCTTCGTGCGCAGTGAAAACGGCAACCCCTATTACACCTGGGCCGATGAGCAGGGGCGCATGCACAACTCGCCAATTTCCGCCGAGCAGCGCGCCGATGGTCTGCGCCGCGGCGCGCAGGCCAGCAGCATCAAGTACACCGAAGGTCGTCAGGTTGAGTTTAATCAGCCGGCGGCAGAGTTGCCGGGGCTCGATGGCCAGATGACGCCGGCGCTGCTGGCCTTGCTTGAAGGCAGTAAAGAGAAGAGCGCCGGGCTGTACCAGAGTTTGCAAGACAACTGCTGCGTGCAGCTGGCGGATGGCGCTTTCACCGAGTTGTCGGCGGATGAGCCGCGTTACCAGGAGCTCAACGGCCTGTCGCCGAGCTTTGATTTCCCCATGGGCCGTAGTTATTACGCCGCGCTGAAGTTGCCCAGCTCGCAGCGCACCTATGGTTTACGGGTACGCAGTTTTGCCAACAAGCAGGTGGTGTATCCCTCGCTGTTGTTTCTGGATGAACGCAAGCACCCAACCCGCTTGGTCAGCGATGCGGTCTATCAACTGCACGCCGAGACCTGGTATCGCTATGCCTTTATCGAGGGCACGATCCCCGTCAATGCCATGCAAGGGGAGCGCTACGTGTTGCTGTTGACCACCGCTGAAGACCGCCAACTACAAACCCTGGATAACAAGCCGTTCAAGCGCCCCTTGCAGGATTTGGCCTTGGATGAGGCCGGCATGCAGGTGCACCAGCATGCCGAAGTCGGCGGCTTTGAGTTGGCAGTGGTGCGTTAACAGCGGTGCAAATGAGCCGCTAATTACTCACGCCACGGCGCTGGTGCGCCAATCAAGCGGCCCATGGCGCCTTGTATGCCGATCTCTTTGAGGGCAGTCAGCTCAGCCTCGGTTTCGACCATTTCGGCAATCAGCGGCATGTCGATGCTGTTGGTTGCGCGGTAGATGGCTTCAATAAAGCTGTGTTTGTCGGCTTCCTGATCGATCGCGCGGATGTAGCTGCCGTCGATTTTCAGGTACGCCAGGCCAAGATTGGTGAGGTTGCCGATCAAGCTGAAGTTACCGCCGAAGTGTTGCACGCCAAGCTTGTAACCCGCCGCCCGCACGGCTTGACTGAGCTGCTCCAGTTGCGCGGCCGCGGGCAGATAGCGCTCATCCAACTCCAGGGTCAGCAGGCCATCTTGCCTTGGGTTGTTGCGCAAAATCTGCAGCACTCGGGCCTGGCTGTCAGCATCGCGCAGGGTTTGCCCGGAGAGGCTCAGGGCCAGCGGTTGTGGGTGCTGGCTCAGGTGCTTGAGGCTGCTTTCCAACATGGCGATATCCAGTCGCGCCGACCAGCCGAGGCGCTCGATCCAGGGCAAGAATTGACCGGCAGCAATCGCCTCGCCCTGTGGGTCAATCAGGCGGGCGAGCACTTTCTGGTGCAGGATTTTGCCGGTGTCGGCACAGCTGGCAACCGGCTGGAAGAATAATTTGAGCTTGCTTTGTGCAAGCGCCGCGTCGATCCAGCCGCGCCAGTCCAGCAGGCTGTTGCCATTCTGGCTGGCACCATCATCGAGTCGCGCCCAGATTTTGCCGGGCGTGCCTTGGGCTTGGGTCAGCGCCAGGTCGGTGCGAGCGAAGACTGCACCGGCCTGATCGCCTGGGCTAAAAGCGCCGATGCCAATGAAGGCCAGCGGCGACATGCCACTCGCGCGGGCTTCTGCGAGGTTATCTACTGCAGTGGCCAACTCACGGGCCAATTGGTCGGCCGCCTCGCCAGTCAGACCCGGTGCGACCAAGGTGAATTCACCGGCACGGCTGCGTGAACCCAGCCATTCGCTGCGGTTGGGACTCTCCAGTTGTTGCTTGCAGACCTCGCCCATGGCTTTGATCAGGGCGTCGGTTTTCTGCCCACCAAGCTTTTGGTTGAGCCCGGCTAAATCCGCCAGGCGGATAAACAGCAAATAGCCGGCGGCATTATGTTCGCAGACCATTAATTGCTCGGCCAAACGAATATCCAGCAAGCGGCGATTAGCCAGGCCGGTCAGGTTGTCCTGGTAAGCTTCAATGCGCAGTTTTTCACTGCGGGCGGCCTCTTCGCTGAACAGTGTTTTGAGCTTTTGCACCATCTGGTTCATCGCCAGCACTACCCGTTTGAGTTCTGGCGTGCGCGGAATCTGCTGTACCGAGAGGAATTCGCGGCGACTAATGGCTTCGGCCTGATCGACCATGTTATCCAGCGGCCGCAGCTGTGTGCGTAGCAGCCAGCCGCCGAGCAGGGCGCTAACCACTCCGCAAATCAGCAGCCAGACCAGGCTGCCAATCGCGCTGTCCCACAGCTTGGCCAGGGCAAATTGCGGGTGGCTTTGTACTTCGACGCGGGCGGCTTGCTCCCAGCCGCGCATGATCAGGGCATCGCCACCTTGGGCGCGTAGATCGACCAGGTTGACGAACCAGTCGGGTACTTGCTGCTCGCTGGAGTCGCTGTTGCTGCGCTCGACTATTACCTCGTCATTGGGAATGCGCACCACCCGGATACTGGCAAAGTAGCCGCTATCAAACACCGAACTGACCATTAGTTCGAGCATCGCCGGATCGTCAACGTGAGGGGTCATCGACAACCCCAGCGCGGTAGCGGCGTCTTGGGCATGGGAGCGCAACTGGCTGATCAGCTGCTCGCGTGAGCTTTCGACCCCGGCAATAAAACTGCCGGTGAAGGCTACCAGCAAAAACAGGCAGATCGCTAAGAACAACTGTTTGAGTAATGACATTGAGCTCTCCTAACCCTCGCCAATGGCGAAACCTTCTTCGCGCATTTTTTTCAGTAGATCTTGCCAGCGTGAGAGTTTCTTACTGTCGCTGGCGCGCTTGCCGCTTGCTGCGCCGGGCAGGTACAAGCCCTCGGCGTTGAAGGCGTAAACCGGTAGTAGGTCTTTGCGTTGTGAGGCCGGACGGATCTCGCCAATCAGGTTGTCGAGCACCAAAGGTATGGCGCTGGGGCTGCTGTAGTAGGTCAGCACCATATGTGCCTGGTTGTAGTTGAGGGCTTTAACATAGGTGATGCGCAGTTTTTCACTGGGTACGCCCAGGCGGCGCAGGGTGAAATATTTGCCGATGGCGTAGTCTTCACAATCGCCGGCGCCCTTAACCAGGGCTTCGATGGGGGTGGCCCAGTAATCGTTTTGCCGCCAGTTTTGGTTGTCATCAACAAAGCGCAACTGCCGATTAAAGAAGCGGTTAACGGCCTGCAGTTGCGCGCTTTCCTCATCATTGAGACTGCTGTTGATTAGCGCGTCCCAACCTTCGATGCGAACTTTGGCATTGCCGATGTTGCCATAGCGCTTTTCGGCGTTGCGGATGATTAGATCAAAGTTCCAGTCGGCATAACTGATGGCGACGCAAGCAAGCAGGCATGCCAGTAGCGCGGGCCTGAGCCAGGCGCGTGCGCGGCGATATAGCGTGGGGCTGCTTACTCGCGTGTGCATGTCTGCATTCATCGCTCATATGTCAGCAGATTATTGAGGAGAGGTGCGCTGCGGCAGGTTTTTTTGCCGCAGGATGTACAGCGTTACCAGTATTGCACTCATCAGCATAAATGCTCTGGCCCAGATAAGTGGTACCAGATAGCAGGAGAGGGCGATACTGGCCCACATCAAGCTGATAGCGTAGACCTTGGCGCGCCGCGGTATACCGCGGCCATCCAAATAGTCGTGAATCCACGGGCCAAGCCGGGAATGCTGCACCAGCCAGTTATAAAAGCGCGCCGAACTGCGCATAAAGCACGCGGCGGCCAGTAGCAGGAAGGGCGTGGTCGGGAGCATCGGCAGAAATATGCCGATTACGCCCAGTACTACGCTCAACCAGCCCAGCAGCAACAACGCGTAGCGAACGCCCGCGTGGGGATGGATGCGCAAACTGGGCATGGCTGTATCGCGTTTAGTGGTGACGCGGCTTTAGCAGTGCCGGCTTTTCATCGGGGGCGTTGCAGAGCAAAAACAACGCGGTGAGCAACTCCGGGATCTGCTCGACCATGTCATCAATCATGTTGCGATCGCGGGCGATGTCGCTGAACTCGGGCTGGTCGTCGAACAGGCCGGAGACCGCCATGATCGGCAGCAGCAACTCGCTCACTTCGTCTTCGGCGTCTTCAAACCAGGCGGCTTCGCGCAGAAACACCCCTTCCATAAAGCCGATGCACCAGCCGCGCAGATCCGAATCGTCTGGCTCATCGCCAAGGTCCAGCTCGCAAGGGATTTCCGGCTCGTCATCGCTGGCCAGTTGGCGGGCGATATGGGATTTGAGCTGGATTAAGGTGGCCTCGATGTCGACGCGCTCTTCTTCGCTGCGATAGTGCGGTGGCTCGGAGAACAAAGCGTCAATCCATTCACGCTCATCCGGTTGTTCGGTGCAGATCGACAGCGCGGTCAGGAAACCGTGGGCAGCCACATAGTCGAGCGCCTCATCGTGCAATTCGTCAGCGTCGAGAAAGGCTTGCAGGCGGTTCAATTGCTCAGCGAATGACATCTGGGGCTACCTTGAAAGAATAAGCGAAGGACAAGTCTAGTCTAGTGCGGTGCTGGCGGCAAAACAGACGCTGATAGGGGCGGGCGTTTAGCTCCTTAGCTTGCGTATAATGGCCGATTTATGGCAATGCTAAGCGCTTTTGCTTGGCATTGCCTGCTCTGCGTGGGGCTCAGCAATGGGGCGCTGCGTTAAGACTTGGAGTTTCTATGCTGGTGCAGGCTAAACGCATTCTCAAAGACGTCTTTGGTTACGACCAATTCCGTGGTCGCCAGCAGGCGATTATTGAGCGCGTGGCAGCGGGTGGCGATGCCCTGGTGCTGATGCCCACTGGCGGTGGCAAGTCGTTGTGTTTTCAGGTGCCGGCGCTGCTGCGCGAAGGTCTGGCGGTGGTGGTTTCGCCCTTGATCGCGCTGATGGACGATCAGGTCTCGACCCTCGATGAGTTGGGTGTGGCGGCGGCGGCGCTAAATTCGACGCTAAACGCGGCCGAGCAGCGCGAGATCGCCGACAAGATTCGCCGCGGCGAGATCAAGATGCTCTATCTGGCCCCCGAGCGCCTGGTGCAGCCGCGCATGTTGGCGTTTTTGCAGAGCCTGGAGATCGCCCTGTTTGCCATCGACGAGGCGCACTGTGTGTCGCAATGGGGGCATGATTTCCGCCCTGAATACCTGCAATTGGGGCAACTGGCCGAGCTGTTCCCGAATGTGCCGCGCATCGCCCTGACCGCCACGGCGGACATGCGCACCCGCGAAGAAATCGTCCAGCGCCTGCATCTGGAAAACGCCGAGCGATTTTTGGCCAGCTTCGACCGGCCGAATATTTTTTACCGCATCGTGCCCAAAGAACAGCCGCGCAAGCAGCTGCTCGGCTTTTTGGCTGAGCGGCGCGGCGATGCCGGCATCGTCTATTGCCTGTCGCGCAAGAAAGTTGACGAAGTGGCGGCGTTTCTCTCGGCCCAAGGCTTCCCGGCCTTGCCTTATCACGCAGGCTTGCCGAGCGATTTACGCGCCTATCATCAGAAGCGCTTCCTCAATGAGGAAGGGCTGATCATGGTCGCCACCATCGCCTTCGGCATGGGCATCGACAAGCCCAACGTGCGCTTTGTCGCGCACCTGGATTTGCCCAAATCCCTGGAAGCCTATTACCAGGAGACTGGCCGGGCCGGGCGTGATGGCTTGCCGGCCGATGCCTGGATGGCCTACGGCCTGCAAGATGTGCTGATGCTCAAGCAGATGCTGAATAACTCCGATGGCGACGAGCGCCACAAGCGCCTGGAGCAGCACAAACTCGACGCCATGCTGGCGCTGTGCGAGCAGATTCACTGCCGCCGGCAAGCCTTGCTGGCCTATTTTGATGAGGACATGCCCAAGCCCTGCGGCCACTGCGACAACTGTGTCGATGGCGTGCAGACCTGGGATGCCACCGAGCCGGCCCGCCAGGCCTTGTCGGCGATTTTTCGCAGTGGCCAGCGTTACGGCGTCGGTCATCTGATTGACTTGCTGCTGGGCCGCGACAACGACAAGGTGCGCAGTCACGGTCACCAGCATCTGTCGGTGTTTGGCCTGGGCAAGGCGCTGAGTGAGGGCGAGTGGCGCTCACTGTTTCGCCAGTTGGTGGCCCGTGGCTTGGCCGATGTCGACCTGGAGGGTTACGGCGGCCTGCGCCTGAGCGACAGTTGCCGGCCGCTGTTGCGCGGTGAGCAGCAACTGCAACTGCGCCGCGACCTGAAACCTGCACAAAGCAGCAAAAGCGGCGGCGCCAGCAATGCCAGCCAGCTGGTGCGCACTGAGGAGCGTGAGCAATGGGAGGCGCTGCGCACCTTGCGGCGTAACCTGGCGCAAGAGCATGGGGTGCCGCCCTATGTGATTTTCCCCGACTCCACCCTGCTGGAAATGCTCCGTAGCAAACCCGGCTCCCTCAGTGAGATGGCGCAGGTCGGCGGCGTCGGGGCGCGCAAGCTGGAGCGCTATGGTCAGGCCTTTCTCGAGGTGCTGCAGGGCACCGCCGAGGCGCCACGGGTGGTGGCGGATTTGCGCCATGAGTTGGTCAGCCTCGCCTGTGCCGGGATGACGCCGACGCAGATCGCCCGCCAGCTCAACTGCTCGGAAAAAAACGTCTACAGCCTGCTGGCCGAGGCCATTGGTCGTCAGCAGCTGAGTCTGGAGCAAGCGCTGGATGTTCCCGAGGCCTTGCTCGGTGAAATCCAGGAGGCTTTCCTCGATGGCGAAGGCGAGTTGCCGGCGGTATCGGCCTTGGCTGAGCAGTTTCACGGGCGGGCCAGCGATGGTGTGCTCTATTGCGTGCGCGCAGCGTTGCAGGCGGAGTTCGAGGCTTAAGCTTGAGGCGCAACGGCTGCTGGTTTTAGTCAGAAAACTGGCACTTTGCTATGGCGTAAATGTGGCACTCTTAACCTAAAGCTATAGTTCGCACGGTTTTGCTTGCGGAGGGTTGAGGATGGCGCAACAACACGAGTGGCTCGATGATGTTGGCTCCAACACTTACGCCGATCAACTGGCGGTAGGCTTTCGGCGTTTACGCTTCAGCGCGCCGTTGGAGTCGGAGTATCTGGATTTCGTCCGTGACGACCGCTTTGAATTACAGCGCACCGCACTGATTGGCGCGATCGTGCTGTGGTGTGCCTTTGCGGCCGTTGACCAACTGCTGATCCACAGCCAAGAGCGCTGGTGGATGTTGGCGGTGCGCGCCTTGGTGCTGGTGTTTTTGTTGGTCTGTGCTTTTTTGCTGGTGCAGCGTAAATACACTCAGCTGTTAAATCCGCTGTCTATTGCCTGTATTTCTGCCCTGGGCTTGGGCGCCTCGGCGGTGATTGCCATTGCCCATCGGGTTGATCCCCATTACCCCTATGAGGGACTGCTGCTGGTGTGCATGGCCGGCTATTTTTTGGTCGGCTTGCGTTTGAGTGAGGCGATCATTAGCCCGCTGCTGATGCTCAGCGGTTATCTGTTGTTTGAGTTGATGGTTGGCATCTCGACGCCGTTGTTGCTGAATAACTTGCTGTTTTTGCTGTTCGGTAACCTGATTGGCATCGTCGGTTGTTACTTGCTGGAGTACAAATCGCGCGAGCATTTTCTGATCAGTCGCTTAATGCGGGTGCTGGCCGACCATGACAGCCTGACCGGCTTGCACAACCGGCGTAGTTTTAACCGTCAGCTGGAGCGTCTGTGGCGTTTGGCCCAGCGCGAAGACGTCAGCCTGGCCATGCTGATCTGCGACATCGACCACTTCAAACTCTACAACGACAGGTACGGCCACCAAGGTGGCGATGCGGTATTGCAACAGGTCGGGCAACTCTTGGCGGGTGCCGGTCGCCGGCCACTGGACATGTCGGTGCGGCTGGGCGGTGAAGAATTTGCGGTGCTGCTCTACGACATCAGCCCAGGCGAGGCGCACCAGCGCGCCGAGCAGTTGCGCGCAGCCCTTGAGCATTTACGCATTGCCCATGCCGGCTCCGAGACCGCAGGGGTGGTCACCCTGTCGATTGGCGTCGCCTGCCTGCAGCCCGCGCAAGGCGGGGCCTTGGGCCAGCTCTATGAGCAGGCCGACAAGGCGCTGTATCAAGCCAAGAGCCAGGGACGTAATAGAGTCGTTAGCTAGCAGGCCGTTGAAAAACTACTGCGCTAGGCCATGCGGCGTTGAAATCAGCCTCACAAAAGCGCAGCGTTGAACGCGCTTTAGCGCGGCCCCGAAGGGGTGAGCGAAGCGAATCAAATGCTCATGTACAGCTCGTACACTGCGCTTTTGACTCACTTCGCTCGCCCTGCGGGCCAGCCTTTGGCTGTTACTGCGCTTCGCTTCGTTGCGGCTGTTTCGCCTTGTGACCCACATGGATGTGGGGAATGCCGCTGCCCGTAGGGAACGGGTGCGGCCCTGGCCGTCGCTCGCTACGTTTTTCAACGACCTGCTAAGTAGTCGCTCGACAGGTTTTCTGGCTGATTTTGCCCCAGGCTTTGGCGTCATGGGTGACTGGCGTGGCGGGCCGGCGGTGCTAGCATCGCGGCTATCTTCGCCCGGAGCACACGCAGATGGATCAGCTGATTCAGG
Source organism: Pseudomonas sp. (assembly GCF_030698175.1). Lineage (GTDB taxonomy): Bacteria > Pseudomonadota > Gammaproteobacteria > Pseudomonadales > Pseudomonadaceae > Aquipseudomonas. Next base: position 55,225 of record NZ_JAUYNT010000015.1, read on the forward strand.
CCAATGGCCAACCGCATTACGGCATCTTCAAGGCCGCGCCCAAGCAGATTAACTACCGCGACTTTGACTTTCGTTCACCCATGGGCAATCCGTTGGGGGCGTTAGCCAAATGGCGGCGTTTTCACCAGTTTCAGTATTTTGGCCTGATCAGTGATCAGTTGATCGGTGGCTGTGCGCTGGCCAATTTAAGCTTGGCCGGGATTGGCTTTGTCTATCTGTTTCACCCAGCTTCCGGGAGGATGATCGAGCGCCAATTCAAGTTGCCACTGGGCTTTGGCAGTCAGTTTTCGCAAAACCCCGATGACGGCATCTGCGAGCTACGCCAAGGACGTAACCTGCTGCGGCTGGAGAACTGCGCCGTGTCCAAGCAAAAGCACCTGCTGGTTGAACTGGATGACGGCACGCGCATCGAGGCCAGCTTCTCCGAGGCCGAGCCGGCCTTTCAGCCCATGCACCTGTGTACGCCGACGGCGGTTAATGGCTGGGTCTACGCGCAAAAAGTCGCCGGTGTGCGTTGCAGTGGTTCGGTGCAGAGCGCCTTGGGCGATTTTGACCTGCAGGCGATCGAGGCCTTTGCCCACCACGACTGGTCGGCCGGTTATATGCGCCCGGAAACCCATTGGAACTGGGCTTGTCTGTCGGGGCAGGCGGGGGCGCAACGGGTGGGGTTGAACCTGTCCTGCGGGGTGAATGAAACCAGCTTTACCGAAAACTGCTATTGGCTCGATGGCGAGCTGATTAAGGTCGACACCGCGCGCTTTGAGTTTGATCAAGATCAGCCACTTAAACCCTGGACGATTAACTCGGCTGACGGCCAGGTCGAGCTGCACTTTGTCGCCCATGGTTTGCATGAGGAACGGATGAACCTGGGCATCATGGCGAGTAACTTCAAACAAATATTCGGCCGTTTTACTGGCGTGCTGCGCCCGCTTGGGCGCCCAGCAGTGCAGATCGACAATCTCTGGGGTTTTGTCGAAGACCAGTATGTGAAGTGGTAGGCGCCGCTGAGCACCCTGTGCGGGGCTCGGCGCTGAAAGGCTCCGGGCATTCAGCCGTCAGTTAGGTACTCGAGGATGGTCCGTGGCGCGTGAGGAGCGCCATTGTGCATGCAAGCAAAACTATGACTAATCTGTAGGCAGGATGACTTGCCGGTCACTTTGTTTTACTGCGGGTTATTGTCCGTAAGGCAAGCCACTGGCACCGCTGCCATCGCCACCAGTTAGCTCTCTGGGGCGCTAGTTGAGCGCGGTGTTCGAGCTGGAGAAAACCTCGGAGGTCATATGGCTCGTGTGCACAAGCTGCTGTTAACCCTGGCTTCGAGTTCAGCGTTGTATTCCGGGTTGGTGCCGGCCTTGGGGCTCGGCGCTATTAGCTTGCATTCAGCGCTCAATGAACCGCTGGAGGCCGATATTCAACTGCTGGAGGTCGGCGACTTAAGTGCCGATGACGTGCGGGTGCGGCTGGCCTCAGAAGCGGATTTTCAGCGCTCCGGTGTCGAGCGGATCTTTTTCCTTAACGATTTGCGCTTTACCCCGCTGTTTAAAGGCGCCCAAAGCATTATCCGGGTGACTTCGAACAAGCCGATCCGCGAGCCTTATCTGAATTTTGTAGTTGAGGTGGCCCGGCCCAATGGCCAGCTGTTGCGTGAATACACCGTCTTGATCGACCCGCCGGGTTCTTCTGCCTACCGCGCCGTGGCGCAACTGCCGGCATACGCGGCACCACGGGAGGCCCCGCAGCGCCCACCGCAGCGCGCCAAACCTGCGCCGGTTGCGACTCAGGGCAATCGCTATCGGGTGGTGGCGGGGGATAGCTTATGGCTGATCGCCCAGCGCCTGCATAGCGAGGCCGGCCAGCCATCAGTACCGACGTTGATGGCGGATATTCAGGGCTTAAATCCCCAGGCCTTTATTGGCGGTGACCGCAACCGGTTGAAGTTGGATGCCGACTTGCTACTGCCGGACAGCATTGCCGCTGCGACTGTGGCGACTAAACCGTCAGTGGCGCCGAGCGTCGAGCCCAATGTGGCAAATGCCAACAGCACAGCAACGGCCAGCAGCTTGCCCCTTAACCCCGTCCAACAGACTAGCAATGCCGATGCTGCACTGGCCCAGGTAGAAAAACGGCTAGCGCTGGAGCTGGCTGCCCGCGCTAAGGAAAACCGTCAGATGCAGGCCTCGATGCTCGCGTTGCAGGCGCAGCTGAGCGCGCTGCAAGAGCAAATGCAGGGTAAAGATCAGCAGCTTGAATTGCTCCGCGCCGACCTTGCGACTAATCGTGAACAAGCATTGCCCGCAATCCCGGCGCAGCCATTGACGACGGCGGCCGCCAACACCGCGGTGCTGACTTCCGCTCCGGTAGCTGGAGATGGCTCTAATACGACGCTCTTGGCGTGGTTGCTGGGTGGCTCAAGTCTGTTGTTGGCTTTGCTTGGCGCAATCATCTGGCGCGGTCGTGGCCGCCCGTTGCCTGACGCCACCGTAATCGAGCCGGCGCCGGTTGTTGTGCCTGAGCCTGCGGTTGAGTTGCCGACGGTTGCGCTGGAGCCAGTCTTTGCCGCAGAGCTTGAACCTGAGCTTGAGTCTGAACCGCTGCCGCCAAGCAAGCCTGTCGCCGCTAGGGTAACTCGGCCGGTAACCGCTACGGCAGATCCGCTGGAAGGCGCCAATATTTACATTGCCTATGGGCGTTTTAGTGAGGCATTAGGCATTTTGCGTAAGGGCGTCGAGGCCCAGCCACAGCGCACCGAGTTGCGCCTGCGCATGCTTGAGGTGCTTGGCGAGTTGGGTGATAGCGCAGGCTTTACCCAGGAGGAGGCGGTGTTGCGGCAACAGGGGGCTGACCCCGTACAGTTGGATCAACTCTGGGTACGCTATGCCCATGTGCTGGTGTCTGAGCCAGAAATTGTCTTGGATGACGTTGTGTTAATACTCGACGAGCCAGCGTTAGAAGGCGCAGTGCCAAGGTCTGAAGTCTTGGATGATTTTCAGTTGAACCTGGAGGATTTGTCCCTGGACGCCGACTGGGATTTGCTTAGCCCCTTCAAACCTGCCGCCACTGCGCGCAGCAAAGCGGCGGCGCTGGCGCCGGTGGCCAATGATCCGGCGTTTCGCTCGGACCTGCAGCATCTACCTGAGGTGAGCGAAGTGCAGCTGGAGCAAGACGCTTTGAGTCCCTTTGCTAACTGGCCGTCGGACAGCGATGCACATGACGAGATCCTCGAAGAGGAATTTGTCGATGCCTTTGCCGGCGAGTCACTTAAACGTATGAATAAACCGGTTCTGGCCAGCCTCGAACACTTGGCCACCAACCGGGAGAACCTGGTTAAGTTGAACAAGGCGCTGGCCTATATCGCCCAGGGCAACTTGGGCAGCGCGTGCAGCATTCTCAACGAGGTTATCTGCGATGGTGATGCGCAGCAGCAGCAAGAGGCCCGTGAGTTGCTGGCAAAAATCGCTTAATTTGCCCCGCTAATACCCAACGCCGCAGTCTAAACACTGCGGCGTTGTTGTTTTTGCCTTGGCCAAAGCTGCCGCTGCTGGTCTAAGCCCGCTAATATCGCCAGCCCCAAAGTCGGAGCCTGAACAATGAAACAAGAAAAAGCCGAAGTGGTGATTACCTACTGCACCCAATGTCAGTGGCTATTGCGCGCGGCCTGGCTGGCGCAGGAGTTGCTCAGCAGCTTCAGCGATGATTTGGCCCGCGTCAGCCTGGAGCCTGCCACCGGCGGCACCTTTCGCATCACCTGCAATGGTGTGCAGCTCTGGGAGCGCAAGGCCGATGGCGGCTTCCCGGAAGCCAAGGAGCTCAAGCAGCGGCTGCGCGACCTAATCGACCCACTGCGCGACCTGGGCCACAACGATCGGGTTACACCGCCGGCCAGTTGAGCCCAGGTTTATTCCTGCACGGCGGCGCTAGGCCGGGCCGAATGGGCCGGGCGCAGCACGGACAGCAGAATGGCCAGCATGATCAGCGCCGCGCCGACGAGCATACGCAGACTGGGCGCCTGGGCGAAGATCAGCCAGGCGAAGCTGATGCCATATACCGGCTCCAGGGCAAAAGCGACTGCCGCGGTGCGCGCTTTGAGTGCGCTCAGGCTGGCGACGAACAGCCAGTGGCCCACGGCCGTACAGAACACCCCGAGCAGGGCCAGCCATAGCCAACTGAGTGCCGGCAAATCGGGTAAGCCGGGCGCGGCGAAAGGCAGCAAACAGCACGTCACCAGTAGGTTTTGTCCCAGCGCTGCCTGTGCCGGCGTGAGCTTGCCGACGCCGCTGCGGTTGACCAGCGACAGCAGGGCAAACAGCAAGCCCGAGAGTACCGCCCAGAGCAGTCCACTGGTAGCGGTGCTGGCCAGGTCGAAGTCGGGCGTCACCAGCAACAGGCCGAGGCTGACCAGGGCGATCAGGCCAATCTCGCTGTGGCGAATCCGCTCACGGAAGATCAGCCCTTCGAGGAGCACGGTGAACGCCGGGAAGCTGGCAAAGCCCAAGGTGGCAATCGCCACCCCAGCGCCATTTACGGCGATAAAGAAACTCATCCAGTGGCCTGCCAGCAGCAGGCCACCGAGTGTCAGGCGGTAGCAGTTGGCGTGGTTCAGTGGTTGCCAGCTCACTCGGCCAAGCAGCCCGGCGCACAGGCTCAGGGCCAGTACGGCAAAGGCTGCGCGGCCGAAGACGATAATCGCCGGGCTGCTGTCGGCCAGTTTACCCAGCACGCCGGTCAGGCCGAAGAGCAGTACGGCGCAGTGCAGAGCGCCGATGGCTGAGCGCTGCGTCATGGGCGATCCTTGCTTCATGCGAGGCGACTACCATTGGCCAGCGGATGCTCGAAGCTGGCCAGGACCACGCGGTTTTCGGCGTCATACACCCCGGTTACCAGCACCTGCGAAAGCACCCCGGCAATCGACTTGGGCGCGAAGTTGCACACGCACAGTACCTGTCTGCCAATCAGCTGTGCGTTGCGGTACAGGGCGGTGATTTGCGCGCTGGAGGTCTTGATGCCCAGTGGCCCCAGGTCGATCTCCAGGACATAAGCCGGCTTGCGTGCCTTTTGGTTGTTGCTGGCGCTGAGGATGGTCCCTACGCGCAGCTCGACCCGTTCGAAATCCTGCCACTCGATGGTCTGCATCAAGCTCTCCCCCTGTTATGCACTATACGGGGGGCAGTCTAGAGCTGTGCTGCTGGGGCGTCTGTCGCGCAACTAGCGTTTTTTGTCGTGCAACTCGCGGCGCAGTTTGCGTGGAGTGTGGCCGCTGTGCCTGGCCAGGGCCGCAGTAAAGGCGCTCTGCGAGTTGTAGCCGACCCGGGTGGCAATCTCGCCGACGGCCAGGCTGGTGCTGCGCAGTAATTGCAGAGCTTGTTGCAGACGGCGGTTGCGCACGAACTCCATCGGCGTTTGTGCGGTTTGCGCAAGAAACCGTATGTGCAGGCGCGCGCAGGACAAACCGCTGAGGCGCGCCAAGTCGGCAACCTGCAGCGGGTGGGCGAGGTGCTGGTCGATGTAGGCCGTCAGTGCCGCCAGTGGTAGACCCCGGGGCTCGCCAGGCGCCGGTGCTTCGCTGGCCAGGCTGGCCAATAGCAGGGCGGCGCCTTGCTGGGCGATCACCGGGTCATTGATCGGGCTACTCGCCAGCCAGTCGACTAACTGATGCTGGCGTGGGCTGAGGGCCAGGGTGGCGCACTGTTCCAGCAGGCGGCGACTGTTGTCCGCGTGGGCGCCGAGGTGTTGCTCGAGCCAGGCGCTGCAGGGCACATCGAGAACCAGGCAGTGGCTGCCGCTCGGGCTGTCGGAGGCGTGCGCCGTCGCGCCGGGAACCACCACCAATGAGTGGCGCACGACCTGGCTGGCATGGCCGTTGACCTCGATCTGCAATTGGCCGCTGAGGCCAAAGACCAGTTGCGCGTGCTCGTGACTGTGGGCGATCAGGTCATCACGGTAGTGGCGCAGGGAAAGTATCGAGCGCATGGCAGTGTCCTTGGCTGAAGCGCCCAGTTTACCTGCGGTGGTGGCCGGCGGTGCTGTCATTGTTTGGTCGTGTAACCGTCATCGTTATTTCATCAGGCCTGCGCAAGCTCGGGGAAACCCCGCCGGAGGCCGCCAATGAGCAATGCCCAGCTTGCCCGACCAACCCGTAAGCAACGTGTTCGCACTCTGTGGGTGTCGGATGTCCATCTCGGTACCCGCGATTGCCAGGCCGAGCACTTGGCCGCCTTTCTCAAGCGTTACCACACCGACAAGGTCTATTTAGTCGGCGACATCATCGATGGCTGGCGGCTGCGCAGCGGTATCTACTGGCCCCAGGCGCACACCAACGTGCTGCGGCGTTTGTTGACCATGAGCAAGCGCGGCACTGAGGTGATTTATGTCACCGGCAACCATGATGAGTTCCTGCGCCGTTACTCCAAGTTAATCCTCGGCAATATCCAACTGGTCGATGAGGCTGAACATGTCACCGCCGATGGCCGACGCTTGCTGGTGATTCATGGCGATCAGTTTGATGTGATCACCCGTTATCACCGTTGGCTGGCGTTTCTTGGCGACTCGGCCTACGAGCTCAGCCTGACCCTCAATCGCTGGCTTAACCATTGGCGCCAGCGCTATGGCTACGGCTATTGGTCGCTGTCGGCGTATTTGAAACACAAGGTCAAGTCGGCGGTGAACTTCATCAGCGACTTTGAACAAGCCATCGCCCACGAGTGCCAGAAACGTGGTTTTAACGGGGTGGTTTGCGGGCATATTCACCATGCCGAGATCCGCCAGATGGGAGAGGTCGAATACCTCAACTGCGGCGACTGGGTCGAGTCCTGCACGGCCTTGATCGAGCACTTGGACGGCTCCATCGAACTCTATCGACTGGCCGACGATCAGGCCCGCCTGGCCACGCTGGCCGCCACTAAGGTCGCTGAAGCTGCCGTACAGCCGGCTAACGCTGAGCCGGTGCTATGAGGGTACTGATCGTCACCGATGCCTGGACTCCACAAGTAAACGGTGTGGTCACCAGCCTGCAGGCGTTGCTCGCCGAGCTGCGCGGCCTTGGGCATCAGGTGAAGGTACTGTCGCCAGCGGATTTCCGCGCGCTGCCTTGCCCGACGTACCCGGAGATTTCTTTGGTGTGGAATCTCTGGCGGGTGGGCCCGGCGATTCGCGACTTCGCCCCGGATATGGTGCACCTGGCCACCGAAGGGCCGCTAGGCTGGACGGCCCGGTGGTGGTTGCGCAAGCGTCAACTGGCGTTTACTACGGCGATTCATACCCGTTTCCCCGAATATCTCACCAGTCGCTGGCCGTGGTTGCCGTTGTCGTGGGGCTATGCCTGGCTGCGGGCGTTCCATCGGCCGAGTCAGGCGGTGTTGGTCAGCACCGAACGGATGCGTGCCGAGTTTGCCAGCTGGGGTTTTAGCCACTTGCAGCTGTGGCGCAAGGGCGTCGATAACCGACTGTTTTATCCGCAGCCGCTGCGCGAAGCGCCACCGCAGCCGGTTTTTCTCTATGTCGGGCGCCTGGCTGCGGAGAAAAATATCGAGGCTTTTCTTGCCCTGCAACTGCCCGGCGTAAAGCGCCTGGTTGGCGACGGCCCGCAGCGGCAGGCGTTGGCGGCGGCGTATCCGCAGGCGCAGTTTCTCGGCTACTTGCATGGCCAGGCGTTGGCGCAGGCCTACGGTGCGGCCAGTGTCTTGGTCTTCCCCTCGCTGACCGACACCTATGGGCTGGTCATGCTCGAAGCGCTGGCCTGCGGCACCCCGGTGGCGGCGTTTCCGGTGGCCGGACCCTTGGATGTGTTAGTGCCAGGCGTCACCGGCGTGTTGGCGGGCGATCTGCAAGCGGCCTGTTTAGAGGCGCTGCAGTTGAGCCGCGAGGGCTGCGCCGAGCACGCCCGGCAACACTCTTGGAGCGCCTCGGCGCAGGAGTTTTTGGCCCAGCAGTGTTTGCTTGATGGTGAGTCTTACGCGCAGGCGTGTACTGAGGGCGCGCTGCTGGCTGAGCGCTAAAGGCTGCTAACCGCTGAGGGGTGCGGCTTAGACTATGACTTTGTCGCGCAGTTTTTCGGCGGCCAGGTTCAGCGCCAGAATCACCCGCTCCTTGTCGTAGTTCTGGATGCCGTTGGTGTCTAGGTACATGGAAAAACCCGGTAGCTCATGCTCCAGATAACTGGAGGTGGCGCCGAGGTCTCGGCGAAAATCCACCACTTGATAAATCTGTACCGGGCGGGTGAAGCCTTTGACGGTGATCTGCCCTTTGTCGCGGCACATGATCACGTCTTTAACCAGCGAGTAGGTCTCGTGGGAAATTAAAATCTCACCAGACTCTGCTGAGCTTTCCAGGCGGCTGGCCAGGTTCACTTCGCGACCGATGATGGTGTAGTCCATGCGCGTGTCGGCGCCGAAGTTGCCCACAGTGCAGTAGCCGGTATTCAAGCCCATGCGGATTTCCAGCGGTTTGGTGATGCCCTGGGCGCGCCACTGTTGACGCAGTACCTTCATGTGTTTGCGCATGGTAATGGCCATCGACACCGCGGCCACCGCATCTTTTTTCGCCCCTTGGGAGGTCGGATCACCGAAGAACACCATCACGCAATCGCCGACGAACTTGTCGATGGTGCCGCCGTACTTGAGCACCAGCTTGGACATCTCATTGAGGTAGGTGTTGAGCAGGTCGGTGAGTGCCTCGGCTTCCAGCTCTTCGGCCAGCTCGGTGAAGCCTTTGATGTCGGAGAAAAATACCGTGAGTTTCTTGCGCTGGGTCTCCAGGCGCACACTTTTTTTGCCGCTGAAAATTAACTCCCAGACCTGTGGCGACAGGTATTTGGCCAGGTTGCGCGCCAGTCGTGCAGCTTTCTCCTGCTCGAGTTTGATCTCACGGCGCGCCACCGCCAAATTGATGCCCTGCTCATGCACGAAGTAGGCGGTGATGCAGATGTACAGGGCGCAAAACAGCACGCTGACCACCGACAAGGCTACTGGGCTGTTGCCTTTGAAGTGAAAGTCGATCAGCGCACTGGTCAGCACCGCGCCGCTGACCGCCACCAGCAAGCCCAGGGCCAGCGGCCTAAGCCCGCCATTGATAAGCGCACTGAAGCTTAGAATCAGCAGGATCATCAGGCTCGGCACTACCGCAAAGCCCATCAGAGCGGTGAAGGCACCGGTATGCAAGGCATCGATAAACAGCAGCGCTAGAAAGGTTTGCTGGGTGTGGCTGTGTTTGAAGCGGGTGCTGATCTGGTGCGCCAGGTGCGGGTAGAGCAGCGCGTAAGGGATGATCCAGAGGGTGTCATTGGCAAAATACTGGCCGTAATAACCCGCCGCGATGCTTGCAGCGGCGGCAATATAAGCCAGCGCGCGTGAGTAGTATTCGCGCACCGGTGGCGTCGGCAGGTTATTGCGGCGTTCGGGCTGGGCAACTTTCATGATGGATCAGCGCTACCTGCAGTTAGATGTCACCTCTTCTGGGCGACGGGGTGATCTGCTAGGAGTCTGACCAGCCCCCTAGGCTTTCTGGGGGCAGATAATACGCATCTAAAGGCCTGCCAGCCAAGCCGGGCCGCTAAATGGCGGGCGGCAACCGCTGCGCGGCCTTGGTGCGTTGATTTAAAAGCGAATTCGCCCGGTGAAGGCATCTTTAAGCATGACCCAATCGCCCAGCAGGCTATATAACGGGTACTTAAAAGTGGCGGGTTTGTTTTTTTCAAAAACAAAATGACCCACCCAGGCAAAACCATAACCGGCGACGGGCACTAACCACAGCAGGCTCCATTGCTGCTGGCTGATGGCATAGCCGAGAATGCCCAATACCAACAGACTGCCGACGTAATGCAGGCGTCGGCAAATGTCATTGCTGTGCTCTTGCAGGTAGTAGGGATAGAACTCGGCAAAGCTGCTAAAGCGTTCGCTGCTATCGTGGGCCATGGTAAAACTCCGGTAATTATTGTCCTTGCAGTGTAGGTTGGCTGGCCTGTTCGGTCAGTGACATTGAGTGCCAGTTTAGTATCCTTGCATCGCCAATTTAACGCGCGTTGATCATCATTTACTCCGAGAGAAGAGGCTGCATGAGCGAACGTACCACCTCCTCGAGCTGGGCTTTGGGGATAGTCCAGGCATTGGAAATGGGCGGTGTCGATTGCCGCAGTGTGTTTGCTGCGCTGGGTCTGGATTACGCCGCCTTGGACGATGCCGACGCGCGCTTTAGCCAGGACAACATGACCCGCTTGTGGCGGCGGGCGGTCGAGTTGAGCGGCAATCCGGCGATTGGTTTGAACATGGCCAAGGTGGTGCGGCCGGCGTCTTTTCATGTGGTCGGCTACGCCTTGATGTCCAGTCGCACGCTGAAAGAGGGCTTTACCCGCCTGGTGCGTTATCAGCGGATTATTGCTGAAGGCGCGGATTTGAGTTTTCGCCCGCTGGGGCAAGGCTACGGCCTGATTCTGAGCATTCATGGTGACCGCTTGCCACCGGCGCGGCAGAGTGCCGAGGCCTCGTTGGCCTATGGCCTGGCCTTTTGTCGGTGGATTACGGGCAAGCCAATCAGTCCGCTGCAAATTTGTTTTCAGGGTGATCCGCCGACCGACCTGGAGCCCTATCGGCAGGTGTTTCAGGCGCCGTTGCAGTTCAACGCTGAGCATTACGCGCTGCTGTTTGCTCAGGCCGATCTGGACATTCCCTTGCAGACCGCCAACGCGGCCTTGGCGCAGTTGCATGATCGCTTTGCCGGCGAGTATCTGGCGCGCTTTTCCGATAGTCGTGTGACCCATCAGGCGCGTCAGGTGCTGTGTCGTTTGCTGCCTCAGGGCGAGCCTAAACGCGAGAGCGTGGCGCAGGCCTTGTGCCTGTCGCAGCGCACCTTGCAACGGCGTTTGCAGGAGGAGGGCAGCAGCTTTCAGCAGTTGCTTGACGACACGCGCCGCGAGCTGGTGGAGCAATACCTGGCGCAGCCGAATCTGACCCTGCTGGAAACCGCGTACTTGCTCGGCTTTGCCGACCCGAGCAATTTCTTTCGGGCGTTCCGCCGCTGGTTTGGCTGCACGCCCGGCGAATACCGCGCGCAGCTCTAAACGCTTGTGCCGCATGGCCAAGAGCAGCAGATATTGAACAGGTTCTCAGTGCTTCCAGAAGGCTTTGGTAAAGAGCACCAGCACCGTCAGGATTTCCAGCCGGCCGAGCAGCATGCCGATGGTCAGTAACCATTTGGCCGCATCCGGCAGGGTCGAGAAATTGCCCGCCGGGCCGATGATCGGACCCAGGCCGGGGCCGACGTTACACACCGCGGTGGCGGCGCCGGTCAGCGCGGTGACCCAGTCCAGACCAATCAACGTCAGCCCCAGGGCGATCACGCCGATGGTGACGGTGAAGAAGAACGAGAAGGTAATCAGCGAACGGACGATGTCCTCGTCCAGATTGTGCTTGTTGTATTGCTGCTTGATCACCGCGCGCGGGTGCACCAGTTGCTGCAGGTTGGCCTTGAGCAGCACATAGGCGACCTGAAAGCGGAAGATCTTCAAGCCACCGGCGGTGGAGCCGGAGCAGCCGCCGACGAAGGTCAGGTAGAAGAACAGCAAGACCGCAAAGCTGCCCCACAGGGTGTAGTCGCCCAAGGCGACGCCGGTGGTGGTGACCACCGAGGTGACGTTGACCGCGACTATGCGAAATGCATCCAGCCAACTGTTGTCCGAGTTGGCCCACAGCCAGGTGCCGAACACCAGCCAGGTCAGCAGCAAAAAACCGACAAAGCCGCGCACCTGATGATCACGCAGCAGTGCCTTGCGGTTGCCGCGAATCGAGGCGACATACAGTGTGAAGGGCAGGCTGCCGAGGATCATAAACAGCACGGCCACCCAATGCACCGCGGGTTGTTGCCAGTTGGCCATGGAGTTGTCGGAGGTGGAGAAACCGCCGGTGGAAATCATCGACATGGAATGATTGATCGCCTCGAAGCGCGTCATACCCGCGGCCCAAAAAGCCAGAAAGCCGAGCAGGGTCAGCAGGCTGTAAATGCCGAGGATGTACTTGGCGGCCATGTGTGAGCGCGGCATGACTTTCTCGCCCCAATCGGAGGATTCGCTCTGGAACAGGCGCATGCCCCCGACGCGCAGCAGCGGCAGGATCGCCACGGCCATGCCGATAAAGCCAATGCCGCCCAGCCAGTGCAGCATCGACCGCCAAATCAGCAAGCCCGGCGAGGCCTGATCGAGCCCGGTCAGTACGGTGGAGCCGGTGGTGGTAATTCCGGACATGGTCTCGAAGAAGGAATCCGTGTAGCTGATGTGCTGAATGATCACCATCGGCAGCGCGGCGAAACAGCACACCACCACCCAACTGGCGGTGGTCAGAAAATACATATCGCGCGGGCGCAGATGTACATGTGCGGGCCGCCCGGGAATGACCAAGGCCAGGCCGGTTACCACGGTGATCAGGCTCGACCAGCCAAAGGCGCTGAGGTCGTCGCGGCGTTCAAAAATCACCAGGGTCAGCATCGGGATCAGCATGCTGATCGCCAGCGTGATCAGAAAGATGCCGAGGATGAAACCAATGATGCGCAGGGTCGACAAGGCCATGACGTCGGCTCGAGCTCGGGTAAGGACGGGCGGCCATTCTACTGTTCATAGATAGGGAGTGGGGAGTGCGGAATGGGGAATGGGCAGTGGATTACTGCGAATGGCCAAGCCTGATCGGCTAGAATCTGTTTCTTTATTTTGGAGGTGCCCGATGGAGGCGCTCGACGCTCTGCTTAACCGGGTTTCTGTGCCGCGCTTGACCGAGCCGGCACCGGATGCTGCGCAACGTGAATTACTGTTTCGCGCGGCCTTGCGCGCCCCCGATCATGGCCAGTTACGGCCTTGGCGCTTTATTACCGTGGAGGGCGCCGCTCGCGAGCAGTTGGGTGAATTGCTGGTGGCCGCGTTGCTGGCCAGCCAACCGCAGGCCGGTGCCGAAGCGCTGGCCAAGGCACGCGCCATGCCCTTGCGTGCGCCGCTGTTGGTGTTGGTGATCGCCCGCCTGCACACCCACTTCAAGGTCCCGGCGCAGGAGCAATTGCTCGCCGCCGGTTGCGCCGCCCACGGCATACTTCTGGCCGCCCATGCCATTGGGGTCGGTGCGGTGTGGCGTACCGGTGAGTTGGCCTATAGCCCGCAGGTCGCTGCCGGGCTGGGTTTGCAGGCGGATGAACAACTGATTGCCATGCTCTATTTGGGCACGCCCCAGGCAGAGTTACGCACGCCGGCGCGGCTCGACCCGCAAGACTTTGTTAGCGCTTGGCAGGGGTGAGCTTCAGTGTTAGTTGGCCTGCGTGGGTTGTAGCGGCAACTCCAGGCAGGCAATAAAGCCGCCGTCGGGCGCATTACTGAAGCTCAGTGCGCCGCCGTGGCGTTCGGCTGCGCGCCGGGCAATGGCCAGGCCCAGTCCGTGACCGCTGCTGCTTTGTCCTGGCGCGCGAAAAAACGCTTGGCCAAGCTTGGGCAGCAACTCGGCGCTGACGCCGGGGCCATGGTCACGCACACACAGTTGCAGGCGTGCGCCATGCAGGCTGGCGCTCAGCTCAATAGCTTGCCCGCTTGGGTTAAAACGCAGGGCATTACGCAGTAAATTATCCAGCGCTCGTTCGAGTATTTCTGCCCAGCCGTACAGTTTGATGCCGCTCTGCAGATGTATCCGCACCTGTTGCTGGGGGGCGCTGAGCTGGGCATCGTCCTGCAGCTTGCTCAGTAATCCGGCCAAGTCGATTGGCTCGGCGGGGCCGGGATCGGCATCCAGGCGCGCCAGGGCCAGGATTTCGCTGATGAGCGCCTCCAGACGGTCGCATTCAAGGTTCAGGCGCGGCCAGAGTTGCTCGCGCTCTTCGGGTCCTGCGCGCTCAGCCAGAGCCAGGGCAATGCGCAGGCGGGCCAGCGGTGAGCGCAGTTCGTGGGAGACATCACGCAGTAGCTGGCGCTGGCTGCTGATCAGGCTCTGCAGGCGCGCGCCCATGCGATTGAAATCTTGCGCCAGTACGCCGAACTCATCCCGGCGATTGGCCAGCTGCATCAGGCTGGTTTGCTGATAGCTGGTTTGCCCCAGGTCATGCACGGCGCTACGCAGGCGTTGCAACGGGCGGGTGAAGGACTGGGTCAATAGCAGGCTGAACAGGCTCAGCACTATCAGGGCGATGCCTAGGGCGCTGAGTGGCCAGAACAGGCTGTCACGGTGCCAAGTGCCCAGCTGGCGGTGCGCAATGCGATAAATCAGCAGGTAATTGGTGCCCGTGGCCGGGCTGTGGTACTCCTCGGTCAGGCGCCGCCAGGGCAGGTGCCGCTGATCGCCCTGGCGCGCCTCGAAGGCGGCGGCGCGGCGCGAGAAGGTGCCGTTGACCAAGGCCTGACCGTCGTCGTCGAGTACTTGCACGTCAATCTGGAACTGTTGCTTGCGCTGCTCTAGATAGGCCTGTGCGGCACCTTTGCCACGCTGCTCATAGAGTTGTGCCCAGTGCTCGGCCAGGCCATCGAGTGCCGGATGCTGGTTGAGAATCCAGGCGTCCTGATTCAGCGCGCGCCCGAGTAGCAGGGACAGGCCGGCAACCAGGGCGAAGGCCAGCCAGAAACTGGCAAAGATGCGCCAGAACAATGAACGCACACGGACTCCTCAATCGACAAAGCGCCCTGCGCTGGTGACTGCCGCAGGGCGGGGTTTACGGTGGGTGTTATTACTCGGTTTGCTGGCGCGTCTTTAGCGCATCGTCATAGATCTTCTGTTGCTCGGGTGTGAGCAGGGCACGGATGGCTTGGTCGTTCTTGGTTTTGGCCGCCGTCAGCTCGTCGCTCATGGCTTTTCTATCAACCGGCCGTTTTGCCAGATAACGTTGGGTGATCTCTTTGCGGCCTGCTTGCCGCTCGCGCAGCAGTTTGTTGACGTCTTGGCGCTGCTCGCTGCTCAGATTCAGCTGTTTGGGTAACGACTCATCAGCAGCGGCCAGGGCCACGGCCGGCAGGCTGGCGGCGAACAGTAGGGCGATCAGGGTCTTGCGCATGCAGGGGATTCTCGTCTTGATTTAGAGGGTAGGGGCGCCAGAGCAGCCGGGGTAAAATTCAAGCAGCGGCGAACAGGTTGGAGTGGTAACCACGACTGCGTCCAAGGCTCAGGCATGGATGGCTGGGCGCAGTTGCGACTGTTCTAGCCTGACTCATTCGGCCTTGACGGCGCGGCGTTGTTCCAGCTGCTTTAGCGCATCGTCATAGGCCTTCTGTTGCTCAGGGTTGAGCAACGCCCGTATGGCTTGGTCGTTTTTGGCCTTGGCTGCCGCCAGTTGCTCCTGCATGGCTTTTTGTTCGGCGGCCGGCAGCTTATCGAGAAAACTCTGGGTGATGCTGTGGCGCGCTTGCATCTGTTCGCGCATCAGCTTGCCGACTGCCATGCGTTGTTGCTGGTCGAGGTTCAACTGTTTAAATAGATGCTGGCCGCGCTCAGCATGCTGGCGCTGGCCATCTTCGGGCATGGCATGGGCAAGCGCCGGTAGGCTGGCGGCGAACAACAGGGCGATTAGGGACTTGCGCATTTTGGGTGTCCTTAATTGATTGCCGGCGATTTACCGGATGAACCCAGTTTAGGTCGCTCAAGGTCAGGTGCGGTCAGGCTAAGGTAAAGGCTCGGTAAAGAACGCCGGCGTCAGCGCTTGCTGGCTTGCGCAGC
Organism: Pseudomonas sp.; assembly: GCF_030698175.1. Taxonomy (GTDB): domain Bacteria; phylum Pseudomonadota; class Gammaproteobacteria; order Pseudomonadales; family Pseudomonadaceae; genus Aquipseudomonas. Next base: position 70,878 of record NZ_JAUYNT010000015.1, read on the forward strand.
AACAGCAGCAGCGACTAAGCCTCAGACGCAGTAGTAGTAGCCGCGTCCGCGCAGGGCGAGAATCCGTGGCCGGCCATCGGCATGGGCGCCCAGTTTTTTGCGTAAGTTGCTGACGTGCATATCGAGGCTGCGGTCGTACAGGCTGAGTTTGCGGCCCAGCGCCAGTTGCGTCAGCGCCGGCTTGTCGACGGGTTCGCCGGGATGCTGCAGCAGCGCTTCGAGAATCCGGCTTTCGGACAGCGTCAGCACCACCTCGTGCTCGCCGATACTGGCCACTCCACGGCTCTGGCTGAAACTCAGGTCACCCAGTTCCAGCAGGGCGGTGCTGGCCACTGGTACGCTGCGGCGCAGCACGGCGCGCAGGCGGGCGGTCAGCTCGCGGGGGTCGCAGGGTTTGGCCAGGTAATCGTCGGCACCGAGTTCCAGGCCCAGAATGCGGTCCAGCGGTTCACCGCGGGCCGACAGCATCAGTACCGGCAGCTGTGGGTAATCCCGGCGCAATTGCTTGAGTAAATTCAGGCCGCTGCCGTCGGGCAGCATCACATCCAGAATGACCGCCGCCGGGGTTGCCGCCAGCAAGGCCGAATGGGCGCTATTGCCGTCGTGGCAGGCGCGAACCTGAAAGCCTTCCTGGCTTAGCCAGCGGGTTAATAACTCGCAGAGTTCGCAGTCATCATCGATCAGCAACAGCTCGGTCATTTAACTCATCCAGTCGCGGCGCGACTTACGCACGCCGCGCGCCAAGGCGCCGAGAATAAACGCCAGCAGGGCAACCCCGCCGCCAATGGCAAACCACAGTTGCTGCTCGCTGAGCAGCTTGGTCGGTTGCTGGGCGTGGGCGGCTTTGAGCTGCAGTTTCAGGCGCTGATTGTCTTGGTTCAAACGGCTCAGCTGGGCGTTGCCTTGATCGGCGAGGCCGCTTTCTAATTGGCTGGCCAGCTCGCTGCGCAAGCGCTCACTCTCGGCCAGGCGTTGCTCCAGTCGGTCGAGTTGCCCGTTGAGGCTGGCGACTTCGGCGTTAACCACGCGGGTGACCGGCACCGTGGTGACTTCGGCTTGCACCGACAACGCCGTGAGGGCAAGGGCTGAGAGGAATGCTCGCGAGGCTGTACGCATGGGAAGTCCTTTTAAATTTATTGTTATTTTTATCGCTCAAGCTCAGCTATTGCGGGGTTTTCAGTGCTTAGGGGAAAACCTGTTTAAAGGGTTTCACCACTACCGAGGCGTAAACCCCGGCGGCGCGATAAGGGTCGGCATCGGCCCAGGTTTGCGCCGCAGTGAGGGAGTCGAACTCGGCGACTATCAGGCTGCCAGAAAAACCCGCAGCGCCTGGATCGATGCTGTCGATTGCCGGGTGTGGCCCGGCCAGCACCAGGCGGCCTTCATTTTGCAGTTGCTGCAGGCGAAATAAATGCGCCGGTCGGGCCTCGAGGCGCTGTGTCAGCGAGTTGGCCACGTCGGTGGCGATAATGGCGTAGAGCATGTTCAGTCCTTGGAGTGGGGCGTGGGGTTGGCCGGGTCTGCGTCGTGCAGATGGCGCGCCAGGTAGAAGCCTTGGCCGACCAGGAATACTAAGGTCATGGCCAGGCTGCCAAACACTTTAAAGTCGACCCAGATGCTCTGGAAGGTAAAGGCCACGAACAGGTTGGCGCTACCGGCAAACAGGAAAAACCCGATCCAGGCCAGGTTAAGCCGTCGCCAGATCTCCTGCGGCAGGCTAATGGCGTGGCCCATCATGCGCTCGATCAGCAGTTTGTCGCCAAACCAGTGGCTGCCAGCAAAGCCCAGGGCAAACAGGCCGTTAAGTACCGGGGCCTTTAGTTTGAGAAAGGTTTCGTCGTGCAGCAGCAAGGTAATGCCGCCGAACACTAAACAGGCGGCCAGGGTCAGCCATTGGCCTTTTTCCAGCCGGCGCTGGATGGCGAACAAACTGCCGTAGACCAGCACCGACGCGGCGATCAGTACCGCCGTGGCACTAAAAATGCCGCCTATTTGCAGGCTTTGGCCGGCGAACTCGACGGTGCGTGGGTCCAGCTTGAAGACGATAAAAAACAGCAATAGCGGGATGAAATCGATGAATTGTTTCACAACGGCAGCCAGAACGAGGATGAGGCGGCATAATAACAAACATCAAACTAATCGAAAGCATTCAGAGCCTTATGAACGTCGACCTGCATTGTCACAGTAGCGCCTCCGACGGTGCCCTCGCGCCCGCCGTGGTGGTTGCCCGCGCCCACGAACACGGGGTGCAAATGCTCGCGTTGACCGATCACGACACCCTCGAAGGCTTGGCGGAGGCGCGCAACGCGGCCGACGCGCTGGGCATGCAGCTGATTAATGGCGTGGAACTGTCTTGTCTGTGGGGCGGGGCGACTATTCATGTGCTCGGCTATGGCTTCGCCCTCGATGCGCCAGATTTGCTGCAAGCAATCAGCGAGTTACGTGATGGCCGCTGGCTGCGCGCCGAAGAAATCAGCCAACGTCTGGCTGCGAAAGGCATGCCCGGCGCTTTGGAAGGCGCCCGCGCCGTGCAGCAGGAACTGGGCGACAGTGGTAATGCCCCGGCGCGGCCGCACTTTGCCGAGTTTATGGTGCGCGCCGGTTTTGTTCGGGATCGCGCCGAGGCGTTTCGCAAATGGCTGGGTTCCGGCAAGCTGGGCGACGTTAAGCAGCATTGGCCAAGTTTGCCGCAAGCGGTGGCCACCCTGCGTGGTGCCGGCGCGTGGGTCAGCTTGGCCCATCCTTGGCAATACGATTTCACCCGCAGCAAGCGCCGCAAGCTGATTATTGAGTATCAGGCGGCGGGTGGTCAGGCCTTGGAAGTGGTTAATGGCATGCAGCCGGCCGAACAGGTCGGCGGTCTGGCTATTTTGGCCCGTGAATTTGGCTTGATGGCCAGCGTTGGCAGTGATTTTCACGCGCCTGGCGACTGGTCTGAACTGGGCATGTATCGCCCGCTCCCGGATGATTTGTCGCCACTTTGGGTTCATTTCAATGACTATCGGCCAGCTGCTAATTGCTGAAGAGGGACCTCACGTGAGTCAGTTCTTCCAGATTCACCCGCAAAGCCCGCAGGCGCGCCTGATTAAACAGGCGGTGGAGATCATCAAGGCGGGTGGGGTGATCGTCTATCCGACCGATTCGTCCTACGCCATTGGTTGCCGTATCGGTGACAAGGCGGCGGTCGAGCGGATTCGCCGGCTGCGCCAGCTGGACGACAAGCACAACTTCACCCTGGTCTGCAGCGACCTCTCGCAACTGGGCCTGTTTGCCAAGGTCGATACCGGCGCCTTTCGCCTGCTCAAGGCCCATACGCCGGGGCCTTACACCTTTATCCTGGATGCCACCCGGGAAGTGCCGCGTATGGTGCTGCACCCCAAACGTCGCACCATAGGCCTGCGGGTGCCGGGGCATCCAATTGCCATGGCTTTACTGGCCGAGCTGGGCGAGCCGCTGATGAGCGTCAGCCTGATCATGCCCGGCGCCACTGAGCCACTGAGCGACCCCTACGAGATGCGCCAGTTGCTTGAGCATCATGTCGACCTGATTATCGATGGCGGCTTGGGCGGCTTGGAGGCCTCCACGGTGATTAATTTGGTCGACTCCGAGCCGCAGGTGGTACGGGTCGGTTGTGGCGATCCTTCGGCCTTTACCGCGCAGTAACTGCGCTTGCCGCGACCAAGCCCAGTCCATGCCCGCCCCCGAGATTAGCCATGCACACTGAATCATCGCTCGCGCCGGCAGAGAATTCGGCGCCCGTGCAGCAAGAACTGCAGTTCGCCATGGTCTATGGCCAGGCGCTGACCGAGTTGCCGGTGGATCTGTACATTCCGCCGGATGCGCTGGAAGTCTTTCTCGAGGCCTTCGAGGGCCCACTCGATCTGCTGCTGTACCTGATCCGCAAACAGAATATTGATGTGCTGGACATTCCCGTTGCGGAAATCACCCGCCAATACATGGGCTACGTCGAGCTGATGCAGTCGGTGCGGCTGGAGCTGGCGGCCGAATACCTGGTGATGGCGGCGATGCTCGCCGAGATCAAGTCGCGCATGCTGCTGCCGCGCTCGGCGGCATTCGAAGAAGAGGAAGACGATCCGCGCGCCGAGCTGATCCGCCGCCTGCAAGAGTACGAACGCTACAAGGCTGCCGCCGAAGGGCTGGATCAGTTGCCACGGGTCGGTCGCGATATCACCGTGCCGGCTCTCGAAGCACCACAGGCGCGGGCGCGCAAGCTATTGCCGGACGTCAGCCTGGAAGAATTATTGCTGTCGATGGCCGAAGTGCTGCGCCGCGCCGATATGTTTGAAAGCCACCAGATCAGCCGCGAAACCCTGTCCACCCGCGAGCGCATGAGCGCCGTGCTGGAGGCCTTGAAAGGTGGTGCCTTCGTGCCCTTTGTCGCGCTGTTTCTGGCCGAAGAAGGCCGCCTTGGAGTGGTGGTAACCTTTATGGCGATACTCGAGCTGATCAAAGAGTCGCTGGTGGAGCTGGTGCAGAACGAAGCTTTTGGACCTATCCATGTGCGGGCGCGGGCTGAATAGGAAATGGGAAATGGGAAGTGGGAAGTGGGAAATGGGAAATGGGAAGTAGGAAGTTGAAGCGATGAACCTGACTGAACCCCGCGAGCTGGCCTCGCTACTCGAGGCGTTTTTATTGGCCAGCGGCAAGCCGCAGTCGTTGGAGCGCTTTTATGAGTTGTTTGAGGAGGCTGAACGGCCGGAACCGGCGGTGTTCAAAAAAGCCCTGACGCTGCTGGCTAAGTCCTGCGAGGGCCGCTCCTTTGAGCTAAAGGAGGTGGCGACCGGTTACCGCCTGCAGGTGCGTGAGCGTTTTGCGCCTTGGGTCGGCCGGCTGTGGGAGGAGCGTCCGCAGCGTTATTCGCGGGCCATGCTGGAAACCTTGGCGCTAATTGCCTATCGCCAGCCGATCACCCGTGGCGAGATCGAAGATATTCGCGGCGTGGCGGTCAACAGCCATATCGTCAAAACCCTGCTGGAGCGTGAGTGGATTCGCGTCGTCGGCTATCGCGATGTACCGGGCAAGCCTGCGATGTTGGCCACCACCAAGCTGTTTCTCGATCACTTCAACCTCAAGGGCCTGGATGAGTTGCCGACCATGGCCGCCTTGCGCGAGCTTGAGCCTGAACCCTTGTTTGCTCCGGACGATGATCTGCCTGCGCCAGCAGGCTTGCAGGCCCGCGTCGATGCCGAGGATGGCCAGGAGGTGGACGGTGGGTTGCGCGATGAAACCAGTTTCCGCAGCCTGCTGGTTGAACTGGACGATATGGAGCAGGGCTTGAAAAGCGATTTTGATGATTTGCTTGATGCAACTCTGGAGCCGGATGCAGAGGGCGAGGCGGCCGTCGAGCTGGCGTCGCGGGACGTCGCCGAGGCGAGTCTGCACTGACGGGTCAGCTTTGCGCTGTACAAAAAACAGACAGTCGGGCGGGCTGATTTAAGCCCTAACCGTGCGCCTGATGGCTAATCAGCGTATGCTTCGCGCCCTTTTGGCGATTGCTCGCCATATTTACGCAATAGCCGTTCGGCAAATAATGCGTTTCATCTACTGCTACACCGGGAGGTGCCAAGATGAGTGATACCGATTTAGGTCCAGCTGGCGAAAAATTACAGAAGGTTTTGGCGCGCATGGGCCTCGGCTCGCGTCGTGATCTCGAAACCTGGATCAGCCTCGGCCGCGTCAAGGTCAATGGCGTCGTTGCCAAGCTCGGTCACCGGGTTGATTCGCTGGATGCCATCAGCCTCGATGGCCGTTTGCTCAAGCGCGAAGAGGGTGCCGAATCGGTCCGTCGCGTGCTGATCTACAACAAGCCCGACGGCGAAATCTGCACCCGTGACGACCCAGAAGGTCGGCCAACCGTATTCGATCGTTTGCCCAAGCCCAAAGAAGGTCGCTGGATCAATATCGGTCGCCTCGACATCAACACTACCGGGCTGCTGATGTTCACCACCGACGGTGAATTGGCCAATCGTTTGATGCACCCTTCCTTTCAGATGGATCGCGAATACGCCGTGCGCGTACGTGGCGAAGTCGATGAGGAGATGCTTGAGCGTTTGAAAGCCGGCGTGGTGCTGGAAGACGGCCCGGCGCGCTTCACCGACATCAAAGAAGCCCCCGGCGGCACCGGTTTCAACCACTGGTATCACTGCGTGGTGATGGAAGGTCGTAACCGCGAAGTGCGTCGTCTGTGGGAATCCCAGGGCGTGGTGGTCAGCCGCCTGAAGCGCGTGCGCTTTGGTCCGGTATTTATGACCTCCGAGTTGACCATGGGCCGCTGGCGCGAAATGGGCCAGCGTGAAATCGACATCCTCAGTGAGGAAGTCGGTTTGACCCCAGTGGCGCTGCCGGCCATGACCGATAAGGCCCGTGACAAGCTGGTGCGTCAGCAGCGTAAATCGGCCAAGCCGGTGGGTCGCGCTGGCCGTCAGGAGCGCACTCTGCGCCCGGCCAGCGGTGGCCGTGGTGAGCGCGCCGCAAGTGGTGACTCGAGCCGTGGCTCGCAAGTGGCCGAGCGCCCAAGCGATGTCAATAAGCGTCCCGCCAAGCCGGCCGGCCGTCAGCAAGAGTCCGGCGAGCGCGGTTCGCGTCAACCGGGTTCGGCGCCAGATAAACGTCGCGGTCCGCCGGCAACTGACGGTCAGCGTCCTGGCTTTGGTCGTGGTCCGCGTAAATCGCAGTAAGGCATTAATGCCTCAGTAAAATCAGCAGACAAAAAGAAGGGCTCCAATAGGAGCCCTTCTTTTTGTCTGCTGATTCGCTCTGGACTGTTTTAACTGGCCACGACCAGGCGATTGCGACCATCGCCTTTGGCCGCGTACATGGCGCAGTCGGCGCGGTGCATGATGCTGCGGATCGACTCGCCAGCGTGCAGGGTGGCGCAACCGAGGCTGACCGACAGTTCAATCGCGCGGCCCTGGGCCAGGCATTGCAGCTCCATCACCGCACGGCGCAGGCGTTCGCCAATCATCGCGGCGGCTTCGCTGCTGGTATTGGACATCACCACCAAAAACTCTTCGCCGCCAAAGCGAAACACCATGTCGATATTGCGCAATTGGGCTTTAAGGGTGGCGGCAAGGGCTTTAAGCACTTCGTCACCGGTGCTGTGGCCGAAGCTGTCGTTGATCCGTTTGAAGTGATCAAGGTCGAGCATCAGCAGCGATAGGGGTTGCTGGTTGCGTTCGGCCAGATCAACTTCACGCTGCAGCACCTGATCCATCGCCAGGCGATTGCCGGTCTCGGTCAGTGGGTCGCGCAAGGCGCTGCGCATGGCGTTGCGATAGAGCAGGGCGTTGCGCAGCGGAAACAGCAAGCTGGCCAGCAGCGATTCGAGTTGTGCGAGTTCCTCTTCCGAGAAGCGCACGCTGCGGCGAAAGGTCAGCTCACCGAGGTATTCACCTTCGTGGCTGAGGCGATAGCAGGCCGAGTGACTGGCGCGCACGCCCATCTCCAGGCGCAAATCGCTGGCGGCCAATTGATAGCTCAAAGCCCCCAGTGGTACCAGGCGCTGTACTTCACGGAAGAACAGGCTAAGGATGCGCTCGGCTTCGAGGCTGGTCTGCAACTGCAGGGTTAGCTGCTGGCGCAGTTGCGCCAGGCTGACCGGCCGCAGTGATTGGGTACGGTTGCCCGTGAAGCCCAAGCGTTGCAGTTTGGCTGCGTCGAAGTCGATGGTGTTGGTTTGGCTGTGAGAAATCATGGTGAACCCCAGGCGCTAAGTGCGTCGACACTAGGCTTAAAGCGATTTCCGTGCCATTTGCTGGTATTGTTAAAAAACTCTTTATGTTTCAGTTAGTTAGTTGTTTTTATTGGTGTCTGGTGGCAGCTGTTTGCCGGTGTTTTGGCGTTGATGCTGGCAATGTGCTGCCGTTCACAAAAGCTGGCCGCCGGGAAACCGGCGGTTCGGTTTGCTTATTGGGCGTCGAAAGCCTGGCCGTTGACGCCGACACTGTCCGGGCCCATCAGGTACAGGTAGACCGGCATGATTTCCTCTGGTGTTGGGTTGCCGGCCGGGTTCTCTCCAGGGTAGGCCTGGGCGCGCATGTCGGTGCGGGTGGCGCCGGGGTTTACGCTGTTGGCGCGGCCCGGGCAGATACCGTCCATCTCGTCGGCCAGCACTTGCATCAGGCCTTCGTTGGCGAACTTTGACACCGCGTAAGCGCCCCAGTAAGCGCGGCCTTTGCGGCCGACACTGCTGGAGGTAAAGATCACCGAGGCATCCGCCGACAGCTTCAGCAATGGCAGCATGGTGCTGGTCAGCATAAAGGTGGCGTTGACGTTGACCTGCATGACGCGCATGAAGTTGTCGCCTGACAACTGCTCAATCGGTGTGCGCGGCCCGAGGATGGCGGCGTTGTGCAGCAGGCCATCGAGGCGACCGAATTCGCGCTCAACCATGGCCGCCAGCTCGTCATATTGATGGGCCAGGGCGGTTTCCAGGTTGAATGGAATGACCGCCGCCTGCGGGTGACCGGCTTCGGCGATGGCGTCATAGACCTGATTCAGATTGGCTTCGGTCTTGCCCAGCAACAATACGGTGGCACCCAGGGCGGCAAAGTTCTTGGCGGCAACCGCACCGATGCCGCGACCGGCGCCGGTCACCAATATGACGCGGCCTTTCAATAGGTCTGGGCGGGCTGTGTATTCGAACATGGAGGAATCTCTCTCGTGTCTTGGGTGTAGGGTGGGTTAGCCGCGAAGCGGCGTAACCCACCATTGGTAACGGCAGCGGCGGGTTACGCTGCGTTCGTCCTACATCTGTCACGGCCTCAGCAGGAGCACAGCGCCCGATCAAGCAGCGCGCGCAGCTCCGCCGGGTGATTAACCACGGCATCGGCGCCCCAGTGGTCAGGGTTGTCGTCGCGGTGGATATAGCCGTAGCGAACCGCCGCGGTGCGGGTGCCAGCCGCGCGGCCAGACTCGATATCGCGCAGGTCGTCGCCAACAAACAGCACGCTGGCAGGTGTAAGGCCCAGGCGGGTGCAAGCCAAGATCATCGGCTCGGGGTCGGGCTTGGTGTTTTTTACGTGCTCGGGGCAAATCAGAATCGCCGAGCGTTGGGCCAGGCCCAGTTGCTGCATGATCGGTTCGGCGTAACGCAGCGGTTTGTTGGTGACCACGCCCCAGATCAGCTTGGCCTGCTCGATGTCGGCCAGCAGCTCTTCGATGCCGTCAAACGGGCGGGTGAACACCGCGCAGTGCTCTTGATAGCGATCAAGAAACTCTTGGCGTAACGCCTCGAATCCTGCGTCTTGCGGGCTCAGCGCAAAGGCGCTGGCGACCATGGCGCGGGCGCCGCCAGAGATCTGCTCGCGAATCAGCTGTTCGGCAATCGGCGGCAAGTCGCGGGCGGCGCGCATGGCCTGGGCCACGGCGATAAAGTCGGGGGCACTGTCGAGCAGGGTGCCGTCCATGTCAAAAAGCACAGCACGCAGGCGCATCAGGCTTCCTTTAAGGTTTGCAGCATGTAGTTAACGTCGACGTCGCTGGCCAGCTTGTAGTGCTTGAGCAGCGGGTTGTAGGTCAGGCCGATGATGTCTTTGACTTGCAGGCCGGTGGCACGGCTCCAGGCACCCAGTTCTGAGGGGCGGATAAACTTTTTAAAGTCGTGGGTGCCGCGCGGCAGCATGCGCATCAGGTATTCGGCGCCAATAATGGCGAACAAATAGGCCTTGGGATTGCGGTTGATGGTGGAGAAAAATACCTGGCCGCCGGGTTTGACCAGTGCGTGGCAGGCGCGGATCACCGACGCCGGGTCGGGCACGTGTTCGAGCATCTCCAGGCAAGTAACCACATCAAACTGCTCGGGCATTTCCAGGGCCAGGTCTTCGGCGGTGCTTTGCCGATAGTCGACCGACACGCCGGACTCCAACTGATGCAGGCGGGCCACGGCCAGCGGCGCTTCGCCCATGTCGATGGCAGTGACTGTGGCGCCGCGCAGGGCCATGGCTTCGCTTAAGATGCCGCCGCCGCAGCCGATGTCGAGCACGGTTTTGCCGGCGAGATTGACCCGCTCGTCGATCCAGTTAACCCGCAGCGGGTTGATGTCGTGCAGTGGCTTGAACTCGCTTTCGCGGTCCCACCAGCGGTGTGCCAGAGCTTCGAATTTAGCGATTTCGGCGTGGTCGACGTTGCTCATAGAAGAACCTGTGGGTAAAGAATCTGGTGAGTTAACTCAGCGAGCCGCGATGCGGGCGCCCCAGCTGCGGGCGCTGGCAATCAAGCGGTCTTCGTCGAGACGGGTTAGCTGCTGGTTGTCGAGTAATTGCTTGCCGCCAACCCAGACGTGTTTAACACCGCTGCGATTGCCGGCATAAATCAGTTGTGAGACCGGATCATAGACCGGTTGTTGCGCCAGGCCGCTGAGGTCAAAGGCTAACAGGTCGGCGGCTTTGCCGATTTCCAGTGAGCCGGTGTGCTCCTCAATCCCCAAGGCGCGGGCGCCGTTAAGGGTGGCCATGCGCAATGCCTGGTGGGCGTCCAGCGCCGTTGCCGAATTGGCCACGGCTTTGGCCAGCAAGGCGGCGGTGCGGGTTTCACCGAGCAAGTCCAGGCTGTTATTGCTGGCCGCGCCGTCGGTACCAATCGCCACATTGACGCCTGCTTGCCAGAGTTTTTCTACCGGGCACAGGCCGCTGGCGAGCTTGAGGTTGGAGTGCGGGCAATGGATGACATGGCTGTTACTTTCTACCAGTAGTGCGAGGTCGTCGTCACTGATCTGGGTCATATGCACCGCCTGAAAGCGTGGCCCCAGCAGCCCGAGGCGAGCCAGGCGGGCCAGTGGGCGTTCGCCGCGCTGCTCGAGGCTTTGTTGTACCTCGAAGGCGGTTTCCTGCACGTGCATATGAATGCCGGCATCCAGTTCTTCGGCCAGCATGCGGATGTTTTCCAGTTTGTCATCGCTGACGCTGTAGGGCGCGTGGGGGCCGAAGGCGACTTTAATGCGTGGGTGCTGCTTGAGGTCGTCGAGCAGGAGCAGGCCTTTGTGCAAGGATTCTGCGCTGTCGCGGGCGCCGGGAATTGGGAAGTCCAGGATCGGGATAGTGATCTGGGCGCGCATGCCGCTGGTGTGAATCACCTCGCTGGCCACTTCTGGGAAAAAATACATGTCGGAGAAGCAAGTGATGCCGCCCTTGAGTTGCTCGGCAATCGCCAGCTCGGTGCCGTCGCGCACAAAGGCCTCATCCACCCAGCGCGCTTCCGCCGGCCAGATGTGCTGCTCGAGCCAATGCATCAGCGGTACGTCGTCGGCCAGGCCGCGAAACAGCGTCATCGCCGCATGGCCGTGGGCATTGATCAGGCCGGGGCAGAGCAGCATGTCCGGCAGCTCGCGGACTTCTTTGGCCGGGTGCAATAGGGCGCTGGCGCGCGGCGCGATCAGCACGATGCGGCCATCGCGAATGCCCAGGCCATGCTGTTTTAACACCACGCCGGCGGGCTCAACCGGCACCAGCCAGGTCGGCAAGAGGAGGAGGTCGAGCGGGGCGCTGTGGTCGGGCATGATCGGCAGTCTTGAGCGTTTGTACGAGGCTGGCCAGTATACCCGAGCGCCCAGCGGGTCGGCTCGCTATAATCGGCGGCTTTTGGTTGTGGGTACGAGGTGAGTCATGCGTGATCGATTGCTAGCGGCAGAGAAAGTTAAGGCGATTGAATGGCGCGATGGCACGCTGTATTTGCTCGATCAACGGCTGCTGCCGTTCGAGGAAACCTGGCTGGCCTATGAGTCGGCGGCAGGTGTGGCTGAGGCCATTCGGCAGATGGTGGTGCGCGGCGCGCCGGCCATCGGCATTGCGGCGGCCTATGGGTTGGTGCTGGGCGTCAAGGCGCGCCTGGCCGCCGGTGGCGATTGGCAGGCGGCGCTGGAGGCGGATTTCCAGGTGCTGGCTGAGTCGCGGCCGACTGCGGTTAATTTGTTTTGGGCGCTGAACTGCATGCGTGAGCGTTTACAGCGGCTTAAAGCTGCCGATGAGCCGTTGCGCGCCCTGGAGTTGGAGGCGCTTGGCATCCATGCCAGTGATCGCGAGGCCAATCTGACCATGGCGCAATTCGGCGTCGAGGTGATTCGTCAGCATCAGGGCAGTGCCCAGCCAATTTTGACCCACTGCAACACCGGTGCACTGGCGACTGGCGGCTTTGGCACGGCGCTGGGGGTGATTCGCGCGGCCTATCTGGAGGGCTTGGTCGAGCGGGTGTATGCCGATGAGACCCGGCCCTGGCTGCAGGGTTCGCGCCTGACCGCCTGGGAGCTGGCCAGCGATGGCGTGCCGGTCACCTTGAATGCCGACTCTGCGGCCGCGCATCTGATGAAAACCAAGGGCATCACCTGGGTGATAGTCGGTGCCGACCGCATCACCGCCAATGGCGACGTGGCCAACAAGATTGGCACCTATCAGCTGGCGGTGAATGCCATGCACCACGGCGTGCGCTTTATGGTGGTGGCGCCCAGTTCGACCATTGATATGGCACTGGCTACCGGCGATGAAATCCCCATCGAGGAGCGTGACGGCAGTGAGTTGCTGGAGATCGCCGGGCGGCGGGTGGCGGCCGAAGTGGATGCAATCAATCCGGTATTTGATGTGACGCCAGCCGATCTGATCGATTACCTGATCACCGAGAAGGGTGTGATCGAGCGGCCGAATGCGGCAAAAATGGCCCAGCTGATGTGTCGCAAGCGCCTGCACTGAGTGTTGCGCGGCCCGGACTGCTGGGTTGGGTGCTGTGGGGTGATTGTGGTATGCTCCGGCGGTTTTCAGGCCGGCCTTAACGGGCCACTGAAGGGCACAGATTTTTAGCTTAACCCGTTGATTTTTCGTGAGTCGTTGCAGCTAATTTAGCCGCAACGGCGAACTTCGCCATATTCCACGCGGATTGCGCGGAGTTTCACCAGAATAAGGAACCAGGCTTCTCATGGGCGAACTGGCCAAAGAAATTGTACCGGTCAATATCGAAGACGAGCTGAAACAGTCGTATCTCGACTACGCGATGAGCGTGATCGTCGGTCGTGCATTACCCGATGCCCGTGATGGCTTAAAGCCCGTGCACCGGCGCGTGCTGTTCGCGATGAGTGAGCTGGGTAACGACTGGAACAAGGCGTATAAAAAATCCGCCCGTGTGGTCGGCGACGTGATCGGTAAGTATCACCCGCACGGTGATACTGCGGTGTACGACACCATCGTTCGGATGGCGCAGCCGTTCTCGCTGCGCTACCTGCTGGTAGACGGTCAGGGTAACTTCGGTTCGGTCGACGGCGATAACGCGGCCGCCATGCGTTACACCGAAGTGCGGATGACCAAGCTGGCCCATGAGCTGCTGGCCGATCTGGATAAAGAGACGGTCGATTGGGTGCCCAACTACGACGGCACCGAGCAGATTCCGGCGGTCATGCCGACCAAGATTCCCAACCTGCTGGTCAATGGTTCCAGCGGTATTGCCGTGGGCATGGCGACCAATATTCCGCCGCACAACCTGGGCGAAGTCATCGACGGCTGCCTGGCGCTGATCGAAAACCCGGAACTGACCATCGATGAATTGATGCAGTACATTCCGGGCCCGGACTTCCCAACAGCGGCGATCATCAACGGTCGCGCCGGCATCATCGAAGCCTATCGCACCGGTCGTGGACGGATTCAGATCCGCGCCCGCGCCACCATCGAAGACATCGATAAGGTCGGCGGTCGCCAGCAGATCATCATCACCGAGCTGCCGTACCAGCTGAACAAGGCCCGACTGATCGAGAAGATTGCCGAGCTGGTTAAAGAGAAGAAGCTCGAAGGCATCAGCGAGCTGCGCGACGAGTCCGACAAAGACGGCATGCGCGTGGTGATTGAACTGCGTCGTGGCGAAGTGGCAGAAGTGGTGCTGAATAACCTCTACGCCCAGACCCAGTTGCAGAGCGTGTTCGGTATCAACGTGGTGGCGCTGATCGACGGCCAGCCGAAGATTCTGAACCTCAAGGATCTGCTCGAAGCCTTCGTGCTGCACCGCCGTGAAGTGGTGACGCGGCGTACCGTGTACCTGCTGCGTAAAGCCCGCGAGCGTGGGCATATCCTCGAAGGACAAGCCGTTGCGCTGTCCAACATCGATCCGGTAATCGCGCTGATCAAAGCCTCGCCAAGCCCGGCCGAAGCCAAAGAAGGCTTGGTCGCCATGGGCTGGGAATCCTCGGCTGTGCAAGCCATGGTTGAGCGCGCAGGCGCTGACTCGTGCCGCCCGGATACCCTAGATGCGCAGTACGGCTTGCGTGACGGTAAGTACTACCTGTCGCCAGAACAGGCGCAGGCGATTCTTGAATTGCGCTTGCACCGTCTGACCGGTCTTGAGCACGAGAAGCTGTTGGCCGAGTACCAAGAGATTCTGCTGCAAATCGGCGAGCTGATCCGCATCCTGACCAGCGCCACGCGCTTGATGGAAGTGATCCGCGAAGAGCTGGAAGGCGTTAAGGCCGAGTTTGGCGACAAGCGTCGTACCGAGATTCTCGATACCCGTCTGGACCTGACCCTGGCCGATTTGATTACCGAAGAGGAGCGGGTAGTCACCATCTCCCACGGTGGTTATGCCAAGTCGCAACCGCTGATGGCCTATCAGGCCCAGCGTCGCGGCGGTAAAGGCAAGTCGGCCACCGGCGTTAAAGATGAGGACTACATCGAGCATCTGCTGGTCGCCAACAGCCACGCCACGCTCTTGTTGTTCTCCAGCAAAGGCAAGGTGTACTGGCTGAAGACCTACGAGATTCCTGAGGCTTCACGGGCTGCCCGTGGTCGGCCGCTGGTCAACCTGCTGCCGCTGAGCGAAGGCGAATGTATCACCGCGATGCTGCAGGTCGATCTCGAGGCCTTGCGTCTGCAAGCGCCGGAAGGCGAAGAGTTGGATGATATCGAAGGCGTGCTGGTCGAGCAGGACGAGGTTGAAGAGCTGGCCGACGACGAAGACGCTGATGGCGCCGATGTCTCGGAAAGTAAAGATGTGCCTACGGGTGCCTATATTTTCATGGCTACGGCCAACGGCACGGTGAAGAAGACTCCGCTGGTGCAATTCAGTCGTCCGCGTAGCGTCGGTCTGATTGCCCTGAAGCTGGACGAAGGTGACACCCTGATCGCCGCCGCCGTAACTGACGGCGCCCGTGAAGTGATGATGTTCTCCGACGGCGGCAAGGTGATTCGCTTCCAGGAAAGCAAGGTGCGCACCATGGGCCGTACCGCCCGTGGCGTGCGCGGCATGCGCCTGCCGGAAGGCCAGCACATTATCTCCATGCTGATCCCGGAAGCTGACGCGCAAATCCTCACCGCCTCTGCCCGTGGTTACGGCAAGCGCACTGCGATGGCCGACTTCCCTCGTCGCGGTCGCGGCGGCCAGGGCGTAATTGCCATGGTCAGCAATGATCGTAACGGCAAGCTGGTCGGCGCCGTGCAAGTGCTGGATGGCGAGGAAATCATGCTGATCTCCGACCAGGGCACGCTGGTGCGTACCCGGGTTGCCGAGGTGTCGTCGCTGGGCCGCAATACTCAGGGCGTGACCCTGATCAAGTTGGCCAGCGATGAAACCCTGGTCGGTCTTGAGCGTGTGCAAGAGCTATCCGAAGTCGAAGGCGAAGAGCTAGACGACGAGTTCGCTGATGCGGCTGAGCTGGATGCTGTTGATGCCGGCGAGCCAGATGGCGAGTCACTTGAAGCTGCTGCGGACGACTCTAGTACCGAAGCGCCAAGCGAAGAGTAATAACTGCAGGGCGGATGGTGTGCTAGGCGCCTATCCGCTCCAGGCTAGATCGGCGAGTAGCGCTGCGCGTTGCTCGCCCGCCCCACACTACAAGCAAGTGAGAGTCGATGTGAGCAAGCGAGCCCATAACTTCTGCGCCGGCCCCGCCGCGCTTCCTGAAGCCGTATTGTTGCGTGCTCAGGCCGAGCTTCTCGATTGGCACGGCAAAGGCCTGTCCGTGATGGAAATGAGCCATCGCAGCGCCGACTATGTGGCGATTGCCGAAAAAGCCGAGCAGGATCTACGCGATCTGCTGGCCATTCCGTCCAATTACAAAGTGCTGTTTTTGCAAGGCGGCGCCAGCCAGCAGTTTGCCGAAATCCCGCTGAATCTGCTGCCTGAAGGTGGTGTGGCTGACTATATCGATACCGGTATCTGGTCGAAAAAAGCCATTGAGGAAGCCAGTCGTTTCGGCAACATTAATGTCGCCGCCAGCGCCAAGCCTTACGACTACTTTGCCATCCCAGGGCAAAATGAGTGGAAGCTGAGCAAGGACGCCGCCTACCTGCACTACGCCAGCAACGAAACCATTGGTGGTCTGCAGTTTGACTGGGTGCCGGAAGTGGGCGACGTGCCGCTGGTGGTGGATATGTCTTCCGACATTCTGTCGCGCCCCATCGATGTCTCGCAGTTCGGCCTGATCTACGCCGGCGCGCAGAAAAACATCGGCCCCAGCGGCTTGGTGGTGGTGATAGTACGTGAAGACTTGCTCGGTAAGGCGCGCTCACACTGCCCGACCATGCTCAACTACAAGGTCGCGGCCGACAACGGCTCGATGTACAACACCCCGGCGACCTTCTCCTGGTACCTCTCGGGCCTGGTGTTTGAGTGGCTCAAGGAGCAGGGCGGCGTCGAGGCGATGGAGCGAGTCAATCGCGCCAAAAAAGAACTGCTCTACAAGACCATCGACAGCAGCGAGTTGTACAGCAACCCGATTGCCCACAATGCTCGCTCGTGGATGAACGTGCCGTTTCGCTTGGCCGATGATCGCTTGGATAAGCCGTTTCTGCTTGGCGCCGATGCCCGTGGCTTGCTCAATCTGCAAGGCCATCGCTCGGTCGGCGGCATGCGTGCCTCTATCTATAACGCGGTGGGTATGGATGCGGTTGAAGCGCTGGTTCATTACATGGCGGAGTTCGAGAAGGAGCACGCGTGATGTCCGATCAGGATCAGCTCAAGGCGCTACGAGTGCGAATTGACAGCCTCGATGAGAAAATCCTCGAGCTGATCAGCGAGCGCGCCAGCTGTGCTCAGCAAGTCGCGCGGGCCAAGTTGCTGTCGTTGCCGGCCGGCGAGAAAGCGGTGTTCTATCGTCCCGAGCGCGAGGCCTGGGTGCTCAAGCACATCATGGAGCTCAATCAGGGTCCGCTGGACAACGAGGAAGTGGCGCGCTTATTCCGCGAGATCATGTCGTCCTGTCTGGCCCTTGAGCAACCGCTGAAAGTGGCTTACTTGGGGCCTGAGGGCACCTTCACCCAGGCCGCTGCGCTCAAACACTTCGGTCATGCGGTGATCAGCGTGCCGATGACTGCCATCGACGAAGTCTTCCGCGAAGTGGCTGCCGGGGCGGTGAATTTTGGCGTGGTGCCGGTGGAAAACTCCACCGAGGGCGCGGTCAATCACACCCTGGACAGCTTTCTCGAGCACGACCTGGTCATCTGCGGCGAAGTTGAGCTGCGCATTCACCACCACTTGCTGGTCGGCGAAACCACCAAGACCGACCGCATTACCCGCATCTACTCCCACGCCCAGTCGCTGGCGCAGTGTCGCAAGTGGTTGGATGCCCATTACCCGAATGTCGAGCGGGTGGCGGTGTCGAGCAATGCCGATGCGGCCAAGCGGGTGAAGAGTGAGTGGAATTCGGCGGCGATTGCCGGTGACATGGCCGCGAGCCTTTATGGTTTAAGCAAGCTGGCCGAGAAAATTGAAGACCGCCCGGACAACTCCACGCGCTTCTTGATTATCGGTAATCAGGAAGTGCCGCCGACCGGCGACGACAAGACTTCGGTGATTGTCTCGATGCGCAATAAGCCCGGCGCGCTGCACGAGTTGCTGGTGCCGTTCCATATTGCCGGCATTGACCTGACCCGGATCGAGACGCGCCCCTCGCGCAGCGGCAAGTGGACCTATGCGTTCTTTATCGATTTCGTCGGCCATCACCGTGATCCGCTGATCAGCGACGTGCTGGAGAAAATCAATCAAGAAGCGGTGGCGCTTAAAGTGCTCGGCTCTTATCCAAAAGCGGTGCTTTGAGTTTTCGGCCTTTGTCGAGATTCAATTCGTAGGGGGGGTTAGACGCGCGGCGGCGTAACCCGCCAGCGGTATTGAGGGTTCGATGGGTATCTCCAGGTTCAACTGCACCCTGCGAGTCTGGATAGTCTCAAGGTTCAACGGGTACACCGCATTGTTAAATGCCTCTCGCGATTAAGGAATTTCCATGAGCTGCGACTTCCTCGCTCAAGCATTGCCGAGCGTGCAAAAGCTTTCCCCCTACGTCCCCGGCAAACCGGTCGACGAATTGGCCCGCGAACTGAATCTCGATCCGCTGAGCATCGTCAAGCTGGCCAGCAATGAGAATCCGCTCGGGCCCAGCCCGAAAGTGCTGGCGGCTATTACGGCGGCGTTGCCGGAGTTGACCCGTTACCCCGATGGCAATGGTTTCGCGCTGAAAGTGGCGCTGGCCGAACGCTGCGGCGTACAGACCAATCAGGTGACGCTGGGCAATGGCTCCAATGACATCCTCGAATTAGTCGCCCGCGCCTATCTCGCGCCGGGGCTGAATGCGGTATTCAGTGAGCATGCCTTCGCGGTCTATCCCATAGTCACTCAGGCGGTGGGTGCCGACGCCCACGTAGTGCCGGCCAAGGATTTTGGTCATGATCTGCCGGCCATGCTGGCGGCTATCGATGCGCAGACGCGGGTGGTGTTTATCGCCAACCCGAACAATCCGACCGGCACCTGGTTTGGCCCGCAAGCCCTGCGCGAGTTTCTCGCCCAGGTGCCGGAAAGCGTCTTGGTGGTGCTGGATGAGGCCTATATCGAATACGCCGAAGGCGATGACTTGCCCGATGGCTTGAGCTATCTGGCCAGTACCCCGAACTTGCTGGTGTCGCGGACTTTCTCCAAGGCCTACGGCCTGGCGGCGCTGCGGGTCGGTTACGGGGTGTGTTCGGCGGTGATTGCCGATGTGCTCAATCGCGTCCGCCAGCCTTTTAATGTGAATAGCCTGGCCTTGGCGGCAGCCTGTGCGGCCTTGGCTGACAGCGACTATCTGGCCGCCAGCCGCCGTATGAATGACGCCGGCATGGCGCAGTTGGAGGCCGGCTTTACCGAGCTGGGTTTGCGCTGGATTGCCTCCAAGGGCAATTTTATTGCCTTCGATCTGGGGTGCGAGGCGATGCCGGTCTTTCAGGCGCTGCTGCGTGAGGGCGTGATAGTGCGGCCAGTGGCCAACTACGGCATGCCGACTTACTTGCGTGTGTCGATTGGTTTGCCCGCGGAAAATGCCCGTTTCTTAACGGCGCTGGCCAAGGTGCTTGATCGTGGCTGATGTCATACCCGCGCAACCAAGCCAGCCTATGTTCGGCCGCCTGGTGGTGGTGGGCCTGGGCCTGATCGGCGGCTCGTTCGCCAAAGGCTTGCGCGAGAAAGGTCTATTCCGTGAAGTGGTTGGCGTCGATCTGGACCTCGAGTCGCGCCGTGTGGCGGTTGAATTGGGGGTGGTCGATCGCTGCGAAGAAGACCTGTCTGCCGCCTGTGTGGGCGCCGATGTCATTCAGTTGGCCGTGCCCATCCTGGCCATGGGAAAACTGCTGATGGCCTTGGCCAAGTTGGATTTGGCTGGCGCTGTGTTGACCGATGTCGGCAGCGCCAAGGGCAGCGTGGTGCGCGCCGCCGAACTGGCGTTTGCCGGCTTGTCGCTGCGTTTCGTGCCTGGGCATCCAATTGCCGGCTCCGAGCAGAGCGGCGTGGAAGCGGCGAATGGCCAGTTGTTTCGCCGGCATAAAGTAATTCTCACGCCACTGCCGCAGGTCGATGCTGCTGCGCTGACCTTGGTTGACCGGCTCTGGCGTGAGCTCGGCGCCGACGTTGAACATATGCAGGTCGAACACCATGATCAGGTGCTGGCAGCCACCAGCCATTTGCCACATTTGTTGGCCTTTGGTTTGGTCGACTCGCTGGCCAAGCGCAGTGAGAACTTAGAGATTTTTCGCTACGCTGCCGGTGGCTTTCGCGACTTTACCCGGATTGCCGGCAGCGATCCGCTGATGTGGCATGACATCTTCCTTGCCAATCGCGAGGCGGTGTTGCGCACCCTCGATGCCTTTCGTGACGATCTCGATGCGTTGCGTGGGGCGATCGATGCCGGCGACGGACATCAGCTACTTGGCGTGTTTACCCGTGCACGGGTGGCGCGTGAACATTTCAGTAAAATTTTGGCCCGCAGGGCTTATGTGGACGCTATGGACAACAATGATTTGATTTACCTTGCGCAGCCCGGCGGCAGCTTGTCTGGTCGTATTCGCGTGCCCGGCGATAAATCCATTTCCCATCGCTCGATCATGCTCGGCTCGCTGGCTGAAGGCACCACTGAAGTGGAAGGCTTTCTGGAAGGTGAGGACGCCCTGGCAACTTTGCAGGCGTTTCGCGACATGGGCGTGGTCATTGAAGGCCCGCATCACGGTCGGGTGACCATTCATGGGGTTGGCTTGCATGGTTTGCAGGCGCCGCCTGGGCCGATTTACCTGGGTAACTCGGGCACCTCGATGCGCTTGCTGTCGGGCTTGCTGGCGGCGCAGTCCTTTGATTCAACCTTGACCGGCGATGCCTCGCTGACGAAGCGGCCAATGAATCGGGTGGCTAAACCCTTGCGTGAAATGGGCGCCGTGATCGAGACCGCCGCCGAAGGTCGGCCGCCATTGGTGATTCGTGGTGGTCAGCGCCTGAGTGGTATGAACTACCAAATGCCGATGGCCAGCGCCCAGGTTAAATCCAGTCTGTTGCTGGCTGGTTTATATGCGGCGGGCGAAACTGCAGTCACCGAACCGGCTCCGACCCGCGATCATACCGAGCGCATGCTGCGCGGTTTTGGCTATCCGGTCAGCGTCGAGGGTAGCACCGCAGCGGTTGAATCGGGGCACAAGTTGACAGCCACCCAGATCGAGGTGCCGGCGGATATTTCCTCTGCGGCGTTCTTTCTGGTGGCGGCGAGCATTGCCGAAGGCTCGGAGTTGTTGCTGGAACATGTCGGCATCAATCCGACCCGCACCGGGGTGATTGATATTCTTAAGCTGATGGGCGCCGATATCAGTCTGGAAAACCAGCGTGAAGTCGGCGGCGAGCCGGTGGCGGATCTGCGCGTGCGTGCGGCCAAACTCAAAGGTATAGATATTCCAGAAGAGCTGGTGCCGTTGGCCATCGACGAGTTTCCAGTGCTGTTCATTGCCGCCGCCTGCGCCGAAGGGCGCACTGTGCTGCGCGGCGCCGAAGAGCTGCGGGTCAAAGAGTCTGATCGTATTCAGGTGATGGCCGATGGCTTGCTGGCGCTGGGTGTCAAGTGTGAGCCGACGCCGGACGGCATCATTATCGATGGCAATGCCGTCAGCGGCGCTATCGGTGGCGGTGAAGTCCACAGCCATGGTGATCACCGCATTGCCATGGCCTTTAGCGTCGCCTCGCTGCGCGCCAGTGCGCCTATACGCATTCATGATTGCGCCAATGTCGCCACTTCTTTCCCGAATTTCCTTGGTTTGGCTGCGCAGGTTGGCATTCGCGTCAGTGAAGAGGTGCAGGCATGAGTGGCTTGGCGCCGGTCATCTGCATCGATGGTCCAAGTGGTTCAGGTAAGGGCACCATCGCCGGCTTGGTGGCGCGCAAGCTCGGTTGGTGCCTGCTGGATTCGGGCGCGCTCTATCGCTTGCTAGCCTTTGCCGCGCGCAATCATGGCGTCGATCTGACCAATGAAGAAGCCTTGAAGCTGCTGGCGGCGCACCTGGATGTGCAGTTTATTGCTGCAGGCGAAAGTCATGGCCAGCAGATCATTCTGGAAGGCGAAGACGTCACCGATGCCATCCGCAATGAACAGGTTGGCGCTGGCGCATCTCAGGTTGCAGCCTTGCCGGCGGTGCGCGAAGCCTTGTTGCAGCGTCAACAAGCCTTTCGTGAAATGCCGGGCCTGGTGGCCGATGGTCGCGATATGGGGACGGTGGTGTTTCCTGATGCGCCGTTAAAAATCTTTCTGACCGCCAGTGCCGACGAGCGCGCCCGCCGCCGTTACTTGCAGTTGAAGGCCAAAGGCGATGATGTTAGCCTTAGCAGTCTGCTAGAAGAGATCCGTACGCGTGATGAGCGCGACACCCAGCGCGCAGTAGCCCCGCTTAAGCCGGCGGCTGATGCGCTACAGTTGGATTCCACGGAGCTCTCAATCGAGCAGGTGCTGGAACGCATTCTGAGTGAAGTCGCAGTCCGCGACATCGCCGGATGACCAAGAGCAACTACGGGGGACCAGTCCTAGTCCCGTGCTTGCTCTTTAACTTGAATGAACCCACGTTGTCTGGAATGTGGCAGTTGGGCGGTTACTTCGCCCTAGATCAACAGGAATTAAAATGAGCGAAAGCTTTGCAGAACTCTTTGAAGAAAGCCTAAAAACTCTCAACCTTCAGGCTGGCTCGATCATCACCGGTATCGTTGTTGATATCGATGGTGACTGGGTAACTGTTCACGCAGGCCTGAAGTCCGAGGGTGTCATTCCGCTCGAGCAGTTCTACAACGATGCTGGCGAGCTGACCATCAAGGTCGGTGACGAAGTTCACGTTGCGCTGGACGCGGTTGAAGATGGCTTTGGTGAAACCAAGCTGTCCCGCGAAAAAGCCAAACGTGCTGAGTGCTGGATTGTTCTGGAAGCGGCATTCGCAGCTGAAGAAGTGGTTAAGGGCGTTATCAACGGTAAGGTTAAGGGCGGCTTCACTGTCGACGTTAACGGCATCCGTGCGTTCCTGCCAGGTTCTCTGGTTGACGTCCGTCCAGTGCGCGATACCGCTCACCTGGAAGGCAAAGAGCTCGAATTCAAAGTTATCAAGCTCGATCAGAAGCGCAACAACGTGGTTGTATCGCGTCGTAGCGTCCTGGAAGCTGAAAACAGTGCTGAGCGCGAAGCTCTGCTGGAATCCTTGCAAGAAGGTCAGCAAGTTAAGGGTATCGTTAAGAACCTCACGGATTACGGCGCATTCGTCGATCTGGGTGGCGTCGATGGCCTGCTGCACATCACCGACATGGCTTGGAAGCGCATCAAGCATCCATCGGAAATCGTCAACGTTGGCGACGAGATCGATGTGAAGATCCTCAAGTACGACCGCGAGCGCAATCGTGTGTCCTTGGGCCTCAAGCAGTTGGGCGAAGATCCATGGGTTGCTATCAAAGCCCGTTACCCACAAGACACTCGCGTTACCGCGCGTGTAACCAACCTGACCGACTACGGCTGCTTTGCTGAGCTGGAAGAAGGCGTGGAAGGTCTTGTGCACGTATCCGAAATGGATTGGACCAACAAAAACATCCACCCGTCGAAAGTCGTACAAGTTGGCGACGAAGTGGAAGTTATGGTTCTCGATATCGACGAAGAACGTCGTCGTATCTCCCTCGGCATCAAGCAGTGCAAAGTTAACCCGTGGGAAGACTTCTCGGGTCAGTTCAACAAGGGCGACAAGATCTCCGGCACCATCAAGTCGATCACCGATTTCGGTATCTTCATTGGTTTGGACGGCGGCATCGACGGCCTGGTTCACCTGTCCGACATTTCTTGGCACGAAGCCGGCGAAGAAGCCGTGCGTCGCTTCAAGAAGGGCGACGAGCTGGACACCGTTATCCTCTCGGTTGACCCAGAGCGCGAGCGCATCTCTCTAGGTATCAAGCAGCTGGAAGAAGACCCGTTCTCCGACTACGTTGCTGTTAACGATAAAGGCACCATCGTGCGCGGCATCGTTAAAGAAGTTGACGCCAAGGGCGCTGTAATCACCCTGGCTGAAGGCATCGAAGCTGTACTGAAGGCCTCCGAAATCAGCCGTGACCGCGTTGAAGATGCGCGTAACCTGCTGAAGGAAGGCGAAGAAGTAGAAGCCAAGATCATCAGCGTTGATCGTAAGAGCCGCGTAATCAGCTTGTCGATCAAGTCGAAAGACGTTGAAGATGAAAAGGACGCAATGAAAGAATTGCGCACCAAGCAAGACGTTGACACCGCAGCTCCGACCACCATTGGTGATCTGATCCGCGCGAAAATGGAAAGCCAGAACTAAGTTTCGGCGATTCAAAAAAAGGGCGACTTCGGTCGCCCTTTTTTATGCCCGTTACAAAGCTTAAATCTTAGGCTGTTCAAAGCTTTACGAGCATGCTAAAACTCTACAGAGTTGTTCTACCTGCTTGAAATAGAAGGGAAAAGCATGACCAAGTCGGAGTTGATCGAGCGGATCGTTACGCACCAGGGGCTGCTGTCGCCGAAGGATGTCGAGCTGGCAATCAAAACCATGCTCGAACAAATGTCCCAGGCCTTGTCGACCGGTGATCGTATCGAGATCCGTGGCTTTGGCAGCTTCTCCCTGCATTTCCGTGCCCCGCGAGTTGGACGCAACCCGAAGACCGGTGACTCCGTGAGCTTAGATGGCAAGTTCGTGCCGCATTTCAAGCCGGGTAAGGAGTTGCGGGATCGGGTGAATGAGGATGAATAGAGAGCGTAGATTCTGCCGAAAAGGTCAGTTTCTGTCTTCGTGATGACTGTCAAGTCTTGTAATGGTTCGCATATCTGAGAGAATGACGTGCTGAGTTTTATGGCTTGTTCAGCAGTGTGGATTTCTCTTATTTGGAGAATCTCAAGGAAGGCCTGTTATCTAGGCCAAAGGATCAAGGGGTTGTGAGTGGATTTTTAGCCGCCCATCCCACTCCCACTCCCACTTCTGGCTGCCGATTTTAATCTGTTTGTTAATTCGGAGTTTCAGTGAGTCAGTTCATCCCTGCAAATAACTACAAGCCCTCGGACGAGATTGATTTAGTCGAGTTGCTTCAAGGGCTCTGGAAGCAAAAACTGCTAATTACCCTGTTTACTTGCGTGGTAGCGGCAGGTGCAGCGATCTATGCCTTTCTAGCCACTCCGCAATATGAAGTGCAGAGTCTGCTTCGTCTAACATCCATCAACGATCTGGACGAGCTAAATAGCACTGGTGTGTATAAGTTGGAGCCTAGCGAGGCGCTCAAGCAAGTCGGAGCATCGTTGGATTCTTATGCCACCCGCATAGCTTTCTTTACCGAAAACACTCAGCTTATTGAGCCGCTACATAAGCCTAATCGCAGCCTTCAGCAAGATGTTGATGTGCTTAATGATGGCGGTGGTTTCAAAGTGCTTCAGCCTGATCCGAAAAAGTCTGACAACCTGGCTGCTTTTGTAGGTATTCAGTTAAGGTATTCGTCCAGTGTGGATGGCGTTAAAATTGTCAACGGACTGGTCGAAAGCGCCATCGAGCAGGAGCGAGTGCGCATTGCTGCTGATCTTCGCGGGGTGGTGAGCAGTCGCGTGCGTGAGCTTGAGCGGAAGATCAAGACTGCGCGTGCCGGCTATGAAACGGAAAAATTATCCAAGATTGCCCAGCTGAGCGAGGCGGATACCCTAAAACGCGCGCAGCTTCAAGATGAACTTAAAGCATTGCGTCAGGAACTGAAGACTCTCCGGGGGCAGCGTGTCACGCAGCTTGAGGAGGCCGCTCAGATTGCCAAGGCTTTAAGTATTATTAAGCCTTCCACCCGAAGCTCGCTGGGCGAGGAAGAGCGTGTCAGCACAGTTAATGGCAATATTATTCGCACGGAAGTCTCAAATCAACAGCTCCCCCTCTATTTTATGGGTACCGAAGCGCTAGAGGCTGAGCGCAGCGCTCTATTGCAGCGCCGCTCAGATGATTTCACCCAACCTCGCGTCGCCGAGATTCAGAAGCAGTTGCAACTGCTAGAAAATAATCGACAAATTGAAGTGCTTAAAAAGCGCGAAAACCAAGATCTCTTTCTCTCTGATCTGGCAAAGCTGCATCGAGAGGGGGCTCGCTTAAAGAGTATTAATCTGGATCTATCTACACTTCAATTGGTCCGAATAGATCAAAAGGCAGAGCCGCCGACTAAGCCGATAGCGCCGAAAAAAACTTTGATCATCGGGTTGGGTATTATTCTCGGTGGGTTGCTTGGAGTATTCGTTGCGCTAATTCGCAGCATGCTAATAAATCGTAAGACTCGGGTTGAAGTGGTTTGATTACGGTTTTTCATAAATGCTGTTCACGTTTAATTGAGGTTTAGATAGGGCTTTAATTTTCTGGACTTCACTTGGCTGATTTTTGAATTGAAAGAGAAATACAATGGTTAATAAAGTTGCTGTAAGTGCCTTTTGCTTGATGCTGTTGGTGGGTTGTGACGATTCGAAGAAGGTTGATGGGGGGCAATCGGTAGTGAGTGAGCACCAAGCCGAAGCAGAAAAAAAGGCAAATAAAACTGCAATTTATTTTCCGGGCGGCTCGGGGATTGACTTTGGAATGGTGCCGGTAAGTGACAAGGTTTTGGAGGATAAGAATGGTAAATATAGAGTCGCTGTGTACAAATTCAAAGAGTCGTTTGATGTTGTAGATGCGTCAGTTTCTACTGTTTTGACTGCTGATGGATATGCTCGGAAATTCAATGCCCCTGGAAATAATAAGCTTAGTGTGACGTATCTTAAAAGTGGCAAATACGGTGTTCTTTTTCGGTATGCCACTGTTGTTCGTTCGGATGTTGAGTCTAAAACATTTGTTACGGTTTCTTGGCGCATTTGATTCGTTATTAAATTGGTTGTCGATTAACTATGAAAGCTCTTTGCGTTTTCGGTACTCGCCCCGAAGCAATTAAGATGGCGCCGCTCGCTCTGGCACTAGCTGCCGATAAGCGCTTTGACGCCAAGGTGTGCGTTACTGGCCAGCATCGGCAAATGCTTGACCAGGTGCTCGAACTTTTCGAGTTGCAGCCGGACTATGATCTGAACATTATGAGGCCTGGCCAAGATCTCACCGACGTCACCACTGCCATCCTTCAGGGGATGAAAGCAATATTTAGCGAGTTCAGACCCGATATCATATTGGTCCACGGTGATACGGCGACCACCTTCGCTACGACTTTAGCTGCTTATTATCATCAGATCCCTGTTGCTCACGTGGAGGCTGGCCTGCGCACGGGTAATCTCTATTCTCCTTGGCCGGAGGAGGCCAACCGCAAACTTACTGGTGCGTTAGCGGCTGTCCATTTCGCGCCGACGGAGACCTCGCGGAGCAATCTGCTGAATGAAGGCGTAGTGTCATCTGCCATTCACGTTACCGGCAACACTGTGATCGACGCCTTACTGGAAGTGGTGGCCAAATTAGACACTACTGAAACTTTGCGACAACAGTTTTGTGAACAGTTCGCCTTTCTGCCAGAGGGTAAGCGAGTAATCCTGGTGACGGGCCATCGCCGCGAGAGTTTCGGTGGTGGCTTTGAGCGGATTTGTCAAGCGCTGGCTGAAACGGCCAAAACCTTTCCAGACGTTGAAATCGTTTATCCCGTCCATCTCAATCCCAATGTATGTGAGCCAGTCAACCGCTTGTTGGCAGGGATCGACAATATTCATTTAATCGAACCGTTGGACTACTTGCCGTTTGTGTACCTGATGAACCGTTCCTACCTGATTCTTACCGATTCTGGTGGCGTTCAGGAGGAAGCCCCATCCCTCGGCAAGCCGGTGTTGGTGATGCGTGACACGACTGAGCGCCCGGAGGCCGTTAAGGCAGGTACCGTGAAGTTAGTAGGAACCGAAGTCACGGCCATCACCAGTAATCTACATAGGTTGCTCACAGATAAAGATGCCTATGAACAAATGAGCTTTGCCCATAACCCTTATGGGGATGGCCAAGCCTGTGGACGTATTATCCAAGCGTTGATTAATATTCGCTAGAATCAAATTAAATATTCCCTTTCTGTCAACGGAGGGGCGGGTAAGAGATAAATTTTCCTACCTGATAATAGATCAGAGGAAGAAGCATGCCATTCGAAACCATCTCAGTTGTTGGCCTTGGCTATATCGGACTGCCAACCGCAGCAGTATTTGCTTCGCGCAAGAAGAAGGTGATTGGTATCGATGTCAGCCAAAAAACCGTAGATACCATCAATCGCGGAGAAGTTCATATCGTCGAACCCGATCTGGATATGGTTGTACATGCAGTAGTAACCGAAGGCTACTTGCGCGCCACATTAAACCCTGAGCCTGCGGATGCATTTCTGATTGCCGTGCCTACACCGTTCAAAGGGGATCATGAGCCCGACCTCTCGTATATCGAATCTGCGAGTAAGTCTATTGCGCCTGTCTTGAAGAGGGGGGATCTGGTCATCCTTGAATCTACTTCACCAGTCGGTGCAACCGAGCAGATGGCCGCCTGGTTGGCGGAGGCCCGCCCAGACCTGACCTTTCCGCAGTCCCATGGCGAAGAGTCCGACATCCGCGTGGCCCACTGCCCCGAGCGAGTTTTGCCAGGTCATGTACTGCGGGAGTTGGTGCAGAATGACCGCGTGATTGGTGGCATGACATCCAAGTGCTCTGAGCTGGCGGTGAAACTCTATAAAACCTTCGTTGAAGGCGAGTGCGTCATTACCAATGCCCGTACCGCAGAAATGTGCAAACTGACCGAAAACAGCTTTCGTGACGTTAATATTGCCTTTGCCAATGAGTTGTCGATTATCTGCGACAAGCTCGATATCAATGTCTGGGAATTGATTCGGTTGGCCAACCGTCATCCCCGGGTGAACATCCTACAACCTGGCCCAGGTGTGGGGGGGCACTGCATCGCCGTAGACCCTTGGTTTATCGTCAGTCAGACACCGGAGCAGGCACGACTGATTCGCACGGCCCGTGAGGTGAACGACAGTAAGCCTGAATGGGTAATCGAGAAGGTTAAGTTGGCTGTTGCAGATTTTCTCTTGGCCAATCCTGATAAGACAGCAAAAGATGTAACCATCGCTTGTTTTGGATTGGCTTTTAAACCAGATATTGACGATTTACGTGAGAGTCCAGCAGTAGCAATAGCTAAGAAAATTGCTCTGCTTTATCCATGTTCTGTTTTAGCTGTTGAGCCAAATATTAAAGAGCTTCCAGTTGGTTTGGAGGCGTGTTTTGCTCTTAAGACTGTTGAGCAGGCTTTATTTGAGGCGGACTTGTTGTTGCTGCTTGTTGATCATGAAGAGTTTAGAGCTATTCCGAGTGATAGATTGTCTAGTCGTATATTTATTGATACTCGTGGAATTTGGGGTTTTTGACTTGCTCGTGTCAAAAGTACATGTCGTGAGCTCTTTAGATTTTGATAAGGTTTTATTGGTTTGAATAGGGCTGAGTCGATGCAGGCGGGTGGCGAGTTTTCTTTGCGCGAAAGGTATATAGGTGAGGTGTTGATTTTTTTACTTTTCTTCTCTATGGCCTGCCTGCCTTTTGTCCCTCAAGAACTTGGATTCAGTATTATATTTTTTGTGCTTGCATATATGGGGGGGGGGTTATTTTGGCTGTATGCGGCCTCTCGATATAAGATTATAACTTTGAAAGGTTGTGTTTTCTTCGCTTTTTTTTGTGTTGTTATGTCGCTGAATTGTTGGAAAGCTATTTCTGAAGGAGTCGGAGTTGAGGGTTGGCTAAGGTCTTTTGTTCCAATGGCCTTTTTCTTGTCATCCTTGTTCTTGTATTTCTATGTAAGGATGCTCGGCGCTCATGCGATTTTTTTATTTTTGCTAATCGCATGTTTTGTTTATTGTATGAAATTACTTGTGCTTGATTTTGATTCGATAGTTAGCGTTTTTTCTATTGGCGGTCGTCTTAGTTATTATTCGCTAGATGTGGTTGTCCCTTTTCCTTATTTGGGTGTGATGATTGCTATTTTATTACCTGGTATTTTATTGTGTTTGCGGATATTTTTGTTTTTGTTTTTTTTGTTTTTCGTTTTTATTGTCGGTTATAAGTCGCAAGTTGTGTTTCTGGTGTTTTTTCTTGTCATGCATTGTTTGACGTTTTTTTATGGGCTTAAACGGCTAGCTATTGTTTTTCTAGGTGCTGCGGCTGTACTTTTCATTTGTCTTGGCATGCAGGACTACTTGGTTGAACGTCTAGCTAGCATCGGTGGAGGCGGTGATCAGGTTCGGCTGTTGGAGATTAAATATGCGTGGTCTTTATTTTTAGAGTCTCCAGTATTGGGTGCGGGATTAGGTACTTCAATTCCTTTGATTGAAACTCGCCCGGATTATTATAAGCTTCAACATTTGTGGGTGTCTGATTCTGTTTCTTATATCCATAATTTTTTCTTTTACTTATTAATGACGGGAGGGGGCGCTTTCTTGTTGTTTTTTTCTATTTTCTCATTGTGGGGTGGGGTTTTTCGTATAAGAAGTTACTTTTCAGAAAATGTATATGTACGGCTTGCTGCGTGGACTAGTGCGGGGCTAATAGTGTTTTGGCTTACTTCGGCCTCGTTTAAGCAGATGCAGACGGTTATTATTTTGTGCGTCCTTTTTTCTGTGTCCGCACTATTGTTAAACAAAGGATCTGAGTGTGAGCAGTAAGGCTATTCTATGGGGTGGTGGATATCAGGCGATTAATTTAATTTTACTCGTTGTTCAAGGTTTAGTACTTCCAGGTTTTTTAGGGCTTGATCTGTATGGTGAAGGACTTCTAGTTTCATTGCCAATTATGCTTTTTGGTGGGGTCTGGGAGCCGATAGTTCATCGCTTCTATATTGAAGGTGAGGGGCTGGGGCGTAATATATGGTTTGGTTTTTTTGCTGTTTTTTTTATCTTATATGGCGGTTATGTTTTTTTCAGTGATTTACACGACGCATGGATAGTATTTTGGGTTGGTGTGATTTTTGCCGTTGAATACATGATTTCTATTTTTACTATAACAAAAATGCAAAAAGCTGGGCAGGTTGTTTTTTTGGCTTCCGTTGCGCTGATTGGATTGCTTGTTTCTTGTTTTGTTTTTTTGCTTCCTGTTTCTGGCTTTACAGTGATTGTTTTTTTCTTTCTGTATTTTTTCCCGGTATTTGTATTTGGGATGATAGCTTTTAGAGGCGATTTGTTTAGTTTTGCTAATGGTGTTGTTTTCGGTGCTTTTTTAAATGGTGCACTCGATGCTCTTTCTACGCGATTATTTTACTTGGTGATCAATAATTTTTATGTGCTATTCGTTGGGGTTTTTTATGGGGCCTCAAAGGCGGCGATTATTAAAATAGTTATTTCTGTTTGTTCGGCGTTTAGATTTTCAAGTCCTTATACAATTGGATATTTTTACTCGTTGGCTTTTGGTAGAGGGTTGTTCGGTACTTTGAGAATTTCCTTGGTGCCTTTGTTGTGCTTTGCTGTTTCAGTTTTTATTGCTGTATCTTTAAGTTGGTTGGTTGATGGTGTTGGTGCTTCTTATTTTTCAGGTGACTACTTTCAAATAAAAAATTCGTTTGCCTCCATGGCGTGGGGAGTTCCTTTCTATTTGTGGGCACCGTACTTGACAATTGTTTTTTCTAGGGGGCTTGGTTTTAAATTGATATTTTTAATATCATTTGCTGCATTTTTGATAGGTTTTTTTCTTGGCGTGGGGGAGGGGGGTATGTTTGTTTTTGCTTGCGTCTCTTACTGTCTGCTTCTGCTTTTGCTCGGTTTTTATTGGAGGGTTTTTAGGTGAATGCAATTAAATTATATCGCATTGCTAGGTTTTTTCATGAGAAAAAAATCCCTTTAGTTCCGAAGATAATTAAAGGGGTTATTTTTGTTTTGTATAATTCTGTTGTTCCTTACACGTCGATAATTGGTCGTGACACTAAGTTTGCGTACGGTGGAATTGGAGTTGTTTTACATGGTAAATGTGTTATTGGTAATCGGGTTGTTATTGGTCAGGGCGTGACAGTAGGGCGGAAGCTTGATCCTGAAGGTGTGCCATTAATTGGTGATGATGTTTATATTTCTGCTGGTTCTAGAGTTTTAGGTGGGGTGACTGTCGGAAGTAATGTAATTATAGGTGCTAACTCTGTTGTTATCTCGGATGTTCCGCCCAATTGTATAGTTGCTGGTGCGCCAGCAAAGATTGTAAGAATGGTCGACGTGTCAATTTATGAACTTTTAAAAAATATATATTGATTGGTCATTCTTAAGGTTGGTTTTGTTTTGTTAAATATAAGTACAGCTCTAGCATTGGGGTTCCAAAATCTAGCTCGAGTTGCGTCTTATCGATTAGGCGTCAAAACGGGCTTGAATTCGGTTCGTCGTTTGCGGGCCAGCACTCCGTCGGGGCCATTCTTTGTTCGCATTGAGCTGGGTGCTACCGACTTGCCGCCGGTGCAGAACTGGCAGCACACTGGGCTTTTTTTCAGTCGCTGGAAATGTGCCGTGGTGGCTGCTGCGCCTGATTGGCACAGCAATCCACTCACAGGAACCCGTGTCGCCGCGCCGGAGCGTGACTGGTGGCTAATCCCAGACTTCGATCCTAACGTTGGTGATATCAAACCGATCTGGGAAGCCTCGCGCTTCGACTGGGTTTTGGCCTTTGCTCAGCGGGCTCGCGAGGGTGACGGCGAGTCGTTGGTGCGTTTGAATAATTGGCTGATTGACTGGTGCTCACATAATTCACCCTATAAAGGGCCGAACTGGAAGTGTGGCCAGGAAGCCTCCATTCGGGTGATGCATTTGTCCATGGCTGCACTGCTTTTGGGGCAGATCAAAGCGCCAGCAACGGGCTTGTTGGAGCTGGTGCGACTGCATCTGCAGCGTATTGCTCCGACGCTCAGCTATGCCATGGCGCAGGACAATAACCATGGCACTTCGGAAGCGGCTGCCTTGTTTATCGGTGGCAGTTGGTTGTTGTCCCAGGGCATGGTTGATGGTAGGCGGTGGCAGCGGCTTGGCCGCAAATGGCTGGAAAACCGCGCAGCCCGCTTGATCGAGAAAGACGGTAGTTTCAGTCAGTATTCATTGAGCTATCACCGGGTCATGCTGGACACCTTCTGCATGGTTGAGGTGTGGCGGCGCAATCTGGTATTGCCGCGTTTTTCTGCGCGCTGGTATGAGCGTTCCCTTGCGGCCACCCATTGGCTGCACAGCATGGTCAGTTGGGAAACTGGTGATGCTCCCAATCTTGGTGCCAATGATGGGGCGCGGCTGCTGCAACTGACCGATACTGACTATCGTGATTTTCGGCCTTCCGTGCAGTTGGCCATGGCGGTGTTTGCCGATGCACGCGCTTATGCCGAAGAGGGTTCGTGGAATCTGCCTTTGAAGTGGCTAGGTTTGGAGCTACCGAAAACGGTTGTCGAGCAGGCGGCTAGTCAGGTGTTCGACGACGGTGGCTTCGCTGTGCTGCGTAGCGGATCAGCCATGGCCATGTTGCGTTATCCGCGCTTTCGTTTTCGCCCCAGTCAGGCCGATGCTCTGCATATCGACCTGTGGCGTGATGGTCGCAATTTGCTGCGTGATGCCGGTACTTACAGTTACAACACCGATGCTCAGTGGCTGGACTACTTCCCGGGGACGGTCAGTCATAACACCGTGCAGTTCGATGAGCGTGACCAGATGCCTCGTCTAAGTCGCTTCCTATTTGGTGACTGGCTGAAAACTTCGTACATCGAACCTTTATGTGAGCACGCCGATACGACAACGTTTGCAGCTGGTTATCGAGATGGGCGTAAAGCTCGTCATCAGCGTCATGTTCGTTTGGGTGCTAGTGCTCTGCAGGTGGTGGATCAGGTCGAGGGCTTTAAGTACAAGGCGGTTCTGCGCTGGCGGCTTGAGCCTGGTCAGTGGCGAATCAAAGGCAATAGCCTGAGCAATGGGGTTCATGTGCTGCAAGTTCAGGCAAATATGCCAATTATGCGCTTCGAGCTTATTGAGGGTTGGGAGTCGCGTTATTATCTAGAGAAAAAACCAGTACCTGTTCTGGAGGTTGAAGTCCATCAATCAGGGACGCTAACAACGGAGTATTGCTGGGTCTCATGAACATTCTTTATTTTCATCAACACTTCTCGACCCCTCAAGGCGCTGTCGGCATCCGCTCCTACGAAATGGCTTGTCGTCTAGTGGCTCGCGGGCATCAGGTCACCATGGTCTGTGGGAGTTATGGGGGCGGGGAGACGGGGCTGGCCTTGCCTTTTGTCAACGGTCGTCGACGCGGTAGGGTCGATGGTATTAATGTCATCGAGTTCGATCTTGCTTACTCCAATACCGACGGTTTCGTGAAGCGGGCGTTGACCTTCGCAAAATTTGCCTTGCGCAGTATCGGGCTGGCAATGACTGAGCGTTATGATCTGCTCTTCGCTACCACTACGCCGCTGACGGCTGGTATTCCTGGCATTTTTTCGCGGTGGCTACGCGGTAAGCCTTTTGTTTTTGAGGTGCGTGATTTGTGGCCTGAGTTGCCTAAAGCCATGGGCGTAATTCGCAATCCGCTGGTACTGGGGGCGATGTCGGTGCTGGAGTGGGCTAGTTACAGGTCTGCACACCGGCTGATTGGTCTATCGCCGGGTATTGTCGACGGCATAGCTCATCGTGGTGTTGCCCTCGAGCGAATTGCGTTAGTGCCTAATGGCTGCGACCTGAGTATTTTTGCCGCTGAAGTTGAGCCTTGGCGACCCGAACAGATCAAGTCCGATGATCTTCTTGCGGTGTTTGCCGGTACTCATGGAGTGGCCAATGGTTTGGACTCCCTGCTTGATGCAGCAGCGGAACTGAAGCGCCGCAATCGTAGTGACATCAAACTGCTGCTGATCGGTGACGGGAAACTCAAACCGGCTTTACAGGCGCGTGCGCTACGCGAAGGGCTGGATAATGTGATCTTTCATGAGCCTGTAAATAAGGCTCGCCTCGCTGGTCTGATGGCTAGCACTGATGTTGGGCTGCAGTTGCTTGCCAATATCCCTGCTTTTTATTTTGGCACCTCACCGAACAAATTTTTCGATTACATAGCCGCCGGCGTGCCGGTACTGAACAATTATCCCGGCTGGTTGGCTGGGATAATTCGTGACAATCAATGCGGGTTTTCCGTTGAGCCTGAGAGCGCATCAGCTTTTGCTGATGCTTTGGAGCTGGCTGCTAGCGATAGAACTGCACTAAAGCAGATGGGCTGGCGAGCCACTGAGCTTGCTAAGCGCGAGTTCAGTCGCGAGTTGCTGGCCAATCGCTTTGTTGACTGGCTTGAGGGGACAAGGTCGTGATCAAGCGCCTTTTCGATATCTTTGCCTCTGCCTGTGGCCTGCTACTGCTATCCCCGGTTATTGCGATAGTTGCTTGGCAGATTCGCTGCAAACTAGGCTCGCCAGTGCTGTTCCGCCAGGTGCGTCCTGGCCTAAATGGTAAACCGTTCGAGATGATCAAGTTCCGCACCATGCGTGATGCGCTGGACGCTAAGGGCAATCTGCTGCCTGATTCTGAGCGTATGACGCCATTCGGTAGTTTTTTGCGTTCAAGCAGCCTTGATGAGCTGCCAGAGCTGTGGAACGTGCTCAAGGGCGATATGAGTCTGGTTGGTCCACGCCCGCTACTGATTGAGTATTTGCCGCTTTACAGCGCTGAACAATATCGCCGCCATGAGGTTCGACCTGGTGTTACCGGTTGGGCTCAAATTAATGGTCGCAATGCGCTGGGGTGGGATGAAAAATTCAAGCTGGATGTTTGGTACGTGGAAAACCGTTCGCTGTGGCTGGATTTTAAAATCATCTTGCTGACCATCAAGAAGGTGGTAATGCGTGATGACATCAGTGCCGAGGGTGAGGCGACCATGACGAAGTTTACCGGGAGCGGGTCGTGAAAAAACTGGCCATTCTCGGTGCTAGCGGGCACGGCAAGGTGGTGGCTGATACTGCCGAGTGTTGTGGTTGGCACTCTATTGAATTCTTCGATGATGCCTGGCCTGTGCGCCAAGACAATGGAGTTTGGTCAATAGTGGGTGATACCACCGCCTTGCTCGCATGCCTGCCTGAATATGCAGGGGTGATCGTGGCCATCGGCGATAACCGCATCCGCCAATCAAAGCTGGCCGAGCTGCAGGCAGAAGATGCAGAGTTAATAACGCTGTTGCATCCGGCTGCGACGGTCAGTCGTTATGCGTGTATTGGTGTTGGCTCAGTAGTGTTTGCCGGTGTAGTCGTGAATGCGGATGCAAGTGTTGGCTTAGGCGCCATTCTCAATACCGGCTGCAGCATTGATCACGATTGTGTGTTGGGTGATGCAGTGCATGTAAGCCCTGGCGCGCGACTTGCTGGCGGAGTACGTGTTGGTGACCTGAGCTGGATTGGTATCGGTGCGAGCGTGCGCCAATTGCTGCAGATCGGCTCTCGAGTGGTAGTCGGCGCCGGCGCCGCAGTAGTCTGTAATATTGCTGATAATGCAACTGTGGCGGGCGTTCCTGCACGAGTTGCGCGCTGATTTTATAATTGGCTCGCCCCCACTTTGTCACTGCGAGCTTTTTTATTGTCGTTTTCTAGCTCAAGCCTTTAGGTGTAACCATAGTGAATATTCCTTTCTCTCCTTGGCCCTCCTTCACGGAGGAGGAAGCTAATGCCGTTCGCGATGTGATTCTTTCTAACAAGATTAATTACTGGACTGGGCAGGAATGTCGCGAGTTTGAAAAAGAGTTCGCTGTCTGGGCCGGTAGTGAGTACGCCGTTGCGCTAGCAAATGGCACTGTGGCTTTAGATGCAGCATTGAAAGCATTAGGTGTGGGTGCTGGGGATGAGGTAGTGGTGACCCCCCGCACTTTCCTCGCTTCGGTCTCGAGCATAGTCAATGCCGGTGCGATACCGGTGTTTGCCGAGGTAGATCGGGATTCGCAGAATATCACTGCACAAGCCATTCGAGAGGTGCTGACACCGCGCACTCGAGCGATAATTTGTGTGCATCTGGCTGGTTGGCCGTGCGACATGGACCCAATCATGGCGCTAGCCGCCGAGCAAGACCTTTTTGTCATCGAAGATTGCGCCCAGGCACATGGCGCCCGTTACAAGGATCGTGCGGTCGGCTCTATTGGTCATGTCGGTGCCTGGTCGTTTTGCCAGGATAAGATCATGACCACGGGCGGCGAAGGTGGGATGGTCACCACCAACGACCGGGAGTTGTGGTCGAAGATGTGGTCACTCAAGGACCACGGTAAGAGTTGGAACACCGTGTACGAGCGCGAGCACCCGCCTGGTTTCCGTTGGCTGCATGAGAGTTTCGGCACAAATTGGCGAATGATCGAAATGCAGGCCGTACTTGGGCGTATCCAGTTGCAGCGGATGGCGGACTGGCATATACAGCGCTTGGCTAATGCCCGGCAGATTTGGTCTTGCGCACAGGGAATGCCCGGTTTACGGGTGCCTGAAGTGCCTGTAGATATCGAGCATGCAGCTTACAAGTGTTACGTGTTTGTCGAGCCGCAGCGCTTGGCCAGCGGCTGGAGCCGCGACCGGATCATCGCGGAGCTTAATGCTGCTGGAGTGCCCTGTTACTCGGGTTCCTGCTCGGAGGTCTACCTGGAAAAAGCTTTTGACAATACGGGCTGGCGCCCTCGAGAGCGGCTAGCGGTTGCTAAAGAACTGGGTGATACAAGCTTAATGTTTATGGTGCATCCAACGCTGACCAGTGATGAAATTAACAAGACTTGTAGTGTTTTAACGAGTGTTATGCTTCGCGCGACGTACTTCCCGCCGAATACGAAGCGTGTAGATTAGGAGCGGCTCTGTCGGTGAGCTTTATCACCTTGAGACGTTTATTTTTGTGCTGCTTTTGGGGTGGTGAGCAGTACATTCTGTTGTTGTCAGTTAAGAGAATAATAATGTGCGACTACTACTGACAGGCTCTAGCGGCTTTATCGGGCAGGCCTTGCGACAGTCGTTAGGCGTGAATGTAAATTACAACCTTCGTTGTGCTTATCGGTTTAGGTCAGGGAATGATGTTTTTCCTTTACATGGTGTGGCAGTTGGCGATATCGATGAGTTTACGGACTGGAGTGCTTTATTGGCTGATGTTGAGGTGGTGCTACATACCGCCGCTATTGCCCATATTCAAGGAGCGGTTACTAAACAGCTGCAGTCTGATTTCGATGCGGTCAATACTCAGGCAACTTTAGCCCTTGCTCGTCAGTCTGCTGCTGCTGGTGTTAAACGCTTTATTTTTTTAAGTACGGTCAAAGTGTTGGGTGAGAACACCAGTAATTCAGCTTTTACCGCAGACAGCAAGCCCGTACCTATCGATGCATATGCTTGCTCAAAATGGCGTGCGGAGCAGGGCTTGCGCGCTTTGGTCGCTGAGACGAGCATGGAAATAGTGATTATCCGCCCTGTTCTTGTGTATGGCCCCGGCGTAAAGGCTAACTTTCGCAGCATGATGAGTTGGCTGAGCAAGGGTGTGCCTTTGCCGTTGGGAGCCATTGGTAATAAACGTAGCCTTGTGGCTTTGGACAATTTGGTTGATCTGATCGTTACCTGTATTGATCACCCCGCAGCGGCTAATCAGACTTTTTTGGTTAGCGATGGTGAGGACCTTTCGACTTCTGAGTTGTTAGAGAAAATGGCCATGGCCTTGGGTAAAACATCCCGATTGCTACCAGTACCCAGCTGGATGCTGGAGGGGGGGGCGAGGCTGTTAGGCAAGCAGGCGCTGGCCCAGCGCGTGTGCGGCTCGCTACAGGTTGATATCAGTAAAACCCGTGAATTACTGAATTGGTCTCCGCCGGTTAGCGTCGATCAAGCGCTGCGCAAAACGGCGGAGTATTTTTTACAGCAGCGCAGGTCATGAGGTGGCGATTTATCTATCATGCAAGCTTATGAACCTGCCCGCGGATTGCTGACGGTGAATTGTATGTCATTGCGTACATGTACTTATTTGTGTACGTTTGGCGAAGATTTATGAGGGTTCTAACATGCAAACCATTAACTACACCACCGCACGGCAGCACCTGGCCGAAACCATGGACAGGGTGAGCAACGATAGAACGCCCTTGTTGGTCACGCGGCAGAAAGGCGAGCCTGTGGTCATGATGTCCCTGGCGGACTACAACGCGCTTGAGGAGACCGCCTACCTGCTTCGCTCGCCGGCTAATGCGCAGCGTTTGCTCAAGTCGGTCAATAGCTTGCGTGCAGGTAAAGCACAAGCACGTCAACTTATCGACGAAGCGTAACAGTCGTGAACATCACCTTCACGCCGGAGGCGTGGGACGATTATATCTGGTTCCAACAGAACGATAAGGCCGGGCTCAAACGCATCAATCTACTGATCAAAACGGCTCAGCGCAGCCCGTTCGAAGGGATTGGCAAACCTGAGCCGCTCAAGCATAACCTGAGCGGTTTCTGGTCGCGCCGAATCAGCGAGGAGCATCGCTTGGTCTATGCGGTCGATGCTGACGCAGTGCAAATCGTGCAGTGCCGATACTGCTACTGACTCTGGATATCGCCAGTTCTGCTGTAAAGCGCTGCAGCGCTATGTGCAGGCATTGGTTGAGTGTTGCAAGCGTAGGCCGGGTTAGTCCGCAGGGCGCCGACAGGTTATGAATACGCTGGTGCTAATAGATGTCGGGTTACGCTGCGCTGCCCCTGCATAAGCGCTCCTCAACACTTAACGGCTACATAATTTTTTATTTTGGCTGTTTCAGGAAATTGATTTTTGATGATGATTTGGTGGTTTTTGCTGGCGGTAGTGGGCGTTGCATTTTTGCTGACGGGCGCGCTGCGCCGTTACGCTCTGGCTCGTAGCCTGATGGCCATTCCCAATGCGCGCAGTTCGCACTCCGTACCGACAGCACTTGGCGGTGGGGTCGCCATAGTAGTGGCGTTTCTGGCCGCTTTGCCGGTGTTGGCCTTCGCCAATGTACTGCCCTGGGTTGTTATCTGGGGCCTGTTGGGGGGGAGTGCAGGGGTGGCGTTGATCGGTTTCTTGAATGATCACGGTCATATATCGGTACGTTGGCGTTTGCTTGGGCACTTTAGCGCTGCTATTTGGGCGTTGTTCTGGTTAGGTGGTTTGCCACCTCTGACGCTATTTGGATTTACGCTTGATCTGGGGTGGGTTGGACATGCGTTAGCCACGGTCTATCTGGTTTGGTTGTTGAATCTCTATAACTTTATGGATGGCATTGACGGCATTGCCAGCGTCGAGGCTATTTGTGTCTGTGTGGGTGGGGCCTTGTTGTATGTTTTGTTGGGTACGGCAGTCTCGGACTATGTTGTGCCTTTAGTTCTAGCTGCCGCTGTGGCAGGTTTTTTATTCTGGAACTTCCCGCCAGCGCGGATCTTTATGGGCGATGCCGGCAGTGGCTTTTTGGGCATTACTTTGGGCGTGTTATCGCTGCAAGCCGCCTGGGTAGCACCGCAGTTGTTGTGGAGTTGGTTGATTTTGCTCGGGGTGTTTATTGTCGATGCCACTTTTACCTTGCTGCGCCGCCTGTTGCGTGGCGATAAGGTCTATGAAGCGCATCGTAGTCATGCCTATCAGTTTGCCTCGCGGCAATTTGGTAAACACTTGCCTGTGACTCTTATTGTGGCTGCTATCAACCTTATGTGGCTGTTGCCTATTGCGCTGTGGGTTGGGCTCAGCCGTTTGGATGGCGTTAGTGGGGTGCTGCTGGCCTATGCGCCGCTGTTGTTACTGGCCGTCAAATTTCGAGCCGGTGAATTGAAGCAACCAGAGTGAACCTGTGCATGATGCCTGTTTGGAGTCTTATGATTGGTGTGAGTCTTGCAGGTGGTGTGCAATTTGGCGCTCAAGCTTGGCTGCAGGCCGCTTGTTGGCGGGCTATGCGGTTATTGTGGCGGATGCGGTTGTGCGTGTTACGGGTTAATCGTTGTCTGCGAGTATATAAAAGGAGGCTTGAAAATGTTAGGCCGGATAGATTGGATTCGCCAACAGATGCTTACTTTGTCGCGTCGGCAAAAGCGTCTCTTGCAGGTGGTAGTTGATGTCGTATTAGTTTGGCTCGCACTGTGGTTGGCGTTTGTGGTGCGTTTGGGGGGCTACAAAGATGTCCATCCCCTTACTGGGCATGCGTGGGTATTTATTGCTGCACCTATGATCGCTTTGCCTTTGTTCATTCGTTTTGGCATGTACCGGGCGGTGATGCGTTATTTGGGCAACGATGCGCTGATGGCGATAGTTAAGGCCGTTAGTCTGTCGACGTTATTGTTGGCGTTAGCGGTGTATTGGTATCGCAACGACATGCCAGTGATACCGCGTTCGATGGTGTTTAACTACTGGTGGTTGAGTCTGCTGCTGATTGGTGGCTTGCGTCTGGTGATGCGTCAGTTCTTTATGGGCAATTGGTTCGGTCCACAGCAACCATATTTCACTAATCAGTCCAATGGTTGTGTGCGTGTCGCAATTTATGGGGCTGGAGCTGCGGGTAATCAGTTGGTCGCTGCACTGCGCTTGGGGCGTCTGATGACACCCGTTGCCTTTATTGATGATGATCCGAGTATCTCCAATCGAGTTATTGCGGGCATCCGTGTTTACACCTCTAAGCACATTCAGCAACTGATTGATGAAACCCACCCTAGCGAAATTTTGATGGCGATCCCCTCGGCCACCCGTGGACGTCGCCGCGAGATACTGGGCTTGCTTGAGCAGTTCCCCCTGCATGTGCGCAGTGTTCCGGGTTTTATGGATCTGGCCAGTGGCCGGGTCAAGGTTGAAGATGTGCAAGAGGTCGACATTGCCGACCTCCTGGGCCGTGATGCGGTTCCCCCGCAGAAAGTGTTATTTGAGCGCTGCATCCGCGGCCAGGTGGTGATGGTTACCGGCGCGGGCGGATCGATTGGTTCAGAGTTATGTCGGCAGATTGTGGCCACGGGGCCGACCACTTTGCTGTTGTTCGAGCACAGTGAGTTCAATCTCTACAGCATCCATGCCGAGCTTGAGCGGCGGGTGCAGCGTGAGTCGTTACCGCTGCGCCTGGTGCCAATTTTGGGCTCGATTCGCAACAGCGAGCGCTTGTTTGATGTGATGCAAACCTGGGGGGTGAATACGGTTTACCACGCTGCTGCCTACAAGCATGTGCCGATGGTCGAGCACAATATTGCCGAAGGCGTGTTGAATAATGTGCTGGGGTCCTTGCACACCGCCCAAGCGGCGATTCGCGCTGGGGTTGAGCACTTTGTGCTGATTTCGACCGACAAGGCGGTAAGGCCGACCAATGTGATGGGCAGTACCAAACGCTTGGCTGAGATGACCTTGCAGGCCTTGAGTGCCGAGGCGGCGCCGGTGTTTCTGGGGGATAAATCGGCGGTTGCCCATCTGAATAAAACCCGTTTCACCATGGTGCGTTTTGGCAATGTGCTGGGTTCGTCTGGCTCGGTGATTCCGCTGTTTCGTGAGCAAATCAGTCATGGCGGCCCAGTGACTGTGACCCACCCCAATATCACCCGTTATTTCATGACCATCCCTGAGGCGGCGCAGTTGGTGATTCAGGCCGGCGCCATGGGGCAGGGCGGCGATGTCTTTGTGTTGGATATGGGCCAACCGGTAAAAATTGCCGAACTGGCCGAGAAGATGATTTTGCTCTCTGGGCTAACCCTGCGCTCCGAGCGCAACCCCCATGGCGATATTGCCGTCGAGTTCACCGGTTTGCGTCCCGGTGAAAAGCTTTATGAAGAGCTGTTGATTGGCGATGACGTTACCCCGACCGACCATCCAATGATCATGCGGGCCAATGAAGACCATCTGCCATGGGAGGCGTTCAAGTTGGCGCTGGAGCAGTTAATGGCGGCAGTTGAGCAAGATGATTATGTTCGGGTGCGCCAACTGCTGCGTGAAACCGTCAGTGGCTATGCCCCTGAGGGGGAAATTGTCGACTGGATTCATTCGCGGCAAGCCAAGTTCAAATCGTAGTAATTTCCCCTCTCGGTATCTGTTATCGACTCTTGTGTCGAGCTAAAAATGGCGGATTGTTACTTCGGCGACGCCGGTGGGCGCGCGCAACTGAGTTGGCAGCCGTGCTCAGCTTCCAGTTGCAGGGTGCTGTGGGCGATGGCGAAGTGCTCGTGCAACTCCAGCGTCACCTCATGCAGCAAGCGATCATCGGCGGGCAAGGGTTCGATCAGCATATGCGCGGTGAGCGCCACCTCATTGGTACTCATGGCCCAGACGTGCAGGTCATGCACATCCTTAACCCCCGGCAAGCCCTGCAAATACTGGCGCACTGCCGCTAGATCAACTTGTTCGGGCACCCCGTCAAACAGCAAATGCAGCGATTGGCGAAACAGTGACCAGGTGCCAATCACTATCACCGCGGCAATGATCAGGCTCACCACCGGGTCAAGCCACAGCCAGCCTTGCCACAGATAGAGTGCGCCGGCCAGCACCACGCCAATCGACACCAAGGCATCGGCGGCCATGTGCATAAAGGCGCCGCGCAGGTTGAGGTCGTCCTTGCTGCCGCTGATAAACAGCCAGGCGGTAAACGCATTGATCAGCACGCCAATGGAGGCCACCACCATCACCGTAACGCCGGCGATGGGCTCGGGTTGTTGCAGCCGTTGCAGCGACTCCCAACCCAGCGAGCCCATGGCCACCAATAACAACAGCGCATTGGCGAAACTGGCCAGTATTGAGGCGCGGCGCCAGCCGTAGGTGTGGCGATCATTGCTGCGCAGCCGTGCGGCGGCGATGGCGACCCAGGCCAGCACCAGGCCGCCGACGTCGCCGAGGTTGTGGCCGGCATCGGCCAGCAGCGCCAGGGAGTTGACCTGCCAGCCGTAAAACGCCTCGATCAGCACATAGGTCAGATTGAGCCCGATACCCAGCGCAAAGGCGCGATCGAAACGCTGGGGCGCGTGCTGATGCGGGTCGTGGCTGTGGGCCATGGATTGCCTCAATGCTAGCTACTGAAATTGCAGAGGTGCCGAGTCTACGCCGCTAAGGTGAGGCTAGCCTGCAGGCGAGTGCGCGTCAGCCTATGCCTTAAGAGATATGGTCAAGTTCGCTGTCGGCGTTAGAGTGCATGCAATGACTTTGCTCAATT
Organism: Pseudomonas sp.; assembly: GCF_030698175.1. Taxonomy (GTDB): domain Bacteria; phylum Pseudomonadota; class Gammaproteobacteria; order Pseudomonadales; family Pseudomonadaceae; genus Aquipseudomonas. The sequence continues at coordinate 114,670 of NZ_JAUYNT010000015.1, forward strand.
TTATGAGGCGCCGCGATGAATATTACCGAGTTTGCCGACCTGCTGACGGCTGCCGCCGGCCAAGCCGAGCCGCAACGTTTGTTGATGGTGTTTGTGGCCGCCGAATTGCCCGCCGACGCCACCGAGGCCGAAGTGCAGCGGCATGCCGAGCAGCAGGGCGGTTCGCTGCGCCCGGTGCTGTGCGTGGACAAACTGCCGAGCGAACTGGCGGACTTTGATGCCTTGCTGGCCGAGTCGCAGCGCACCGGCATTGCCTGGGACCTGGTGTTTGCCGCCGGTTTGTCTGGGCGCGGCGGCATTGCCCCGAGCGGCGATGAGGCCGAGCAGCCGTTGAAGATGATGGTGGGTGCCATCGAAAGCGGCAGTGTCAGCAACTTCCTGGCCTTCGATCGCGCCGGTCATTCGGTGTCGTTTTACTGAGGCTAGCTGCGCATTGTCGGACTGTTCGCTGCGCTCCTGAGTCCGACCTACTCCCTACTTGCGGCTCGCCAGTGCTGGTTATTTGTGGGCGGCCTGAAATAGTCATTAAACCTTAGTAGTTCGCCGGCTACCTCCATCGGGGAATAGGTGCGGGCAGGGGCTTGCATGCAGGCTGTGGAGAATTTTCAAGCAGAGGATTCGCCCATGTCTCACCTTGCCCAGACGAGCTTTCAGGCGTTACGCATCGCCGTGCTCACGGTCAGCGATACCCGCAATCTGGACACCGACAGCTCCGGCCAAACGCTGATCAGCCACTTGGAAGAGGCCGGTCATGCGCTGGCGGCGCGGGCCATCGTCATCGACGATATTTACCGGATTCGCGCCCAGCTTTCGCAGTGGATAGTCGACCCGTTGGTGCAGGTGGTGTTGATCACCGGCGGCACCGGCTTCACCGCCCGCGACAACACCCCGCAAGCGGTGGTGCCCTTGCTGGATAAGCATGTCGAGGGTTTTGGTGAGCTGTTCCGTCAGGTTTCAGTGGTTGAAATTGGCACCTCCAGTTTGCAATCGCGGGCGCTGGCCGGCTTTGCCAACAGCACCCTGATTTGTTGTTTGCCGGGTTCGCCGAATGCCTGTCGCACCGGCTGGCAAAAGATTCTCGGCGAGCAGTTGGATAGCCGCACCCGGCCGTGCAATTTCGTCCCGCACCTGAAGGCCTTGCCCGAGCGCCCGGTGGCCGCCTGCGAGTCACGCGCATGAGCGGCTGTGGTTGCGACGGTCACGACTTGCATCCGGTCGATCAGGTGATTGAGCATTTGCTTAGCCGCGCCCCGGCCCCGCCCAAGATTGAGCAGGTGGCGCTGGCGGCGGCCCTCGGCCGGGTGCTGGCCTGCGATGTGCCGGCGCCGAGCGATGTGCCGGCCTGGGACAACAGCGCCATGGACGGTTACGCCTTGCGGGCGGCGGACCTGCCGATAGAGGGGGGGTACTTGCCGCTGGCTGGGCGAATTGCCGCCGGCGACAGCGGGCAAGCCCGCCTGCTGGCCGGCCATGCCGTGCGCATCTTCACCGGCGCACCTTTGCCGCCGGGCGCCGACAGCGTGGTGGCGCAAGAAGATTGCCGCGCCGAAGGTACTGGCGTTTGGCTGCCGGCGGTAAAGCCGGGCGCCCATGTGCGCAAGCAGGGTGAAGAGCTGTGCAGTGGCGCCTTGTTGCTCACCGCCGGCCAGCGCCTGCGGCCGCAAGAAATCGGTTTGCTGGCCAGTATCGGCATGGCCCAGGTGCCGGTCTATCGGCGCCTGCGGGTCGGTTTGCTGAGCAGCGGCGACGAGCTGCGCGAGCCGGGGCAAACCCTGGCGCCTGGGCAAATCTACAACGCCAACCGCTTCAGTTTGGGCGCGGTGCTGCGCAGCCTCGGCATGGAGGTGCACGACTACGAGGTGATGGCCGATGACCTGTCCGCCAGCCGCGATGCCTTGAGCTTGGCGGCTTCCGAATGGGACATGCTGCTGACCTCGGGCGGTGTCTCGGTTGGAGAGGAGGATCACCTCAAACAGGCGATTCGCGAGCTTGGGCAATTGCACCTGTGGCGCTTGGCGATCCAGCCAGGCAAGCCCCTGGCCTTTGGTGAGGTGGGCGGCAAGCCCTGGCTGGGTTTGCCCGGCAACCCGGCGGCGGCCCTGATTACCGCGCTGATAGTCGCGCGGCCCTTCTTGTTGCGCGCCCAAGGCCGCAGCGCAGTTATGCCGCAGCCCTTGCAGCTGAGCGCAGGCTTTAGCTGGCTCACCCCACGGTCGCGCCGGCAATACCTGCGCGCCCGGCTGGTGGCCGATGGCGCCGGGCAATTAAGTGTGCAACTGCACCCGCAGCAAGGTTCGGCGATGCTCAGTTCGGCGTGCTGGAGTGATGGCCTGGCGGTGATCGAAATAGGCCAGACCCTGCAGGTCGGCGAGGCTGTGACTTACCTGAGTTTTGCGCAGTTGTTGCACTGATTGAGTTCAGACGAAATGGCCTGAGTCCAGGCCATTTAACCCGCGGCGGTCGGGTTTCTGAAGCTCAGCTAAGGGGTTTGTCAGGCGCGACCAACGGCAGGCAGATAGTAAAACTGGTGCCGCTGCCTGGCGTGGATTGTACGGCAATGGTTCCGCCCAGGGTCTTGGTGGTCAGGTTTCTGACGATGGCCATGCCCAAGCCTGTGCCACCTTTGCCAATCTTGGTGCTGAAGTAAGGTTCGAACAGTTTGCCAAGGTGCTCTTTGGCCATGCCCACGCCATTGTCGGCAATCTGCAACTTCACCTGCTCGCCCAGCACTTCTGCGCCGATGCTCACAGCTCCCTCGCTTTGATTTTCGAAGCCATGCAGGTAGGCGTTGTTGACAAGGTTGATGACGACTTGCCCCAGTGCTCCTGGAAAACTGTCCATCTGGATGCCAGTTGGGATGTCGAGGCTGATCCGCTGTGGGAATTTCTTCAGGCTGGGCGCGATGCTGGCAAGCACTTCTTTCAGGGTGTCGGCTAGATCGAAGCTGCGGCGCTGCTCACTGGCCTGATCGGCGGCTACCTGTTTGAAACTCTGCAATAACTCCTGGGCACGCAGCAAACCACGTTGCAACAGCTCGCTGGCAGAATCTATGGCAGCAATGAACGTGCTCAAATCGGAACGCTTGAGCTGCCCCCCGGCCACCACGGCTTGAAACTCTAGGGTAAGGGCTTGCAGGGTGCTGGCCGTTAGGACGCAATTGCTGATTGGTGTATTGAGCTCATGGGTGACGCTGGCGACCAGGGTGCTTAAGGTTGCCTTGGCTTCGCTCTGGGTCAGAGCCTCCTGCGAGATCAGCAGGCTCTGCATGGCCCTTTGCAATTCTTGCGTGCGTTCTTCGACCAGGGTTTCAAGCTGCTCCCGGTGCTGCGCCAGGCGCTGTTCTAGCTGTTTACGGTTGCTGATGTCGCGGATGGTGCTGATCACCATCAACCCTTTGGCCATGGTGATCGGGCTGAGACTGATATCCACCGGGAACTCACTGCCATCTTTGCGTTTTGCCAGCAGATCGCGTCCTTCACCCATGGCGCGCGGGTGCGGATCCTGGAGATAGTTCTGGCGCTGCTCGGTGTGACTGTGAAGGAAGCGGGCGGGAATTAAATGTTCAATGACTTGACCAAGCAACTCTGCTCGGCTGTAGCCAAAGAGTCGCTCCGCCTGCAGGTTGATGGCGTGGATGATGCCTGCATCCGTGGAGACGATGATGGCGTCGGGCGATGATTCAAATAAGGTTTGGAATTGTTCTTCGCTCTGCTGCAGCGCTTGCTGTGCCTGCGTTATCTCGGCGCTATTGCTCGGCATGCCGAGTTGCGCCGGGAGATCTGCGGCGCAAGGGCCCGGGTTTAACCCAGGCGCTGGCGATTTTGGCGTGACCTTCGGGGCTGCTTTTTTGGCGCTCATGCCGACCTCGCGAGTGCCGAATGGCAGGCGTAATCAAGCACAAAGAATAGTCCTTGGGGGGTGTTTCTGCTCAGTGGCACTTGGGCGGCGGTCGGCTGAGGTCTATTAGTGCGGTAGGAGGGGGCGCTTAGCCGGACAATCAGCGCTGCGCATCGTTGACTTTGATCAAGGTTGGCTTGGCGGGCGGGCTCTAGAGTGGGCGCACTTAGATTTAGCTTCGCTGGCAGTGTTGGGCTGCCGCTGGGCTCAAGGAGCACGCAATGCAATTGGTTTGTCCGGCGGGCAGTCTGCCCGCGCTCAAGGCGGCGGTGCGCCAAGGCGCCGATGCGGTCTATGTGGGCTTTCGCGATGACACCAATGCCCGGCATTTTGCCGGGCTTAACCTGGATGAAAAACAGCTGCAAAGCGGTCTGGAGCTGATTCGCCAGCAGGGCCGGCAGCTGTATATCGCGGTCAATACCTATGCCCGCGCCGACGGTTGGGCGCGCAGGCAACGGGCGGTCGATCACGCCGCCGAGCTGGGGGTGGACGCGCTGATCGCCGCCGACCCTGGCGTGCTGGCCTACGCCAGCCGGCGCCATCCGCAGCTTAATTTGCACCTGTCGGTGCAGGGCTCGGCGACCAATGTGGCGGCCTTGAGTTTTTACCATGAGCGCTACGGCATTCGCCGCGCGGTGTTGCCGCGGGTGCTGTCGCTGGCTCAGGTCAAGCAACTGGCGAGCAAGAGCCCGGTGCCGATCGAGGTGTTCGCCTTTGGCAGCCTGTGCATCATGGCCGAGGGGCGCTGCCACCTGTCGTCGTACCTCACTGGTGAGTCACCAAACCTTTGCGGGGTGTGTTCACCCGCCAGTGCAGTGCGCTGGAGTGAAGATGCCGAGGGCTTGAGTTCGCGCCTCAATGGCGTGCTGATCGACAGGTACGCCGCTGGCGAGCCGGCCGGTTATCCGACCCTGTGCAAGGGCCGTTTTATGGTCGATGGTCAGCGCTTTCACGCCTTGGAGGAGCCCACCAGCCTGAACACCATCGAGTTGATTCCAGAGCTGGTCAGCATGGGCGTGGCGGCGGTGAAAATCGAAGGCCGCCAGCGCAGCCCGGCTTATGTCGAGCAGGTCACGCGGGTCTGGCGGGCGGCGCTGGATGCCTATGCCAAGGCCCCGCAAAATTTCAGCGTGGCGCCGGACTGGCGCAGCGCCTTGGCCGCCGTCTCCGAAGGCAGCCAGACCACCCTGGGCGCCTACCACCGCGCTTGGCAATAGCGCCGACAGCGGCCGCCACCCAGCGTGGCGGGTCATTATTAAATAACCTCAGTAGTAGGAGCGGGTCATGCAATTAACCCTAGGGCCGGTGCTCTTTGCTTGGGAACGGCCGCAGTTATTGGATTTTTACGCCGAGATGGCCAGCCAACCGCTGGACGTTATTTATCTCGGCGAAACGGTGTGCAGCAAGCGCCGGGCCTTGTCGCTGGACGACTGGCTGGGGCTGGCGCGCGACCTGCGTGAGGCCTGCAAGGCCGAAATAGTGCTTAGCGGCCTGACCTTGCTGGAGGCCGCCTCGGAACTGTCGAGCCTGCGCCGCCTGTGTGAGAACGGTGAGCTGATGGTGGAGGCCAATGACCTGGGTGCCGTGCAGTTTTTGGCCGCCAAGGGCGTCGGCTTTGTCGGCGGCGCGGCGCTGAATATCTACAACGGCCATGCGCTGGCGGAGCTGACCGCCTGCGGCCTGCAGCGCTGGGTGCCGCCGGTGGAGTGTTCGGCCGAGTTGATCCGCCAGGCGCGTGGGCAATATCTCGAACTGGTCGATGTGGCGCCGTTGCCGCAGATCGAGGTGTTTGCCTATGGGCATTTACCCCTGGCCTATTCGGCCCGCTGTTTTACCGCGCGGGCGCTGAATAAACCCAAAGATGACTGCGAAATTTGCTGTCAGAACTACCCCGAAGGCATGGCCGTGTTGAGTCAAGAAGGTGCGCCCTTGTTTACCTTGAACGGCATCCAAACCATGTCCGCCAGCGTGCATAACCTGCTGGCCGATTACCCTTCATTGCAGGCCAGTGGCGTCGATCTGCTGCGCCTGAGCCCGCGCGTGCAGGGTATGGCGGAGGTGATCGCGGCCTTTGATGCCGTGCGCCAAGGAGCTTTGCCACCGCTGGCGGTACAGGGCTGTAACGGCTACTGGCATGGTCGGCCGGGGATGCTGCGGGCCGAGGAGTTGGGCGTATGTTGAGTCCTGCCGGCTTACTCTTGCGTGGCGCTAGCCGCTGCTTACCGCTCACCCGCCATGTGCCCTTCGTACTGCAACGGCTGGCGCTGCAACAGAGCCTCAACCGCCTGTTTGCCGCGCCCTTGGCCGACGGCGCCTTCGATATTCTGCGTGACCGTTGGTTGCGCCTAAACGTGCGCGACCTGCAGTTGGAGTGGTTCCTGACTCGCAACAACGCCGGTTTGCAGGTGGCGGCACGGGCGCAGGCGCAGGTCAGCATCAGCGGTAATTGGAGCGATTTTTTACTCCTGGCCAGCCGCCAGGAAGACCCGGACACCTTGTTCTTTCGCCGCCGCCTGGTGATTGAAGGCGATACCGAGCTGGGCTTGGCGATCAAGAACCTGCTCGATAGCCTCGATCCCGACGATTTGCCCCAATGGTTCTGGACCGTCCTGCAGCGGCTCGGGCAAGAGCAGAAGCTGCGTACAGCGGCTTGAGTCACGGGTCGCTAGGGTGAACCCCGCAAGGTGAGCTGGGTTGGACGGCGATGGTGGGCACGCGGCACGCTGAGTTTCTTTCAGTGTTGGCTGATGGAGGCGGGTAGGGTGGAAAACTGCGAAGCATTTTCCACCGGTTTTACCTCGGATTCGCGTTCTTTTTTGAGTGATGCAGTGGTTGGTTAAACCGTGGTGGGCAAGCTGCGCGTTGCCCACCCTACGCGTTGCCCGTCCTCGGTTTAACTTGCTTAGCCCGGATGCCCATCCGGGCGCGCTTGCATCAGCAGCGGCGCGTAGTGCCAGACGAATAAGCCGAAGGCCAGCAGCCAGCATGCCGCCGCGAGCCACAGTGCGGCCTGGGGCCAGACACCGACGAGCAATACCCGCGCCGCCGCGCCGGCATTCAGCAGGGCGAAGGCCCAGGGCATTGCCTTTGGGGTCTTCAGGTCGCGGCCGGTATGGCCGAGGCTGACGCGGGCGATCATGGCCAAAATCAAACCGCTCATGCCGCCAACGGCCAGGGCGTGCAGCGACTGGCTCGGGCTGCTCAGCAGGCCCAGTTGCCAGAGCGCTAACCCCAGTGCGGAGATGACCATCCAGGCAAATGCCAGGTGCAGCGACCAGAGTAAATCCACCCGCCAAATGCCGCTGTCATGCCAGCGCACTAAACGCACCAGATGGCCCAAACCAAAGGCGGCGAAGGGCAGGGCCAGCCACGGGTTCGGCTGCAGGCCTAAGCCGCTGGCAAACAGTACGGCCAGCAACAGGCCGCAGGCCAGCAGGCTTTTGTCCAGCCAGACCCAGGCTTTGACGCCCTCAACTCGCCGCAGTCCGCGCTGGGTGAAGAATGGAATCACCCGCCCGCCGATCAGCCCCATCAAGGTCGCCACCAGCCACAGGGCGGCATAGGCGGCTTGGCGTTGCAGCATCTCATTGGCCGTGGCCAGGCCATACAGCAACAAACAATTGGCGGCGGCCATTAGCAGCAACACCGCCACTATTGGGTAGTTGCTCTGCTGGCGCACACGCCACAGTTGCTGAGCCATCAAGGCGGCCAGGCTAAACAGAAACGCCGCCTCCAAGGGCAGCAGTAACGGCAGTGGCAAGTTGGCCAGCCAGCCAAGCCGCGCCGCCAGCCAGAGGCCCGCCAAGGCCATCAGCGGCTTGCCGCTTAAGCCCGGTTGGCCGGTCCAGTTCTGCACGGCGGTGAGTAAAAAGCCGGCGATGATCGCCACGCCAAAGCCGAATAGCAGCTCATGGCGATGCCAGGCCAGCCAGCCACCGGCCGGTTGCCAAGTGCCAAGCAAGCCATTGAGTGCACCTATCCACAGGCCAATGGCGAGCACGGCAAAGCCACTGCCGGCCAAGAAGAATGGGCGAAAGCCTAAGCGCCACACGGGGGGGATTTGTAATGCTGTGCGCCGATCGAGAACTTGCATGGCGAATATCCTGTGCGGCTGAAAAAGCGCCGAATTAAACCGCTTAATTACGGCGCGCGAGTGAGCGGCCGTCGGCCTGAAGCCTGTCAGCATAATCGGCAAATTTGCTGGCTACGACCATTGCTCCGCCGCACTACCTCTAATGAGGCAGTGGCGGCTGAGCTTTCGTTAGCCGAGGGCGCGTCGGGCAGCGCGCGGTGGCCGTTACGGCTATAGGTAGGTGTATTGCAGTTGCAGCCAGAACTTCTCGGTGTCGACGGTCACGGCGCTGTCGGCCGAGTCGTAATTGGCATACTTGGCCAGGGCCACCAGGCCTTTAACCCCGGGGATTGGGTGGCCGTAGGAAATGTCATATTCCTCGCCATAGTTGTCGCCACCTTGCTGGGCGGAGAAGTCGTGGTAAACAGCCTGCAATGTGCCGCCGAGCAGCGGTGCGGTGGCGCCCAGGTAGGCGTCTTCGATGCCATCGGCGGGGGTGGTCAGAAATACGTCGGCCCAGCCTTGGAAGGCGTGTTTAGTGGCCAGCGGGGTCTGGAAGGCGAGGTTCTGGTTGCCCACGGCTTTGCCGTCGTCACCACCGCCGAGCACTTCGTAACCGGCTTTCAGTCCAACGCCTGCGACCGTGTAGCCCAGTTCGGCGAGGTAGTAGTCGCTGTCGAGATCGTTGGGGTTGTCGCCGTAGTCGCTTTGCTGGGCGACTTCAGCCGCATAGGTAAAGCCTGAGATGGCGCCAGTCAGGCGCAGGCCGGTGGTCTGGCTCGACAGGGTGCCAACCGCCGAGGCGGCGTTGGTGGCGATGTTGTCCAGGTCCAGCAGATAGGTATAACCGGTGACGGTCAGTTCCGGCATCAGAACATACTGGGCGTTAAACAGTTGGCTGTGGCCGTCGATATTGGCGGGGTTGGTTTTGTTGTCGTAGCGGCCGTTTTCTGGGCCCCAGATGCTGTTGATATTGTCGATATAGGCGGCGGTCAAGGTCAGGCCGGTAATGGGTTTTAACTGCAGCAAAGCGCCGTCATAGGTCTGCTCGTTTTGCCGCCAGGCGACGCTGCCGATAAAGCGCTGATTGTCGAGGTTGATCCGCTGGCGACCGGCCACCGCATTGCCGTACTTGTGGTCATAGCGCAGCAGGGCTTGGTTGATCTCGCTGCCGTCCGGGTCGGCCACGGTGGAGAACTGGGTCTGGCCGTTGCGGGTGGAGTTGAATTTTTCATCGCCAATATGGCTGACGTTATCCGCCTCGACCAGAGATGACAGGCCGTACCACTGACCGGTCTGAAACCCTACGCGGGTGCGCAGCGTTTGCGCGTTGGCGTGGTCGAGGGCGGCTTTGCCGGGGGCGGCGTTCTGGTCGACAAACTCGTAGCGGTAGCGCGCATCGAGAATGGTCTTGCCGCCGGTGAACAGGTTGCTGAAGTCTTCAGCGGCGCAAACCTGGCCGCTGACGCCGGCGGCGATGGCCAGCGACAGCAACGACAGTTTCAGTGGGTGCATGGGACTTACCTCATTAGACAAAAACGAATTCTTCGCCGCTGGCGCTGGTGTTGTTTGGCGCGGGCGCGGGCTGTCCAAGCTGTTGCTGCAGCTGTTGTAACAGTAGTTCAACCTGCGCGGGCGTGCAGTCTTCGCCGTAGCGCTTGCGCAGGCCTGACTGGCTGAGGATCAGGTGAATATCCGGCTCGATGTGATGCTGCGCCAGGCAGCCTTTGACGCACTGCAGCGGGCAGCCATCGAGGGCCAAAATGCGCCGGCCAGAGTTGGCTTTACTGACCAGGGCCGGCACCCGGCCGCCGACGCCGGCAATGCAGGACATCTCGGCCAAGCCTTGGCGATCCAGGCGCAGGGCCAGGGTATTGGCCAACTGGGCGACGTTGGAACAACCTGAGCAGGAATACACCAGAGGCAGTGTGTGGTCGGGCATGTGCGCCCCTCCAAGCCGTTAACTGCTTACAGTTTGGTGACTGCGCGGCATCCATGACCTTGACCGAAGTCAAGGTCGCCGTTGGCGTGGCCGCGATACTGAATTGCCATGACAGGCAATGGTTAGAGGCGTAACTGGAGCGAACCTATGCAGCTGAACAAATTGCTGGAAAACAACCGGTTTTGGTCCGAGTCGCTGAATGCCCGCGATCCCGGATTTTTTAAGCGGCTGGCGATGCAGCAGCGCCCGGAGTTTCTCTGGATCGGCTGCTCGGACAGCCGCGTGCCGGCCAATGAAGTGGTCGGGCTGATGCCGGGCGAGCTGTTCGTGCATCGCAACGTCGGCAATATGGTGGTGGCCACCGACATGAACCTGTTATCGGTGCTGCAGTACGCGGTGGATGTGCTGCAGGTCAAACACATCATCGTCTGCGGCCATTACGGTTGCGGCGGCGTGCGTGCGGCCATCAGCCATCAGGCGCTGGGACTGATCGACAACTGGCTAAGGGCGATCAAGGCGCTGCACCACCAGAATCTGGCGCAGTTTGTTGGCATGGATGACGAGCAGCGGGTCAATCGCCTGTGCGAGCTCAATGTGCAGCGCCAGGTGCGCAACGTCTGCCACACCACCATCGTGCAGAACGCCTGGATGCGCGGTCAGGACATCACCGTGTATGGCTGGATTTACGGCTTGGAAAACGGCTTGATCAAAGACCTGGACAGCACCATCAGCGCCCCCGATCAGCTTGATGAGGCGTTTCTGTACGAGCTGTAAGTGTTGGCTTCTGCGACACGCATAGGGCGGCGACGGCCGGCGTAGGGTGGGCTTTAGCCCACCGCATGGCCCCCACATGGGTTGGTGGGCTGAAGCCCACCCCTACGGCTGACCCGCCTGCAACTGCACCACCCAGGGTTCCAGCCGCTGGCCGAAGGCCAGTTCGGCGTTAAACAGCTGGTCGCCACCGGAATGTGGAAACTCGGTATCACCCTTGCGCACCGGCAGCTTGTCGAACAGCTGATGCCAGCGCTGTGGCAGGTTGATGCTGTCGGCCACTGGAATCTGCGCCGAGCCCCCTAGTTGCCAGTTGTCGTCATGCCGCCAGGCCCAGGCGTTGATCTTGCCGCGCACGATGGCGTAGCGCTGGCGATCTGGGTACTTGGCCCGCAGGCTTGCCTGGTCGGCCCCAGCATCGATGATAAACAAACGGCTGGCCTGGGTTTGCTCGCGCTGCAGATCTGCGCGGGCATCTTGATAGGTTTCTTGCAGGTCTTTGTTGCTTGGTAGGGCGGCCAGATCGGCGCTGCTTTTAGTCAGTTGCTGCTGTGCCAGTTGCAGCTGTTGTTGATACAGCGGGCCGTTGAACTCCAGCACCAACAAGCCGTCGCGGTCGAGTTGGCGGCGGTAGCGGCGCATCGACTCTTCGTTCCACTCAGTCGGCACACTGAAGCCCAGCTCACGCATTTTGCTGGCGCTGAGTTGGTTGCTGCCACTCTCGCGGTAGTCGTTGGCGCGGCCACCGGGCCAGCGGTAATCAAGGCGCAGGGCGAGACCGCTGTTTTCCTTACGCCAGTATTCATAGCTGTTGCCCAGTTCGCGCTCGGACAGCTGCAAGCGGCTGTCGGCCGGTTCACTGCGGTTCCAGGCCACACCGGCCAGGGCGATGGCATTCACCAAGAGAATCAGGCCGAGGCCCGCCAGCAGGTTATGGCGATGGCTCCAGTTCATTGCGCGGTCCTTCCCAGCAAGCCATTGGCGCTGCGCAAGCGGCGCAGAATCAGCAAAATCAGCACGGCGCTCAGACCCAGCACCAGGAAGAACAGGTACTTGGGCATGCTCTCCCACCACCAGTCGAACAGCTTGGTGTAGAGGAAGATAACGAAGAAGGTCAGCCCGGTATTCACCACGTCCGACCAGTCGCGCCGCACGCCGAGCCAGATCACCGCCGCCGCCACGATAAAGCCAAGCAGCTGATAACTCGCCTCGATGCGGCTGGCCGGATAGTCCAGATAACTGCCGTCGCCCCAGTTAGCCAGCACCAGCATCGGCAGAAACAACGCCAGCAAACCGAACACCCGATAGGTCATGGCGAAACCATCGAAACGCCGCTGTGAGATCAGCAGCGGTACGGCAAAGATCAGCAGGGCCGCCGGCAAGAAATTCTCCGGCCGCTCGCCAAAGCCCAGCCAGTAAGTCCCACCCCAGGTGCCGACTCTTGCGGCGATAAACGCCAGCAGGCACAGAATCCCGGCGGCCAGCAGCACCCGCGCCTCACAGGCGTAGGCCAGCAGCAGGGCATAGGCAGCCCAGGGCAGCAGAGCCTTGTCGGACGGGGTGATATTGAAGATTTGCCCGAGCATGCCGATGTTCAGCACAAAGCAGGCAAAGGCCACCAGCGCGGCCAATTTACTGAAGTAACCCGAGCTATCGCGGCGCTGTACCGCCAGGGTCAGGCCGAACGACAGCAGGCTGGCGCTGAGCAAAATCGCCACCTGGGCCACTGCGCCAAACAGCCCCCAGAATTGATAAAACAGGAAAAACACACTGGCCGCCAACGTCAGCGCGCCGAGGAACGAGGCGATGCGCATGCCCAGCGACAGTTGCCGCGCCTGGCTGTTGTGGTCGATATCGAAGACGGCGCGATATTGCGCGAGCAAGGCCTGCTGATGGCTGTGCAGGTGGCTGCGTTGCGCTTCGCTGAGCTGCACCACCTGCTCGGCTTCGAGGCGGGTGAGTTCACGGTTGAACACGCCGATATCGTCGGCGCGTTGCTGGGCATCACTGCGGTTGAGGGTGGGCATGGCGATCCTTGCGGCGGCTCGCCGAGGCTAGGCGAATGGCTGGCACTCTAGCGATAAAGTTCGCCTCCTGCCACAGCTACCGTTGGTCACTTTTTGTGGAGCGTTTTTTCGCCCTTAATTCACCACTTAAAGGCCGTATTTCGGCCTCTGCAGGGCAACGCTACAACCCGCGTGGCGTCAGCGGTCCAGCTGGTTTTGCAAGGTGCTAAAATTCAAGGTTTGCATGGGTGAAATGACGTGTTAAAAAGCGCGCGTTTTTTCAATAAATCCTTCAATAAGAGGTAACCATTCCCAACTATGACCATGCGCATCTGCATCCTGGAAACCGACATCCTCCGACCTCAGTTGATCGAGCAGTACCACGGCTATGGCCGAATGTTCAGGCAGTTGTTTGAGAAACAGTCGATACCGGCGCAGTTCGATGTGTTCAACGTGGTGGAAGGTTGCTATCCCGAGGCCGAACAGGCCTACGACGCTTACCTGATTACCGGCAGCAAGGCCGACTCGTTCGGCAGCGATCCGTGGATTCAGACCCTGCGTGAGTTCCTGCTCAGCCGTTACCAGAACGGCGACCGGCTGATCGGTATCTGCTTCGGGCACCAGTTACTGGCTTTGCTGTTGGGCGGTAAAACCGAACGCGCCGCCCAAGGCTGGGGCATTGGCGTCAATCGCTACCAGTTGCTTGAGCAGCCAGAGTGGATGAACCCCGCGCTGGAAAGCCTCGATATGTTGGTGTTCCACCAGGACCAAGTCACCGAGCTGCCGGCCAATGCCACGCTGCTGGCCAGCAGCCCGTTCTGCCCGAATGCCGCCTACCGCATCGGCGACCAGGTGCTGTGCTTCCAGGCCCACCCGGAGTTTGTCGATGACTACGAACTGGGGCTGCTCAGCCTGCGCCGCGAGTTCCTCGGCGAGGCGCGCTACCAGCAGGCGCTGGCCAGCATGAGCCAGCCGCATCAGGGCGTACTGGTGGCCGAGTGGATGCTGCGTTTTGCCGGCCAAGCGCGCGCGCAGAACAGCCTCGCCGCCTGACTCAGCCGCCACAAAAAAGCCCCGCCAGTTTTGCTGGCGGGGCTTTTTGTTGCTGGCCGATCAGCTTTCAAAGCCGGCGGCAGCGCAGCCTGTGCGCAGGGCTTGACTGATCGTTTGGCGCTAGGCTTGCGGTGCGTTGGCCAACATCTGCATTGCCGCCAGCACCCACAGCGTAATCAGCAGCAGGTTGCTCGCGGCAAATGCCGTGAGGCGATGCATGACGTTGTTGTAGCTCAGGTGAATCAGGCTATGCACCATGCGCAGCGCCACATATGCCCAGGCCACCACCAACATGACCGGCGACGCGCCACCGGTGACAAAGCTGAGCAAGCAAACAACATAGAACAGCACCGGCATTTCCAGCAGATTCATGTAGTTGCGGTTCGGGATGCTCACATAGGGCGGCACCGACGCGGACTCACCGTATTTGAAATCATCGGTTCTGATCTCCCGCCGCGCCCCGGCGCGAAAGCGGGCAATTGGAATTTGCAGCAAGACCAGGCTGGTCCAGCAGGCCAGCGCGAAGACGGGGTAGAGAATGGCGAGTGTGGGCATGGGTTCAACTCCTTTTGAGGGCGAGTAATGGCGGTCATTAACCGCTGAGAATAATAAGCCAAGGTCAGGGTAAATGGGCAGAGGAAAGCCTGATCCGAACGTCATCTAGCCGGCCTCCCGGCGGGCGGGCTAGATTTGTTTTTAGCTGCCCCACAGAACAGTGGTTCTGCAGGATTGCCAGTGTGCTCGCGCTCGCTTCGCGGTGCCCTTGGTTACAAAAAGCCGCTCCTACACAAGCCCTGCACCTGCAATAGTTTCATCGGCTGGCCAACCCTGTAGGAGCGGATTTATCCGCGATTGGCCGGTGCAGGCAGCACAGGTATCAAGGCTAATTCCCTCTCGCGAAAATTTAGGTCCCTCACAACGTATAACTGAGACAGAGCCTTTGTTATGCCCGCGCAAAATGGCTTAATAAGCGCTGCTTTGAGGCGTTGCCGAGGCTTGGCGGCGGCGCCGCAATGCTGATAACCACTATTGGCCGCTGGCTGTTGAGCTTTCATCGATCATAAAACTGACCTTTCTGGATAAGCCCTAGTCCCATGTCCAACCAACCGCAACAGTCGCCCAGCGCGATGCCAACGAGCGCGCCTTCGGTGAGTTTTATCCAGGCTTTCTGGTTTTGGCTGAAGCTGGGCTTTATCAGCTTCGGCGGCCCGGCCGGGCAGATTTCGATCATGCATCAGGAGCTGGTCGAGCGCCGCCGCTGGATCTCCGAGCAGCGGTTTTTGCATGCGCTCAATTACTGCATGCTGCTGCCCGGCCCGGAGGCGCAGCAACTGGCGATCTATATCGGCTGGCTGCTGCACCGCACCTGGGGTGGGGTGATCGCCGGGGTGCTGTTCGTGTTGCCGTCGCTGTTTATCCTGATCGGCTTGTCGTGGCTGTATATCGCCTTTGGTGACGTGCCAGTGGTGGCCGGGCTGTTCTACGGCATTAAACCTGCGGTAACCGCCATAGTGCTGCAGGCAGCCCACCGGATTGGCTCGCGGGCGCTGAAGAACAACTGGCTGTGGGGCATTGCCGGCGCCTCCTTCGTGGCGATTTTTGCGCTGCAACTGCCCTTTCCGTTGATCGTGCTGGGGGCCGCAGTGCTGGGCTATCTGGGCGGGCGCTATTTGCCGCAGAGCTTCAGCATCGGCGGCGGCCACGCGGCGGCCAAGCAATCATTTGGTCCGGCACTGATTGATGACGACACGCCAAGCCCCGAACATGCACGCTTTCGCTGGTCGCGCCTGGCGCTGTTACTGGTGGTCGGCGCAGTGCTCTGGAGTGTGCCGATGGCGATTCTCACGGCCCTATTTGGCTGGCAGGGCACGCTGACGCAGATGGGCTGGTTCTTCACCAAGGCGGCGCTGCTGACCTTCGGCGGCGCTTACGCGGTGTTGCCCTATGTCTATCAGGGCGCGGTTGAGCATTACGGCTGGCTCAGCCCGACGCAGATGATCGACGGCCTGGCGCTGGGCGAAACCACGCCGGGACCCTTGATTATGGTGGTGGCTTTCGTCGGCTTTGTTGGTGGCTATCTGCAGCCAATGTTCGGCCCGGAGCAGGCGTTTCTGGCCGGTGCGGTGGCGGCCAGCCTGGTTACCTGGTTTACCTTTCTGCCGTCATTCTTGTTCATTCTGGCCGGCGGTCCGTTGGTGGAATCGACCCATAACGAACTGAAATTCACCGCGCCACTCACCGCCATAACGGCGGCGGTGGTGGGGGTAATTGTCAATCTGGCGCTGTTCTTCGCCTACCACGTGCTCTGGCCAACCGGCTTCGCCGGCCACTTCGACTGGCTCTCGGCACTGATCGCCCTGGCGGCGGTGGTGGCCTTGTTGCGCTTTAAGCGCGGGGTGATTGAGGTGTTGTTGGGCTGCGGCTTGGTTGGGTTGGTGGTGCATTTGCTGCGCTGAAGGAGCCGCTATCCATAACGGCCAAGAAGGGGCTGCCGGCAACGGCTACGAAAGCTGGCGCCTGGCGCATCGAAAGCTGTTTCGGGTCTTGCTTGCAGCTTGTTGGCACTCAGCCAGCAAAACCTGCGACCAGCCGCCGAGCATTGCCAACGGCCACCGACGGCTTTTGTGCTGGCGGGACTTTGCTGGAGGACTTTGCTTGGCGGGGCTTTTGTTGAAGGCTTTAGGACCCTCATGGATGTGGGAAATGCGCTGCGCCGTATGGAACGGCTGCCGCCCGCGAAGCCTTGCCGTCGCTTTAATACCGCGCCCGAACGCCGCAACGCTATTCACCCGCCCAAGGCTGTTTCGATTGGCTATGTACCCGTTAAGTGTTGAGCGCCGCAAACCTCCTACAAAGAGCTACCGCCTGGTGCAACAGCAAACTACCGACTAATGAAGACGCTCATACACCTCCCCTCTCTCGAATCTCCGAGCTGGCATCACAGTACACCCTATACCTAAATATGGAGGGCGTTCGCTTTGCCTTCCCCAAGCACGAAGGCGGACAGCTGAATTATTGCTCAGCTCACAGGTAAATCCAAAAAGCGGCGAATTATTTTTTGTACATCAAGTCGCGCACGCACGCTTGGTTGAACAGATAACATGGCCCGCACTTAATGATTGAAAATAGCTCCTCGATATATCCGCAAATAAACTTGAGAGTGAGCCTTTCGATTTATCATGATAGGCAAGCGAAATATCTAAATTACCTATTAGTGGAAAGCCTTCAGACTCTCCCAACACACGAAGCTCGTCATGAACAGTGCTCAACAACACAGCAGATACATAACAGCCAGACGACAAGGCCGCGAGAATCCCTGCATGGCTTGTACTATGATAACTTATCCGGTACGCCTTTTTGACTCGATTTAAAGCGTTTAATATTAAGTCTCTATCTCCGCAGCCCTTAGTAAAAAGCGCTAGAGGGACAGGATTTTTTTCAACAATTTTGCTCTCGTAAGTGCAAACCCATTTCAGGGATTCTGAGTGAAGGAGTTCCGACGGTACGCTCGACGGGCATCCCTGCGTCAGCACAACATCAAGCTCGCCAGCTTCATAGCTCTGCCAAATTTGACTGCTGTATCCGCAATGCACCTCGATTTCAATATCGGGAAAGCGGTCTGCACAACACTTTATAATTTCCGAGAAGTAGTTAGATGCGTAAGTATCAGACGTCCCAACTCTAACTACACCATTGTAAGATTTATCAGTTAACTTTGCTACTGCTTGATCATTAACTTCCAAGATTTTTATTGCATAAGCAAGCATGCTATCGCCATGAGCAGTCAGCTCCAGCATTCGCTTACCTCTAACGAAAAGATCTGAACCTAGATGGCCTTCAAGTTTTTGTATTTGCTGACTGATAGCAGATTGGACGCGGCATAACTTCTGGGATGCCTTGGAAAAACTTTTAAGCTCGGCAGCGGTGACAAATGCACGTAGCTGATTCATGTCCAAATTCATTTTGATAATCCACTATCACATTCCGAGATAGGGCATATCATAATTATTAACGCGTAGCTAGTCAATCTATGACTTACTATTGAGGCCTAAATTAATAGGGAGTCAAATGATGGCGTCAAAGATTATCGGAAAAATCAACATCAGTGGTTACGACTTAGAAATCGACGTTAACTATCTTAACTCGGTCACTAAGCAGCCTGAAGAATATGATGAGTTTGGCCAAGGGTATTGGAAAAACCTTTCTATTTATAACGCAAGCGGCGACGCATCGGACACTCAATACAGAAATACCGATCAATGCTTTCCTACTGAACATGCGAAGCTGTGCCCGGGCATCCAAAATCTGGTATCGCAGCATTTTAAACTCGACAACCTCAAAATGATCCGCGCTAGAAGCCTCGTCGACGGTTTGGTTATACCGCACCGCGACTTTGTTGAGCTTGATAAAGCGACAACCTACTTCCGGGTTTTCGTAGCCCTTGAGAATAACGACGAAGCCTTCCACTCTGACGAGCGTGGCGTTTTCCAAATGATGGCAGGTGAAGTCTGGTTTTTGGACGCGGGGATCAGCCATGCAGCTGTGAATTTCGGACTGAAAAGCCGTATGTTTCTCTGCTTGGACTTCATGTATGAGGGCGAGTTTGAATATACCGATATTTTTGCTGCCCCTTCCTCGCTTGACCCCTATCGCAATTCCTTCCATATAAAACGCGAACCCTTCTCAGATATCAATAAAAAAGAGGTAATTGCCGCGACCTCAAAAATTCTCAATCGCTTTACTTTCAAAGACATAATATTTGCCCTTTCCAAATATCATTTTATTTATGATTTGCCAGTATCATCTTGCTATGACTGGATAATTAGCGCCGCAGAGCAAGCAAACAATGGCGAAATCATCAAAAAGGCTAAGTCTTTGCGCCGATATCTTATTGAGAAAAGAGACATGGGTGAGCGCTACACAATAAACGACTGAAACGTGTAATCTGGAGCTCCGCTATGAACACTTTAGAAAAATATTCACCATTACTATTTCTCTTAATGTGGAGTAGCGGAGCCATATTCGTCAAGCTAGGGCTTGAGGATGCATCTGTTTTCGTATTCCTCACTATACGCTCCGTAGGTGCTAGTTTGGCGCTGATTATCGTATGCGCCTTAATTGCAGGCGAGCGGGGATTAAAAGAGACATTGCTACTGCCAAAACGCTTGCTGCTACGAGCAATACTGATTGGTGTCTTGTTGCAAGTAGGCTATCAGACGGCTTACTTTTTAGCCCTCAACTACAAATTAACTCCAGGGGTTCTTGCAATAATTTTAGGCCTTCAACCAATTTTAACTCCGATATTCGCGAATGAAAAAATTGGCAAAGTAGGATATTTTTATTTACTTCTTGGATTGACAGGTTTGACAATCGCTATTTTTGGGGCGCGCGACCTTGGTGCCGTAACCATGCCTGGACTGTTCTTCGGCCTGATATCTGTCATAGCTATAAGCGCCGGTTCAGTTATGCAGAAGAAGTCCGTAATTGATCCTGTTATCGCAGCTTTCTACCAAGCTCTGACCGCGTCTTGCATTTTTCTATTACTACTCCCTTTCACCGAGATAAAACTTAACTTAACTCCCACATTTATAGTCTCAGCCACATGGATGACGATTGTAGTATCAACATTGGCCGTATTACTTTTATTCCGTATGCTTGCGAAAAATTCAGCAAGCAAGGTCGGCGTACTTTTCTACATGGTTCCAGTAATCACAATGCTTTTGGACTACCTCACATTCGGAAATAAAGTCACTTGGATTACTATCATGGGAGCTTTATTAGTGATCGTAGCAGTAAAAGGCTTCGGAAAAGTCCAGCTTACCCCGGTCGTTCTCACATCTAAGGCTTCGGTAGTAGTTAGGGAAGGTCTGAATTAGGCCCGATTCAGCCATTTTTCTCGACGACTCAAAAAAACAGAGCGTGGCCTTGCGTAAGAGGACATTAGCTTGATGTTGGTGGTGTCTGGGCCGGCCATTCGCGGATAAATCCGCTCCTACAGGGGGGGCAGCCGATAAAAATTCTGCAGGTGTCGGGCTTGTGTAGGAGCGGATTTATCCGCGAAGCAAGCGTGAGTACGCTGGCAATCCTGCAGCCAGGTAGCCTGGAGGTTCTCTGATGGAGAATGCTTCGCGGTTTTCCAGCCTACAAAAAAACCGCCCAGGCATTTGCCTGGGCGTTTTTGCTGTTGCGGTTAAGCCTTGCGCTTATTTGTCTTCGTTGCGCTGGTGTTTGAAGAACACGCCGCTGTCGCCGAAGGTGGAGGCGATCATTGGTGAGGTCAGTTCCATTTCGCCGATCTTGATCGCGCTGTTGCGGCGCTGGCTGGCGTAGGTGCGGCTGATCGATGGGATGATCGAGGTTTTGATCTCCATCGCGGTGGCGTACACGTCATACAGCTTGGTGCCGGCGGTCAGGGTCAGCAGGTCCGTGCGGAAATCATGGGGCGCGCTGGAGAAACGGGTCTTCAGCTCGACACGGGGCACGAAGTAGATCTGCGTCGGGGACTTGGGCGTGGTTACAACAGTGCCTTTCTGGCTGACTTCGGCCATGTCATTGAGCTTCAACAATGTCGGCTTGGCGCTTACCGCCGAGAACAAAATTGTGGTGCCCAGCGACTCGTTAACCTCGGGCACCACGTACTGCGACATTTCGTTGGCGAAGTAGTTGTAGTTAGTGCCTTGGCCGCTGAGGGTGTAAAGCGCTGAGACGTTTTCCGAAGGTTTGCCATCGACGAAGGCTTTCCAGGCCAGGCCCGGAGCAAAGCCACGGTCGGCAGGATCGCCGGTCACGGATAAACGTAGCAAGCCACTATCGGCGCCTTGGAACAACCCGGTGTAAGGGTTGCCCGCCACTGCGGCAAACTTCACCTTGGCCATTACGCCGTGCGCATGCAGCGGTTTTTTGTAGTCGGCTGGGGCCACGTCGCTGCGGTCCTGAACCTTCTTCCAGAGGATGGTGCTGATTAAGCCGCCGATGTCGATTTTTTCCAGCGCGGGCAGTTTGTCGGCGGCGATCTGGGTACGCAGGGCGCCGTTGACCCAGAGGTTCTCCTGTTTGCTGGCGGCCGGCCAGCGTTGGTAGTCGGCTGGGATATTTAAACCCCAAGGTTTGAAGGCGTTTTCAACCCCGTTGAGGCTGGTGGCCAGCTCAGGGTTGTGGCGCTTGAGCACGTCAACCATGCTGGTGTTCTCCACCCAATCCATGCCCACTTGGGTGTAGATTTCTGGGCGGTAGTCAGAGGTGTAGAAACGGTCGGTCATCAAGCGGCGCGAGGCGTTCAAGATGAAGATTTGGAAGGCCGTTTCACCAAAACCGAAGCCCTCAGGGCGCACCGTTTCAGCCAGTTGGCCAACCATGGTGTCGATCTGCTCGATGTCGTTGCTGTGCAGGCGCTTGAGCTGGGCGAGGGTGGTTGGGTCTTTGGTCAGGTCCTCGAACTTGGTGATCGGATTGAGGCCGATCTGCCGCCGGAACTCGTTGTAACGCGGCACGCCACGTTCACGGTCACGCACTACGTCGATGGTGGCTAAGTCGATATTGCCCACCAGCGGCACCGACAAGTTACGCAGCGCATTCGGGTAGTTGTGCAGGGTCAGGGCACCGGGGTTGGTGATGCCGAAGGAGTACCACAGGCGGTCAGTGCGCTCGGTACTGATGATGCTTTGCGCATCGCGGTCGCGGGTGTTTTCGAAGGGAATCGAACGTGTGGCAACGTTGGCACCGATGTCGTAGACGTCAACTTTGTCGCGCAACAGTGGGTGCATACGGTACACCGCGACAAATTCCTCGGTCAGGGTGTAAGGCGTGCCGTGGTTGTTTGGCGCGGCCGAACCGACGATGCCGGCTAGGGCATGGGAGATGGCTGAGCTGCCGGCGCCGTCAGAGGCATTTGGGTCAATGCCGAGGATACGCGCGATAAAGGAGTCGGATTTTTCCAAGTCGGCCCGTACTTTGCGAATTTCTTCTTGGTATTTGTCCCGTGGGCCGCCGTCGCCCAACAGGCCATACCAGTTGGCATGCATGGCGCGCTCGGTGACTGGGTTGGCGATGATGGCCGGGGTCCACTCGATGGTGTGAATCTTGGCCATCAAGGCGGCGTTGGCCAGGCGGGCGTGGTCGTAAATCCACTGGTCGGTCTGCGCCGGGTAGGCCTGCTTGAGTTTGCCGGCAATGGCGTTGTGCTCAAGGGTGAACAACTGGTGCAGCATGCTCAGGCCCAGCCACCAGTTGTCGTTGACGCCGGTAATTGGCTTGCCGCTGATCAGCTCAGTTGGCAGGCTGTTGTCTGCGTTGACCTTGAGGCGGCCATCGACGAAGGAACGAATTTTGTCGCTGCTTTCTTTGCTGCTGCCGTACAGCTGCGAGCCGTCCCACCAGTGGGTGTTGACGTTGCGATAGGTGGGTGGCTTGCCAGCATCGGCGGGGGTGCGGTCTAGGTCAGCTTGGGTGCGCTGAATCGATAAGCTGCCTGAGCCCAAAACGTCACCGGCGGGCAGCGGCACTTGGATCGGGTCGCCGACCGAGTTCGGCCCGTGGCTGACCCAGTCGTGGACCATAAATTGAATCCACGAGCCGGCAATAAAGTTCAAGCTGGTGGCAGGCTTGAAACTGTCGCGCGCCAGCAAGGTGTTACTGACGTCGCGCGGGTTGGGGATCAGCAAAGTGCCCTTGCTGCCTTCACCATAAGTGATGGCCGGATTGACGTTGCGACCGAAACGCCGATGCACCGAGCCTTCAGCGGGGTTGCTGAGGATGTTGCAGGTGCCGTCTTCGGTGCGCACGGTTTTGCTGCGGTCGTCGCAGGTGATGTCTTTGTTGGCGCGTGGATAATCATCGACGTCAAACAGGTTGTTTTTCAGCAGCGCTTCGCGCTCCATGCTCAATGTCAGCAGGCCGGCGAATATGCCCAACGTTCCCAGCTTGGTTAAAGCCGGCCAAGTAACCCAAACAGCCATGGCAATCTCTCCTCTTTATTATTTTGGTCTTGCACGCGTGATTGCTACCCAGAGCAGCAACGGTCGCGAGCTTAGTAGAGGTGAGCGGCTGCTCGCCCCCTCCTTGGGAGGGGTTGGGGGCAGAAATCGGTAAGCCGGGCGGGCCTATGTACCCGTTAATTGTTGAACGCCGGCAGCCTTGTGGGAGGGGCTTTAGCCGCGATGCTTGTGCTGTCTGCACCGGCCTATCGCGGATAAATCCGCTCCTACAGGTGGGGCATCTGATCACATCGCTACAGGTGCTGGGCTTGTGTAGGAGCGGCTTTTTGTAACCAAGGGCACCGCGAAGTACGCGTGAGTACGCTGGTAACCCAGCAGCTAGCGAATCTGCGCTTTGCAATGCATAACGGGTACATCGCCTGATTTTATGTTGTGCGCGGTTGCACGCAGAGAATCGCTTCGGTGCGGTTGGCGACATTCAATTTGGCGTAGATGTTTTTCAGGTGCCACTTGGTGGTCGACAGCGCCGCGCCGGTTTGCGCGCTGATCTGGCTGTTGGATAAGCCGTTTAGCAGGCCGTTGAAGATTTCACTCTCCTTGTCGGTCAGCAGCCTGGTCACATCGGCCGAGGGTTTGGTTGCTGGGCGTTCGGCAAGGAAAAACTCGGCATAGGACTCGCGGTATTTGTCTGGAATATCCATCAGCTGCTGTGGATTCAAGCGCAGTAACTCGGCGCCGAAGCCTGGCGCTTCGTCATACAACGAACGGCTGAAATTGCTGATGCCGTATTGGGCGATCAGCTGGCGCAGCTCGCGTACTTGCAGCTCCCTGGTTTGCTGCTGAGGATTGAGCGCCAGTAGATTGGCCTCGATGATCAGCGCGCGGGTCTTGACCTCGCTCAGGCGCAGCGACTCGGCCAACACCTTGAGAATGCGTACCGCCCGGCCCTTGGCGCCCCGGGCCAGTAACCAGTACACGGTCGCCAGACCGTAACGCTCCCAGCATTCGTCATAGCTGCGGGTGCTTTCCCAGTCGCCGGCGGCCAGCCGTTCGGCCAACTGATAGCGCTGGGCCAGGGCCTGCAAAGCCGGCTGATTGGCGCTGAGATAGGCTTGGCGGATCTGCTCTTGCGCCAACTGGCTGACGAAGCGGGCGTAGTTGCCCAGCTGCAAGATATTCGCCAGTTGCTCCAGCAGGCGACTGGCCCGCACCAGCTGTTGACGTTGATGCAGCAACCGCGACAGGGTCAGGTACACGGTGGCAATCGCCTCGGTGGCCGAGGAGGAGTTGACCATTGCCATCAAGTCTTCACAGAGCTGTTGCGCCGCGCCGAGCTGGTTCTGCTCATACAGCGACACCACCATGGCCGTGGCGCGGTTGACCCAGGCGGGCGAGGTTTGGTCGGTGCGCTGATAGTCGCTGTAGACCTCTTTGCGAGCGCTGCTGGTGCGCCCGGCGTAGCGGTTGCACAGGGCGATAATCAGGTCGGCGTAGCTTTCAAAAAAACTGTGCCCACTTTGTGCCAGCAGCTCTTTGCTTTGGCTGGCAAAGCGAATGGCGGTTTCCAGGCGGGCATCGATCAAGTGGTGATAGGCAATAATCGTCAGGCTCACGGCGCGTATCCCGCGGTGCACGCCGGGGGCGAGTAGGGCGCTGCAGTCTTGACTGAGACGAAAATCCTGATCGTGCTGAAACAGCTGCAGGTTCAGCCACAGAAACTGTTCAGTCAGCGGCTCAAACAATGGTTGACCATTGGCCATGGGCGGCAGGCTCTTGAGGGTTTCCAAGTAATAGCGGGCTTGGTGAAAACGCCGCGACAGGGTCAGGGCACCGATCAGCGGCACCAATAGCCTGGGGTTGGCCAGCAGGGTGGTTTCGGCCAGCGGTTCGACCCATTTGATGATCTCGCCAAATTCCCCGGCCGGAATCCACGCCGCACAACTGCTGGCCAGCAACTGCTCAAACAGCGGCTGGTCGCCGCTGCGTTGGGCATGCTGCATGGCCTGATCCTGCTTGCCACAAGCCATGTAATAGGCGGCGGCGCGGCTGTGCAACTGGGCGATCAGTGACTGTTGTTCGATGGCCAGGCGGCTGTTTAAAAAGTCATGCAGCAGGGCGTGATAGCGAAACCAACCGGGCTGGTTTTCCACCGGCAGCATAAATAACTCGCGTTCGGCTAATTGCTCCAGCAGCAGCGCCGAGTCGGTACGTTGCAATACGTTGTCGCAGAGCGGGCCGTTAAAACATTCAAAAATCGCGCTGCAGAGTAAAAACTCGCGCAGTGGCGGGGCTAAATCCTTGAACACCACATGACCAAAGTAATCGACGATTTCCGGCTGGCTACCGTTAAAACGTTGCAAGGCGATGGTGCCGGTACGGGCGTAGGCCAGCAGCGCCAGCTTGACTCCAGCGACCCAGCCTTCGGTCATTTCCAGCAGGTTAGCGATGTAGTTTTCTGGCAGCGCGGGCCCACCCAAATGGCTATTGAGTTGCTGAATTTGCGCCGCCGACAAGCGCAGGTCGTGCTGGTCGATGCAGAGCAATTGATTGTCGAGTTTGAGCCGGCTGAGGGCGAAACCTGGGTGCTTGCGGCTGGAGATAATCAGCCGAATATTGCTCGGCAATTGCTCCAGCAACGCGGCGATCACCTCGAGGATGCTCGGCTGGTGAATGGATTGAAAGTCGTCCAGCAGCAGGTACAGGCCTGCGTCGATCCGCGCCAAGGCCTCGGCCAGGCGCTCCCCGACCAGTACCGGGGCTTGGCTGGTTTCCAGCGGGTTGAACCAGGAAAAATCGAAGTCACTGACCTGGGCGCGGATGCATTCGATCAGGCGCCGAAAGAACCGCTGCGGGTCGTTATCGCCGACCTGGATCGGGTAATAGGCCACCAAGCGAGCGTTGTGGCTGGCGCGAAAGTGGCTCAGCAGCGTCGATTTCCCTGAGCCGGCCGGCGCCAGCAGCAGGGTCAGGGGGAAGTCTTGTGCGCGGCAAAGCAAGTGCAGCAAGTCTTCGCGCAGTACCCCCGCGCGAGTTTCTTGGCAGTCCATGGGCAGCACCTGTGGGCATTATTTTTATTGTTGTACGCAAGTGCCAGGGAGAGTAGCGCGGCCACCTGGGTGCAGGTGCCGCATGCATCACGTTTTTGCCGTGGTGAGCTGCGTGTGGGCGTGCAAAAGCGCTAATCCAGCCAAAAGTTTGGCTGCCCAGAAACGACAAAACCACCCGTAGGTGGTTTGCTGTGCTGCCTGGCGTGTTGCTCAGTTGGCGCTTAGCAGGCCGTTGAAAAATGTAGGCGAGGCAGCCGAGACAAGGCAAAAACAGGCGAGGACGCGGAGTTTACGAGTTGTAAATGAGCAGTCCGAGCCTGTTTTTAACGCCGTATCGGCAACGCAGGTAGTTTTTCAACGGCCTGTTAGTCGCCGCGGTACTCGCAACCGCTGGTACAGGTTTCGTGGATGCGGATGCGTGACAGTTCTGGCAGCAGCGGTTTGAGTTGTTGCCAGATCCACTTGGCGAGGTTTTCGCTGGTGGGATTTTCCAAGCCGGGGATCTCGTTCAGGTAGTTGTGATCGAGCATCTCGTAGATCGGCTTGAAGATCGCCTTGATCTCGGAGAAATCGCGAATCCAGCCGGTGTAAGGGTCAACGTCACCCTCGATATAGATCGCGGCGCGAAACGAGTGGCCATGCAGGCGACTGCATTTATGCCCCGCTGGAACATGGGGCAGGCGGTGTGCGGATTCGAAGATGAATTCTTTAAACAGTTCCACGTTGTAGCTCTCGGCAAGACTCAGATGGCCCGAGTTTACCAGCTCTGCCAGGGCTTACCCAGCTTGGCAGAGGCAGGCGCAGCCAGACGGCAACACCTGCCAGGTGAATCCCCACAGCGCTAGGCTGCCGGGCGGTGCTGGCGCTGATACAGAAACTCCAGCACGGCGGCGCGGTAGTGGTGATAACGCGGGTCGTGGGCCAACTCCATGCGGTTGCGTGGCCGTGGCAAATCTACCTGCAAGATATCGCCGACGGTGGCGGCCGGGCCGTTGCTCATCATCACGATGCGATCAGAGAGCAATACGGCTTCGTCGACATCATGGGTGATCATTATCACGGTGTTGCCCAGGTCGGCGTGAATCTCCATCAGCGAGTCTTGCAGGTGGGCGCGGGTGAGGGCGTCCAGTGCGCCGAAGGGTTCGTCCATCAGTAACACCTTGGGCTGCATGGCCAGGGCGCGGGCGATGCCGATGCGTTGCTTCATGCCGCCGGAGATCTCGCTGGGGCGTTTGTCTTTGGCGTGCATCATCTGCACCAGGCTGAGGTTGTGCTCGATCCACTCGCGCATCTCGCGCCGGCTCTTGCTGCCTTTAAATACTTGGCGCACCGCCAGTTCGACGTTTTCGTAGCAACTCAGCCAGGGCAGCAAGCTGTGGTTTTGAAACACCACGGCGCGTTCCGGGCCGGGTTCGTTAACCTCGCGGCCATCGAGAATCACCCCGCCGGTGCTGGCTTGGTAAAGCCCGGCGACGATGTTGAGAACGGTGGATTTACCACAGCCGGAGTGACCGATGAGCGAGACAAACTCGCCCTTGGTGATCTTTAAATTAACGTCCTGCAAGGCGCAGTACAGGCCTTTGTCGGTGGGGAAACTAATGCCGACATTGGACAGTTCAAGGTGGGTAGCAGTGCTCATGGCAGGCTCCTGAGATCCTGGGAGTGGATAGTTGGGAGTGGATAGTTAGACTTAGCGCAGGTCGGCATTTTTGTCCCAGCTGACATAACGCTGGAGTTCAAGCATCAGGCGGTCGAGGGCAAAGCCGATCAGACCGATGACGATCACTGCAACCATGATCCGCCCCAGGGAGTCGGAGCTGCCGTTTTGGAATTCATCCCAGATGAACTTACCCAAGCCTGGGTTTTGCGCCAGCATTTCGGCGGCGATCAGCACCATCCAGCCGGTGGCCAGCGACAAACGCAGGCCGGTAAAAATCATCGGTATGGCCGCCGGAATGACGATGCGGCGAACATGGCTGATGGGCGACAGGCGCAGCACGCGGCTGACGTTTTGCATGTCTTTATCCAGGTTGGCGACGCCGACGGTGGTGTTGATCAGCGTCGGCCACAGGCAGCACAGCGCCACGGTCAGCGCCGAGATAATGAAAGACTTGGCCAGTAGCGGGTCTTGGCTGGTGTACACGGCGCTGACTACGATGGTCACCAGCGGCAGCCAGGCCAGCGGCGAGATGGGTTTGAAAATCTGAATCAGCGGGTTGATGGCGGTGTAAATGGTTTTGCTTAACCCGCAGACAATCCCCAGCGGCACGGCGATTAGCGAGGCCAGCAGAAAACCGCTCAGCACCGTATAGAGGCTGGTGAAGATCTGTTTAAAGAAGGTTGGCTTGCCGGTGTAGGCGGCGCGACTGATTGTTGCGCTTGGGTCTTTGGCCAGTAGAGCTTCATTGCGTGCGGCTTGGCGCTCTTTGAAAATCACGGCTTTGTGCCGCTCGGCCACGTGCGCATCGATCAAGCCGTTAAATTGGCTGGCCACTTGGGCAGGTCCTGGGAACTGGCCGAGGCTGGTGTGAATGTTACTGGCGACCAGTTGCCAGAACAGCAAGAAGGCCAGAATCCCTACCAGCGGCATAATGATGCCCGGCAGCACGCGCTTAAGGCGTTCACGCCGAGCGGCTTTAAGGGTGTTCTGAATTGTTTCGGCGACGGCTGGGTTGCTCATCGTCTTGTCCTCTCTGGAATGGGCAGCCGGGGCTCCGGCTGCCACAGGTTCAGCAGTTTTTTACGGCAGAGCTATTAACTCGCTGAAGGGTTACGGCGTTTCATTGCCCTTCAAACCGATCTTGAATTGCTCGATGTAGGCATTAGGCTTACGCGCGTCGTAGGTCAGACCGTCGATAAAGTCACTGCTTGGGGCGCGGAAGCCTTCTTCGTTAGCAGCCACGAAATCGCTCGACTTGGCTTTGCCTTCGCTGACCAGTTCAGCGGCTGCTTGCTGATACACCTCAGGCTTGTAGGCTTTTTTGGCGGTTTCCAAGTACCAGTTGTCTGGCTTGGCTTCACCAATTTGGCCCCAGCGGCGCATTTGTGTGAGGTACCAGATGGCGTCGGAGTAGAACGGGTAGGTGGCGTTGTGGCGGAAGAACACGTTGAAGTCGGGCTCGGCGCGCTTATCGCCTTTTTCGTACTCAAAGGTGCCGGTCATCGAGTTGGCGATAACCTTGGCATCGGCACCGACGTATTCAGGCCGCGAGATGATATTGACCGCTTCCATGCGATTGGCGTTGTTATCGGCGTCCAGCCACATGGCGGCGCGGATAAGCGCCTTGACTAGGCGCTTATGGGTTTCCGGGTTTTCTTCGGCCCAGTTTTGGGTTACGCCAAAGACCTTATCGGGGTTGTTCTTCCAGATTTGCGAGTCAGCCACAATCGGCACGCCAACCCCTTTAGTGACGGCTTGTTGGTTCCACGGCTCACCGACGGAATAGCCGCTGATGGTGCCGGCTTCCATGGTGGCGGGCATTTGCGGTGGCGGGGTAACCGAGAGCAGTACGTCCGCATTCAGATTGCCGCTGGTGTCGCCTTTGGCTGGCGCGTACAGGCCGGGGTTAATGCCGCCGGCGGCTAGCCAGTAGCGCAGCATGTAGTTGTGGGTGGAAACCGGGAACACCATGGCCATATTGAAGGGTTTGCCAGCGGCCTTGTATTGCTCAAGCACCGGCTTTAGGGCATCGGCCTTAATCGGGTGTACCGGCTTACCATCGGCCATCATCGGTAGGTGTTTTTTCATCTCCTTCCAGACATCGTTGGAGACGGTAATGCCTTTGCCGTTCAGGTCCATGGAAAACGCGGTGACGATTTTGGCTTGGGTACCGAAGCCGATCGCCGCGCCCAAGGGTTGGCCGGCGAGCATGTGCGCGCCGTCCAGTTCGCCGCTGATCACCCGGTCGAGCAAGACCTTCCAGTTGGCTTGGGCCTCAAGGGTGACGTACAGGCCTTCCTCTTCGAAATAGCCTTTCTCATAGGCAATGGCCAGCGGGGCCATGTCGGTCAGCTTGATAAAGCCGAGCTTGAGTTCGGCTTTTTCCGCATCGGCGGCTTGTACAAAGCTGGCGGCCAAAGGACTCAGGCTGAAGAGGGCGGCGCAACCTAGGCTGGCCAACGCGGACTTGATAAAGCTACGGCGATTACGAGTGCTGCGCATGGTTAATCCTCACGGTCAGAAGCAAAAAAAACGTCGCGGGTAGGCCTCTCTGCAAGCAGAGGTGGCTACCGTTGACGTCTTTGTCAGTTCGTCCCGATCACCGCCGTTGGCGATCCTAAGACGTGGTAGTGGAGCAACTGCAAAGCCCTTGCCAAGTCTTAAAAGTATTTTATTTTATGTTTATAAACAGTTAGTTAGATGTTTTTTGCGAAGGGCTTTATGCGTGTTGTTGCGCGGGCTGCGAGCAGCGGATTGAATTGCCTTGGTGCAATGCATGGACATGCACGCAATGGCGTGGTGCGTTGTGGGCGGGAAGTACGGGCTAAGTTGGGGCGGGGTGAATCGCGCTGCCAGGCGGCAGCGCGAATGGGTGGCATTAGTTAGTCGCGAGCTTCAGTTGGCTTGCGCGCATCCGGCTTGCCGATCAAGCCATCGTGGCGAAACATGGCTTTGATCCCGCGCACGGCTTGGCGGATGCGGTCCTGGTTTTCGATCAGGGCGAAGCGCACATGATCGTCGCCATAGTCACCAAAGCCGATGCCCGGTGACACGCATACCTTGGCATCGCTGAGCAGCTTTTTGGCAAATTCCAAAGAGCCAAGGTGGGCGTAGGGTTCGGGGATTTTGGCCCAGATATACATCGCCGCTTTGGGGTTTTCGACCATCCAGCCGGCTTCGTGCAGGCCGCGCACCATCACATCGCGGCGCTGCTTATATTGCTCGGCGATTTCCTGCACACAGGTTTGATCGCCCTCCAGCGCAGCAATCGCGGCCACTTGCAGCGGGGTGAAGGTGCCGTAGTCGTGGTAGCTCTTGATCCGCGCCAGGGCGTTGACCAACTCCGGGTTGCCGACCATAAAGCCGATGCGCCAACCGGCCATGTTGTAGCTCTTGGACAGGGTGAAGAATTCCACGGCGATGTCCTTGGCGCCCTCGACTTGCATGATCGACGGTGCCTTCCAGCCATCGAAGACGATGTCGGCATAGGCCAGGTCATGCACCACCAGCACGTTGTAGCGCTTGGCCAGCGCCACCACCCGCTCGAAGAACTCCAGTTCCACGCACTGGGCGGTGGGGTTGGAGGGAAAGCCTAAGATCATCATCTTCGGTTTGGGAATGGTTTCGCGGATGGCTTTTTCCAGCTCGGCAAAAAAATCCACCCCCGGAATCAGCGGCACCGAGCGCACCTGGGCGCCGGCGATCACCGCGCCGTAGATATGAATCGGATAACTGGGGTTGGGCACCAGCACCGTATCGCCATGGTCGAGGGTGGCCAGCATCAGGTGTGCCAGGCCTTCCTTGGAGCCGATGGTGACTATGGCTTCGCTGTCGGGGTCGATCTCCACCGCATAACGGTCTTTGTACCAGCGTGAAATCGCCCGGCGCAGGCGTGGAATACCGCGGGAGGTGGAGTAGCCGTGGGTGTCTTCGCGCTGGGCGACTTGCACCATTTTCTCGACAATGTGCGGCGGCGTGGGGCCGTCGGGGTTGCCCATGCTGAAGTCGATAATGTCCTCGCCACGCCGGCGCGCAGCCATTTTCAGTTCGGCGGTGATATTGAAGACGTAAGGGGGGAGACGATCAATGCGCGCAAAGCGGCGCGGCGAAGGCTGTTCGGCCATGTGAACCTCGAAGACGTAAGCGCCCGGAACCGTCCGAGCGACGTTGGCCAGTGCACTGGCCAGTGGCGAAGATACGTGGGCGTGGCGTGGTTGTCGAGGTGCCCGGATTGAATGTTGGGGGATGGGTAGGGTGGGCTTCAGCCCACCAAGAACTTTGCGCTGGGCGGTGGGCTGAAGCCCACCCTACAACTGGCGAGCAGCGGGTGCAGGCGCTTACTGACCGAGCAGATCGTTCATGGCGATGATTTGTTCGGCCACTTGAATCAGCTTCTGTTGGCGGCTCATGGCTTGGCGGCGCATCAGGGTGTAGGCCTCTTCTTCGTTGCAGTTTTTCATCTGCATCAGCATGCCCTTGGCCAACTCGACCCGTTTGCGCTCGGCCATTTGCTGGTCGCGGGCGTTCAGCTGGGCGCGCAGGGCTTGGTCGCTTTCAAAACGCACCATGGCCACGTCGAGGATCGGTTTCAGGCGCTGCGACTGAATCCCCTCAACGATGTAGGCGCTCACTCCCGACTGAATCGCCTGGCGCATCACGTCGGGGTTTTGCTCATCGGTAAACATCACTATCGGCCGCGGCTGATCACGGGTCACCAGGCAGACTTGCTCCATCACGTCGCGGCCCGGGGAGTCGCTGTCGATCAAGATCACATCCGGGCGCACCGCTTCGACCCGCGCCGGCAGGTCGATAATCAGGCCCGATTCGTCGATCACCTCAAAGCCGGCTTCGATCAGCGCGGCGCGCAGGCGGCCGACTTTTTTCGGGGTGTCATTGATCAGTAAGATGCGCAACATTTTTGCAGCTATGCCCATTGCAGACGGGTCCATTGACGAAGTTTCCATTAACGACAGTCTCCCTAGCATGAGACGAGAGTTTGGCGGGCATCGCTTAACGCGTGCAGTTCAAAACTGCGGGCGTAGCCTGCGGGATCGCTGCCATCCCATAGTTTGCCATCAATCAGGGTCGAGCTGCGCATGGCGTCGGCTGGAATGGCAATGCCCAGATGGCTGGCGGCTTGGCGGTACAGCTCAAGCTGCTGAACCTGCTGGGCAACGGCCAGGTAGTCGGGATCGCTGCGCAATAAACCCCAGCGGCGGAACTGGGTCATAAACCACAGACCGTCGGAGAGGTAGGGCATGTTGACCTCGCCATTGCCGAAGAAGCGCAGCGGTTGCTGATCGAGCCAGGCATGGCCATTGCCATCTTCGTATTGGCCCAGAAAGCGCGGCAAGATGCTATTGAGCGGCGTATCAATATAGTCGCTGCCGCAGATCAGCTGCGCGCTGCTGCGTTTGTTTTCCTCGCTCTCGTCGATAAAGCGGCTGGCTTCCAGCACCGCCATGACCAGTGCGCGGGCCGTATTGGGGTACTCCTCGACAAAGGCGCGAGTGCAACCCAGGACTTTCTCCGGGTGGTCAGGCCAGATCGATTGGCTGGTGGCCAGGGTGAAACCTTGTTGCTCGCCAATCGCCTGGGCCCCCCAGGGTTCGCCGGCGCAAAAGCCATCGATGCGTCCGGCTTGGAGGTGGGCGACCATTTGCGAGGGAGGCACTACGACTGAGTTGACGTCTTCAAGCGGATGAATGCCCTGGCTGGCCAGCCAATAATTGAGCCACATGGCATGGGTGCCGGTGGGGAAGGTTTGTGCGAAGGTGAGCTTTGCACCGCTTTGATGCACATGCGCGCACAGCGCCTCGCTGCTGGTCACGCCGCGGGCTTGCAAGGGTTGCGATAAATTGATGCTCTGACCGTTTTGCGCCAGCCCCATCAGCACCGCCATGTCCACCGGCGGGGTGCCGCCAATCCCCAGGTGCACGGCATACAGCAAACCATACAAACCTTGGGCGGCGTCGAGCTCGCCACTAATCAGCTTGTCGCGCAGGGTCGCCCAGGAGGCTTGGCGTTGCAGGTTGAGGGTCAAACCGTAGGGCTGGGCAAAGCCCTGGGTGGCCGCCACGATTAGCGAGGCCGAGTCGGTGAGGGCCATAAAACCTAGATTGATGACGCTCTTTTCTGGGGCGTCGGAGCCGGCAACCCAGGCGAGACTGTCGGTGCGGCTGTGGGGGTGAGCATCGGTCATTGCAGTTTTCCGTTTAAGCACAAAAAATCACTGTCCAGTCGGGAAATACCCGACCTTTGAGCGACGCCATTGTCTGATTTGTGCCTGCCGCCGTTGGCAGGTAAGAATTTACAAAGACATTGCAAGCGATATGCCAGCGCTGGTTTTGATGCCTTGAATAAACACAAAACCCCGCACAGGGCGGGGTCAGGTAAACCGGTATAGCGGTGTTTAGCGTTCGAGAATCTGTTTGACCGTGGCCTTTTGGATTTGCTGGTCGCGGCCTTGGCTGTCTTCGAAGCGATACATATCGGTATCTTCGTCCAGGCGCGGCTTGCCGTCGGTGGTAATCAGTTGGCCATCGGTGGTGGCAATGATGTATTCGCTTGAGCAGCCCGTCAGGCTCAGTAAACAGCAGGCGGTGAGAAGCAATTTTTTCATGGTGTTTCCCTTAATGGTTAAACAGCTAAAGCTGTCGCTACGCTATCGAGTTAGCGTCGAGTTGCCAATCGCTTAAGCAAAAAAAAGCCCCGCCGCGAGGCAGGGCTTTTCGACAGCGTTAGAACCTTAAGCTTGAACGACCGGGATAGTGGCGTTCGCTGCAGCCTCACGGAACTCGGCGATCTGGTCGAAGCTCAGGTAGCGGTAAACGTCGGCAGCCATGCTGTCGATGTCGGCCGCGTAGACCATGTACTCTTCAACCGTCGGCAGTTTGCCGGTGATTGCCGCGACAGCAGCCAGTTCAGCCGAGGACAGGTACACGTTGGCACCATCACCCAAGCGGTTCGGGAAGTTACGGGTCGAGGTCGATACTACTGTGGAGTTCGGCTCAACCCGTGCCTGGTTACCCATGCACAGCGAGCAGCCGGGCATTTCCAAGCGCGCGCCGGCTTTGCCGAAGATGCCGTAGTAGCCTTCTTCGGTCAGCTGATGGGCATCCATCTTGGTCGGCGGCGACAGCCACAGGCGAGTCGGCAGGGTGCCTTCGACCTTCTCCAGCAACTTACCGGCAGCGCGGAAGTGACCGATGTTGGTCATGCACGAACCGATGAACACTTCGTCGATCTTCTGGCCCTGTACGCTGGACAACAGACGAGCGTCGTCCGGGTCGTTTGGCGCGCAGAGAATCGGCTCTTTGATGTCGTTCAGGTCGATTTCGATGATTTCGGCGTATTCGGCATCGGCATCAGCGGCCAGCAGTTGCTGATCGGCAATCCAGGCTTCCATCGCTTGGGCGCGTCGCTCCAGGGTCCGTGCATCGCCGTAGCCTTCGCCGATCATCCAGCGCAGCAGGGTGATGTTGGACTGCAGGTATTCGGCAATCGCCTTCTCTGGCAGCTTGATGGTGCAACCCGCGGCAGAGCGCTCGGCCGAGGCGTCGGACAGCTCGAAAGCCTGCTCAACGGTCAGCTCGGTCAAACCTTCGATTTCAAGGATGCGGCCGGAGAAGGCGTTGATTTTGCCCTTCTTCTCAACGGTCAACAGGCCTTTCTGGATCGCGTAGTACGGGATCGAGTGGACCAGATCGCGCAGGGTGATGCCAGGCTGCATTTTGCCTTTGAAACGCACCAGAATCGATTCCGGCATGTCCAGTGGCATCACGCCGGTGGCGGCGGCGAAAGCTACCAGGCCAGAACCGGCCGGGAAGGAGATGCCCATCGGGAAGCGGGTGTGCGAGTCACCACCGGTACCGACGGTGTCCGGCAGCAGCATACGGTTCAGCCAGCTGTGGATGATGCCATCGCCTGGACGCAGGGATACGCCGCCACGGGTGCGGATGAAATCCGGCAGGGTGTGGTGGGTGGTCACGTCGATTGGTTTTGGATAAGCCGCGGTGTGGCAGAACGACTGCATCACCAGGTCGGCGGAGAAGCCCAGGCACGCCAGGTCTTTCAGCTCGTCACGGGTCATCGGGCCAGTGGTGTCCTGGGAGCCGACGGTGGTCATCTTCGGTTCGCAGTAGGTGCCTGGACGTACGCCAGTCACGCCGCACGCGCGACCAACCATTTTCTGCGCCAGGGTGAAACCCTTGGTGCTTTCGGCCGGTTGCTCAGGCTTCTTGAACAGATCAACTGGGCCCAGGCCCAGCTCGGCGCGGGCTTTGTCGGTCAAGCCGCGACCAATGATCAGCGGGATACGGCCACCGGCACGAACTTCGTCCAACAGCACTGGGGTCTTCAGTTCGAAGGTGGTGATCACCTCGTCGGTGCCGTGCTTGCAGACTTTGCCGGCGTATGGGTAGACGTCAATCACGTCGCCCATATTGATGTTGCTCACATCGAATTCGATCGGCAGGGCGCCGGCGTCTTCCATGGTGTTGTAGAAAATCGGCGCGATCTTGCTACCGAAGCAGAAACCACCGGCGCGCTTGTTCGGTACATTCGGGATGTCGTCGCCGAAGAACCACAGCACCGAGTTGGTGGCGGATTTGCGCGAAGAACCAGTACCGACCACGTCGCCCACGTAGGCAACCGGGAAGCCTTTGGCGCGCATTTCGGCGATCAATTTCAACGGGCCGATGGCGCCTTGTTGCTCAGGCACTATGCCGTCGCGGGCCATCTTCAGCATGGCCAGGGCGTGCAGTGGAATATCCGGGCGCGACCAGGCATCAGGGGCTGGCGACAGGTCGTCGGTGTTGGTCTCGCCAGTCACCTTGAACACGGTCAGGGAGATTTTTTCAGCCGTGGCTGGGCGGTTTTTAAACCACTCGCCGTCGGCCCAGGAAGCCAATACGGCTTTGGCGCTGGCGTTGCCGTTTTTGGCTTTTTCGGCCACGTCGTGGAACGCATCAAACATCAGCAGGGTGTGCTTGAGTTGTGCGGCGGCAACTTCAGCCAGCTCAGCGTTGTCGAGCAGTTCAACCATGGTGGCGATGTTGTAGCCGCCTTGCATGGTGCCCAGCAGCTCAACGGCGCGTTGCTTGCTGATTAGTGGGGTAGAAGCTTCGCCTTTGGCGACAGCAGACAAGAAACCGGCCTTAACATAAGCCGCTTCATCCACGCCGGACGGTACGCGATTGGTGATCAGGTCAACCAGGAAGGCTTCTTCGCCTGCCGGTGGGTTTTTCAACAGCTCTACCAGAGCTGCGGTTTGTTCGGCGTTCAGCGGCTGGGGCACGATGCCCTGAGCGGCACGCTCTTCAACATGTTTGCGATAGGCTACGAGCACGGTTATTACCCTCATCAGTGGTCCCGGCCGGTTGTCCGGGACGCGCATCCAGAAATCACCGAACCATGCGTCGTACGGCTTTTTGAGCCGTTTGACCAAGGTTTCAGTGCCTCCAACAAGTAGAAGCTGTTTTCAAAGTTTTACGCCGCAGGTAGGGCCTGATGAGGGCTGCGCTTAAGGTTGTGAGCGAAGTCGGCAACCTTAAAACACGTATTCCTGGCGGATCAGAGAAGTGGGCCATTTACCCGGCTGAGCAACCCGCAAAAATTGCTCAACGCCTCTCTGTCTGTGCTCGTGACGCTTTGAAAACAGCTTCTAGCGGACATCGGCGCCTAAGATCGGCGCCTAAAATGGCCCGTCGATTCTACTGGATGTTGGCGCTAAAGTTAAGCTGCAAAGCCAAGGCCTGCGTGGTGTCGGTCTAGACAAAAGGCTAAGATGGCAGCCGCTTTTCTTCGCTGTGTATCGACTCGCCATGTCCACGCAACCCATCAAGACGCCTTGCGTCGGCCTCTGCTCCACTGTTTACGGTGATTTAGTTTGCCGTGGCTGTAAGCGTTTCCATCACGAAGTGGTGAACTGGAATCTGTATGGCGATGAGGCCAAACGGGCGGTATTGCAGCGGCTGGAAGTCCTGCTGGTGCAGGTCATGCAGGGCAAAGTCGCGGTGTTTGATCCTGCGCGATTGCGTCTGCAGCTTGAGCAGCGGGCGATTCGTTTTGCGCCCCAGCAGTCGCCCTATTGCTGGGCCTATTTGTTGATAGTGCGCGGCGCGCGGGTGATCAGTCAGCTCGAGGCTTACGGTTTGGTGCTGCTGCCAGAATTTCGCAACTGGGCGCTGCCCGAGTTGCGCGATGCGATTGACCGCGAGTTCTTTTTGCTCTCAGAGGCGCATTACGAGCGCTATATAGCCCCACGGTTTTTGCGTGAAGGGCTGGAGGCTGACATTTAGCCGATATAAGCCACAAAAAAACCGCTCGTGAGCGGTTTTTTTTGTTATGTGGCGCTTAGCGCTGTGCGACCAGCTCTTCCAGGTGGTCAATCACATCGTCAGGCTTGAGCACCAGTACATCGCTGTCCAGGGTATCCAGGATCACTTCGGCAGTGTTGCCGATCAGTGCGCCGGAGATGCCGGTGCGGGCCACTGTGCCGATCACAGTGAGCACGGCATTGAGTTTGCTGGCCATGAAGGGGATCAGTACATCCGCTGGGCCTTCTTCGATATGCAGGCACTCGGGGGCGAGGGCCAGTTCGTTGAGGAAGGCTTGGCAGTTGTTTTTATAGCGTGCCTCGATGCTTTCCTTTAACTGAAAAGTTGGGTCGGCGGCCGACAGCATGGGGGATGGATAAGCGCTGATCACGTGCAGCACGCCTTGGGCGAGTTCTGCAATGTCAAAGCCATGGTTGATAATGCTGCTGTGCAGCGCACGATGCTCGCCGTCGGCATTGCCGGCATCCACTGCGGCTAAAACAGTGCCGTTAGTCCAGGGCTTATCGGACTTCACCATCAGTACCGGGGCTGGGCAATAGCGCAGTAACTTCCAGTCATCGGGGGTCAGGATTAGTTTTTTTAGCGGATTGTCAGGCGTGTGCTGCTTGATGATCAGGCCGCAACCTTCGGCTTGCTGCGCGGCGATAACGGTTTGGTGAATGCTGCTCAGCCAGTTTTGCTGGGTGCTGACACTAAAGCCCTCGGTGCTAAGGCTGGCGGCCAAGGCGTCGAGTTCGGCTTGGTGATCATGGTTTTTTTCGCACACCAGTAGGTGCAGATGTGACTGGGTCACCCCGGCGATCAGCTTGGCGCGCTTGAGAGCCAAGCCATCTGGCTGGTGCGGTTGGATTACAACCAGAATGCTGCGAATGGCCTGCATGATCATCTCCCTGAGAATATTTTTGGCTAAGTTACTTTAGTCAAATTTTGCCGCGCCAAGCCTGATGCACATCAAGTTCTTGCGGCTTCTCGGCCGCCGTTAGCGCTGCATAAGTCCGTATAATGCTTGGCTTTTATGGCTGCGGCTAGCTGACGACGGTTAGCCGTTGCGGTGGACCGGCAAATTAGTTCGATCGGCGCACAGGCAAGAGCCTGTGCGCGGGTTGTTTGGGAGCGATGGGCGATGAATTTTCCAGATATTCAGCAGTTTTTAGGCTGCCCAACGCCACAAGCCTGGGTTGTGGCGGCGTTGGCTGATCAAGAAACCTTGCTGCTGGATCACAAGAACTGTGAATTCAAAGCCGCTTCAACTGCTTTGAGTTTGATGGCCAAGTACAGCAGCCATGTTGAGATCACCGAGGCCATGCCGCGCTTGGCGCGTGAAGAGTTGGTGCACTACGAGCAAGTGCAGCGCCTGATGCGTCGGCGCCAAATCGCCCATCGGCAACTGTCGGCCAGTCGCTATGCCTCGGGGTTGCGTAAATTGGTGCGCAGCCACGAGCCAGTCAAACTGGTTGATACTCTGGTGGTGGGGGCATTTATTGAGGCGCGTTCTTGTGAGCGCTTCGAGGCCTTGGTGCCGCATCTGGATGATGAACTGGCAGCTTTTTACGCGGGTTTGCTGAAGAGCGAAGCGCGGCACTTTCAAAAGTATCTGAAGCTCGCCTATCTGTACGGCGAGGCCGCCGACGTTGAGCGGGTCATTGAGAAGGTCAGGGCGGGGGAGCAGGAGTTGATCGAGTCGCCGGATAGCGAGTTTCGCTTTCACAGTGGTGTGCCGGCCGTTTAACTCAGTCGGTGGCAGACTCGCTGCCGAGTCTGCCAGGCTTTTAACAGTCTTTTAGAGTGCGAAGGGCGCTTGCTGATAGCCGTTTTCGTCGATTTGCAGGGCCCAGCCTTGCCGGTCCCAGTCTCCCAATACAATACGTTGCGCGGCTTGGCCGGAAACGTCCAATGTATGGGTTTGGGGTCTGTGGGTGTGCCCGTGGATCAGGGTGCGCACGCCATATTTCGCCATGATTCGCGGGACTTCTGCCAGCGTAACATCGGTAATGCTGGTGGCTTTTTGCCGGGTGTGCACTTGGCTTTCGTTGCGTAATTTGCGCGCCAGCTGACGGCGTTTAGCCAGTGATAAATGGTGCAAGATCCACAGGCTCAGCGGGTTGCGCAGCAGTTTGCGCATGCGCATATAGCCGATATCGCTGGTGCACAGACTGTCGCCATGCATCAACAAAACCTGTTCGCCGCATAAGTTGACCAGGCATGGATCGCGCAGCAAGGTGCAGCCGGCTTGCTGGCAAAAGGCTTGGCCGAGCATGAAATCGCGGTTGCCGTGCATCAGGTAGATAGCCGTGCCGCTGTCGCTGAGTTGGCGTAGCGCAGCTGCAATGCTGTGTTGATAAGGGCTCATGTCGTCGTCGCCGACCCAGACCTCAAAGAAATCACCGAGGATGTACAGCGCATCGCACGCGTTGGCGCGTTGCTGCAAGAACAATAAAAACGCCCGGGTAATGTCCGGGCGTTGTTCTTCAAGGTGTAGATCAGAGATCAGTAAGATCACTCAACGATCTCGGCGCGCTCGATGATTACATCTTCCAGTGGCACGTCTTGATGGCCGCCTTTGGTGCCCGTGGCAACCGCTTTGATCTTCTCAACCACATCCAGGCCTTCAACCACTTCGCCGAATACGCAGTAGCCCCAGCCCTGTGCAGTCTTGGAGCTGTGATCGAGGAAGTCGTTGTCTTTCACGTTGATGAAGAACTGTGCAGAAGCCGAGTGCGGCTCGTTGGTGCGGGCCATGGCAACAGTGCCGGATTTGTTCGACAGGCCATTGTCGGCTTCGTTTTTGATCGTGGCGCGGGTGGCTTTTTGCTGCATGCCCGGCTCAAAGCCGCCGCCCTGGATCATAAAGTTGCTGATCACACGGTGGAAAATCACGTTGTCGTAGTGACCGTCTTTAACGTACTCGATGAAGTTGGCCACAGTTTCTGGAGCTTTGTCGGCAAACAGATTTAGGGTGATAACGCCGTGATTGGTGTGCAATTTGATCATGCTGGAATCCGCCATGAGGGTGATTGATGGGTTTTAACAGATTTGGCTGGCGCTTGCCCTGCGTGCGGAGGGCATAAATCAAGGCCGTGCGGGGTAAATGGGTGTTTATCCTGGGTATTTCAAGCCCTATCGGCTGCGCCTTGCGGCTTTGCGGCTGTTAGGGGCTTGACGGGTTCGCTATCATAGGCGCTTTGACTTAGTCGGCCTACCCAGGCTGTGCACCTGCATGATCAAGGACCCCATGAGCAAGCCTGAAATCCCAAGCGTTGCACCTGCTAACTTTCTCCGTCAGATCGTCCAGAGCGACTTGGATGCCGGCAAGCACGCGAAAATCATCACGCGCTTTCCGCCCGAGCCTAATGGTTACCTGCACATTGGGCACGCCAAGGCGATCTGCGTGAATTTTGGTTTGGCCAAAGAGTTCGGTGGTGATTGCCATCTGCGCTTCGATGACACCAACCCGGCTAAGGAAGATCAGGAGTACATCGACGCCATCGAAAGCGATGTGAAGTGGCTGGGGTTTGAGTGGTCGGGCGAGGTGCGTTATGCCTCCAATTACTTCGATCAGCTGTACGCCTGGGCGATTGAATTGATCAAAGCCGGCAAGGCCTATGTCGATGACCTGTCGCCGGACCAGGCCCGTGAATACCGTGGCAACTTGACCGAGCCAGGCAAGAACAGCCCGTTCCGTGAGCGCCCGGTGGCCGAGAGCCTCGATCTGTTTGCGCGCATGAAAGCCGGCGAGTTCGCCGATGGCGCCCGTGCATTGCGGGCGAAGATCGACATGGCCGCGCCGAACATGAATCTGCGCGACCCGATTCTGTATCGCATCCGCCATGCCCATCACCACCAGACCGGTGATAAGTGGTGCATCTACCCAAGCTATGACTTCACTCACGGTCAGTCGGATGCCATTGAGGGCATTACCCACTCGATTTGCACCCTAGAGTTCGAGGATCACCGTCCGCTCTACGAATGGTTCCTGGCCAACTTGCCGGTGCCGGCGCAGCCGCGTCAGTATGAGTTCGCCCGCCTCAACCTGAACTACACCATCACCAGCAAGCGCAAGCTCAAGCAGCTGGTCGATGAAAAGCACGTCAGTGGCTGGGACGATCCGCGCATGTCGACGCTGTCCGGCTATCGCCGTCGCGGCTACACCCCGGCATCGATCCGCACCTTCTGCGACATGGTGGGTGTCAACCGTGCCGGTGGCTTGGTTGATATCGGCATGCTGGAATTCGCCATCCGCGAAGACCTTGATGCCAGCGCCGCGCGGGCCATGTGCGTGCTCAAACCGCTGAAAGTCGTTATTACTAATTACCCGGAAGATCAGGTCGAGAATCTCGAGCTGGCCCGTCATCCCAAGCAGGATATGGGTGTGCGTCAGTTGCCGTTCGCCCGCGAGATTTACATCGACGCCGGCGACTTTGAAGAAGTCGCGCCAGCCGGCTACAAACGCTTGGTTCCGGGTGGTGAAGCGCGTTTGCGCGGCAGCTACGTGATTCGCGCCGATGAGGCGATCAAGGATGCGGCAGGCAATATCGTCGAGCTGCGCTGCTCGTATGACGAAAACACCCTGGGCAAAAACCCCGAGGGTCGCAAGGTCAAGGGCGTGATTCATTGGGTGCCGGCAGCCGCCAGCATCGAGTGCGAAGTGCGCCTGTATGATCGCCTGTTCCGTTCGGCACAACCGGAAAAAGCCGAAGACGGCGCCGGCTTTCTTGAAGACATCAATCCGAATTCGCTGCAGGTGCTTACCGGTTGCCGCGCCGAGCCGTCGCTGGCGCAGGTGCAGCCCGAGGAGCGTTTTCAGTTCGAGCGTGAAGGCTACTTCTGCGTCGATTTGAAAGATTCCAAGCCGGGTAAACCTGTGTTCAATCGCACCGTTACTCTGCGTGATTCCTGGGGGCAATGATGGCGCTGTCGATCTACAACACGCTAAGCAAAACCAAGGAAGTATTTACGCCGCTGGAAGGCAATAAGGTACGCATGTATGTCTGCGGCATGACCGTGTATGACTTCTGCCACCTGGGCCACGGTCGCAGCATGGTGGCCTTCGATGTGATCACCCGCTGGTTGCGCCACAGCGGCTATGAGCTGACCTATGTGCGCAATATCACCGACATCGACGACAAAATTATCAATCGCGCCAATGACAATGGCGAGGCGTTTGAAGCACTGACCGAGCGCATGATTGCCGCGATGCATGAAGATGAGGCGCGGCTGAATATTCTCAAGCCGAATATGGAGCCGCGTGCCACCGAGCATATCGCCGGCATGCACTCGATGATTCAGACCCTGATCGACAAGGGTTACGCCTACGCGGCGGGGAATGGCGATGTTTATTACCGGGTCGGCAAGTTTGTCGGCTACGGCAAGCTGTCGCGTCGGCGCATCGAAGATTTGCGCATCGGTGCGCGTATTGCGCCCGATGAGGCCAAGCAAGATCCGCTGGATTTCGTCCTGTGGAAGGCCGCCAAGCCGGGCGAGCCGAGCTGGCCGTCGCCTTGGGGTGATGGGCGGCCGGGTTGGCACATCGAGTGCTCGGTGATGTCGACCTGCTGCCTGGGCGATACCTTCGATATTCATGGCGGCGGCAATGATCTGGAGTTTCCGCACCACGAGAACGAAATCGCGCAAAGCGAGGCAGCTACTGGCAAGCCCTACGCCAAGGCGTGGCTGCACTGCGGGATGATCACCATCAATGGCGAGAAGATGTCCAAGTCCTCGGGTAACTTCTTCACCATTCGTGAAGTGCTGGAGAAATATCATCCAGAAGTGGTGCGCTATCTGCTGATTGGCAGTCATTACCGCAGTCCGATTAACTATTCGGAAGACAATCTGCGTGAGGCCAAGGCTGCCCTGGAGCGCTTCTACAACGCCCTGAAAGGCCTGCCAGCGGTTGCGCCTGCGGCGGCCGACGATTTTGTCGCGCGCTTTACCGTGGCCATGGATGACGACTTTAATACTGCCGGTGCTTGCTCGGTGTTGTTCGAGTTGGCGCGCGAAGTGAATCGTCTGCGTGATACTGACCTGCCTGCTGCTGCGGCCCTGGCGGCGCGCTTGAAGTCGCTGGCGGCGTTGTTGGGTGTGTTGCAGCTTGAGCCGGACGAGTTTTTGCGTGGCGATGTCGGCGGACGGGTTGATGTGCAGGCCATTGAGGCCTTGATCGAGGCTCGCTTGCTGGCGCGCAGTAACAAAGACTGGGCGGGGTCCGATCAGATCCGTGATCAGTTGGCGGCGCTGGGTGTGGTGCTGGAAGACAGCAAGGGCGTGACTAGCTGGCGGTTGGCGGAATAATCGTTTGCCAGATTAGACAGGCCGCTTTCGAGCGGCCTTTTTCTTTTTCGCGGTATGGAGTGGGCCGCGCAGGTTGAGCGAAGCGATAGTCATCCTTCTTCCGGAAAATCACAGCGGGTTTCCCCGGTATGGGCGATGAACAGTCTTTTTGTCGCCCGGGTTCTACGCAAGCGCGATAGACACCCCATACCTTGGCGAGGGTGTGGGGCTTCTTGCTGATCGGGGATTAGTCTGTCGTGCAGCTATCCAGCAACGCCCTGAACATCTGCAACTGCTCAAGAGCGGTGCGCTGGCGCTGGCTGGGCGCAGGCTTTTGCGGGATCCAGCTGCTGGCGCTGCTGCATGCGAAGGAGGGCGCGCCCCGTGCGCACGGCACACCCTGCAAAGGTCATCACAATGGCTTGCAGCGAGTCACTGGGAGTCACTGGGAGTCACTGGGAGTAAGGCTCAGTTCCATAGCCAGTTCCATATGCCAGGCAGGC
Organism: Pseudomonas sp.; assembly: GCF_030698175.1. GTDB lineage: Bacteria > Pseudomonadota > Gammaproteobacteria > Pseudomonadales > Pseudomonadaceae > Aquipseudomonas. The sequence goes on from NZ_JAUYNT010000015.1 coordinate 159,164, forward strand.
GCGCGTACTGCAGCGGGTCGCTCAGGGTGCGCTGCAAGGCTGCACGTTCGAGGGCCGTGCGCTGGTCATAGAAGGGTTTGGCGTCAGTGGCGAGCCCGACGTCTACGGCTACATCCAGCAGAATCTGCAGGTACTCCTGCATATGCCGCGCGGTGTATGTGTTGAGGTCATGGAAGGTCACGACCACCGGGATTAGCTCATCCACCACTGGCATGCGGTCGGTGTGGATCTGTGTCGCTATCAGTGCAAGTTGGTCGCGCAGGTTGCTGCGCCGGCGCAGGCTGCCGTTGATGCCCCAGGTCTTGCCGTCGCTGGCGCTCAGGTCGGTCAGCAGCAAATGCAGGCCATGCGCCTGGTAGGCGGCAAAGGTGTGCGGGTTGTAGTTCCAGAACGGTGGCCGGACCAAACGCGGCGGCTTGCCACTGACAGCGCTGAGATTGGCCACGCCATCGCGTAGCGACTGTTCCAGTTCAGCCGGGCTGATGAAGCGGTGATTGGAGTGCCTAGGTGTGGCGGTGTGAAAACCCAGCAAGTGACCGTCTTTCTGTTGGCGACGCAGCAATGCCTGCCCTTGAGCGCCGCCGCCAGCGTAAGGCGCGCGCGTCTGGATAAAGAACAGCGCCTTGATTCCGGGCTGGACGGGGTTGTCTGCCAGGGCGTCGATAATCTGTCGGTCGGGTTGAGCCCCAGGCTGCTACTCGGGCCGTCGTCGAAGCTAAGCAAAAAGCGTATCGGCGCACTCTCGGGTGATGGCTGGGGAGGCGGCGCGCTGACGCAGGCACTCAACAGAACCAGGGCCGTTATCGCTCAGCCCCATGTACGTAGCTTTCGTGGGGCTCGGCAAAATGATGCCAATGCTCGTAAAGCGGCGACTGTAGGGCACAATGGGAAACTCATCGGGTTGTTTGACTCGTGAAGGCCGGGGGCGAAGGGTACAGTAGCCGGGGTGGTTCGGGGCTTTACTGTGGATGCCGGCAAGTGCCGGCTAACGGCGCGAGATGGAGAGTGAGCAAACGGCGCTGCTCGATTGTTGGCGGTTTTGCTTGTTTCGATCGGTTTTGGCGATTATCAGTTAAATTCGTCCACTATTCGCCGCAATAACTCGCCTGTTTTCGGTGTTGAGCCTGTGGCAACGTTGCCGTGCAAAGGGCGATCGATGACAGCGTTTTAAAGCTTCAGCCCCTGCTCCCTCAACCGCTTATACAACGTGTTGCGGCTCACGCCTAAGCGCCTTGCCAGGTGCGAAATATTGCCGCCGCAGGCCTGAAACTGGCTGGCCAGGTCATCATCATCGGCGGCCAATAACCCCGGTTGCTCACTTGCCGATGTCCCCTCATCGATTTCCTGCAAATCGGCAAAAAAATCATCCGGCAGATGCTCCGATCGAATCGGCTGGTCATCGGCCATGGCCAGGGCGATTTGCAGCACGCTGCTGAGTTGGCGCAGGTTGCCCGGCCAGGGGTGGCGCTCGAATAGTTCCATCACCTCTGGGCTGGGCCTGGCCCATTGCTGGGGTTCGCGGTGGTATTCCCAGATGCGTTGCACCATGGCGGCTTTGTCGGTGCGTTCGCGCAGCGGTGGCAGCTCCAGGTTGAGGCCGCTGATGCGGTAGTAGAGGTCTTGGCGGAACAGGCCGGTGTCGACGTCCTGGCGCAGCGAGCGGTTGGTGGCGGAGATCAGGCGGATGTCCACCGGGTAGAGCTCGCTGCTGCCCAGCGGTTGCACGCAGCGTTCTTGCAATACCCTGAGCAAGCGGGCTTGCACCCGCAGTGGCATGTCGCCGATTTCATCGAGAAACAGGGTGCCTAGATGGGCCTTGCGGATCAGGCCGACGCTGCCTTTCTGGTTGGCGCCGGTGAAGGCGCCTTTTTCGTAGCCAAACAGTTCGGATTCCACCAGCTCGGCGGGAATGGCCGCGCAATTGACCGCGATCAACGCGTGCTTGACGCGGGAGCTGGCGTGGTGCAGGGCTTTGACGAAAACTTCCTTACCGACGCCGGTTTCGCCATGCACCAGGATCGGGATGTCTTTTTCCAGCAGGCGTTCGGCCTGGCGTACGGCTTTATCGACGCGTGGGTCGCCGAGGTTGATCGAGGCCAGGGTAAAGCCTTTGCTGCTGTCTTCAGGGTCGATGGGCTGACGGAAATCCCTGGCCTGGATCGGCGCAGGTTGCTGCGGGCGTTTGACCTGAGCGTGAAAGCGAAAACGCCCGCCGGCGCGCAGGCTGAAGGGCTGGGCTTCGGGCTGATTGAGCAGGTGGCGCAGCGGCACGTCGAACAGGCTTTCGATATTCACCCGCGCCAGACTGACGCCGAGCAGGCTGTCGGCGCGGCGGTTGGCCGATACCACCTGACCTTGCTCATCGAAGATCAACAGCCCGGCCCAGGGGCTTTCCAGGTTGTCCAGGCTGGTATTGAACGTCAGTTGAAAGTAGCGCTGCTGGAACAGGTTGAGGATCAGGCGGTTTTCCACCGACTGGCTCATCATCTTGACCATGCCCAGGGTATGGGCGGGCGGCAGGTAGCTGTCGCTGGAAACGTCCAGTACCGCAATCATTTGCCGTTGCTCGTCGAAAATCGGCGAGGCCGAGCCGGTCATGAAACGGTTGACCTTGAGGAAGTGCTCATCGTGCTGGATATGCACCGGTTGCGCGCAGTTCAAGGCGGTGCCTATGGCATTGGTGCCGGTGTAGCGCTCCAGCCAGCTGGCCCCGGCGACGAAGCCGGGTGCGCGGCTGGGCTCGATAAAGCGCTGGTCGCCCCAGGACTGCAGCACCTGACCCTGGTTGTCGGCGAGCATGATCAGGCAATTGGAATTGGCCAGAATGTTGCCGTAGTAGGGCAGCACTTCTTTATGGGTGGTGTGCACCAGGGCGTGCTGACTTTCCAGCAGGGCAGAGACTTCGCCGGGGCTGGGCTGAGTGAAGATGGGCGTGCTCTGGTGGGTCAGGCCGAAGTCGCGGCAACGCGACCAGGAGTCCTGAATGATGGTCTTGTGGGGCAGGACACTGGCAGCTTCAGCCATGATGAAAGTCTCGCAGTGGGTCTTGTTTTTATCGGGTTTCGGTCTGCGCCGAGGTGCCCCCAGTGTCGCCTATGGCTGTTCAAAGTCAACGCTTCGACTGTTCAAGTGTTCAATATCGACTGTTCAAAACTGTTCACCTGGAAAAATGTTACCCGCGACAATATTCAGATAAGCCTATGTAAAACAATCACATATATGACTTTGTAGACGCTTGGCACGGAACTCGCTTTGTCACTGGGCAGCTAGAACGCAAATAACAAGAAAATAGGACGGCCCATGTCACTTACGCTTGAGAATGTCACGCGTATCGTCGATCAGCAGGTGCACATCGACGATGTAAGCCTGAGCTTCGAACCCGGTTCTTTCAATGTGTTGCTAGGCCGCACCCTGTCCGGCAAGACCAGCCTGATGCGTTTGATGGCGGGCCTGGACAAGCCAAGCAGCGGGCGCATCCTGATGAATGGCGCGGACATGACCAATGTCTCGGTGCGCCAGCGCAACGTGTCGATGGTCTACCAGCAGTTCATCAATTACCCGACCCTGACGGTGTTCGAGAATATCGCCTCGCCGCTGCGCCAAGCCGGGGTGAGCAAAGCCGAGATTCTCGAAAAAGTGCATGCCACGGCGAAGATGCTGCGCATCGAGGCCTTGCTCCAGCGCCACCCGCTGGAACTGTCCGGCGGCCAGCAGCAGCGTACGGCCATGGCTCGCGCCTTGGTCAAGGATGCTTCGCTGATTCTGTTCGACGAACCGCTGGTCAACCTCGACTACAAGCTGCGCGAAGAGCTGCGCCAGGAGATGCGTGAGCTGTTCGAAGCGCGGCATACCATCGCCATCTATGCCACCACCGAACCGAACGAGGCACTGGCCCTGGGCGGCACCACCACCATCCTGCATGAGGGGCGGGTGGTGCAGAGCGGCAAGGCCGCCGAGGTCTACCATCAGCCGCAGAATGTGCTGGCCGCCGAGCTGTTCTCGGAGCCGGCGATCAACCTGATGCCGGGGCGTATCAGTGGCACCGAAGTGAGCTTCGCCGGCGCCGTGCATTTTCCGCTCAACTCCGATTTGCAAAGCATCGCCGAAGGCGAGTACCGCTTCGGTGTGCGGCCCAGCCATATCGGCCTGGTGCCGTCCAACGACGACGATCTGGAGTTGGCCGTGACCGTCGAGCTGGCGGAAATCAGCGGCTCGGAAACTTTCCTGCATGTGCGCAATGAGCAGTTCGTGCTGGTGCTTCATCTGCCGGGCGTACACGAGTACGCCGTCGATACGCCGATCCTCATCTATATCCCGACCCATAAACTGTTTGTCTTCGAGGCCAATGGCCGGTTGATCCAGGCGCCGAGCCGCCGTTTAGCGAGGACTGCCTGATGGCTGAGATACGTTTGCACAACCTCGCCCATAGCTACAGCCACGAGCCCAAGAGTGCGGTTGACTATGCGATCCGCGAGATGAACCATGTCTGGGCGCAGGGCGGTGCTTATGCCTTGCTCGGGCCGTCCGGCTGCGGCAAGTCGACCCTGCTCAATATCATCTCCGGTTTGCTCAGCCCCTCCCGCGGCGAGGTGCAGTTCGACGGCAAGGTGGTCAACCATCTGCATCCCGAGCAGCGCAATATCGCCCAGGTTTTCCAGTTTCCGGTGGTTTACGACACCATGACGGTGTTCGACAACCTGGCGTTTCCGCTGCGCAACCAGGGCATGGCCGAGGCCAGGATCCTGGCCAAGGTCAACGAGATCGCCGAGGTGCTGGAGCTGCATCCACTGTTGCACAAGCGAGCCAGCAACCTCACCGCCGACGAGAAGCAGAAGGTCTCGATGGGCCGCGGTCTGGTGCGTGACGATGTGTCGGCGATCCTGTTCGACGAGCCGCTGACGGTGATCGACCCGCACCTGAAGTGGAAGCTGCGGCGCAAGCTCAAGCAGATCCACGAGCAGTTCAATATCACCATGGTCTACGTCACCCACGATCAGCTGGAGGCCTCGACCTTCGCCGACAAGATCGCGGTGATGTACGGCGGCCAGATCGTCCAGTTCGGCACCCCACGCGAGCTGTTCGAGCGGCCCAGCCACACCTTCGTCGGCTACTTCATCGGCAGCCCGGGGATGAACCTGATCGAGGTCAGTCGTTGCGCGGGCGGGGTGCGTTTCGCCGATACCGTGCTGCCGCTGTCGCCGGCACTCAACCAGCGCCTGGATGAGCTGCAGTGGACGTCCCTGAAAGTCGGCATCCGCCCCGAGTTCGTCCACGTCTGGGAAGGCCCCAACGAGGACGCCCTGTGCGGCGAGGTGGCGCACCTCGAAGACCTGGGTACCTACAAGATCCTCACCCTGCGCCTGGACGGGCAACTGCTTAAAGTGCGTCTGCAGGAGGACCAGCCGGTGCCGCAACAGCAGGTCTATCTGAGTTTTCCGGCGCAGTGGCTGATGCTTTATGCCGACGAATACCTGGTGCAAGAGCTGCCAACGCAAGCTCGGTCGCAATCAGTGGAGGTGCAGCCATGAAGGTTTATAACAACAAGGCCTGGTGGTTGGTATTGCCGGTGTTCCTGCTGGTGGCGTTCAGCGCCATCGTGCCGATGATGACGGTGGTCAACTACTCGGTGCAGGACATCTTCGACCATTCGACGCGCTATTTCGTCGGCGTCGATTGGTATCGGCAGGTGCTTCAGGACACGCGCCTACATGACTCGCTGCTGCGCCAGTTCATTTTTTCCGGCTGCGTGCTGCTGATCGAAATTCCCCTGGGGATTGCCATCGCCCTGACCATGCCGACCAAGGGCCGCTGGGCGTCGCTGGTGCTGATCGTCATGGCGATTCCGTTGCTGATCCCGTGGAACGTGGTCGGCACCATCTGGCAGATCTTCGGCCGCGCCGACATCGGCCTGATGGGCTGGGCGCTGAACAGCATGGGCATCAGCTACAACTACGCCGCCAACACCAGCGATGCCTGGGTCACGGTGCTGATCATGGATGTCTGGCATTGGACTTCGCTGGTGGCGCTGCTCTGTTATTCCGGACTGCGGGCGATCCCCGATGTGTATTACCAGGCGGCGCGTATCGATCGTGCCTCGGCCTGGGCGGTGTTTCGGCATATCCAGTTGCCCAAGTTGAAAAGCGTGCTGCTGATCGCGGTGATGCTGCGTTTCATGGACAGCTTCATGATCTACACCGAGCCGTTCGTGCTTACCGGTGGCGGCCCGGGCAATGCCACCACCTTCCTCAGCCAGACCCTGACCCAGATGGCCATCGGCCAATTCGATCTGGGCCCGGCGGCGGCGTTCTCCCTGGTGTACTTCCTGATCATTCTGTTGGTGTCCTGGCTGTTCTATACCGCCATGACCCATAACGACAAGACGCGCTGAGGCCGACCATGACCCTACGTAAAAAAGTGGTGCTGGGGCTGTATATCCTGTTCCTGCTGGTGCCCATCTATTGGCTGCTGAACATGTCGTTCAAGAGCAACACCGAGATTCTCGGTGGCCTGAGCATGTGGCCGCACAGCTTCACCCTGGCCAACTACAAGGTGATCTTCACCGACCCCAGTTGGTATGAGGGCTACCTTAACTCGCTGTACTACGTGACCTTGAATACGCTGATCTCCCTGACGGTGGCGCTGCCGGCGGCTTATGCCTTCTCGCGCTACCGTTTCCTCGGCGATAAACACCTGTTCTTCTGGCTGTTGACCAACCGTATGGCGCCGCCGGCGGTGTTTTTGCTGCCGTTTTTCCAGCTGTATTCCTCGATCGGTCTGTTCGACACCCATATCGCCGTGGCCCTGGCTCACTGCCTGTTCAACGTGCCGTTGGCGGTGTGGATTCTCGAAGGTTTTATGTCCGGTGTGCCGAAGGAAATCGATGAAACCGCCTATATCGACGGTTACAACTTTCCGAAATTCTTCGTGAAGATCTTTATCCCGCTGATTGGCTCGGGCATCGGCGTCACGGCGTTTTTCTGCTTTATGTTCTCTTGGGTCGAGCTGCTTTTGGCGCGCACCCTGACTTCGGTGAACGCCAAGCCGATTGCCGCGGTGATGACCCGTACCGTATCGGCTTCGGGTATCGATTGGGGCGTACTGGCGGCTGCCGGGGTGTTGACCATCCTGCCGGGCATGCTGGTGATCTGGTTCGTGCGTAACCATGTGGCCAAGGGCTTTGCCCTGGGCCGGGTCTAAGGAGCAAAAATTATGGATTGGATGGCTTGGACTCTGCCCACCGCATTGTTCTTCGGCACTATCGCCGCGATTCTGGCAGGCATGACGGCGTGGGAACTGCGCTCCCCTTGTATTGAGCGCAAAGGCTTCTTGCCGATCAGCACCACCCGTGGTGATCGGCTGTTTATCGGTTTGCTGGGAAGCGCCTACCTGCATCTGCTGGTGGTGGGCGCGACCGATTGGAGTGTGTGGATAGCCTCGGTGCTGTCCTTATTCTTGCTGTTTGCAGTGATGCGTTGGGGCTAAGCCGGGTTGCTGTCGGTCACGACCGCTGGACTCGTGACCTGCAACCGACTTACCTCGCCCAAAAACCTGAGATGGAGGTCTCTATGTTCGACAATAACAACAAAACTCGACATAGCATGGCGCTGGCTGCCTTGCTGACGTTGTCCGGATTGAGCGGCGCCGCTTGGGCGGATGCCTATGAGGAGGCGGCGAAAAAATGGATTGGTTCGGAGTTCACCCCCTCGACGCTGACCGCCGAGCAGCAGCTTGCTGAATTGCAATGGTTTATCAAGGCGGCCGAGCCGTTCCGCGGCATGAGCATCAGCGTCGCCTCGGAAACCATCGCCACCCACGAGTACGAGTCCAAGGTGCTGGCCAAGGCCTTCAGTGAAATCACCGGCATCCAGCTCAAGCACGACTTGATGCAGGAAGGCGATGTGGTGGAAAAGCTGCAAACCCAGATGCAGTCGGACAAGAACATCTACGACGGCTATATCAACGATTCCGACCTGATCGGCACTCACTTCCGTTACGGCAAGGCCGTGCCGCTGACCGACATGATGGCCGGTGATGGCAAGGATTTCACCTCGCCGACTCTGGACCTGCCGGACTTCATCGGCCTGGACTTCACCACCGCGCCGGATGGCAAGCTGTATCAGCTGCCCGACCAGCAGTTCGCCAACCTCTATTGGTTCCGCGCCGACTGGTTCGAGCGTCCGGAGCTGAAGGCCAAGTTCAAGGAAATCTACGGCTACGAGCTGGGTGTGCCAGTTAACTGGTCGGCCTATGAGGACATTGCCGAGTTCTTCTCGGAGAAGGTCAAGGAAATCGACGGCCAGCGCGTCTACGGCCATATGGATTACGGCAAGAAAGACCCCTCCCTGGGCTGGCGTTTCACCGATGCCTGGTTCTCCATGGCCGGCGGTGGCGACAAGGGGCTGCCTAACGGCCTACCGGTGGACGAATGGGGCATTCGGGTAGACGGTTGCCGCCCGGTCGGTTCCAGCGTCGCCCGCGGCGGTGACACCAACGGCCCGGCGGCGGTCTATGCGACCACCAAGTATGTCGACTGGATGCGCCAATACGCGCCGCCGGAAGCCCGGGGCATGACCTTCTCCGAAGCGGGGCCAGTACCGGCTCAGGGCAGCATCGCCCAGCAGATCTTCTGGTACACCGCCTTTACCTCCGACATGACCAAGGCGGGCTTGCCGGTGGTCAACGAAGATGGCACGCCGAAGTGGCGCATGGCACCTTCGCCGAAAGGTCCGTACTGGGAAGAGGGCATGAAGCTGGGTTATCAGGACGCCGGTTCCTGGACCTTCCTCAAGTCCACCCCGGACAAGCAGCGTCTGGCGGCCTGGTTGTATGCCCAGTTCGTCACCTCGAAAACCGTGTCGCTGAAGAAGACGCTGGTTGGTCTGACACCGATTCGTGAGTCGGATATCAACTCTCAAGCGATGACCGACGCCGCGCCTAAGCTCGGTGGTCTGGTGGAGTTCTATCGCAGCCCGGCCCGCGTGCAGTGGACCCCGACCGGCACCAACGTGCCTGACTACCCGCGTCTGGCCCAGCTGTGGTGGCAGTTCATCGCCGAGGCGGCCAGTGGTGACAAGTCGCCACAAGAGGCGCTGGATGGTCTGGCGGCAGCCCAGGACACCATGCTTGGTCGTCTGGAGCGCGCCGGCGTGCTGGGTGAGTGCGGTCCTAAGCTGAACGAGGCGAAAGACCCGCAGTACTGGTTGGATCAGCCGGGCGCCCCCAAGCCGAAACTGGCGAACGAAAAGCCCAAGGGTGAAACCATCAATTACAACGAGCTGCTCAAGTCCTGGGAACAAGCGCGTGATTGATAGTTAACCGGTCATAAAAAACGGCACCCTCGGGTGCCGTTTTTTATGGCTCTGTACCCGTTAACTGTTGCAAGGTCTAAACTCAAGACGCGTGCTCATCAAGGAGTACCGTTATGGATGCCCAATCCTTTCAACACCTGCTGGTTCGGCTTGATCTGCTCACGATCAAACAGAAATCCATCGTTCA
>NZ_JAUYNT010000022.1 GCF_030698175.1 Pseudomonas sp.
CACCACAAAGCTGTTGGCCAGCCAGGACGGCACGCTGCCGCCCGGCTCCGAATACAGCTGATAGACCACCTCGACCTCACCGCCCTGTTGCGGCGTCAAGATCCACTGGCCTTCCACCTTGCTGACCCGCACGAAACCTCGCTGCGGCGGCAGGTAGTCGGCAACCCCCCGCAGAATCCGCCTGACGCTGCCGTCGGCGCCACGTTGGGTGGTGATCTGCAGCACCGAATCGCGCGGTTGCACCGGCCAGGGGCTATAAAAACGACTGTAGGTCCAGCTCAAGTTGCCCTGCTGCTTGAGCAACTTCTGCTCGATGCAGGCATGAATCCAGGCGCAGGCCGCGCTGACATCCTCCTGCAGGGCCAATAACCTGGGCATCTCCGCGCGCATGCGGGTGACACCGCGAAACGCCTGGTAGCTGGAGCCCGCCACCCGCTGCAAATAGACCTGGATACCGTCCTCATCCTTGACCAGGCGCCATTCAGCCGCCTGCACCTGGACCCAGCCCAGCATGAGCACAGCGCTCAACAGCCACCACACCAGCCTTCTCATCCCGTCTCCAGCTCCATGCCTGCAATGCTGCACAGTATCAGACCGCGGCGGCAGTGCTCTGCTCCAACCAGCCCAGCAGGTGAAGCGCCTCGGCCGTGCTCGCACCGCAGACCTCCGGGTCGGCGCTAAAGGCGGCGCACACCGCCGGGCGCTCCGGCTGGCCGAAGATCGCGCAATGGTTTTCCGCGGTTAACTGCATGCAACGCACCCCCGCCGGCTTGCCCTGGGGCATACCGGGAATAGGCGAACTGATCGAAGGGGCGATGCAACAGGCACCACAGCCGGCGCGGCACTTCATGGCAAGACAACCTCAAGCACATAGACCAATGGAACCAGGTAGCGATTTTACGTCGTGCGAGCCCGCTTGAGCAGTCGCCCCAGGCAGATTCAGACCAGCGCCAGACGGGAAGTGGATAGCCGGGTTACTCGGGTGCTTGCAAGCGACGCAACAGGCTGGAGGTGTCCCAGCGGCCACCGCCCATGCTCTGGACCTCGGCATAGAACTGATCGACCAGCGCCGTCACCGGCAGCTGGGCACCGTTGTGGCGCGCCTCGTCGAGCAGCATCGCCAAGTCCTTGCGCATCCAGTCCACCGCGAAGCCTAACTCGAATTCACCCGCCAGCATGCTCTTGTGGCGGTTATCCAGCTGCCAGGACTGCGCCGCGCCCTGGCTGATCACCGCCATGGCCGCCTGCCCGTCGAGGCCCGCGCACTGGGCGAAGTGCAAGGCTTCGGCGAGCCCCTGGAGCAGCCCGGCGACGCAGATCTGGTTGACCATCTTGGTCAATTGACCGCTGCCGGCTGGGCCCATCAGCCGCGTCATGCGCGCGTAGGCCTGGATCACCGGTTCGGCACGCGCATAGGTCGCGGTATCGCCGCCCAGCATGATGGTCAATGCGCCACTTTGCGCACCGGCCTGGCCGCCCGACACCGGCGCATCGAGAAAGCCCAGCTGACGTTCGCCCGCCAGCTCCGCCAGTTCACGGGCAAGCTGCGCCGAGGCCGTGGTGTGGTCGACCAGCACCGCCCCCGCCGTCATACCGGCAAAAGCCCCGTCGGCGCCCAAGACCACGCCGCGCAGATCCTCGTCGTTACCCACGCAGACCAGCACCCACTCAGCCCCGGCGGCCGCCTCGCGCGGCGTCGCGGCGGATGTGCCGGCAAACTCGGCCAGCCATTGCGCCGCCTTGGCCGGCGTGCGGTTGTAGACACAGACACTATGCCCGGCGCGGGCCAGATGCCCCGCCATCGGGTAACCCATCACACCCAGCCCAATAAAGGCCACCTTCGCCATACTCACCTCCGAATAACAGGGAAAACAGCCTAACATGGGCTTCGCCGGGCCAGACAAGCCCAGCCGACTCAAACCCTGCGCAATGGAGTGCCGATGAAATACTGGCTAGTGATAGATCTGGAGGCCACCACCGAAGAAGGGGGCTGGCCTCTACAGGAGATGGAGATCATCGAAATCGGCGCCAGCCTGGTCAACGTCGCCGGGCATGAGGTCGAGCATTTCCAGCGTTTCGTGCGGCCACTGCGGCGCCCGCAGCTGACCCACTTCTGCCGCGAACTGACCCAGATCAGCCAGGCCGATGTCGATGCCGCGGCGCCCATGGCCAGCGTCTGGGCGCAATTCGAACACTGGCTGCACAGCCATCGGGCGCACCTGAGCGCCTGGGCCAGCTGGGGCGACTACGACCGCCGCCAGCTCGAGCACGAGTGGCGCAGCCAGCAACTGCTCAGCCAGCTCAGTCGGCTGCCCCACCTCAATCTCAAGCAAAGCTTCGCCGAGGCCCGCCAATTGCCGCGCCAGGTCGGCCTGAAGGCCGCCTTGCAGTTAGCCGGCCTGTCCTTCACTGGCCAGCAACACCGCGCCCTGACAGATGCGCGCAATACCGCCCGGCTGCTGCCCCTGGTGCTGCCGGTGCAAAGCAGATGACGGGCAAAATGCGCTTGGGCATACTGGCGGACCTTTTTTATGGCCTGCCATCCATGGCGGCCACCCTTCGGGCCATCGCTACGCGACGTTAAAAATGGCTCCAGGCAATTTTTTAACCCCCTTTTCGAGGAATTGCAGATGTTCAAGGTCAATGAATACTTCGACGGCACCGTCAAATCCATCGCCTTCGGCATGGCTGAAGGCCCCGCCACCATTGGCGTGATGGCGGCAGGCGAATACGAATTCGGCACCAACCAGCTGGAAGTGATGCACGTGGTCGCCGGCGCCCTGACCGTCAAGCTGCCGGGCAGCGACAGCTGGGAAACCTTCGCCAGCGGCAGCCAGTTCACCGTGCCGGCCAACAGCAAGTTCCAGCTCAAGGTTGCAGTCGATACCGCTTACCTGTGCGAATACCGCTGAGTTCGGCGGCGCCATAGAAACCGGCCCAAGTGGCCGGTTTTTTATTGGCTATGTCAAAATTACGTGTTGCACGCAGCTTTCGTAGGGTGGGTTAGTGGCGCAGAGGCGGGTTGGCAAAGCAACTGCGCAATTGGTGCGCCACGTAACCCACCAAGCGCTAATCGGCCTGTCCCCTCTGGTGGGTTACGGCGCAACTGACTACGCATCAGCAGATAGCTCGTGGTCATGCGCCTAACCCACCCTACGGATTACCGCGCCCCAGGCATCATCTAGCGGGCCCACACGTTTCAACACATAACGGATACATAGCCTTTTTATTGGCTATGTCCCAGTTACGTGTTGCAACACGCAAGTCCCACCTTCACCTGGTTCGTGACCCTGATGAAGGTGGGACAAAGAGCGCTTATGGTCCTGCAGGATAGCCAGTGTGCTCGCGCTCGCTTCGCGGATGAATCCGCTCCTACACAAACCCGGCACCTGCAATAACTTCATCGGCTGACCAACCCTGTAGGAGCGGATTTATCCGCGATTGGCCGGTGCAGACAGCACAGGTATCAAAGCTAATTCCCTCTCGCGCCAATTTAGGTCCCTCGCAACGCATAACTGGGACAGAGCCTTTTTATTGGCCAACGTCTAGGCTGCAAGCATCACTCCCCGAGCAAGGATGCTCTCGATGCCACGCTGGATTGCCTTACCCCTTTGCCTGCTGACCCAACTCACAGTCGCCGCCGACTGCCCCGACCTAAGCCCAGCTCAGGCACAAGCCGAGCTGGCCGAGCGCAGCCAGCAAATCGCGCGATGGGACGACGCCTACCATCACCAAGGCATCGCGCTGATCGCCGACGAACTCTACGACCAAGCCCGCAGCCAGTTAGAACTGTTGCGCAGCTGCTTTGCCAGCAACAGCGCCGATAATCCGCTGGCCAGCAGTGGCGGTCCGCTAAAGCATCCCGTCGCACAAACCGGCCTGAGTAAGCTCGCCGATGAGTCCGCCGTGCGCCAATGGATAAGCACGCATAAAGAGCTGTGGATTCAACCCAAGGTCGACGGCGTCGCGGTGACCCTGGTGTTTCAAGACGGCCGCCTGCAACAGGCCATCAGCCGTGGCGACGGCAACAGCGGGCAAGACTGGACGCGCAATGCCCGGCAAATACCCGCACTGGCGCGGCCGCTGGCCAGCACTGGCAAACTGGTTTTGCAAGGCGAACTCTACTGGCGCTTACCTGGGCATATTCAGGCCAAAGACGGCAGCCTTGGTGCCCGCGGCAAAGTCGCCGGATTAATGGCCAGGCAGCAGCTCAGCGCAAACGACGCCGCGCAAATCGACCTGTTTATTTGGGACTGGCCCGCGGGCCCGGCCAGCATGACCGAGCGCCTCGAAGGCCTGCGCGCCCTGGGTTTTGAGCAGCCGCAGCAACTTAGCCAGCCGATCAGCAGCTTCGAACAAGCCCAGCACTGGCGCGACAGCTGGTATCGCAGCGCACTGCCGTTTGCCAGCGACGGCGTGGTACTCAAACAAAACGCGCGTCCCGCCGCCGAGCGCTGGCAAGCCACGCCACCGGGCTGGGCGGCCGCCTGGAAATACCCAGCAACCCAAGCCTTGGCGCACGTGCGCGCGGTGCACTTCAATATCGGCCGTACCGGCCGCATCACCCCGGTGTTGAGCCTACAACCGCTGCGCCTGGATGATCGCAGCATTAGCCGCGTCAGCCTCGGCTCCCTGCAACGCTGGCAACAACTGGACATCCGCCCCGGCGATCGAGTCGCCATCGCCCTCGCCGGCCTGACCATCCCGCGCCTTGACAGCGTGGTGACACGCAATCCGCAACGGCTTGAACTGGTCGTGCCCAACCCCGCCGATTACCACGCCGGCAGTTGCTGGCAAACCAGCCCCGCCTGCGCCAGCCAGTTTCGCGCCCGCTTGGTTTGGTTAAGCGGCAAGCATGGCTTGGCGCTGCCCGGTGTCGGCCCCGGCAGCTGGGACAAACTGCTCAAAGCCCAACAGCTCAACGGCCTGCTCGATTGGCTAAGCCTGAGCCCAGAGCAGCTTAGTAGCACCCCAGGTTTCGGCCCCCGCAGCGCCAGCAACCTCAGCCACAGCTTGCAAATCGCCACCCGGCGGCCCTTTTTGAGCTGGCTACGCGCCCTCGGCCTACCGTCGGTCGGCAACGCCAAGCTGCCCAACAGCTGGGAGCAACTGGCCCAGCGCAGCCCGCAACAATGGCAAACCGAACCCGGCATCAGCGCCCGCCGCGCCCAGCAACTCAACGCCTTCTTTCGGCAGCCGCAAGTGCTGGCCTTGCGCAGGCAATTGCAGGCGGCGGGGGTGGCAGGTTTTTAAGCGTGTCAGGGCGAATCCACAAGCCAGTAGCAAAGCGCAACTTAATCATCTGAGCTAACCTGAAATATCTACGTCGCTGCGCTTAATTACTGCAAGGTCACCATGACCAAAACGCATCGCACCGCTCTTGCTATTGCCCTACTGACGTCTGCAGCGGCGCAGGCAGAGCCGCCCGCGGTGCTACGCATTTGCTATGAAAATCAGGACTTAATGCCATTCTTCGCCGCAGTAGCAGACCATGGAGAGCCCGGACATGGCTTACTGCTCGAGCTTATTCAGTCAGCGGCACAACAGGCTGAGCTGCGCATTGAGTTCCAACGCCAACCGTGGAAACGCTGCATCCTGCAACTAGAGCAAGGTCAATCCGATGGCATCTTTGCCGTCATCTGGCAGGCCAGCCGTGATTCATGGGGACAGTTCCCCGGACGTGACCCCCAGACCAATGCGCCGGTACAGCCCGGCTATCGGCTCTGGCAAGTTGACTACCCAATCATCAGTCGCAACGGCGGCACGCTGGCGTGGAATGGCACGCAATTTAGCGGCCTGAAAAATGGTTTAAGCGCCCCGCTCGGCTATATCGCCAACCAGCGCCTAGAGAGCTTGGGCGCATTGGCAAAATCCTCCTACAAAGTGGACGTCGCACTCAAAATGGTGGCGGCTGATCGTCTTGACGGCTACGTATTGGAGCGCCAAACCGCCCGCACATACTTGCGCAAATTGGGCCTGCAGACACAGCTAGGCTTTTTGCCTGAGCCGCTGTTAAAAGCCGACTGGTATCTGCCGCTGTCTCATCAGTTTTACCGCGACCATCCAGAACTGGCGCAGCGTTTCTGGCAGGCGCTCAGTGATCAGCGTGAACTGCGCGCAGAGGAACTGACCCGCCGCTATTTGTCAGATCCCGACTGATCGAGCCCCCGCAACAAACAGGCACGGTCCGGCTACAAATGACTGGGTAACCCCGTGCTAACTTACTGACCGCGTCAGCCGCAAATGAATCAGCGCAACGCGCTGGCCACTTTTATCTTGCCGCGCCTCAATCCCATAGGCCGTAAAGCCCAGCGTGGAATACAGCAGCAGGCCGGCGACGTTCTGGTTAAAGCACGAGACTGTCACCTCGCCGGCCTGATGCCTGGTAAAGGCAATAACGATCATCTGCTCAATCAGATAACGCGCCACTCCACAGCCACGGGCATGTGGCGCGACTATCACATTGCCAATGGCACAGCTGCCGCCGGTTTCCCAGCGATAGAAATTGGCAAACGCCACCACCTCGCCATTGAGTTCGACCACCGTGGAATCGCTGCGCAGGTCAATCGCCGCCTGCAACTGCGCAGGCGTCAGCGGGTGACTGGCCTTGGGATAGAAGAAAAACAGCTCCTGCGCGCTGGGCGCAAAAGTACAGATGGCCGCGAGGTCTGGCTCGGTTACCGGGCGCCGAGTTAATTGCATGAGTCCGTCTCCCTGACGCTTAAACCTTCCTTAGCACGGCTTATGCCGCGCAGACACCTCAATAATCGCGAAACTCGTTATGGCAGGCCTCGCAGGCGTTCTCGACTTGCTTGAACGGCTTGGCCAAATTGGCTGGGGTTAGCGGTTTTTGGCTGCTGACCAGCGCCAGATTGGCGGTGGCGCTTTGCAGTTGCTTGGCCAGTTCATCGAAGCGCTGCTGATTAACCCAAACTTCATCTTTGGCGCTACTTTTGCCTTCATCCTTGACCTTGGGAAAGTGCTGCCAAGGCTGCTGCGACAAAGTCGCCAAACTGCTCGCCCCGGCGGCAAACGCTGGCTCGTCGAACTTAACCCGGCCACGCAACATGCCACCGAGCTGTTCGCTGGTCTTGAGCATTTGCTTGAAGAGGGTTTTGCGCTTGCCCAGCGGCGAGTTCGGATCGACCGGCTCGCACGCGGTCAGACTCAAACAGGCCAGCAGAACAACAAACAACCTAGAGGCAAACAAAGAGCTACGGGACATGGCGGATACTGTCGGGGAACCAAAATGGCCGCCAGTATCCGCGCTTCGACGCGTCTTTGACAGCGAGGCAGAACCTGCGCAAGGTCGTCGCGAGCGCAGGTCAGGGCAGCGCCAGCTCCTGCTGGCCTGCTGCATTTCCCGCATCCATGCGGGTCACAAGGCGCAACGCCGCAGGGTGCGCGAAGCCCGCAGCAGACCCTGCACAGGTTCTTAAGCAGCAACCACAAACAGGCTGACAATAATGCCCATGCCAACAGCCCACACCAGGCTGCGCAACGGGCCCAGATCGCGGATGTAGCAAACAGTGAACAGCACGCGGCTAATCACAAAAGCGATGGCCAGGGCATTCAGGGTTGACTGCTCGGCGCCGCCGGCCAGATGGGCAATAATCACCGCGGCGGCGAAGGCTGGGGTCACCTCAAAACCGTTTAGCTGAGCACTGGCGGCACGCTTGCGGGCACCGTCGAGGGTGGCCAGAAAGGCCCGCGGGTCGCGATTCGCCTCAGGACCAAAACCACCGCCGGCAAATTTGGCATAGCCGGTGGCCAGATACGGCAGACACAAGGCGATCAGCACACACCAGTAAGCAATTGTCATGGCAACTCCATTTATTGGTTATTAGAGCCCACAGACTGCCCAAAAGCGCCGCGCAATACCATGACCCAAGCGCCTTATGGGCATGGCAAATAGCTCAGCATGAACAGCAGAAAACCTTGGGCTAAGGCGCGACGCTTGGCTATAATTGCCAAGTTTTCTGCGTGCAGGCTCTGCCTGCACGCTCCCGCCACCTGTCCGAGGGGCGCTGCAGCAGCTTCATGCCTCCCATGAACTGTCAGGCTCGGATGGGGCGTTGCCCTGCTCACCAGGGCTTGAAGCTGCTCAACCGAGCGGCTTCTTAGACGCATCAACGGCGCCCATTCGAATCTTACGAACGAATGGAGACTCACAATGAGTGCTGTTACGCCTGCCGGTTTTACCGATTTTAAAGTTGCTGACATCAGCCTGGCTGCTTGGGGCCGCCGCGAAACCATCATCGCCGAATCCGAAATGCCGGCCCTGATGGGCCTACGGCGCAAATATGCCGGCGAGCAACCGCTCAAAGGCGCCAAGGTCATCGGCTGCATCCACATGACCATCCAAACTGCCGTACTGATCGAAACCCTGGTGGCCCTGGGCGCCGAAGTGCGCTGGTCGAGCTGCAATATTTTCTCCACCCAAGACCAAGCCGCTGCCGCCATCGCCGCCGCCGGTATCCCGGTATTTGCCTGGAAGGGCGAAACTGAGGCCGAGTACGAGTGGTGCATCGAGCAAACCATCCTCAAAGATGGCCAGCCGTGGGATGCCAATATGATTCTCGATGATGGCGGCGACCTGACCGAAATCATCCACAAGAAATACCCGGCCATGCTCGACAAGATCCACGGCGTGACCGAAGAAACCACCACCGGCGTACACCGTCTGCTGGAAATGCTCGCTCGCGGCGAGCTGAAAATCCCGGCCATCAACGTCAACGACTCGGTGACCAAGAGCAAGAACGACAACAAGTACGGCTGCCGTCACAGCCTGAACGACGCCATCAAGCGCGGCACCGACCACTTGCTGTCCGGCAAGCAAGCGTTGGTGATCGGTTACGGCGACGTCGGCAAGGGCTCGGCCCAGTCGCTGCGCCAGGAAGGCATGATCGTTAAGGTCACCGAAGTGGATCCAATCTGCGCCATGCAGGCCTGCATGGACGGTTTTGAGCTGGTCTCGGCATTCAAAGACGGCATCAACGACGGCAGCGAAGGCTGCGTGGACGCCGCTTTGCTGGGCAAGATCGACCTGCTCGTGACCACCACCGGCAACTACAACGTGTGCGACTCGAACATGCTCAAGGCGCTGAAAAAGCGTGCCGTGGTGTGCAACATCGGCCACTTCGACAACGAAATCGACACCGCCTTCATGCGCAAAAACTGGGCCTGGGAAGAAGTTAAGCCACAAGTGCACAAGGTGCATCGCACCGGCCCGAACGATTTCGACGCGCACAACGATGACTACCTGATTCTGCTATCGGAAGGCCGCCTGGTTAACCTGGGCAACGCCACTGGCCACCCAAGCCGGATCATGGATGGCTCGTTTGCCAACCAAGTGCTCGCGCAGATCCTGCTGTTCGGCGCCAAATTCGCTGACCTGCCAGCCGGCGAGAAGACCGCACGTTTGACCGTGGAAGTGCTGCCGAAAAAGCTCGACGAAGAAGTCGCGCTGGAAATGGTTAAAGGCTTTGGTGGTGTCGTCACCCAACTGACCAGCAAGCAAGCCGAATACATCGGCGTGCCGCAGCAAGGCCCGTTCAAGCCACACGCGTATCGCTACTAATAAAACGCCAAGCCGTAGGGTGGGCCGCTTCGCTGCGTAATCCACCGATCACTTCGGCGGGTTACGCGCCGCGCAAATACCACCGCGAGCTTTTGCTCAGGTGGCATGCGGCGCTAACCCGCCCTACGCCCGATGCCTTGAAGGGATTTTTTAATGTCACAAGAACGCCGTTACAGCTTCGAGTTCTTCCCGACCAAGACCGACGCCGGCCATGAGAAACTCATGGCCGTGGCGCGTCAACTGGCGGGCTACAACCCCGATTTCTTCTCCTGCACCTATGGTGCCGGTGGCTCCACCCGTGACCGCACGGTAAACACCGTGCTGCAATTGGATAGCGAAGTGAAGGTGCCGACCGCACCGCACCTATCTTGCGTGGGCGACAGCGCAGAAGATCTGCGCAGCCTGCTCAAGCTGTATCAAAGCAACGGTATCAAGCGCATCGTCGCATTGCGTGGCGACTTGCCCTCCGGCATGGGCATGGCCAGCGGCGAGATGCGTTACGCCAATGAGCTGGTGGAATTTATCCGCACGGAAACCGGCGAGCATTTTCATATCGAAGTCGCCGCCTACCCGGAGATGCATCCGCAGGCGCGCAATTTTGAAGATGACCTGGCAAATTTTGTGCGCAAGGCCCGCGCCGGCGCCGACAGCGCCATCACCCAGTATTTCTTCAATGCCGACAGCTACTTCTATTTTGTCGAGCGGGTACGCCAGATGGGCGTCGACATCCCGATAGTGCCGGGCATCATGCCGATCACCAACTACAGCAAGTTGGCGCGTTTCTCTGACGCCTGCGGCGCCGAGATTCCCCGCTGGATTCGCAAGCAGCTGGAAGCCTACGCGGACGACATGGAGAGCATTCAGGCCTTCGGTGAGCAGGTCATCAGCCAGATGTGCGAACGACTGTTGGCCGGTGGCGCACCGGGCTTGCACTTCTATACCCTCAACCAGGCCGAGCCTAGCCTGGCGATCTGGCACAACCTCAAACTGTCGAACTAACTCAGCCGGCAGTCAATAATTGCTCAAGGATGACCATGCGCCTGCCACGTTTCATACCCCTTCTGCTACTGGCCTGCACTCACACGGCGCAGGCCAGTTCGGATAACTTCTGCAGCCCCAGCTGGGTGTTGACGGCCAAGCAGCCCAACCCCTGCAGCAGCCTGGCGTTTCTCAGCCCGGCCAATGACAGCCGGGTCAACCTGCAACTGTTACTGGCGGATGCCGGGCGCTTGCAGCTCAGCAACCAAGCGCCGAGTGACGACGAGCTGGTGTTTGGCTACGCCCAAGTGCCGTTCGATGTCAGTCGCTTGCTACTGCCACCGAGCACCAACAACTCTGCGGTTAGCGAGCCGGATGCCACGACTGCAGCCCCCGTCGACCCGCAGTTGCAAAAGCTGATCGGCCTGCTTGAGCAGCTCGGTTTACCCCGCGACGAAGCCCTGCTCGGCGACGACCAACCCTTCGCCGAAGGTGAGGGCAATCGCCAACGCAGCAACAACCGTGAAAACGCCAACGCCTTCCTCAGCCAACTACTGGCCAGTGAACTGCCTGCCGCCGAACGCCAAGCCCTGGCCTTGCAGCGCTTGCAACTGCTACACAGCTGGCGCACCGAGCAGGCTGAATCCGCAGCAGCAGAATCTGCAGAACCAGCAGAACCAGCCGAGCAAAGTGAAAGTCTGCCGGCCACTGCGCCCGCAAGCGCCGCAGCTGCCGCAACGCCCATCACCTCGGCCCTCGGCCAACAATTTGCCACCTATCTACACGGCGCCAGCGCCTTCTACACCGGCGACTTCAGCGCTGCCTTGGCAGACTTTCAGGCCCTGCGCGACAGCCCACAACCCTGGCTCAAGCAGGCGGCGCTGTATATGTTGGCGCGCACCGAGCTGAACGCCGCCCAAGCCCAGGCTTTCGATGAGTGGGGCATGCTTGAGAGCAAGCTGCTCGATCAGGCCGCGCTGAACAATACCGACATGGCGTTCCGCACCTACCTCAGCGCCTACCCCCAGGGCAGCTATGCCCAGTCGGCCAAGGGTTTGCTGCGCAAGGTCTACTGGTTGCAGGACGATCAGTCACGACTGGCCGCCGAATACGCCGAGCAGTTCGCCGCCAACACTGGCGCGCAAGATGGCCGCCTGACCGAGCTGACCTTAGAGGTGGATGACAAGCTGCTGCTCAACGGCCAGCCAGAAAACATCAGCGACCCGTTATTACTGGCGACCCTGATCCTCGGCGAGCTGGCACCCCACAGCAAACCCGCAGACAACTTCACCCAGGCGCGCCTGAGCGCCCAACAGAGTCGCTTCAGCGCGCAGCCGCAGCTCTACAACTACCTGCAAAGTGCGCTGTATTTTTATCTCGACCAGGACCCGGCCAAAACCCTCAGCAGCCTGCCGCCACTGGATGCCAGCCAACCACTGACTTACCTGAGTTTTAGCCAGCAGAGCCTGCGCGGCTTTGCTCTGGAGGCGCAGCAGGATTGGGCCGGCGCCCAGGCGCTGTGGCTGCAACTCTTGCCGCTGGCCAAACAACCTTTACAGCACGCACAACTGGAGTTGGCCCTGGCGTTCAACTACGAGCGCGCCCAGCAGCTCGACAAGGTATTCGCCAACGACTCGCCGATTCAGACCCAACAACTGCGCGACATTTTGCTGCGCAACGTCGCCGGCCCCGAGTTGCTGCGCGCCCGTAGCAGTGCTGCCAGCAGCAGCGAAGAATCACAACTGGCGCTGTTTAGCCTGCTCTACAAGGATTTGCTGCGCGGCCACTACCAAGATTTCCTCAAGGACCTGGCCCTGCTGCCGCAACCCCTGCCGGCCGCGAAGCTGACCAATCGCCTGGACCTCTGGTACGGCGAGGCGCCGTCCCTGGCGCTGTTCCAGTGGCCCGGCGGCAGCGGCGACGCCGGCTATAACTGCCCGGCCCTGCGCGATGTGGCAACGCTGCTGGCCAGCAATCCGCAAGACGCTAAAGGCTTGAACTGTTTAGGCGAATTTATCCGCAGCAATGGCCTCGACAGCTTCCCCCTCGACCAGCAGCCGCCAGCCGATGAATTGGGCGGCAGCCGGTCGCAGTTCGGCGGCAAACGTTACTCGCGCCTGGACGGTTATCTGCAGGTGCTCGCCGCGCCAACCGCAGCCAATGACGAGCGCGCCTACGCCCTGTACCGCGCCATCAATTGCTTCGCCCCCAGCGGTTACAACGGTTGCGGCCCGCAGGAAATCGCCCAGGCGCAGCGCAAACAGTGGTTTCAAAGCCTCAAGAGCCAATACCCAAAAAGCCCTTGGGCGCAATCACTCAAGTACTACTGGTAAGCGTGCGCCGCTACGCCGCCGCGCTGCTCTGCCTGCTGACACTGCCGGCCACGCCGGCACTGGCGGCTACGGTGGATGCCAGCCAGTACGACGCCTTCTGGTTATGGAGCGGCGTGCGCCCGCAGCCGGTGCTCGCCCAGGCACGCAGCCTGTATATATTGCAGGGGCAGATCAGCCAACAGCGTTATTCCCACGACCCAACGGCACGCTTTATCGCCCAAGGGCCGGCAGTCCCCAAGGGCAAGCAAGGGCAGATCTGGCTTAGCTACCGCGCGCAAACCCTCGCCTGGAACCCGCAGGTATACGCCAGCCTGCTGGCGCAACTGCAACGCTGGCAACGCGGCGGCAATGCCCTGCACGGCATTCAAATCGACTTTGACGCACGCACCCGCCACCTGGATGAATACCTGGTTTTCCTGCGCGATTTACGCCAACGACTGCCCAAAGAGTACCGCCTGAGCATCACCGGCCTGCTCGACTGGAGCGCCCACGCCGACCCACAGGTGCTCAACCAACTGCGCGGCGTGGTCGATGAAATCGTCATCCAGACCTACCAAGGCCGCCAGACAATCGCCAACTACCCAGCCTACCTGCCGCAAGTCAGCCGCCTGCAACTGCCGTTCAAAATCGGCCTGCTGCAGCACGGCGAATGGCAGGCACCGGCGTATCTGGCCGATTCACCGTGGTTTCGTGGCTATGTGGTGTTTTTGCAAAACCCATAAGTGCTGGCCTGGACCACGGGCCACTGGTCGCCAAGCCGGCATTTGCCCACTAGTCGCACAGCCACCTTGCTCTGTTATACTCCGGGCTCCCGTCAGGCTTGCGCCCGGACACTCGGCACCTTTGCCCAGTAGGACCGGTCGGGAGTGCTCTGCCAGAGCGCCTCATGCCAGACACCATCGCCCTCTCGAGCTCAGCTCGTTACTCAGACAGGATTACTCATGTCCTTTGCTTCCCTCGGTCTCTCCGAGGCTTTAGTCCGCGCCGTCGAGGCTGCCGGCTACACCGAACCTACCCCAGTGCAATTGCGGGCCATCCCTGCGGTATTGCAAGGTCGCGACCTGATGGTAGCGGCCCAGACTGGTACCGGTAAAACGGGCGGCTTCGCCCTGCCCGTATTGGAGCGCCTGTTCCCAGGCGGCCACCCGGACCGCGAACATCGCCACGGCCCACGCCAACCCCGGGTACTGGTGCTAACACCGACCCGCGAACTGGCCGCCCAGGTGCACGACAGCTTTAAGCTGTATGCCCGTGATCTTAAGTTTGTCAGCGCCTGCATCTTTGGCGGCGTCGGCATGAACCCGCAAGTGCAAGCCATGGCCCGTGGCGTCGACGTTCTGGTCGCCTGCCCTGGCCGCTTGCTCGACCTGGCCAGCAAGGGCAGCGTCGACCTGTCGCGGGTCGAAACTCTGATCCTCGACGAAGCCGACCGCATGCTCGACATGGGCTTCGTGCATGACGTGAAAAAGGTCCTGGCTCGTCTGCCGGCCAAACGCCAGAACCTGCTGTTCTCGGCGACCTTCTCGAAAGACATCACCGATCTGGCCGGCAAATTACTGCACAACCCAGAACGCATCGAAGTCACGCCGCCGAACACCACGGTTGAGCGCATCGAGCAACGGGTGTACCGCCTACCCGCCAGTCACAAGCGCGCATTGTTGGCGCACTTGATTACCGCTGGCGCCTGGGAACAGGTGCTGGTGTTTACCCGCACCAAACACGGCGCCAACCGCTTGGCCGAGTTCCTCGACAAGCACGGCCTGTCGTCGGTGGCGATCCACGGTAACAAGAGCCAGAACGCCCGCACCAAGGCCCTGGCTGACTTTAAAAGCAACCAGGTCCGGATTTTGGTGGCCACCGATATCGCCGCCCGCGGCCTGGATATCGATCAGTTGCCCCACGTGGTTAACTTCGAACTGCCCAATATCGAAGAAGATTACGTGCACCGCATTGGCCGTACCGGCCGGGCCGGGCGCAGTGGTGAGGCGATCTCCCTGGTCGCGCCGGACGAAGAGAAGCTGCTCAAGGGCATCGAGCGGATGACCAAGCAGAAAATCGCCGACGGCGACCTGCTCGGTTTTGACTCCAGCACCGTGGAAGCCGAACGCCCAGAAGTGCGCGAACGTCCAGACGTGCGTGGCCGTGGCAGTCGCGAACCGCGCGACCCGAACACCCCCAACGGTGGCGGCGAGCGGCATGGCGGCGGCCGTAAAGACAAAGGCAAAGACACCGGCAAGGACAAACCCGCCAGCCAGGGCCGCAGCCAACCAGCCTCGCGCGAGCCACGCCAACCGCGCAGCAACGCCTCGGCGGCAGCGCCACGGCCAACTCCGGCGCCGCGCCCGAGTGATGATCGCGCACCGGACGAGTTCCGTGATGACGAAGTGGACAACTTCGGCAACCGCGCCGACTACGTCAGCCCGAACCAGAACAAGCAGCAAAACCGTGGTCGGCGCCCCGCCGCCAGCGGTCCAAGTGCGAGCAATGGGGTTGGTCAGCCAGCGCGCAGCCAAGACGGCAAACCCGCTCAAGGTCGTCGTCCGGCCGCTGCCGGTGGTCGTACTGGCGGCGGCGCCAGCGCTGGCGGCCAGCCACGTAGCGGTGGCGGCGGGCGGGGCGGTCAATCGCGCAGCAGTGGCGCGGCACGTGATTCATCCCGTGGCGACTCCTCTCGCGGTGAGCCACAGCGCCAAGAGCCCGCAGTTAGAAGCAGCCGCGACAGCCAGCCGGTGATTGTGCACAAAGAGTCCAAGCGTGATCGCTTGCCCACTCCCGAGCAGCTCGATCAACTGCCCAGCCGTCCACGCAGCGAGCGCCCGGCACTGCTGACGCGTAACCGCGACAGCCAGTAGTTCAGGCAATAAAAAACGCCGGCCCCATCACTTAATCGGGCCGGCGTTTTTTATGGTGTTGCGTAAAGCCGTAGCTCTTACTGACGCACGCCTTCGAACGAGATGATCAGCTGCACGTCCTGGGACACCGGGCCGAGATCCTTCTGAATATCGAAGTCTTTCAGGTGCAAGCTGGTGCTGCCTTCGAAACCGGCGCGGTAGCCGCCCCAAGGATCCTTGCCTTCACCGATGAACTTGGCGGCGATCACTACCGGCTTGGTCACCCCGTTCAGGGTCAGATTACCGCTGATATCGGCAGTGCCAGTGCCGGTGGACTTCACCGCCGTCGACTCAAAGCTGGCGCTCGGATACTTGCTGACATTCAGGAAGTCATCGCTGCGCAGGTGCTTGTCGCGCTCGGCATGGTTGCTATCCAGGCTGGCCGTGTTCAGATTGACCTTAACCTTACTGGCCTCGGGTTGGCCGGCATCAAAGCTGAAACTGCCATCAAAGTCTTTAAAAGTGCCATACAGCCAGCTATAGCCCAGATGGCTGATCTTGAAATTGACGAAGGCGTGCTGGCCCTTCTTATCAATCACATAATCCGCCGCCATGGCTTGAGTGGCACTGAACAAAGCAGAGCCAAGCGCCAGAGCAGCGAGAGTTTTTTTCAACATGGTTACGCTTCCTTACTTATCGGGTTGAGAATTAGTTGCGGCGCGCCCAAGCATGCGCAGCAGGGTCAGATCACGGTCAAAATAGTGGTGTTTCAAAGCGGCCAGCCCATGCAATACCGCCAAAACGACCAGCACCCAGGCCAGGTATTCATGCACCAGCCCGGCCAGGTCTTCCTGATTCGGCAGGCCGCTGAGCAGCGCCGGCACCTCGAACCAGTCGAATACACTGATGCCCTGGCCATCGGCGGTAGAGATCAGGTAGCCGGCAATCATCATTGCAAACAGGCCCAGGTACAGCAGGCCATGGCCGAGCTTGGCGCCCAGCCGGGTCAGCCGACTGTAGCTACTCAGCGGCAAGGGCAACGGGCTGAGAAAACGCCACAGCAGCCGCAGCAACATCACCGCGAGCAGCAGCAGGCCAATACTCTTGTGCAGCTCTGGGCCGGTTTGCCGCCAAGCACTGTAGTAGTCCAGCTCGACCATCCACAGACCCAGCCCAAACAAGCCGAAGAACACCAGCGCCACCAGCCAATGCACCGAGAGACTGACCAGACCATAGCCATTAGGAGAGTTACGCCACTGCATTGCCAAAACGTCCAGAAAACTGATTGTGTACAGATTAGAGATAAAACCATCGATTAAAAGCACAAATTATTGTTCAGAAACATCAAGAAAAACGATAGTTAACCCACCGGTCTTGAGCCTCAGCCTAAACCCAGCAGGCGCGGTTCAGCGGGACGACGCTAAACTGTGCGCGGCCCAGGTTTGCCCGGTGCAACCAACGATGACCCTGTCCACAACAAAGACTCAGCAAGGACCCCGCAAATGCTGCTTTGGCTTAGAACTTACCGCGCGCAGTTGCTGGCCGGCGACATCAGCGCCGGCATCATCGTGGTGCTGATGATGGTGCCACAGGGCATGGCCTATGCCGTGGTGGCCGGTTTGCCACCGATCATTGGCCTGTATGCCAGCATTTTACCGGCGCTGGCCTATGCGCTCTTTGGCAGCAGCAGGGTGCAGTCGGTTGGGCCCATGGCGATCACCTCGCTGATGACCGCCACCTCCCTGGCGGCGCTGGCCCCCAGCGGCTCAGACCTGTATGTGGCGATGGCCGCGCAAATGGCGTTGATCGCCGGTTTGGTCTTGCTGCTCTGCGGCGTGTTGCGCCTGGGGTTTTTGGCGCACTTCCTGAGCCGGCCGGTGTTAAGCGGCTTTACCACCGGCGCGGCGCTATTGATTGGCGCCAGCCAGTTCAAGGCGCTAATGGGCGGTTCCCTGAGCGAGCTGAACCTGCCCGGCGCCAGCATCGGCCTGCTGTCCTTGCTGGCCCTGTGGCTGGGCAAGGAGCAGCTGGCGCCGCTGCTCGGCAAACTCGGCTTCAGCCTCAATCGCGCCGCCATGCTGAGCAAGTTGGCGCCGGTGCTGGTGCTGGCCGTAGCGACCCTGAGCGTCTGGCAACTGGGCCTGCAGCATGCCGGCGTGGTGGTGCTCGGCCCGGTGGCGCAAGGGCTGCCCAGTTTAGGCCTGCCGAACCTAGAGTTCGCGCAACTGCAAAGCTTGCTGGCGCCTGCGCTGCTGATTGGTTTTATTATTTTTCTGTCCGGTCAATCGGCCTCGGTGGCGCTGGCGCAAAAACGCGGCGAGCGGATCAACAGCAACAGTGAGCTGCTGGGCCTGGGCGCTGCCAACTTGGCCAGCGCGTTTTCCGGCAGCTTTGCGGTGACCGGCAGTATTTCCCGCTCGGCGGTTAACTACGCCGCCGGCGCCAATACGCCGCTGGCCAGTGTGATCAGCGCCGGCCTGATGGCGCTGCTGCTGTGCGTGCCCACCGGCTGGCTGGCCTTGCTGCCGCTGCCGGCGTTGGCCGCCAGCATCATTATTGCGGTGCTCGGCATGCTCGACTTCGACACCCCACGGCAAGCCTGGCGCTTTGATCGCAGCGATGCCGTGGCCTGGCTGGCCACCTTGGCCGGGGTGTTGCTGCTGGGGGTCGAAAGCGGGGTGATTATTGGCGTGATGCTGTCGCTGGGCAGCCTGATTTGGCGGGCCAGCCGGCCACACATTGCGGTGCTCGGGCGGATTGCCGGCAGTGAGCACTTTCGCAATATCAAACGCCACACGGCGCAAACCCATCCGCAGATTCTGCTGCTGCGGATCGATTCGGGGATGTTTTTTGGCAACGCCGAACTGATCAGCGACCGCGTGCTGGAATCGCTGCAAACTGAAACCAAGCATGTGGTGCTGGTGCTGTCGGCAGTCAATCTGATCGACACCAGCGCGCTCTACAGCCTGGCCGAACTCAATCGCAACCTGCTCAACCGTTCGATTAAGTTGCATCTGGCCGAGGTCAAAGGGCCGCTGATGGACCGCCTGCAGCAGAGTGATTTATTACTCAAACCCCTCAGCGGCCAGGTGTTCCTTAGCGCCGCCATAGCCTTCGACAGCCTGCACGCAGAGCTGCAAGGCCACGGAGCTAAAGGCTAGGTTTTAGTTAAAAAACCTGGAGAAGAATCCTGGCTGTTTAACCGCGGGCTTGCCCTTGTCGGCCACCGTTGGCACGGTTGCCGGCTCGGCGTTTTTGCCGCTGCTGAGCGCTTGCAGCTGCTCGGCGGCGCGCTTGCCACTGCGCAGGGCGCCTTCCAGGGTGCCTGGATAGAGCGCATCGGTATGTTCACCGGCAAAGGCCAGGCGTTGCTGCGGTTGCGCCCATAGTTGCCAGAAGCGGCTCATTTGCCCCGGACCAAAGGCCAGATACGCCCCGCCGATACCGGCGTCGGCGCTGTAACGGCGCATCTCATAGCCACTGTAAGCACCGCGCGCCTTCGGATAAAAGGAATGCAGCCGGATCAATACCTGATCGGCCACTTGCCGGTCGCCAAAGCTCTTCAGTAAACGGGCGTTGTCGCCGGACAGGTTGATCAGCACATTGGCGCCACCTTTAATCGCCGGCTCGATCCAAAGCATGCCCAGACCTTGGTCACTGTAAATCTCGCCGGTCAGGCGCGCCTTGCTGTCCCACACCGGAGTTTTGAACTTCAGCAGAATCTGGTCACGCCAACCGTAGTTGGTGCCTTGCAGCGCGGCCTGACGCGGCGCATCCAAAGCCGGCTGCAGCTGAATCTTCGCCAAGGCCCGCAGCGGCACGGCCATCACCACGTAGTCGGCATGGTAACCAACGGCGCCGGCCTTCACGGTTACGCCATCTTTGTCCTGAATGATCGCCGACACCGCCGAATTGGTCTTAATCACCTTCAGCTGCTTAAGAAAGGCCTGAGCCAACACCTGGCTGCCGCCGGGCAAACGGGCGGCGCGTTGGTCGCGCTCATCGACGCCGCGATTAACCCGCGCCTGCTGCACCAGATACAGCAAGGACAGCCGCGAAGGCTCGTCGTAGCGGGCGCGAATGCGCTGGTTAACCAACTGCCGCGCCGTAGGGTCAAGCTTCAGCTGGTCGAGCCAAACGGCGACGTTACGCTGATCGAGCGCCACCAGCGCGTTGTTGACAGTGGGCTTGAGCGGGTCGTCCATGGACGCGGCCAGCTGATCCAAGGCTTTCTCATACGCCTTGAGGCCCGCCGCAGTGGTCGGCTTGGTTTTTTCCAGATCGGCAAAATTGAAATACTGACCATTGATCAGATAACCCGGCACCCGCACGAAATCCGGGGCGTCCTGGGTCTTTAACTTGAAGCGTTCGAGGTAGCCATTCAGGGTCGGCTGCGCCTTGGCGCTGCCAATCCACTCGCTGGCCGCCAGGCCCGAGCGGCCGCCAATGGAGGCTTTGGCTTCCAGCAGAGTCACCTGCCAACCGGCCTGCTGCAGTTCATAGGCCGCCGACAGCCCAGACAAACCGCCACCCACCACAATCGCCACCGGCGGTTTATCTTGAGCGTGCGCCTGGACGCCGAACAAACCCACTACCACTAGCGCTGATGCGCGCAACCAACCGGCCACCATGTACAAACCCCTGCAGAGCCAAAGCTCAATTAAAATCAACGGCGCGCAGGATACCCCTGCACCGATACGCGGGCCAGACGTATCCGACGCCGTGGCGCGAACCCGCCCGCGCGCATCTGATAGGCTTGGCCGATTGCAAAAGGAGCACACGCCGATGAACCTCAATGATCAGTGGATGCAACGGGATTTGGCCGTGCTTTGGCATCCCTGCACCCAGATGAAAGACCACGAACGCCTGCCGGTGATTCCGATCAAACGCGGTGATGGCGTGTGGCTGGAAGACTTTAACGGCAAGCGGTACCTGGACGCGGTCAGCTCCTGGTGGGTCAACGTATTTGGCCACGGCAATCCACGGATCAATCAGCGCATCAAGGACCAGCTGGATAACCTCGAGCATGTGATGCTGGCCGGCTTCAGCCATCAACCGGTGATCGAGTTGTCGGAGCGACTGGTACAGATCACACCGGCCGGACTGAACCGGGTGTTTTATGCCGACAACGGCTCCTCCGGCATCGAAGTCGCGCTGAAGATGAGTTTCCACTACTGGCTCAACAGCGGCAAAACGGCCAAGCAACGCTTCGTCACCCTGACCAACAGTTACCACGGCGAAACCATCGCGGCGATGTCGGTGGGCGATGTCTCGCTGTTTACCGAAACCTACAAATCCCTGCTGCTCGACACCATTAAAGTACCGAGCCCGGACTGCTACCTGCGCCCCGAAGGCGTCAGCTGGGAAGCGCACTCGCGCACCATGTTTGCCGCCATGGAACAAACCTTGGCCGAGCATCACCACGAGGTTGCTGCGGTGATAGTCGAGCCGTTGATCCAGGGCGCCGGCGGCATGCGCATGTATCACCCGATCTACCTGACCTTGCTGCGCGAGGCCTGCGACCGCTACGGCGTGCACCTGATTCACGATGAAATTGCCGTCGGCTTCGGCCGCACCGGCAGCATGTTCGCCTGCGAGCAAGCCGGCATTACCCCGGACTTTTTAGTGCTGTCCAAGGCGCTCACCGGCGGCTACTTGCCGATGGCGGCGGTGCTGACCACCGACGATATCTACCAGGCCTTTTACGCCGACTACGCCACCTTGCGCGCCTTCCTGCATTCCCACACCTACACCGGCAACCCGCTGGCCTGCGCCGCAGCCTTGGCGACCCTGGATATCTTCCGCGACGACAACATCATCGAAGCCAATAAGGCCCTGGCCAACCGCATGGCCAGCGCCACCGCCCATCTGGTTGACCACCCCAATGTGGCCGAAGTACGTCAGACCGGCATGGCCCTGGCCATCGAGATGGTGCAAGACAAAGCCAGCAAAACCCCCTATGCCTGGCAAGAACGACGCGGCCTGAAGGTCTATCAACATGCACTGGAACGTGGCGCGTTGCTGCGGCCACTGGGCAATGTGGTGTATTTTCTGCCGCCCTACGTGATCACCCCGGAGCAAATCGATTTTCTGGCCGAGGTGGCCAGCGAGGGCATCGACCTGGCCTGCCGCGACAGCATCAGCGTTTCAGTACTGTCGAACCTGCACCCCAACCACCGAGACCCGGGCTAACAGGCCATTGAAAAACTACTGCGCTAGGCTATGCAGCGTTGAAACCGGCCTCAAAATGCTCACTTACAACACGTAAACTGCGCTTTTTCGGCCGATTTCGCCTTGCCTAGCCGTCGCTCGCTACATTTTTCAACGGCCTGCTAAGCACAACGGCAAGCCCCACTTCCCACTTCCCACTTGAAGCTACCGCCAATGAGACTGTCACGCTTGTTTATCGACGCCCCCCTAAGCCTGGGCGAACACGCCCTGCCCGAAGCCCAGGCGCATTACCTCAGCCGCGTGCTGCGCTTGAATGTCGGCGCCGGCGTGCAACTGTTCGACGGCTCGGGCCTGGAGTACCAGGGCGAGCTGACTGAAGTCGGCAAAAAACAGGTGCGCGTGCAGCTCACTCAATGCCTGCCCGGCCAGCCGGATTCAAGCCTGAGCATTCATCTCGGCCAAGGGCTGTCACGCGGCGAGCGGATGGATTGGGCGATTCAAAAAGCCACGGAGCTTGGGGTTAACGCCATCACCCCAATCATCAGCGAGCGCTGCGAAGTGCGCTTAAGCGATGAGCGAGCCGACAAGCGCTTGGTCCACTGGCGACAAATCGCCATCAGCGCCAGCGAACAATGCGGCCGTTCGACTGTGCCGGTGATTCATCCGCCGCTGAGTTTGAGCGAATGGCTGCACAGCGTTGAAGCCGACCTCAAGCTGGTATTGCACCCGGTGGCCGAGCCCTTGGCCAGCCATGAGAAACCGCAATCACTGGCTTTCTTGATCGGCCCTGAAGGCGGCCTGAATGACGCCGAAGTGCTGCAGGCGCAAGGCGCCGGTTTTCATTCTGCACGCTTGGGGCCACGGGTCTTGCGCACCGAGACCGCGCCGGTGGTGGCACTGGCAGTGGCACAGCATCTGTGGGGAGATATGTGAGAGATGTAGGCTGGGGGCTGCAGGGTGGGCAACTGCGAAGCATTGCCCACCTTGATGCCGCAAGAAACTGTCAGGTTTAAATCAAACCAGCATCGGCCAGCAACTGCTCCAGTCCAATCAGATCAGGGATCTTTAACACGCCATCGCCGATGCTGACTGCATCCAACTCCAGCGGCGCCAAGTGCACATTGGCGCGGGCCAGGTTGCTTTCCAGCTTGATCGAACGCGGGATACCCTGCACCAACAGCGCCAAAAATTTCACCTGCGGACGCCCGCCCAGGGCATTGATCACCGCGATGCGGGTATTGGCGCCGACTGCCGGCTGCCCGTTGGAGGCGGCCTCAAACGACAACAATGGCAAGCGCAGGTCACGCCAAGCGATCTGCCCCAGCATCCATGCGGGCATGCCTGGAGTGGCTTGCGGCGCACGGTAGGGCAGTAATTCCGCCACCGCGACGTTAGGCAGCAACAGGGTGCGATCCGTCAACGGCACCATCAACCCGGTCAGGGTGCTGGTGGCAGCGGCTGGAGTGGCGTTGGCTACGGCTTGGCTCATGTGACCTTCCTGATTCGGGTATTTAACTGCACTGACCGACTAGCCGATTAACCAGCGCTTCGGCCAGTTCACGGGGCGCGCCAGTGAAAGCGCTGTAGCCACCTTCGCGCAAGCTGTCGGGCATGCTCGAAGAGGCGCAACTGTCCGCCCGCTGAGTCCAGATTTCGCTGCCTTGGCGACGCACGTAAGCGGCGGCGGCACTGCCATCGCTGCCCATGCCACTAAACACAATAACGCCGCTCAGCTGGCCAAAATGCTGAGCCAGATTCAGCATCATCTGGTCAATCGACGGGCTATAGGGTTCCGGCCAACCGCGATCGGCAATCTGCATGGCACCATCGTCGGCAAAGCCCAGCTCAAAACTAATCGGCGCCACCACCACTTCGCCGCAACGCACGAAATCGCCATGACGAGCCAGATTGACCTGCCATTGGCTATGCCGACCAACCGCTTGCGGCAACTTCGCCTCAAAACTGGCGTCGATATGCTGGGCGTAGATAAAGCCCACCGGCAAGCCACCGGGCAACGCGTCGAGAAACTCTTTAACCGCCACCGGACCGCCCATCGAGGCCGCCAGCAGCCACACTTGCTTGGCTCGTGCACCGGCAATCAGCGGGGTGTTGGCCAGCGCCTGCGGCAGTTCCAGGCGAGCTGGGCGCTGGGTGTCGAGCATCAGCGTCTCAAGGCTACGGCCAACCCCTTGCGACGGATCGCCGACCAACTTTTTAAGCTTACCGAACAGGCGCCGCTCCCAGCGCGGGTAGTTCTCAGAGTGGCGCTCCGGCGCATGGCCCTCGCCAAACAACACCGGCGCACTGGCTCGTTCAAGCAAGTGATCGACCAATGGCGAGTCTTCGGTCTGGGCTAAATCGACCAACCACAAATCGGTCTCACACTCGGCCAACGCCGCCTCGTCGAGACGCGCCGGATCGGTGTTCAGCACCACGGTATAACCGTTAGCCACTAACGCCTGTTGCAGCACATGGCGCTGCAGCGAGGTATCGGCCAGTACCGCGATACGTGCGGCGGCTCGCTCAGTCATGTTTGTTAACCAGCTGCTGAATCGTTTCGAGCAACAAGGATTCCTGATACGGCTTACCCAAGTACTCGTTGACGCCAATCGACATGGCTCGATCCCGGTGTTTACTACCGGTACGCGAGGTAATCATGATGATTGGCAGGTCTTTAAGACGTTCATCGTGACGCACCAGGGTGGCCACTTCGAAACCGTCCATGCGCGGCATTTCGATGTCCAGCAACATGATGTCCGGCTTGCGCTCCTGCAATTGCGCGATGGCATCGACGCCATCTTTGGCGGTCATCACGTTCATGCCATTACGCTCAAGCAAGCGACTGGTCACTTTACGTACCGTGACCGAGTCATCGACCACCATCACCAGCATCGGCCGATCCGCTTCAACCTCAGGGGTTGCAGTGGAAGCCCCAGCCAAACGTGGCTGCAGTTGCGATAACAGATGAGCATGCAAGACCCGAATAGTCGCCAGCAGATCGAGAATGATCACCACCCGCCCGTCACCAAGGATGGTCGCACCGGAAACCCCGTGCACCCCGGCGAACTGCGGACCGAGGCTCTTCACCACGATTTCCCGCGAGCCGGCCAAACTGTCCACTTGCACCGCCACCGCGTGCTCGTTAGAACGCACCAGAATCACCGGCAACGGCAGGCTTTGACCGATCAACTTGGGCTGCTGACCGTTATTAAGCAAGTCACCCAGGTACTTCAATTCATAGGTTTGCCCGGCGTATTCGAACCGCGGCGCATCTGGGCCGTAGTAGGCTTCCAGCTCGTAAGGCGAAACCCGCACGATACCTTCGATGGTGTTCAGCGGGATGGCGTACAGGTCTTCACCGGACAACACCATCAAGGCGCGGTTGACCGACACGGTAAAGGGCAGGCGAATCAGGAAGCGGGTGCCCTCGCCCGGGGTCGACTCGATACTCATCGAGCCGCCGAGTTGTTTAACCTCCGAGTGGACCACGTCCATGCCGACGCCACGTCCGGAAATCTGCGTGACCTTCTCCGCCGTGCTGAAGCCAGCCTCAAGAATAAATTGCAAAATCTCATGATCGGTCAGGTCTGAGTCGGCATCCAGCATGCCGCGCTCAATGGCTTTACGCCGCACCGCCTCGAGGCGAATGCCGCCGCCGTCATCGGCCAACGTGAGCAGAATATCGCCGCCCTCACGACCCAGGGTCAGGCGAATATTGCCGACCTCGGATTTGCCCGCGACGCGGCGCACCTCGGCCGACTCAATGCCGTGGTCGACGGCGTTGCGCAGCATATGTTCCAGCGGCGCAACGATCCGCTCCAGCACGGCACGGTCCATTTCGCCGTCGGCGTTACCGACCACGAAGTCGACTTGCTTGTTCAGCTCACCAGCCACCTGGCGCACGATGCGCCGCAGCCGTGGCACCAGCCGGTCGAAAGGGACCATGCGGGTGCGCATCAGACCTTCCTGCAATTCGGTGTTGACCCGCGCCTGTTGCAGCAACAGGGTTTCCGCATCGCGGTTGCGCGCGGCCAGGGTTTCCTTCAGGTCTAGCAAGTCGGAAGCCGACTCGAACAGCGCCCGCGACAGCTGTTGTAGCTGCGAGTGACGGTCCATTTCCAGCGGGTCAAAGTCTTCATAACCGACCCGTTCGGCTTCTTCCTGATAACGGCTGAGAATCTGCGCCTGGGTTTCGGTATCGAGGCGACGCAACTGGTCGCGCACCCGGTCGATGGTGGCTTCCATTTCACCGAGGGTGAAGCTGACATCGCTGACCTGTTGCTCAACCCGACCGCGGAAGATCGAGGTTTCCCCCGCCAAGTTAACCAAGCCTTCGAGCAGATCGGCCGGCACCTTGACCAACTCTTGCGGAGCCCGTCGGGATGCAGCTTCCAGCGCCGCCTCTTGGGCGCGCCGCACAAAGGGCAACACCTTGGCCACTTCGACTTTAACCGGCATGGCGCTGGCGGCGATGATCGGCAGGCTGAGTTCGGCACGCGGCACCGCGACGCTGAGCGGAGCTTCGATCTCTTCGAGACTCGCTGCGGCCGCTGGCGCAACAGGCGCCGCCTCACTGCTGCTATAGAGTTGCTGGCGCAATAGCTCGATTTCGACCTGCAAACCCTCGAAACCCGACTGCACATCGACGAACAAACTCTCTGGCCAAGGCGTGCCTTGCTGCTGCGCCTCGCTCAAGTGTTGTTCGAGATCGTGACTCAAGTCGCCGAGACGTTTCTGCCCAGCCAGGCGTGCACCGCCTTTGAGGGTGTGCAAAATCCGCAGCATGTCGTCAATCGGGGCGGCATCGTCAGCAGAGCTTTCCAGCCGTCCGGCGGCGCTTTCCAAGCCTTCCAGCAGGTCGTCGGCTTCTTCCAGAAAGATATCGAGAATATCGGCTTCCGGACTGTCGTCGTGCTCTGCAACCACCGCTTTTAGATGGACGCTAGCGGGCATGCTCAGGTGCTGCTCGGGATTGGCGCGAAACCGCTGAATGGTTTCAATCAAGTCCGTGCCAGATGGCACCGCGCGCTTGTCACGCACGGCCTCAAGCATGTGCGCGAGCCGGTCGTGGCAGCTCTGCAGCAGATTAAACAGCTCAGGGCTGGCGCGCAGGCGACCATCGCCCAGGCCTTCATAAAGAAATTCCAGCTCATGGGCGAGATCACCGATCTCACGAATTTCAGCCATCCGCGCACCACCCTTGAGGGTGTGTAAATCGCGCTGCAGAGCTTCCAATTCAAGGCTGTTATTAACGTCGTCCATCCAGCGCTGCAAAGACGTCGACGAGCTGTCGACGATGTCGAAACCTTCCTCGAGGAATATTTCGACCAACTCCGGATCGCGCTCATCCTCGACCAGAGTTTGAGCAGTGACAGGTGCGGCCTCAACTTCGTCGATAAGCTCAGGTACGGCGGCTTCAAGTACCTGCGGCGCGTCATCGATGCCAAGCGGCTCAGCGGCGGCGTCCAACGTTGGTGCGTCGAGTTCTACGGCCAGAACCTCATCGGCAACTGGCTCGAGCATGGACTCAGTCTCGGCTTGCTCGTCGCTTAGCAGTGGCTCGACATCAGCCTCTGTTTCAGCAACCAGCAGCTCAGTGTCGTCGAACTCTTCCACCGCAGAACCTGAGGTTAAATCTTCAACTTCAACGGTTTCGGCGACTGCATCAAGATCAAAGGCTGGCAACTCGATCATTAAGTCGTCTGCAGCCACAACCTCGTCGGCAAACGCACTTCGCTCTGGATTTTCTAGTTCAATAAGCTCGATGGACTCATCATCCAGGGGCTCAGCAGCCTGCAGCTCGGCTTCGGCTTCGGCTTCGGCTTCGGCGACAGATGGTTGCGCGGCTGTTAGCGCTGGCAAGTCTTGGGTGCTACCGGTTTGCCGGAAATAGCGGATCGCCTCGATAAGTTCGAGCGGCTCGACCATCGGCCGGTGCGCCTGCAGCTCCTCAAGCAATACCGCCAAACGGTCATGACTCTGCTGCAACAAGCCGGTTAACGCCGGCGAGAAACTGTAACGCCGATCAACCAGGCCTTCATAAAGGGATTCCAGCTCATGGGCCAAATCGCCAATGGGCCGAATTTCGGCCATCCGCGCGCCACCTTTAAGGGTGTGCAGGTCGCGTAGCAGCGACGACAAGGCGCGCTGATTTTCCGGCTCAAGCAACCAACGCTCAAGCGACTGGCTGGCGCTTTCCAGCAGATCCACCGCTTCTTCGAGGAAAATGGCGACCATTTCCTCGTCCAGAAAAGCTTCCGCCGGCACCTGAACCGGTGCTGGCGCAGCGTCTAGCGATGCAGCGCTGTCGACCGGCGACTCAGGGGTTTCGGCGTCAATCAGCGACTCAAATTCGGCGACATCAAACTCAAGCTCAGAACTTAGCTCAGCTTCGTCGAAGTCTTCGTCTGCCGCCTGCGAGTGCAGTTCGGGCAGTTCGACTGACGCCTGCTCGGCATCCAACTCAAGCACCTCAAGTCCGCCCAGCTCAGGCGACTCGAGTAATGCCAGAGTCTCGGGCTCTAAGGTTTGCGTCAGCAGCAGCTTGAGCGCGGCGAGCGGCTCGGGCTGCACGCTAACCTGCAGACCTGCGGCGACCTGATCCATCATATGCACCAGGGCTTCGTGGGCATTTTCTGCACCATCGAAGAACCGTTCGCTGACGGCCAGGCGACCCTCTTGCGCGGCGCCGTAAACCTCCACCAGGGCCTGACAAATCTGTTCAATCTGCCCCAACTCGGCCATCTGCGCGCCGCGTTCAAGGGTGTTTAACTCATTGAGCAGAGCGCCGAGCTCTTGTTGCTCGCAGGGATGCTCACGCCAGCGGCGCAGCAGGTCTTCGGCATCCAGCAGGATATCCATGCCTTCTGCGAGGAAGATATTGATCAGCTGCGGATCGCGGCTTTCACCCGACTCGCCTTTTCGCAGGTTTTCTGCTGCGGCCAAGCGCTCTTGATGCAGCGTCTGGACCCGTGCGACAAACGCCTGGGCACCGGCAATCGGCGCCAAGGGTTGGCTTTCAAGCTGTTCAAGGCCCAAGCGGAATAACTGTTCGCCACTGCTGAGCAACTCAGCCTCGGCCAAGTCCATTGGGATCAGGTGGGACTTGCACTCTTTAACCAGTTTTTCCAAGGGCGCGGCAATTTCTGCGATCGGCAGAATGCCGGCCATATAGGCACTGCCTTTCAGCGTGTGCAGAGCCCGTTGTAAATCGTCAGTGACCGGCTGCGGCAACAGCTGCGCGCAATCGGCTAAGAACGCCACCAGAGTATCGAGGTGGGTTTCGGCTTCATTTCGAAAGATTTCGAGCAGTTGCTCGTCCAACCCCTCGTCAGCGGCAGCGATTACTGGCGCGGTTAGCTGCAACGGCTCGTTTACCTCGCTGAGCGATTCAGTCGCAACCTCAGCCGGCGCGCTAGCCGGCAGTTGGCCTTTGGCGATGGCATGGGCGGTGGCCGCTAGAAGATCGACATCATCGCGCTGACATTGCGCCTTGGCTGCGTATTCATCGACCAGCTCGGGCAGCAACTCGACCACATCAGCAATCACCTGCTGTACGGCGTCGCCGGGCTGCACGCTGCGCTCGAGAACCCGATTAAGCAGGTTTTCAATCGACCATGCCAGCTCACCAATCACCAGGGCGCGCACCATCCGACCACTGCCTTTGAGGGTGTGGAAGGCGCGACGGATCTCACTTAAAGCATCTTTGTTTTGAGTATCGGCGCGCCATTGCGGTAAGTACTCGGCAATGGTTTCCAATACTTCACCGGCTTCTTCAACGAAGACTTCCAGCAGCTCATCATCGACCGGCTCTTCATCGGCTGGCGGCGGTAACAAGCTTGGCGGTACATTTTGCGCAGGCGGATTGGTCGCCTGTACGGGCGCGGCCATCACATCGGCCATCGACATGGCTTTCGGCTCGAGCGGCGCACCCAGCTCAGGCTCTTGCGGGGCGCCGGGCAGATCCACTTCGGGCAAGTCTAACTCGGCCAGTTCCGCGGCATTCCAGTGTGCGGGACTGTCATCGAGGCTTAATTCGTCGAGATCAAAGCTGTTATCTGCAACAGGCAGCAGGAGCAACTCTTGTGGCTCGGCGAACTCATCCAGCTCTGGCGATTCAATCGCTGCAGAGGGTTGCCAATCGCCTGACTCAGGCAAGCTGAACTCAATGGTTTCAGTCTCTTGCTCGGCGACTTCGAGGTCCAACAGCTGCGGCTCATCGAGCAACAGCTCAGCATCGTCACTTACCGGCTCGAGAAACTCGGGAAGTAGCTCAAAACTCAGTGCGGTGTTTTCTGACTCGGCACTGAACGCGGCCGGCACCTCGTCAGCGGGCAGTTCGAGCAGCAACTCTTCAGCCGGCTCATCCGCCAGCACTTCAATTTCGTGCAGCGGATCGTCCAACGGCGCCGGCGCAGTGCGCTCGGCGGGCCAATCGAGGATTGACGGTTTTTCTTTCAGCGGGTAACCCAAGGCCTCGAGGCTTTCCTCGGCGACATCGAGAATCAGATCACCTTGCGCGGCATGATCTTCCGACAGACGCTCCAGGTAGTATTCGACACTGGTAATGGCATCGGCCAGGGTGTCGAGATCTTGCCAGTTGGGCACCGCTTTACGCACCAACAGCTGCTCTTGAATATAGAGATTACAGGCCCGTAGCAAGTCCGCGGCCCGCGCCAATGGAATCATCGCCAAGCCGCCACGCACCTGCGTCAACAGCTCAGGCACCCGCGCCAGATGCTCGTGATCCCATTGCGAGGCAATGAACTCGATAATGGCGTCTTTCGCCTGCTCAAGCCCAGTACGTGCTTCTTTAATGACCAACTGGTGGATTTGCGCCACATCGGTAGTCGGCAGATGACTCTGTTCATGACTGCCGTCATCCGCCGGGCCGACCATGCCCGCCAGGGTGGCTTCGACATACAGCAAGGCGCCGGCGACATCCATCAACACCGCATCGCTTGGCTGAATGCTGCCAATCGACAAGCTGTGGACCACATCGATCTGATCGACAATGACTTTACGCGGCTGGCCGAAACCCAGCACCGCGAGGGTGTCGGCGATCTGCTTGAGCGGTGCCATTAAGGCTTCCAGCTCAGCGACCTGTTGCCTATCACTGCGCACGAACAAATCGAGGCTGTCTTTGACCCGCACCAACTCTTCGCAGAGCGCGGCTACCACCGAACGCATGGCATCCCGATCTGGGCCGGCCAGGCGGGCACGCTCCTGATCGACTAAATCGGTATCCGGCAAGGCATCGTCGAGGCGATAACGCTCTTTCAGTACCCGAATGCGCGGTGACTGGGTAGCGGCCTTGGCTATATAGAACAGCAGATTCTTGGCCAGGTCTTCCGGCGCGGCCTGGTTAATCCCATCGGCACCTTGCTCAACCAGACGCTTGAGTTCTTTATCAACCTGACGCAGCAGCGTGCGCACCGAAGTGCCGTTAACCACACTGCCATTGGCCAGACCTTCAATGATGCCCGAGGCCATTTGCCACAAAGAGCCAAGCGGGGCGTCCTTACACAGGGTCTCGAGCCGGGCAAACACCCGCGCCATATAGCCCAGGTTGGTCGCCAGGTCCTGATTGCGGATCACTCCGACCAGAGCCATCTGCAGCATCTGGCGCAATTTACGCAACAGCACCGGTAATTCGGCGGTGCGTAACTGCGCTAGCGACTCATGGGACAGCGCCGGCAACTGATTGGCCAGGTCAGGCAAAAACAGGCTGGTTTCAGACAGGAACTTCTCCCCACGCGAGGCGCGCAGGTCGTTTAACAGCGGCAACACCACCATCGGCAGGTCGCGGCGGGCGCTCTGGGTCCGGTCAAGGTAAACCGGCAATTGCAGGATGGCCTGCATCAGCACTTCGAGAGCTTCGATCTGATTGCTTACCCGGCTTTCCAGCAGGGCCTGGGCGAGATGTTCCATCTCCTCCGCCAGCAGCGCGGCGCCATAGAACTCCACCATTTGCAGAGTGCCTTGGACCTGGTGCAGATAGGTCAGACAAAAGCGCATGCGGGTCAAATCCTGCGGATTCTCGACGAATGCCTCAAGGGATTGCCGCGCCTGCTTCAGGGTTTCGGCGATCTCGCCTTTAACCCACTCAAGAGCGACATAGTCGTGCCGATCACCCATAACGACTCCGCTCATAAACTGTTCCGGGTAAATGCCAGCACTTGCTCGTCCGCCACCGGTTGCAGTTCCGGGTGCTGCCAACCGACTATTTCACCAACTCCCACCACCAGCAGACCACCCGGCGCCAAGCGTTCAGCTAGACGATTAAGGATCTCGCGGCGGCGCCAGCGACGAAAATAAATCAGCAAGTTCTGACAGAAAATTACGTCCATACCGGACATCGGCGCTTTCGCCAATTCCAACACATTGAGTCGGGCGCAGCACACTTGCGCAGCCAGACTCGGTACCACCTTGTAGCGACCATCATCCTGCGCGAGGAAATAGCGCTCGCGCAGCTCGGTATTCATCTGCTCTAACTTGCGCGCGGCATACAGTCCCTCGCGCGCCTTACCGAGCACACTCAGGCTAATATCCGTGCCCGTCACACCAAAATACTCAGGCTGCGCGGTCTCGCGCAGTACCTGAGCGGCACTGATTGCCATCGAGTAGGGCTCTTCACCGCTGGAGCAACCCACACTCCAAAGCGACCAAGGGCTACTCATTGGCCCCAGCAGCAAACGCTCAGCCAAATAACGCTCAAGCAAATCGAACGACGGCTGATGACGAAAAAAACGCGTCTCCTGCACCGTCAAGCGATCAAGCAAGGTTGACCATTCGACTGCGCCGCTTGGCCCATCGGTTACCTGCCGGAAGTAATTTGCGTAACCAACAACACCCAACTCACGCATCCGCGCACTTAAATTAGTTTGCAGAAATGCCCGACGCTGCTCGTTAATTACCAGCCCGGTGCGCTCTTCCAGTAATGCCTGCCAGACATGAAACTCTGCCGCAGACATTTCTATCACAGGCTTTAGAGCCCAGACACCGTCTGGCTGCATTGCGCTGCCCTCGCTCATGGCCATTAGGCGACGACCTTAGCTGTCGCCGCGCTCCCTTGCTTAGGCTTGGTCTGGAGATTGCGGCAGCGTAAAGCCGGAAACCGACTTACGCATTTCACTGGCCATTTTCGCCAAGTTACCAATGCTTCGCGCTGTGGCCGTGGTGCCGGAGGAGGTTTGCGAAGTAATTTCCTGAATCACGTTCATCGTGTTGGAAATATGACCCGCCGAGGATGCCTGTTGGCGAGCAGCGTTAGAGATGTTCTGGATCAAGGCCGCCAGGGTCTTGGATACCTTTTCAATCTCTTCCAGGGAAACCCCGGCGTCCTGCGCCAAACGCGCACCGCGAACCACTTCGGAAGTGGTTTGCTCCATGGAAATTACCGCTTCGTTGGTGTCCGCCTGAATGGTTTTTACCAGCGCCTCGATCTGTTTGGTGGCCGCCGATGAACGCTCAGCCAGTCGCTGTACTTCGTCCGCTACCACGGCGAAGCCTCGGCCAGCATCACCGGCCATCGAGGCCTGGATCGCGGCGTTCAGTGCCAGAATGTTGGTTTGGTCGGCAATGTCGTTAATCAAACTAACGATGTCACCAATCTCCTGCGACGACTCACCGAGACGCTTGATCCGCTTCGAGGTGTCCTGAATCTGCTCACGAATGTTATCCATGCCGGTGATGGTGTTGTGCACCACCTCGTTACCCTTGTTGGCGATGGCTACCGAA
This sequence comes from Pseudomonas sp., assembly GCF_030698175.1. Taxonomy (GTDB): domain Bacteria; phylum Pseudomonadota; class Gammaproteobacteria; order Pseudomonadales; family Pseudomonadaceae; genus Aquipseudomonas. Next base: position 33,633 of record NZ_JAUYNT010000022.1, read on the forward strand.
CGCTCCGCTACCGCAGAGGACTCCGAGGCGTTCGCCGATACTTGGTCAATCGACACGGCCATTTCGTTGATTGCCGCCGATGCTCCGGCAATTTCCTGGGCCTGGTGCTCGGAAGCTTCGGCCAGGTGCATCGCCGTTGCCTGAGTTTCTTGAGCGGCGCCAGCTACCTGCACGGCCGTCTGGTTAATGGTTTCTACCAGGTCGCGCAACTGGTCAATCGAGTAGTTGATCGAGTCAGCAATGGCACCCGTGAAGTCCTCAGTTACCGTCGCCGACACAGTCAAGTCACCGTCAGCAAGGTCACCGATCTCATCGAGCAAACGCATAATTGCAACTTGGTTACGCTCGTTCTTCTCAGCCGTTGTGGCCAGACGACGGTTAGTCTCACGCACCATAACCAGACCGATAAGGATAATCGCGGCAAGCGCCAAGGCACCCAACACATAACCGGCCAAGGTGTTCGCCGCACGTCCGGCGGCCAGGTTTTCAAAGCTAACGGTTAGCTGCGAAGCGTTATCCAAGAGCATTTGCGAGCCGGTGAAGATGCTGCCGGCCGATTCGCGCACTTGGAACAACTCAGGCGAGGTTTCCAGAATCTCATCTACCGAGCCCGATACGAACTGGAACAACTCGGAAATTTCCGCCAGACGATCCAAGGCTTCTTTATCGGTCACCATGGACACTTCCATGGCCGCATTGCCTTCCAGCATTGCGCTCAATACACGACCAAACAGGCTGGCGTCACGGCCAAACATGTCGGCGGCCTGCACCGAGTCTTCGTCACCGGTCAGTACCTTGTTTACCGAGCCGAGAATCCGTTCAGCCAACAGTGATTGGCGCTGAGCTACAGACACCTGAATCGCCGGTGCTTTGCTTTGCAGCAAAATCTCGACAACTTCATCATACTCAACCTGCAGCTGCGGAATAGTTTCCGCCAGCGTTGCCGCTACCTGGTGCAAGGACAATACCGTTTGCTCGCTGGCCAAGATGGCATCGGCGTTTTGCCGCATGCTGTCCCACTCTTTTTGCACTGCCGCCATATCCGCTTGCACGGATTCTGGGGCGGATGGCAAACCGGTGGTGTCATCACCTTTAACCAGCTGATCCCAACGTTTGGCGTAGTCATTACGCGCATCTTTCAGCAAGGCAAAGGCCTCAGCCTTACCGGCCGCGGCTTCAGTCGCAGCCTTGGCGATACGTTGCGACAGAACCCGCAGCTCGCCGGCGTTACTGATGTACTGCTTGTCGTAACCCGCCTGAGTGTTGAGGTACGCGAAGTTCACGAACAGCAACACGATCGCAACGATCAGGACAATAAACAGCCCCGCAATCATCGTGCTACTGCGCGCACCCGCTAAAAAATTGCCTGTATTTAGTTTTTTCATTGTTAGGCCCCCGCCCGGACCGACCGCACTACGATTCCTATGTAACGCCAAAAGGCCAGCAATGCTGACCCAACCGAAACTGCTTTAAAACGCCACATCAAGAAACCCCTGATCCTGCGCCAGCGCATGCGAACTGAACACCAACCAAGGCTGCTCACGTTGAAAAACGCCATGAATGAAGGGCTGGATGCTCGCCTCGAGCGGTGGTAACTGCTCGGAAAAGGCGCTCACCGGAAAATGCTGCATGCCAAAGACCTCGTCGACCGTTAGCCCGGCGAAGATCTCTTGATGATCCACAATCAACACGCGACGCTTCTTGCGCAATGGCGATAACTCACCACCGAAGAAGGCGCATAAGTCCATGATTGGCAACAACCGACCGCGAACGTTGGCCACGCCCTTGACCCAGCTTTTCACACCAGGCAACAAGGTATAACGCGGTTCATGTAACACCTCACCGATCTCGCCCATGGGCGCCACAAACAAGCGCTCACCCATGCGAAAACCAATGCCGCTCCATGTCTGTATCGCTTCTTTCTGCGACGGCAAGCCGGCAGCCAGGCGCCGGCAACGCTGATCGATATCAAACAGAAGCTGAAAAGGGGATTGGACGTCAGACATGTCGACCTTGGTCTTATTATTATGGAGTTACAGACAGCCCAGCATTAACCGGCCAGCACCGCATTCAACGTTTTCAGCAAGGTAGCTTCATCAACCGGTTTGGTCAGATAGTCCTTGGCGCCCTGGCGCTTGCCCCACACCTTGTCAGTTTCCTGATCTTTGGTGGTCACGATTATCACCGGAATGTGGCTGGTATCTGCATCTTTGGTCAACTGACGAGTCGCCTGAAAACCATTCAAACCCGGCATAACGATATCCATCAATACTGCATCGGGCTTTTCTTGGCGCGCCAAAGCGACACCATCTGCACCGTTTTCCGCCTTGAGCACCTGATGGCCATGCTTTTCCAGCATCGCCGTCAATTTGTACATTTCAGTCGGAGAGTCATCAACAATTAAAATACGAGCCATGGTGTTCCCCATACGCAATAGATATCACCAGCCTGACGGCCGGACATCAAGAAGCTTGTTCCACCGGAACAAAGTCTGGCACATGGGTCTTTATCGCCCCAAGCAACTCTTCTTTACTGAAGGGCTTGGTGAGGTACTGATCAGAACCGACGATACGACCCTTGGCCTTATCAAATAAACCATCCTTTGAGGACAGCATGATAACCGGGGTAGATTTAAATTCGCTGTTGTTCTTGATCAGGGCGCAGGTTTGATAACCATCGAGCCGCGGCATCATGATGTCGACAAAAATGATGCTGGGATGCGTATCGGCAATTTTTGCCAAAGCATCAAAGCCATCGACTGCCGTAATGACATTACAACCGACTTTCTTCAGTAAGGTTTCGGCGGTGCGACGAATCGTCTTCGAGTCGTCGATTACCATCACCCTCAAGCCTTCGGAATGCTGTTCCATGTTTGCCCTACCATCGCTTCGGTGAGTCGTTATTTTGGCTTTCTACCAGCGCGCTAAAGGCCCTGTCACCGATGGGCTACACCCAAATCGTCAGGCCTTTTTAGCACACTCTCCTAACGCAATCTATAACCCCAGGATCACAACGCGCGCCTTGACCGCAAACCACGCTCACGCCACCCTTAAGCCTTGTAGTTTAGCCACGCCAGCTTAGCGCTGCCGATTTTAATGCGGAGTATCAACCATGGGCATACGCCTGGGAATTGTCATGGATCCAATTGCGGGCATCGCCTTCAAAAAGGACAGCTCGCTGGCCATGCTACTGGCGGCGCAGGCCCGTGGCTGGTCGTTGTTCTATATGGAACAACAAGACCTTTACCAGAAAACCAGCATCGCCCGCGCCCGTACTCGCCAGCTAAAAGTGTTCGAAGATCCCCAGCACTGGTTCGAACTGCAAGACGAGCAAGACATCGCCCTCAGCGAGCTTGATGTCATCCTGATGCGTAAAGACCCGCCCTTCGACAATGAGTTTGTCTACTCAACCTATCTGCTTGAGCAAGCCGAGCAAGCCGGCGTACTGGTAGTCAATCGGCCACAAAGCCTGCGCGACTGTAACGAGAAGTTGTTTGCCACGTTATTTCCACAGTGCACACCGCCGACAGTGGTCAGTCGCCGGGCCGACATTCTGCGCGAGTTTGCCGTTGAGCAGCGTGACATCATTCTCAAACCGCTGGATGGCATGGGCGGAGCGTCGATCTTTCGGCATCGCGAAGGCGACCCGAATCTCTCGGTTATTCTCGAGACTTTAACCGCCCACGGCACCCAGCAAATCATGGCACAGGGCTATATACCGGCGATCAAGGAGGGCGACAAACGCATCTTGATGATCAATGGTGAACCCATTCCTTACTGCCTGGCGCGCATCCCGGCGGCCGGCGAAACCCGCGGCAACCTGGCCGCCGGTGGACGCGGCGAGGCCCGCCCACTGACCGAGCGTGACCGTTGGATTGCCGCCCAAGTTGGCCCCACCCTGCGTGAGAAAGGCTTGCTGTTTGTCGGCCTGGACGTGATTGGCGATTACCTCACCGAAATCAACGTCACCAGCCCGACCTGCATTCGCGAGATCGACAATGCCTTTGGCACTCGCATCGCCGAACAACTGATGCAAGCGATCACCGAACAACTCACAGCGCGCAGTGCTTCATAGACTTTTATTCTGGTGCTGGGCAGACTGCGCGCAACTTTGAACGCCTCGAGTTTCCAGAGCGTCGCGCCGTACTATGAAAACTGCTAGCCAACCCACTCAGCTTGTTGCCGCCGGAGTACGCCCGGCGGACAGGCTGGGCTTTACTTTGTTTTTGGCCGCCACCCTGCATGCGGCGCTGATTCTCGGCCTGAGCTTTAGCCTGGCCGAACCCGGGCAAATCAGTAAGACCCTGGAAATCACCTTATCGACCTTTAAAAGCGCAGAGAAACCCAAGCAGGCGGACTTTCTTGCCCAAGACAACCAGCAAGGCAGCGGCACCCTAGACAAAAAAGCCGCGCCCAAAACCACTGAACGCGCACTGTTCCAGGACACCCAAGTCAAGCGGGTTACCCCGCCCGCCGCGCCACCGGCCAGCACCCGCAAAAAAGAAGCACCGAAAGCTGCGGTCGCCACCAAAGCCCCGCAAACCGAAAAGACCCCAGTCAAGAGCGCACGGGCCAAGCCCGAAGAACAATCACGTCCGGCCCCGGTATTTGATAGCAGCCAGCTGTCGAGCGAAATCGCCAGCCTCGAAGCGCAACTGGCACAAGAGCAACAGCTCTACGCCAAGCGCCCGAAAATTCAGCGTCTTAATGCCGCCTCCACCATGCGCGACAAGGGCGCTTGGTATAAAGAGGAGTGGCGCAAAAAGGTCGAACGCATCGGCAACCTTAATTACCCCGACGAAGCCCGTCGACAGCGCATCTACGGCAGCCTGCGCTTGCTGGTTTCGATCAATCGCGACGGCAGCCTTTACGAAGTCCAACTGCTTGAGTCGTCCGGCCAAGACACGCTCGACCAAGCCGCCCTGCGCATCGTTCGCCTCGCAGCCCCCTTCGCCCCATTTAATAAAGACCTGGCCGAGTTTGACCGTCTGGAAATCATCCGCACCTGGCGTTTTGACCGCAGCGATCACCTCTCCAGCCAGTGAGCTGGCTTGTCAGCGCGCCCCGCGAGCGACACACTATGCCCATGAAAGATGCCAGCCCAAGCTACCTCAAACACCATTTCCTGATTGCCATGCCGCACATGAGCGATCCGAGCTTTGCGCAGACCGTCACCTACGTGGTTGAGCACAATGCCGGCGGCGCCATGGGCCTGATTATCAATCGCCCCAGCGGCCTGAGCCTGGCTGACGTGATTGAGCAGCTTAATCCCGAGCTTGAGCCGAGTAGCACCTGCCAGGACCTGCCGATTTTCTCTGGCGGCCCAGTGCAGACCGAACGCGGCTTCGTACTGCACCCCAGCGGCCCGCAATTTCAGGCCACCCTGGAGCTGGGCCCGCTCGGGCTCTCGACCTCCCAAGACGTGTTGTTCGCCATCGCCCAGGGCCATGGCCCCCGTCAGCACCTGATCGCCCTCGGCTATGCCGGCTGGGACGCCGGCCAACTGGAGGCCGAACTGGCCGCCAATGCCTGGCTAACCTGCCCGGCCGACCCGCAGATTCTGTTCGACCTGCCAGCCGAACAACGGCTGGACGCTGCCGCCGCCAGCCTGGGGGTCAACCTCAGCCTGCTGAGCAACCAAGTGGGCCACGCCTAATGGCCGCAGCACTGAAATTACTGCTGGGCTTTGACTACGGCACTAAGCAAATCGGCGTCGCGGTTGGCCAGCTCATCACCGGTCAGGCCCGCGAACTGTGCATTCTCAAGGCACAAAATGGGGTTCCCGACTGGCAAAAGGTCGAAGCGCTGATCCGCGAATGGCAACCCGACGCCATAGTGGTCGGCCTGCCGCTGAACATGGATGGCACGCCGAGCGCCATGAGCGAGCGCGCCGAGAAATTCGCCCGCCGCCTGAATGGCCGCTACAACCTACCTGTGCACATGCAGGATGAACGCCTGACCACCTACGAGGCCAAGGGCCAACGCTTAAGCGAAGGCCAACGCGGCAATTACCGCGACAACCCGGTGGATGCGCTCGCCGCCGCGCTACTGCTGGAAAGCTGGCTCGCCGCCTATAGCGAGAACAAGACCAACGAGGAGCGCCAATGAACCTGCCCGACCCCGCCACGCTACTGCCACAAATGGCCGCAGCCCTCACGGCGCACCTGCAACAGCGGCAGATCAGCGAACCGCGCTTTATCGGCATTCGCACCGGCGGCATCTGGGTTGCCGAGGCGCTGCTGCAACACCTCGGCCTGCAGGCGCCACTGGGCACTCTGGACGTCTCGTTCTACCGCGACGACTTCAGCCAAAGCGGTCTGCACCCGCAGGTACGCCCCTCGGCCTTGCCGTTTGAGATCGAAGGCCAGCACCTGGTGCTGATTGACGACGTGCTGATGAGCGGCCGAACCATTCGCGCCGCCCTCAATGAACTGTTCGACTATGGCCGCCCGGCCAGCGTGACCCTGGTCTGCCTGCTGGACCTGAACGCCGGCGAATTGCCGATTCGCCCCGACGTGGTCGGCGCCAGCCTGTCGCTCACCGCCACCGAGCGGGTAAAATTGCTCGGCCCGGCCCCGCTCATGCTTGAGCGCCAGACTATTGCCCCCAACTGAGACCCATCGCGATGACGCCGACTGCCGCTAAGCGCCCGCTGCAACTCAATGACCTGGGCCAACTGCGCCACTTTCTCTCGATTGACGGGCTATCCCGCGAGTTACTGACGGAAATCCTCGACACCGCCGACTCCTTTCTCGAAGTCGGCGCCCGCGCCGTGAAAAAAGTCCCGCTGCTGCGCGGCAAGACCGTCTGCAATGTGTTCTTCGAGAACTCCACCCGCACCCGCACCACCTTCGAACTGGCCGCTCAGCGGCTGTCGGCCGATGTGATCACCCTGAATGTCTCGACTTCCTCGACCAGCAAGGGCGAAACCCTGCTCGACACCTTGCGCAACCTTGAGGCCATGGCCGCCGACATGTTCGTGGTCCGCCATGGTGACTCTGGCGCAGCGCACTTTATTGCCGAACACGTCTGCCCCAACGTCGCCATCATCAACGGCGGTGACGGCCGCCACGCGCATCCGACCCAAGGCATGCTCGACATGCTGACCATCCGCCGGCACAAGGGCGGCTTCGAGAACCTCTCAGTGGCGATTGTCGGCGACATCCTCCATTCGCGGGTCGCCCGCTCCAATATGCAAGCGCTGAAAACCCTTGGCTGCCCGGATATTCGCGTGATTGCGCCGAAAACCCTGCTGCCGGTTGGCATCGAACAATACGGCGTCAGCGTTTACACCGACCTGACCGAAGGCCTCAAGGATGTCGACGTCATCATAATGCTGCGCCTGCAAACCGAACGCATGCACGGCGGCCTACTGCCCAGCGCCGGCGAGTTTTACCGCACCTACGGCCTGACCACCCAGCGCCTGGCGCTGGCCAAACCGGACGCACTGGTGATGCATCCGGGGCCAATCAATCGCGGCGTTGAAATCGAATCGGCCGTCGCCGACGGGCCGCAATCGGTGATTCTCAATCAGGTCACCTATGGCATCGCGATTCGCATGGCCGTGCTGTCGATGGCCATGAGCGGCCAGGCCGCCCAGCGCCAACTGAATCAAGACAACCAGGAGCAGCGCTGATGCGTACCCATATCATCGGCGCGCGAGTGATAGATCCGGCCAGCGGTCTGGACCAGATCACCGACCTGTTTCTGGAGGGCGGCAAGATCGCCGCCTTCGGCCAAGCACCGAGCGGTTTTGTCCCTGAGCGCAGCATCGACGCCAAGGGTTTGGTGGCCAGCCCAGGCCTGGTCGACCTGACCGTGGCCCTGCGCGAGCCGGGCTACAGCCGCAAGGGCTCAATTGCCAGCGAAACCCTCGCCGCCGCGGCCGGCGGCGTTACCAGCCTGTGCTGCCCGCCGCAGACCAAGCCGGTGCTGGATACCTCGGCGGTGGCCGAACTGATCCTCGATCGCGCCCGCGAAGCCGGGCACTGCAAAGTCTTTCCGATTGGCGCCCTGAGCAAAAACCTCGAAGGCGAACAGCTCGCCGAACTGGTGGCGCTGCGCGACGCCGGCTGCGTGGCCTTCGGCAACGGCTTGCAGAGCTTCAGCAACAACCGCACCCTGTGCCGGGCGCTGGAATATGCCGCCACCTTCAACCTGACGGTGATTTTTCACTCCCAAGACCGTGACCTTGCCGCTGGAGGCATTGCTCACGAAGGCCCGACCGCCAGTTTTCTTGGCCTGGCCGGGATTCCAGAGAGCGCCGAAACCGTAGCCCTGGCCCGCGATTTGTTACTGGTTGAGCAATCCGGGGTACGCGCGCACTTCAGCCAGCTCAGCACCGCCCGTGGCGCGCAGATGATCGCCGAGGCCCAGGCCCGCGGCCTGCCGGTGACTGCCGACGTTGCGTTGTATCAACTGATTTTGACCGATGAGGCGCTGACCGAGTTTTCCAGCCTCTATCATGTGCAACCGCCACTGCGCACCCACGCCGACCGCGACGGTTTGCGCGCCGCAGTTAAGTCAGGGGTGATTAAAGCCATCGCCAGCCATCACCAGCCCCACGAAGCAGACGCTAAACTGGCGCCCTTTGCCGCCACCGAACCCGGTATCAGCAGCGTCGAGCTGCTGCTGCCGCTGGCCATGACCCTGGTGCAGGACGGCCTGCTCGACCTGCCCACCCTGCTCGCCCGCCTCAGTGCCGGCCCAGCCAAGGCCCTGCGCTTGCCGGTCGGCCGTCTCGCGGTGGGAGCACCGGCAGACCTGCTGTTGTTCGACCCACAAGGCTCGACCCTGGCCGGTGAACGTTGGCTATCGAAAGGCGCCAACTGCCCCTTTATCGGTCACTGCCTGCCAGGAGCGGTGCGCTACACCTTGGTCGATGGCCGTATCAGCTTCCAAGGTTAAAGCGCCACAAACGATCAGGCCCGCCAATGGGCGGGCCTGATTGCTAAAGACAACAGCGCTGTCTTGCTAACTGCAAACTTACAACGCCAAGCGCGAACTCTCGGCATTGCCGACCGAAAGCTGATCGTTCAGTGTCCAAAAGTCATAGAGCACCCCAAGCAGAAAAAACCCGCCGGTAAACAAATACAAAATCCCGCTGATCCACTTGCCCTGATACATCCGATGCACACCAAACAGCCCAAGAAACACCAATAAAATCCACGCCAGGTTGTAATCCAAGGGGCCTGCGTTAAAGCGCAAATCCGCCTCGCGATCCATCGAGGGGATCAGAAACAAGTCGATGATCCAGCCAATCCCGAGCAAACCCAGGGTAAAGAACCACAGGGTGCCGGTCACCGGCTTGCCGTAATAAAAACGATGAGCGCCGAGAAAACCGAAAATCCACAACAGGTAGCCAATGGCCTTGCTGTGCGTATCTTGAACAACTTGCATACTGAACTCCTGCAGACTGATATCGATTCAATGCCAGCGGGCTTGCGTAGCCACCCGCGCAAATGAAAAACCCGCACAGCCAGACCGCGTGAAAACGTAGCGAGCGAAGGTTAGGCAAGGCGCAACGCAGCGAAGCAGAGTAACAACCGAAGGTTGGCCCGCAGGGCAAGCGAAGCGCAGTCAAAACAGGCGAGGAAGCGCAGTTTACGGGTTGTAAATGAGCATTCCGAGCCTGTTTTTAACGCCGCATAACCGAGCGCAGTAGTTTTCACACGGCCTGCAGCGGCGGGTTTTGGCAACAGCTTAAGCTTACCTAAAGCGTCGTCCTGGACCATCATCATTCGCTTCCAGCGACAAACCTTGCGACAAACTGCTCAAGTGCTCGCCATCGGTTTCCGAACCCAGCTTGATCATCAGGCGCAAATCGTTAGTCGAATCGGCATGGGACAAGGCGTCCTCATAGGTTATCTCGCCCTGGCTGTAGAGGTTATACAGCGCCTGATCGAAGGTCTGCATGCCCAGTTCGGTGGAGCGCTTCATCAAGGCTTTGAGTTCGTGCACCTCGCCCTTACGAATCAAGTCAGCGGCCAACGGGGTGTTAATCAACACCTCAATCACCGCACGGCGGCCCTTGCCATCCGGGGTTGGCACCAATTGCTGGGCCACGATGGCCTTAAGGTTCAACGACAAATCCATCCACACCTGCTGCTGACGGTCGGCCGGGAAGAAGTTGATGATCCGGTCCAACGCCTGGTTGGCGTTGTTGGCGTGCAAGGTGGCCAAACACAGGTGGCCGGTTTCGGCGAACACCACGGCGTGATCCATGGTCTCGCGGGTGCGCACCTCACCGATCATGATCACGTCCGGCGCCTGGCGTAGGGTGTTCTTCAACGCGATCTCAAACGTCTCGGTATCGATACCCACTTCACGCTGGGTGACGATGCAACTCTGGTGCTGGTGGATATATTCAATCGGATCTTCGATCGAAATGATGTGGCCGCTGCTGTTCTTGTTGCGGTAGCCAATCATCGCCGCCAGGGAGGTCGACTTACCGGTACCGGTGGCCCCAACAAACAACACCAGGCCGCGTTTGGTCAGCGACAGCTGCTTGAGTATTTCCGGCAGCTTCAGGTCTTCGAGCGTTGGAATATTGGTTTCGATCCGCCGCAGCACCATGCCAGCCAGGTTGCGCTGATAGAAGGCACTAACCCGGAAGCGCCCAACGCCGCGGGCGCTGATGGCGAAGTTGCACTCATGGCTTTCGGCAAAATCGCGGCGCTGCTGCTCGTTCATCACCGAATGCACGGTTTCACGGGTTTGCTCCGGCGACATGGCGGTTTTGGTCACCGGCATGATTTTGCCGTTGACCTTCATCGATGGCGGTACACCGGCGGTAATAAACAGGTCCGAGGCGCCTTTTTCGACCATTAAACGCAACAGCTTTTCGAATTCCATGTGCTCTCTCGCCTATTAATGGCAGTGCAATAACGACGCTGGCCGTAATCAGAAGTTTTCTGGGGTCTTGGATTTTTCGCGGGCGTTCTCGCGGGTAATCACACCCTTGGCAACCAGGCCCTTGAGGCACGAGTCGAGGGTCTGCATGCCGAGCGAACCGCCGGTTTGAATCGCCGAATACATCTGCGCCACCTTGTCTTCACGGATCAGGTTACGAATCGCCGCTGTGCCGATCATGATTTCGTGGGCCGCCACCCGGCCGCCACCGACTTTCTTGATCAGGGTCTGGGAAATCACCGACTGCAACGACTCCGACAGCATCGAGCGGACCATGGATTTCTCTTCGGCCGGGAACACGTCGACCACCCGATCGATGGTTTTCGCCGCAGAGGTGGTGTGCAAGGTGCCGAACACCAAGTGCCCGGTTTCCGCCGCGGTCAGGGCCAAACGAATGGTCTCCAGGTCGCGCATTTCGCCGACCAGAATGATGTCCGGGTCTTCCCGCAAGGCCGAGCGCAAGGCTTCCGAGAAGCCCAGAGTATCGCGATGCACTTCACGCTGGTTGATCAGGCATTTTTTCGATTCATGGACGAATTCGATCGGGTCTTCCACAGTGAGAATGTGGTGATATTTGTTACTGTTTATATAGTCGAGCATCGCTGCCAGGGTGGTCGACTTACCCGAACCGGTCGGTCCGGTGACCAACACCAAACCACGGGGCACATCGGAAATCTTCTTGAAGATTTCGCCCATGCCTAGGTCTTCCATGCTCAAGACCTTGGAGGGAATGGTCCGAAACACCGCGCCAGCGCCACGATTCTGATTGAAGGCGTTAACCCGAAAACGCGCCACGCCGGGCACTTCAAAGGAGAAATCGGTTTCGAGAAATTCCTCGAAGTCTTTGCGCTGCTTGTCGTTCATGATGTCGTAGATCAGCGCGTGCACTTGCTTGTGATCCAAGGGCGGCAGGTTGATCCGGCGTACATCGCCATCGACGCGAATCATCGGCGGCAAGCCCGCCGAGAGATGCAGGTCTGAAGCGCCTTGCTTGGCGCTGAAGGCAAGCAACTCAGTGATATCCATGGAACTCCCCAAAAACTAGTAAGCAGGTAGAATGCCGCAGACCCTAAGCGGCGAGCGCAGGTAATGTCCACGATAGCAGAGAATATTGCAAAGGTCGGTGCGCGCATCCGTGCGGCGGCGCAAGCATCCAGGCGAGATATAAGCAGCATTGGCCTGCTGGCGGTGAGTAAAACCAAGCCGGCCAGCGCCGTGCGTCAAGCCTGCGCGGCAGGCGTGCGCGACTTCGGTGAGAACTATCTGCAAGAGGCCCTGGAGAAACAGCGCGAGCTGGCGGATTTAGCCCTGACCTGGCACTTCATCGGCCCGATTCAGTCCAACAAGACCAAGGCGATTGCCGAGCACTTCGACTGGGTGCATTCGGTCGAGCGCTTGAAGGTGGCCCAGCGCCTGTCCGAGCAACGCCCCAGCGAGCTGCCGGCGCTGAATATCTGCCTGCAGGTCAATGTCAGCGCCGAGCCCAGCAAGGCGGGTTGCTCGGCCGAGGAATTGCCGTTACTGGCCGCCGCCATCGCGCAACTGCCACACCTGAAGCTGCGCGGACTGATGGCCATTCCCGAGCCAACCGCCGACGTCAACGCGCAGCGCGCCGCCTTTGCCCGCCTGCGCGAACTGCAGGACAGTTTAAATATTAGCCTCAAGCTCGATCTCGACAGCCTCTCCATGGGCATGAGCGACGACCTGGAAGCGGCGATCAGCCAAGGCTCGACCTGGGTTCGCATCGGCAGCGCGCTGTTTGGCGCCCGCGACTACGGCCAGTCCTCGCCAGCCTCGACAACCGCCGACGCGGCCCCCGCATTTATTAAGGAAACCCCGTTATGAGCAGCACACGTATTGCCTTTATTGGCGCCGGCAACATGGCTGCCAGCCTGATTGGCGGTCTACGGGCACAGGGCGTGGCCGCCAGCGCCCTCTGCGCCAGCGAGCCTGGGGCCGAGCAACGCGGCAAGGTTGCCGCCGAACTGGGCATCCAAGTCTTTGCTCATAACGCCGACGCCATACAGGGCGCCGATCTGGTGGTGCTGGCGGTCAAGCCCCAGGTGATGAAAACCGTCTGCCTGGAGCTGGTCAACAACCTTAAGCCTGGTCAGTTGATTGTCTCGATTGCCGCCGGCATCGGCTGCGCCAGCCTCGAACGCTGGCTGGGTAACCGCGCCATCGTGCGCTGCATGCCCAACACCCCGGCCTTGCTGCGCGAAGGCGTCAGCGGTTTGTATGCCAACGCCCAGGTGTCGGCCCCGCAACGCCAGCAAGCCGAGCAGCTGTTATCGGCCGTCGGCTTGGCCCTATGGCTGGATAATGAGCAGCAGATCGATGCGGTGACTGCGGTGTCTGGCAGCGGTCCGGCGTATTTCTTTTTACTGATCGAAGCGATGGTCGCCGCCGGCGAAAAACTCGGTCTGTCGCCCGCGACCGCCCTCAAACTCACCCAGCAAACCGCCCTCGGCGCCGCGCGCATGGCCCTGGCCAGCGACGTCGATGCCAGCGAACTGCGCCGCCGCGTGACCTCGCCGAATGGCACCACCGAGGCGGCGATCAACACCTTCCAAGCCGGCGGTTTCGAAGCCTTGGTCGAGCAAGCGCTCAACGCCGCCGCCGCACGCTCGGCCACACTTGCCGAAGAACTGGGTCAATAAGGAGCACAGCATGGATCAATTAAATCAAGCAGCACTCTACGTCCTGCAAACCCTCGGCAGCCTGTACCTGATGATCGTGCTGCTGCGCTTTATCCTGCAATTGGTGCGCGCCGATTTCTACAACCCGCTCAGCCAGTTCGCCGTGCGTGCCACCCAGCCGTTGCTCAAGCCGCTGCGCCGCATTATCCCAAGCATCGCCGGGCTGGATATCGCCTCCCTGGTGCTGGCTTTGCTGGTGCAACTGGTGCTGATGGCACTGACCATGCTGCTGGCCTATGGCACTACCGGCAGCCCAATCCAGCTGCTGATCTGGTCGCTGATTGGCATTACCGCACTGTTTATCAATATCTTCTTCTATGCCCTGATCATCAGCGTGATCCTCTCCTGGGTCGCCCAAGGCAGTCACAATCCCGCCGCCCTGCTGGTCAATCAGCTCTGTGAGCCTTTGCTGATGCCGTTCCGCAAGCTCTTGCCGAATATGGGCGGGCTGGATCTATCACCGATCTTCGCCTTTATCGCGATCAAGCTGCTGGACATGCTGGTGATTAATAACCTGGCGCAAATGACTGGCATGCCTGACGTGCTGCGCATGCTGATGTAATGACCTATTTCCGCTGGGACGGCGAAGACCTGATCCTCGACTGCCACCTGCAACCCAAGGCCAGCTGCGATGAGTTTGCCGGCTTGCACGGTGAACGGTTGAAAATCCGCCTCACCGCGCCCCCTGTCGAAGGCAAAGCCAACGCCCACCTGCTGGCCTTTTTGGGCGCGGCTTTTGGGGTAGCGAAAAGCCAGGTCGAGCTGCTCAGTGGCGAGCTCAATCGGCAAAAACGGGTACGCATTCGTCAACCGAAAAAGCTGCCCGAATTACCCGGACTGACCGCTCGGACACCTTGACTGACCTTAAGGTGGGATTATGGCGCTAACCGTTTGACGCTAAAGGCCAGTTCGTCATAATGCATGCTATCAAATGGACACTATCTGCCCGCCGCTGTGCGCCACTAACAGCTCGTTAAGATTAGCCGCTGTCCCCATTGATCTTGCCGACCAACCAGCAGGATGCAGTTAGCAGAGGAGCAACAACATGAGCATGGAGCGTCTCAGTCAACAGGTAACGGCTTACGTTGCCTGGAAGCGTCAGTTAATGCGCGAGATCACCCGCTACCGCAGCTGGCTGGCGCACAACCACCTAAGCTCTGACGCCGTCGAGGCCAAGCTTGAGCGCGCGCTGAAACTGCTGCGCACCGACCACATCACCCTGGCATTCGTGGGTGAGTACTCACGCGGCAAGACCGAGCTGATCAACAGCCTGTTCTTCTCCGAGTATGGCCAGCGCATGCTGCCCTCCCGCGCCGGGCGCACCACCATGTGCCCGACTGAGTTGTTTTTTGATCCGCGCTCCGAGCGCTCCTATATACGCCTGTTGCCGATTGAAACCCGCGCAGCGCAAGCCAGCGTGGCCCAGTTCAAGCGCATCCCCAGCCACTGGGTGAATATCCCGCTGGACCTCAGCGATCCCGACAATATGGTGCAGGCCTTCACTCAAGTGGCCAAAACCAAGCCCATGCCGGTCGCCCAGGCGATTCAGCTCGGTTTTCACCCGGACATGCTCGAAAGCGCCGGCAAGCCCGGCATAGTGCTGGTACCCGCCTGGCGCCATGCCATCGTCAATTTCGACCACCCCTTGCTGCGCCAAGGTCTGCGGATTCTCGACACGCCCGGGCTAAACGCCCTGGGCAGCGAGCCTGAGTTAACCCTGTCGATGCTGCCCAGCGCCCAGGCGATTATTTTTCTGCTCGCGGCCGACACCGGCGTTACCGCCAGCGACATGGCCGTTTGGCAGCAACACATTTTGCATTTGGATGAAGAAAATCCGGTTTGCCTGCTGGCCGTACTGAACAAGATTGACGTGCTCTGGGATGATCTCGCCGGCGAGACTTTTGTGCAGCACGCCATCGAAAAAATCCGCAGCGCCACCGCCAAGCAACTGGGTATTGCCAACGAAAACGTGCTGCCGGTCTCGGCCAAGCAAGCGCTGCTGGCCAAGGTCCGCAAGGACCAGGCGCTGCTCGACCGCAGCCAGCTGGCCGACCTGGAAACCTTGCTCTGTGAGCGCATAGTTGCGCAGAAAGAACGCTTGATCGAGGATCGGGTGGTCAGCCAGGTGCTGGGCCTGCTGCAAAACAGTCAACACATACTCAACCTGCGCCTGGGCAAGGTGCGCGAACAGCATGAGCTACTGTCCACCCACCAGCAGGATAACGGCCAGTTGCTGCTTGAACTGACCGCCAAAACCAAAGAAGACCACGGCCAGCACCACAAGCGCCTGCTCGGTTTAAAAACCAACCAGCGCCTGCTCAAGCGCCAAGGCGACCTGCTGCGCAATTCGGTGCGCAGCGAGCAGCTCGACAGACACCTCGAACTGCTGGGTAAAAACCTCACCGGTAGCTGGACCACCTTCGGCATCAACCAGACCATTTTGCACTTCTTCCGCTCGCTGGAAGCCGACCTGCACAACCTCGGCCATGAAGCCGAGCTGGCCAACAAAATGGTTTCCGCCATCTACCGCCGGCATAACCAAGACAATCCGCTGCACGGCATCGACGCACCGTTATTTAACCTCAAGCGGCCGCTGCGCGAGCTGAAGCAACTGCAAGTGCAAGCCGACCAATTTCGCCTGCACCTAAAAACCATCCTGACCAATCAAAGCACCCTCAGCCGACGTTTCTTCGCCACCCTGGTGCAGGAAGTTATTGGCCTGCATCAGCGCCTGCGCCAAGACACCGAGCAATGGGCCAGCGATGCCCTGACGCCACTGATGCAGCACTGCCTGGAGAATAAGCAACTGCTCGAAACCCATATGCTACGCCTCAAAGCCCTGGCCCAAGAGACCCAGCAAAGCCATCAGCGCAGCCAGCACCTGGCCAGTTACAACAGCGAGCTGGAGCAACAGCTCGCCCAAGCCAACGACATGCTGCGCGTACTGCGCCGTCCGGCGCCAGTGCAGCGCCAAGGCAAAGTCGTCAGCCTGCCCGGCGCCGGGCGCGGCCTGAGCGCCGTCGAATAAACCCAAGTGCTTGATCTGCGCAGTAATTAGGCACACCCGAGGCCCCCTGCGCTTGCCGCAGGGGGCCTCGCTCTTTAGACTGACGACCTTATTTAAGTGCGAGCAGGCTCAATGCCCAGCGTCTTTACAGAAGATTCCGTTGGCCTCGTCAGCCCCCAGATCGAACAGTTCCTTGAGCCCTTACAACTGGCTTGTGGGCGCAGTCTGGCCAATTACCAACTGGTGTATGAAACCTATGGCCAGCTAAACGCCACGGGCAGCAACGCCGTGTTGATTTGCCACGCACTGTCCGGCCATCATCATGCCGCCGGTTATCACAGTGTCGACGAGCGCAAACCGGGCTGGTGGGACAGCTGTATCGGCCCAGGCAAACCTATTGATACGCGCAAATTCTTTGTCGTCAGCCTGAACAATCTGGGCGGCTGCAATGGCTCGACCGGGCCATCCAGCCTCAACCCCGAAACCGGCAAGCCTTACGGCGCCGACTTCCCGATGATGACGGTGGAAGACTGGGTCCATAGCCAAGCGCTGCTGGCCGAGCGCCTCGGCATTAGTCAGTGGGCGGCAGTGGTCGGCGGCAGCTTGGGCGGCATGCAGGCGCTGCAATGGACCATCAGCTATCCCGAGCGCGTGCGCCATTGCCTGGCCATTGCCTGCGCGCCCAAGCTGTCGGCGCAAAATATTGCCTTTAACGAGGTGGCACGCCAGGCGATTCTGTCCGATCCGGACTTTCACGGCGGGCACTTTCAGGAGCGCGGCGTCATCCCCAAGCGCGGGCTGATACTGGCGCGCATGGTCGGCCATATCACCTACCTGTCGGATGACGCCATGGGCGAAAAATTCGGCCGCGACCTGAAAAGCGACAAGCTCAATTACGACTTTCACAGTGTCGAATTTCAGGTCGAAAGCTACCTGCGCTATCAGGGCGAAGAGTTTTCCGGACGCTTCGACGCCAACACCTATCTGCTGATGACCAAGGCGCTCGATTACTTCGACCCCGCCGCCAGCCAAGGCGGAGATCTGGCCAAGGCACTAGCGCCAGCTCATGCGGATTTTTGCGTGATGTCCTTTACCACCGACTGGCGCTTCTCGCCGGCCCGCTCGCGCGAGCTGGTCGATGCCCTGATGGCCGCCGGCAAAAACGTCAGCTACCTGGAAATCGACGCCCCGCAAGGCCACGATGCCTTCCTGATCCCTATTCCACGCTACCTGCAGGCCTTCGACGCCTATATGCAGCGCATTAGCGTTTGAGGCCGTCCTGACATGAGAGCCGACCTAGACATCATTCAAGACTGGATCCCGACCGGCAGCCGGGTGCTCGACCTCGGCTGCGGCGACGGCGAGCTGCTCGCCTGGCTGCGCGACCACAAACAGGTCAGCGGTTATGGCCTGGAAATCGACGCCGACAACATTGCCCAATGCCTGCACAAGGGCATCAACGTGATCGAGCAAGACCTCGACCAGGGCCTGAGCAACTTCGCCAGCAACAGCTTCGATGTAGTGGTGATGACCCAGGCCCTGCAAGCCGTGCAGTACCCCGACCGGCTGCTGGAAGAGATGTTGCGCATCGGCCGTCAATGCATCATCACTTTCCCCAACTTCGGCCATTGGCGTTGCCGCTGGGACTTGCTGCGCAGAGGTCAGATGCCGGTCTCCGAGTTCCTGCCTTACACCTGGTACAACACGCCAAACATTCACTTCTGCACCTTCCTCGACTTCGAGGAGCTTTGCCACCAGCGCCAGGTTCAGGTGCTCGACCGCCTAGCGGTAGATCGCCTGCATCGACACAGCTTTAGCAATCAGATATGGCCTAATCTATTTGGTGAGATTGGTATCTATCGCGTCAGCGGCCCGAGCCCCATGCAGCCGCCCGCGCGAACTGAATAATCAGCGCAACCAGAGGAGAATCACCATGCAACGTTTAGCCCTACTGCTTTTGGCTTTTTGCCTGGCACTGCCCGCCATGGCCGAACAGAAACAAAGCTATGGCGAGTTGGATGTGCATTACAGCGCCTTCAACTCCGGCTTTTTGCAGCCCGAGGTCGCCGCTGCAGTCGGCCTGGTGCGCAGCAAGAGCCAAGGCGTGGTCAATGTCGCGTTGCTGCAAGCAGGCTTAGCCAGCACCGGCCAAGTCAGTGGCGAGGTAAAAAACCTGCTCGGGCAAATCAGCCCGCTGACCTTCAAGCAAGTCAAAGAAGGCACGGCGATTTACTACCTGGCGCAGTTTCCCTTCGAACAACAAGAAATGCTGCGTTTCACCCTTAACGTCAAAGGCGCTGACGGCGTGCCGCACAGCTTCGACTTCAGCCAAGAATTCTTCCCCGACCAATGAAAGCCCTAACCGAACTGGTATTGGCCAGCCATAACGCCGGCAAACTCAAAGAGCTGCAAGCCATGCTCGGCGACAGCATCAAGGTGCAGGCCGTCAGCGCTTTCAGCTTGGTGGAGCCAGACGAAACCGGCCTGTCGTTTATCGAGAACGCAATTCTCAAGGCCCGCCATGCGGCGCGTGTTTCCGGCCTGCCGGCATTGGCCGACGACTCAGGCCTGGCGGTCGACTACCTCGGCGGCGCACCGGGCATCCGCTCGGCCCGTTACGCCGAGGGTCAGGGCGATGCGGCCAACAATGCCAAGCTGCTCGAAGCCCTCAAGGATGTGCCGGACGACGAGCGCGGCGCGCAGTTTGTCTGCGCCGTGGCGCTGGTGCGGCACGCCGACGACCCACTACCGATTGTCTGCGAAGGTCTCTGGCACGGCAGTATTTTGCGCGAACCGCGCGGCAGCCAAGGCTTTGGTTACGACCCGCTGTTTTGGGTGGCCGAACGCAACTGCGCCAGCGCCGAACTGCCGGCCACTGAGAAAAACCAGCTGAGCCATCGCGCCATCGCCATGCGCTTGCTCAAGCAGCGCCTGGGGCTATGAGTCGCCAAAACAGCGACCTGCAGATCGCCCCAGCCGGTTTCGAGTTACCGCCTTTGTCGCTGTATATCCACATTCCCTGGTGCGTGCGCAAATGCCCCTATTGCGACTTTAACTCCCATGCCGCCGGGCCAAATCTGCCGGAGGCCGCCTATGTCGACGCCTTGCTGGCCGATCTGGATGCCGATTTACAGCATGTGCATGGCCGCCAGCTGAGTTCGATTTTCTTCGGTGGCGGCACGCCCAGCTTGTTTAGCGCGCCGGCCTTGGGCCGCATCCTGGCCGGCGTAGAACAACGCATCGGCTTTGCCGCCGACATCGAGATCACCCTGGAAGCCAACCCCGGCACCTTCGAGCAGGCCAAGTTCTCCGCCTATCGCCAGCTGGGCATCAATCGCCTGTCGATTGGCGTGCAGAGCTTTCAGCAGCAAAAGCTCACGGCGCTGGGCCGCATCCACGACGGTGACGAGGCGATCCGCGCCGCCGATATGGCGCGTCAAGCCGGCTTCGATAACTTCAACCTCGACCTGATGCACGGCCTGCCCGATCAGAGCATCGACGACGCCTTGTTCGACCTGCGCACCGCCATCGCCCAGCAGCCGACCCATTTGTCCTGGTATCAGCTGACCATGGAGCCGAACACGGTGTTCTGGAGCCAGCCACCGCAATTGCCCGAAGACGACATTCTCTGGGACATCCAGGAGGCCGGCCTGCAACTGCTGACCGAGCACGGTTACGCCCAGTACGAAGTCTCGGCATACGCCCGCGACGGTCGGCAGGCGCGGCACAACCTCAATTACTGGAGCTTTGGCGACTTTCTCGGCATCGGCGCCGGCGCCCACGCCAAGCTCAGTAGCCCCAGCGGGCAGATCATCCGCAGCTGGAAAACCCGGTTGCCGAAAGACTATCTCGACCCCAGCAAAAACTTTCTCGCGGGGCAAAAAAACCTCACGCCCGGCGAGCTGCCCTTTGAGTTTTTGATCAACGTGCTACGCCTCAACGATGGCGCCGCCAGCCAGTTGTTTACGCAACGCACCGGCCTGCCGCTGAGCTTGCTGGCCGGGGCGCGCAGCCAAGCCGAGCAGCGTGGCTTGCTGCTGCAAGACCCGGCGCGACTGACCGCCAGCCGCGAAGGCCAACTGTTTCTTAACGATCTGCTGCAGTATTTTCTGCCCTGAGCCCCGCCACGCACCACGCCTAAGGACCTTTCATGGATTTAGTTCTCGACCTAATCGCCACCCTGTCGCGCTGGAGCCGCAGCCATCTGGGCGACATTTCCCTGGCCTTGATGGCGACCCTGTTCGTGTTGTTCGGCCCCGGCCTGAATGCCTGGGTGCAACGCTCGATTGGCAGCCTGAACTTTGTGTTTCGCACCCTGATATTCGTGTTGCTCTGCGCGGTGGTCTACGGCCTGGCGATTATTTTCTTAACGCCTTATCTGACCCAGGCGCTGGGCTCTTTCAATAACTACACCCTGGCGCCGGTATTGCTACTAGTCTTCTTCGTGATCGGTGTACTGGCCGACCGTAGCTGAGTGCTGCGGTCTTCACGGCGCGCCGGCAGCCTTGCCATAACGCCGAGAAGAGCCGATGAAACCGACCAAGCATCTGTACCTGTACTTTCAAGATGGCCAGCGCCTGGCCATGCGCTTCCCGCAACAGCAGGGTGACCCGGCACAGATTGCCCGCTTGTTGCGCATGCAGCTGGAGTCGCCTTTTATTAGCATCGAAGTGGATGGCGATCTGCTACTGATCCCGCGCGAGAGCATCAAGTACCTGCAGGTCTGCCCGGCGCCGCAGTCCATACCGGAAACCACCATTCTTGGCGCCGAATTAATCGACTGACTCGCCGCGCATAAAAAAACCGCTCGAAAGCAGTTTTTTTATGCGCGTCCGAAACCCGTTAGTTACCTTCGCGGCGCAGTGCCTGTGGCGTGAAGTCCACTGGCGCCAGTTTGGCCTTGAAGTCGTACATCGGTTCGTTGTTGTCCAGACCATCGGCAAAATAACGATCACCAGGGAAGTCGTAAACGGTTTCCAGGGTGCTGCCAAACATCGGCACGTCGTAATAATTGATCGCATGGCTTTCTTGCAGACCAATCAAGGCGCCGTTCTTGTCATACAGGTCGGCCGCCAGGATTTGCCAGCTGTCCTCGTCGAGGTAAAACCGGCGCTTGCTATAAGGGTGACTAAAGCCTTTGCGCACACTCGCTTCGACAATCCAAACCCGGTGCAGCTCGTAGCGCAGCAGCTCAGGGTTAACGGTTTTATCCTTGAGGATGGTCTCGTAGGGGATACCTTCCTGGTGCACGGCATAGCTGTTGTACGGCACCAACATTTCTTTCTTGCCGAGCAACTTCCACTCGTAACGCTCTGGCGCACCGTTGAAACTGTCGACCATGTCGGCGGTGGCCATGCCATTAGTGTCCGGCTGCAGGGTGTCGAAGGCCAGCATTGGCAAACGTCGCACCCGGCGCTCGCCACGGTTAAAGCGCCAGGCCTTGCGAATCGCCAAGACCTGATCAAGGGTTTCCTGCACCACCAATGCGGAGCCGGCGAGCTTGGCCGGCGCTACCACCTGGTACTTGTAGTAGAACAACGTGTTGGACAGATCCTTGGTCGTCATGCCGTCACGGCCGTAGACAAAGTAAATATTGCGATCAAGTTTGAGCAGGTTGTAACTGCCGTTGCTAAGCACCGCCGCTTGATTGGTGACGAAGTGAATCTGGTCGCCACGGTAACGCATGATGTGGTTCCAGATGGCTTCCAGGCCATCCTTGGGGATCGGAAAAGGCGTGCCTACGGCCACGCCATCAACCCCATTACCGTCGGCAATCAACTCGGCGCTTTGCGCGTTTTGCTTGGCCGCGTCATAGAGCCGCTGCGGCGCCGAGGCGCTGCGATGGGTCGGAAACACTCGCAAGAAGTACTCGGGCTGCTTTTTCAGCAAGGCTTGCACGCCTTCGGGCAACAACGCTTGGTATTGCCCAAGGTTCTTGCTGTTGATCACATACTGCACCGCATCGCCGGCATAGGGATCGGGGTGATGCATGCCCGGCTGATAACCCGCAGGGGCCGTGGTAATACCGCCATCCCAGGCCGGGATAGTGCCTGCCGCATTACCGGCACGCTCACCGCCAAACGGTGTCAACTCGACGCCTAGGCGCGCAGCCTGAATCGCATCAACCTTCGCTTGTGCCTGTAACGCACAACCGGCTAGCAGCAGAATTGCAAACTTTCTCAACACAGTTATCTCCTCGCAACGCGCAAGCACTGCAACACTCCGTGAATGCCGACAACCGTTTCCGGTCGAGCATTAATCAATGCCAAAGCAAGAGTCCATTCTTGTGCCGAGTTGACCCGGTCTAATTGATCGTCCTTAGTAGTGTTAACTGACACTGCAGTGCAGATTAGTCGACACGCTGGAATTTAATGTCCCAGACGCCATGCCCGAGGCGCTCGCCACGCCGCTCAAACTTGGTCACCGGACGTTCCGCCGGGCGTTCGACACAGCCGCCATCGGCCGCCAGATTGCGATAACCGGGGGCGGCCTGCATGATTTCCAACATGTATTCGGCGTAGGGCTGCCAGTCGGTGGCCATGTGCAAAATGCCGCCGACTTTCAGCTTTTGCCGCACCAGCTGGGCAAACTCAGGGCGCACGATCCGACGCTTATTGTGCCGGGCCTTGTGCCATGGATCGGGGAAAAACAGCAACACCCGGTCGAGACTGGCGTCGCTGATGCAATCGCGCAGCACTTCCATGGCGTCAAAACTGTAGACCCGCAGGTTGCTCAGATTCTGCGTCAAGACGCCATTGAGCAAGGCGCCAACGCCGGGGCGATGCACCTCCACGCCAATAAAATCGTGCTCAGGCTCAGCCGCGGCCATCTCCAGGGTCGCGCTGCCCATGCCGAAACCGATCTCGAAGGTCCGTGGCGCGCTGCGGCCAAACACCTGATCGAAATCGCGCAGGCCATCGGCCAAATCCAGACCAAACTTTGGCAGGCCCAGCTCCAGGCCGCGCTGCTGGCCTTCGGTCATGCGCCCAGCGCGCATCACAAAACTCTTGATCGGGCGCATTGGGCGCGGCTCTTCGGCAGGTGCCGCAGGCTCTTGCAATTCAGACATGGAATAACTCTTACCGGTAAATGAGCAGCTTAGTTAATCAACCCAGACAGCGGCGATGAGGCGCTGGCATAGAGTTTTTTCGGCATCCGGCCGGCCAGGTACGCCAGCCGCCCAGCGATGACCGCATGGTTCATCGCCTGCGCCATCATGACCGGGTTTTGCGCATTGGCGATGGCACTGTTCATCAGCACCGCGGCGCAGCCCAGTTCCATGGCGATGCTGGCATCGGAGGCAGTACCGACACCGGCATCGACCAACACCGGCACCTTGGCTTCCTCAAGGATGATCCGCAGGTTGTAGGGGTTACAGATGCCCAGCCCGCTGCCAATCAACCCGGCCAAGGGCATGACCGCGATGCAGCCGATTTCGCCCAACTGACGGGCAATAATCGGGTCATCACTGGTGTACACCATCACATCGAAACCTTCCCGGACCAGCACTTCGGCGGCCTTGAGGGTTTCAATCACATTGGGGAACAGGGTCTTCTGGTCGGCCAGAACTTCCAGCTTGACCAGGTTGTGGCCGTCCAGCAGTTCGCGCGCCAGGCGGCAGGTGCGCACCGCTTCAATGGCATCAAAGCAGCCGGCAGTATTCGGCAAGATGGTATAGCGATCAGCCGGCAACACATCCAGCAGGTTCGGCTCGCCGGGGTTCTGGCCAATATTGGTGCGACGCACCGCGACGGTCACGATCTCGGCGCCCGAGGCTTCAATGGCCAGCCGGGTTTGCTCGAGATCACGGTACTTGCCCGTGCCCACCAGCAACCGCGATTGATAGGTACGGCCAGCCAAAACGAACGGCTGATCGCTGACAAGGTTACTGACAGGTGCTGAATTCACGGGAACTCCTTGCGAGCGTAAACGAGGATGAGCGAAGCGTGGCTGGCCAGCGACGCTTAGCCGCCGCCAATGGCGTGGACGATTTCCAGCACATCGCCGGCCTGTAACTGGGTGCTGGCATGCAGGCTGCGCGGCACTATGTCGAGATTGAGTTCGACCGCCACCCGCCGCTCGCCAAGCTGCAAGTACTCAAGCACACCGGCGACGGTCTGACCGTCGGGCAACTCAAAGGCTTCGCCATTTAACTGAATCTGCATAAGCGGCCACGAACAAATTTGAGGGGCCCGCATTCTAGCCCGATCACCGGCGCCGACCAAGGTAAAAGGCGCCAGACGGCAGCCCTTAGGCCGGGACCGAACTCAACCGCCAGGCGTGCACACCCAAGCACAACCAGCCGGCCAAAAACGCCAGGCCACCCAAGGGCGTAATCATCCCCAGAGCGCTAATGCCGCTCAGGGTCAAGGCATAGAGGCTGCCCGAAAACAGCACAATGCCCAGCGTAAACAGGCAGCCGGCGGCCCGCAGCAAGCGCCCCGGCAACTGCCGCACCAGCAAGGCCAGCGCCAGCAACACCAAGGCATGCAGCATTTGATAGTGCACGCCGGTTTGAAACACCGCCAAGTACTCCGGCGACAACCGGCTCTTTAAGGCATGGGCGGCAAAGGCGCCGAGCCCGACACCAGTAAAACCAAAGAACGCCGCCAGCAATAGAAATCCACGCAACATTAAGCACGCTCCAAACTGCACAGATAGAGACCGGGTGAATCCGCTGGCTATAATGGCCCGCCCACCTGACTTGGCCAAGCCGCATATGCTTCGACTCCTGCTCCGCCGCCTATTTAAAGCACTCGGCTATTGCGCTGCGGCCTCGGCGTTGCTGGTACTGGCCCTGCGCTGGCTGCCGCCGCCGGGCAGCGCGCTGATGGTCGAGCGCAAGATTGAGTCATGGATCGACGGCCAGCCGATCGAGCTAAAACGCAGCTGGCGCCCCTGGGAAGCCCTGCCGAATGACTTGAAAATCGCCGTGATTGCTGCCGAAGACCAAAAATTCGCCGAACACTGGGGCTTTGATCTGGGCGCCATCCGCGCCGCACTGGCGCATAACGAACGCGGCGGCTCATTGCGCGGAGCCAGCACCCTGAGCCAGCAGGTGGCGAAAAACCTGTTTCTCTGGTCGGGCCGCAGCTGGCCGCGCAAAGGTCTGGAAGTCTGGTTTACCGGGCTGATCGAGTTGTGCTGGTCCAAGCAGCGCATTCTTGAGGTGTATTTGAACACCGTCGAATGGGGCGATGGGGTGTTCGGCGCCGAAGCCGCCGCGCGCCAGCACTTCGGCATTGGCGCCAGCTACCTGTCCAATCAACAAGCCTCACTGTTGGCGGCGGTGCTGCCTAATCCACGGGAATGGAGCCCGCGCCGGCCCAGCGGTTACGTCAGCCGGCGCGCCAACTGGATTCGTCGCCAGGGCTGGCAACTGGGCGGCAGTCACTACCTCAACCAGCTAGCACCGCAACGCCCTGACTGGTGGACTGACAAGCGCTGAGCCGCTGCCCACTAATGCTGCATGGCGCGCTTGGGCAGCGCTCGTAACGACAGCAGCGTATCGCCCTGCATTCGCGCCGTCAGCCCCAGCGCCGGATAGACCCACGCCTCACCGCCTTCGATTTGCAGACGCAACCGCGGCTGGCCCAAGGTTGCCGCCAAACGTGCGGCCGACACCGGCGTTATCGGCGTCAGCTCAAGCTCGAGTACCGGCAGACGAGCCAGGGGTTCAAGCAATTGGCGGCTCAGCGGCTGCTCGCGGTTACCGGGCTGAAAACCGGCGGCAGCGACCAGGCTCTCGCGTTCAGCGCCGCTCAAGTGCAGCTCAGCCATCAGCGTCCAACCGCCCTCGGCACCGGCCAATGGGCCCCGATACAACAACCGCGGCCCAGCCGCTTGCGACTGCAGCCACAGCTCGCCATCGGTCTGCCCACTCAGCTCGGCCAGCGCCAGCTGCTCGTTCGCCAGCGCCGGGAATAACTGCGCCTGCCAAACGGCCAGCTCAGGCAAAGGTTCGACGGCAGCCGGCGGGCGCATCAACCAGGCGCCCCAACCGAAGAACAGCAGCGCCAACAGGGCAAACAACAGCCCATGCTGCAAACGCAGCGGTGGCAGTTTCATCGCTCTACTCCAAAAAAACAGCGGGCAGAAAAATAACAGACAGAAAAAAGCCGCACCTGGGTGCGGCTGTTTAGGCGTGGCGCTTAGGCCTCAATGGTGCCTTTGAGCTTGTTCATGGCGTTTTTCTCCAACTGGCGAATCCGCTCAGCCGACACACCATATTTAGCCGCCAACTCATGCAAGGTGGCCTTGTCTTCGTTCAACCAGCGCTGCTGCAAGATGTCACGACTGCGCTCATCCAGGGCGGCCAGGGCTTCATGTAAATTGCTCGAAGCGTTGTCGCTCCAGTCGCAGGCTTCCAGCTGCACGGCCGGATCGTATCTGTGATCTTCCAGATAATGCGCCGGCGACTTGAAGGCGCTTTCGTCGTCCTCATCAGCGGCCGGATCGAAGGCCATGTCGTGACCACTCAAGCGGCTTTCCATCTCGCGCACTTCACGGGGCTCGACCCCAAGGCTGGCGGCCACCGCATGCACCTCGTCATTGTTCAGCCAGGCCAGACGCTTTTTCTGCCCGCGCAGATTGAAGAACAACTTGCGCTGCGCCTTGGTGGTGGCGACTTTGACGATGCGCCAGTTACGCAGGATAAACTCGTGAATTTCGGCCTTGATCCAATGCACGGCAAAGGACACCAGGCGCACGCCCATCTCCGGATTAAAGCGTTTTACCGCCTTCATCAGACCGACGTTACCTTCCTGGATCAAATCGGCCTGGGGCAGACCATAACCGGAGTAACTACGGGCGATATGCACCACAAAGCGCAGGTGCGCGAGCACCATTTGCCGGGCGGCTTCAAGGTCTTGCTGGTAATACAGACTCTCGCCCAGCTCGCGTTCCTGCTCAGGGGTCAGCAGCGCAATGCTGTTGACCGCATGCACGTAAGCCTCCAGGTTGGCACCCGGGACTAAGGCATAAACAGGCTGCAAAGAAGTGGTCATGGGAATCCTCCGAACTCTTGCTTAAACAGATGAAGCAAGCAAAACAAAAAAACGACTGGCAGTTTAGCACTGCATTTTCAGGCAGGGAACCTGTTGAAAAGTTCCCTTACACTTCCGAAAAATCAATAAAACACGAATATAAACAACAACTTACTAGCGCGGAGCAAGCTCATTCAAATGCCTGGCGACGGCCAGCCAGGCGCCAATGTAGCCCAACAGCACCGCCCCCAACAGCAACGATAGACCATCGGCCAGCGGCACTCCGGCCAGCGAGAAATCACTGCCGTACAACCCAGCCAGCTTAACCACCGCAGCATTCAGCCAGTCCAGCCCAAAGGCCAGCACCAACCAGGCCAGCAAGCCGGCACCGACGCCATACAAGGCGCCCATATACAGAAACGGCCGGCGCACATAGCTGTCGGTGCCACCCACCAGCTTGATCACCTCGATCTCGATGCGCCGATTCTCGATGTGCAACCGTATGGTGTTGCCGATCACCAGCAGCAAGGCCAGCACCAACAACAGACTCAAACCGAACACGAAGTGCTCACCGAGCTTAAGGATCGCGGTCAAGCGCTCCACCCAAACCAAATCCAGCTGCGCCTGCTCAACCTTGGGCAACTCGGCCAAGCGCAAGCGCAGGGCCTCAAGGTTAGCCTTATCGACTTTCTCCGGGGTGACCAGGATCACGCTCGGCAGTGGATTTTCCGGTAATTCTTTCAGCGCCTCGCCCAGTCCGGACTGCTGCTGGAACTCTTCCAACGCCTGTTCGCGGCTGATCCACTCGGCCGACGCCACTTCCGGCAACTCGGCGATTTGCGCGCGCAGCTGCTCGGCCTCCTGGGGGCTGGCTTGTAACTGCATAAACAGCGAAATCTGCGCCGCCCGCTGCCAGGAGCCACCGAGCCGTTCGACGTTTTTCAGCAGCAGCGACAAGCCCATCGGCAAGCTCAGGGCAATCGCCATCACCAGGCAGGTAAAGAAGCTGCCGATCGGCTGCTTGAGCAAGCGCCGCAAGCTGTCGACCAGGCTGGCGCGATGACTCTCCAGCCAAGCTTGCAGCAAGTGGTTAAAAGTTGGGCCGTCGGCCTCCGGCTTGTTCGGCTTATGGCCGCTACCACCCACCCGCTCGGCGGGTTTGGAATGACGTGTGGCACTCATTAACTTGACTCCCCATCGCCAATCAACCGGCCGCGCTGCAAGGTCAACATCCGATGGCGCATCCGCGCGATCAGGCCTAGGTCGTGACTGGCGATCACTACGCTGGTGCCGAGGCGATTGATGTCTTCAAACACCCCCATGATCTCCGCCGCCAAGCGCGGGTCGAGGTTACCGGTCGGCTCATCCGCTAGCAGCAAGGCCGGGCGGTGCACCACAGCGCGGGCGATGCCGACCCGTTGTTGCTGGCCGGTGGACAGGTCGCCGGGAAACAGGTCGGTCTTATCCGACAGACTGACCCGCTCCAACGCCGCACCAACCCGCTTGCTGATTTCAGCCTTGGACAGCCCGAGAATCTGCAGCGGTAAGGCGATGTTATTGAACACGCTGCGATCAAACAGCAGCTGGTGATTCTGAAACACCACGCCGATTTGCCGGCGCAGAAACGGAATCTGCGCATTGCTGATTTGCCCGAGGTCCTGCCCGGCCAGCAACAACTTGCCACTGGTGGGGCGCTCCATGGCCAGCAGCAAACGCAGCAAGGTGCTCTTGCCCGCGCCGGAGTGCCCGGTGACAAACAAAAACTCGCCGCGCCGCACGCGAAAGCTCAGCTCATGCAGCCCGACGTGGCCATTGGCATAGCGCTTACCAACCCCTTCAAAGCGAATCATGGACGCTCCTGTTCGGCACCGGCAAACAACGCTTGGACAAAAAACTCGGCCTCAAACCGCACGCGAAAGCTCAGCTCATGCAAGCCGACGTGGCCATTGGCGTAGCGCTTACCAACCCCTTCAAAGCGAATCATGGACGCTCCTGCTCGGCGCCGGCAAACAGCGCCTGGACAAAGGACTCAGCCTCAAAGGTGCGCAAATCATCGATGCCTTCACCGACGCCGATATAGCGAATCGGGATGCCAAACTGCTTGGCCAGGGCGAAGATCACCCCGCCCTTGGCGGTACCGTCCAGCTTGGTCAGGGCCAGGCCGGTCAGATTGACCGTTTGATTGAATTGCTTGGCCTGATTGATGGCGTTCTGCCCGGTGCCAGCATCCAGCACCAGCAGCACTTCGTGGGGCGCCGTGTCGTCGAGCTTGCCGATCACCCGGCGGACTTTTTTCAGCTCTTCCATCAAGTTGTCTTTGGTGTGCAGACGCCCGGCGGTGTCGGCGATCAGCACGTCCATGCCCCGCGCGGTGGCGGCCTGCACCGCATCGAAGATCACCGAAGCCGAGTCGGCGCCGGTGTGCTGGGCGATGACCGTGACCTGATTACGCTCACCCCAGACCTGCAACTGCTCAACTGCGGCGGCTCGGAAGGTATCTCCGGCGGCCAGCATGACTTTCTTGCCTTCCAGCTGTAGTTTTTTTGCCAGCTTGCCGATGGTGGTGGTCTTGCCGGCGCCGTTGACGCCGACCACCAGAATCACGAAAGGTTTTTTCGACGGCTCAATCACCAGCGGTTTGGCCACTGGCCGCAGCATGGCCGCCAGTTCTTCCTGCAGGGCTTGATAGAGCGCGCCGCTGTCGGTCAATTGTTTGCGGGCGACCTTCTGGGTCAGGCTCTGAATAATCGCCGTGGTGGCCTCGACGCCGACGTCGGCGGTCAGCAGGCGGGTTTCCAGCTCTTCCAGCAAGTCATCGTCGATGGCTTTTTTGCCCAGAAACAGGCTGGCCATGCCTTCGCCAATGCTGGCGCTGGTTTTCGACAGACCTTGCTTGAGGCGATCGAGAAAACCGGCTTTGTTGTCGGCTGCCGGTTTAATTTCAGCCACAACAACGGGCGCAACCGGCAGCGGCTCAACTACGACCGGCACGACCAGCGGCGCTACATCGAGATGGGCGTGCAGCACTTCGCTGCCGACATTGAAGCGAAACCGCGAAGCCCGTGGTGCGGCGACCGGCTCGCCGCCCGCCAGCTCTGCTGCCGCGACAACTGGTGGAGTGACTGACTCGGCTGGCGAAAACTGAACGGGAGCCTGAACAGTCACCGGCGGTAAATCTGCGACCGATGCAGGCGTCAACTCTGCCGGCGCTGCCAAAGTGATCGGCATGCTGATGGCGCTAACGACCGATTCAACAATGGCTGCTGGGATTGCTACTAACGGCTCAGCCACCACTACATCGGGCAGAGTCACTGGCTCAGGCGCAACCGCTGGGGCTGGCGCAACTTCAACAACAGCCGGCACAGCGCTGGCAATCAGGCCCGCATCTGCGGGCACAACGGCCAGCGGTTCAAGCGGTACTACCGCAGGAGCAACAACCGGCTCAGCCGCCGGCGCTTGGGGTTTTTTGCGCAGCCAGCCGAACAGGTCTTTTTTCTCGGCGGTTTTCTCAGCCGCAGCAGGCGCGGTGGGTGCGGGGGTCTTTTTGTCGTCGTTGGAACCAAACATGGAGAGCGGATCTCTCAAAGAGGCAATAGGGCAAAGGGGCGACGCGCCAGCAAATGGGCCTAAAAAGCGCGCGGGCACAGAGCAAACAATCGCAAAAAAGCTGCACCCTGGTTTTTAGCCGACTTAACAGTCGTGGCCGCCAGTAAAACGGATGCGTATCCTAGCACCTCCTCGCCCGCCGCGGCTAAGACCAAGCGGGCCGTCTAATAGGTCAAATATTTCGATGAAGCCGCTAACCCACCTGCTACTGACGGCGCTGTTGCTGGCCAATGTCAGCCTGCCAGCACTGGCCGCCGACGCGTCCGCGCAAGCCACCCATGAGTTCAAACTGACTAACGGCCTGAAACTGATAGTGCGCGAAGACCACCGCGCGCCAGTGGTGGTGTCCCAGCTTTGGTACAAGGTTGGCTCCAGCTACGAGACACCCGGCAAGACCGGCCTGTCCCACGCCCTCGAACATATGATGTTCAAAGGCAGCGCCAAGCTCGGCCCCGGCGAATCCTCGCGGGTGCTGCGCGAGCTCGGCGCCGAAGAAAATGCCTTTACCAGCGACGATTACACCGCCTATTACCAGGTGCTGGCCCGCGACCGCCTGAGCGTGGCCTTCGAGTTGGAAGCCGACCGCCTGGCCAGCCTACGTTTGCCGCCGGAGGAGTTCGCCCGCGAAATCGAGGTAATTAAAGAAGAGCGGCGCCTGCGCACTGACGACAATCCCGCCGCCAAAGCCTTCGAGCGCTTCCAAGCCCTGGCTTTCCCGGCCAGCGGTTATCACACCCCGACCATCGGCTGGATGGCCGACCTTGAACGGATGACCGTACAAGAACTGCGCGCCTGGTACGAGGCCTGGTATGTGCCGAACAACGCCACCCTGGTGGTGGTTGGCGACGTCAACCCAGAGGAAGTACATCAGTTAGCACTGCGCTACTTCGGCAATATTCCGGCGCGGCCGACACCCCTGGCGCAAATCCCGCTGGAGCTGAGCAAGCCCGGCGAACGCCTGCTCACCCTGCACCTGAAAACCCAATTACCGAGCCTGATGATGGGCTTTAACGTGCCGAGCGTCGCCACCAGCAAGAAGCCCCGCGAGGTGCAGGCCCTGCGCCTGGCCGGCGCACTCTTGGATGGCGGCTACAGCGCGCGCCTAGCGACCCGCCTGGAGCGTGGTGAAGAGCTGGTCTCTGGCGCCTCGTCGAGCTACGACGCCTACACCCGTGGCGACAGCCTGTTTATGCTTAGCGCCACGCCGAATGTGCAAAAAGGCAAAACCATAGCGCAAGCCGAAGCGGGTCTGTGGCGCGAGTTGGATGACCTGAAAACCCACCTGGCCAGCGCCGAAGAGCTGGCCCGGGTGCGCGCCCAGGTAATCGCCGGCCTGGTCTATGAGCGCGACTCGATCACCAGCCAAGCCACCGCCATCGGCCAACTGGAAACCGTCGGCCTGTCCTGGCAGTTGATGGATAACGAACTGACCGAGCTGAGCGCCGTCACCCCCGCCGATGTCCAGCAAGCCGCCCGCGACTACTTCACCCATGAGCGCCTGAGCGTTGTCCATATCCTGCCGCAGGAGCGCAGCCATGAGTAAGTCCCGCAGCCGCCGCATTAAAATCGCCCTGTTCGGCCTGGCCCTGCCCATCTCCCTGGGTTTGTTAGTGGTCGCCAGCAACGCCGCAAAAATCAACGCCCCGCCTGCCACGCCGGTATTGGCGTCGCTGGCCGCCCTCGATGGCCAGGCACCCGCCCGGCGCAGCCTGAATATCCAGACCTGGCAAACCGCCGAAGGCGCCAAGGTGCTGTTCGTGGCGGCGCCCCAGTTGCCGATGTTCGACCTGCGCCTGACCTTTGCCGCCGGCAGCAGCCAGGACGCAGACGTACCGGGCCTGGCCATGCTCACCAACGCCATGCTCAATGAAGGTATCCAGGGCAAAGACGTCGGCGCCATCGCCGAAGGCTTCGAGGGCTTGGGCGCCAACTTCGGTAACGGCGCTTACCGCGACATGGCCGTCGCCAGCCTGCGCAGCTTGAGCCAAGCGGACTTACGCGAACCGGCCCTCAAGCTGTTTACCCAGGTGATAGGCGCACCGACCTTTCCAGCCGACTCCCTGGCGCGGATCAAAAACCAGTTGCTGTCCAGTTTTGAACAGCAAAAGCAAAACCCCGGCAAACTGGCCAGCATGGCGTTGTTCGACCGGCTCTACGGCCAGCACCCTTATGCGCACCAGAGCGAAGGCAATGCGCAGTCGATCCCGGGCATCAGCCGCGCCCAGTTGCAGGCCTTTCATGCCAAGGCTTACAGCGCCAACAACATGGTGATCGCACTGGTCGGCGACCTCGACCGCACCCAGGCCGAAGCCATCGCCAAACAAGTTTCCGCCGCCCTGCCGAAAGGCCCGGCGCTGAGCAAAAGCCCGCCACCGGCCACCCCAGCGCCCGGCCAGCAGCACATTGAGTTTGCCTCCAAGCAGACTCACTTGCTGCTCGCCCAACTCGGCATCGACCGCCAAGAGCCCGACTACGCGGCGCTGTATCTGGGCAACCAGATCCTCGGCGGCGGCGGTTTCGGCACTCGTTTGATGGAAGAGGTGCGTGAGAAGCGCGGCCTGACCTACGGCATCTATTCCGGTTTCAGCGCCATGCAGGCCCGTGGGCCTTTTATGATCAACCTGCAAACCCGCGCCGAACTCAGCGAAGGCACGCTGAAACTGGTGCAGCAAATCCTCCGTGATTACCTGCGCGATGGCCCGACCCAGAAGGAACTGGACGACGCCAAGCGTGAATTGGCCGGCAGCTTCCCGCTGTCCACCGCCAGCAACGCAGATATAGTCGGCCAGCTCGGCTCCATGGGCTTTTACAACCTGCCCCTGAGTTATCTGGAAGACTTTATGAGCCAGATTCAGGCCCTCAGCGTTGAGCAAGTGAAAACCGCCATGGCCAAACACCTCAACCCTGACGCCATGCTGATAGTCACTGCGGGCCCGACCGTGGCGCAAAAAGAGCTGCCGCCACCGACCGATCATCCCGCCGAACAACCCCTTGGCGTACCGGAGCACTAATGCGTACTCGAGTCCCGCAACACCGCTCTTCACACAACGGCAGTGCCCACAGCGCCGACCTCGGCCAACTGCGCATCATCGGCGGCCAATGGCGTTCGCGTCAGTTCAGCTTCCCGATGGCGCCGGGCCTGCGCCCGACGCCCAACCGGGTGCGCGAAACCCTGTTCAACTGGCTGGCGCCCTATGTCGAAGGGGCGAAAATTCTCGACCTGTTCGCCGGCAGCGGCGCGCTGTGTCTGGAAGCCCTGTCGCGCGGCGCCGGCAGCGCCCTGGCGCTGGATCTGAGCGCCAAAGCCGTCAGCAGCCTGCGTGAGCACCTGACCACGTTGCGCTGCGACAACTGCCAAGTGCTGCAAACCGATGCCCTGCAACACCTCGAACTGCAAGCGCCAAGCAGCTACGACCTGGTGTTTCTCGACCCGCCGTTCAGCCAGAACCTGCTGCTGCCGGCCTGCAACCTGCTCGAGCAACAGGGCTGGCTGGCGGACAACGCATGGGTCTACACCGAAAGCGAAACCCCGCCTTCCAGCCTCGGCCTGCCCGCCAACTGGCGCCTGCACCGCGAACAAAAAGCCGGCCAGGTGCATTACGGTCTGTGGCAGCGCACGGGTGGGTAACCGCGAAGCGTTAGCCACCATGAACGTGGCGAAGGATGACCACCCGTATCGCCTCCCGGTGGAAAACGCTTCGCGGTTTTCCACCCTGCTGCATCCATCGACAAGGAACGTTGAATGCGCGATAGCACAGAACAACAAGCAGTCCTGATCTACCAACAAGACGACGGTAGCTTTACTACCGAGGTTCGATTGGATGGCGAGACTGTGTGGCTGAATCAGGAGCAGATCAGCCGATTGTTTGGCCGCGAGCGTTCGGTGATTACCAAGCACCTCGCCAACGTATTCAGAGAAGGGGAGCTCCCTGAACAGAGCAATGTGCAAAATGTGCACATTGCTCATTCGACCAAGCCAATCAAGCTCTACAGCCTGGACGTTATTATTTCCGTCGGTTACCGCGTCAAGTCGACGGAAGGCACCCGTTTCCGCATCTGGGCTAACCGCATCCTCAAGGAC
The DNA here is from genome assembly GCF_030698175.1 of Pseudomonas sp. Taxonomy (GTDB): domain Bacteria; phylum Pseudomonadota; class Gammaproteobacteria; order Pseudomonadales; family Pseudomonadaceae; genus Aquipseudomonas. The sequence continues at coordinate 68,921 of NZ_JAUYNT010000022.1, forward strand.
TACCTCGTTCAAGGTTATGCGCTGAATCAGCAGCGACTGGCGCAGCAGCAGGAAAACATCCGCCAACTTGAACGCACCCTGACGCTGTTCCAGCAAAACCTGATCGGCCAGGCCAGCCTGCACGAGGCACGCGGCCTGGTCGGCGTGATCACTGGGTATGCGCGCACCTTCGTGCTGCTCAATCAGTTCGACAGCGAACGCCTGCCGCAGGAGGGCTTCGCCGACGAAATCAGCTACGAAATCCAACCCCGCGAGGCCAATGCCGGCATCGCCGCGCTGAAGTCCGATCTGTTGGCCAAGGGCGAAGCCAGCGCGCTGTTCGGCAACCCCAAGGACGACAGCTTCGCGGGTATCCTTGGCAATATTGTGCAGTCGTTCGACGGCCAGCTGCTGTACCCAAGCATTGAGGAGCAGGCGGCGCATTTGCTGTATTTCGTGATCAAAAACCACCCGTTTACCGACGGCAACAAACGCATCGGTGCCTTTCTGTTTATCTGGTTCTTACAGCGCAACCAGTACCACCTGAAAAACGACGGTGAGCTGAAGATCAACGATAACGCGCTGGCCGCCATCGCCCTGCTGGTCGCGCAAAGCGACCCGGCGCAGAAGCAGTTGATGATTCACCTGATCATGAATTTGATCCGGGGCTGATATGACAACCGTCTCCAGCCCGCCAACAGCACACAACAACCCCCACGGCATCGGATTGCTGCGCCCGGACGACTTCGCCCCATCGCCGAAGAACCCGGCCATCGCCCGCATATTCCGCGAGCTGCAGTGGGCCGAGGAGCTGGGCTCGGGGGTGCGCAACCTGTTTAAGTACACCCGCGCCTTCGGCGGTCAGGATCCGATCCTGAGCGAGGAGTCGATCTTCCGGGTGACTGTGATGTTGCCGAACATGGTGCATGTGCCGGGCGGCGCGCTGACGGGTGCTCAGCCAGAGTCGAAGGCAGAGTCAACGACCCAGTCAACGACCCAGTCGAGCGAACAGGTGACGCGGCTGCTGCACGCGCTGGCCACGGGCGAAGCGCTCTCTGCGACGACCTTGCGCGAGCGCTTGGCTATTCGCCATCGCCCGACCTTTCGCCAGAATTACCTCGATCCGGCGCTGGCCGCCGGCCTGATCGCCTACAGCGGGCCGGACAAGCCCGGCAGTCGCTTGCAAAAATATCGCCTCACGCCCGCCGGGCAGGCGTATTTAAACCTGTAGCACAAACATCTCAAGCCGGCAGGCTGAAACCCCGCCCAACTAACGCCCCAATCAACCCAGGCACGAATTGATGAACTCGACCTTTAAACCCGCCTGGTGGTTGCCCGGCGCGCACTTGCAGACGCTCTGGGCGTCATTCTTGCGCGCGCCGCTGCAGCTGGCGCGCACCCGCGAGCGTGTGTGGCTGGCCGATGGCGACTTTATCGACCTGGACTGGTTCGGCCCGCACGCAGCCGAGGCGCCGTTGGTGCTGCTGTTGCACGGGCTGACCGGCTCGTCTAACTCGCACTACATCCTCGGCCAACAGCAGGCGCTGGCCGCCCAAGGCTGGGCCAGCGTGGCGCTGAACTGGCGCGGCTGTTCGGGCGAGCCAAATTTGCTGCCGCGCGGCTATCACTCAGGGGTCAGCGAAGACCTCGCCGCCGTCATTCAGCATCTGCAAGCCGCACGACCATTGGCGCCGCTGTATGCGGTGGGTTATTCGCTGGGCGGCAATGTGCTGCTCAAGTACCTGGGCGAAAGCGGCGACGCCTCTGGGTTGCAAGCGGCGGTCGCGGTGTCGGTGCCGTTTCGCCTGGATCACTGCGCCGACCGCATCGGCCTGGGTTTTTCCCGCGTCTATCAAGCGCACTTTATGCGCGAGCTTAGCGCCTATGTGCAGAGTAAAAAGCAGCGCTTTAGCGCCAACGGCCAGCAACCGCACTTGGCGGCGCTGGAGCAACTGGGGCCGCTGGACAAGATGCGCACGTTTTGGGATTTCGACGGCCAGGTCACCGCACCCTTGCATGGCTATGCCGATGCCGACGACTACTACCGCCGCGCCTCCAGCCGCTACTTCCTGCCGGCGATCAAGGTGCCCACCCTGCTGATCCAGGCCGCCGACGACCCCTTCGTGTTCCGCCACAGCCTGCCGGAACTCAGCGAACTGGCCGCCGGCACCCAGCTGGAGCTGCACCCGCACGGCGGCCACGTCGGCTTCATCGACGGCAGCGTAACGAAACCGGGGCTGTATTTAGAACGACGGATTCCGCAGTGGCTGCGTAGGGCGGACTCAGGAGCGTAGCGAACAGTCCGCCAACTCAGCGGCGTACTGCCTTCGGCGAGTACACCCTACCAAGCAGTCTGCCTACCACTCCAGCATTAGCGAGCGGCTTAAATCACCCGTTCCAACGGCACATAGAGTTTCTCGTGCAGCGCCTGCACGGCCGGGCGGGCGGCTTCGCTGATAAAACCGCTTTCCAGCGCCAGCACCTGATAGATGCCACGGCGCAGTTGCTCCTCGTTTAACGCCACGCTGTCGCCGCGCGAAGTGCAGAGAAAGCGCACCCAAGAGGTGAGGATGATCCAGCTGTTGAGGGTCAACGCCTCCACCTGGGCGCTGTTCATCAGCAAAATTCCGGCCTCGACAAAGCCCTGATACAAGCCTTGGGCGCTGATCATGCAGCGCTGGGCGAACAGCCTATAGCCCTGGGCCAGAGCGTTGTCCGACTCCAGCAAGTGTTCCAGATCGCGGTGCAAGAAGCGGTAGTGCCACATCGCCGCCAGCAAGGCTTCGAGGTAGAAGGTCTTGTCCTCAACGGTCAGCGCCCGACCGGCCGGCACGCGCAAAAACTGGTCGACCCGCTGCTCATACTGGCCGAACAGTTCGGCGATGATCGCCTGCTTATTGCGGAAGTAGTAGTAGAGATTACCGGGGGATATCCCAAGGTGTGCGGCAATATGATTGGTCGTGACGCTGCGTTCCCCCTGGGCATTGAACAGCTCCAGGCTGCCTTGAATGATGCGTTCACGGGTTTTTATCGGTGCGCTCGCCATGCCGCGTCAAACTCACTCAGGGCCGCAAAACGGCAACTCAAAAAGGGCGCACAGGATCGACCAACTCGGCCCATGGGCGCAATGCCCATGGCCTCGGCAAAAGCCGCTGTGACGAATAAATGCACGACCCAACTTTTCGTTTGGTACACAACGGGGTCTTAGCGCTGCATGCTATTTGACACAATAGAGTAATTACTCTAAAAATCTACCAACATTCCGCCCCCGCATCTTTTCAAGGATTCCCCATGGCCGCCGAAATCGCCGAAATCGCTCACGCACAACCGCATTTGCAGCAACATCTGCAGCAAGCGCAACAGCAAATCAGCCAGCTCGGGCAGCTGTTTGCCGGCCAGCGCGAGGCGTTCCGCGCCAACCCCATGCCGACCGCCGAGCAGCGTCTGCAGTGGCTCAAAGCCCTCAGCCAGCTGCTCAGCAGTGAGCGCGAGGCGCTGATCAAGGCGATCTGCCAAGACTTCAGCAACCGTTCGACCGATGAAACCTTGCTGGCCGAGATCATGCCGAGCCTGCAAAACATCCATTACGCCAGCAAGAACCTGAAGAAGTGGATGAAGCCATCCCGCCGCGCCGTCGGCCTGGCCTTCCAGCCGGCCAGTGCCAAAGTTATCTACCAACCGCTGGGCGTGATCGGCGTGATAGTGCCCTGGAACTACCCGTTGTTTCTCGCCATGGGCCCGCTGATCGGCGCGCTGGCGGCCGGCAACCGGGTGATGATCAAGATGAGCGAGTCAACCCCGGCCACCTCACAACTGGTCAAAGATCTGCTGGCCAAGATCTTCCCGGAAGACCTGGTCTGCGTGGTCCTGGGCGAGGCGGAAGTCGGCGTGGCCTTCTCCAAGCTGGCCTTCGATCACCTGCTGTTCACCGGCGCCACCAGCATCGGCAAACATGTGATGCGCGCGGCGGCCGAGAACCTCACCCCGGTGACCCTGGAGCTGGGCGGCAAGTCGCCGGCCATCGTTTCCGCCGAGGTGCCGCTGGAACACGCCGCCGAGCGCATCGCCTTCGGCAAGACCCTGAACGCCGGGCAAACCTGCGTCGCTCCTGACTATGTGTTGGTGCCGCGTAACCGCGTCGATGCCTTCGTCGCGGCCTACAGCAAGGTCGTCACCAGCTTCTATCCAAAACTCAAAGACAACCCGGACTACACCGCGATCATCAATGACCGCCAGTTGCAGCGCCTTAAAGGCTTGCTCAGCGACGCCGAAAGCCTCGGCGCCAAGGTGCTCAATCTGTACCCCGAAGGCCAAGGCCGGCGCCTGCCACAAGCCCTGGTACTGAATGTGAATGACCAGATGAAGATCATGCAGGACGAGATCTTCGGCCCACTGCTACCGATCGTGCCCTACGACACCCTCGAGCAAGCCTTCGCCTACATCAATGAACGGCCACGGCCACTGGCCCTGTACTACTTCGGCTACAACAAAGGCGAGCAGCAACGGGTGTTGAGCGAGACTCACTCGGGCGGCGTGTGCCTGAACGACACCATGCTGCACGTGGCCCAGGACGACATGCCGTTTGGCGGCGTCGGCCCGTCGGGCATGGGCCACTACCACGGCCACGAAGGCTTCAAGACCTTCAGTCATGCCAAGGGCACCTTTATCAAGCAGCGCTATAACGCCGCCAAGATGATTTACCCGCCCTATGGCAAGGCCATCCAGAAGTTGGTCTACAAGCTGTTTATTCGCTAAAAACCTGCACAAGGTCATGCTGCGCAGATCCCACTCTACGCGGCATGGCCTTGAACAGGTTTTACGCAGCCATTGCTAACAGCCGAGAGTAATAATGAACGACAGCACCCTTACCGCGCCGCAGCTCTCGCGGCGCGGCTTACTTAAAGTTGGCCTGCTGGGCACGGCATTTCTGGCCACGGCCGGAGTCACCGCCACCCTCAGCGGTTGCTCGGCGAGCGTGCCGGCCAGCGGCCTGAGTATCTTGCGGGCCAGCGATTTGCCGTTTTTACGGGCGCTGATCCCAGTGGTCATCGATGGCGCAGTCAGCGCCGAGCAGCTATCTGCCGCCGTTGAACAAAGCATTCGGGGCATCGACTACAGCCTCACACGCTTCTCGCCCGAGATGCAAAAACTCACGGTGCAGCTGTTCGACGTGCTGGCCCTGGGCCTGACCCGCGGGCCGCTGACCGGTGTCTGGGGCAGCTGGGAGAACGCCAGCGCGGCGGACGTCAGCAACTTCCTGACCCGCTGGCAAAACAGCTCCATCGGCCTGCTGAAAATGGGCCATGCCTCGCTGCTGCAGCTGGTGATGCTGGCCTGGTATGGCCAGCCAGACTCCTGGGTCCATTGCGGCTACCCTGGCCCGCCCAAGTTTTGATCTTTGCTGGGGAATGGGAAGTAGGAAATAGAGAGTGGGGAGTGGGCGAAGTGGGGAGTGGGTGGGCCACCATCGCCATCTCTGCGGGAACGGCACTTCCTACTACCGACTGCCCACTCCCGACTACCCACTTTGCCATTTCCACGCCGCCAATAAGAATTTGCCTGAGAGCTTGCCAACATGCCCGTACCCGATCTGTTTCAACAAGGCCTCGCCAGCGGCTGGAAAACCTACAACGGTTCGCGCCTTGAGCAGGACCTGACCCTGGAAGCCGACGTGGCCATTATCGGCAGCGGCGCGGGCGGCGGCACCACTGCGGAAATCCTCAGCCAGGCGGGCTTCAAAGTTTTGCTGATCGAGGAAGGCCCGCTGAAAACCAGCAACGACTTCAAGATGCAGGAGCCCGAGGCCTACGGCGCGCTGTATCAGGAAGGCATGGGGCGGATGAGCAAGGATGGCGCCATCACCATCATGCAAGGCCGCGCGGTGGGTGGCACCACGCTAGTCAACTGGACCTCGAGTTTTCGCACCCCCGACCCGACCCTGGAGCACTGGGCCAGCGAGTACGGCGTCAAAGGCCACAGCCCGGCCGAGATGGCGCCCTGGTTTGCCCGTATGGAAGAACGCTTGGGCGTGGCACCCTGGGCGCTGCCACCGAATGCCAACAACGACGTGATTCGCCGCGGCTGCGATAAGCTCGGCCTGCACTGGAAGGTGATTCCGCGCAACGTGCGTGGCTGCTGGAACCTCGGCTACTGCGGCATGGGCTGCCCGACCAACGCCAAGCAATCGATGCTGGTCACCACCATCCCCGGCGCCCTGAACAACGGCGGCGAGCTGCTCTACCTGGCCCGCGCCCAGCGCTTACTGCACGACGGCAACAAGGTCACGGGCATCGAATGCTTAGGCATGGATGAGCTGTGCGTGGCGCCCAATGGCCGCAAGATCACCGTTAAAGCCAAGCATTACGTGCTGGCCGGTGGCGGCATCAACAGCCCAGGTTTGCTGATGCGCTCCGACGCCCCCGACCCGCACGGGCGCACCGGCCAGCGGACTTTTTTGCATACGGTGAATTTCTCGGCGGCGCAGTTCGATGAGGTGATCAATCCCTTCTACGGCGCCCCGCAGTCGATCTACTCCGACCATTTCCAGTGGGATGACGGCGCCAGCGGGCGCATGTCCTACAAGCTGGAAGTGCCGCCGCTGCATCCGGCCTTGACCTCGACCCTGCTCGGCCGCTTTGGCATCGACAACGCCCTGCGCATGGAGCAACTGCCTCACACCAACGTGATGCTGGCGTTGATGCGCGACGGCTTTCACCCCGACAGCGCGGTGGGCAAGGTCGAACTGCGCGGCGATGGCAGCCCAGTGCTCGACTACCAGATGACCGATTACAGCTGGGACGGTATCCGCCGGGCCTTCCACACCATGGCCGAGATCCAGTTCGCCGCCGGCGCCAAGGCGGTGTTGCCGCTGCACGCCGACGCTGACTACGTGCCGACCCTGGCCAAGGCCCGCGAACTGATCGACAACCTGAGCCTGGAGATTTACCGCACCCGCCTCGGTTGCGCCCACGTGATGGGTGGCTGCGGCATGAGCGAAGATCCCAAACGCGGGGTGACCGACAGCCTCGGCCGTCATCACCAGCTGAGCAATTTGTCGATCCACGACGGCTCGCTGTTCCCCACCAGCATCGGCGCCAACCCGCAGCTGTCGATCTACGGCCTGTGCTCGCAACTGGCCAGTCAGCTGGCCGAGCGGCTGAAAAGCGCCCTATAACTGGGAAGTGGTGAGTAGGGAGTGGGGCGGTGAGTCTGCGATGTCCGTGGGAGCGACACTTCCCACTTCCTACTCACCATTCACCACCATCCACCCAACGGCTTGGCCACGGGGTTTGGCTGCGCTACCATCGGCGTCCCTACCGGACTCCGCCAGGACGTCACGATGAATCGAGTGTTGTATCCAGGTACCTTTGACCCCATCACCAAGGGTCATGGCGATCTCGTCGAACGCGCCGCGCGGCTGTTCGACACCGTCATCATTGCGGTCGCGGCCAGCCCGAAGAAAAACCCGCTGTTCCCCCTCGAGCAACGGGTAGCGTTGGCCCGCGAGGTCACCAAGCACCTGCCCAACGTCGAAGTAGTGGGCTTCTCCACCCTGCTGGCGCACTTTGCCCATGAGCAGAAGGCCAACGTGTTTTTGCGCGGCCTGCGGGCGGTCTCAGACTTCGAATACGAGTTTCAGCTGGCCAATATGAACCGCCAACTGGCCCCGGATGTGGAAAGCCTGTTTCTCACTCCGTCGGAAAAATACTCCTATATCTCCTCGACCCTGGTGCGCGAAATCGCCGCACTGGATGGCGACATCAGCAAATTCGTCCATCCGGCAGTCGCCGAGGCCCTGGCCGAACGTTTCAAACGCTAAGCCGGCAGCTTCAGCGCGGCGGCCTCAAAGCCGCCGCCGATGGCGCCCGCAGCACTAATCCGGCACAATTGGGCATCACGTTTTCTGCATGCCCAGGCCGCGCGCCTGCGCAGGAGTTGCTCCATGTCCCTGATCATCACCGACGACTGCATTAACTGCGACGTCTGCGAGCCCGAGTGCCCGAACGCCGCGATCTCTCAGGGCGAAGAAATTTACGTCATCGACCCGAATCTGTGCACCGAATGCGTCGGCCATTACAACGAACCGCAATGCCAGCAGGTCTGCCCGGTCGACTGCATCCCCCTCGATGAGAATCACGTCGAGAGCAAGGAAGAGCTGCAGCAGAAGTACCTGATCCTCACCGGCAAGGCCTGATTGATCGTCCGCATGCGGCTGCGGGCTTCGCGCGCCATACTGGGTTAAAAGCAGCTTTTGTAGGGTGGGTTAGCGGCGCCACGTAGGCTCAAAACCTTACTTCGCAGTCAGTGCGCCGCGTAACCCACCGAGCGGTTTCAGTCTCTTAGATAAGTTAGCGCGGCATAGTCCCTATGTTGGGTTAGGCGGCGGCTTAAACCGTTTCGCTGCTAGACCACACCAACCGCCGCTAACCCAACCTACGAACGCCCCCCCTAAGCTTTGCGGGTATCACACGTAACTGGGACATAGCCAAAAAATGCTCAGATCTCTCCTCACTGCAGCACTGTTACTACTTGGCAGCCTCAATCTGCAGGCCACCGAACAGCCCAGCCAAGCCGCCATCGCCAGCGCCCACCCGGCTGCCACCGTCGCCGGGCTGGAAACCCTGGCCGCCGGTGGCAATGCCTTCGACGCGGCCGTTGCCGTCAGCGCCGCCCTGGCGGTGGTCGAGCCTTACGGCAGCGGTCTGGGCGGCGGTGGCTTCTTCTTGCTGCGGCAAACCGTCGGCAACGCCACGACTTATCGCTTTCTCGATGCCCGCGAACGCGCGCCCCTGGCGGCGACTGCGCAGATGTACCTGCGCGATGGCCAGCCCGACCCCGAGCTATCCCTGAATGGCGCGCTGGCAGCGGCGATTCCCGGGTTGCCGGCGGCGCTGGTGGAGTTGGCCGAGCACTATGGCCGCCTGCCGCTGCGTGATTCGCTGACCCCGGCCATTCGCCTGGCCACGGATGGCGTGTCGATTGATGCCGCCTACCGTGAGCGCGCCGGCTGGCGCTTGGCGGCGCTGCGGGCCAATCCGGAAAGCGCCCGGCTGTTTCTCAGCAATGGAGAAATCCCCGGTCAATACAGCCTGCTGCGCCAACCGGAACTGGCCAACAGCCTGGAACTGCTGGCCCGCTATGGCCGCAGCGGCTTTTATGGCGGCGCGACGGCTAAGCGCCTGGTCGCAGGCGTGCAAGCGGCTGGCGGCATCTGGAGCCTGCGCGACTTGGCCGAATACCGGGTGGTCGAGCGGGCACCGCTGCGCTTCAAGCTCAACGAGGGCCGCGAACTGATCAGCGCGCCGCCGCCCTCCGCCGGTGGCGTGGCGCTGGCGCAAAGCCTCGGCATCCTGCAACAACTGCCGTGGCGCAGCGCCGATAAGGTGCAACGCAGCCACCTGGTGGTGGAAACCCTGCGCCGCGCCTACCGCGACCGCGGCCTACTCGGCGACCCGGACTTTGTTCGCAACCCACTGTCGCAACTGCTGGCACCCAGTTATTTACAAGCGCTGGCCAGCAGCATCGACCCGCAGCGGGCCACCCCCAGTGCCAGCCTGGCGCCAGCACCGATCTTCCAGGAAGGCGACCACACCACCCATTTCAGCATTTTGGATAGCGACGGCAACGCCGTGGCCGCCACCCTGTCGATCAACCTGCCGTTTGGCGCCGCCTTCACGGTGCCCGGCACTGGCGTGGTGCTCAATAATGAGATGGACGATTTCGCCGCCGCCCAGGGCAGCAGCAATGCCTACGGTTTAACCGGCAGCGCCGCCAATCAGATCGCCGCCGGCAAGCGCCCGCTGTCGAGCATGAGCCCAAGTTTTATCGACAGCCCGCAAGCCTTCGCCGCCTTCGGCACCCCCGGCGGCAGCCGCATCCCCAGCATGGTGCTGCTGGCCATGCTCAGTTACCTCGACGGCCAGCCGCCCAGCGCCTGGGTGGCCGCGCCGCGTTACCACCACCAATACCTGCCGGACCAGATCGAGTACGAGCCCAAGGCTTTCAGCCCGGCCGAGCTCAGCCAATTGCAACAGCGCGGCCACCGCCTGCAAGCCGTCGAGCGCGCCTACGGCAATCAGCAGGTGCTGCTCTGGGACAAACACAGCGGCGCCGTCGAAGCCGCCAGTGACCCACGCGGTATAGGTTTGGCCAGCCAACTGCCGATGGAATTTGAGCGGCTGCCGGCCGCAGCCCCTAGGCTCAAGCTGCAAACCAGCGGCACCGCGCACTAACCCGTGCCCGCTGAAGTTTGCTTCGTAGGATGCGGTTGAGCGCAGCGATACCCATCATGACGCCACGCAGATTTTTCTACGCTTAGTTGATGGGTTACGCCGCTACGCGACTAACCCATCCTACGGGCTCTGATCAGCCGCACCCGGCAGACGCAACAACAGGCTATGGCCTATGGCGCCATTGGCCCAGTTGAAACTGTTCTGCAGCACCACCACGGCGGTCTGGTGCTCGGTGTCCAGGCCCAGATAACTGGAATAGCCGGCGACAAAGCCCACCTGATAGGTGATCTTTCTGCCGCCAATGCTATCGACATTCCAGGCCACGGCCGCCGCCTCATTGGGCCGTTCAACCCGCACTTGCAGGGTATCCAACAGCGCCGCATTAAGTTTGCGGTTGGCACCCGGCTGCAGATGGGCAGCCGCATAACTGAGCAAATCATCGGCGGTCGAATAAAGCCCGGCGGTGCCGTGCAAAATGTCAGTGAACTGCCAGTCCGGTATCGGTTGCCCGCGCAGGATAAACTTCGGCTGATCGCCGGCATGCCCGAGGGCACGTTGCGCAAAGCCGGCCAGCTGCTGCGGCGCGTAGCTGCTGTTGTCCAGCCGCAAAGGCCCAAGCACCCGCGCCTGCAACAAGGCATCGATTTTCTGCCCGCTGTGCAGCTCCAGCACATGGCTCAGCAGGCCATAACCGATATTGGAATACTGCGGCTCAACCTGCGCCGGCGCCTCGAAGTCCGCCAGATAATTGAGCAGATATGTACGGTCGTAGTGGCGATAAAAACTGTTGCCGGTAAACAGATACTCCACGAAGTAACTGAGGGTTTGCGGGGTCATCGGCTGACGCGGCAAGCCGGCGGTGTGGGTGGCCAACTGCAGCAGGGTGATTTTTTTAGCGTCGGAACTGAGCGACGTGTGCGCCGGCAACAGCTGCTCAAGCGTGTCATCCCAGTGCAGGCTGCCATCTTGCACCAGCAGTGCGGCAGCGTCGGCCAAGAAGCCTTTGCTCAGCGAACCAATGGCGAACAGCGTGCTGCCATCCACTGGCCTGCCGCCGAGTTGCTCGGTAACTCCATAGCCATAGACGTGCCTTTGTCCATCGGCAGTCAACACGCCAATCACGATGCCCGGCGTTTGCCCGGCATCGATCAGCGGCTGTGCCAGGGCGTCTACCGCAGCCTTAAGGTCACTGCCAGCCGCCAGTGTCGGCAGTGTCGCCGTAGCATCCTGCTGACGGGATAAAGTCCCGCAGGCTATCAAGGAAGACAACACCAGAGCACAACCGAACTGTTTACTGAGCAAATCAACCCTCAGTGCAGCACTGCATAATCGCATCGTTATATCCGCCGTAGACGCTGCTGGCAGCGCCTACGGCCATAGTTAAACCGCCTCTACTTGAGGCTCGCCGCTTGGCCTTTAAGGGCCACACCGCCAACAAAGGTACCGGCGTGGCATTCATAGGTGGTGCTACTGCGGGACTCTTTGCGCTTGTAGAAGCTGACGATATCCACCACCGCATTGCCGCCGACTTTCTTGGCCGCGTCTTGCAGGGTAATCAGCGCCGATTGCAGCGCCCAGCTGCAGGCCTCTTCGTCGGTTTTGTTGAAGGCATTGGTCTTTTTATTAGTAACCAACTCACCGAGCGGAGTGCTTTTGCCCGGCACTGTAGCGCCGGCCAAATAAAACTTTACGCTGCCATCCAGCTTGCCGGCTTGCGTGGCCTCTTGCACCACGGCGGCGAAATCCAGATTCAGCACTGTGTCACGCGCCTGACTCAGGGCGGGCAGCAGGCTGGTCATAATCAGTGCAAGCGCACTCAGTTTTTTTAGCGTCATAGTCGTCTCCTTGACGATGATGCAAACGGCAGAATGCCTGCCGCTTGTCGGGTCTCACTGCAAGCAATTAGTCCGTCGTGGCTAACGGCCAGCGCCGCAGAATCAACGAGGTATTGACCCCGCCGAAGGCAAAGTTATTGGTCATCACATACTGATGGCTCATCGACCGCATCTCGCCGCGCAGGTAGTCGAGTTCGGCGCAAGCCGGATCGACGGCGTGCAGATTCAGGGTATGGGCATACAGGTCGCGATTGAGCATCTCGATGCTGAACCAGGCCTCCAGCGCCCCGCAGGCACCCAGGGTGTGACCGAGAAAACTCTTCTGCGAGCTGATCGGCATCTTCGGCCCGAACAGGCTGTGGGTGGCATGGCTCTCGGCGATGTCGCCCTGTTCGGTGGCGGTGCCGTGACCGTTGACGTAACCGATGGCTGCGGGTTCCAGCTCGGCATCTTCCAGCGCCAACTGCATCGCCCGGCGCATGGTCGCCGGCGCCGGGCGGGTGGTGTGCTGGCCGTCGGCATTGCTGCCAAAACCGACGATTTCGGCATAGATGGTGGCGCCTCGGGCCAGCGCATGCTCCAGCTCCTCCAACACCAGCATGCCGGCGCCTTCACCAATCACCAGGCCATCACGGCCCTGATCGAAAGGTCGCGGCGAGCTTTGCGGGGCGTCGTTTTTCAAGCTGGTGGCGTACAGTGCATCGAAGACCATGGCCTCGGTCGGACACAGCTCCTCGGCGCCACCGGCCAGCATCAGCGGTAGACGACCAAACTTGATCGCCTCATAGGCATAACCGATGCCCTGGCTGCCGCTGGTACAGGCACTGGAAGTGGGAATCAGCCGACCCTTGAGGCCGAAGAAGATGCTGATATTGGCGGCCGTAGTGTGCGGCATCATGCGCACATAGGAGTTGGCATTCAGGCCATCGGCGACGCCATTGAGCAGCATATTGCCGAAGGCTTTGACCTCGTCGGTGCTGCCGGTGGACGAGCCGCAGGCCACGCCCATGCGGCCATCCTGAATGCACGGATCATTCAGCAAGCCGGCGTTGCTTAACGCCTGTTCGGCCGCCGCCACCGCCAACCGCGAGACCCGGCCCATGCTGCGCAATTGCTTGCGGGTCCAGTGCGCCGGCACCTGGAAGTCGTCGACCGGCCCGCCGAGACGGGTGTTCAACTCGCTGAAACGCTCCCACTCCGGCATATAACGAATGCCGCTGCGATTGGCGCGAAAATTCGCTTCGATGCTGGCCCAGTCACTGCCCAGTGAGGTGATCCCGGCCATGCCGGTTACCACTACCCGTTTACAACCCTTCATTTACAAGCACTCATCAACACAACCCACCATTCACTGCGATCACTTGGCGGGTGATATAGGCCGCCTCGTCCGACATTAAAAAATTCACCGCGCCGGCCACTTCGTCCGGCGTGCCCATGCGTTGCGCCGGGATCATCTTGAGGATCTCCGCCAATGGCACATGCTCATCGAGCATCTCGGTGTCGATCAGCCCTGGCGCCACACAGTTGACGGTGATCTTGCGTTTACCCAGCTCGATGGCCAACGCCTTGGCCGCGCCAATTACCCCGGCTTTGGAAGCGCTGTAATTGACCTGGCCACGGTTGCCGATCATCCCCGACACCGAGGTGATACAGACGATGCGGCCCGGCGCACGGCGACGAATCATCGGCATGGTCAAGGGCTGCAAGACATTAAAGAAACCGTCCAGATTGGTCCGTAGCACCAGGTCCCAATCTTCCTCAGTGAGCGCCGGAAAGGCGCCGTCGCGGGTCAGGCCGGCGTTGCAGACCACTCCGTAGTAGGCACCATGGGCCTCGACATCGGCCTCCAGCTCGGTGCGACAGGCGGCCCGATCGGCCACGTCAAACTGCAGAATCCGCGCCTGCTGGCCGAGAGCGGCAATCTCGCGCTGCACCTGCTCGGCATCTTCGCGCCGGCTCCGGCAATGCAGCACCAGATCATAACCGGCGCGGGCCAGGCGCAGGGCAATGGCCCGACCGATGCCACGGCTGGAGCCGGTGACCAGAATGGTTTCACTCATACATAAGCTTCCGTTAGACAACTGCTGTTACGCGGCCGAGCAGATTGTAGGTCGGGTTAGGCGCGTACACGCAGGGCTGGCGATGCCGCACATTTGCGCGCGCCGTAACCCGACGTGGCGGTGACGCTATCAGCAATATTGCTGCGTTTGCGGCCTTGCGTCGGGTTACGCGGCGCCCGGGTAATTGATTGATTTTAAGATGTATAGCCCCGCCGCTAACCCGACCTACACCCGTGACCAAAATGGTTGCGCTCATAGCTCGGGCTCCGTCAGGTAACTGCCGATTTGCGGCGGACAAAATACATTTAGCCGCGCCTCGGCCTGGATATTCGGGCCGCGGAGATGGCATTCGAAGACGCCCATGCCGTTGTCATCACGCAGCGAGCAGAGGGCGCTGATGTGCAGCTCGCTGCCCGCCGGGAAGCGCTCGACATTGCAGCTGAAACTGCGAGTACCGAGTAAAAACCCCAGCTGCACCGGCTCACCGGCTTGGCGCGCCTGACAACCGGCAAAGGCTGCCACCGTCTGCGCCATCAGCTCGACCCCAACCCAGGCTGGCAAGCTGCCGTCGGCCAGATTGAACAAGCCACCGGGGCGCACGGTAAGCCGCGTCTCGACATCTTCGGCGCCGAAACGCAGCACCTCATCGAGCAGGATCATCTGGCCCGAATGGGGCAGCAACTCGGCGATTGGCCACAGGCTCATGGGCGTTCTCCAAATGCAGGCACAGGCTCTTTTTCCTGCTCTTGAGCAAACAGCAGGGAAATATTATTGCCACCGAAGGCAAACGAATTACTCATCAAGCGCCGGGTGCCGGCGGGGCGAAACTGCTGGCCGACTTGGACTAAATCCAGGGCTGGCAGCTCGGGGTCGGGCACGCCATCCCAGACCTGGGGCGGCAACCGGCGATGCGGATTATGCCGGCTCAGCGTCAGCCAGCAAAATGCCGCCTCCAGCGCCCCGGCAGCGCCCAAAGTGTGTCCGGTCAGTGGCTTGGTCGAGGAGCAGGGCACGCCAGCCGGGAATACCGCCTGCACCGCCAGGCTTTCCATTGCATCGTTATGCCGAGTGGCGGTGCCGTGCAGGTTCAAATAGTCGATTGCCTCGGCGGCGATGCCGGCATTGGCCAAGGCGTGGCGCATCGCGGCTTGGGCACCCAGGCCGTGCGGCTCGGGGGCGGAGATATGGTAAGCGTCCGAGCTGGCGCCACCGCCGAGCAGCATGATTGGCGCCGACTCAGCCAAGTTCGACTCGTTGCTCATCGGCTCTTTAGCCATTAAAAAAAGCGCCGCGCCTTCGCCGATATTGATGCCGTTGCGATTGGCCGAGAATGGATTGCAGCGCTTATCGGCCACCGCCTCCAGCGCCGCGAAGCCATTCAAGGTCAGGCCGCAGAGGCTGTCCACCCCGCCACAGAGCACCGCATCGCACACGCCCAAACGCAGCAAACGCTGGGCACTGAGCAGGGCGCGGGCGCCGGAGGTGCAGGCGGTGGAAATCACATAGCTGGGGCCGCTCAGCTGTAGCCACTGGCTGAGAAAAGCCGCCGGCGCCACCAGCTCTTGCTGGCTATAGCGGTAGTCGGCCGGCAACTGACCCGTGCGCTGTTGCTCGGCGATGCTTAAGGCCGCCTCGTGAATACCGGAGGTACTGGTGCCGAGCACCACGCCGATCCGCCCGGCGCCGTAACGGTCGATGGTGGCGCGAATCTGCGGTTCAATTTGCAGCGCGGCGGCCAGCAACAGTTGGTTATTGCGACTTTGGGCCGCCTCCAGACCGGCCGGCATCGGCGGCAACTCGGCGGTTACGGCGCCGACGGTCAGGTCGCGGCCACTGACCCAGCCGCCTTGCGCCTGCATGCCGCTGGTATCGCCGGCCAACAGTCCCGCCGCGACAGCCTGCTGGCCGCTACCAAGGGCGCAGACCAGACCCAGCTCAGTCAAATAAGTCGACATCATGGTTTCTCCGCCGACAGTGCGCGCACCTGATAAAGCACAGCCCCATCGCTCAAGCTGAACTCCAGCGGCGTGCGATAGTTGATTGACCACTGCGGATCGAGCCGGCGGCCAGCGGCGCTTAACTGCCAGGTGCCGGCTGGATAGTGCTGGGCCAGGGCAGCATCCGTACTCAGGGCGAACAGCAGCGCGGCAAACAGCTCGCGGGCTTCGGGACATTGCAAGCCGGCAGCCAGCGGCAATGGGTTATTACGGCTCTGCGCCGCCGGCATTAGCTCAGTCAAAGAAGTCGGCATCAAGGTTCCCCCGCCGTAAGTGCGCGCACCTGATAGAGCACATCTGCGCCACTCAGGCTGAATTCCAGCGGCGTGCGGTAGCTAATTGACCACTGCGGATCGAGCCGGCGGCCTTGTGCCGTCAACTGCCACACCTTGCCCGGATAACTCTGCGCCAGGGCGGCATCCGTGCTCAAGGCAAACAGCAGCGCGGCAAACAGCTCGCGGGCCTCGGGATTAGGCGGCAGCAGGCCGTCGCTGTGCCATTCACCCTCGATGAGTAATTGCCGGGCCAAGGGCACGCCCAGCGGGTCGAGCAGTGACCAACGCAAACTCGGCCCTTCGGCCTGCAGCACCAACAACCAGTCCTGGCGTTCACTGGCCTGGCTGCGCTGAATCAGCAGCGTCAGCGGCAGCTGGCTGCGCAATTGCGGCACGCCCTGGGGCACCGGCGTGCGCAACCCACAGGCGCCGAGCAGCAGGCACAGGCCCAGCAGCCAGACGCGGATCATTCGGCCAACATTGCCGGCGGCTTGCGCGCCACCACATTAACCAGGGTTTCGTTGCGCTGGCCAAAGGGCTTGGGCTTGCAAATGCCCCAGCGCTCCAGCAGGCCAAAATCCGTGGCCCGACTCCACCACAGATAGGGATAGGAGACATTTTGCTCGGTAAATTCGAAGCCCTGACCGCGCAACATGGCGAGATAACCGGCGGCGGTTTTTTGCACCTGCATGGGGTGGCGAAACAGCCAGCGGATCACCCAGGTGTCGATATAAAACTGCGTCGATTCGGCAAACAGCAGCAGGCCACCGGGTTTCAGCACCCGCCAGAATTCGCCCAAGGCTTGCTCCTGCTCGACCAGATGGTGAAAGGTCTGATGGCAAAACAACAGGTCGACACTGGCATCGGCCAACTGCAACGCCGCACAATCATTGGCCAGCAGCTGCACGCTCAACCCCAGGCGCTCGGCCTCGGCCCGTGAGCAGTCGAGACTCGCCGGGTCGGCATCCACGCCGATCAGCTGCGCCGGGGCAAAGGCTGCTTGCAACAAACCGAACGACTTGCCCTGGCCGCAGCCGGCATCCAGCAACACCGGATCGGCCGGCAACCCAGCGCCAGCCAGCCGTTTGAGGTCATTAATGGCGACCCGCAGCACATGCTGCTGCCAGACATGACTCTGCAAAAACCAGAAACCAAAACTGGTTTCTTCGACATAAGTGCTGGCGACGGGGTTCATACGAAGTCCTTTTCATCGATCGGCGACTCACGCAGCACAGGCTGCTGCCACTCACTAGCACTCTGCAAAAACCAGAAAGCAAAGCCGGTTTCCGTGACGTAGCTGCTGGCGACCGGGTTCATGAGCATTCCTTGGCACTGGCCTGTGCATTGGTTGGCGCTGTGGCACACAGCTCACTGAGTACGGCGAGCCGGCGCTGCGGTTCGGCCACATAGGGGTTATTCAGGTCCCAGGCATAGCCGGCCAGAATCGAGCAAATCATCCGGCGGATATTCGGATTGGCCTTGGCAAAGAAAATCACCGGCTGAAAGCTGCCGTCATACCAGCCCTCAACGTAGGCCCGGAAGCAATCCACCCCGCGCTTGAGCGGCACGGCAAACTCGCTATCCCAGTCCACCGGCTCACCGCTGAGCTGGCGGTGCAGCAGGCCGGCGGCCATGCTGGCCGAGCGCATGGCGATGGTCACACCCGAGGAAAACACCGGATCGAGAAACTCGGCGGCATTGCCCAGCAGCGCGAAACCCGGACCGTACAGCGCTTTAACATTGGCCGAATAGCCGCCCAGGCTGCGCGCCGGAGTGTCCCATACGGCGTGCTCCAGCAGGCCGGCCAGTTGCGGGGTTTGCCCGATAAACTCGCGCAGGCAGGCATCCAGATCCACCGGCCGACCCTGGTAATGCTCGGCTGCCGCCACCACCCCGACCGAGCAACGACCGCCACTGAACGGGATCAGCCAAAACCACACATCGCTGTGCTCTGGGTGGATGCTGACGAGGATTTTCTCCCGGTCAAAACCCGGCGCCACAATGCGGTCCTCGATATGGGTAAACACCGCCTGGCGTATAGGAAACGCCGAGGGCAGGTCGAGGTCGAGCAGGCGCGGCAACACCCGTCCGTAGCCGCTGCCATCCAGCACGAAGGCGCATTCAACCTGATACTCAGTGCCATCGACTAAGCGCCGTACCGACAGGATTGGACGCAGGCCGCTAAAGTCGACGGCGACTATCTCTTGCTGATAGCGAATCTCCACCCCTTGGCGCTCGGCATCGTCGGCCAGCACCTTGTCGAAGTCGCCACGCAATACCTGATAGGCCGTGCCGCGACCTGGGCTGAACTTGTCGCGAAAATCAAAATCGCTGTAGGCCTCGCCGCAGGCGAAAGCGGCGCCATATTTGAGCTGAAAGCCGGCCGCCTCGACCGCCTCGAGCATGCCGGCCTCTTCGACAAAGTCCAGGCAATGCGGCAACAGGCTTTCGCCAATCGAGAAACGCGGAAACAGCTGGCGCTCCAGCACCAGCACATCGTGGCCTTGGCGCTTAAGCAGCGCGCTGGCAATCGCCCCGGAAGGCCCAGCACCGATCACCACCACCTGGCGTTGCTCGGCTTGTTGTTGCAACTCAGCAGACTTCATCAGGGCTTCTTGCCTCAGTATTAGGTTGGGTACCGCAGTGCCTCGGGCGACCGGCAAAGGCCGGCAGCAGCGTGGCGATCAAGCTCATCAGCATCAGCGCGAAATACAACTCGGCGTTGATCACCTGTTGCTGTAACAGCAGATTGAGAAAGACGATTTCGGTCAAGCCACGGGTGTTGAGCAGCAAGGTCTCGCGCCATTTACCGCGCCGCGCGCCCAGCTGGCCGTCGGCCCAGGACAGCCCCAGCCAGTTGCCGGCCAGTTTGCTGACAATCGGCAGCACCAGCAGGCCGGCAAACTGCAGCCAACTGTAACCTTGCCAGGCGTTTTGCCAGTCGATCTGCAACAGGCCGTAGGCCAGAATCAACGGCACCGTCAGCCAGGTTTGCAGCCAGGCCAGCCAGGCCGCCGGCAGCGGCATTTGCAGTGGCAAGCGCAAACTGGCGAGCAGCAACAGATAGCCGATGCCGAACAACAGGGCATTCAACTTCAACTGTTGCAGCAGCAGTAACAGCCCTAAAAAAATCAGCCCATTGAGCCGTGCCGATTGCAGTTGCGGCCATGCGCGCTGCAGCAGCTTCAACAGCAGTGGCGTGCCGGCCGCCAATAACGGCCAGAGCAGCGTGCTCGGCTGACTGCCACCCTGGGCCAGGCCGAAGATCAGCCAGCAGAACAGGTCCATCAGGATCGCCGCCTGCAGCAATTGGCGGATCAAATCAGGTGGGTACTGCTGGTGCTGCAAATACAAAAACAGCACCGGAATGGCGGTCAGGGCAAACAGCAAACCGACTGCCACACAGGCCAAAGTGCTCAGCCCCGGCAGCAGCCACAGCGCCACCGCCAGCCCGCAGAAAAACGGCAGAAAGAAACTCGGCAGGGCGATCTTCAGGCTCGCCGGCTGCAGGTCCAGATCGATCACATCACTCAGCAGACACCCCAGCAACAGGCTAAACGCCAGCCCATACAGGCCGTGCAGCCACTGCGGCGCCAGCAGCGCGCTGGCATCCACGCCCAGCGGCGCGGCCCACCACAGCAGCAGTGGCAGGCCGAGCATGCCGAATAGCAACTGGCTGACGATGGCGATCAGCCCCAGGCGCCGGCCCAACCAAGTGGCCAGGGCAAACAGCAGTAACAAGCCGAGCCAGCCCAGGGCGATGCTCATCGGCCGCGCTCCTGGCTAGCCCAAGGCGCCAGCAGAAAGCAGAAGAACAGCCCCAGGCTAATGGTTAAGCCGAAGTTGGCAATCGCCGGTGTCTGGCTGAGCAGCAGCAGGCCGAACGATAGCCAACTGAGCAGCCCAGAGAGCAAGGTGCCGAGCAGACTGACCGGGGCGCCACCAATCGCTTCGCGCATAAGGATCGCGTAATCGACACCGATGGCGGTAATCAGCAGCAAACCGAACAGGCTAAACAGGGTTAACGGCTGACTCAGCCAGCCCAGACAGGCCAGGGTCGCCAGCGCCGCCAACAGCGGCAGGCAGACCACCCGCAGCGCGCCGGCAAAGCCAAAGGGCAGGCACAGCAGCACTAAAATCGCCCCACAGGAGAGCAGCTTCAACTCGGCGGCGCTCAGTTGGGTGGCGGCAAATAACTGATTCAGCTCGCCGATCCGATCGACCAGTTGCACGCCGTCAAAACCCTCGGCCGCGCCGCGCAACTGCGCTGCATTGGCCTGACCTTGCAGGCTGACTAACCCGGCCACGTCGCCGTCGGCCGTGACGCCCAACCACAGTGGCCGCCAAGCTTCAGCCAACGGCCCGGCCAGCGTCACCTCCAGACTTGGTGCCGGCAACAGCAGCTGCGCCAGCTCCTGCTGCAAGGCCGCCAGCGGGATGCCCATGGCCAGCAACGGCTGCCAATGCTGCGGCAATTGCTGCACGGCCTGGCGCAGGGGTTGCAGCGCCGAGTCGGGGCTTTGTAACTGGCTCAGGGCGCGGTAATCCTGCAGTTGTTTGGCCGCCACCAGGCCGTCCAGCCGCAGGGCCAAGGCGGCCTGGCGCTCTAGCAACTGCTGTTGATCGGCGCCGCGCACCAGAAAGAACTGACTGGTTGGCTGCTGCCCGGTCAGCCCAGCAATCTGCCGAGCCTCACTAAGAAGTTGCGGCTCTTGGCCCAGCCACTGGCGCAAATCATTCTGGCTCTGTACTTGCCACAGGCCAGCGCCACACAGCAGCAAAAACACCAAGAGCAGCGGGCCGCTGCCGATTTTATCCAACAGCCGCTGGCGCAGCCGCAACAGTTGCTCGGCAAAACCCAGCAAGCTGGCCGGCGGTGTTAGCCGCAGCGGCGCCAGCCAGGCCGGCAGCAAACACACCGCGCACAGATAAGCGCCCAGCAGCCCGGCCGCCGAGAACAGGGCGATCTGGGTCAACGCCGGAAACGGCGTAAAAGCCAGGGCCAGGTAGCCGATCAGATTGGTGCCCAGGCTCAGGCTCAACCCCGGCAAAGTCGCCCACAACGCCGACCAGCTGCGCCACGCCGGCATGCTCCAGCTCTTGCTCAGG
Source organism: Pseudomonas sp. (assembly GCF_030698175.1). Lineage (GTDB taxonomy): Bacteria > Pseudomonadota > Gammaproteobacteria > Pseudomonadales > Pseudomonadaceae > Aquipseudomonas. Next base: position 90,408 of record NZ_JAUYNT010000022.1, read on the forward strand.
TAGTGCAGCGGATAGTCGGCGGCCACCCCGATCAGGCTGGCACCGAGCACCAGGGTCAGCGCATTGATCTGCCCGAACACCAGCACGCAGGCCGTGCACCCGGCCAACAAGGCCACCGCCACCGGTAACAAACTCAGCAGCACCCGCCAGCGGCGAAACGCCAGCAGCAGCAACAGCAAAGTACCGAGGGTCGCGCCGCCACCGATCCAGCTGATCTCGCGGCTGGCCTTGGCTTGGCCGGCGGCGGCGTAGAGCACACCACTGGCCGCCAGCAACTGGCCGCCTTGGGCAGTCACAACAGTGCGTGCCCGGGCGACGGCGGCGGCAATTGCCTTGGGCGCTTGCAGGTCAAAAGAGTCGCCTGCGGTATGGGCGCGCAACAATGCCCAGGTCATGCCCTGGTTCTCCAGCAGCAGCACACCACTGCCCAGGTCCGCCTGCACTTGCCTGCGCGGGTTCAGGCCTTGCTGGGCACGGGCGCCCAGCCCCAACCAGTCCTGCTCGGGTGGTAGCAGGCGGCCGCTGGCGAAGGTGTCGAATAACTGCGCGACCCGCTGCTGAATAAACAGCTCGGGCTGGGCCAACAACAGTTGCCGATCAGCCAGCGGCAACAGACTCAAGCGACTGCCGCGCAATTGCTGGCGGATGACGTCGAGGTCGGCCTGCAGGCTCCATTGCACCCGATCAAACTGCGGCAGCTGACGCCATTGCTGGCCGAGTTGCCCGGCCAGCGCGATAGCCTCGACACGCCGGGGATGGCCGACCAACAACAGCACCTCGCGATTCAGCGGCTCCTGCATGCGCTGCTCGGCTTGCTGCACCAGCGCATCGCTGCTGCCGGCCGGCAACAGCGCCAACATGCTCGCCATCACTGGCGGGCCGTTGCGCCATTGCCAGGCGGCAAGCGCCAGCAAAGCCAGCAACAGCACGGCAAATAACCGTGGCAAGTTGCGCTCCAGTGCCGGGCGATTAAGGAGCAAAGTCGCGACGCTCCTGCTCAGTCAGCTCGCTGCCGGGCTGGGTCGCCGGCATCAGCAGCAAGGTGCTGTCACCCTGCACTTCCCGCAGTTCGATGCGCTCAACCAAGGCGCCGCCCTGAATCTGGATGTCGCTGAAAATCTGCTTGAGCAGCAGCGAACGTGGCTGCAACTGCAGTTGCCAGGCCTTGCTGGTGCCCTGCAAGTGCAAGTCAAAGTCCCGCGCCAAACCGCTGTGATCTCCCTTGAGCACCGCCAAAAACAAGCGGCTCTGCTGGGCGGCCACATCCTGCCCCGGCGGCTGCCAGCCCTGGGGACCGCGGCGGGCGATGCCGTTGGCGTCGATACGGTAGTCCTGCTGCAGCGGGCTGTGCAAAAACCACAGCAAGCCGAGTTCACGGGACAAGACAAATTGGCCTTTGCTGGTCAGCGGCTGGGCCAAGGCCCGCAGGTGCTTCTGCTGAATAAAGGGCCCACGCACCAGCTCCGCCTTGGCCAGTTGGGCACTCAGTTGATCCAGGTCGAAGGCTTGAGTCTGGCCCGCACAGAGCAGCGCAAAGCTGGCCAGCAGCACCTGTAGGATGGGTGGAGCGCAGCGATACCCATCACGGCAAAAGCCACGCCTTGCAATGCGCAGGTTGGACGCGCGGCGATCGCTGGATTGATCGGCGGCGGACGGCGGATGTTTGATGGGTATCGCTGCGCTCAACCACATCCTACAAAAGGCGGCGACCGATTCAATAGTTAACCTGTTCACCTGCTCGTTGGGAGGCAGCAAACGAAACAACCCGGCCAAGCGCAAACTCACGAAAGCACCCGCTCGACCGCAGCCACCAGCACCCGTGGCGAGGCCAACTGCATCTCGCGGCTGGCGATGTCTACCGCCACCTGCACGCTGCTGGCGCGGGTCAGGCGTTCGCCAGTGGCGGCATCGCTGATCAGGTAATTGATCTTCAGGCGGTTCTGCCACTCGATCAGGTCGGCGCGCACCTTGATCCGCTGGCCAAACTGGGCACCGCGCACATAGCGCAACTGCAGGTCGATAATCGGCCAGGCGTAACCGGCGGCACGCATCTGCTGATAGTTGTGGCCGAGCTTGTCGAGCAGCGCACAACGGGCTACTTCCAGGTATTTGACATAGTGACCGTGCCAGACCACCTCCATCGAGTCGACATCGAAGAACGGCACCTCGAACTCGATCTCTGCCTGCAACACGCCTTTGCTACGCATACAGACTCCAATGCTGACTGCGGATGCGCGTCAGGCACAGGCGCAATTCGCCTTCCAGGGCGCGGTCCTCGATCACCGGCGGGAAATCCTCGGCCAGCTGTGCGTGCATCAGCGCCAGAGCCGCCGGCAAGGTGCGGTTGCCATCGCGCTGACGCAGCCAGACGCCTTGATTGGCGGCCAGCAGGGTGGCGGCCGCGACCTGTTCGGTCAGCTCCAGGCTGCGCAAGGCATCGCGGGCGGCGATGGTGCCCATGCTGACCTTGTCCTGGTTGTGGCATTCGGTGGAGCGCGAAAACACGCTGGCCGGCATGGTGTTTTTCAAGGCTTCGGCGGTCCAGGCGCTGGCGCCGATCTGCACCGCCTTGAAGCCGTGATTGATCATCGCAGTGGCGGCCGGCGCGCCAGACAGGTTGCTCGGCAGGCCATGGTTATAGCGGGTGTCGACCAGCAGGGCCAGCTGCCGGTCGAGCAGATCGGCGACATTGCCGACCAGGTTCTTCAGGCTGTCCATGGCAAAGGCGATATGGCCGCCGTAGAAGTGCCCACCGTGCAGCACGCGGCCGGCCTCGGCGTCGATCAGCGGGTTGTCGTTGGCGCTGTTCAGCTCGGTTTCGATAAATTGCCGCAGCAAGCCCAGGCTGTCGGCCATCACCCCCAGTACATGGGGCGCGCAGCGCAGCGAGTAGCGATCCTGCAGGCGGTGCAGCGGCGCGGTCGGCGCATCGATGGCGAGATCGGCGCGAATCCAGGCGGCCACCTGCATCTGCCCCGGATGGGGCTTGGCGGCGAACAGGCGCTCGTCGAAGTGCTCGGGATTGCCCTCCAGCGCCAGCACGTTCAGCGCGGTAATCCGGGTGGCCAGCTTGAGCAGATAGTCCGCGCGAGCAAAGGCCTGGCAGGCCAGGGCGGTCATCACCGCGGTGCCATTCATCAGCGCCAGGGCTTCTTTCGGGCGCAGCACCAGCGGTTGCCAGTCCAGCTCGGCATGCACCTCGGCAGAACTGCGTTGCTCGCCGCGAAACAGCACCTCGCGCTCACCGGACAGGGTGGCGGCCACATAGGACAGCGGGGTTAAATCGCCACTGGCGCCCACCGAGCCTTCCTCGGGAATCAGCGGCAGCACATCGTGTTCGAGAAAGGCCTGCAGCCGCTCCAACAACTCGACCCGCACCCCCGACCAGCCTTGCGCCAACGACTGCAAGCGCGCCGCCAGCACGGCACGGCTGGCCTCGGCATTCAGCAACTGGCCCAGGCCGCAGCCGTGGAAGGTGTACAGATGCCGTGGCAACGCCTCGACCTGATGCAGCGGCACCGCCACCACGCAGGAGTCGCCGTAGCCGGTGGTGACGCCATAGATCACCCCTTCGCGATCCAGCAGACTGTCGAGAAACGCCGCGCCCTTGGCGATTTTCGCCCGATAGGCGGGGTCGTTCTGCAATTGCGCCGGCGCACGAAGCTGGGCCAGGGCGACTATCTGCTCGATGCACAGCGGCGCTTCGCCGAAAATCACCGGCGCCGGCGTATTGCTTGGCTGACTACTTGGACTGAAGCTGTTCATCGCACTTCCAAAAGGGATAAAAATTAAACCATTGCGCCGGCGCGCTGAGGCAATGCTGGCCAAGGCGCTCGGCGTAGCGCTGCACCCACTGGCGGATCACCGCGTCCCGCTCCGGGCGGGACCAGTGCACGCTGGCGGCAAAGGGTTCGAGCTGCAACTGGTAGCGGCCGTCGATTTTCAAACAACTGAGCAGGTTCACCGGGCAGCGCAGCAAGCCGGCCAACAGCCAGGGGCCTTGGGGAAACGCCGCAGGCTTGCCGAGAAAATCCACCGTTACCTTGCGCCCGCCCTGCAAGGGTACGCGGTCGCCGGCAATCGCCAGCCACTCGCCGCGCTCCAGGCGCTCGGACAGTTGCAACATGATGCCGGGGTCCAGCTCGCTAACCTGAATCAGCTGCAGATGGCTGGCGCCGGCCTCCCCAAGCAGGCGATTGAATTGCGCCGCGTGCTTGGTGTGCACCAGCACGTTCATCCGCACCCGCTCACCCAGTTCGGCCAGCACTCGGCTGACTTCCAGATTACCCAAGTGCGCACAGACCAGCAGTTGTCCACGGCCGCCCTGATGCAATTGGCTGCGCAAATCAGCCGGATCGACCAGGCTAATCTCGGCCAGGGGCAACTTGCCGTGCCAGACATCCAGCTTGTCCAACAGGCTGTCGGCAAAGGCCATAAATTGAGCAAATACCGAACGCCGGCTCGGCGCTAACTCGGGCCGACCGCTCCAAATAGCCAGGTTGCGCTGATACTCGGCGATGCTGTGGCGAGCCTTACGACCGCACAAGAAAAAGTAAATGACGATGGCATACAGCAGCGGACTGAGCAGCCGCCGCCCCAGCAGGCGCAGCAGCGTGGCGGTGAGTTTCATCAGCCAAAAGCTGCCGCGTTCGCCTTGGGCGGCCCAGTGCTGACTGCCTGGCTGCTGGTCTAGATTGCTCATCGCCAGCGCCGCCAGAGGATCAGTGGCGCGCGCAGCAACATGCCGAAAAACAGCTTGGCGTGCATCTTGGAGATCAGCGCGTTGTCGTGCAGCAGGCGAAAATGCGATAGGCCGTCGGCCGGGTAACGCACCCGAATCGGCAACCACTGCATCGGCTGATTGCGCCAGCTCAGACGCACCAGAATCTCGCTGTCAAAATCCATGCGCCGACCAATGGCCACTGAGTCGATCAACGCCAGGGTGACGGCCAGCGGGTAGACGCGAAAGCCGCACATGGAGTCGGGAATGCTCAGCGATAGACTGTTGATCCACACCCAGACATGGGTCAGGTAGCGGCCATACAGACGGCCCTTGGGCACGCTGGCGTCGTATTGCGGGTAGCCGCAGATCAACGTTTGCGGGCTGGCGGCGGCAGCGGCAAGAAAGCCATCGAGCGACTGCAGGTCGTGCTGGCCATCGGCGTCCACCTGCAAAGCGTGGCTAAAGCCCAGGCGCGCCGCTTCGCGCAGACCGGCCATCACCGCGCCGCCCTTGCCTTGATTGCTCGGCAAACGCAGCAGATAGCACTCGGCCTGCGCCGCCAGCCCGTCGATCACCGCCGCGCAGGCGGCACTGGAGCCGTCATCCACCAACAGACACGGCAAGCCGGCAGAGCGCAGTTGCGCGATCACCGCCGGCAAGGCCAGTTCATGGTTAAACACCGGAATCAGCGCGCAGACCTTATGCATCGGCAGCCACCACGTAGGATGGGTGGAGCGCAGCGATACCCATCGCCATTTTGTTGGGTATCGCTGCGCTCAACGCCAACCTACCAAAGCCCGCGCCAACGCCAACACCTGCGCGGCTCATTGGGCGCCCGCCAATAGAATACGGCCAGACGAGCAGGCGGCCTCGCCATGGCGGTAGGCAAAATACAGCTTGCCGCGTTCCGCGTCGAAACGCAGGGACAGCTGCAGCCGATCACCGGGGCGCGCCAGCTGCTGAAACTTCAGCACTTCCATGCCGACGAAACGCAGTGGCAAGCCGACAATCAATTGCCTAGCCAGCTGCAACGCCCAATCGACCTGCACCACTCCCGGCAGCACCGGGGTTTGCGCAAAGTGGCCACTGAAGTGGGCCAGATCCAGGGGAATATCCAGTTGCAGCTGCCATTCGCCGTCGCTCTCAACAAAGCTTTGCGGCTCGATTTGAGTCGGCCGCGGCGCGCTGAGTAGTGCATCCACTGTGGCTTGCGGCAATTTGCCCTGACTGTTGTAGGGCAACTGCTTGAGCAGACGCCAGCGCCGAGGCAAGGCAATGGCCGCGCAGTGGCCGGCCAAATGTTCACGCAGGGCCTCGGTCAGCGCGCGCCGGCCCTGATTACGCAAGGCATGCACACCGCGCGGGCTCAGCGCCAGCAGCGCGCCGAGAAAGTCCCGCCGCCCGTGGATCACCCCCAGACGCGCATCGCTGACCCAGGCATGACCGAGCAAGGCCTGCTCCAGCTGCGGCAGTGAAATGCGTTTTTCTTCCAGTTTGACGATGCGATCCAGTCGCCCAGCCAGCCGAAAGCGCCCATCGGCCTCAATCTGCACGGCATCGGCGGTTTGTTCACGCTGGCCGGCTGGCAAGTAAGGGGAGCTCAGATTCAGCGCGCCCTCCTCGTTCTGGCCCAACTCGATGCCGGCGAACGGCTGCCACAACTCGCCGCCCTGACGCCAAGCGACTCCGCCGGTTTCCGAGCTGCCATAGATTTCCGTCGGCCGCTGACCGAGGCGCTGTTGCAACAACTGCGCGGCCTCGGCCGGCAGCGGGCCGCCGGAGGAAAACACCTGGCGCACTCGACTGAGCGCCGGCCAGTCGAGGTGCTCACCCATGCGTTTGAGTAGGGCTGGGCTGGCCACCCAAATAAATGCGGGCTGCTGCAGGCTCTCGCGCTGCAGGTCTTCCGGAAACGTCTGTACCCGGCGCAGAAAGGGCCGGCCGGCGCACAGCGGCCAGAGCACGCAGAACAGCAAGCCATAGATATGCTGCGGCGCGACGCTGGCCACAACTGTGGCGCCCTGCAATTGCGCGCCCCACAGCTGCTCCAGCGCCAGCACTTCGTTGGCCAGTTGCCGCAAGCTCTTGTCGATCAGCTTGGCGCTACCGCTGGAGCCGGAGGTACAGAGGGTCAGGCGGCACTGGTCGAGGTCCAGCACGGCCGGCGCCAGCAACGCGGCCTCAAGACCTTCCAGACTGTCGAGCCACAGGTCGCACTGGCCGGCCAGTTGCTGGCGGGTTTGCGGTAGATCATCGGCCGGCAACAGCACGCTGACCCCGGCACGCCAGGCGCCGAGCAAGGCGACGGCCAGTTCGGCGGCATCAGTCAGGTACAACGCCACACGTTGCACGCCGCGCGCTTGCAAGGCGGCGGCGAAGCTCAGGGCGCGCTGGCAGATTTCAGCGTGACAGTGATCGGGGGTAACGCGGCGGCTAGCATCCGGGGCCAGCAACAACCGTTCGAGATTCAACCAACTCACCCGAAGCGCCTCACACGTTGCCGTACCAGCCATTCGCCGGCAAACAGCAGGCCGATCAAGCCGTAGGAAATCAGCCCGGTATACAGTGCCCACCAGCTCAGCGGAGCCCACAGATTGAGCCCCACCACCACCAGCGCGTTAGCCAGAAAGAAGCCGACCCAGACTTTGGTCACTTGCCGGGTATAACGCACCGCCACGGCCGGCAACTCCGGCTCGCGCAAGCGCGCCAGGCGTTCGACCATCGGCGGTCCAAATTTCAGGCTCAGACTAAACAACGCCAGCAACATGCCACTGATCAGCACCGGATACCAACGCAGCAATAGCGGTTCACCGGCCACACCGAGCAGCAGGCAAAAGCCCAGGGCGCAGACCGCCATCCAGCGATTGCCGGGTTTGCCACTGTTGCTCAGCACCCGGGCCAGCCATAAACCGCCGAGCAGTGCGGCAAACAAGCGTGGAGATAAATGTTCCATGCCGTAATACACGGCGAAGGGATAGAGCAGCCCGACCACCACCAGCAGCAGGCTAAATAAACGGCTCATAGGCTTAGTTGGCAGGTGACTGACGGGTTGACGACCCACGGCAAGGCTTCGACCACAAATAAACGACTCATGGACTTAGTTGGCAGCCGGCGTATTGACGACCCGCAGCACCGCCTCGACCACGTCGCCGACGGTGCGCACGGCCTTGAACTCTTCGGCGGCAATCTTCTTGCCGGTCTGACGTTTGATGTGGTCGATCAGATCGACGGCATCGATGCTGTCGATTTCCAGGTCGTCATACAGATTGGCTTCGAGGCTGATTTGCTCAGGCGCAAGCTCAAACAGCTCGATCAGCGCGGCGCGCAGGATGGTGAACACTTCATCATGGGTTTGCATCTAGGGCTCCTCAGGCGCGCTGTTGCGAGGTAACGAAAGCCGCCAGACTGGCCACATTGGCGAAGTGGCTGCGGGTGTCCTTGGCGTCGGCGTCGATCTTGATGCCGAAGCGTTTTTGCAGCGCCAGCCCCAGTTCCAGGGCGTCGACCGAGTCCAGGCCCAGGCCTTCACCGAATAGCGCCAGGTCTGCACCTATATCTTCTGCAGCAATGTCTTCGAGGCCCAGGGCATCGATGATCAGGTGTTTAATTTCCAGCTGTAAATCGCTCATCTTTAGCGAGCTCCTTAATAAAGTGCTGATGCAAATGCTCATTGAGTTTGCGCGAGGCCAGAGGCGCCGGGCCCAACGCGCTGAACTGCTGCGGGTCGATATCTTCGCCGACCCGCAGGCGAAAGTGGAACCGGCGCGACGGGATGCTGTACCAAGGCTCGGCCTTGGTCAGGGTGGTCGGCGTCACGCTGATCACCACCGGGGTGACCACCCGCGCACCGCGCAAGGCGATAGCCGCCGCGCCGCGATGAAATTCAGGGTGCTGACCGGGCGTGGTGCGGGTGCCTTCGGGGAACACAATCAGGGTCTGGCCGCTCTGCAGTGCCGCCGCAGCCTCATCGAGCATGTCCAGACTGCCGCTGTTGCTGATGTACTGGGCGGCGCGGATCGGCCCGCGCATGCTGGGATTGTCCCACAGGCTCTGTTTGACCACGCAGTTGGCGTCGCGGATAAAGGCGATCAGCACCACCACATCGATCAATGAGGGGTGATTGGCAATCACCATCTGCCCCAGTCGGCCGAGGCGCTCGGCGCCTTCAACTTCATAGGTCAGCACGCCCGAGCGAAACATAAATTCGACGAACCAACGAAAACTCCAGCTCACCGTGGCCCGCGCGCGCATACGCCGAATCAGTTCATCGCCGGGCAACAACGCCAACAGCGGAAACACCAGCAACCGCAGCAGTACGCCACCGATACCGAACAGGCAAAAACTCAGCGCGGTGGCCAGCAGCCGCCAGGCATAAGGCGCGCTGCGGCGACTCAACCCTTGTTGCGTGACCATGTCCATTGCCGGCTATTCCAATAATGAGTAAAGCTGCCGGAGGCGGCGTCTGAAGAGTCGTCGGTTAACGCCTGCAGCAATGAAAAAGCGTGGGGCCAAGGCGCTCTCGGCCCGGCCCCGCAGTCAAGCTGCAACTGCCAATCCCGGCCCGGTACCAGGCGCAGGGCCAGGGCATAAGCGCAAGGCACATCATCGATAAAAGGCCGATACAACTCAGGTGGCGCTTCCTCGGCGACCACCAGCAACACCGAGGGCGCGCCCTCTTCGAGCAAGCTCAGCGCCTCCAGCAGGCCGTGCTCGAGGCCATCGCCATCGCCGGCCAGGGCAGTCATCTCACTGGTATCGCCGCGCAGAATCGACCACTGGCCAATGATGGCATTGTGCACCGACAAGCTGAATTGGGTTGGCGACAGCGGCTCATCCGCTGCCAGTGCCTGCAGCACCGCCAGGGTTCGCGGGGTTTCACCATGCCGGGAAACAAACACCAGCGGCATAGCTGGCTGGCCCTCGGCCAGTGGCCAGGCGACATGCAACAACATGCGCCCCAAAGCACCCAGACGCCGACGCTGCAAGGCGGGAAGAAAGCTCACTGAGGGTAAAGCGCCATCCGCCGAAGCTACAGGCTGCGCCGCCAACCAGGCATTCCAGTCGGCCGCACTCTCGAGCCCCGGAGCCCAGGCACGCCATTGATCAATACTGAAATGCATAGGTGACTAACTCGGTCTTTGCCCCTTGGGGCATCCCTGTCAAATGCGACGAAGCCGCTACGACAAACATGCTTGTCGATGCCGTCATGGCAAAGCGCCGGCATTATCCATGCGTGCAGCAACTCAGGCAAACTTTCGCTAGCAATCGCCAGACAACAAAAAACCGGTCACTTGACCGGCTTTTGTCAGATCAACTTAAACCTTAGTTGTGCTGATAACCGCTGGTATCGCAACCCAGGCAACGCACAAAGGCTTCACGGCCCGGCTCAACCACCAGAGCAGTACCTGCATCTTTGACGCCGCCGCTGGCGAGGGTAAAGGGCAGGCTGATCACGAAGGCGACCGCACCAATGGCAGTTGCAGTAATCAGCAGTGGCCGGGCAAAAATCAAATCGCCCATCATTACATAGCCCTTAGGTGCCTGGACTGCATACAGCGGATCGCCGCTAGCGCCATTGGTTGTCGCCTGCGGAACCTCCTCTGCCTGTGCCGGCAGGGCCAGCAAGCCAGTGGTCAGCGCCAGTAGGGCGGCGGTCGTGCGGAACAGATTCATGGGGCGATCCTTCAGCTATTCGTGTTGGTAAGGCTAACTATAACAGCGCGTTGATAATTGTCAGCGTGAACGCCGTCAATCGGCAGAAAATTTTTGACTGACTTCTATCGAGCGCAAAACCCGTGATGCTTGCGGCTTAGCGCTGGCATTTGGGGCAGTAGACGCTAGCCCGCTGGCCCAGACGGATATCGCGCAGGGTGCTGCCACAGCATTTGCAAAACTCCCCGGCGCGGCCGTAGACAAACAACTCCTGCTGGAAATATCCAGGCTGGCCGTCGCCGCCGACAAAGTCGCGCAAAGTGGTACCGCCACATTCGATGGCCGCGGCGAGGATGCGTTTAATCGCCGCCGCCAGCTTGACGTAGCGCGCCCGCGAGATCGAGCCTGCGGCCCGGCGCGGGTCGATACCGGCGGCAAACAAGGCCTCGGACGCATAGATATTGCCGACCCCAACCACCACCGCGTTATCCATGACAAAGGGTTTGACCGCCATGCTTTTGCCCCGCGACTGCACAAACAGCCGCTCGCCATCAAACAACTCGGTCAAAGGCTCCGGTCCGAGCTTTTGCAGCAACTGATGCTGAAGCGGGTCGGTGCTCCAGAGCATCGCGCCAAAGCGTCGCGGGTCGTGGTAGCGCAGCGCCAAGCCGGACTCCATGACGATATCCACATGCTCATGCTTGGCCACCGGCGTGTCGGCCGGCACCAGCCGCAGGCTGCCCGACATACCCAGATGACTGATCAAACAACCTGACTCGGCATACAGCAGCAGGTACTTGGCGCGCCGTTCGACGCGCTCAATCCGCTGCCCAGACAAGCGCACGTCCAGGTCTTCAGGGATAGGCCAGCGCAAACGCCGCTCGCGCACTATCACCTGACTCACGCACAGCCCCTCGACATAGGGCGCAATGCCACGGCGGGTGGTCTCAACTTCAGGGAGTTCAGGCATACAACCGAAAAAGCCTCAGACTGCGGGGTGATGGGTATCGCGGCGCGCAACCCATCCTACGGTTTAGCGACGAGCTGCAGCAGCCGCTAATCAGCGAATATCGAGGTCGCGAATGGTGTCTTTGAGAGTGTCAAACTCGTATTCGGTAAAGCCGACATATTCCAGGATGGTGTTTTGAATGCACGCCCACTCATGATCGTCATCTTGCTGACCGAGGGTGCGATAACAACCGCAAATATGCTCGGCCATCTTCAAAATGGCTAAGAGGGTCTTCAGTTTGCTGTCGCGACTGGTGTCCTCACTAAACACCCCTTGCACATTATGATGCTGGGCAATCGCATCACAGATATGCCGCGGCAGGTTCCACGACTTGGCGACGTAATAGCCCACCACAGCATGATTGGTATCGAGCTGATCATTTTCGCTATCAACCAAGCGCACATTCGCCGAAGAGTTGGCATAGGCCTGTTCCAACACTGCCATATAGTCAGGGAAGCGCTTGAGCATCAGCGGAATTCCACAGTTATGAAAAAGCCCCAACGCGTAGGCCTCATCCGACGGCTGGTAGCCAATCCGCTTGGCCAGCGTCAGACAGGTCATGGCCACATCTTGGGCGCTGTCCCAGAAGCGATTGAGGGTGACTATGGTCTCGTCGCTCATCTCACCCTTAATTGACTGGGCGTTGATCAGATTGATGACGGTATTACAGCCGAGCAGATTGACCGCCTGCTGGATCGAGACAACCCGGTTGGCCAAGCCAAAATATGGCGAATTGACGATTTTCAGCAACGCGCCCGACAACCCCGGATCATGGCTGATCAGCCTGGCAATGGCGCCCAGATCCGGCTCCGGCATGTACTGCTCCATTTGCAGATCGACCATAATCTGCGGCTGCGGCGGTACGCTGATGCCCAAAAGAGCTTGTTGAATCTGTTCGGTGCTGAGTTCGACGGCCATGGGTGCCAGATCTGCATGAAGTGATGCTTAAGTGTAGCCATAGTTCGCCCTCTTTGGCTCGCGCAACTGCGGCAACGGCAAGACTTTCCCTGCGCTATACAGACCGGGTGAAAATGTAGCGAGCAAAGGTTAGGCAAGGCAAAAACAGGCGAAAAAGCGCAGTTTACGAGCTGTAAATGAACATTTTTAGCCTATTTTTAACGCCGCATAACCGAGCGCAGTAGTTTTCACACAGTCTGTATAATCGCGCTTTTTACTCCCCGAGAAGCCCCCCATGCCCCTGCCTAGCCTGCGCCTCAAAGCCAATGCCGATCGCCGCCTGCGCGCCGGTCATCTCTGGGTGTTCAGCAACGAGGTGGATGTTGCCGCCACGCCGCTGAACGCCTTCGCCAGTGGCGATCAGGCGATCCTCGAAGCCGCCGGCGGCAAACCCCTGGGCATTGTTGCCGTTAGTCCGAATAATTTAATTTGCGCCCGCTTGCTGTCGCGCGACGTTAGCCATGTGCTGGATAAATCGCTGTTGGTGCACCGCATCAACGTCGCCCTGTCGTTGCGCGAGCGCTTGTTCGACAAGCCCTATTACCGCCTAGTGTTTGGCGATTCCGACCTGCTGCCAGGCTTGGTGGTCGACCGCTTCGGCGACATTCTGGTGGTGCAGTTAGCCTCCGCGACCATGGAAAAGCACAAGGACGACGTGGTCGCCGCTCTCGTCCAAGTGTGCAAACCCAGCGGCATTCTGTTTAAAAACGACTCGGCCGCCCGCGATGCCGAAGGCCTGAGCAGCTACGTGGAAACCGCCTTTGGTCTGGTGCCCGAGTGGGTCGCGCTGGAAGAAAACGGCGTTAAGTTCGAGGCACCGGTAATTGCCGGACAAAAAACCGGCTGGTTCTACGACCACCGCATGAACCGCGCACGCATCGCTCCTTACGTTAAGGGCAAGCGGGTGCTCGACCTGTTCAGCTACATCGGCGGCTGGGGCGTGCAAGCTGCGGCCTTCGGCGCCAGCGATGTGATGTGCGTGGACGCCTCGGCCTTCGCCCTCGATGGCGTCGAGCGCAACGCCGGCCTGAATGGCCTGAACGAGAAAGTCGCCTGCCTCGAAGGTGACGTGTTTGAGGCGCTTAAGCAGCTGAAAGCCGCCGAAGAGCGCTTCGACGTGGTGATCGTCGACCCACCGGCCTTTATCAAACGCAAAAAAGACCTGAAAAACGGCGAAGCGGCTTATCGCCGCCTGAATGAACAAGCCATGCGCCTGCTGAATAAGGACGGCATTCTGGTCAGCGCCTCCTGCTCGATGCACCTGCCGGAAGACGATCTGCAGAACATTCTGCTGACCAGCGCCCGCCACCTGGACCGCAATATGCAGCTGCTCGAACGTGGCAGCCAAGGCCCGGATCATCCGGTGCATCCGGCGATCCCCGAGACGCGCTATATCAAAAGTTTGACGTGCCGGTTATTGCCTAATAGTTGATGGCCCTGTGGTGGACAACGTTTCGCGGTTGTCCACCCGTCCAATGATCACCGAGCTGCCGCCCCATGCGACAGATCGGGTATTCTGCAATTTTCCGTGACCGCCTGATCCCCCGAGAACGCCGCCATGCCTGACTATCGCTCAAAAACCTCCACCCACGGCCGCAATATGGCCGGCGCCCGTGCGCTGTGGCGCGCCACCGGGATGAAGGATGAAGACTTCAAGAAACCTATTATCGCCATCGCCAACTCCTTCACCCAGTTCGTGCCCGGCCACGTGCACTTGAAGGACATGGGCCAACTGGTCGCCCGTGAGATCGAGCGCGCCGGCGGCGTGGCCAAAGAATTCAACACCATTGCGGTGGATGACGGCATCGCCATGGGCCACGACGGCATGCTCTATTCGCTGCCGAGCCGCGAGATCATCGCCGACTCGGTCGAATACATGGTCAACGCCCACTGCGCCGACGCCATCGTGTGCATCAGCAACTGCGACAAGATCACCCCCGGCATGTTGATGGCCGCCTTGCGCCTGAACATTCCGGTGGTGTTCGTCTCCGGCGGGCCTATGGAAGCCGGCAAAACCAAGCTGGCCAGCCACGGCCTGGACTTGGTCGATGCCATGGTGATCGCCGCCGACGACAGCGCTTCGGATGAGAAGGTTGCCGAATACGAGCGCAGCGCCTGCCCGACTTGCGGTTCCTGTTCTGGGATGTTCACCGCCAACTCGATGAACTGCCTGATGGAAGCCCTAGGCCTGGCCCTGCCCGGCAACGGCTCGACCCTGGCCACCCACAGCGACCGCGAGCAGTTGTTTCTGCAAGCCGGGCGCACCGCGGTTGAACTGTGCAAACGCTACTACCAGGACAACGACGAATCGGCCCTGCCGCGCAACATCGCCAACTTCAAGGCGTTCGAAAATGCCATGACGCTGGACATCGCCATGGGCGGCTCGACCAACACCATCCTGCACCTGCTGGCCGCCGCGCAAGAAGCCGAAATGGAGTTCGATCTAAAAGACATCGACCGCCTCTCGCGCCGCGTACCACAGCTGTGCAAGGTCGCGCCGAACATCCAGAAATACCATATGGAAGACGTCCATCGCGCCGGCGGCATCTTCAGCATCCTCGGCTCCCTGGCCCGTGGCGGCCTGCTGCACACCGACCTGCCGACCGTGCACAGCAAAAGCATGGCCGAGGCGATCGCCAAATGGGACATCACCCAGACCGCCGATGAAGCTGTGCATACCTTCTTCCGCGCCGGCCCCGCCGGCATTCCGACCCAGACGGCGTTCAGCCAAAGCACCCGCTGGGACACCGTCGATGACGACCGCGAGAACGGCTGCATCCGCAGCGTTGAGCACGCCTATTCGCAAGAAGGCGGCCTGGCCGTGCTGTACGGCAACATCGCAGTCGATGGCTGCGTGGTGAAAACCGCCGGCGTCGATGAGTCGATTCATGTATTTGAAGGCACGGCGAAAATTTTCGAAAGCCAAGACAGCGCGGTGCGCGGCATCCTCGCCGATGAAGTGGTGGCCGGCGACATCGTCATCATCCGCTACGAAGGCCCGAAAGGCGGCCCGGGCATGCAGGAAATGCTCTACCCGACCTCCTACCTGAAGTCCAAAGGCTTGGGCAAAGCCTGCGCCCTGCTCACCGACGGGCGTTTCTCCGGCGGCACCTCGGGCCTGTCCATCGGTCACGCCTCGCCGGAAGCTGCTGCGGGCGGTGCCATTGGCCTGGTGCGCGCCGGCGACAAGGTGCTGATCAATATCCACGAACGTTCGATCAACCTGTTGATCAGCGACGAGGAGATGGCCAGCCGCCGCGCCGAGCAAGACGCCAAAGGCTGGAAGCCAGTGGAGAAACGCCCACGCAAAGTCACCACCGCGCTGAAGGCTTACGCCCTGCTCGCCACCAGCGCCGACAAAGGCGCGGTGCGCGACAAGGCCCTGCTCGACCGTCTAGTCCAATAAGCGCCGACAAAGGCGCGGTACGCGACAAGGCCCTGCTCGATCGCCTGGTCAACTAAGCCTGCGCCGCCCATAAAAAAACCCAGCCTGCCAGAGTGTGTGAAAACGCATTCCTGCGATCCAAAAACAAACGCCCCGACTGGTTCGGGGCGTTTGTTTTTGGAGGATGTAAGCGTTGGTTTTTTGAAAAACGGATTATCCGTCCATCAAGGCGATCATTTGGCGGGCGCCC
>NZ_JAUYNT010000032.1 GCF_030698175.1 Pseudomonas sp.
GAGCGACGAGAAACGCCGCCTCGCGCAAAAACAGGCCCGGCCCTTCGGGTTGCGCGAGAAATGGCCCCCGCTGTTGTTGCAGGACTTGGCAAGGGAATAACCATTACCTGCGTCCTGCGCCTAACCGGGGGCCATTTCTCGTGGCAACGCGGCTCGTGATGAAACGTCAACAGACCCTAGGGATTAATAAAATAATGAGTGTGGTTCTTGGCGTGCGTGCGCGGGCATTTAGCCTGGTGTTGCTCCTGACGGTATTGGCTGGTGATGTTATGGCGGCTACCAGCGAGGTGCGCAGTGTGCGCCTGTGGCGTGCGCCGGATAACACCCGGCTGGTGTTTGACCTGTCCGGGCCGGTGCAGCACAGCGTGTTTACCCTGGCGGCGCCTGATCGGATTGTGATTGATATCGCCGGTGCCCAGTTGGCGACCAAGCTCGAGCAGTTATCGCTGAGCAATACGCCGATCACCAGCATTCGCTCGGCGCAGCGCAGCCCTACCGATTTACGTTTGGTGATCGACCTGTCGGCGTCGGTGTCGCCGAAAAGTTTCAGCCTGGCGCCGAATCAGCAATACGGTAATCGACTGGTTATCGATCTGTACGATCAGGGCGATGCCGCGCCCGCCACCCCGACCGCACCGTCCGACAAGCCTGGCGATAAGCCCGGTACGCCAGTGGCACCGCCCACCACTGCGGTGGTGGTGGCCACGCGCTCTGCGCCAACCCCGATGCCAACTGAGCCGCCACCGGTCAGCCTGCCGCCGATGCCCAGTGGCAAGCGCGCCATTGTCATCGCCATCGATGCCGGTCACGGCGGTGAAGACCCCGGCGCCCTGGGGCCGCAAGGCGCGCGGGAGAAAAATGTAACCTTGTCGATTGCCAAAGAACTGCAACGGCAGATTAATGCCGAGCGCGGCTATCGCGCCGAGCTGGTGCGTACCGGCGATTACTTTATTCCACTGCGCCGACGCACCGAGATTGCCCGCAAGCAGGGCGCCGACCTGTTTGTCTCGATTCATGCGGATGCTGCGCAAAACACCTCGGCGTTCGGTGCCTCGGTGTTTGCCTTGTCTGATCGCGGCGCCACCTCGGAGACCGCGCGCTGGCTGGCCGACAGTGAAAATCAGTCGGACTTGATCGGTGGCGCCGGCAACGTCAGCCTCGATGACAAGGACAAAATGCTCGCCGGTGTGCTGCTCGACTTGTCGATGACCTCCTCGTTGTCATCCAGTTTGAATGTGGGCCAGAAGGTGCTGCAGAACGTCGGCCGGGTCACCCCGCTGCATAAACGGCGGGTCGAGCAGGCCGGCTTTATGGTGCTGAAATCGCCGGATATTCCCTCGATTCTGGTCGAGACCGGATTTATCTCTAATCAGTCTGAGGCGAAGAAGCTCTCTACTGTCAGCCATCAGCAGGCGTTGGCGCGCTCGATCCAGACGGGCGTGCGGCAGTTCTTCCAGCAAAATCCGCCGCCAGGCACCTACATCGCCTGGTTACGTGACTCGGGCAAGATTGCCCCCGGTCCGCGTGAGCATCGTGTGAGCTCGGGTGAGAGCTTGGCGTTGATCGCGCAGCGTTATCAGGTCGGTTTGGCAGCGCTGCGCAGTGCCAATAATCTTAAGGGTGACACCATTAAAGTTGGGCAAAATTTGAGCATTCCGGCCACCGCTTTGGCGGCGCAACCATGAGTGAACAGCAGGCAGTAGCGCTGGCCAGCGGGCGCATTCAGCTGCTGAGCCCGCGCTTGGCGAACCAGATCGCCGCCGGCGAGGTGGTCGAGCGACCGGCGTCGGTGATCAAGGAGCTGCTGGAGAACAGCCTCGACTCTGGCGCCCGACGCATCGACGTCGAGGTCGAGCAGGGCGGCAGTAAGCTGCTGAAGGTTCGTGATGATGGCAGTGGTATCGCCGCCGATGATCTGCCGCTGGCCTTGGCGCGACATGCCACCAGCAAGATTCGCGAGCTGGAAGACCTCGAGCAAGTCATGAGCCTGGGTTTTCGCGGTGAAGCGCTGGCCTCGATCAGCTCGGTGGCGCGCCTGACCCTGACCTCGCGCACCAAGGACGCCGAGCAAGCCTGGCAGGTGGAAACCGAAGGCCGCGACATGGTCACCCTGGTGCAGCCGGCGGCGCACCCGGTCGGCACCTCGGTGGAAGTGCGCGACCTGTTCTTCAATACCCCGGCACGTCGCAAGTTTTTAAAAACCGAGAAAACTGAGTTTGACCACCTGCAAGAGGTGATCAAGCGCCTGGCCTTGGCGCGTTTCGATGTGGCCTTTCACCTGCGCCACAACGGTAAAAGCATTTTAGCGCTGCACGAGGCGGTCGATGACCTGAGCCGCGCGCGAAGAGTGGCGGCGGTCTGCGGTCCGGGGTTTCTGGAGCAGGCGCTGCCGATCGAAATCGAGCGCAATGGCTTGCGGTTGTGGGGCTGGGTGGGCTTGCCGACCTTCTCGCGCAGCCAGGCGGACTTGCAGTATTTCTACGTCAATGGCCGTATGGTCCGCGACAAGTTGGTCAGTCATGCCGTGCGTCAGGCCTATCGGGATGTGTTGTTTAACGGCCGCCATCCAACCTTTTTGCTGTTCCTGGAAATTGACCCGGCGGTGGTCGATGTCAATGTCCATCCGACCAAGCATGAAGTGCGTTTTCGCGACGGGCGCATGGTGCATGACTTTCTCTACGGCACCCTGCACCGCGCCTTGGGCGACGTGCGCCCGGAAGACCACTTGGCAGCGCCGGCGGCCTTGGCCGAGGTGGAGCGCCCGACTGGCCTTGCGGCGGGCGAGTTTGGCCCGCAGTCGGAGATGAGCCTGGCGGGCGCCTTGCTGGAGCGCTCGGCGGGGCTTGAGCGGCCCGTAGGCTCGGTTTGGCAGTCGCCGGGAGCCGGCTATCAGGCGCCGCGTACTCAGTCAGGCTTGCCGACTGCTGAAGCGCAGGGCGTCTATCGCGAGTATTTCGCCCCGTTAAATAGTGCAGCCGAAAGCCTGCCCGAGCAGCAAGGCGACGTGCCGCCGCTGGGCTATGCGCTGGCGCAACTCAAGGGTGTTTATATCCTCGCCGAAAACGCCCAGGGCCTGGTGCTGGTGGACATGCACGCCGCCCACGAGCGGATCATGTATGAGCGGCTGAAGACCGCCATGGCCACCGAGGGGCTGCGCGGCCAGCCGCTGTTGGTGCCGGAATCCTTAGCGGTGAGTCAGCGCGAAGCCGATTGCGCCGAAGAGCACGGCGAATGGTTTCAGCAGCTGGGTTTTGAGTTGCAACGCATGGGCCCGGAAAGTCTGGCGATTCGTCAGACGCCGGCGCTGCTTAAGCAGGCCCAGGCGCCGCAGTTGGTGCGCGATGTGTTGGCTGACTTGCTCGAATACGGTAGCAGCGACCGGATCAAGGCGCATATCAATGAGTTGCTCGGCACCATGGCCTGTCACGGCGCAGTGCGCGCCAATCGGCGCCTGACGTTGCCGGAGATGAATGGCCTGCTGCGCGATATGGAGCAGACCGAGCGCAGCGGCCAATGCAATCACGGCCGGCCGACCTGGACCCAGTTGGGGATGGATGATTTGGACAAATTGTTCCTGCGCGGACGCTAAGGGACGTTTATGTCGAAACACTTACCCCCCGCCATCTTCCTGATGGGCCCGACCGCCGCCGGCAAAACCGATCTGGCCTTGGAGTTGGCGCGCACGCTGCCGTGCGAGCTGATCAGTGTCGACTCGGCGCTGGTCTATCGCGGCATGGATATCGGCACCGCCAAACCGTCCAGGCAGCTGCTGGCCGAGTTCCCCCATCAACTTATTGATATTCGCGACCCGGCCGAAAGCTATTCGGCGGCCGAGTTTCGCAGCGATGCCTTGCAGGCCATGCAGGCGGCTACTGCGCGCGGACGTATCCCGCTGCTGGTCGGCGGCACCATGCTTTATTACAAGGCGTTGCTGGAGGGCTTGGCCGAGATGCCGGCGGCCGACGCTGGGGTGCGCGCCGAGCTGGAGGCGCAGGCCGCCCGCGACGGCTGGGAGGCCTTGCACCGCGAGCTGGCTGCGGTCGACCCCGAATCGGCGGCGCGTATCCATCCCAATGACCCGCAGCGGCTGACTCGCGCGCTGGAGGTCTATCGTGTCAGCGGCCGGAGCATGAGCGCTCATCGGCAACGCCAGCAGGCGCAAAGCCTTGAATTGGCGGCCGCTGGCATGGGGCCGCTGCCTTATAACGTGGTGCAGCTGGCCATAGCGCCAGCGGACCGGCAAGTACTGCATGCGCGGATTGCCCAGCGCTTCGAGCAGATGCTGGCGCAGGGATTTATCGAAGAAGTTGAACTGTTGCACGGTCGTGGTGACTTGCAGGCGTCGATGTCGTCTATAAGAGCAGTTGGCTATCGACAGGTCTGGGATTATTTGGACGGTCGCTTGAGTCGTAGCGAGATGCAGGAGCGCGGGGTGATTGCTACTCGGCAATTGGCCAAGCGGCAGTTTACTTGGCTGCGCAGTTGGGCGGATTTGCATTGGTTGGATAGCCTGGCCTGTGACAATCTGCCGCATGCCTTGAAATACCTGCAGGCGAACGCCATATTTGACTGAGAGTTTATCGCGTTGCCGTCTATCCTTGTGGGTGATGGCAACTGGCCGTTTTTTGTTTGCAATAATTATTGGATCTTTGATCCTCACAGGAGTGCGGCACATGTCAAAAGGGCATTCGCTACAAGACCCTTATCTCAACACCTTGCGTAAAGAACGCGTCCCGGTGTCGATTTACTTGGTTAACGGGATCAAGTTGCAGGGGCAGATTGAGTCATTCGACCAGTTTGTAATTTTGCTGAAGAACACCGTCAGCCAAATGGTTTACAAACACGCCATCTCCACTGTGGTGCCAAGTCGTCCGGTGCGTTTGCCGAGCACTGAGACCGATGCTGAAGAGTCGGGTGATGCTGAACTCGGCAACGCCTGATAGGAGTCTGTTTTGTTCTTCGAGCGTCATGAAGGTGGTGAACGGGCCATTCTGGTTCATTTGGATGGCCAAGATCCCGAGGCGCGTGAAGATCCTCAGGAATTTCAAGAGCTGGCCCTTTCGGCAGGTGCCGAGACGGCCTGCTTCGTCGTGGTGCCGCGGCAGCGGCCGACAGCCAAATACCTGATAGGTAGCGGCAAGGTCGCCGAACTGCGTGAGTTAGTGCAGGCCGAGCAGGCCGATCTGGTGATTTTCAATCACGTCCTCACCCCCAGCCAAGAGCGCAATCTGGAGCGTGCTTTTGAGTGCCGGGTGCTGGATCGTACCGGTCTGATTCTCGATATTTTTGCCCAGCGCGCCCGCACCCATGAAGGCAAGTTGCAGGTCGAGCTTGCCCAGCTCGGGCATATGAGCACGCGGCTGGTGCGTGGCTGGACTCACCTTGAGCGGCAGAAGGGCGGTATTGGTCTGCGCGGGCCGGGTGAGACTCAGCTGGAAACCGACCGCCGTCTGTTGCGGGTGCGCATCAGCCAGATCCAGCAAAAGCTCGAAAAAGTCCGCAGTCAGCGCGAGCAGGCCCGTCGTGGGCGTAAGCGCGCCGATATTCCGGCGGTGTCTTTGGTTGGCTATACCAATGCCGGCAAGTCGACGCTGTTCAATGCGCTGACCGACTCGGACGTGTTTGCCGCCGATCAGCTATTTGCCACCCTCGACCCCACGTTGCGCCGGCTTGAATTGGCCGACTTGGGGCCGATAGTGCTGGCCGATACCGTCGGTTTTATTCGGCACTTGCCGCATAAGCTGGTGGAGGCCTTTCGGGCCACGCTCGAGGAGTCGAGTAATTCGGACTTGTTGCTGCACGTGATCGACGCCCATGAGCCTGAGCGCTTGGCGCAGATTGAGCAGGTGCTGGTGGTGCTCGGCGAAATCGGTGCGCAAAACCTGCCGATACTCGAGGTCTACAACAAGGTCGACTTGCTTGAAGGGGTTGAGCCGCAAATTCAGCGCGACGCCGAAGGGCGGCCGCAGCGGGTTTGGCTGTCTGCCCGCGATGGTCGTGGCTTGGACCTGTTGCGCCAAGCCCTGGCGGAGTTGCTCGGTCACGATATGTTTGTCGCCACCCTGTGTTTGCCGCAGTCGTTAGCGCGACTGCGGGCGCAGCTGTTTGCCTTGGGTGTGGTGCAGAGTGAAAGCCATGATGAGCACGGCAGCAGTTTGTTAGTGGTCAGTGTGCCGCGCAGCGAGTTAAATCGGTTGGTTAGCCGCGAAGGTTGGCAGCCGGACGAGTTTATTTTGCAACACACTTTGCAATAAAGCCTGTGTTTGCGGCTTTGCCGCAGGCAGCAGGCATTCTGTAGCATTGGTAGACGTACCGCGGGTACGTCTTGGCTTTATTTAGTATGGAGAACGCTATGGCTTGGAATGAGCCGGGTGGCAACTCGAATAATCAGGATCCTTGGGGTGGACGCAAAGGCGGCGACCGCAAGGGGCCGCCGGATCTCGACGAGGCTTTCCGTAAGTTACAAGAAAGTCTTGGCGGGCTTTTTGGTGGCGGCAACAAGCGCGGCGCTGATAGCGACGGCAGCGGTGGCGGCATGCTGCTACTGGGCGTGGGTCTGTTGGTGGGTGCGGTGCTGTGGTTGGTGAGTGCGGTGTACACCGTCGATGCCCAAGAGCAGGCGGTTATTTTGCGTTTAGGCAAATACCAAACCACTGAAGGCAATGGCTTGCATATTTACTTCCCGCCGTTTGAGAAGAAGTATCAAGAAAACGTCACCCGTGAGCGCTCCTACACTCAGCAGGGGCAGATGCTGACGCAGGACGAGAACATCGTCGAGGTGCCGCTGACCGTGCAGTACAAGATCAGCAACTTGGAAGATTTCGTCCTCAAGGTGGCGAATCCAGAAATCAGCTTGCAGCAGGCCACCGAAAGCGCCTTGCGCCACGTGGTCGGCTCGACGGCGATGGATCAGGTGCTGACCGAAGGCCGTGTGCTGATGGCCAGCGAGATCAAGGAGCGCTTGCAGCGCTATCTGGACAACTACAAGACCGGTATCACTGTGACTCAGGTGAACGTGCAAAGTGCTGCGGCGCCGCGCGAAGTGCAGGAAGCGTTTGATGACGTGATTCGTGCGCGTGAAGATGAGCAGCGCGAGAAGAATCAGGCTGAAACCTATGCCAATGGAGTGGTTCCCGAGGCGCGCGGTCAGGCGCAGCGGATTTTGGAGGATGCCAACGGCTATCGTGAAGAGGTGGTGTCGCGCGCCAAGGGTGAGGCGGATCGCTTTACTAAGTTGGTGACCGAGTACCGCAAGGCGCCAGAGATTACCCGTCAGCGTCTGTATCTGGACACCCTGCAGGAAGTCTTCAGCAATACCAGTAAGGTCTTGGTGACTGGCGATAAGGGGCAGAACAATCTGCTGTATCTGCCGCTGGATAAAATGATCGAAGGCCGCGGGGCTAATGTTTCGCCGGCGGTGCCGGCGGCTAATGCTGGCAGTGATAGTGGCGCGCGGATGCCGGTCGAAGCAGCGGCGCGTGATTTGCGTTCGCGGGAGAGTCGCTGATGAGCAATAAATCGCTGATTTCCCTGATCTTCGGGGCGGTCTTGGCTGTCGTGGCCTGGAATAGCTTTTATGTCGTGTCCGTGACCGAAAAGGCTGTGTTGCTGCAGTTCGGTCGTATCGTTCAGCCGGATGTGCAGCCGGGCTTGCACCTTAAGATTCCGTTTTTCAATCGGGTGAGCAAGTTTGATGCGCGCCTGCAGACCTTGGATGCGCCAACCCAGCGGTTTCTGACCCTGGAGAAAAAAGCGGTAATGGTCGATGCCTTCGCCAAGTGGCGCATCGCCGATGCTGAGCGCTTCTATACCTCCATTTCCGGGCTTAAGCAGATCGCCGATGACCGCTTGTCGCAACGGCTGGAGTCGGGGCTGCGCGATGAGTTTGGCAAGCGCACCCTGCATGAAGTGGTGTCGGGTGAGCGCGATGCCCTGATGGCGGATATCACTGCCTCGCTGAACAAGCTGGCGATGAAGGAGTTGGGTATTGAGGTGGTCGATGTTCGCGTCAAAACCATCGATCTGCCCAAGGAGGTCAATCGCAGCGTGTTTGAACGCATGAGCACCGAGCGTGAGCGTGAAGCGCGTGAGCATCGGGCTAAGGGTAAGGAGTTGGCGGAAGGTATTCGTGCGGACGCCGATCGCCAGCGCCGGGTGTTGTTGGCTGAAGCTTATCGTGGCTCAGAAGAGGCGCGCGGTGATGGCGATGCCTTGGCAGCGGCTATTTATGCCAAGGCGTACGGCATGGATCAGGAGTTCTACGCGTTCTACCGCAGCTTGCGGGCGTACCGTGAGAGTTTTGCCAGCAAGAGCGATGTGCTGGTACTTGACCCTAGTAGCGAGTTCTTTCGCTACCTGCAAAAGTCCAAACCGTAAGCTCGGTCCCGGTGGACGCACGTCGTCCGCCGGGGTGACCGTCGAATAAAACGTGTTATCATGAATCAGCCGGGATATTCCCGGCTTTTTTGCGTCTGCGACACGCATGTGGCGAGGTTTTGCGGCTTTTTTTGTGCTGCTTTACAGTGCTTGCTCATGCTCTGGGGCGTGACGTTTGTTCAGGCAAGACCGGCATATTGCCGGGAACCACCACCTTTACTGCTTGACTGTTGGCTTGTCGCCCAGTTCAAGAGGGAATGGCGAAATGGCTACGCTAGACCGCTGGCTGCTGCCAGATGGCATTGAGGAAATACTGCCGCAAGAGGCTGCGCTGATCGAAGCGGCGCGCCGTCAGATGCTGGATCTGTTCCAGCGCTGGGGCTATGAACTCGTTGTTACCCCGCATATTGAATACCTTGAGTCGCTGCTCACGGGCGCGGGTCAAGATTTAGACCTGCGCACCTTTAAGGTTATCGACCCTAATTCCGGTCGGCTGATGGGCTTTCGGGCCGACATCACGCCGCAGGTTGCGCGCATAGATGCTCACAGCTTGCACCGCGAAGGCCCGAGTCGGTTGTGTTATGCCGGCAGCGTGCTGCACGCGCAGCCGCGGGCTTTGACCACGTCGCGCAGCCCGATTCAGTTGGGCGCCGAGCTGTACGGCGATGCCAGTCCAGCCAGCGATGTTGAAGTGATCAGCTTAATGCTGGATACCCTGGCACTGGCCGATGTGCCTGATGTGCACATGGACCTTGGCCATGTCGGCATCTACCGTGGCTTGGCGCGTGCCGCCGGGTTGTCGGGCGATTTGGAGCAGCAGTTGTTTGATGCGCTGCAGCGCAAGGCGATTGATGAGATTGACACGCTGACCGCTGATCTGCCGGCCGGCCCGCGCAAAATGTTGCAGGCGTTGGCTGAGTTGTGTGGTGATCGTGATGTGCTGGACTTGGCTCAGGCTTGTTTGGTCGAGGCCCCCGATGATGTGCACGAGGCGCTGGATGAGCTGATGGCGATCGCCGACACGCTGAGTCTGCGTTATCCCGAGTTGCCGCTGTATTTCGACCTTGGCGAGTTGCGCGGCTATCACTATCACACGGGTGTGGTATTCGCCGCGTTCGTGCCGGGTGTTGGTCAGTCGATTGCCCAGGGCGGTCGCTATGATGATATAGGTGCGGACTTTGGTCGTGCCCGTCCGGCCACCGGTTTCTCTACCGATTTAAAAAGCCTCGTCAGTCTTGGTCGCCTGCCGGCCATTGAGCAGCCGCTCGGAGTTTGGGCTAGCGATAGCCATGATGTTTATCTGTGGCAGGCCGTGCAGCGGTTGCGCGCCGAGGGCGTGCGCGTGGTGCAGGCGTTGCCAGGGCAGGAGTTGTCGGCGGCGCGCGCGGCGGGTTGTGATCGCCAATTGCAGTTGCTCGACGGACGTTGGCAGGTAGCGCCGCTGGCGCTCTAGCTGTTGGCGCAATGAATTGTTTCCGCCGGCCTGCGCCGGCATCTAGCTTTCGCAAAGAGGACAAGTGTTATGGGTAAGAATGTCGTAGTCCTGGGCACTCAATGGGGTGATGAGGGCAAAGGCAAGATCGTTGATCTGCTGACCGAACAGGCTGCTGCTGTGGTGCGCTATCAAGGTGGCCATAACGCCGGTCATACCCTGGTGATCAATGGCGAGAAGACCGTTCTGCATTTGATCCCGTCGGGCATTCTGCGCGAAGGCGTGCAGTGCCTGATCGGCAATGGTGTGGTCGTTGCGCCGGATGCCTTGATGCGCGAAATCATCAAGCTCGAAGAGAAGGGTGTGCCGGTGCGTGAGCGTCTGCGTATCAGCCCGTCTTGCCCGCTGATTTTGTCTTATCACGTGGCGCTCGATCAGGCGCGTGAGAAGGCTCGTGGCGATGCCAAAATCGGCACCACGGGGCGCGGCATCGGGCCGGCCTATGAAGACAAGGTGGCCCGTCGCGGTCTGCGCATCGGCGATCTGTTTCATCCAGAGCGCTTTGCTACCAAGCTTGCCGAGCTGCTCAAGTATCACAACTTTGTCTTGGTTAATTATCACCAGGAGCCGGCCGTCGACTTTCAGCAGACCTTCGATGAGTGCATGGAGTACGCCGAGCTGCTCAAGCCGTTGATGGTTGATGTCACCGCAGTGCTGCACGACATGCGTCGTGATGGCAGAGATATCATGTTCGAGGGTGCGCAAGGCTCGCTGCTGGACATCGATCACGGTACCTATCCGTACGTGACCAGCTCCAGCACCACGGCCGGCGGCATTGCGACCGGTTCGGGTTTTGGTCCTATGTACCTGGACTACATTCTCGGGATTACCAAGGCCTACACCACGCGCGTTGGTGCGGGGCCGTTTCCGACCGAGTTGTTTGATGAGGTTGGCGCCTTCTTGGCTAAGCGCGGCCACGAGTTCGGTTCAACTACTGGGCGTGCGCGTCGTTGCGGCTGGTTTGATGCGGTCATCCTGCGTCGTGCCATCGAAATCAACAGCATCTCGGGCCTGTGCCTGACCAAGCTCGACGTGCTGGATGGTCTGGAGACTATCCGCATCTGTGTCGGCTATCAGGATGCTAATGGCGCGGTCATTGACGCGCCTACCGATGCCGACAGCTATATCGGCTTGCAGCCGGTGTACGAGGAGATGTCAGGCTGGACTGAGTCGACCCTGGGCGCCAAGACTCTGGAAGAGTTGCCGGCCAATGCTCGCGCTTACATCGCGCGCATTGAAGAGCTGGTCGGTGCGCCGATCGATATCGTTTCGACGGGCCCGGATCGCAACGAAACCATCGTGTTGCGCCATCCGTTTGCCTGAGTAACAGCTGCTGCGCAGAAGAGGGTCGCCATTGGCGGCCCTTTTTTTGTTGTGCTCGAGGGTGTGGATGATGCGTGGTTGCGGTGCTGATTTGACGCTGCTAAGTCGCGGGCACAAAAAAACCGGCCTAAGCCGGTTTTTTTGTCGCTAAGCAATGGTAGTTGCTTAGCTTGTAATTGGTGCCCAGAAGAAGACTCGAACTTCCACGATGTTGCCACCGCATGGACCTGAACCATGTGCGTCTACCAATTCCGCCATCTGGGCGCTGAGTTTGATGATCGCTCATCGGTCTCAACTACAACAACGTTTGCCGTTGTTGTGGGGCCGCACTATACGTATCAGGTTTTTACTTGTAAACACTTCAGGTAAAATAAATCTTATTGAGTCGGTTAAGCTAACCTAAGCCGACGATTCGCGCTTCAATAGGCGCAAGGCAAATACTATTTATGCAAAATAAGGTGAACTCTTTCTAATGGCCGATTGGCAATCCCTCGATCCAGAGGCCGCGCGTGAAGCGGAAAAATACGACAACCCGATCCCTAGCCGTGAGCTGATCCTAAAGCAGCTCGATGATCGTGGCTCGGCAGCCAATCGTGAGCAGTTGGTGGAAGAGTTCGGTCTGACTACCGAAGAGCAGGTTGAGGCGCTGCGGCGTCGACTGCGCGCCATGGAGCGCGACGGTCAGCTGATCTATACCCGTCGCGGTACTTACGCGCCGGTGGACAAGCTGGATCTGATCCTCGGTCGGGTGAGTGGCCATCGTGATGGCTTTGGCTTTCTTGTCCCCGACGATGGCAGTGATGATCTGTTTCTGAGCCCGGCGCAGATGCGCCTGGTGTTTGATGGTGATCGTGGTTTGGCGCGGGTTTCCGGGCTGGACCGTCGCGGTCGTCGTGAGGGTGCGATTGTTGAGGTGCTGACGCGCGCCCACGAAAGCATCGTTGGCCGCTACTACGAGGAAGGCGGCATCGGCTTCGTGCTGGCCGACAACCCGAAAATTCAGCAAGAGGTGCTGGTAACGCCGGGCCGTGCGGCCAATGCCAAAATTGGTCAGTTCGTTGAAGTGAAAATCACCCATTGGCCGACTGCGCGCTTCCAGCCGCAAGGCGACATCGTTGAGGTGGTTGGTAATTACATGGCGCCGGGCATGGAAATTGACGTCGCCCTGCGCAGCTATGACATTCCCCACGTTTGGCCGGAGGCGGTGCTCAAAGAAGCCGCCAAGCTCAAGCCGGAAGTCGAAGAAAAAGACAAAGAGAAACGCGTTGATTTGCGGCATCTGCCGTTCGTGACCATCGACGGTGAAGATGCGCGCGACTTCGACGACGCTGTGCTTTGTGAAAAAGCTGGCGGCAAGTGGAATCTGTTCGCCGGTGGCTGGAAGCTCTATGTGGCCATCGCCGACGTGTCCCATTACGTCAAAATCGATTCGGCGCTGGATGTCGAGGCGACCGTGCGCGGTAACTCGGTGTACTTCCCTGAGCGCGTGATACCGATGCTGCCGGAGGAATTGTCCAACGGCCTGTGCTCGCTGAATCCGCATGTCGATCGGCTGGCCATGGTCTGCGAGATGACCATCTCGAAAACCGGCAAGATGACCGACTACCAGTTCTACGAGGCGGTGATTCACTCCCATGCACGGCTGACCTATAACAAGGTCAGCTCCATGCTGGAGCATCCGAAAACTGCTGAGGCGAAAAAATTAAGCGGCGAATACGCCAATGTGGTGCCGCACCTCAAGCAGCTGTACTCGCTGTATCAGGTGCTGTTGGCAGCGCGCCAAGAGCGTGGCGCTATTGATTTCGAAACCCAGGAAACTCGGATTATCTTCGGCGCCGATCGCAAGATCGCCGAAATCCGCCCGACCATCCGTAACGATGCTCACAAGCTGATCGAGGAGTGCATGCTGGCCGCCAACGTGGCCACTGCGGAGTTTCTCAAGAAGCACGAAATCCCGGCACTGTATCGCGTGCACGACGGCCCGCCGCCAGAGCGCGTAGAGAAGCTCAAGGCATTTTTGACCGAGTTGGGTTTGTCGCTGCATCGCGGCAAGGCCAAAGAGGGCCCGTCGCCAAAAGACTATCAAGCCTTGCTGGCGAGTATTCGCAATCGCCCGGACTTTAATCTGATCCAGACGGTGATGCTGCGTTCGCTGAGTCAGGCGGTGTACAGCGCCGATAATCAGGGTCACTTCGGCCTGAATTATGAGGCCTATACCCACTTCACCTCGCCGATTCGGCGTTACCCGGACTTGCTCACCCATCGAGCTATCCGCAGCGTGATTCGCTCCAAGATAGATACACCGCACGTTAAGCGTGCCGGCGCCATGACGATTCCCAAGGCGCGTATCTATCCCTATGACGAGCCGGCACTGAGCCAGTTGGGCGAGCAGTGTTCGCTGTCTGAGCGGCGTGCCGATGAGGCCACCCGTGATGTGGTGAACTGGCTTAAGTGCGAGTTTATGAAGGATCGTGTTGGCGAGACCTTCACCGGGGTGATCACCGCAGTAACAGGTTTCGGTTTGTTTGTTGAGCTGAAAGATATCTACGTCGAAGGCCTGGTGCATGTCACCGCGTTGCCGGGCGATTACTACCACTTCGATCCGGTCCATCACCGCTTGGCGGGTGAGCGCACCGGGCGCAGCTTCCGCCTCGGCGATAGCGTCGATGTGCGAGTGATGCGGGTTGACTTGGACGAGCGCAAGATCGATTTCGAGATGGCGCAAAGTGTGTTGGACGCGCCTATCGGCCGCAAGGGGCGTGACTCGGCCGCAGCTCCGCGTCCGCGTGCGGCAAAGGGCGCGGCAGCCAAGGCTGATCTGTCGTTTGGCAATACCGATGTGAAGCGCAGTCGCGAAGTTAAGCAGTCGCTGCAATCCGACGCTAAGGGTGCCGGTCGCTCCAAGGCTGGCGCTGCGGCGCCGGCTAAGCCGGCAGATAAAGCCGGTAAGCCAGGCAGTCATCGCAAAGGGCCGGCCAAGTCTGGCGCGGCGCGTAAACCTAAGGCTAAGCCATGAGTGCCCTGGAGAAGATCTACGGCGTGCACGCCGTAGAGGCCTTGCTGCGTCATCACCCGAAACGAGTCAAGCAAGTCTGGCTGGCGGAAAACCGCAGCGATCCGCGCGTTAAGGTGCTGGTTGAGCTGGCCGCGCAATCGCGCGTGCCGGTCGGTCAGGCTGAGCGCCGTGAGTTGGATGCATGGGTGGATGGCGTGCATCAGGGGGTAGTGGCTGAAGTCAGCCCGAGCCAGGTGTGGGGCGAGGCGATGCTCGAGGAGTTGCTTGATCGCGCCGAAGGCCCGCCCTTGCTGTTGGTGTTGGATGGTGTGACCGATCCGCATAACCTCGGTGCCTGCTTGCGTAGCGCCGATGCGGCCGGTGCACTGGCGGTGATTGTGCCCAAAGACAAGTCGGCCACCCTGACGCCGGCCGTGCGTAAGGTTGCCTGCGGCGCTGCCGAGGTTATTCCCCTGGTGGCGGTAACCAACTTGGCACGCACCCTGGAGAAACTTCAGCAGCGCGGTCTGTGGATAGTCGGCACGGCCGGTGAGGCCGAGGTGGAAATTTATCAGCAGGACATGACTGGGCCAACCGTGCTGGTGATGGGCGCCGAAGGCAAGGGCATGCGTCGGCTGACCCGCGAGCACTGCGATTATCTGGTGCATCTGCCGATGGCGGGTAGCGTCAGCAGCCTCAATGTCTCGGTGGCCACTGGTGTTTGTCTGTTTGAGGTGCTGCGTCAGCGCCGCGCCAAAGCCCTGAAGTAACCCCTCAAGTGGCCGGGTCGGCGCCTTGGGGCGTTTCGAACCGGCCAGTCGCTATTGATCAAATAATCACCAATTTCCTTGCGCATGGTCGGCGGCTTCTCTAGAATTGCCGGCCTTGTTGTCAGCCGAGGTGCTTTTGCACCTTGCTGATGGGCAAGACACACAGTGTTATTCACTCCTTGTCTGACCGCTCTGGTGGCAGGCTAAACCCGTAAGGAGCATTTATGCGTCATTACGAAATCATCTTTTTGGTTCACCCGGACCAAAGCGAGCAAGTCGGCGGCATGGTTGAGCGTTACACCAAGCTGATCGAAGAAGACGGCGGCAAAATTCACCGCCTGGAAGATTGGGGCCGTCGTCAACTGGCCTATGCAATCAACAATGTTCACAAGGCTCACTACGTGATGCTGAACGTTGAATGCACTGGCAAAGCCTTGGCTGAGCTGGAAGACAACTTCCGTTACAACGATGCCGTGATCCGTAACCTGGTCATCCGTCGCGACGAGGCCGTTATCGACCAGTCCGAGATGCTCAAGGCTGAGGAAAATCGTAGCGAGCGCCGCGAACGTCGTGACCGTCCTGAAGGCTCTGAATCCGCCCATGGCGATGACAGTGATGACAGCGACAGCGACCACGCTGACGAGTAATCCACGGATCTATTGAGGAGCCACTCTCATGGCACGTTTCTTCCGTCGTCGTAAGTTCTGCCGTTTCACCGCTGAAGAAGTGAAGGAGATCGATTACAAAGATCTCAACACTCTGAAAGCTTATGTATCTGAAACCGGCAAAATCGTTCCTAGCCGTATCACCGGTACTAAGGCTCGTTATCAGCGTCAGCTGGCTACCGCTATCAAGCGCGCCCGCTTCCTGGCCCTGTTGCCTTACACCGACAGCCACGGCCGCTAAGACCAGGCAGTTGACAAGCAGTAAAGGATAGATCGCATGCGTGCCTTAGCAGAGTTCATTATGCGCGGTCGCATGCAGGCCACCTTAACGGTGGTGGGTTCGGCGGCATTGCCGCTGTTGTTCTGGTTAAGTGCCGCAGCGGGCAGCCTAGTGCTGCTCAGGCGTGGCATGAATGACGCTTTCCCGATTGTTATCTGGGCGTTGTTGCCGGCGGTGTTTTGGTGGTTTCTCGGTGATCCGAGCATTCTGCTGATCATGCTGGGCACATTGATACTGGCGCAGGTGTTGCGCGTCAGTGATTCCTGGACTTGGGTGTTGTTGGCCAGTGTTGTACTGGGCGTGCTGTTTGCGCTGGTGCTCTGGGCTACTTCTGCGGAACTGATTGCGGCATTGGCGGACGCTGTTCGCCAAGTACTCCAGCAGTTTGCAGCTGAGGCTAAGGTGCCGGCTGAGCAAATGGCCAGTTTGCAAGAATCGTTGAATGCAACCGTGACGGGTTTGCTCGCTTCCTCATTGCAGGTGACGAGCGTGCTTTGTTTGGTGCTGGCGCGATACTGGCAAGCGGCGTTGTACAACCCTGGTGGCTTCGGCCAAGAGTTTCGGGCGGTGCGTTTACCGTCGACAGTGGCGTTACCCCTGCTGGCAGGTGTCCTGGTGACACCGCAGCTGGGAGTGCCGGCCGCAGTATTGGCACCGATCTGCATGGTGCCGCTGTTTTTCGCCGGATTAGCCTTAGGGCACGGTCTGATCGAAATGAAGCGGCTTTCCAGTTTCTGGAAAATCGGCCTGTATATCGCTGTGTTGCTACTCGGGAACTTGATCTGTCTTTTGGCTGTGGTTGACAGTCTGTTTGATTTTCGTGGTCGTCTGGCGCGCAAAAATGGCGCCGGCCCTGCGAACGGTGAAGGTTAAAAGTTAAAGAGGTTTGAACCAAATGGAAATTATCCTGCTGGAAAAAATCGCCAACCTGGGCAACCTGGGCGATAAAGTGAATGTTAAGGCCGGTTACGGTCGTAACTACTTGCTGCCACAACGCAAGGCTACCGCTGCAACCGCCGCCAATGTGGCTGCGTTTGAAGTGCGCCGCGCCGAGTTGGAAAAAGCTGCTGCTGAGAAGAAGGCTTGCGCCGAATCTCGCGCCGCTCAACTGGCTGAGCTAGAAGTCACCATCACCGCTACCGCGGGTGATGAAGGCAAGCTGTTCGGTTCCATCGGTACTCACGACATTGCTGACGCCCTGACCGCCTCTGGCGTGGAAGTGGCTAAGAGTGAAGTGCGTCTGCCGAATGGCACTATTCGCGCTACTGGCGAATACGACGTTGCTGTGCACTTGCACACCGACGTTGAAGCTACCGTCCGTGTGATCGTAGTAGCCGGCTAAGCGTCGCCGTGAGCTTGCGTGCAAACGCAGGCTCGCTAACATTGGGCACGTCATTGTGAAAACGATGACGTGCCTTTTGTCTTTGTGCAGCACCAGAATTTGCGGGAACCCATGAACACTATCGCCGCCCCAGAGCAGTACGATCTGCAAACAGCCGCACTCAAGGTGCCGCCGCACTCCATCGAGGCCGAACAGGCCGTGCTGGGCGGCTTGATGCTGGATAACGATGCCTGGGAGCGGGTGCTGGATCAGGTTTCCGATGGCGATTTTTATCGCCATGACCATCGCCTGATCTTCCGGGCGATTGCCAAGCTGGCCGACCATAACCAGCCGTTTGACGTGGTGACCCTGTCGGAGATGCTCGACAAGGAAGGCCAGACGGCGCAGACCGGCGGCCTGGCCTATCTCGGCGAGTTGGCCAAGAACACCCCGTCGGTGGCCAACATCAAGGCGTATGCGCAGATAGTCCGTGAGCGCGCCACCTTGCGCCAGTTGATCGGCATCAGCAGTGAAGTGGCCGACAGCGCCTTCAATCCGCAAGGCCGTAATGCTGCCGAGATTCTCGATGAGGCCGAACGCAAGATCTTCCAGATCGCCGAGGCACGGCCGAAAACCGGCGGCCCGGTGTCGGTGAATGCCTTGCTGACCAAGGCCATTGATCGTATCGACACGCTGTTTAATACCGGCGGCGGGATTACCGGGCTGTCCACCGGTTATACCGACTTGGATGAAATGACCAGCGGCCTGCAGCCGGCCGACTTGATTATCGTCGCCGGCCGTCCGTCGATGGGTAAAACCACCTTCGCCATGAACCTGGTGGAGAACGCGGTGCTGCGCAGCGACAAGGCGGTGCTGGTCTACTCGCTGGAAATGCCCGGTGACTCGCTGATCATGCGGATGCTCTCGTCTCTGGGGCGCATCGACCAAACCAAGGTGCGCGCCGGTCGCTTGGACGACGATGATTGGCCGCGCCTGACCTCGGCGGTCAATCTGCTCAACGACCGCAAGCTGTTTATCGACGATACCGCCGGCATTAGCCCCTCGGAAATGCGCGCCCGTACTCGCCGCCTAGTGCGCGAGCACGGCGAGCTGGCGTTGATCATGATCGACTACCTGCAGCTGATGCAGATCGCCGGCTCCAGCGGCGACAACCGCACCAATGAGATTTCGGAAATTTCCCGTTCCTTGAAGGCCCTGGCCAAAGAGTTCAACTGCCCGGTGGTGGCGTTGTCCCAGCTCAACCGCTCGCTGGAGCAGCGGCCAAACAAGCGCCCGATCAACTCCGACTTGCGTGAATCCGGCGCCATCGAGCAGGACGCCGACGTGATCATGTTCGTCTACCGCGACGAGGTGTATCACCCAGAGACCGAGTACAAAGGCATCGCCGAAATCATCATCGGCAAGCAGCGGAACGGCCCGATTGGTACCACGCGGCTGGCCTTCCTGGGCAAGTACACCCGCTTCGAAAACCTGGCACCGGGCAGTTATCAGTTCGACGACGAGTAATCGCGTCGCAACATTACAGGCCTTTGTAGGATGGGTGGAGCGTAGCGATACCCATCGATCATCCCGCTGCGATTAGTCCCACTTTCAGCTTCTCGCCTTTGGTGTGATGGGTATCGCTGCGCTCAACCGCATCCTACGGCCTCGCTACGGTTTGCCAGGCAACGACGCGCCGATTTAGATCAATAATAAAAACGGGCGCCCAGCGGTTAAGATGGGCGCCCGTTTTGTTTTAGGGCTGTGTCCATGCGTCCTCTTGTTGCCACTATCGATCTTGCCGCCATCCGCCATAACTATGCTTTCTCCCAGCGTTGTGCGCCGGGCCGCTATGCCTTTGCGGTGGTCAAGGCGAATGCCTACGGCCACGGCGTGCGTGAAGTAGTCGAGGCATTGGCGGCGCAGGCCGATGGTTTTGCCGTGGCCTGTCTGGAAGAGGCACTGGTGGTGCGCGAGGTAAATGCCAGCGCGCGGATTCTGTTACTGGAAGGCTGCTTCGAAGCCAGCGAATACCAGCTTGCGGCGCAGCTGGGGCTGGATGTGGTGGTGCAGGACGCCGCGCAGGCCGAGGCGTTGCTGGCCTGTGCGCTGACAGCTCCGCTGCGGGTCTGGCTCAAACTCGACAGCGGTATGCATCGCCTAGGTTTCAGTCCCGAGCAGTTGCGCGAAGCGCATGAGCGCTTGCAGGGCGCGCCGCAGGTGGCGGAGCTGAACTTGCTCAGCCATTTTGCCTGCGCCGATGAGCGTGGCCATCCCTTGACCGAGCAGCAGGTCGAGGTGTTTCTCGATCTGCTCGACTTGGATTTCGCCCAGCGTTCCCTAGCCAACTCGGCGGCCATCCTGTGCATTCCGGCTGCGCATATGGACTGGCTGCGCCCCGGTATCATGCTCTACGGCGCCACGCCCTTTGCTGACTTAAGCGTCGCCGAGTTGGGCTTGCAGGCGGCGATGAGCCTGACCGCGCAAATCATCGGCGTGCATGAAGTGCCGGCCGGCGACACCGTCGGTTATGGCGCCAGTTGGACGGCGCCCCGTGATTCGCGCATCGCCACCGTCAGCTGCGGCTATGCCGATGGCTATCCGCGCCACGCGCCGAGCGGCACGCCGGTGCTGATTGCCGGGCAGCGCGCGCCGTTGGTCGGGCGGGTTTCCATGGATATGTTGAGCGTGGACGTCACCGACCTGCCGCAGGCGCAATTGGGCGACGCGGTGGAGTTATGGGGCGCGCAGTTGCCGGTCGATGAAGTGGCCCAGGCCTGCGGCACCATTGGTTATGAGCTGCTGAGCAAGGTTACGGCGCGGGTGCCGCGGCGTTATCGGCAATCCTGAGCGGGCGCCGCACGGCTATTCGGTCGGGCTGGCGCGACAGGGGTTAAACCCAGCGCTATAGTCGGGATTGATCATTTTTTGTGCTATATTGCGCGCCGCCAAATTCTTTAAGAACCAACCGGTTCTCTTAACTTCTATCGGTCATCGCCATGCAAGCAGCCAAGCCGTTATTTGACTATCCCAAGTACTGGGCCGAGTGTTTCG
Source organism: Pseudomonas sp. (assembly GCF_030698175.1). Lineage (GTDB taxonomy): Bacteria > Pseudomonadota > Gammaproteobacteria > Pseudomonadales > Pseudomonadaceae > Aquipseudomonas. The sequence continues at coordinate 20,277 of NZ_JAUYNT010000032.1, forward strand.
GTCCCGCACCTTTCCTGCCCATGAGCCGGGAAGAGATGGATCAGCTGGGCTGGGACTCGTGCGACATCATCATCGTCACCGGTGATGCCTATGTCGATCACCCATCGTTTGGCATGGCGATCATTGGCCGGCTGCTGGAGTCGCAAGGCTTTCGCGTCGGCATCATCGCCCAGCCGAACTGGCAGTCGAAAGACGACTTTATGCAGCTCGGTGAGCCGAACCTGTTCTTCGGCGTTGCGGCCGGCAACATGGATTCGATGATCAACCGCTACACCGCCGACAAGAAAATTCGCTCGGATGACGCCTACACCCCCGGCGGTTTGGCCGGCAAGCGCCCGGATCGGGCCAGCCTGGTCTATACCCAGCGCTGCAAAGAAGCCTACAAGAATGTGCCGATCGTGCTCGGTGGCATCGAGGCCTCATTGCGCCGCATCGCCCATTACGACTACTGGCAGGACCGGGTACGCAACTCGATCCTGATCGACTCTTGCGCCGACATCCTGCTCTACGGCAACGCCGAGCGGGCGATTGTCGAAGTGGCGCAGCGCTTGTCTTACGGGCACAAGATCGAAGACATCACCGATGTGCGCGGCACTGCTTTTGTGCGCCGCGATACACCGAAAGACTGGTTCGAGATCGATTCCACCCGCATCGACCGGCCGGGCAAGATCGACAAGATCATCAACCCCTACGTGAACACTCAGGACACCCAGGCCTGCGCCATCGAGCAGGAAAAAGGCCCACAGGACGATCCGAACGAGGCCAAGGTGGTGCAGTTGTTGCCGCACCCCAAGCTGACTCGCGACAAGACCGTGATCCGCCTGCCGTCGTTCGAAAAAGTCCGTGGCGACTCGGTGCTCTATGCCCACGCTAACCGCGTTCTGCACCTGGAGACCAACCCGGGCAATGCCCGCGCCCTAGTGCAGAAGCATGCCGACGTGGATGTGTGGTTCACGCCGCCGCCGATTCCCATGACCACCGAAGAAATGGACTACGTGTTCGGCATGCCCTACGCGCGCATTCCGCATCCAGCGTATGGCAAGGAGAAAATCCCAGCCTACGAGATGATCCGTTTCTCGGTGAATATCATGCGTGGCTGCTTCGGCGGCTGCACCTTCTGCTCGATCACCGAGCACGAAGGGCGGATCATCCAGAACCGCTCGGAAGAGTCGATCATTCGCGAGATCGAAGAAATTCGCGACAAGGTGCCGGGCTTCACCGGGGTGATTTCCGACCTCGGCGGGCCGACCGCCAACATGTACCGCATCGCCTGCAAAACCCCGGAAATCGAGTCGGCTTGCCGCAAGCCGTCCTGCGTGTTCCCGGGTATCTGCGAGAACCTCAACACCGATCACTCGGCGCTGATTCAGCTGTACCGCAGCGCCCGCGCCTTGCCGGGGGTGAAGAAGATCCTGATCGCCTCGGGCCTGCGCTATGACCTGGCGGTCGAGTCGCCGGAGTACGTCAAGGAGCTGGTCACCCACCACGTCGGTGGCTACCTGAAGATCGCCCCTGAGCACACCGAAGAAGGCCCGCTGACCAAGATGATGAAGCCGGGCATCGGCAGCTATGACAAGTTCAAGCGCATGTTCGAGAAGTACAGCAAGGAGGCGGGCAAGGAGCAGTACCTGATCCCGTACTTTATCGCCGCCCACCCGGGCACCACCGATGAAGACATGATGAATCTGGCCCTGTGGCTGAAAAGCAGCGGTTTCCGCGCCGATCAGGTGCAGGCGTTTTATCCCTCGCCGATGGCCACCGCCACCGCCATGTACCACTCGGGCAAAAACCCGCTGCGCAAGGTGAGCTACAAGAGCGATAACGTCGAAATCGTCAAGAGCGAGGAGCAGCGCCGGCTGCACAAAGCTTTCTTGCGCTATCACGACCCCAAGGGCTGGCCGATGCTGCGCGAAGCCCTGACCCGCATGGGCCGCGCCGATTTGATCGGGCCGGGCAAGAACCAGCTGATCCCGCTGCATCAGCCGGCCACCGAAGGCTACCAAAGCGCGCGGCGCAAAAACTCTACCCCGGCCGGCAGCCCTAAAGCCGGCAAACCCATGTTGACCCAGCACACCGGCTTGCCGCCGCGGGCCACCGAGGCCACGGGCAATCCGTGGGACAAGCGCGAGCAAGCCAAGGCCGCCGCCATGCAGCGCAACAAGGAGGCCAGCAAGGCGCGCCTGGATGCCAGCAAAGGCAAAGGCCCGAAGTTTGTTAAGCCGCCGGCCGTGCCGCGTTAAACATCCCGCAGTACGCGCAAACGCCAGCCATCGAGCTGGCGTTTTGCATTCTGGCCGAAGGCTCAAGAGGGGTGGTTGCAGGCCGGCGCAAATTTAGTCTTGACGCCCGGGTCGAAGGTTAGTAACAATCAGTTACGTTACTTGTACTATCGTGCCATATCGCGGGGCGATAGATGTTCTACCGCGCGCCACAAGTGCGCCCTTAGCAAGACTTCAAAGGTTGTGGTCGACGGCTAATCGCCAGGCTCGCAACCGTTGCAAACAAGAGATAACAACAATAGGCCGGCCGCCAGCGCTGGCTAGATCTTGGGCGTTAAAAAGGTAAGCCGCGATGAGTGTGCACGTTCGTTCTATGCCGTTGTGTTTCCGCCCCTTGCAAGCCGGTGCAACCATGGGGCTGTTGGCCCTGTTGGTGGCGGGCGCTGCGCAGGCAGTCGATATCAGCTTGGCTGATGATCAAGTCAGCGGTTCGCTGGATACCACGCTGTCCTATGGCAGTGTGTGGCGGGTCAGCGGACGGGATGATGTTTCCGACATCAACACCGATGACGGCAACCGCAACTTTGACACCGGCCAGGTTTCGCAGGTGTTTAAGGTGACCTCGGAGCTGCTGCTCAACTATGAAAACTACGGCGCCTTTGTGCGCGGTACGGCGGCCTATGACACCCAGATCATGGACCAGCACAACGACTATTACGCCACCACCGGTGGAGTCGAGCGGCCCAGCCAGGCCTTCCCGCAGGATAATCACTTCACCCAAGATACCCGCGATGCCGCCAGCAACGCCGAGATTCTTGACGCCTATGTGTTCGGCAATTGGGATGTGCTCGATCATCCCCTGAGCGCCCGGGCCGGTAATCAGGTGTTCAACTGGGGCGAGGGGGTGTTCTATCGTGGCGGCATCAACACCACCAACCCAGTGGACGCGGCCAAGTTCCATATCCCAGGGTCCGAGTTGAAAGAAGTATTGGTGCCGCTGCAGGCCCTGAGCTTCAACCTGGGCCTGACCGACAACCTGTCGATGGATGCCTATTACCAGTGGAACTGGAAGGAAACCACCCTGGATGCGGTGGGCAGCTATTACGCAACTACCGACTTGTTTGGGCCGGGCGGAAATGCGGCCTACACCATTGAGCCGCTCTTGGCGCCCGCCATAGCAGGCTATCAGGGGGTTGCAGCGGGCTTTCCGGGGTTCCTAGGCAACGGCGCTTATGGTCTTAACTCTTACTTGGATCCGGCGACCGGCACGTTCAAGGTGGCCAATATCGGTAACGACATTGCTGCTCGTGACGGCGGCCAGTGGGGCGCGGCGTTCCACTATATTGCCGAGGAACTGAACTCAACCGAGTTCGGCTTCTACTTCGTCAACTACCACACCAAAGAGCCAACGGTTGCTATCGATCTGAGCGGCTACCAAGGGGTTGATACAACCACGCTCGGCGGGGTCGTTGGGCAGCAGGCCGCCTATGCCATCGCCACTCTGGACATGGCTGGTAACGCGGTTGCCAAGCGTGACTATGTGGAAGACGTGCGTATGTTCGGCACCAGCTTTAACACCACAGTAGGCAATGCGTCGGTATCGGGTGAAGTGTCCTACCGGCCGAATGCCCCCATCAGTATTTCGGCGACCGATGACCTGCTCAGTGATGTATTGCTGCAAGGTCTTGGTGGCAGCTCCATCACCGATAGCTCCGTCGCGGCCTCGCAAGCTTGCGCCGATCTCTCGGGCAAGCAACTCTGCCGTGCAGGGCTGTTCGAGAACTACCGGCGGGTAGAGATGTTCAACACCTCAGTGTCGACCATCTACAACTTCGGGCAGGTGCTCAGTTTCGATTCGCTGTTCGGCATTGCCGAAGTAGCATCTCAGCATCTGCGTGGAGACAGCCTTAAATACACTGCCTATGACGGTTCTACCCGCAAACTGGTCAGCACCCGCGACAAGGCCTACAGCGGCGCCAACAGCAAGGGCAACCAGATCAGCGCCGACAGCTACGGCGCCACTGTGATGCTGGGCGGCAGTTGGAATAACGTCTATGCCGGGGTCAAGCTCTCGCCCTATGTCGCCTATCAGAATGACTTCAAGGGCAACTCGGACCTGACCGGCAATTTCAGTGAAGGCAGCAAGGCTTACACCCTGGGGATGGACGCCAGCTACCTGAACAGCTTTGAAGTGGGCCTGGCTTATACCGACTACCTGGGGATTAACAGCCTCTATGATCGCGATATTGTCTCGTTGACCGGTAAGTACGCATTCTGATGCCGCAGTCCTGGCCGGCGCGAGCGGGCCAGGGCATTGCGCTTATGGAGATTCATTGCATGACCAAGACTCTTTCCCTGCTGGCCCTGGCCATTTCCATCAGCCTCGGCGCGAGCCCGGCCCAGGCCGCCGTGTCGGCCGCCCAGGCCGGCGCGCTGAAAACCACCCTCACCCCGCTCGGTGCGGAACAAGCCGCCAATGCCGGCGGCAGTATCCCGGCCTGGACCGGTGGCCTGAGCAAGCCGCCGGCGAACTATCAAGGTGCTGGCAGCCACCAACCGGACCCATTTGCCGCCGATAAGCCGCTGTACAGCATCAGCAAAGCCAATCTGGCGCAATATCAGGCGCATCTGACACCGGGGCAAATTGCCTTGCTGAATGCCTATCCAAGCAGCTTTCGTATGCCGGTTTATACCTCCCGACGCACTGGCGCGGCCCCGCAGTGGGTGTATGACAACACCTTCGCCAATGCCACCAGTGCCAAGTTGCTCGAGGGCGGTAACGGCTTTAGTGATGCCTATGGCGGCACGCCTTTCCCTATTCCGCAAAGCGGCGTCGAGGCGTTGTGGAACCACATTGCCCGCTATCGCGGCAGCTATCTGGTGCGCCGTTCCAGCGAAGCCGGGGTACAGAGCAATGGCAATAAATCCATCGTCACCTCCCAGGACGAAGCGCTGTTTCACTTCTACGACCCCAAGGGTAATTACGCCGGGTTAAACAACAGCCTGTTTGATTACATGGGTTTCAGCACTTCGCCGGCGCGCCTGGCCGGTGGTGGACTGCTGGTGCATGAGACCCTCGATCAGGTCAAAGAACCGCGCCAGGCTTGGGCTTACAACGCCGGTCAGCGGCGGGTGCGGCGCGCGCCAACGGTCGCTTATGAAACCCCGGTAGAGGCGGTGGATGGCCTGCGCACCGTGGATGACACCGACATGTTCAATGGCTCACCGGATCGCTACAACTGGAAGCTGCTGGGCAAGAAAGAGATCTACATCCCCTACAATAACTACCGCATCGGCAACCCCGAGGTGAAGTACGACGATCTGCTGACCCCCGGCCATATCAACCCCGATTACACCCGCTACGAGCTGCATCGGGTCTGGGTGGTTGAGGGCACTTTGAAGCCGGGTATGCGTCACGTCTATTCCAAGCGTGTGCTCTACCTCGATGAAGACAGTTGGGGCGCGGCGGTGGTTGATCAGTACGATGGTCGTGGCGAATTGTGGCGGGTGTCCCAGGCGTACCTGAAAAACTACTACGAGCTGCCGACCACCTGGAGCGCTCTGGATACCTATCACGACCTGCAGGCGCACACCTACAGCGTGCAAGGCCTGGACAGCGAGGAGCGTGGCTCGGTCGATTTCAGCCAGCCATCCCCCGGTGATGGCGGCTTTACCCCTGCCGCGATGCGCCGCAAGGCCAGCCGCTAACTAGGCTCAAGGACCGCTGCGGTAAATGCCCAGGCCCCGTTTATCCGGGGCCTGGGCATTTAGGGTGATTAGTAAGGCGCTGTCCCAGTTATGTGTTGATCCCCGCCAAGTTGTTAACTGCCTGAGACCGGGCATTCGTAGGTTGGGTTAGCGGCAGGTGGTGTGACCTAAGCGGCGCAACGGTTTAAGCCGCCGCGTAACCCAACATGGGCCTATGCAGCGCTAATTCAGTAAAGAGTCTGAAATCGCTCGGTGGGTTACGCGGCGCACTGACTGCGAGCTGAGGCTTTGAGCCTGCGTGGCGCCGCTAACCCACCCTACGAAAGTTGCCTTAATACTCGCCACCATAGTGGAAGGTGTAGGTGTTGCGGCCGCTGTTTTTCGCGCTGTACATGGCGCTGTCGGCGAATTGCAGCAGTTGCTCGGCGCTGATGCCGTCGCGCGGGTAGAGGCTGACGCCGATACTGGCGCGGATGTTTAGCTCATGGCCATCAATCAGCAGGCTGCTTTGGAAGCGTTCATGGAGTTTTTGCACGATCTGCAGGATGTCTTTGGTCTGCTCAAAATGCTCCAGCAAGATTACAAACTCATCACCGCCCAGGCGTGCCACGGTATCCACCTCGCGGGTGATGGAGCTCAGTTGGCGGGCGATGGTTTGTAGCACTTGGTCGCCAATCCCGTGGCCGAGATGGTCGTTGATCTGTTTGAAGTGGTCCAGGTCAACGAACAGCACGGCCAGCGGTTTGCCGCTGCGGCGGGCATTGGCGATGGCGTGCTCCAGGCGCTCAAAGAAGCAGCGGCGATTGGGCAGGCCGGTCAGGGGGTCATGCTGGGCCAGGTGGACGAGGGCGTTGCGGCTGGCTTGCAGTTCGTTGAGCTGCTCAAGGATTTTCAGCTGCATGTCATGAAAGCTACGCGCCAGCTGGCCGAGTTCATCGCTGCGCAACACCGGCAGCTCAAGGACGCTGCGATCACGGGCGAAACCCTTGATTGAGACCATCATCTGGTGCAGTGGGCGGGTAATTGCGCGCGCGGTCAACGCCGCCAGCAATACCGTTAGCAGGCTCAGGATGGCGACAACCTTGGCGATGCCCCAGCCCAGTTGGTGCGCATCGCTGACGATAAATGCCGCGGGTTGCGCCAGGCCCAGGATCACGAAACGCTGAGTGTCGTGTTCATCCAGCTGCAGGCGCACAAAGCTGGCCACTAGGCTTTGGTCCTGGGTTGATCGACTCTTGATGGCCAGCTGGCTGCCGAGCAGTAAGTCGGCGACGGCCGGAAAGCTGTCTTGCAGCAAGATGCGCCGGCCACCGTCGAAGCCAAAGGTTTGGCTGGCATCCGGGTGAATCAAGATATCGCCCAGTTCGTTGCTTAAAAACACCTGATAGTGCGGCGGCAAGTCACTTTGCAGCTGTTGAAATAGCTGGTTAAGACCGATGTTTAACACCATCAGGTCGCTGGTGCTGTTGGGGTTGGCACTGCTGGCGAGTGGGCTGGAGAGGGTGATGGTCGGCTGATTAAGACCTGAGTGGGCACCGAGCTCATGGTTGATGGTGATCGGCGATAAATACACGCTGCCAGGCGGCAGTGTTCGCGCTTGAAAGACGTAAGGTAGGTGGGCTTTCTCTTGCAGTTGCGCGGCGCTGCTGCGCACTAACTGCTGGCCATCGCGCTCCACCCGCACGCGCTCCAGCCCATGCTCAGCGGTGCCGATCAGGCGAATCTGCAAGTACTGCGGATGCAGCTTGAGCAGGTTGCTAAAGGTCTCGGCTAGCTCGCTAGCCTCTTCGGCTGCCCGGTTTTTGCCGGCGCGTTCAACCAGGTTACGGGTCTGCGGCAGGCTGTAGAGCAGGCGCAAGTCTTGGGTGGCGTTGGCCAGGCTTGACTGCAGGTTGCGCCCCAGCACTTGGGTGGCGGTCAGCAGATCCCGTTCGGCAGCGCTCAGCAGCATGCTGCGGCTGGTGGCATAGGCGTAGTAGCCGATCAGCACCGTGAGCAAAATGCCGAACAGGGTAAAGGCGCAGCTGAGCTTAAAACGGATGCTGTAGTTCATGGCTGGCTGTTCATCGGGGCCGACTCTGGGCCGGAGAGTGTTGGCAGCCGCTCGCCGGAGCGAATGCGGCTCCAGAGTTGCGCGCGGCGGGCGTCATCTTCGGCCGGCTCCAGCCAGATTATTTTGTCCAGATTGCTGTTTTCAGTGCCCGCTTCGAGGGTGTTGGAGAGCCCTTGACGGCGGCTCAGCTCCTGACTGATGCGCGGCTCGAGGGTGAAGTTGATCCAGTCTGCGGCCAGGCGTGGATTTTTGGCGCCGCGACTGACGGCCCAGCAATCGAGCCAAGACAGGGCGCCTTCTTGGGGGATGACATAGCCCGCGTCGACGCCGGCCTCCAGCAGGAGTTTGAGTTGCTGACGACCATAGTTGGCGTACAGCAGGGCGATCTTGTGCTGGCGAAAGAGTTCTACCGACTCTTGTGGCAGGGTGTAGAAGGTCAGCACGTTACGGCGCAGTTCAAGCAGCTTGGCACTGACGGCGGCAAACTCGGCGTCCTTGATTTGAAACGGCGCGCCGCCGAGCAGCAGGTTGGTGATGGAAAAATTATGGGTGGCGCCATCGTAGGCCAGTACCCGGCCCTGGTACTGAGGGTCCCACATACTGGCCAACGAGCTGGGCGGGCTACTGAACTGGGCGCGATCATAGATCAGGCCCATCTCGGCGAAGGTGTAAGGCACGGCGTAAATAGTGCCGTCGCGGCTAATGCCGGGAATGCTTTGCAGGTTGCGAAAGCGCCAGAGTTGGCGTTTGGTGTTGGGGATGTCGGCCAGCTGTAGCGGTTGCACTAACTGTTGGTCGATGTAGTGCTGCATCTCGGCGGTGTTGGCGGCAAATACATCGTAATCGCCACCCTGATGGCGGCTTATCTTGGCCCGCAGTACTTCGTCGGTGTCGATAAATGTCACCTCGACCTTGACTCCGTAGCGGCTGGCAAACTCCTCGACCAGATCGCTGTCGGCATAGCCTGGCCAGGTCAGGATGCGCAAGGTTTCCTGAGCGTGCAGCGCGGCGACCGGCAGCGCGGCAAGCAGGCTAATCAGCAGCAAACCAGTCAGGTGGCGCAAGTGCATGGGGCGGTACCAAAAACGCAGCGGTTAATTGGAGTGTATACGCTGTTGGCATAGGCGCTGGCCGCCGGCCAAGTGGTCGCACGGCGGGGTAGTTGTTTGCCTTATGTAATTGTAGTGGCCTAGCGCCAGTGGTGCGCGGCGCGATAGAGGCAAAGCCTGCAGCATGCTAGTTTTGCCCGCTACTTTACCCACTAAGGAATCTGTTATGGATCAAACAACGCTGGTGAATGCAGGGACTGAAAAAGCCAATGCCTTGATGATGCTGGTCACTCAGTACGGCGCAGAGTTTGGCGTCAAGGTATTAGCTTCGCTGGCTTTTTGGCTGATCGGCCGCTGGCTTATTCGGTTTTCCGTGGGGTTGGTACAGAGCTCGTTAGGTCGGCAGAACGTTGATCCGACAGTGCTGCGTTATGTCGGCTCGTTTATTACCGTGACCCTGAATATCCTGCTGGTTATTGGTGTGCTCGGTTATCTCGGTGTGCAGACCACCACTTTTGCCGCCTTGCTGGCCGCCGTAGGCCTGGCGATTGGTCTGGCGTGGTCGGGGTTGTTGGCCAACCTGGCGGCTGGCGGTTTTATTATCGTGTTGCGCCCGTTCAAGGTAGGCGATGTGATTTGCGCGGGAGGGGTTACCGGCACAGTGACCGAAATTGGCTTGTTTGTGACCGCGATTAATACCGCCGACAACATCCTGACGCTGGTGGGCAACAATAAGATTTTTGCCGACAATATCCAGAACTTAAGCCACAACGCCTATCGCCGGGTTGATCTGCTGGCCCAGTTATCCAACGCTGCTGATTACCAGGCCGCCATTGACTTGCTCAAAGCCCGCCTTAGCGCGGTGCCGAATGTCTTGGCAGAGCCTGCCGTGGATGTCGAGATTCTCGAGTTTAATCTGCTCGGACCGGTGCTGGCGGTGCGTCCCTATTGCCAGCCAAGTAACTATGGCCAGGTGTTTTTTGCCAGCAACAAGGTGATTAAAGATACCTTGGGCAGCGCTGACTTTCCGGCGCCGATGGCCACGCAAACGCTGATCATGCAGCAGCCCTAAGAACCTGCGGCGCCTAGGGCTATTGCACTGCGTGCCGCTAATAGCTGCGGCAGTTACTGCTCGGTTAGCTGTTGGCGCATGCGCTTGTTCTCGCGATGCAGCTCGCGCAGCTGGAAGGCCTCGCGCAGCTGGTTGCGCAAATCGTCCTGCTCCCAGGGTTTGGTGAAGAAGCGATACATAAGGCCCTCATTGATCGCCCTGAGGATGATGCCGATTTCGCTGGAGCCACTGAGCACCATGCGGACGACGTCGGGGTGAATGATTTTGATCTGGCGCAAGAAATCCAGGCCGTTCACATCGGCCAGACGCACGTCGCTCAACACCACATCAATGGCGTGGGTGGCCAGCAGCTTGAGCGCCTCGTGACTGCTGCTGGCGGAGATGATCCGGTAGTTCTCCAGCCGCAGTGCCCGCTGCAAGGCGCTGAGAATGGCGGGTTCGTCGTCGACGATAAGCAGATAGCGCGGGCTGTCGTCGAGAATATTGGTGGGCAGCGTGAGCAACGAACCCTCCTGTTGCAGAAACTGCAGGCACGCCTGGGGCGGCAGCGGTGGCGAATAAAAATAACCCTGCAGCTCATCGCAACCGGCGGTGCGCAGAAAGCCCAGTTGTTCGGCGTTTTCCACCCCTTCGGCAATCACCTGGATGCCCAGGTTATGGCCGATGGCGATCATCGAGCGGGTCAGCGAGGCGCTGTCGGGGTCGGTGATGATGTCGGTGATAAAGCTGCGGTCGATCTTTAGCTGGCTGAAGGGGAAGCGCTTCAGATAGCCCAGCGACGAATAGCCGGTGCCGAAGTCGTCGATGGAGAAACGAATGCCCTGAGCGCAGAGCTGCTGCATCTTGTGCAGAACGTCGTCGGCATTGGTCATCAGAATGCTTTCGGTCAGTTCGATCTTGATCCAGCGCGGTGAAATTCCATGGGTCTGCAAGATCGCCAAAATCCGCTCGACGTAGTCAGGCTCGGCGAAACTGATGGCCGAGAAGTTAACCGCGATACTCAGGTCCTGGTTGAACAGTTCACGCCAGATCGTCAGCTGCTGGCAGACCGCCGCGAAGACATAGAAATCAATGGCGACTATCCAGCCGCTCTCCTCGGCGAGCGGGATAAAGTCGTTGGGTTGCACCATTTTGCCCTGCCGGTTCCAGCGCACCAGCGCTTCGAAACCGCAGAGACGGCCGTTGTGCAGATCGAGTTGCGGTTGATAGACCACCAGGTATTCATGGTTCTGCAGGGCGTGGCGCGTCTCGCGCTCGATCAATAAGCGCTTCTGCACCTGTTCGTTCATGGCCGGCATAAAGGCGCAGATACGGTTACGTCCTTGATGCTTGGCCTGGTACAGCGCCGTGTCGGCATTGCGCAGCAGGGTGCCAGCGTCGCGGCCATCGCTGGGGAAGCAGCAAAAACCAATGCTGCAACTAACGGCCACTTCCTGCTCGTCGAGCATCAGCGGGGTGGCAATACTCTGCTTGAGTCGTTCGAGCCAAGCGAGCTGTTCACCGAGCTGATCGGAGTTGGCCAGCAGAATGATGAACTCATCGCCGCTCAACCGCGCCACAGTGTCGATCTTGCGCGCGCAGTCGCGCAGGCGCGCCGCGATCTGGATCAGCAATTGGTCGCCGGCGTTGTGGCCGAGGCTATCGTTGATCACCTTGAAGTTATCGATATCCATAAAGGCCAGGGTGAACTGGCGGTTGGTGTTAGTGGCAAAGGCGATGGCCTGGCTGATGCGGTCATTGAGCAGGTTGCGGTTCGGTAGCCCGGTCAGGCTGTCATGGTTGGCCTGGTGTTCGAGTTCTTCCTGGTAGCGTTTGCCTTCGGTGATGTCGTGCAGGATGCCGACGAAGTGGCTGACCTTGCCGCGGTCATTGATCACCGGGGCGACCTTGAGGTCGTTCCAGAACGGCGAGCCATCCTGGCGATAATTGCGCAGCAGCGCGCCACCTTCTTCCTGGGCCTGCAGCGCCCGGCGGATATGGCTGAGCCCGGCTTGGTCGTGATTGTCACCCTGCAGAAAGCGGCAGTTACGGCCGAGCACCTCGCAGGCGGCGTAGCCGGTGATGCGCTCGAAGGCTGGGTTAACGTAAACAATGGGTTGGTCGGGCTGCTCATTGTCGGTGATTACCACCGCATTGACGCTGGCCTCCACCGCCCGCGTGCGGGTGCGCATTTCCAGGTCGCGGCGGCGCTGTTCGGTGATGTCCTGGATCACCACTATGGCACCCTGGATCACCTCATGGGTGTCGAGGAAGGGCACCGCCGAGTTAAGGATGGTCTTGCGCACGCCCTCGAACGTCTCGATATCGATGACTTCGTTGCGCGACACTTGGCCATGCTGCACGGCGCGCATCATCGCCCAGTCTTGTCCGGCAAGCGGCTCGCCGCTTTCCGCCCACCAGCCGCGGTACTGGTTGTAGCCCTCGCTGCCGACCGGGTGTGGCCCGCCCCAGATCAAGCTGCTTTCGGGGTTGCTCATGATCAGCCGGCCCTGTGGGTCGGTGACCAGTACGCCGACCGGCAGGCTGTCGAGCACTTTGCGCAGCAGCGCCTCGCTCTTGGCCAAGGCCGCGGTGCGCTGCTCCACCAGTTGCTCCATGCTCTCGAACAGCCGGGCCCGGCCCAGGGCCATGGCCAACTGGCGGCCGATCGAGGCCAGGGCCAGCAGGGCTTCGTTAGACCAGGCCCGCGCATGGTTCTGCACCACATTCAATAGGCCGATGGTTTCACCGCCGAGCAGCAGTGGTATGCAAGCGTGCACAGACTCCCCAGCTTGCTCGGTCAAGGCCGGACACTCAGCGATATTGCAGGGCATGCTCAGCTTGTCGCTCAACCAGGCGTGCCGGCAGGGGCAGTTCTTTGCGCAGTTGCTCAGTTGTTCGAGGCCGTAGGCGCGGCCACGTCCGCGCGCACCGACCACCTGGGCCGGCTCACTCGGGTCGTCGGCGTCGGCCATCAATAACCAGGCGCCCTGGGTGTCGGGGAACTCCAGGATGCGCTGTAGCGCGGCATCGATGACATGCCGTTCGCTCTTGGCATCGCTCAGGCCGCTGGTGAAGTGAAACAAGCAATTGAGCAGCGTGTTGCTGCGGGTCAGTTCGTCATGCTTGGCCTGTAGCTGGTGATTGAGGTGCACGCCCTGCTCATAGGTGGAGATCAGCAGATCGAGAATCTGCTGGCGGCCGGCGGTAATGAAGTGCCGCTCGCCCTCGAGCACCACCTCGACGCCCATCTGCACACGTTCGTGACCGCGCAATTCGAGATTGACCAGGAAGTAGCGGATGCGCGACATCAGGTACTTCTCATCGTAAGGTTTAACGATGAAGTTATCGGCGCCGCACGCCAGCCCGTGCACCACGTCCCGCGCATCGGCCAGGGAAGTCACCAGAATCACCGGAATGCCTTGGGTCGCGGGGGTGTTTTTCAGTTGGCGGCACAGCTCATAGCCATCCATTTCGGGCATCACAATATCGCTGATGATGATGGTCGGCCGCTGCTCGGCGAGCATCGCCAGCGCTTCGATGCCGTTGCGCGCGACGCGCACTTTGCAACCGGCTGACTCGAGTATGTATTGCAGCTCGGTGGCCTGGGTCGGACTGTCCTCGACGATCAAAATCTCGGCGTCGGTGTACATGGCTTATTCCCTCTTGCCTAGCGAATTTGGTGGCACTAGTTGTGTGGCTATCAGGTTCAGCAATAATCCTATGTCTTCCGGCGGCAACACCTGTCGCGCCGCCTGCAGGTCGATGGCAGCTCTGGGCATGGAGTCGATCACCGCGCTGCTGGGCTCCTGGACCAGGGTCAAGGCGCCGGTTTTGTACAGTTCGGCCAGCCCTTGGGCGCCGTCGCGGCCCATGCCTGATAGCTGGATGCCGATCGCCTGTTTACCAAACTGCTGCGCCACCGAGCGAAACAGGTAGTTGGCCGAGGGGCGCAGATGTTCCTCCGGCGGCCCCGTGTGCAGGCGCACGCGGCGCTCTGCGGAAAAACCCAGGTGCACGCCGTCAGGGGCGAGATAGAGCACCCCTGGCGTGAGTATCTGGCCCTCTTCGGCCACCGCGACCGGCAGGGCCGACAGGCTGGCTAACCAGTCACGAAAGCTCAGCAGAAAGCCGTTGGCGATGTGCTGGACCAAGATCAGTGCCCAGGGTTGTGGCAGCAGCAGGGTCTGCAGCAAGGTTTTGAGGGCCACCGGTCCGCCGGCTGAGGCGGCGATGGCGACCAGTTGAGGCGTGTTGTTAACGGTGTTGTTAACGGTGTTGTTAATCAGTTGCGGGACGCTATGCTGCTTGCCGGATGCGCCCTCAAGCTTGCGCGGGCGCCGGACTATTTTGACCTGGGCCATGTTGCGCAGCACTTGCAGCACTTGCAGCACTTCGTGCATACGCTGGCTAAAGTCTGCTGCCGCGGGACCAGAGGGTTTTTCCAGCACCGCCAGCGCGCCCGCCTCCAGGGCGCGCATGGCGGTTGCGGTGGCATAGGGGTCGGCGCTGGCAGTTATTACCACCACCGGCAGAGCGTGCTTTTCGAGTATCCGTGCGGTGGTTTCATAGCCATCCATGTCGGGCATATGCACGTCCATGGTGACTATGTCAGGGGTGTAATCTTCCAGTATTTTTAGGGCCTGCGCCCCGCTGCTGGCCTCGCGTACCTGGTAGCCCTCGGCCTCGAAGACGCTGCGCAGCAGCAGGCGCGTGACCCCCGAGTCGTCGACTATTAGTATGCGCATGCCGTTACTCCTCAGTTAGAGCCGGCTCATGATCGACTGCGCGCGCCACGATCTTGAGCCGGGTTTTAGATTAGTCGGCGGATGGCATCCAGCAGACTCTCCTGCTCGAAACCACTTTTCACCAGATAAGCATTGGCGCCGGCCTCCAGCCCGCGCGCGCGGTCTTCGGCCGAATGCAAGGCGGTCACCAACACCACGGGTAGATTGGCCAGGTCGCGGTCGGCGCGAATCCGGCTGGTCAGGGTGAAACCATCCAGGCGCGGCATCTCGACGTCGGAGACCAGCAGATCGAATTGCCCCTGCTTCAGTGCATTCCAGGCCTCCAGCCCGTCGTTGGCGGTGGCCACTTGATAGCCGGCGGTCTCGAGAATCGCCTTCAGCAGGCCCCGCGAGGTGAAGGAGTCTTCGGCAATCAGTAGTCGCTGTTGCGCCACGGCACTGCGCTGCTGATTTTGTTGGCTGAGGCTGGAGCCGGAGGTTTCCAGGGCGCTGCGATAAAGGTCGGTGGGATGCAGAATAGGCACCAGCTGACCATCGCCGAGTACGGTCGCCCCCAGCAGATTGCGCACCCGCAATAGTTGCCGGCCAAGGCTCTTGACGGTGATTTCCTGGTCGCCCAGCAACTCCTCCACCAGCAATGCGAAGCGCTCGCCACGCACCTTGAGGACCAGCAGGGTTAATTCGCTGGCGCTCTGCTCGAGGCTGGCCAGGCCGAGCACATCGGCCAACGGCCAGACCGGCAATACGTCGCCGGCGAGCACCACCGACGGGCGGTTCTCCAGATTTTTCATCGCGCTGCTGGGCAGCCGCAGGCAACGTTCGACCGCCAGCGCCGGGATCGCAAACACCCGTTCGGCGTTGCGCACTATCACCGCGCGAAAGGTCGATAGGCTCAGCGGCAGATGCAGATGAAAGCAGGTGCCCTGGGCCGTGGACTCCAGCTCGATACGTCCGCCGAGGCGCTCGACCACCTCCAGCACTATGGCCATGCCCAGGCCGCGGCCGGAGAGGTCGGTGATGATGGCGCTGGTGGATAAGCCCGAGCAGTAGATCAGCGCCAAGACTTCGTTATCGGCGAGCTCCGCAGCTTGTTCGGTGGTTTGCAGGCCGCTGGCGACGGCGCGGTTTTTCAGCTGGTTAAGGTCGATACCGCGACCATCGTCGCTGACCCGTAACTCGAAGCGATCCGCCGACTCTTGCAGCAGTTCTACTTGCAACAGGCCGACCGGCGCTTTGCCGGCCTGGCTGCGCTGCTGCGGGGTTTCCAGGCCATGGTCGATGGCATTGCGCAGCAGGTGGGTGAGCACCGTGCGCAACTCGTCGAGAATACGTTTGTCGACTTGCAGGCTGTCACCGCTGATCTGCAGTTCGACCCGCTTGCCGGCTTGGCTGGCGAGGTCTTGCACCATGTCCGGCAAGCCTTCCATCAGGCTGCTGCCAGAGAGCAGCAGCACCGCTTGCAGCTCGCTGAACAAAGACTCTGAGAGCTGCGTCAGGCCTTGGGCCAAATGCTTGCCGGTTTTTTCCAGGCGGGTGGCGCTGAAGTGCAGGCGGTCGAGTTGCGCCAGGCTCCAGTCGAGGTAATCGAGCACGGTTTTCAGGCCGTCGTGGGCATTTTGTGGCAGTTCATCGAGGCCCTCGCGTAACTGTTTGAGGGCTCCACTACTGAGCAGGCGTTTGCTGCGCAGCGGCTCAAAGGCTGCCGCATGGGCCTTGAGATTAAGCAGGTGGGCCTGGGCCTCGAGCTTGTGTTGCAACAACGCCTCGCTCTGAAACAGCAGTGAGTCCAGGCGCTGGGTCGAGACCCGTACCGTGCTCGGGTCCAGCGCTATTGCCGGCCCGCTCGGTGCAGTCGGTGGCAGGCTCACCGCCTCGCCGAGCGCGGCGGCCTCCAGGTTGTCGATCAAACGGGCTTGCTCATCGTCATCCAACGCTTGCCCGGCGTGCAGTTTTTGCACGGCCTTCAGGGCATGCCGGCACAGTTCAACCCGCTCCGCGGTCAGGCTCAACTGCCCACGGCGCACCACCCCCAACAGGCTCTCCCAGGCATGGCAGAGCTGCTCGATGGGCAGCAATCCCGCCGCCCTGGATGCCCCTTTAAGGCTGTGCACCTCGCGAAACAGCGATTCGATCGATTCGCTGCTGGCGCTGGTCTCGCGCCAATTGGCCAGGCCGTCGGCCAATATGCCCAGGCGCTCCTCGGCCTCGACCCGGAAACTGGCCAGTAAGCGTTGCCTGAGCGCCTCGCGATCTAGACTCATGGTCGGCTCACAGTTTGAACTGGGCCGCCAGGCCCTTAAGCTTCAGGCCCAGCTGATGCAGATTGCGCGCCGCCAAGTCGACCTGGCGGGTGCCGCCTACGTTGTCCTGGCTGGCCTGGTGAATGCTCTCCATGGCGCTGCCGATCTGGTCCATGCCGATCATCTGCTGCTGGCTGGTGGCGGCGATCTGCAGGGCCATTTCGCTGGACTCCTCGATGCTGCTGCTCAGGGTGCGGATCGCCTCGCCGCTGACTTCGGCGCGTTGGTAGCCGCTTTCCACGGTTTTGCTGCCTTGTTCGGCCTGCAGCACCGCCTTGCTCATGGCCTTCTGGATTTCACTGAGAATGCCGCGCACCTGGGCGGTGGCCTGCTTGGATTGCTCGGCCAGGGTCTTGACCTCCTGGGCCACCACCGAGAAGCCTTTACCGACCTCGCCGGCCTTGACCGCCTCGATTGAGGCATTGACCCCCAAGAGGTTGGACTGCTCGGCCAGGTCGTTGACCGAGGCGACTATCTCGCCGATGGACTGGCTCTGCTCGCCCAGGCGCATGATGCTTTCGGCCACCGCCTGCATCTGCTCACGAATCTGGCGCATGCCTTTGAGCGTCTCGTCCAGTGCCTGGCGTCCGCCCAGGGCAACTTGGCGGCTGCGTCCCGTGCTCTCGACTACCGACTGCGATTTGCCGCCGGCGAGAATGGCGGTCTGTTTGACTTCCGCCACGGTGGTGGCGATCTCGCTGATGGCAGTGGCGGTTTCCTGGGTGCTGGCGGCCACCTGGGTGGTGACTGCGAGTATCTCTTCGCTGGAGGCCGCCAGCACAGCGATCCCCTCGTTTAGCTCCAGCACCAGCCGGCGCAGGTTGCCGACCATGGTGGCAAAAGCGCGGCCCAACACATCTTGCTCCGCTACCTGCTGGCTATCTTCATGCAACTGGCCCTGCGCCATGGCCTCGGCTTTGGCGGCTAAGGCTTGTAGATAGCGGCCCATGCAGGTGAAGGCTTGACCCAAACGACCGACTTCATCCTGGCGGGCGTTGTCGGTCATTTCCCGCGGGATTTCGCCGCCGCTGATCTGTTCGGCCCAGCCGGTCAGGCGCGCTAACGGTTGGGCAATATGGCGGCTGAGCAGCCAGGCCAGCACGGCCGCCGCGACGATTAGCAGCAGACCGAGTTGCAAGATTCGCTGGTGCACTACCGCCAGGGCCTGGCGTGACTGCTCCAAACCATCGGTGACGCGCTGGTTGGTGCGCTCGGCCAACTGCTGGCCGAGTGCGCGCAGCCGCGCTAATTGCTCGCTGTGCTCGCCGGCGATCAAGCCGCGTGCCTCCTCCAGCCGTTCGCTGCGCAGCAGCGGCAACACCTTGCTGTCGCGGGTATGCAGGTAGGCGGCACGGGTGCTTTGCAGTTGATCAAGCAGCTCGATAGTCGCCGGGTCCTCCTTTACCCCAGCCCGCAGCTGCTCCAGCAGTTGGCTGTTGGTTTCGGTGCGCTGGCGAATTTCCTGTTCATGGCTCTTCAGGTTCCCCGTGGGCCCCTCGGCGACGATCTCCAGCAGTTCGGTGCGCTGCAAATTGAGGTTGGACAGCAGCTCTTTGACGTCGGACATCCGCTCGTAGCGGCGTTTGAATTGCAGCTCTTCGGCTTCCTGCAGGCCAGTAAAGTGCTCCAAGCTGGTGAGCAGCAGGGCGCCAAAGCCTAGAATCAAACCGCCGAAAGCCAGCATCAATTTGCTGCCGATGCTGAGGTTTGTGATCTTACCCATCATGCTGCGTCTCCTTGGGTGCATGCCTTGGTGCGCGACTGGGGGGGCGCTGCTCACAGCTTGAATTGACCGGCCAGGCCCTTGAGTTTCAGGCCCAGCTGGTGCAGGTTGCGCGCCGCCAGATCGACCTGCCGGGTGCCGCCGACATTGTCCTGGCTGGCCTGGCGAATGTTCTCCATGGCGCTGCCGATCTGGTCCATGCCAATCATCTGTTGCTGGCTGGTGGCGGCGATCTGCAGGGCCATTTCACTGGACTCCTCGATGCTGCTGCTCAGGGTGCGGATCGCCTCGCCGCTGACTTCGGCGCGTTGGTAGCCGCTTTCCACGGTTTTGCTGCCTTGCTCGGCCTGCAGCACCGCTTTGCTCATGGCCTTCTGGATTTCGCCGAGAATGCCGCGCACCTGGGCGGTGGCCAGCTTGGATTGCTCGGCCAGGGTCTTGACCTCCTGAGCCACCACCGAGAAGCCCTTGCCGGCTTCACCGGCTTTGACCGCCTCGATTGAGGCATTAACCCCGAGTAAATTGGACTGCTCGGCCAGGTCGTTGACCGAGGCGACTATTTCGCCGATGGTCTGGCTCTGTTCGCCCAGGCGCATAATACTTTCGGCCACCGCCTGCATCTGCTCACGAATCTGGCGCATGCCTTTGAGTGTCTCGTCCAGTGCCTGGCGCCCGCCCTCGGCGACCAGGCGGGTACGTTCGGTGCTTGCGGCCACAGATTGCGATTTGCTACCGGCGAGAATCGCGGTCTGTTTGACTTCCGCCACGGTGGTGGCGATCTCGCTGATGGCAGTGGCGGTTTCCTGGGTGCTGGCGGCCACCTGGGTGGTGACCGCGAGTATTTCTTCGCTGGAGGCGGCCAGTACCGCGATGCTCTCATTCAACTCCTGTACCAGCTCGCGTAAATAACCGCTCATATTGACGAATGCCTGTGCCAGGCGCCCGACCTCATCCTGGCGGGCGCTGGCGGCGACCTCTCTGGGGATTTCCCCGCGGCCGATTTGTTCGGCCCAGCCGGTCAGGCGCGCCAGCGGTTGGGCGATGTGCCGGCTTAAGAGCCAGGCCAGCAGGGCCGCGGCGGTCACCAGCGCCAAGCCGAGTTTGAACAGCAGGTCGCGCTGGGTCTGCAGCGCCAGACGGGAGTTCTCCTGCCCCTGTGCGACCCGCTGCTCAGCCAGTTCGCTCAGCTGTAGGCCTAATTCCTCGATCTTGTTCGCCCGTTCGCTCTGGGCGCCCCGATACAGGTCGCGTGCCTCCTGAAGTTGGTCGGCGCGGATTAACGGCAGCAACTGCGTGTCACGAACCTGGGCGAAGGCGGTGCGGGTCTCTACCAGGGGATCGATGATGGCCTTGGCCTCAGCGTCGCTTCCCATCGTCTCGCGCAGGCGTTTGACTAGCTCGTCGTTGAGTTTGGCGCGGCGGCGGATCTCAGCCTCATGTTGCTCCAGTTCGACCCCAGGGCCAGCGCTCATGGCCAGCAGCACGCTGGCGCGCGAGGCGGCGATATTGACGCGCAGCTCCTTGATCGCGGAGGCCCGCGCGTAACTCTGCTGAAACAGCAGCGCCTCGGCTTGCTGCAAGGCGACGAAGCGCTCCTGGCTGATATACAGCAGGCTGCCGAAGCCCAGAATCAGCACGCCGAAGGCCAGCATCAATTTGCTGCCGATTCGTAGGCTCATCACATTGCCAGTCATGGGTGTCTCTCCTTGTGCTTATTCATCGGACGCGATGCGCAAACTGGGATCGCCCAGCAAGCGTGCGCCATCCAGTACCGTCCATTGTTCGGCTGTGACGCCAAGCAGGTAACTGGCGCGCAGCCCGGAAAGATTGGCCAACCCGCTCTGCAGGCTGTCGCGTTTGATTCGTGCTATCCCCTGCACCCGGTCGATCAGCAGGCCAAATTCCATTTCTGAGCTCTGCAAAATAGCCAGGAAGTTTTTGTCCGACAGTCCGCTGATGGGCAGCTCGAAAAACACCCGCAGGTCGAGCACCGAGACGATATGCCCGCGCACATTGACTATTCCCAGCACAAAGGGCGGGGTATTAGGCAGCGGGGTGAACTGCGGCAACGGCAGGACACTGGCAATATGTTCGGTTTCGATGGCGTAGACCTCGTCGCTGAGGTTGAAGCACAGCACCTCGAGCCAGGCATCCGGGTCTTCTTGTGGCACGCTTTGGGCCCACTCGCGGGTGCGTGCTTGCAGACGTGCCTCGCGCTCTTGGGGGGCGATGGCAAAGCCCGCGTCGATACGCCGCTCGAACTCGGCGAGCCGTTCGTGGATCAAGTCCCAGCGTTGGTCGTTGGCGTTCACTGGCTCGGGCATGCGGCGTGGTCCTCGATTAATTGTTCACAGAGCCTGAGTAATTGGCCGCAACTGAGGCCGTCGCCCTCTGGCAGCAAAGCCTCCTGGGGGTGCTGCTGGAGTAATTGCCGGCAGATCTGCAAGGCCTTGTTACTGGCACTCAGGCGGCCTTCGGTGCGCAGCAGCCGGGCTTGGTGAAAGTGCGCCAGGATAAAGTCCGGCTTCAGGTAAAGGCTCTTTTGCAGCGCCACCAAGGCGGCCTTGGGTATGCCGTTTTGTTGCGCCAGCAGGGCCATCAGCCAGTACGCGCTGGCTGAATTGGGCTCGAGCAGCAGGGCGCGCTGTAACCAGTCTTCGGCCTCTGCGCTGCGCTGTTGATCGGCCCAGCTACGGGCCATCAGCAGGCAGGCGTGGTGCTTTTGCGCCTGACCCAGGCCGGCGCAGGCCAGGTACTCGAGCAGGGCTTGTTGGGCTTGGGCGTGCTGGCCGCCGGCCTGGGCTTGCCGCGCCAGTTGCCAGAGTTGCGCGTGGACGGGTTCAGCGCTGAGTGGCGACTCGGCAGCCATGCAGTTGCTGGTTACCGGCGCCTGGGCTGCCGGGCTTGGCGCATGGTCTACGGCCGCCGTAGCGCTGGCCGGCACCTGCTTGCGCAGCTGCGACCCGAGCAATGGCGGGGCCGTACTCGGTAAATTTGCCGGCCGTGGGGCGGGCAGGTGGCTGCTGGCACTCAGCGCGTAGTTGCAGCCGGCCCAGAAACCGCTAAGGCCGGCTTGGGTGGCGATACCGGCTTCGACGGCGCTGAGCAACAGCAAGCCGTCGCGGGTCAGGCAGCTGAGCAGGCGGCGCAGGGTGACTGCCGCCCGTTCCGGGGAGAAGTACATCAACACGTTGCGGCAGAGAATCAGGTCGACCTCGCTCAGCCCCCGCGCGGGATCGGGCAGCGGGCCGGTGGCCAGGTTGTGCTGGAAAAAATGGATGCGCTCACGCCACTGCGGCCGCACTTGCCAGAGTCGGCCCTTGGCTTGGAAGTAGTGCTGGCGAAACACCTCTTCGTTGCTGCGGAAGGCATTTTGACCATAGTCGGCCTGTTTGGCGCGGGCCAGAGAGTCGCTATTGAGATCGCTGGCCAGCACCGTCAGTGACCAGCTGGGCCGCTCTGCGCCGAGCAGTTGGTCGAGTAAAAACAGCAGGCTGTAGGCCTCTTCGCCGGTGCAGCAGGCAGCGCTCCAGATGCGCAAATGGCGCTGTCCCGCGAGGCGTCGGTGTTTCAGTAGCGGGGGGAAGTAGTTGTTGGCCAGCCAGTCGAGCGCTTCGGCATCACGGCGGAAATAGGTTTCGCCGACGGTAAACGCTGGGGTCAGCGCTTGGATCAAGGCCGCGTCCCAGTCGGCGAAGGCTTGGGCCTCCAGCCACACCGGCAGGTCGGTTACCGCCTGTTCGGCAGCCAGCAGTTTGAAGCGGCGCAGCAGGTCTGCGCTGCGCTCGCCGGAGAAATCCGCGCCCAGGTGCTGGTGGACCTTGCTGATCAGCACCTCGAGCACGCGAGGCGAGCACAGCGCCTCAGCCACGTTCATCGGTGCTTCCGTGGGCTGCTAGTGCGGCGGCCAGATGCTCTTCATCCGCGTCGCTGAGCACTTGTTCGACATCCTGGATCAGTAAGAGGCCCTCGGCGGTACGTACCACGCCTTTGAGAAAACTCGATGGCACCTGTGGATGGGGGGCTGGAACGAAGTCTTGGGCGGCGCAGCTGTGCACGGTTTCCACCGATTCGACCGGGATTAGCAGCTCGCGGCGCGGGGTCTTGAGCCAGAGAAACGGTTGCCACAAGGCCGCTGGCGCCGCTGGCCAGGCGAAGCGCTGAGCCAAGTTGACCACCGGCAGCAGCCGTCCATGCACATTAACCAGGCCGAGCACTGTGTTTGGCGCCCCCGGCAAGGGCGTGCAAATCAGCGCCGGCAGCACCCGCACGACCGTCTCGAGCGCTACCGCAAGGTGTTGCCCGGCCAGCCAAAAGGGCAGCACTAGATGGCTATCCATAGATGTTTCCAGTTGCTGCGAGTTATTAGCGTTTACCTTAGTTCAGTGCTCGCTCGCGTCCAGTATTGCCTTACGTTGGCTCTGGGATTCCAGCGCGCAACTGCGGCACAAATTACCGGCATGGCGTTGCCGCAGCAGGCCAGGTTTTGGGCGGCTTGCGGGTGTGTGAGGGCTGGAATTGACGGCAAAACGTAGGGCGGGCTTCAGCCCACCCTTGTATGTTGAGGTCATCGTTAAACAGTAGGCTCAAACACGCTGTTGACGATAATCAGTAAGGTTCCGGGGAGGCCGTCCCACCCTAGAGACGCATTGCGATCTCGTTTGTAGAGAGGCCCCCCGCCTCATT